>CAVXZK010000001.1:0-273302 GCA_963766365.1 uncultured beta proteobacterium
GGTTGAACTCCTGCAGTTTTCCGCGCTTGCGCTCCCACCCCATCCATCGGGATTGCGCCGGGTTCCAGAGGCGACGTCGATGAAAGAGGTAGAAGCATGGCTGGCGCGTCAATGTCTCGTCTGCCCCGTTGCGATAGCGGCTGTTGAGCTTGCTGATGGCCGCCACGGCATACTCGTACTGGCGGCGATCGTCCGGCATCTGCTCGCTGTCAGCGTCGGGCCAGTCGGTGAGCAACGCGAAGTAGATCTCTCCCGGACCACTCGAAAGATGTCGCGTTTCGAGCTGATGGACCTGTTCTGCGATGGATTCGTCGCTGCCGAGCAGGATCGGCACCACGACAAACGTGCGCATCGATGCGGGGATGCCGCTGGCGAGTTCCAGACGCGGCAAGTGCCGGGGTGCAACGGCTGCACTGGCGAGCCGATTGACGAGGGTGACTGCGATGTCGGAGGCGGGGAAGATCGCCAACGCTCCGATCAGGACCAGGAAAGCGCCGTCGACGCCCACTCCCGCGCTCGGCAACATCGCGATGGCAAGCACACCGCAAGTCAGCAGAAAGAGCGCCCCGAGATAAAGCGGCAGCGCGATCCGCAGTGCGGCGCGGAAGATCCTGCGACCGAGCGGAACCCGGTATCCAATCTCACGCTCCAGAGCCTCGCGCCCGTCATCGATCAGGTAATAGCCTGGATCATGCAGACGCGGTTCCGCCGCAATATCGGCCTGCGCGGCGCGCGCCACGGTCACCTTCGCGATCTCGAGTTCGGTCAGCGGGGACCTGCGTGAGAGTTCCTCGATGGCGTGCCGATAACGGTCGCGGGTGGTGAAATCCATGCGCGCAAAGAGCGGCGCCGCGCACAGGGCGTGATGCACCAGGCTGAGGGCCTCGACGAACTTCTGCCATTCGAATGAGGAGATGAGCCGCAGGCTGGTGATCAGGTTGCGCACCGAAAGGTCGGCGGCGGTTTGCCGATCAACCTCGAGCCGCACGACCTCTTCAGGATGGGTCCCCTCCCTGGCCAATCGCTCCGAAAGCATCGCGAGCACGGGAGCGGCCACGACATCGGCATAGCGCAAACGCTGATAAAGCTGTGCGGCGGAAGCGCGCGGCAACGGCAGATTCTCGTCAAACGGCCAGTCGGGCTGGTTCGAGGTCCCGCTGGGGCCGAGTCCGAGCAGTTCATCGGCGAAGCGATCCGCCAATTCGCGACCGTCGATCGATTCGACGATGCGTGCCGCGAGGCGACGCAGGTTCTCGATCATCACGATGCGCAGCATGATCGGCAGCGCCCACAACTCTGCCAGCGTCAACGGTTGAACGCGCTGGTACGCGGCGACGAAGCGTTGCAGCAGAGCCGAGTCGAAATTGCTGTCGGTGTGCGCAGTGAACGCCCACGCGATGCCGTAGATGCGCGGCATCCCGAACAGGGGGCCGCTGTCGAGCGCGGGCAGCTCATTGAAGAAGCCGGACGGCAGCAACGAGCGGATGTCGCGGATCTGCTCGTCAACGATGTGGAAGTTGTTGAGCAGCCATTCGGCGGCCGGCGTGATCGAACTCTGCTGGTCGACGGCATCGGCGACGGCCTCGTAGGCCCCGGCCAGCACCCGCGCGTTGTCGGCGCTGCGCCGGGCGAACCCGAACCAGGGCAGCCGAAGATCCCCGGTGGTCTGTGCTTCCGCAAGGCTCTCGGCGTGCTGCTCCAGTCGCTCCGGGCTGAACACTTCAGCCCACAGCGGCTCGTCACGTGCCCCCCAACGCTGCGGCCGCGACAGCGCATCAAACCAGTTCGATAGATATCGGTAGAAGTTCAGCGGTTACCTTCTGAAAAGCGGTCGATCGCGACGCGGCGGAAGGCAGCCAGCGGGGACTACAACACTCCGATTCGGCCCGTGGACGACCCGAAAATCATCCGCCCAGAGACGACGATTGCAGTGCCGCTCGGGGTGACGGGAGCACGAACGCGCGGCGTTGCGGCCAGTTCGGCCCACCTGAGAGCATCTCTTATGCCACATCAGCTAACGAAACGGGGCCTCAGCGCTGCCCTCGCTTGATCAAAAGCGCACGCGGAAGGATTGGCGGGAAGGACCGCTCGTCGGGCGGGCACGGAAAAGCCCGAAAGGATCATTGTCCATCAATGACTTGCAGCCCCTGCCCTGGCTCTAGCCGGCAGGACGAGGGCCCGACGCGGACCGTATTACTCATCACGGCGGGCGTGCCAGGAAGGCTACCCATTTGTCCCTCATTTTCAGGGTTCAGCACCGGGCAGCGCTGCGAGACTCCTGCCATGGGGATCGACGTTGAGGGTAGTGCCGTGAGAACCATCGCCGTGCCGCTCGTACTCGCGGTCGCCCTGCTGGCAGGACACGCGGCCGCGCAGGACACCGAAGTCCGAACATTTAACAATCTCGATACCGCACCAAAGAAATTCGTGCTGGTGCCCGCGAAGGGGCAGGACGCCATCCAGCAAGACCTCTACGCCAAACTGGTCCGCGATCAACTGAATGCGAGGGGCTGGCGGGAGACGACGTTCGTAGCCGCGGACGTTGCGATCTTCGTGCAATACCAGTCAAGCGCGACGCGCAACGCCGCGCTGAAGCACCCAACGCGGCCGAGCTCGGTTCAGGTCAAGGGCGTCACCGCCTCGAGCGCGACCGTGACCACCCGGGCCGCTGGTTTGACAGCCGATGCGCCGACCGGGCAACCCGTCCAGCCGGAACGCACACTGCGAATTGAAATGTTCGCGGCCAGGCCGTTCGTGCGCGACATGACCATGGTGCCCGTCTACGACGCCATCGTTCGGTCATCCGCAATAGCCAGCCCCCAGAATTCTGCAGACCCGGAACTTGTCGGGGCCGCGTTCGAGCACTTGCCCGGCGGCTCGCTCGATACCGGACGCGACGCACTGGCAGCACAGTAGGTTTCTGGTCCGGCCAAGCCCCGGAGGAAGAAAAGAGGGCTTGCAGCGATGCAAGCCCTTTTCTTTCCTGGCAAGCAGCACGCGTCAGCCTGCGTCGAGGACCCGGTCGGGGAGGAAGGCTTCAACTACAGCGCGCGCTGCACCCGGACCACAGTGGCGTCCCCCGAGACCGGGTGCACCGTGAATTTGAGCTTTCGCGCCAACGTGAGCATCGGCACGTTGTCGGCGATCACCGAGCCTTCCATCGTCCTGTAACCATCGCGACGCGCCCGTCGCACCAGGCTGGCCAGCAACTGGGCACCCAGTCCGGTGCCGCGCCAGGCCTCAGCCACGGTGATCGCGAACTCGCAAGTCCGTGGCGCGTCCGCTACCTGCGCGGACATACTGTGCGGCACCGACGATGTCGAAGCCGTCGGCAGTCGGACTCGTTGCGACGAACGCGAAGTCACGACCGAGTCGCGGGTGCACACCGCGATCCAGTGCTGCAGGATCAAGCTCTTTCTTGTGCTGCATGAAACGGTAGTAGCGCGAATCATCTGACAGCCGCTCGAAGGCATGAGCGATCTCCACCGCGTCGGTCTCGACGATCGCACGCAGCGTCACCTCGCGGCCATCGCGCAGCGTGAGCCGGCGGGGACGATACCGTGGCGGCAGCATCACCACGGGCGCTAGGCTTGACTGGCCGGCGCGTGCATCACTGGTGGCGCGTCCGAGGCCGTCGCGCTGCCATCGCGCAGTTCACGCCGCAGGATCTTGCCGATGTTCGTCTTCGGCAAAGGTTCGCTGCGGAATTCGACAATGCGCGGCATCTTGTACCCGGTCAGATGCTGCTTGCAGTGCGCCAGCAGCTCGCTCTCGGTCAGTGCCGGGTTCTTGCGCACGACGACCACCTTGACCGTCTCGCCCGAGCGCTCATCGTGCACACCGATCGCCGCGGCTTCCAGCACGCCCGGGTGGGTCGTCAGGACATCCTCGATCTCGTTGGGAAACACCTTGAACCCGGACACGACGATCATGTCCTTCTTGCGATCGGTGATGCGGATGTTTCCCAGTTCGTCCATTACGCCCATGTCGCCCGTGCGCAGCCAGCCGTCCGCGGTAAAGACATGGGCGGTTTCCTCGGGGCGGTTCCAGTAGCCCTTCATCACCTGCGGTCCGCGCAGGCTGATCTCGCCCACTTCACCTAGCGCGACCGGCTGGCCGTCGTCGTCGAGGATCGCCGCGTCGGTGCTGGGAAGCGGGACGCCGATCCTGCCGCTCCACTCGTCGATGGTGACCGGGTTGGCGATCGCGACCGGTGCGCTCTCGGTGAGACCGTAGCCTTCCACCAGTGGCACGCCGGTCATCTGCTTCCAGCGATGCGCAACTACCTGCTGTACGGCCATGCCGCCGGCGACTGCGAGCTTCAGATGACTCCAGTCGACGCTGGCGGCATCAGGCGCGTCGAGCAGTGCGCGGAACAGCGTGTTGACACCGATGATCGCGCTGAACTGTGTCTGCCTGAGCGACTTGAAGAACGCCGGCAGATCACGCGGGTTGGCGATCAGCACGGTCTGCGTGCCGATGCCAAAGAATGACAAGCAGCCGGTCAGTGCAAACACGTGATACAGCGGCAGCGGGATGACCAGCGTTTCAGCGCCGTCCTTCAGGTTCGGGGACATCCAGGCAGCGACCTGGAGGACGTTGGCCACCATGTTCCCGTGGGTCAGCATCGCGCCCTTCGCTACGCCGGTGGTGCCGCCGGTGTACTGCAGGAAGGCGAGATCGTCGTGGGTGAGCGTCACCTCGTCGAGCGACTGGGCGCGGCCAGCGGCCAGCACCCGGTTGAAGTCCATCGCACCTGCCAACTGCCATGGCGGCACCATCTTCTTCACATGCTTGACCACGGCGTTGGTCAGCAGCCGTTTGAGCGGCGGCAGCAGATCGCCGACCTGCGTCGTGATGACGGTGCGCACGGGCGTCGACTTGATCACCTGCTGCACGGTGTGCGCGAAGTTTTCTAGTACCACGATGGCCACCGCGCCGGAGTCGGTCAACTGATGCTTGAGTTCGCGCGGCGTGTAGAGCGGGTTGACATTGACCACCACCATTCCCGCCCGCAGCACCCCGAACATGGCAACCGGGTACTGCAACAGGTTGGGCATCATCAACGCGACCCGATCGCCGCGCTTCAGCTTTGCAACCTTCTGCAGCCAGGCCCCAAAGGCGCGGCTCCCCCCGTCGAGTTCCTGGAAGGTCATTCGCGTGCCCATCGAGTTGAAGGCAGGCAGGTCGGCAAAGCGCTCGCAACTAGCCGTCAGCACCGCCTTCAGGGAGGCGAACTTGTTGACGTCGATTTCGGCCGGCACGCCGGCCGGGTATTGAGCGAGCCAGGGCTTGAGCATGTGGTCCTCGCTATCTCGCCGTGGAGCAACCATCCGTCTCCTGTGAAGTCTGCCCGCCGGGTGGCGCAATGTTCTGAGCGATGACAACGATCGCGCCGCCGGCGCGTGCGAAGACACCAGAACGAGAGTGGTTGACGCTCGCCTCGGATTCGCGGCGGACGAGTTCACCCCGTCGCCGCAGGTCGACTCAGGACAGCAACACCGCAAAAGAAAAGGGCCTGCAGCAATTGCACTTTTGTGGTGTGGCGCGCCCGGCAGGATTCGAACCCACGACCCCTTGGTTCGTAGGCCGATTTTGATATCAGTGCATCTTTAAATTCAATGACTTGTAGCGCTTGCCAATTCGATTCCCAGCCTAACTACGTCACATTTATGGCACAAGCAGTTAGTCGCGCGTCGCAAGTATGTCCAAGGTGGGCATCGATCTTGAAGCCTCTGCTCACCTTTGGGATGGTCGACGTCGAGCTCATTGGGCTCCCGAAGTTTATGTACCTCGGTGGTCTCATTCATCACGCTAAATGGCTTCGAGAACCCGTATCAAGTTGCCCACGGCTTCGCGGCGCTTGTCCGACGACATGAGCGCCAGGTTGTGCAGCTTCCACCGGACCGCAGGCAGATCCGGCGCGTGGGCCACGCCGAGCAAGTCCCATTGCGGCTCGCCGCGTTTGAATGAAACAAGGAACGAGCGCTCGCGTTCGGTCAGCCGCGCATGCAGCGCTGCGATCAGATCGGTGCGTGCCTGCTCGAGTGCTGCGAGCGAAACGGGGGACGCCGTCATGCCAACGAACTGGCGTTCGAAGAGTTCGTGCAGCGGCTTCGGCGCTGCGTTGATCAGGCGCGCGATCGAGCCGTCGTGACTGATCAGATAGACGATGAAGGCTCGGAACAACTCGTCGCTGATGCCCTCGCCGCCGAGCAGCAGCATCACGTCAAACAAGTCGCGTGGATGCTGCCGATCCAGCGCCGCGACGATCTTTCCAGCGTACAGATCCGCGAACGACACGACGGGCACTTCAGCGAATCCATAGTGCGTTTCGGCCAGGGCCGAAATTCGTTTCCTCTCGTGCGGGTACACCGTGCCTCGCAGCACCGGGGACACTTCGATCTTGATGGTCGAGGCGTCGTCCGAGACGAGCAATCCGTAGGCGTGACTTTCTTGACGTTTCACCCCATGCACTCGGTAGCCGTAGGGCTGCCTTGTTAACGTCGCTCCGATAGCGCCGAGAGCCGCATCGATCTCCTGCAGCGCCGCCGCGCGTTCGCCCATGGGAAGAAACGCAAGATCGATATCCACCGAGAGCCGTGGCATTTCGCGGACGAAGAGATTGATCGCCGTGCCGCCCTTGAGCGCGAAGCACTCCGCTCGCGCCACGACCGGTAGCACGCGTACCAACAGGCGCACCTGCGCTGAGTACGGACTAGCGGGAGTGATCACCTAGGTCCACCGGCAACGTGATGAGGTACTTCGGATGGAGCTTGCCTCCGGGCTCCAGCATGCGCTTGCCCTTGCCGAGATCCACGCCGTCGAGGTTCAGACGCGGGAACCACGCATGCCGGTGCCTCTCCGCCAGCGCAAGAAAGAGACGCTTCGCCTTCACGCTCGTACAGGCGCGGAGAAGCGTCGTCACCAGACCGGGGCGCAGGTTCCCGAGTGCTTGCATGAGTACGTCGGCCTCGTGGATCGACTCCTCAGCGGGCACATCCTGCAGCACTTCGAGAATCGCGCGCTCATCTGACGCGTAGAGGAGCGGCCAGTCCCACGCGCCCCAGGTCATCTGCTGCAAGCCGCGCTCGGCAAACTGCCGAGGCTCCAGCTGCACGCCGCGGGCGTCCAACAGCGCGCCCCTTTCGTCACGGAAGACCCGCAGGCCACGGAACATGGCGTCGCTATGCATAACGAACCGTTCCGGCGAGTCGAGCTTTGCGACCCACGACGGCAATGCCGCAGCGCCGTAGAGATGGATCGTCTCCCCACCGCTGAACTGCAAGTAATGCCCCAGCCCGCGATGTACGAGCGCAGAGCGGCCACCGACGTGCAGTTCACTTCCGGTGGTGCGCTGCAGACTTGCTACGACGTGCTGCCACTTGAGCGGCGGCCCTGGCCGGCGATACACGCCGCGCGCGGGAGAGTCGAGCCAGCCGCCCTTCACGTACTTCGAGACCAGTGCCCGGGAGTAGCCGTTTGCCGCCAGCCAGGCGCTTGACGCGAGTTGGCCCTCTCCGAGGAGTTGCTGGAGTTTGTTTAGCTTTGACTCATTTTGCAAACCCATGGTTTGCAAAATAGCTGCAAAGCGAACTCAGGTCAAGTTTGCTAATAGTCCAGTTTGCAAACTTTCGGTGTGCGAGCGTCTGGAACGCCAAACCAAGTTACGACAGTGTCAGCAGAACTTCCTTACGATGGCCGTCACCCACCAATGGCGTGGAAAGCATCCGACCCTCGTGTTCAGCTTCAAGGGCAAGCCGATCACTCAGGTCAGCACCAAAGCCTGGTACGAGGCGCTAGAACGCGCGGAGATACAGGATTTTCGGTGGCATGACCTGCGGCACACCTGGGCGAGCTGGCACGTGCAGGACGGCACACCGCTCTCGGTCCTGCAGGAACTGGGCGGATGGGAAAGCGTGGAGATGGTGCGGCGGTATGCGCATCTCGCGGCCAACCACCTCGCCCCGTATGCGGATCACCTGGGCACCAGGTGGGAGGTGGCGAGCCAGATGTGCCATGGTTACGGCACGTTTACGGCACAGCCGGGCAAAGAAAAAGGGGCTGCATCGCTGCAACCCCTTGAATAATTGGCGCGCCCGGCAGGATTCGAACCCACGACCCCTTGGTTCGTAGCCAAGTACTCTATCCAACTGAGCTACGGGCGCGAGGTCGCGAGTTTATCACGCGGCCAGTCGACGCCTCGGTGCCGGGCAGCTAGAAACCGATCGTGACTCCGATGTTCGCCACCGGGTAGTACTTGAAGTTCTTGATGCTGTCCTGCAGGTCGACTGCTTCGAGCGCGGTGCTGGCCTGGATCTGGCTGCAGAGCGCCGCCGGCGTGGCCGGGCCGCAGGTGGACGTCAATGTCGCCTTGGGCGTGCCCTGGAACATGATCCCGAGATCGGCGTAGAAGTTCACGCCGGCGCCCGCCACCCGGCCATAGCCGATGCCGAGGTAAGGCGCTGCAGAGTTCCCGGATTTCACGGTGCCGGTCAGGCTGCCGACGTCAGCAGCGGAATACGTGGTGCCTCCCAACGTATAAGTGCCGCCGGTGGCCTGCGCTGTGACGTCCACCTTGTTGGCGTTGAGGATCACTCCACCCGTCACACGGAACAATGGCCCCAGCGGCGCCCAGTCGAGGAAGAGATTGCCGTTGGATAGCTTCGTCTTGCCGTCGTAGCTGGTGTCAGTCGAATCCACCGAAGCATTGAAGTTCAGCCACGAGTAGCCGAGGCGCGCCGACAGCGTCGGCACCAGGTCGAAGGCAATGTCGCCGCCAATGCCGGTCGTGCCAGCGCGGATCCCGACTCCGGTAGCCGAGGCCGAACCCGCGCCCAGCAATGCAGCGATGACAACAGCGAGGCGAATGCAATGCACCTACGTCTCCAGATAGTTTGAGAGTAAGCGGATTATTCACGGCACTCGAGTCCGTCGCGAGACTGCAGACGCCCTAGCCGCGATGCGGTATCAGGAATGCAAACGCCCCCAAGCGGGGGCGTCTGCATCTGGCGGAGACGGACGGATTCGAACCGTCGATGCACGTTTTTGCGCGCATGCTCCCTTAGCAGGGGAGTGCCTTCGACCTCTCGGCCACGTCTCCAAAAACCGGTTATGAAAAAACTGCGCGGGAGCTGGCCCGCGCAGGGCGCAAGTTTAGTCGCTGGGAGGCTCGCCAGCAATTCTCAGGCAGGTGCCTGCTCCAGCCCAAACGCCTTGTGCAGGGCACGCACTGCCAGTTCCATGTACTTGTCCTCGACCACCACGGAGATCTTGATCTCGCTGGTGGAAATCATCTGGATATTGATGCCCTCCTCCGAGAGCGTACGGAACATCAGGCTGGCGATACCGACGTGCGAGCGCATGCCGATACCGACGACCGAGACCTTGGCGATCTTCGGGTCACCGACGATCTGCTTTGCGCCGACGTGATCCTTGACCTTGCTGTTCAGCACATCGAGCGCCTTCTGGTACTCGTTGCGGTGAACGGTGAACGAGAAGTCCGTCGTTCCCTCGACGCTGATGTTCTGCACGATCATGTCGACGTCGATATTGGCGTCGGCAATCGCGCCGAGGATCTGGTAGGCGATGCCGGGCCGGTCGGGCACGCGGGTCAGGGTGATCTTGGCTTCGTCGCGCGAGAACGCGACGCCGGAAATGACGGCCTTTTCCATCTTCGCTTCTTCCTCGAATGTGATCAGCGTGCCGGAGGTCGCCTCAACGGTCAGCGGCAGGTCGGGCTCGGTCAGACTCGACAGCACGCGCAGCGGCACTTTGTACTTGCCTGCGAACTCGACCGACCGGATCTGCAGCACCTTGGACCCGAGGCTCGCCATTTCGAGCATCTCTTCGAAGGTCACCTTGTCGAGTCTGCGCGCCTCGGGAACGATGCGCGGGTCGGTGGTGTAGACACCGTCGACGTCGGTGTAGATCAGGCACTCGTCGGCCTTCAACGCCGCGGCCAGCGCGACTGCCGAAGTGTCCGAGCCGCCGCGGCCGAGCGTCGTGATGTTGCCTTCCTCGTCGGCACCCTGGAAGCCGGCAACGACGACGATGGCACCCTGTCCGAGATCGCGCCGGATGTTCTTCTCGTCGATTTCCAGGATCCGCGCCTTGTTGAATGCGCTGTCCGTCAGCACGTGCACTTGCGGACCCGTATAGCTCTTGGCCTTGAGCCCCCGATCCTTGAGCGCCATTGCCAGCAGGCCGATGGTCACCTGCTCACCGGTCGAGGCGACGACATCCAGCTCGCGCGGATCGGGGCTGGCCTGCACTTCTTTGGCCAGGCCGAGGAGCCGGTTGGTCTCGCCGCTCATGGCCGAGACCACGACGACCAGCTGGTGCCCGGCCCTGTGCCATTTTTCGAGTCGGCGTGCGACGTTCTTGATGCGGTCGACGGAACCGACCGACGTGCCGCCGTACTTGTGGACGATGAGAGCCATGGCCGCGCAGGTGCTTTCGCTGCGGAAAAAAGTTAACTCGTAATTATAGGTGTTGGCGCTGTCGCGCCTTGCTGATCCGGATCAGCCGACAGCCTGCTGGCGGTGCGACGTCAGTCGCCGATCAGCGTGGCGTCGGGGTGCCATTCGATGCGGATGCGTTCCCCGTCACGATCGGTCAGGCGCACGTCTGCGCCGAGGCCGGCGACATAGATCAGTTCACCCTCTCTCCAGAGCAGCGGCAGCCGGGTGCGCTCGAACTCGGCGATACCGGCGTCCTGATACAGACGCTTCAATGTGCGCGAAGGTCGCGCCGCATGCGGCTTGAAGCGCTCGCCGCCCGCGCGCGGCCGCGCCTCGAGCGGCTGGGCTGACAACCACACGGGGTCGAAGCCCTCGCCGTCATGCAGGCGCGTGAAGCGCAGCGCACCGCCCCAGCCGGGCAGCGGGATCTCATCCTCACCGGTCCAGCGAAAGGCCTCGGCATCGCGCGCTGAAGTGTCGCTGTCCTTCAGCAGCAGCAGGCCGCGGTAGCGCCGGACTTCGCGCTCGCTCAGGCGCACCAGCAGGCGCGCATCGCTGCGCGCTGCACTCGCCTGCTGCAGCATTTCGATTAGTCGGGCGCGCGTCGGCGCTTCGACGTCGTGGGACGCCAGCCACGCGCGCAGCACCCAGGTCTGGCGCGCCGCCGGCAGGGTTGCCAGGGCGTCGAGCCGCAGCATGCCGGCGGGCGCGCCATCCTGGCAGGCTGCGAGGTCGACTTCCGCCACGGTTCGCAGGGCTTCGGTCGCCTCGGCGACCAGATCGACCGAGCGGGCCGCCGCGGCACGGAACCCGGGCCGCAAGCCATCGAGGCGTGGCAGCACGTCCAGGCGCACCGCGTTGCGCAGCAGGTGACGATCGTCGTTGCTGTCGTCCTCGACGAAGGCCAGGCCGCGCGCCTCGACGTAGCGCTCGATGTCCGCGCGCGCGATGTCGATGAAAGGCCGCAGCAGCAGCGGTCCACTGGTGTCGAAACGGCGCTGCGGAGGAAACGCTGCCAAGCCTTCGAGCCCGGCACCGCGCATCCACTGGATCAGGAAGGTTTCGAGGCGGTCATCGCGATGGTGGGCGCAGGTAACCACCTGCGCACTCACCTCCTCCGCGACATCGGCGAGTGCTTCGTAGCGCGCCGCGCGGGCTGCAGCCTCGAGCCCGCGGCCGGCGCGGCGAACCGCCACGCGGCGAGCAACGAATCGCACCTGCAGCGCGGCGGCTTCGCGCTCGCAATGCGCCTCCCAGTCGTCGGCGTGGCGACTGAGACCGTGGTGAACATGCACCGCCACGACCTCGCGCAATCCGGATCCGCGCTGCCGCGCCAGCCGCGCCATCGTGTGCAGCAGCACGGTGGAGTCGCGACCGCCGCTGAATCCAACGACGGCAGTCAGCGCTGGTCGGCGCGCGGACCGCCGGTGCAACGCCTCGTCGCCTTGACGATCGAGCACCTCAAGGCGGGCCTGGGCGCGCTGCAGCGCCGCCCCGGTTGCACCGAGCAGCAACTCGTCGAGCGGATCAGGTTTCTTCGGTCGTGTTCTTGAAGCGGCCATAGGCGAGAAGTCGCGCATGGCGCGCGGCCAGCAGTTCACGCGGCTTCATGCCGGTGAACTGACGCAGGCAGTCGGCCAGCGCACGTTTGAGCAGGGCCGACATCTGCTTGCTGTCGCGATGCGCGCCCCCCAGCGGCTCGGTGACGATCTTGTCAATCAGGCCGAGTGCCTTGAGGCGGTGCGCGGTGAGGCCAAGCGCCTCGGCCGCCTCCGGCGCCTTGTCGGCGCTCTTCCAGAGGATCGAAGCGCAGCCCTCTGGCGAGATCACCGAGTACGTCGCGTACTGCAGCATCAGCACCTGGTCAGCCACGGCGATCGCCAGTGCTCCGCCTGAACCGCCCTCGCCGATGATCGTCGTGATGATCGGCACCGTGAGTTGCGACATCTCGAAGAGGTTGTGGCCGATCGCCTCCGACTGGTTGCGCTCCTCGGCGTCTATTCCGGGATAGGCGCCGGGTGTATCGACGAACGTGAAAACCGGCAGGCTGAACTTCTCTGCAAGCTTCATCAAGCGCAGCGCCTTGCGATAGCCCTCGGGACGGCTCATCCCGAAGTTGCGCAGTCCACGCTCCTTGGTATCGCGACCCTTCTGGTGACCCAACACCATCACCGCCTGGCCATTGAAGCGTGCCAGCCCCCCGACGATCGACAGGTCATCGGCAAAGGCGCGATCGCCGTGCAGTTCGTGGAAGTCGGTGAAGATGTCTTCGACGTAGTCGAGCGTGTAAGGGCGCTGCGGATGACGCGCGATCTGCGATACCTGCCAGGGCGAGAGCTTGGCGTAGATGTCCTTTATCAACGACTGGCTCTTCTTCTGCAGCCGCTCGATCTCTTCCGAGATGTCGACCGCGGAATCGTCCTGCACGAAGCGCAGCTCGTCGATCCTGGCTTCAAGCTCGGCAATCGGCTGTTCGAACTCGAGGAAAGTGGTCTTGGCCATCGTTGTGCTCAATACTCCACGGGCACGGGATCCAGACTGCGCCAAAGGTACCAGGTGGCCACGCTGCGCCACGGCTCCCATGCCACGGCCAGCGCGGCGACCTGCGCGCGCCCATCTCTGCCGGTGATCGGCGCGCCGTCGAAATAATGGCGGCTCACCGCCTTCAGCAGCCCCAGGTCATCCAGCGGCAGCACATTAGGCCGGAGCAGGTTGAAGATCAAGAACATCTCCGCGGTCCAGCGGCCGATGCCGCGGATGTCGACCAGTTCGGCAATGATGTCCTCGTCGTCCTGCTCAATGAAGCGGTCCGGATGGACGCGGCCGGAGACGAAGTGCTCCGCCAGGTCACGGATGTACTCGACCTTACGGTCCGAGAGTCCACAGGCGCGCAGTGTCGGTGCCCTGCGGCGCAGTACCGCCCGCGGCGTCAGGTCGCCGACGCAGGTGACAAAGCGCCCCCACACCGCGTCGGCCGCCTTGACCGAGATCTGCTGCCCGACGATCGAGCGCGCCAGAGTGGAAAACGCATCTCCGCGCGACCCGAGCGCGACGCGCGGATGCAACCTGATGATGCGCCCCATCGTGGCATCGCGCTGCGAGAGCGAGCGCCGCGCACGTGTCCAGTATGCCGGTCGGGCTGCAATACCCATCTATTGTCGCCGCCAGGTTGTGCCCGCTGCGCTGTCCTCGAGCACGACACCTTCGGCCGCGAGTGCGGCGCGGATGCGGTCGGCCTCGGCGAAATCCTTTGCTTTCTTGGCGGCGGCACGCTCGGCGATCAATGCGTCGATGCGAGCGCCGTCGTCGCTCGCCGTACCGCGCAGGAACTCGTCGGGCGAGCGCTGTAGCAGGCCCAGTACGCCGCCGAGTGCCTTCAGCTGCGCAGCCGCGGCTGCCGACTTGCCGCGATTGACCTCGCCCGCCAGTTCGAACAGCACCGACACCGCCAGTGCGGTGTTGAGATCCTCGTCCATTGCCGCCGCAAAGCGCTGCGCGTGCGGCTCGCTCCAGTCGACCTGCGCGCGCGGAACATCGATCCCGCGCAAGGACGTGTAAAGCCGCGTCAGACCGGCCTTGGCGTCATCGATAAGCGACTCGGTGAATGAGATCTGGCTGCGGTAATGCGAGCGCACCAGGAAGAACCGCAATACTTCTGCGTCGTACTTGGCCAGTGCGGCGCGGATCGTGAGGAAGTTGCCGAGCGACTTCGACATCTTCTCTTCGCCCACGCGCAGCGCGCCGCTGTGCATCCACAAGCGGGCAAAGGGCTGCTCGAACGCCCCTTCGCTCTGCGCGATCTCGTTTTCATGGTGCGGGAAGACGAGGTCGGGGCCGCCGCCGTGGATATCGAAGGTGCGTCCAAGCGTTTCGCTGGCCATCGCCGAGCACTCGATGTGCCAGCCGGGTCGCCCCGGCCCCCAGCGCGACGGCCACTGCGGTTCGCCCGGCTTCGCGTGCTTCCAGAGCACGAAGTCGAGCGGATCGCGCTTGCTGGCATCGACCGCCACACGCTCGCCCGCCCGCAGATCGTCGAGCGACTTGCCGGAGAGCTTTCCGTAACCCGGGAACCTGCGCACCGCGAACGCCACGTCGCCCTCGGCCTCGGACTGGTACGCGAGGTCCTTCTCTTCCAGCAGGCCAATCAGATCCAGCATCTGCGGGATGTACTGGGTCGCCCGCGGCTCCAGGTCGGGGGGCAGCAGACCCAGCTCGGCGAAGTCCTCGTGCATCGCCCGGATGTTCTCTTCCGTGAGCTCGGCGGGCGTCACGCCGCGCTCGGCCGCGCGCCGGATGATCTTGTCTTCCACGTCGGTGATGTTGCGGACGTAGGTCACGCGCAGGCCGCGAGCGCGCATCCAGCGCACGGCCAGATCGAAGGCGATGAACGTGCGCGCATGGCCAAGGTGGCAGAGGTCGTACACCGTCATGCCGCACACGTACATGCGGACATGGCCGGGCTCGAGCGGGACCAGCGGTTCGACGCGACGCGTCAGCGTGTTGTGGATCTCGATCGTCATGCGGGAACCCCCGTGATGATCCGGCGGGCGCCGGAAGGAAATGTGGTGTCGGACCGGCCTGTGTGAGCTCGTCAACAGCGCCGCAGACTCATTTCAACGGGGTGGCAGTTGTAGAATCGCGCCAGTATATCAATGCACCTACGTACCACGCGGGCTTCGTCTCCCTTTCCGCTGATGCCATCGCGCCTGCCCCTTTGCGCCGGTCTTGTCGTACTCGCCTCGGTGATGCCGGCAGCGCTGGCGCAGGTCTCTTCAGCGCTGCCGCCGCAGACGATCGGCACGTTGCCCTCCGACAGGGAGCCGCCCACCGAATTGCAGCAAGTGCAGCAGCATCTCGCTGCCGGGCGTGCGCCACAGGCGCTGACGCTGGCCGATGAAGGCCTGAAGAAGAACCCGCGCGATGCCCAGATGCGCTTCGTTCGCGGCGTGATCCTCACAGAACTGAAACGCCCGGATGAAGCACGAGATGTGTTCCGGGGGCTGACGGAAGACTTCCCGGAACTGCCCGAGCCCTATAACAATCTCGCCGTGCTGTACGCCAGCGAAGGCCGGCTCGATAACGCCCGCGCCGCGCTCGAAATGGCGCTCGTCGCGGCCCCGAACTACGGCACCGCGTACGAAAATCTCGGCGACATCTACCTGCAGATGGCCGCGGACGCGTACCAGCGTGCGGCGAAGATCGACCCGGCGAATCGGCAGGCGGGCGCGAAGCTCACCCTGTCGCGCGAACTCATCACCAAGGCGCGCAACGTCCGTTGAGCGCACCCTGCGAGGATCGACCATGAAACGTTTCGGTTTCCTGCTGTGCCTGCTGCTGTCCCTGCCCGGCTTCGCCTGGGCGCAACGCGTGGCGCTCGATACCACGATGGGATTGATCGTCATCGAACTCGCACCCAAGGAAGCACCCAAGACGGTGGCAAACTTCGTCGAGTATGTGAAGAGCGGTCATTACAACAACACCGTGTTCCATCGCGTGATCGGCAACTTCATGATTCAGGGCGGTGGCTACACCTCGGACCTGACCGAGAAGCCGACCCGCGCGCCGATCCCGCTCGAAAGCCAGAACGGGCTGAAGAACGATCGTGGCTCGGTGTCGATGGCGCGACGGGGTGATCCGAATTCGGCGACCGCGCAGTTCTTCATCAACGTCGTCGACAACCCGCGGCTGGACTACCCGAATCCCGACGGCAACGGCTATGCCGTGTTCGGCAAGGTCGTCGAGGGCATGGATGTCGTCGACAAGATCCGCGCGGTGCCCACCGGTTCGAGCGGCCCGCACGCCAGCCTCCCCAGCACACCGGTTGTCATCAAGTCCGCACGCATCGTCAAGTAGGAGCCTGCATGATCCGCCTGTACACCAACCTCGGCCCGATCACGATCGAGCTCGACCACCAGAGAGCGCCCAAGACCGCCGAGAACTTCGAGAACTACGTGCGCAACGGTTTCTACGACGGCACCCTGTTCCATCGCGTCATCAACGGTTTCATGATCCAGGGCGGCGGTTTCGAGAAAGGAATGCGGCAGAAGACCACCGAGGATCCAATCCCGAACGAGGCACGCAACGGCGTGCGCAACGCCAAGTACACGCTCGCGATGGCACGCACGGGTGATCCTCATTCGGCCACCGCCCAGTTCTTCATCAACGTGGCCGACAACGATTTCCTCAATCACACCGAGCCGACGCCGCAAGGCTGGGGCTACTGTGTGTTCGGCAAGGTGATCGAGGGCTTCGCCACGGTCGACAAGATCAAGGAAGTACGGACCGGTCGACACGGCGCCCATGCCGACGTTCCGGAGGTCGACGTCTTCATCGAGCGCGCCGAAATCCTCCCGTGACCCAAACCGCCGGCGCGATCCCTCCGGCGCTTGCGGTCGAGCCGACGGCTGAGCCGCTGGTCGATCCGATATTCATCTCAGACCTGCATCTCACCTCCGAGCGGCCGCGCACGATCGCTCGCTTCCTGCGCTTCATGCGTGAGGATGCCCCGGGCCACCCGGAACTGGTGGTCCTCGGCGATCTCTTCGAGTTCTGGATCGGCGACGACGCCGGCGCAGCCGCAGCTCCGCTGATCGCGGCGCTGGCGGACGCATCTGCTTCGGGCCAGCGGGTGCTGCTGATGCACGGCAACCGCGACATGCTGCTCGGTCGTGCCTTCGCACACGCCATCGGCGGTCGCTTGCTTGCCGATCCGATCGTGTTGGAGGTCGCCGGCACCCGGACCCTGCTGTCACACGGCGATGCCTGGTGCACGCGCGACGCGGCCTACCAGCAGTTCCGCGCGATGGTGCGCCAGCCGGACTTCCAGCGCGGCTTCCTGGCGAAGCCGATCGCGGAGCGCATCGCTGTCGCTCGCGCCGCACGCCTGCAGAGTTCAACCGAGAAAGCCGTCAAGGCCACGGACATCATGGACGTGACGCCGGAGGCGATCGTCGCGGCGCTCGAAAGCGCGGGCGTCGAGCGTCTGATCCACGGCCACACGCACCGGCCCGGTGTCCACGTCCATGAAGTCAGAGGTCACCGTGCCGAACGTTGGGTGCTGCCCGATTGGGACTGCGACAGCGCGGAGCCACGCGGTGGCTTCCTCGACTTCGCCGAAGGCCACCCACGCCTCGTGTTCTTCGACGACTGATGAAAAAAGGGCGCTCCCTCTGAAGCGCCCGCACCACCCAGAATCCTGATTCGCTATGGCTTCGCCGGAACCTGCAGAGCCGTTGCCATCACTTCAACACGGCGATTGGGCGCCAGGCAGGCGATCAGTGCGGAGCGGGTCGTGGCCTGCCCCTTCGCGCTGCACTCCGCTTCCGTGATCCTGAGCTGCGATTCGCCGCGCCCCTCGACCTTGATGATGCTGCTCGGGATGCCTCGACTGACCAGGTAGTTGCGCACCGCGGTGGCCCGCTCGATGGATAGCTGCAGGTTGTACTCCGCCGAACCGATCGGATCCGTGTGCCCGACGATCGTGATCTCGGTCAGCCCGGTGACACCGGCCTGCCGCATGCCTTCGATCATGTTCTCGATCCGGCTCTCTCCAACCGGAGTGAGTTGCGCCTTGTCGAACGCGAACATCCCGTCAGCCGAGATATCGAAGGTTCGCGTCACCGGCGGCGGCGCGGGAGGCGGTGGTGGTGGTGGCGGCGGAGCCGCCCTCTCGACAGGCGGCGGAGGCGGTGCTTTGGCGGCGGCAGGCTCAGCGACCCCCGGTGGCGCGCCGAACGGAATCACCACGCCAGTGGTCAGCAGCCAGTCGCCGAAACCGTTCTGGCTCACCAGCTTGCCGCCATTGGCATCCCAGCGATAGCGGCCATCGATGAAGAATCGGCCCCAGCGCGCGAGCGGCAGCGCCACGCCCAGCCCTGCGGTGGCCATGACGCTCGTCTTGCTGGTGCCGACATCATCGTTGATGGCACCGAGCCCCGCCAGGGCATAGGGTTGAAGGCCGTCCCAGCGTGACAGCCCTTCCCGTCCGAGGAAGTACCACTTGCCATCGACTTCGACGGTCCAGTTCTTCCAGTCCTCGGGCGCACCGTCCTTCGGCAGCTTCTCGTAAGCACCTCGGAATTCGATATCCCAATCCGGGCTGACGGCCTTGCCTACCGAAAGACCGAAGCCAGCGCCATTGTCGGCAAGCCGCGCATTGTCCGGAAAAGTGAACTGCGCAAAGGGAGCCACATACCAGCGGTTGTCCCACCAGCGTTCCGCCGAGTAGGTCATCTGGGCCTGCGCTGCAGAAGTCAGCGCGGCCATGCAGGTCAACAGCATGACGCCCTTCTTAAACCGCTTCATCGGTGTCCTCCAACACGCCGGCGCTCGGGATGGCAGCCGGCAGCTGATTGCAACCGATTCGGGAGCAACCGGCAATACGTCCATCCGGCCGAAACGTGCGTGGCGGCTGACCTATGCCAAGAACTGGGTACGCGACCTTCGCTACTCATCGACGAGCCGATTAAGGTCACGCGGATCAACCGTTGGCGCCTCGCGCTTTGCTTCTTCCAGCGCGATCCCATGGCGCTCGAGCGCAGCCACCAGGCGCTCGATCTCGCGCTGCTGCGCGGTCGCATGGTCGATCAGGCCATGCAATGCCTTCGAAAGCGGATCGTCGCCTTCCTGGGTGATGCCGTAGGCCGAAAAGCCCATCTGGTTGGCGGTCTGCTCGCGCTGTGCATCGAGCTCCCGGTGCAGGATGCGTGCGGGATTGCCGACCGCGGTCGCACCAGCCGGGACCTCCTTGACGACGACCGCGTTCGAGCCGATGCGCGCCCCGTCACCGACGGTGAACCCGCCCAGGACCTTGGCACCGGCGCCGACGATCACGTTGCGCCCCAGCGTTGGATGGCGTTTCGCGCCACGCGCAATCGACGTGCCACCCAGGGTCACGCCCTGGTAGATCGTCGTGCCATCACCGATCTCGGCAGTTTCCCCGATGACGATACCCATGCCATGGTCGATGAAGACATGTCGACCGACGCTCGCTCCGGGATGGATTTCGATGCCAGTCAGCCAGCGCGAGACGTGCGAGACAAAGCGCGCGAACCAGCGGAAGTTGCGGGTCCAGCAGGAATGAGCCAGTCGATGCAGCGTGAGCGCATGCAGCCCCGGGTAACAGGTCAGCACTTCCCAGCGCGAGCGGGCTGCCGGGTCGCGCTCGAGGATGCAGTCGATGTCTTCGCGCAGACGCGTGAACATGGTGCCAGGTGCTCGCAGTAGAGCGGCGATTGTACGGTTGCGCTGTCGGTCAGCTGCGCTGCTTGCGTCCGGCGCGGTCGGCACGCGCCTCGATCACGGCGGCGAGGACGCCACGCAGCAGGTCGACCTCCGTCTGAGTCGGCCGCGCGCGATTGAACAGTCGGCGCACCCGCACCATCAGGGTTTTCGGTTCCGCGGGATCATGAAATCCTACCGCGGTCGCTGCCTCCTCGAAGTGCTGGTAGAGCTTCTCCAGCGCCGCGACACCCGCCGGCGCATCGTCCGGTCCGAAGCGCAGTTGCCCCGGCTGGATGGTTGTCGTGCCGCGCAGCGCCAGCTGACACTCGTAGGCGGTGACCTGCACCGACTGCGCCAGGTTGAGCGAAGCAAACTGGGGATTGGCGGGGATTGCACAGCACAGCTGGCACCGCAGCACATCGGCATTTTCCAATCCACTGCGCTTGGTGCCGAACACGAAGGCGATGTCGCCCTCATCCAGCGCAGCCAGGTGCTGCGCGGCTTGCGCGGCGACGCTGCGCAGGTCACGCAGCGGAGGACCAAACTCGCGGTCGTACCCCGTCATGGCGATCGCCAACGCAACTCCGTCAAGACCGATCGCCAGGTCCGGCGCGCTGCGGCTGGCTGCGAGCACATCGGCCGCTCCGGTCGCCAGCGCGACTGCATCCGCGTCGGTGCGATAGCCACGATCGCGCGGATCAACCACGACGAGACGCCCAAAGCCCATCGTCTTGATGGCGCGCGCCGCGGCACCGATGTTGGCCGACAAGGTCGGCTGCACCAGCACGAAGCGGACGCGATCGAAAGGCAGGGGAGCGGGCACGGTCGGCGGGATGAAGTGATCGACTAAACTCTATGGTTCAGTCTAAACGCGACGGCGGTCCCGCCGCACGCGCTTCACCATGCATCCAATGCTCAACACGGCCGCGAAGGCCGCACGCAAGGCCGGTTCGATCATCAACCGGGCCAGCGTCGACCTTGATGGCGTCCGCATCGGCACGAAGGGACGGTCGGACTTCGTCACCGAGGTTGATCATGCGGCCGAGCGTGCGATCCTCGACATACTGCTGAAGGCCTATCCCGACCACGCCGTGCTTGCCGAGGAATCAGGCGCCAGCGGCAGCTCCGAATACACCTGGATCATCGATCCGCTGGATGGCACGACGAACTTCATCCACGGCTTCCCGCAGTACGCGGTCTCGATCGCCTTGCGCCATCGCGACCTGATCACCCAGGCGGTCGTCTACGACCCGACGCGCAACGAGCTGTTCACTGCCACGCGCGGACGTGGAGCCTTCCTGAACGAGCGACGCATCCGCGTCTCGCGTCGTGACCGGCTGGCCGACAGCCTGATCGGCACCGGCTTTCCGTTCCGCAGCCTGGACCACCTGGACGAGTACGTGCGGATGTTCAAGAGCATCACCGAGCACACCGCCGGGATCCGGCGGCCAGGTGCCGCCGCGCTCGACCTGGCCTATGTCGCGGCCGGCCGCCTCGACGGATTCTGGGAGATCGGCCTGTCGGCCTGGGACATGGCCGCCGGCAGCCTGCTGATACTCGAAGCGGGCGGCCTGGTGTCGAACTTCAACGGCGATCCGGGCTATCTCGAGGACGGGCGCATCGTCTGCGGAGCGCCTAAGGTCTTTCCGCACTTGCTGCAGCTGGTACAGCAGGTGCATCGCGGACGCGGTGCCTAGCCGCGCAGTCCGTTTCGCTTGCCGCGACGGTCCGGATCGGCACATCGCCCATCTCGCATGACGACAGGCGAACATCCCGGTCGGCACACGCCGATGATGCAGCAGTACCTGCGCATCAAGGCCGATCATCCGCAAGTCCTGCTCTTCTACCGGATGGGCGACTTCTACGAGTTGTTCTATGAGGATGCCGAGCGTGCAGCTCGTCTGCTGAACATCACGCTGACGGCTCGAGGCACCTCGGCAGGCGCGCCGGTGAAAATGGCGGGCGTGCCCGTGGTCTCTCTCGAGCAATACCTCGCGCGCCTGGTCAGGCTCGGTGAGAGCGTGGCGATCTGCGAGCAGATCGGCGACCCGGCCGCAAGCAAGGGACCGGTGGAGCGCAAGGTCGTCCGCGTCGTCACTCCTGGCACGCTGACCGACACCGGCCTGCTGCAGGACAAGTCCAATGCGTCCCTAATGGCGGTGGCCCCGCCGCTGGCACGTGGCGGACCGTTCGGCCTGGCGTGGCTGGTGCTGTCGTCAGGCGAGCTGCGCGCGGCCTCGACACCAGCGCCGGCCCTGGCCTCCGAACTGGCGCGCATCGCGCCATCCGAGGTGCTGCTGGCCGACACGTGGTCGGACACGCTTGGCCCGACCGTGCGCAACGCAGGTGCGATCGTGCAGACGCGCCCCGACTGGCACTTCGACAGTGACCGGGGCGCCGGCCTGCTGCGCGAGGCGCTGCAGGTAGGCACTCTGGACGCGTTCGGCGTAAGCGATGCACCCGAGCTCCTGGCTGCAGCCAGCGCCCTGCTCGACTACGCGCGCTCGACACAGGGCGGACGCCTGCCGCACATCGGCGGGCTGCAGCGCGAGGCTTCGTCGGACTACGTCAGTCTGGATCCCGTCACGCGGCGCAATCTCGAGATCACCGAGACCTTGCGCGGCGACGAAGGCGCGACGCTGTTCCGGCTGCTCGACCACTGTGAGACCGCAATGGGCAGCCGCCGGCTGCGTCACTGGCTGCATCACCCGAGCCGCGATGCCTCGACCGCGCGCGCGCGCCATCACGCCATTGCTGCCCTCATCGAGGATGCAACCCGACACGACGCCATGCGCAGCGCGCTGCATGGCCTGCCCGACCTCGAACGCATCGCCACGCGCATCACGCTGCGCTCGGTGAGACCACGCGAACTGGCGGCGCTGCGCGAGGCACTTCCGGCGGTCGAACGACTGGCGACGCTGTTGGCATCCTCGGAACCTCCGCTGCTGGAAGCGTTGCGGCAGCAATGCCACGTGCCAATCGGGGTCGCGACGCACCTGACAAGTACGCTTCATGCTGAGCCGGCCTACGCGGTGCGCGACGGCGATGTGATCGCCGCGGGGCGCGATGCCGAACTGGACGAGCTGCGCTCGCTGCGGGACAACACCGGGCAGTTCCTCGTCGACCTCGAGCAACGTGAACGGGCCCGCACCGGCATTGCCAACCTGCGTGTCGAATACAACCGGGTCCACGGCTTCTATATCGAGGTGACGCACGGGCAGACCGCCAAGGTTCCAGACGACTACCGTCGCCGACAGACACTGAAGAACGCCGAGCGCTACATCACGCCGGAACTCAAGGCGTTCGAGGACAAGGCACTGTCGGCCCGCGAGCGTGCCCTGGCCCGTGAAAAGGTTTTGTTCGACACCCTGGTGGAAGCGCTGGAGGCTCACGTGCCCGCGCTGCAGGCCGCCGCCGATGCCATCGCCGCGCTCGATGTTCTGGGGGCGCTGGCGCGGCACGCCCGGCTGGCGCGCTGGGTCGCGCCGGAACTGACCGAGCGGCCGGGACTCGAGATCACCGGTAGTCGTCATGCCGTTGTGGAGCGCGAGCTCGAGACTTATGTGCCGAACGACTGCGTGCTGCATCCGGGTCGGCGCCTGCTTGTCATCACCGGGCCGAACATGGGCGGCAAGTCCACATACATGCGCTCCGTGGCGCTGATCGCCCTGCTGGCCTATGCCGGCAGCTTCGTTCCCGCAAGCGCCGCACGGCTGGGACCTGTCGATCGCATCCTCACTCGCATCGGCGCAGCCGATGATCTGGCGCGCGGCCGCTCGACGTTCATGGTGGAGATGACCGAGGCCGCCGCGATCCTCAACAGCGCCACCGAGTCGAGCCTGGTACTGATGGATGAGATCGGCCGCGGTACTTCGACCTTCGACGGCATGGCGCTGGCGGCCGCGATCGCACGCGAGCTGGTCGAGAAGAATCGCAGCCTGACCCTGTTCGCGACGCATTACTTCGAACTGACGCAGCTGGCGGAGCAGCATGCGGAGGTGGCCAACGTGCACGTTGCTGCGGCCGAGGCCAGCGGCAAGGTCGTCTTCCTGCACGAAGTGCGTGCCGGCCCGGCGAGCCAGAGCTATGGCCTGGCGGTGGCGCAGCTCGCCGGCGTACCGGCCGGTGTCGTGCGCCGGGCGCGCGCACTGCTCGTGCAACTGGAGGAACGCGCGCTGGGCGCGCGACCGCAGCTCGACATGTTTTCGCCAGCCGCCTCGGCACCGGCGATGATCGACGCGTTCGACGATCCGCTGCGCGACCGGCTGCAGTCGATCGACCTCGACGCGCTGTCGCCCCGCGACGCGCATGCGGTGCTGGAGGAACTCCAGCGGCAGGCGCGCGAACCCCGCTAGTTCAGTGCAAGGTCGGCGGGTCCGGCAGGCGCAGGAAGTCCGGCAATCGCGGCGCATCGGCTTCCTCGAGCTCCTGCTCGGTCGCCTGGCGCACTCCGACGACGCGGATATCGAACCGCAACGCCATTCCCGCCAGCGGGTGGTTGCCGTCGAGCACCGCCATGCCGTCTGCGATGTCGGTGATCGTAAACACGCACTGGTCTTCGCCCTGCGGCCCCGTCGCCTCGACGCGCAGGCCGACGGTAACGTCCCCGCCGAGGTCATCCACCGGCGCGAGTATCACCAGGTCCGCGTCGTAGTCGCCGAAGGCGTCTTCGGGTTCGAGTTGAAGCATGAGGTGCGCACCGGCCTCCTTGCCTGTCAGCGCCTCCTCGATGCGTGGAAAAATGTCCTCGTGGCCGTGCAGGTACTGCAACGGCACATCAGATTGCTCCAGCAACTCGCCCTGGGCGTCGTACATCTTCACGTCCAGGCTCACCAGTGCACCGTCGGTGATCTTCATCGTTCGACTCCAATTGCCCGGCGATTATGCGCCGCACCCGTTCCTATAATCGGACACATGAGCGAAGTGCTGCGCCGAATTGGGACACTGCCGGTCACGCGTTTCATGCGTGAAACATGGCAGCGCAGGCCGCTGCTGATCCGCAACGCGATCCAGGGCTTCGCGCCGCCGGTGGATCGGACGCGCCTGTTCGAGCTGGCGCTTCACACGGATGCCGAGGCACGGCTGATCTGGCAGAACCACGGGATGTGGCAGTTGCGGCCCGGACCGCTCGATCGCCTGCCGTCTCCGCGCCGGGCCGGCTGGACCGTCCTGGTCCAGGGGGTCGACCTCGCGGACGACGGCGCGCACGCGCTGCTGCAGCGGTTCCGCTTTGTCCCCGATGCCCGGCTCGACGACTTGATGATCAGTTACGCCACGGACGGCGGCGGCGTCGGTCCACACGTCGACTCCTACGATGTATTCCTGCTGCAGGCCCATGGACGGCGACGCTGGCGCATCAGTCGCCAGCGCGATCTGCGGACAGTCGAGGGAGCACCACTGCAACTGCTGGCTGACTTCCGGCCGACCGGGGAATACGTGCTGGACCCCGGCGACATGCTGTATCTGCCGCCAGGCGTGGCGCACGAAGGGACGGCCGTCGGCGAGTGCATCACCTACTCGATCGGCTTTCGCGCGCCGATGCACCAGGAGCTTCTGGAGCCCTTCCTCTCCGATTTTTCGGCGCGACATCAACTCTCGGGACGTTATGCCGATCGCGGTCAGACCGTGACGCGGCATCCCGGTGCCCTGCCCGCGGCGATGGTCGAGCGCCTGCACGCCGCGCTCGTGCAACGTCGACCGCGGCCCGCCGACACGGTGCATTTCCTGCTGAGCCACCTTTCGGAGCCGAAAGCGCAGGTCGTCTTCGACCGGCCTTCCCGTCCGTTGCGCCTGCCAGTATTTGCAGACCGAGTGCGCCGCGCGGGGCTGGTTCTGGACCGTCGCACGCGCCTGCTTTACCGCGGAAGATCGATCGGAATCAACGGGGAAGTGCTGCAAGCCGACAGCAGCGTCAGCGCGACACTGAAGCGGCTGTCGGATCAGCGTGCACTGCGACCGGCCGCACTGAGCGACGCGGCACTCGAACAGCTGTACCCGTGGTACTGCGCCGGATGGCTGCACCTTGTAGATCGCAAGTCGGGACGATGAAACCCTCCGCACTTTCGCTCGCCAGCGGGTCCCCCGAGCGTGCGTTGATCACCTCGCGCGCCGAAACCCATGAAGCGGTCCTGATTGCGCTCGGCATCGCCAGCCGCAGCGTGCGTTGTCTGCATCGCGATCTCGCGATCTTCGACCTGGGCAGCGTAGCCGCCGAGGCCAGCCTGCGCCGGCTGCTGTTGTCCCATCGTTCGGCGCGGGTGCAACTCCTGGTCGACGACGCTGGATGGCTGGAAACGCGGGCGCCACGCCTGCGTGCCCTGCAGCGCCATTTTCCGCACGCGCTCGAGTTGCGCGTGGCCTCGTCCGACGACCCGGTCGGCGACGACGCCTGCCTGCTGGTGGACGATCACGCTGCGCTGGAACTGAAGCCCACCGTCGTGGCCCACGGCGATCTCTGGCTGCACAACAAGCCGCATGCGCAACCGCTCTCGTCCGCGTTTGACCGTCGATGGAACGCGGGTGGCCACAATCTCGCCGTGGCCCCTCTCGGCCTCGCTTGAGGAGCGGCGCGCGGACTCTCGCGAACGCCTATAATTTTGCCCCGGGAAGATTGAGGTCAGTCAGGACGCTTCACCGACGCCTCGTCGCCTGCGGCCGTATCGTCACCGCTTAAACAAGAAATCACTTATCTCCTCAGGAAGGTTCCACATGAACAAGTCGTTCCTCATTGCCTCCATGATCGTCGTCGCGCTCGCCGCGTGCGGCAAGAAGGAAGAGGCGCCCGCTCCCGCGCCGGCGCCCGCTCCCGCCGCTGCGCCGGCACCTGCTCCGGCCCCGGCCCCTGCCCCCGCTCCAGCGGCTGACGCGGCCAAGCCCGCCGATGCTGCCATGCCGGCCGCGGCTCCGGCCGCTGGTGCACCGGTGACTAATGCCGCTCCGGTGGGTGAGTCGGGCACGTCGCCGATGCCAGGTCAGGACGCCGCCAAGGCGGAAGCCGCCGCGGCGGTCGAAAAGGCCAAGGAAGCCGCCAAGAAGTAAGGCGCTCCGCGCTGAAAGAAAGGGCCGGCATTGCCGGCCCTTTTCTTTTGCCCCACGCTAGACATCGCGCCAGGCGAGGCCGTTGACCTGGTCCGCGACGGGCACGTCGTCGACGCCGCCGCCGAGCACGGCGGCAAGAACACGCTGCGCCAGGTCCGGACGATTGTTCGCCGCCGACAGATGCGCGGCCGCGACCCACCGCAGCTCGCGGCGATCGATCTGCTGCAGGATCCCCGCTGCCTGTTCGTTCGAGAGATGGCCACGGGCCCCGGCAATGCGCTGCTTCAGGAACGCCGGATACGCGCCCTGCTGCAGCATGCGCGCATCGTGGTTGCACTCAAGCACCAGCGCGTGCAGGCCGACCAGCGCCGCGAGGATGCTGGCTGAGCATTCACCGGCATCGGTCAGTACAGCCGCGCGTCGGGCGCCGTCGCCGAAGGTGTACTGCACGGGTTCGCCGGCATCGTGCGGGACGGCATACGCCTCGAGGCGCAGCGCTCCAATCCCGACGACCTGTCCGGGGTCGACCTGTTTCCAAGGTACTGCGTGCTCGTCGAAGCAGCACGCCGACGCCGTGCCTGCCGTGCAGTAGACGGGCACCTCGTGGCGAAGCGCGAGGGCCACTACGCCGGCGGAATGATCGGAGTGCTCGTGCGTGATGAAGACCGCGTCGATGTCCTTGACAGCGAGGCCGGCGCGCTCCAGCCGCCGGCCCAGTTGCCGCAGGTTGAAGCCGTTGTCGATCAGGACGCGAGTGGTGGCGAGCCCATCCGTGGCTTCGACAACGAGCGCGTTGCCGCCGCTGCCCGACCCGAGACTGCAGACGCGCAACACGGACGTGACCTCAGCGCAGCTGTTCCTTGAGGAGGGTCAGGATGCGGTCGCCCGTCGTGGAGCGCTCCTGTTTACTTTCGCTGTCGAACACTCGCACCTGGGTACCAGCATCGCCGGCAGAGGTCAGCTGGACGCGATACTGCGGCGCCTGGATCGCTTTGTCGCGGCCGAGGATCTTGGTGAACAGACCTTCCTTGTCCTTCGCCTTGGCTTCGAAGTCCGGGTCGAGGTAGCGCACGAAATAGACCCCCTTCACTCGGTCACGATCCTCGACCGTGAACCCGCCACGATCGAGCGCAAGACCGACACGGCGCCACGCGCGATCGAACGGATCGTCAAGATCGAGTCGCTCGCTGCGGCCGTCCGCTGCCTTGACGACGTGCGCCGTTTCTGGTGCAAGGCTGGCGACGGCTCCCGTCGCACCCACCGTGGCGGTCGGTCCAATGGCAGACGTTGCACCCGGCTTGGCCGCTGCGCCCGCCGTCATCGGTTTCGCCGCCGTGCCGTCGAAACGCACGAGCAACCGCTGCAGCATCTCGGCTTCCATTTCCGGATCGTTTGGACGCGGCTGCCACGCCGTGCGGTCCTGCTGCGACGAGGTAAACACTTCGATCATGCCGCGATGGCTGATGTAGATCTCGGAGGTGTCCTTCGACGTACGCTCGAGCCGCGCGCGGTATCTGTCCTGCTCGCCGGTCTCGTACACGGAGCCGAGCACGCGGCCAAGTGTGCGACGTATCAGGTCCTGCGGCAGCTTGGCCCGGTTTTCGGCCCAGACCGTTTCCATCACGCCGGTGGCCTGGTCGGATTTTTCGACTGCGAGTCCGACGCTGGGCCAGAAGTCGAGCAGGATCGGCCAGGCCTTCTCCGGGGGCATGTTCACGGCCAGCCAGCGCTGGTTGCCCTGACGCTCGATGCGCGCAATGGCGCCGCTGGGTACGACGGACGCTGCGGCCGATGACGCCGCCGGCGTGCCGGGCGCGGCCGGACGCGACGCGGCAGCCGCGGATGACGCGGTCACCGACTGCGGCCGCTCCGGCACCGTGAAGCGTTCTTCACGTGGCAGCTGCGAGAGATCGGGCGGGATCTCCAGAGGCGCCGAACGCGTGCGCGCGGCCTGGTAGTCGACCTTGTCGCTGAAAACACTGGTCCCCGTCCACGAGCAGCCGCCGGCAAGCCCGACGATGGCTGCAAGCAGCAGTGACGAAAGAAACGTACGCAACATCATTGGAACTCCTGGGCCGCCACTAGTGCACGCTCGCATCTTTCAGCGCCGCCTGCACGACGGATTCGGCCGATTCGGACAGTGGCACCAGCGGCAAGCGGATGCCACCGGGCATACGGCCCATCTTTGCAAGCGCCCACTTGACCGGAATCGGATTGGGCTCGACGAACAGCTTGAAGTGCAGTGGCAGCAGTTGATTGTTGATCTGGCGCGCCCTGGCGAGGTCGCCTGCCAGCGCTGCCTTGCACAGCTCGCTCATCAGGCGGGGCGCGACGTTCGCGGTCACCGAGATCACCCCATGTCCGCCCAGCAGCATCAGTGCGAGCGCCGTGTCATCGTTGCCGCCGTAGACGGCGAAGCGCGATGGCAGGCGCTTCAGCAGGTCCGACGCGCGCGCCAGGTCACCCGTCGCATCCTTCAGCCCGACGATTCCTGGAATCTCGGACAGCCGCACGGTCGTGTCATTCGCGAGGTCTGCAACCGTACGGCCGGGTACGTTGTAGAGGATCACCGGCAAGTCGACCGTTTCGGCGATCTTCCGAAAGTGCCGATACAGGCCTTCCTGCGTCGGCTTGTTGTAGTAGGGCACGACCTGCAGTGTCGCTGTCGCACCGACCGCCTTGGCGTGGCGTGTCAGATCAATCGCCTCGCTGGTCGAATTTCCGCCGGTGCCGGCGATCACCGGGATATGACCCTTGACGGCTTCGACAGCAACCCGGATCAGTTCACCGTGCTCTTCGGGATCCACGGTCGGCGATTCGCCGGTCGTGCCGACCGCCACGATCGCGTTCGTGCCTTCGGCGACATGCCACTCAATCAGCCGCCGATACGCATCGAAATCGAGCGAACCGTCCTCACGCATCGGCGAAACGATGGCGACGATGCTGCCCTTTATCATCTGTTTCTCTCTGTCGAAGCCAAGCGCGGAATTCTACAGTGCGAGGCCGGGCCCACGAGCCAGTGTGCAGCTCACAACGCAAGCAGTTCGACCGGCTCGGTAGCCCGGGGTTCAAGCCGCACGGCCGCCAGCCGCTGGATCATCGCGGGCGCCGTGCCGGCGACTGCACCATCCTCGAAGGCGAGCACGCGCAGATCGACAAACGCGTCGAGCAGTTCCCGGGGCCGGAGCAGGAAGTCCGGATTGCGCGGCCGACCGAAGCGCTCGTTACCTTGGGCGAACGTCTCGTAAATCAGCAGACCGCCCTCGGCAAGGGCCGCCCCAATCAGCGGCAGCAACGGCCGGTGCAGGTAGTGCACCACAACGATCGCATCGAATGACGCGGCGGAGAACGGCCACGGTCCCGATTCCAGGTCGGCCTGATGGAACTCGACACCGTTGACGTTCGCGAGCGACTCGCCACACGCCGGGTCGACATCCACCGCCATCACCCGGCACCCGCGACCGGCAAGATGGCGCGCATGGCGGCCATGGCCACAGGCGAGGTCGAGCACACTCGCTCCCTCGGGCAGGCGTGCGGCGAACCGGGTGACCCAGGCTGAGGGCTCACGCGCCAGCGGATTGGACGTCGGGCGCGAATCGGGCGACGCCGCGTCGCCTGCCTCAGTCGTAGACAAGGCCCATCGCGTCGCGCACGTCGCGCATCGTTTCACGCGCCGCGGCCCGCGCCTTGTCGCACCCCTCATCCACGATGGCTCGCAGCAGCGCCGGGTCGTCGAGGTACGGCTGCGCGCGCTCGCGCCAGGGCTGCTGCTCTTTCAGCATCGCGTCGATTACGGGTTGCTTGCAGTCGAGGCAACCGATTCCAGCGGTCCGGCAACCGTTGGCGGCCCACGACTGCGTTTCCGCGCTGGAATAGACCTTGTGCAGTTGCCACACCGGGCAGCGCTCCGGCTCGCCGGGATCCGTACGACGCACGCGCGCCGGGTCGGTCGTCATGCGGCGGATCTTCTCGGTCAGCGCCTTGGGTTCCTCGCGCATCAGGATCATGTTGCCGTAGCTCTTCGACATCTTCTGACCGTCGAGACCTGGCAGCTTCGGTGTCTCGGTCAGTTTCGCCGCCGGCTCGACCAGGATGACACGACCCGATCCTTCGAGGTGGCCCAGCGCGCGTTCACGGTCCTCCATCGACAGGCTCTGCGCCTGCGCCAGCAGCGCACGCGCCTGCTCGAGGGCGTCCACATCGCCCCGCTGCTGGAAGCTCGTGCGCAGCTCGTCATAAAGCTTCGCATTGCGATTGCCGAGCTTCTTCACCGCCGCCTTGGCCTTGTCCTCGAATCCGGGCTCGCGGCCGAACAGGCTGTTGAAGCGCCGTGCGATCTCGCGGGTCATCTCGATGTGTGGCACCTGGTCCTCGCCCACCGGCACCATCGTCGCGCGGTAGACCAGGATGTCGGCCGCCTGCATCAGTGGATAGCCGAGAAACCCGTAGGTCGCGAGATCGCGCTCCTTGATCTTCTCGATCTGGTCCTTGTAGGTCGGCACCCGTTCGAGCCAGCCGAGCGGCGTGGCCATCGACAGCAGCAGGAAGAGCTCAGCGTGCTCCGGCACGCGCGACTGGATGAAGACCGTGGCCTTTTTCGGATCAAGGCCGGCGGCGAACCAGTCGATCACCATGTCCCAGACGCTCGCCGCCAGCACTTCGGGCGTCTCGTAGTGCGTCGTCAACGCATGCCAGTCGGCGACGAAGAAAAAGCACGGGTGCTCTTCCTGCAGACGCACCCAGTTCTTCAGCGCACCGTGATAGTGGCCGATGTGCAGTGCGCCGGTCGGGCGCATGCCGGAAAGCACGCGGTCAGGAAACATGTTCAAGCGGGCCAATCAGACAAAGAGACGCACGATGGCGACGCCGAACTGGTAGAAGGGCTGCAGGAAGAAGCCGATCGTGTTGGTCGCCAGCAGGAAGATCAGGATGAAGAAACCGTAGGGCTCAACGCGCGACAAGGCCATCGCCAGCTGATGGGGCAGCAGGCCGACCAGGATGCGGCCGCCGTCGAGCGGTGGCAAGGGCAGGAGGTTGAGCGCCATCAGCCCGATGTTGACGAACACACCGGCGCGCGCCATCTCGATGAAGAACGCCTCGTCCATGTCCGAGCTGATCAGCAGTTTCAGCATGATTGCCCAGCCGATCGCCATCAGCAGGTTGATACCCGGGCCGGCCGCGGCGACCCAGATCATGTCGCGCTTCGGATGCTTCAAGTTGGCGAAGTTCACGGGCACCGGCTTGGCCCACCCGAACAGGAAACCGGCGCCACCGGAAAGTTTGGAGACCAGTACGATCGCAAGCGGCACGAGGATCGTGCCGACCGGGTCGATGTGCTTGAGCGGATTCAGCGTCACGCGTCCCAGCATGTAGGCCGTCGAGTCGCCGAACATGCGGGCGACATAGCCGTGCGCCGCCTCATGCAGGGTGATGGCCAGCAACACCGGGATCGCGTAGACGGTGATCGCCTGAATGATGCCGTCCATGGAAACGAGTCTAGCAGCCGACGACGCCAGTCCATTCGAACGCACGCGGTGCTCGTGCGACCGCGCAGCGGTCGCGTGCACCAAGTGCTGCTAAAACCCCAGTGCGGCCGGATCGCCCTTGCCGACGCGCACGAGCACCGCCTGCGACCCCGTGAGGTCGACGACCGTCGTGGGCTCCACGCCACAGGGTCCGGCGTCGAGCACGAAATCGATCGCGTGATCGAGCCGCTCGCGGATGTCATCGACGTCGTTGAGTGGCAACTCGTCCCCTGGCATCTGCAACGTCGTGCTGATCAGCGGCTGGCCAAGCACGTCGAGCAGCCCGAGCGCGACCGGGTGGTCCGGGATGCGCAGGCCGATCGTGCGGCGCGAGGGATGCGACAGTCGTCGCGGCACCTCGCGCGTCGCATCGAGGATCAGCGTGAACGGTCCGGGCGTCACGTCGCGCAGCAGGCGGTAAGTGGAGTTGTCGACCTTGGCATAGGAACCGAGGTCCGACAGGTCGCGGCAGATCATCGTCAGCAGGTGCCGCTCGTCAATCCGTCTGATCGCGCGGATGCGATCCACTGCCGCCTTGTCATCCAGATGGCACACCAGTGCGTAGCAGGAGTCGGTGGGGATCGCACCCACGCCGCCGTGGTCGAGGATCTGCGCCGCCTGCCGAAGCAGTCGCACCTGCGGGTCGACTGGATGAACCACGAAGAGCTGAGCCATGACTATGTCCCGCGAATCGGGGTCCGAACGCGGAATGGAAGCGGCCGGCGCCTCACGTGAAGCGGTGCCAGACTGGGATCAGTCCGGGCGGCAACATCGGCACGGCGCCGAGTTCCACGTTTTCGGCTTCGCCCGGTCCGTGGAAATCGCTGCCGCGCGAGGCTTCGAGCTCCATGTCCTCCGCCAGGCGCGCGAAGCGGCGCATCTGGTCCGCTGTGTGGTTGCTGGTGACGACCTCGAGCGCCGTGCCGCCAGCTTCCTTGAACTCGCGCACCAGTTCGTGCAATTTCAGTTCGCCGACGCGGTAGCGTCCCGGATGCGCGAGCACGGCAACACCTCCCGCGGCGCCGATCCATTCAACCGCCTCGCCCAGCTGCGCCCACTGATGCGGAACGTACCCGGGCTTGCCCGCGACCAGATAGCGACGGAACACATCGCGCACATCACGGCAGATACCGGTTTCAACGAGGTGACGCGCGAAGTGGGTGCGGGAGATGAGTTCGGGATTGCGCACGAAACGCAGCGCTCCGTCGTAGGCGTCCTCGATACCCGCCGCAGCGAGTCCTTCCGCCATCTGTTGCGCCCGCGCGGTGCGGCCGCTGCGGACGCGCGTCAGGGCCTGCTTCAGCGGCCGGTGATCGGGATCGATCCCCAGGCCGACCACATGCACGGTGGTTCCAGCCCAGGTGACGGAAACCTCGACCCCGTGAACGAACGGCAGCCGCAACGCGCGCGCGGTCGCGTCCGCCTCCGCAAGCCCGGAAACTTCGTCGTGATCGGTCAGCGCGAAGAGTTCCACGCCCCGGTCGGCCGCACGCTCCACCACTTCCCGAGGCGCCAGCAGGCCGTCGGACACGGTGGAATGCGAGTGCAGGTCTGCAGCGATCGCACTGGCGGGATGCTCCTGGGTGTTCATTGCCGCATCTTACCGGCCGAGCTGCTGTAGCCGGTGCGCGATGAAGTCGGTGATGGCACGAGCCACCTGTTCCGGCTGGTCGTGATGCACCATGTGACCGGCGTCATCGACGACCAGGCTCTCGACGTCCTGGATATGACCGCGCCGGCGTTCGACCTCGGCAATGGCCGCGGCGGGCGTTTCGGCGACGTAGCGCAGGACATCGGTATTTGCAGCACGAACCCACAGCACCGGACAGGTGATGCGTTGCCAGCACGCAAGCACCTCATCGAGCCGGTACAGCGTCGGGTTCACGATCCGGTGCGCTGGATCCCCGGCAACGGCCCAGCGACCGTCGGGGCCGGGCTGTGCCCAGTGATGCGCGAGGAAAGCCGCCCGCTCAGCGGTCAGCCTCGGGTTGTTGCGCATCAGTCGCGCGGCCACCTCGGCTGCATTGGCGTAATCACGAATCGTCGCACCCCCCTTCAGTTCGTCGAGCCATTGCGCGTAACGGCCGGGCGCCTGACTCGCGTGGGTCTCGCGCAGCCCGAATCCTTCGAGATTGATGACCGCCCGCACGCGGTCGGGACGAATGCCCGCATAGAGCAAGGCGACATTGCCGCCCATGCTGTGCCCGACCAGAACCAAGGGTTCGGCGGTGATCGTGTCGAGCACGCGCTCGAGGTCGGCCAGGTAGTCAGGAAACCAGTAGCAGTCCGCCTGTGCACGGTCACTCAGTCCGTAACCGCGCCAATCGGGCGCGATGATGCGCCAGCCGCCGCCGAGCGCATCGACGACGAACTGGAACGAGGCTGATACATCCATCCAGCCATGCAGCAAGACGAGCGTGCGGCTGGCGTCGGCGCTGTCTCCCCAGCAGCGCAGGTGATAGCGCAGCCCGCGAACATCGACGAAGCTGGATTGCGAAGCGCGCAACATGTTGGTCTGACGTCGGGTCGGCCGCGGGGACATTGCAGCAGCTCAAGGGTTCGGCGATTATAGGAACCGGAGTGCCTGTCGCAGAGAGGAACACCATGCGCGACCAGTATCGCGCGCTGTACGACTCGTTCCGCTGGAATGTCCCAGCGGAGTTCAACATCGCGACGGTCTGCAGCCGCCGCTGGGCCAACGAGTCGTCGCGCATCGCACTGCATTGCGAGGACGAGCAAGGTCGGCGTTCTTCCTACACTTACGCCACATTGCAGGCCGATGCCAATCGGCTGTCAAACGTGCTGCAGGGCCTCGGCGTCGCCCGCGGAGAACGCGTCGCGATCGTTCTGCCGCAGCGCCCTGAGACTGCGATCGCCCATATCGCGATTTATCAGCTCGGCGCCGTGGCGATGCCGCTGTCGCTGCTGTTTGGTCCGGATGCCCTGGAATACCGACTGCAGGACAGCGCCGCCGTCGTCGCCATCATCGACGCGGCGGCGCTGCCCGCGATCCAGTCCGTCCGCAGCCATTGTCCGGACCTGAAGCACCTGATCGTCGTCGGCGAAGGCGCCGACGGAGCCCATGAGTGGAGCGCGACCCTGTCGGCGGCCGCGGATACGTTCGAGTGCGTGAAGACTTTAGCGCACGACCCGGCGGTGCTGATCTACACCAGCGGCACTACCGGGCCACCAAAGGGCGCGCTGATGCCGCATTCCGCGCTGATTGGCAACCTACCCGGCTTCGTTGCGTCGCAGAACTGGTTTCCGCAGCCGGGTGATGTGTTCTGGTCGCCGGCCGACTGGGCCTGGACCGGTGGGCTGATGGACGCGCTGCTGCCGACGCTGTATTTCGGCTTCCCGATCGTCGGCACGCGCGGACGCTTCGCGCCGGACCGCGCGTTCGAACTGATGCAGCACTATGGCGTCACCTGCACGTTCCTGTTTCCGACCGCGCTCAAGATGATGATGAAGACCGTCGACGCGCCGCGGGATCACTACCGGCTGCGCTTGCGTTCGATCATGAGTGCCGGCGAAGCCGTCGGTGAGACGGTGTTCGGCTGGTGCCGCGAGGCGCTCGGCGTCACGGTGAACGAAATGTTCGGCCAGACCGAAATGAACTATATCGTCGGCAACTCGCACGAGAAGTGGCCGGCCGTGCCAGGCAGCATGGGCCGCCCGTATCCGGGCCATCGCGTCGCGGTCATCGACGACGACGGCCATGTCCTGCCGCCGGACGCGGCGGGTGAAGTCGCGGTGCACCGGCACGACATCCACGGCCATCCGGACCCGGTGTTCTTCCTCGAATACTGGCGCAACCCCAAGTCCACCGCGCGCAAGTTCACCGGTAACTGGTGCCGTACCGGAGACCTCGCCAGCATCGACGCCAAGGGTTACCTGTGGTACCAGGGTCGCGCCGACGATGTATTCAAGGCCGCCGGCTACCGGATCGGCCCGAGCGAAATTGAAAATTGCCTGATCAAGCATCCGGCCGTGGCCAATGTCGCGGTGGTGCCGAAGCCCGATGCCGAACGCGGTGCGGTCGTGAAAGCCTTCGTCGTGCTGGCTGCGGGCCGTGCCGGCTCGCCCCAACTCGTGGCCGAATTGCAGCAGCACGTGCGCGGCAAGCTCGCACCGTATGAGTACCCGAAGGAAATCGAGTTCATCGACGCACTGCCGATGACAACCACCGGCAAGGTGCAGCGGCGAGTGCTGCGTGATCTGGAGGCGTCCCGCGCGGCCGCGCCCTGAGCGGGACCCGGGGCGCGAGTCAGCCCGTGCTGGCGAAATCGGAAACCAGCATCTTGCCGGTCGCGGTCGCCACCGTGACGTCGTCCTGATTCAGCGCGACGCACTCTGCGACGACAATGCCGCCGTCGTGACGCGGCTTGGCGATGAGTTCCATCACGGTCCATGTCAAGGTCAGCGTATCGCCAGGCCGCACCGGTGCCAGGAATCGGGCGTTGTGTTCGAGGTAACCGAGCGCCGTACCGGAGACGAGGTTGCCGAACGGTGCGCTCATCAGTGCCGACGTCAGCACCCCATGCAGTATCCGGCCGCCGAACCTGGAGGCCCGCGCAAAGACAGGGTCGACGTGCAGGGGGTTGAAGTCGCCGATCAGTTCGGCGCCGCGGTCGAGGTGCGCTTCAGTAATCGTGAAGCTGGCGCCGAAGGTGTCGCCCACCCGGAACTCGGAGTAGCGGCGGCCGGCGCCAGTGAACGGCGGCGCGCTCGGCATCTGCGCCTAGCGGCCGCGGGTATTCGCCCAGGTGCCGCGTCGGTCGAAAACCGGCCGCCAGACCGCGTTGGCGATCGCCGTTTCCAGAACACGCGAGCGTTGCTCGGAGGAACAGTCAATCAGCTGGGTCACGTAGGTAGCCGGAAGATCCCGGTAACGGCGGCGGTCCGGGCGGAAGGTAACCTCGCGCCAGCCTTCCTGAACCAGCCAGCGCCAAAGCCCATCGGACATGCCGGCCTGCACCGTCAAGCGGAGGTCGCCGCAGAATATCCGGGAACCGATGGCGGGCTTGGAACCGACCGCCGGCGTGTGACGCTCGACGCGGATCTTCAGCAGTGTCCGGAATCGATCCCGGACTGGTCTAACAAGACTCACTTTTGCAATTTCCTCCAGCGCCGAATGTATCGGTGCGGCGCGGCGCGCGTATCCCCAGAACGGGTTAGTTCGTCGGACTGCGGTCGGCGCTGGCACCCTCGCGTGACGGCCGGGTCGCCTCGCGAATCGCCAGAAGGAGGATCTTCTGGCGGTCATCCGGAGCCACGTCGTACAGGCGATTCACCAGAGAACTCGACAGCGCGCGGTAGTGCAGCCGGTTCTCGCCCCCGCGCAGCTCCCGCCACCCCAGCGACGCAAGCCATCGCCACATCTCATCGGTCAGCCCGGCCTGAACGGTCATCCGCAATCCAGCGCAGCACAGCGTCGCACCCATGCGTGGCTTGGGTCCCACCGCGGTGCGAGGCGGTTCGGGCTGCCGGCGCGCGAGCAGCTTCGTGAGCGGTGTATTCAGAATTGCAGCGAAATTCATGCGACCTCCGGGTTCGCTTTGCACTGTATCGGCAGGCGACCGGGGCTCCGATCCCACGTGGGAGTGATCGCGGCTGCAGGCTAATCCGGAGGAGGTATCGCCTGGGCGGCCGATTCCGGCCGTTGCAGCCGGCCGAGCTCTTCCTCGGAGAACCCGGCGGAACGACGGGCTTCGACGTTAAACGGCCCGCGTGGCTCCGATAGGCCATGCCGCACCGCAATATCACGGTCGGCTGCGCCCGCCTCCAGGCCACGCTGCCGGCACAGCCAGTGGAACCAGCGGTTGCCGACTGCGACATGACCGATTTCGTCACGCAGGATCCGGTCGAGGATGTGCGCCCCAGCCGCATCGCCCGCCGCCAGCAGTTTCGACCGGACCACCGGCGAGGCGTCGAGGCCCCTTGCTTCGAGCCGACGGGGGACCAACGCCATACGATCGAGGACGTCATCCTGGGTCCGCGCCGCCATCTCCCACAGGCCATCGTGGGCGTCGAAGTCGCCGTAGGCATACCCCAGCGTCGCGAGGTGGTCGACCAGTAGCGTGTAGTGCAGCGTCTCTTCGTGCGCCACCCGCAGCCAGTCGAGGTAGAACTGATCCGGCATGCCAGCGAAGCGCCAGATGGCATCGAGCGCCAGCCCGATCGCATTGAACTCGATGTGGGCCACCGCATGCAGCAACGCGGCCCGGCCTTCAGTCGACTGCGCGGCGCGCTGCGGCACCTGGTGGGGAGCCACAACTCGGGGCCGCGCCGGCCTCCCGGGCACCGGACGCGAAGGCACCAGCTGCACACTTGAGTCCAGCGACTGCGTGGACGAGAGCGCCCGCACCGCGTCGCAGCGGGACTGCGGGTCGCTGATTGCCAGCGCTTCAAGCGCCGCGGCGCGCAGTTCACTCATGCGCACTACGTATCGACCGCCGGGACGCGTACGGCGATCGCCGTACACTCGCGTCCCACAGCCATCTGCCACGCCCGCCGGACGATCGAACCAACCTTTCGCAGCTCTCCCACGACCATGAGCATCTTCCAGTTGGGCGACCGGGTCCCCGTCATCGACCCGTCCGCCTTCATTCACGAGCACGCCACCGTCATCGGCCACGTCGTGCTCCATGCGGGCGTCAATGTATGGCCCTACGCGACGATACGCGGTGACAACGAGCCGATCATCATCGGCGAGAACAGCAACGTGCAGGAATGCTGCGTGCTGCACACCGACCCGGGCTTCCCCTTGACGATCGCGGCCAACGTAACGATCGGCCATCAGGCCGCCGTTCATGGCTGCACGATCGGCGAAGGCAGCCTGATCGGCATCCAGGCGATCGTGCTGAACGGGGCACGGATCGGACGCAACTGTCTGATCGGGGCGGGCGCGCTGGTCACCGAGGGCCGGGAGATCCCGGACAACTCGCTGGTCCTCGGCGCGCCGGGCAAGGTGGCGCGGACGCTGGACGAAGGCGCCATCGCCGGCATGCACCGGAACACCGCGGGTTACTTCCAGCGCGGCCAGTTCTACAAAGGTGCGATGAAGCGCATCGGCTAGCTTTTCGCAGATGAAGGATCGCCTGCTGAAGTTCCTGTTCCACGGCGCACCGGTCCGTGGGGAACTGGTCCGGATGTCGCATTCATGGCAGCAAATGACTGCGCACCACGAGTATCCCGCCCCCGTGAAGCAGCTGCTGGGGGAGATGGTCGCTGCGGCCGCGCTGCTCGCCAGCAACATCAAGTTCAACGGGGCGCTGGTGATGCAGGTTCACGGCGACGGCCCGGTCAAACTGCTGGTCGTCGAGGTGCAGCCGGACTTGGCACTGCGCGCCACGGCCAAGCTCGGCGACGAGCCCATCACCGACACCGCGACGATGCGCGAACTCATCAATCGTGCCGGGCGGGGTCGCTTCGCCATCACGCTTGACCCGCGCGACCCGCAGCCGGGGCAGCGGCCCTATCAGGGCATCGTTCCGCTCGACGGCGAGTCCATGGCCGATGTACTCGAGACCTACATGCGGCAGTCCGAGCAACTCGACACCAAGCTTGTGCTCGCGGCGGACAACGACGTCAGTGCCGGGCTGCTGCTGCAGCGGCTGCCGGACCACGGCGGCGCGCACGTCATCACGGACGAGGACGCCTGGGATCGCGCCACGATGCTGAGCGGCACGCTCAACCGGGATGAACTGCTGAGCCTTGCGCCGGAAGTGCTGGTGCGACGGCTCTACGGGCAGGAGCAGCTCGACCCGCAGGCGACGCTGGCGCCGCGCTTTGCCTGCCGCTGCTCGCGCGAGCGCATCGGCCGCATGCTGATCTCGCTCGGCCGTCCCGAGGTCGATTCGATCATCGAGGAAATGCAGACGGTGACGGTCACCTGCGACTTCTGCAATCGCAAGTATTCCTTCGACGCCGTCGATGTGACGCAGCTCTTCACCCGTGGCGACACCGAACCGGCACCACAGACAACCCGGCACTAGGATTTTTTTCCATGACACACCCGACTCTCCCGCTCCGCGCCGCGCTGGTCGCGGTTTTCCTGCTGGCCAGCGCCGGGGCATCGACCCGCCTCCTTGCGGCCGATGCGCCGCCGAAGAAGGCCGCGGCCAAACCCACCAAGGGCAAGCCCAACGTGATGACACGGGACGAACTGCGGGCCTGCATGGACGAGAACGACCGGTTGCAGGAAGTGCGGCAGCAGGTACAGCGTGTGAACACGGCACTCGACGCGCAGCAGGCCGACATCAGGAAGCTCGATGCCGAGATCGAGCAGAAGCGCGTCGGGCTCGATCCCGCCGATGCGGCGGGTCAGCAGGGGCTGGTGGCGGAATTCGCGCGCCGCGACGAGCAGGTCACGGCGTTCAATGCACAGCTCAGGTCGCTGAACGAGCAGACCCGTTCGCTGGAGGAGCGCCGGACGGCGTGGCTCGCCAAGTGCGACGGCCGCAACTTCGACGAGTTGGACGAGGCCGCGATCATCCGCGAACGCAAGCGCGCCGCGGGCTCGGCAAAGTAAGCCACGCTACCGCGACTTCAATCGCTGGCCGCTTCCATTTCGCGCCGGAAGGCGACAGCAGGCAGTGACTCGTCGATCTCGACATCGCTCCATCGCACGACCTGCCCCGCCGCCACGGGCTGCTGCAGGCGGACATGGTGGGCCAGGCCGAGCGGCAGGCCCTGCAGCCGCAGCGACTCTTCGGCCGGCATCACGCGGCCATAGACCGTGGCCCCACCCTCGCCGTCGAGCGTCTCGCCCGCTGCGAGATCACGCTTGGCGGTCGCCACAACGTCGGCGTTGAACCCGATCGGGGCACCGGTCGGCTCACCGCGCAGACCGACGCTGGCGACGCTGATGCCGAGTTCGAGACCGATCAGGTGAAACGGCTTGTACAACGCCGAATACTGCCCGCTCGGGTCGGTGACGAGGCCGTACTCGCGGAAGCAGCGTTCGACGTAATCGCTGCCACCGGCGAAGACGACATAGACACCCCAGCGGAGGTCTCGCGCCACCGGGCCGCCATCGCGCTTCAGGCTCGATATCACTTCGACCTGGCCGCGCTGATGCAGCACCCCGCCCTCGCTCGCCGGCCGCAGCACCGTCGGCAGCTCATCGACGCTGCAGGGCGGGAAGGCAAGCCCGTCCGGTGCATGCAGACCGGTGGCATTCGCCACCGCACACATCTCGATCGCGCTCTTGGTGCCATCGAGGAAGGAGTTGAACATCTGCGCGTTCAGTCCGCCGCGGCGCGCATCGTCCTCGCTGAGTCCGTAGTTTCTCCAGACCGTCGCCGGTGTCGAGGCGTGGTACTCGGGCAGGTACTTCGTTCCCTTGCCGGCGGCGACGACCTCGAACCCACAGGCTCGTGCCCAGTCGACCATCTCGCAGATCAGCGCCGGCTGATCGCCGTACGCCAGTGAATACACGATGCCGGCGTCGCGCGCGCGGGCGGCGAGCAGCGGGCCGGCCAGCGCGTCGGCTTCGACGTTCACCATGATGATGTGCTTGCGATGCTCGCAGCAGGCGAGCACATGCCCGATGCCCGCCGCGGGCGAGCCGGTGGCATCGATGACGATGTCAACGTCGGGTTCCTCGATGAGCCGGCGCGCGTCATCGAAGTAACGCAACGTGGCGATCGACGCGTCGCTCCAGCCGACAGTCTTGAGTGCATCGCGCGCGCGCTGCGGACTGAGATCCGCAATCCCAGTGATGCGGACACCCGGCGTGTGACGCACCTGCGACAGGTACATGGAGCCGAACTTGCCGGCGCCGATCAGGCCAACACGCAACGGCGCGCCGCGCTCTTCGCGCTGCTTCAGCAGACGATGAAGGTTCAACGCAGCCTCCTAGTCGTGTTCCGTGCGGCCGGCCTGCAAATCGCGCTCAGCGCGGCGTATCGCCTGTTCCTGGGGCAGGCCGTCCGACGAACTGGAACAGGACCTCGCCCTCGCGCACCATGTTCAGCTGGTGACGAGCGCGCTCGGCGATTGCCTCGTTGCCTTCGCGCAGGCTCGCGACCTCGGCGCCGGACTCGGCATTGCGGGCCGCAAGCCCGGCATTGGTGACACGCTGCGCCGCCAGCTGGCGTTCGAGTTCCCAGGCTCGCAACCAGCCGCCCTTGCCGAACCACAACGGATACTGGATCGCGACCAGCAGCACGGCCAGAACGATGCCGAGTATCCGCATGTTCAGCGCAGGTTGTAGTAAGCGCCGCGCCCCGGATAGCTCGCAATGTCGCCGAGATCCTCTTCGATGCGCAGCAGCTGGTTGTACTTCGCGACGCGATCCGAGCGGCTCATCGAGCCGGTCTTGATCTGCATTGCGTTGGTGCCGACCGCAATGTCTGCGATCGTCGCGTCCTCCGTCTCACCCGACCGATGGCTGACCACCGAGGTGTAGCCGGCGCACTTTGCCATTTCGATCGCCGCGAAGGTCTCGGTCAACGTACCGATCTGGTTGATCTTGATCAGAACTGAATTGGCGACACCACGGCGGATGCCCTCACGCAGGATCGCGGTGTTGGTGACGAAGAGATCGTCGCCGACCAACTGCACGCGCGATCCGAGCCGCTCGGTCAGCGTGGCCCAGCCTTCCCAGTCGTTCTCGGCCATGCCGTCCTCGATCGAGAGGATCGGGTACTTGTCGCACCAGCTGGCGAGCATGTTGGTCCAGTCGCCCGCCGACAGCGTCAGTCCCTCGCCGTCGAGCCGGTAGGCGCCGTCCTTGAAGAACTCGCTGGCCGCGCAATCGAGCGCGATCGCGATCTGCGAGCCGGCGGTATAGCCCGCCGCGTCAATTGCCTGAAGGATCAGCTGGATCGCCGCCTCGTGACTGGTCACGCTCGGGGCGAAGCCGCCTTCGTCACCGACCGCGGTGCTCATGCCGTTCCTGTCGATCAGTTTCTTCAGCGCGTGAAACACTTCAGCGCCGTAACGCACCGCCTCGGAAAAAGTCGGTGCGCCGATTGGGACGATCATGAATTCCTGCAGGTCCAGGCTGTTGTTGGCGTGCGCTCCGCCGTTGATGACGTTCATCATTGGTACCGGCATCGACATCGGCCCGCTGCCGCCGAAGTAGCGATACAGCGGCAGCCCGGCTTCTTCCGCGGCGGCCTTCGCCACCGCCATCGACACGGCCAGCGTGGCGTTCGCGCCGAGCCGCATCTTGTTCTCGGTGCCGTCGAGATCGATCAGCGTCCGGTCGAGAAATGCCTGCTCGTTGGCCTCCAAGCCCATGACGGCTTCGGCGATCTCGGTGTTGATGTTCTCCACGGCCTTGAGCACGCCCTTGCCCAGATAGCGGCCCATATCGCCATCGCGCAGTTCGATCGCCTCGCGCGAACCGGTAGATGCCCCGGACGGCACCGCCGCGCGGCCCATGACGCCGGATTCGAGCAGGACGTCGCATTCGACGGTGGGATTGCCGCGCGAATCGAGGATCTCGCGGCCGATGATGTCAACGATGGAGGACATGGTTCTTCTTCGAGTGGAAATCAGGTCGCGGGAACACCCTCGACGACAATCATGTTGAAGTATTCGGTGGCCCCGGCGCGCTTGGCACGCACGCTCCGGTACTGCTCACCCTCGTACCAGGCCTTGGCCTGCTCATAGCTCGGGAACTTGAGCACGGCGACCCGTGCCGGCTGCCAGTCGCCCTCGAGCGACTCATGTCGGCCGCCGCGGATGATGTATTCACCGCCGTGTGCCGCCACGGTGGCTGGCGCAGCGGCCATGTACTGTTTGTACTGGTCCGGGTCGGAGACTTTCATCTCGACGATCACATAGGCAGCAGCCGACATCGGGAACTCCTCGCTCAGTGGAAATCGGCTTCGAGGAAGCCGCGACGCTTGGCCACGCGATCGAGCTCGAGCAGCGTCTCGAGCAGTTCTCGCATCCGATCGAGTGGCACGGCATTCGGGCCGTCGCTCTTGGCGTTGGCCGGATCCGGGTGGGTCTCCATGAAGAGGCCCGCCACGCCGACCGCCACCGCGGCGCGCGCCAGCACCGGGACGAACTCGCGTTGTCCGCCGCTCGAAGTGCCCTGCCCACCGGGCAGTTGTACCGAATGCGTGGCGTCGAACACGACCGGCGCGCCAGTGTCGCGCATGATCGCGAGCGAGCGCATGTCGGACACCAGGTTGTTGTAGCCGAATGAAACGCCGCGCTCGCAGGCCATGAAGCGGTCTTCCGACAGGCCCGCCTCGCGTGCCGCGTCACGTGCCTTGTCGATGACGTTCTTCATGTCACCCGGCGCGAGGAACTGCCCCTTCTTGATATTGACCGGCTTGCCGCTGACAGCGCAGGCACTGATGAAGTCGGTCTGGCGGCACAGGAACGCCGGCGTCTGCAGCACGTCGACCACCGCCGCGGCCGACGCAATTTCGTCCGTTTCGTGCACGTCGGTGAGCACCGGCACGCCGATTGTCCGCTTCACCACGGCGAGGATGCGCAGGCCCTCGCCGATGCCCAGGCCGCGGAAACTCTTGCCCGAACTGCGGTTGGCCTTGTCGAAGCTTGATTTGTAGATGAACGGCATGCCCAGGTCGCGCGTGAGGTCACGCAGGCGCCCGGCCGTGTCAAGTGCCAGGGCCTCGGATTCGATGACGCAAGGCCCGGCGATCAGGAACAGCGGCCGGTCGAGCCCGACGTCGAAGCCGGCCAGCTTCATGCGGCGGCTTTGGCCAGCGCCGGCACGGACGCAGTGTGCCGACGCCGCGCCAGCGCAGCTTCGACAAACGCCTTGAACAGCGGATGCCCGCCTCGCGGCGTCGAGGTGAACTCGGGGTGGAACTGCACGCCGATGAAGAACGGGTGCGCTGGCAGTTCCATGATCTCGGGCAGGTTCTCGGTCGGCGTTCGCGCGGAGACCTTGTAACCACGCGCCTCGAGTTGCGGCACGTAGATGTTGTTCACTTCATAGCGATGGCGGTGGCGTTCGTTGACCTCGTTGCCATAGATCCGCGATGCCAGCGTGCCGGGCTCAACCGGGCACGTCTGCGCGCCCAGTCGCATCGTGCCGCCAAGGTCCGACGTGGCATCGCGTCGTTCGATGCGACCGGTGCGATCGAGCCATTCGGTGATCAGCGCGACCACCGGGTGCGGTGTGTCGGGGTCGAATTCCGTCGAGTTCGCGCCAGCCAGTCCGCAAACGTTGCGCGCGAACTCGATCGTCGCCAGTTGCATGCCGAGGCAAATGCCGAGGTAAGGCACGCCATTTTCGCGCGCGTGCTGGATCGCCTTCATCTTGCCTTCGGTGCCGCGCTTGCCGAAGCCGCCGGGCACCAGGATGGCATCGAGGCGCGACAGGTCGATCTTTGCCCCCGACTCCAGCGCCTCGGAGTCGACGTAGTCGATCTCGACCCGGGTGCGCGTGTGGATGCCGGCATGTCGCAGTGCTTCGTTCAGTGACTTGTACGAGTCCGAGAGGTCGACATACTTGCCGACCATACCGATGCGCACCTCGTGCTCGGGATGCTCCAGGGCATAGACCAGCTTTTCCCATGCCGAGAGGTCTGCAGGCCGGGATGGCATGCCGAGCGTGAAGCAGACGATCTCGTCGAGCCCTTGCTTGTGCAGCATCGTGGGCACCTTGTAGATCGAGTCGGCGTCCCACACCGAGATGACTGCGTTGTTCGGCACGTTGGAAAAGAGCGAGATCTTCGCCCGCTCCTCGTCCGGAATCGGTCGGTCGGCCCGGCACAGCAACACATCTGGCGAAATGCCGATCTCGCGCAGCTTTTGCACGCTGTGCTGCGTCGGCTTGGTCTTCAGCTCTCCCGCCATCGGGATGAACGGAACCAGCGTCAGGTGCACGAAGCAGCACGAGCCGCGGCCGAGGCGCAGACTCATCTGGCGAGCGGCCTCGACGAACGGCAGCGACTCGATGTCGCCCACCGTGCCGCCGATCTCGACGATCGCGACATCGGTCTTGCCGTCCCACGCGGCACGCGCGCCGCGCTCGATGAATTCCTGGATCTCGTTGGTGACGTGCGGGATCACCTGCACGGTCTTGCCGAGGTACTCGCCGCGTCGTTCCTTCTTGATGACCGACTCGTAGATCTGGCCGGTGGTGAAGTTGTTCACCTTCCGCATCTTCGCGGAGATGAAGCGCTCGTAGTGTCCGAGGTCGAGGTCCGTCTCTGCGCCATCCTCGGTCACGAACACCTCGCCGTGCTGGAACGGCGACATCGTGCCGGGATCGACGTTGATGTATGGATCGAGCTTGATGAGGGTGACTTTGAGGCCGCGCGATTCAAGGATCGCGGCGAGGGAGGCGGCGGCGATCCCCTTGCCCAGGGAGGAGACCACGCCACCGGTAACGAACACGTATTTCGTCATCGTCTGCGCGCTGCCCTGTGCCGACACGGGTCAGGCGTTACCGGTAAAGCGGCAGTATACCGACCCCGCTTCGTCGGCCCACCCTGTCAGCGACCGCCGGTCAGTCGATAGACACGCCTCTTGCTGCAAGGACACGCCGCGCCCGATCCGGGTAATCGGTGATCAGGCCGTCGACTCCGAGATCGATCATCCGTTCCATGTCAGCCGGTTCGTTCAATGTCCACGGCACAACGCGCAGGCCGAGTCCGTGAGCCTCTGCCACAACCGGTTCCGTGACATTTCGCCAGAAAGGTGACCACGTTGAGCAGCCGGAGGCACGGGCTAGCCGGGGCAGCGAATTTCCAAAATCCGCCAGCTTGAGTCCCGCGTGCCATGGCGACGCCCCGTCCGGACCTGGACTTAGCGTGTTCATGTTGGCGGATTCGATCGTCAGGCATGCCGTGGCCGTTCCCGGCGCAAGCCGATGCACTTCCAGCAGCGTGCTCCAGTCGAACGACTGCACGGTCACGCGATCCGTCATACCGGCGCGCCGGACCGCGGTGACGACCGCCTGGGCAAACGTCACCGCATCGGCCGTTGGGACTTCCGCACGCGGCGTGACCTTGGTCTCGATATTGAAGCGTATCGGCGCACCGCCAGGCGACCGACGATCGCGCGCGAGTTCAAACAGTGCGGCCAGCGGAGGGATGCGCGCGCCGTCCGATGCTTTTTGGCCCGCCCACTGCCTGCCGTAAGCGCTCTCCGGATCCAGCCGGCCGACATCGAATGCCTCCAGCTCGTCCATGCTGAGGCTGAAGATCGCGGGACTCGTCGTCAGCCAGCGCCCGTCTGCACCACGCGTCAGTGCCGGGTTGAGGCGCGGATCATGCGACAGCACGAGCACTCCGTCGCGCGTCATCGCGAGGTCCGCTTCGAGGGTCGTGACACCGATCGCCAACGCGTTCTCGAACGCCGGCAGCGTGTTCTCCGGAGCGAGCCCGCGGCCCCCGCGGTGGGCCTGCAGATCGAACGCGCCAGCGTCTCCCGCCAAGCACACCATGAACCCAGAAAACAGCACTCGAATCATGACCGGCACGATAGCTTCAGTAAGGCATTTCGAACACCCGGCAGGATGAAGCGCTGCGATAGACTGCATTCAGCAAGGCAATCTCAACAATGCGGTACTGCTCGGTCTGTGGCAACCCGGTCACTGTGCGCGTGCCCAGCGGTGACACGCGTCCGCGCGCCTGCTGCGACCAGTGCGGCACGATCCACTACGTCAACCCGCGACCAGTGGTCGGCACGATTCCGGTGTGGGGCGACGAGTACTGCTTTGCCGGCGCGCCATCGAGCCGCGCTACGGCAAGTGGACGCTGCCGGCCGGATTCATGGAGATCGGTGAGACCACCGGCGACGGCGCACTGCGCGAGACGCTCGAGGAAGCGGGCGCACGGGTCGACCTTGGACCGCTGTTCTCGATGATCGACGTGCCGCACGTGCAGCAGGTGCACATCTTCTTCCGCGCGCGACCTGCTGGACACCGGCTTTCGCCGCCGGGCACCGAGAGCCTCGAGGTCCGGTTGTTCAGCGAGCACGAGATCCCCTGGGCCAGAGATCGCGTTTCGCACCGTGTCGGCCACGCTGCGCCACTTCTTCGCCGACCGCACGCGCGGCGAGTTCGACATCCACATCGAAGCCATCGTCGCGGGTGCGCCGCCCCCCCGGATCGCTCCACCGCATGATTCCCTGGCTGGCCACCGGGCAGCCGTTTCCGCCGATGTCGCACCGCGCTCGCGCATCCCAACGGCCTGCTCGCCGCTAGCCGCGACCTCACGATCGAGCGGCTGATCGACGCGTACCGGCACGGCATCTTTCCCTGGTACTCCGAAGGCGAACCGGTGCTGTGGTGGTCGCCTGACCCGCGCATGGTGCTGTTCACCGACGAGTTCCGCGTGTCGCGCACCTCTGGCAAGACCCTGCGCCGCAGGCGCGCAGCGACCGCATCGAAATTTGCGCCGACAGCGCGTTCGAAGCCGTCATGCACGCGTGCGCCGCGCCGCGCTCGGACGAAGCCGGCACCTGGATCACGCCGGATATCGTCGCGGCGTACGGCGAACTGCACTCGCGCGGCCTCGCGCGTCTCGATCGAAACCTGGATCGACGGGGAACTGGTGGGCGGCCTGTACGGCGTCGCGCTCGGCCGGATGTTCTTCGGCGAGTCGATGTTCGCGCGCGCCACGGACGCCTCGAAGATCGCTCTCGCGGCCCTGGTGCAGATCCTGCTGATCGAGAAAGTGCCGAGTGATAGACTGCCAGCAGAACACGCGGCACCTCGCCTCCCTCGGGGCGACGCGAGATCGCGCGGCCGACTTCATGGCGCATGTTGAGGACATGCGGTCGGCCGCCGCGCCGATCGACTGGCGCGCGTACATGGACCGTCCGCTCAACGCACTGCTGACGCGAGAGCCGGACCGACTGACGTGGCGAACCTCAAGGAACTGCCCTTCTCGGCGCTGCAGTTCTACGCCACGGCGCCCTACCCGTGCAGCTATCTCGACGACCGCCAGGCGCGCTCGCAGGTCGCCACGCCGGCGCACCTGATCAACGCGGACGTCTACAGCGAACTGGTCAAGATGGGATTCCGCCGCAGCGGAATCTTCACCTACCGCCCCTACTGCGACGGCTGCCGCGCCTGCGTTCCGGTGCGCGTGCCGGTGGCCGAATACGCGCCGAACCGGACGCAGCGCCGCTCCTGGCTCAGCGCCATCGCGACCTGGTCGTCGCGCGTCGGCCTCGCTCGCGTTCGACGCACGAGCACTACGACCTCTACCTGCGCTACCAGTCGACGCGTCACGCCGGCGGCGGCATGGACAACGACAGCCGCGAGCAGTACTCGCAGTTCCTGCTGCAGAGCAAGGTCAACACGCGGCTGGTGGAGTTCCGCGACCCGCTGCCGCCGGGCGTCGACGGCCTCGGCACGCTGCGCATGATCTCGATCATCGACGTGCTGAACGACGGACTGTCGTCCGTCTACACGTTCTTCGACCCGGACTCGCCCGGCACGAGCTACGGCACGTTCAACATCGTGTGGCAGATCGAGCAGTGCCGGGCGCTGCGGCTGCCGTACCTGTACCTCGGCTACTGGATCGAGCGAGAGCCCGAAGATGGCCTACAAGGCGCGCTTCCGCCCGGTGGAGATGCTGCGCGGCGGCCGCTGGGAGCGGCTGGCCGACATCACGCAGCCGGCGGCTGACGCGGCGCCGCCAGCGCTCGCTAGAATCGCGGGCGTGCTGTACTCCTTCGCGCGCTCCGTCCTCTTCTCGCTCGACCCCGAGGTCGCCCACGACCTCACGCTGACGCAGCTCGGCACGCGCCTACGCGCTCGGGCTGACGCGCTTCGTCTGCCGGTCGCATCCCGCCGCTGCCGGTCAACGTGATGGGCCTCGACTTCCCCAACCCGGTCGGGTCTCGCCGCCGGCATGGACAAGAACGGCGACCACATCGATGCGCTCGGCACGTTCGGCTTCGGCTTCATCGAGGCCGGCACGGTGACGCCGCGGCCGCAGCCCGGCAACCCGAAGCCGCGCGTGTTCCGCCTGGTCCCCGCGCAGGGCGTGATCAACCGCATGGGCTTCAACAACGACGGCGTCGACAAGCTTCGTCGACAACGTGCGAGCGCCAGCGGCGCGTTCCGCGCGCCGCGGTGGCATCGTCGGGCCTGAACATCGGCAAGAACGCCGACACGCCGATCGAGCGCGCGCTCGACGACTACCGCACGGGCTGCAGCGCGGTCTACGAGCACGCCGACTACGTCGCCGTGAACATCTCGTCGCCGAACACCAAGGACCTGCGCGCACTGCAGGGCGACGCGCGAACTGACGGGCCTGCTGGGCGGCGCTGCGCGACGAGCGCCAGCGCCTCGAGGACCGCGCATCGACCGGCGCGTGCCGCTGGCGGTGAAGATCGCGCCCGACCTCGACGACGCGCGATCCCGCGATCGCCGACACGCTGGTCGCCCACGGCGTCGACGCGCGTGATCGCGACCAACACGACGATCGCGCGCGACACGGGTCAAGGGACTGCCGCACGCCGACGAGACCGGCGGGCTGTCCGGCCGCCCGCTGACCGAGCGGGCCACCGCAGGTGGTCGACCTCCTCGCGCGCCACCTGAAGGGCGCGCTGCCGATCATCGGCGTGGGCGGCATCATGAACGGCGCCGACGCGGTGGAGAAGATCCAGGCCGGCGCGTCGCTGGTGCAGGTCTACACCGGCTTCATCTACACCGGCCCGGACATCGTGGCCGACTGCGTCGAGGCGATCCGCGCGATGCGGGCGCAGCCGCGCGCGCGGCGCGGCCGCGGAGCATCGCGCGCCACGGCCTGACGATGCGCTGCTTCCTCGCGGCGTGGCCCGACGACGACGGCGCGCCAGCGCTGCGCCCAACTGACTGAGCGCACGCTGCGCCCGCACGCCGTGCACGGCCGCGTGATGCGCGCCGACAACCTGCACCTGACGCTGGCCTTCATCGGCGACCTGCCGGACACGCGCTGCCGCCGAGCATCGCCGCCGCCTGCGCGGCGCCTGCCGCCCAGTGCAGCTCGACTGGCACCTCGATGCGATCGGCTTCTTCGCGCGGCCGCGCGTGCTCTGGGCCGGGGGCCCGCTGACGCCCGAACTGGCGGCGATCGCGGACCGCGCGCGCGCGCTGCTCGACGACCTGAAGGTGGGCTACGACCGCAAGCCCTTCGTGCCGCACGTCACGCTGCTGCGCGACGTGCGCGCGCTTCGACGGGCCGCACGAGATCAGGCCGCCGATCCCGTGGCGCGATCCGGGAAGTCGCGCTCTATCGCGTCCGGACGCGACGAGCAGCGGCGCCCGCTACTTCCGGGTCGAACCCGGCCTGACCGCCCAGCTCGGCGCTCGCGATACATCTCGCGGAACGTGCGGCCGCTCGGCGCCGGAAAGTCGCGACTGCCGGTCCAGCCGCGCGCCGACCGGCAGGCTGCGGATGCGCCTGTCGCTGCCGCCCATCCAGCGCAGCACGCGCACCGCGACCTTCGAGCCGAACGCGTACAGCGACGGCCGCATTGGCCGCATACGCCCACAACGCCGACGCCGACCTTCTCGTACCACGGACGCAGGCCGCGCTCCCATTGCTTCTCGCGCAGCTTGCGCAGCAGGTCGGGCAGCGGAATCTTGACCGGACAGACGACGCTGCACTGGCTGCACAAGCGTGGCCGCCTGCGGCAGGTCGAGCGCGTTCTCGACGCCGACGTAGCTCGGCGTCAGCACCGAGCCCATCGGGCCCGGGTACACCCAGCCGTAGGCGTGGCCGCCGATCTTCTGGTAGACGGGACAGTGGTTCATGCAGGCGCCGCAGCGGATGCAGCGCAGCATCTCCTGGAACTCGCCGCCGAGCAGGCCCGTGCGCCCTGCGTCGACCAGCACGTAGTACATGTGCTCCGGGCCGTCCAGCTCGCCGCGCGGCGCGGGCCGGTCAGCACCGAGAAGTAGTTGGAGATCGGCTGGCCCGGTGGCCGAACGCGGCAGCAGGCGCATCAGCGTCGCGACGTCCTCCAGGGTCGGCAGCACCTTCTCGATCGCCGGTCAGGACCACGTGCACCTTGGGCGGCAGGATCGTGCACATCCCCTCGTTGCCCTCGTTGGTCACGACCGTGGCCGATCCGGTCTCGGCGATCAGGAAGTTGGCGCCGGTCACGCCCATGTCGGCGCGTCAGGAAGTGGCTGCGCAGCACGTCGCGCGCCTCGCGCGTCAGCTGCGTGATCTCGGTCTTGCGCGGCGTCGCGTGCGTCTTCGCGAACAGGTCCGAGATCTCTTCCTTGTCCTTGTGGATCACGGGCGCGATGATGTGCGACGGCGCCTCGTTGTCGTTGATCTGCAGGATGTATTCGCCGAGGTCGGTCTCGACCGGCTGGATGCCCGCGGCCTCGAGAGGCGTGGTTGAGTCCGACCTCCTCGGACACCATCGACTTCGACTTCGTGACCTTGCGCACGCCGTGCTGTCTTCGCGATGTCGACGATCAGCCGCGCCGCCTCCTCGTGCGTCTCGCGCGTACAGGACCGTGGCGCCGCGCGCGCGTCGCGTTGCGCTCGAAGGTCTCGAGCCAGACGTCGAGGTGTCGCGAGCGCGCGGTTGCGCCGCTCCACTGCCGCGTTGCGCGTGCCCTCGAAGTCGTCGAGTTCAAGGATCGCCGCCGCACGCGCCGTGACGAACTTCTCCGACAGCTTCTTCAGGTTCTTCTGCAGGCGCGCGTCGGCGAGCTTCTGGCCGGCGCGCTCCTTGAAGTGCATCGACTGGACCTGCATCAGGCGTCTCCCGCCAGCACCTGCGCGATGTGCAGCACGCGCGTCGTCTCGTCGCCGGTGCGGCGCAGCCGCCCCTCGATGTTGAGGATGCAGCCGAGGTCGCCGAGCACGACGGCGTCGGCGCCGCTCGCCTGGATGTTGCGGCACTTCTCGTCGACGATCGCGCCCGAGATGTCGCCGTACTTGACCGAGAAGGTGCCGCCGAAGCCGCAGCACTGCTCGCAGTCCTTCATCTCGGTGAGCTGCACGCCGGGCAGCCGTGCCAGCAGCGCGCGCGGCTGCTGCTTGACGCCGAGTTCGCGCAGCCCGCTGCACGAGTCGTGGTAGGTGATGTGACCGGCGAAGCTTCGACGGGCAGCTCGCGTGATCTTGGCGACGTTGACGAGGAAATCGGTCAGCTCGTAGGTCTTGCCGCGCAAGGCGCTCGACGCGGGCCTTGAGGTCCGGGTCGTCGCGGAACAGTTCGAGGTACTGGACCTTGATCTGGCCGCCGCACGAGCCGCTCGGCAGGACCACGTAGTCGAACGCCTCGAACTCGCGCAGCACCTTTTCCGCCAGTTCGCGCGCGGTGCGCGAGTCGCCCGGAGTTGTAGGCCGGCTGGCCGCAGCAGGTCTGCGACTCCGGGTACGACCACCTCGAAGCCCGCGCCTTCGAGCAGCTTGAGCGCCGAGAACCCGATCTCCGGCCGAACGGCATCGACCAGGCAGGTGACGAAGAGCCGACTCTCACGATCAGCGATCTCCCCCGGCTAAGGTTGGCTGCACACTCGGCGCGGCCCTGCATCGGCCCAGGCTCTTCACGCGGACTGCCGCAGGTCAAACCAGCCCGGCGCGACTCATTGCTGCACTTTTCGTATTCTGATATAAAATGGCAGCAAGCAAAAAATACTGCGACGCACCATGACCATCGCAGCCCCGCGCGACAAAACAGCCATTCAGGTCATCGAGCGAATGATGAAGCTGCTCGACGCGCTCGCGGACGCGTTCGGAGCCCGTCAGCCTGAAGGATCTGGCCATGACGACAGGGCTGCATCCTTCGACGGCGCACCGGATTCTAAATGACATGGTCGTCGGCCGATTCGTCGACCGCGCAGATACGCCCGGGTCGTACCGCCTCGGGATGCGCCTGCTGGAACTCGGCAACCTGGTCAAGGCGCGCCTGTCGGTGCGCGAGGCCGCGCTGGAGCCGATGCGTGACCTGCATCGCAAGACCGGGCAGACGGTCAACCTGTCGGTGCGCCAGGGCGACGAGATCGTGTACATCGATCGCTCGTACAGCGAGCGCTCGGGCATGCAGGTCGTGCGGGCGATCGGAGGTCGCGCGCCGCTGCACCTGACGTCGAGCGGCAAGCTGTTCCTCGCCTACGACGATCCGCGCGCTCGTCCGCGCCTACGCGACGCGCACCGGGCTGGCCGGACACACGAAGAACAGCATCACGGACCTGCGCGAAGCTCGAGCGCGAATTGTCGATGGTTCGCGCACGCGGGTACGCACGCGACAACGAGGAACTGGAACTGGGAGTCCGCTGCATCGCCGCGGGCATCCGGGATGACACGGGGCTGCATCGCGGGGCTTGTCGGTATCGGCTCCGTCCGAGCGGATGCAGGACGACTGGATCGACGAGCTGCTGGCGACCGCGCAGCGTATCTCGGCCGGGCTCGGACTACGCGGCAGCAGCCCGACTAGCCGCGCCAAGTGCGAGAAAGCTAGATCGGCTTGGCGCTCGCCGGCTGAGCCCGGCCGACTTCGCGCGGGCGCTGTGCTGCACGCCGCGGCCGCTTGGACTCGAGCCAGTCACGGATGCGCTGCGCATCGGCGATCCGCGAATACTTGCCGACCGAATCGAGCAGCACCATCACGACCCGCTTGCCCTCGATCACGGCCTGCATGACCAGGCAACGGCCGGCCGCCGAGATGTAGCCGGTCTTCTGCAGGCCGATGTCCCAGTCGGGATTGGCCGTCAGGCGATTGGTGTTGCCGTAGCGGACACTGCGCTTGCCAACCGGCAGGGCCAGTTCGCCGCTGACCGAGTACTCGCGGATCACTTCGTGCTCGTACGCCGCCTTGACGAGGCGCACCAGGTCGTTCGCGCTCGAGCGGTTGTCCGGCGACAGTCCGGTCGGGTCGACGAAGTGCGAATCGTTCATGCCCAGCATGCTGCGCCTTGGCGTTCATCGCCTCGACGAAAGTCGTCCAGGCCGCCGGGGTAGGTGCGTCCCAGCAGTTGCGCGGCGCGGTTCTCGGACGACATCAGCGCGAGGTGCAACGCCGTGCCGCGCGACATCGTCAGCCCAGGACGCAGGTTCGAGCGGATGCCGGCGCGCACCATTTCCTCCGACGTGACCTTCAGTTCCTCGTCGAGCGACAGGCCGGCTTCGACGGTCACCAGCGCCGTCATCAGCTTGGTGATCGAGGCGATCGGCAGCACGGCGTGGGTGTTCTTCTCGAACAGGACTTCGTCGGTGTCCTGGTCGACAACCAGCGCGACCGACGACTTGAGGTCGAGCGGATCCTCAGAACGGTGCAGGCCGGCCAGTCGTCCTTCCGACGGACGGGCCGGCACACGGACAATCGCCCTTTTTTTTCGGGTGGGCTGCATGCGCGCACTGCCCGCCGCAACGCTGCCGCTGAGGCGCTTGCCGGTAGCGGATGTCGACTTTGACGATGTGCCTGTACCGGCCGCCTGTGCCGGTGAGGTCATGCCACCCGTGGAGGCGATCGCCAGGCCGAAAGCACACGCTACAGCAATCAATCGTCGCAAATCCGCCTCCTGCAACTTGCTTGTTCAGCCAGCGAATCGCCGCCGGAGCTACCACCCGTGCGAAGTTCACCAAATCTCGCGACGGCCCGATCCATCATTAATCGGCCTAGACGCCGGTCTTCTTCACGATCGCGCTCCACTGGTCGATCTCGGACTGCAATTGTGCCGGCTATGGCCCTGAGGGCCCCTGTTCCGGTGGGTAAACCGTAGCGCCTAACTTGTCTCCAATGCGGCGATTAAAGTCGCCGACGTCAAATCCTGCGCCCCCGCTTGACCCGTACTCCTCGGTAGCTTCTCGACGCTGCGGGATTGTAGCCGCGCTTTCCGAAATGTCGACATCCAATGGACATAAAAGTGCATCGGGGCTAACGCCTTATGCGATGGACCTCATCCACTTCCTCATCTTGCCCGGCCCACGATTGGTGTCTTTTGCCGAGGCCGCGCGTTCGAGCTGAAACTCGACAAGGCGCTCCTGCGGATACGGCGAACAAAAAGAAGGGGCCCGCAGTGCGGGCCCCTTCAGAAAGCCGCCGATTGCCGTGTCAGGCGGCCGACTTGCGACGCCGTGCCAGTCCGGCGATGCCGAGCAGGCCGACGCCGAGCAGCGCCAGCGAGCCGGGCTCGGGAACCGGAATCTCCCCGCCGCCCGTGTCGTAAAAGGACAGGTGCGACAGTCCAAACGGCTTGTCGTTGGCCGGGTTGATGGGCGTTGACCAATCGTCCGAATTTGGATCGCCGAGATTGCTGAACAGGTTGAAGTTGGATCCACCCTTCGCGACAAAGAAATTGATCACCGGATCGTCATCCCCCGGCGTATATGTCCATGTCCCGGTGCCACCTTCGCCACTGAAGTCGAAATCGAACTCGTCGCCGTCAATCGACGGAAACAGCGCCGAATTGATCTCAGTGGTAAATGTGCCAGTTTCTTCGTCGTAGTCGAACTTGATGATGATGGGCGATTGCTTCGAGTCGTATTCCGCGGGGATACGGCACTCCGCAAACGACTTGCCGAACACGCCCGCGCAATCGTTGCCGTCAATGGTGTCGAGCAGAGCCGCAGACGCCATTGACGAACACGCGCTGAATCCGACCACCACTAACGCGCGTTTGAATCTACCAATACTCATCTTCTCTCTCCCACCCTTAAGACGTTGGGTCACCCAACGTGAAGAAAGGCACGAACTGTGCCAATGGGAAAATTTCCCATACGCTCAGAAGGTTGCAGCGCGGTAGTCCGGACGGATGTTCATGATTTGTAAAGAAAATCGACGTGCCACTCCATCGGAGCCGCGTTGGGTAAACCCGCGAATTTTCGCAATTCCGTGCCCGCAGCAGGCACCTGTTGGCTACGCGGGACCGGTGGGGGCCGGCCCGCAGGCTCAATGCACGATCCGATCGAAGACGAACTTGCCACCCTTGACGTCGACCGGAATGACGTCCTTCGGTCCGAAGCGGCCCTCGAGCACAAGCCGGGCTACCGGATTCTCGATCTCCTGCTGGATCGCCCGCTTCAGCGGGCGCGCGCCGTAGAGCGGATCGAAGCCGACCTTCGCGATTTCCGCCAGCGCACCGTCGCTGACATCGAGCTTCATGTCCTGCGCGGCAAGGCGCTGCTCGAGCCGCTGCAGCTGGATCTTCGCGATCGCCCTGATCTGACGTGAGTCGAGCGCCTGGAACACGACGATTTCGTCGATCCGGTTCACGAACTCGGGCCGGAAGTGCTTGCGCACCTCGCCCATCACCGTGTCCTTGATCAGATCCGGGTCCTGGCCCGCCATGCGCTGGATCTCATGCGAGCCGAGATTGGACGTCATCACGATGACCGTGTTCTTGAAGTCGACCGTGCGGCCCTGCCCGTCGGTCATGCGACCATCGTCGAGCACCTGCAGCAGCACGTTGAAGACATCGGGGTGCGCCTTCTCGACCTCGTCGAACAGGATCACCGCGTAGGGCTTGCGCCGTACCGCCTCGGTCAGCGCACCGCCCTCGTCATAGCCGATGTAGCCCGGCGGCGCACCGATCATCCGCGCCACGGAGTGCTTCTCCATGTACTCGCTCATGTCGATGCGGATCAGCGCTTCTTCGGTGTCGAACAGGAATTCCGCGAGCGCTTTCGTCAGCTCGGTCTTGCCCACGCCGGTGGGACCGAGGAACAGGAACGAGCCGTACGGACGGTTCGGATCAGCGAGGCCGGCGCGTGAGCGACGGATGGCATCGGACACGAGCCGCACGGCCTCGTCCTGACCGACCACGCGCCGGTGCAGGAAGTCTTCCATCTTCAGCAGCTTCTCACGCTCGCCCTGCATCATCTTGCTGACGGGAATGCCGGTCGCGCGTGACACGACCTCGGCGATTTCCTCGGCGCCAACCTGCGTGCGCAGCAGCTTCGCCTTGCCTTTCGGCACCTCGGCCTTCTCGGCCTGCTTGAGCTGCGATTCGAGCTGGGGAAGCGTGCCGTACTGGATCTCGGCGAGCTTGTCGTACTGACCCTTGCGCTTCAGGTCCTCCATTTGCAGACGCAACTTGTCGATCTCTTCCTTGATGTGCTGCGTGCCCTGCACGGCCGCCTTCTCGGACTTCCACACTTCCTCGAGGTCGGAATACTCGCGCTCAAGCCGGCCAATCTCGGCCTCGATCAGCTCCAGCCGCTTGATCGACGCTTCGTCCTTCTCTTTCTTCACCGCCTCACGCTCGATCTTGAGCTGGATGATGCGACGGTCGAGCCGGTCCATCGATTCCGGCTTGGAGTCGATCTCCATTTTGATGCGCGCCGCGGCTTCGTCGATCAGGTCGATTGCCTTGTCGGGCAGGAAGCGGTCGGTGATGTAGCGGTGACTGAGCTCGGCCGCGGCAACGATTGCCGGGTCGGTGATCTCCACGCCGTGATGCAGCTCGTAACGCTCCTGCAGTCCACGCAGGATCGCGATCGTGGCCTCAACGCTCGGCTCATCGACCAGCACTTTCTGGAAGCGGCGCTCGAGAGCAGCGTCCTTCTCGATGTACTTGCGATACTCGTTGAGCGTAGTGGCGCCGATGCAGTGCAGCTCACCGCGCGCCAGCGCCGGCTTCAGCATGTTGCCGGCGTCGATTGCGCCTTCGGCCTTGCCGGCGCCGACCATCGTGTGCATCTCGTCGATGAAGAGAATGATGCGGCCTGCTTCGGCGGAAACTTCCTTCAGCACCGCCTTCAGCCGCTCCTCGAACTCGCCGCGGTACTTGGCGCCGGCCAACAGGCCGGCCATGTCGAGCACCAGCACGCGCTTGCCCTTCAGCGTTTCCGGCACTTCCTCGTTGACGATACGCTGCGCGAGACCCTCGACGATCGCCGTCTTGCCAACCCCGGGTTCGCCGATCAGCACCGGGTTGTTCTTCGTGCGCCGTTGCAGGATCTGGATCGTGCGGCGGATCTCGTCGTCCCGGCCGATCACCGGGTCGAGCTTGCCCTGCTGCGCGCGCTCGGTGAGATCGATCGTGTACTTCTTGAGCGCCTCGCGCTGGCCTTCGGCTTCTGCCGTCTCCACCGGGGCGCCGCCGCGCACCGCCTCAACCGCGGCCTCGAGTGCCTTGCGACTGACCCCATGCTCGCGCGCCAGCCGCCCGGCCTCGCCCTTGTCGTCGGCCACCGCCAGCAGGAACATTTCGCTCGCGATGTAGCTGTCGCCGCGTTTCTGCGCTTCCTTGTCGGTCGCGTTCAGCAGGCTCGTGAGGTCGCGACCGACCTGGATCTGGCTGTCTCCGCCCTTGACCTGCGGCAGGCGCTTGACGGCCGCGTCGAGCGCCGGGGCCAGTGCACCGACGTTGGCGCCGGCGCGTTGCAGCAGCGAACGTGCGCCGGCATCGGCCTGCCGAAGCATCGCCAGCAGCACATGGACCGGCTCGATGTACGCGTTGTCGTGGCCGGCGGCAATCGACTGCGCATCGCCGAGCGCTTCCTGGAACTTGGTTGTCAGTTTGTCGATACGCATGGAGCGTCCTATCCCCCGGATTCAATGTCCTTAATGAAAGTGAGGCGAACCTGCAAGTTTTCAAGCGGACGGGGCCCGGTTCTCGCTTTGCTAGGATCGATGCAGAGGGCTGCGGTGCCGCGGGTGCTTGCGCTGTGTAGCTCGACTGCCGCCCCCTTTTTGGTCTGCACTGTGCGTCCCGGACTGCTGGCTTCCTTCGTATTGCTGATCGGCCTGCCCCTGGCCGCAACGGCGCAACAGGTGCCAGAAGTCGAGGGCACGCGGCTGGTTACGCCGGCGGGGGTCAGCGGCCGCGTGGCGACCGCGCTGGAGGACGCGCTCGCCCGGTATCGACTGCCGGATGAAGCCGACGAAGCGGACGAGGAGCGCGAACTGCGGCGGGCCGAGCGCACCGCCATCGAAGTGCTGGCCACGGAAGGCTATTTCAGCCCGACCGTCCGGTTCGAGCCGAACCCTGCACGCGTTCCGCGGTACCGCCTGGTCGTCGAGCCCGGCCGTCAGACGACGGTCACCGCAGTCGACGTCGCCTTCAAGGGCGCACTAGCCGAGCCTGCCTACGCCGAGCGAGCGGCCGCCCTGCGGCGCGACTGGGGCCTCGCCGTCGGAGCGTCGTTTCGCAGCCCAGACTGGGAGACCGCCAAGAATCGCTTGATGCTGGCCGTTACGACACGCGACTTCGCTGCAGCAACGCTGACCCATTCCAGAGCGGAGGTCGACGTCGAAACCGCATCGGCCGTGCTGCAGGTCGAAGTCGACAGCGGACCCGCGTATCGCGTCGGCCCGCTCCGGGTCGAAGGGCTCGAACGGCACGACACAACGCTGGTCGAGCGCTTCAATCCGTTCAAGCCGGGCGATCCCTACGACCGAGCCATGATGCTGCAGTTCCAGCAGGCCCTGCAGGAGTCATCCTACTTCCGCAGCGTCGTGGTCACACTCGACCTCGACCACGCCACGGACAACGAAGCGCCGATGCGGGTGCGGCTGCGCGAAGCGCTGACGCGACGCCTTTCCGCGGGTATCGGATTCGCAACGAACACCGGTCCGCACATCGAGGCGGTGTACCGCCAGTCGATCACGTTCGGTCGACCCTACATCCTGCAGACCGGCTTTCGCCTCGACCAGACCGGGGAGTTTGCCTTCGCCGACCTGGTCTTTCCCCCGCAGCGCGGCGGCGCCCGCGACAGCATCGGTGCGCTGATCGAGAACTCCGATATCGAGAACCTGCAGATCAACCGCTGGGGACTCGGGGCCGCGCGCTCGCTGCTCACGGGACCGCGCGACGGTCGCAATGTCGAAACCCAGCTGGCGTTCAACTTCGAACACGAACGCCGCGAGACGCCGCTCGATCCGCCGATCACGCTCGACGTGCTGTCCAGCACCTACACCTGGACCCGACGCGATGTCGATGACTTCACCAATCCGCGCCGCGGCAACCTGTTCCAGTTGCAGGGATCGGTGGGGATCGGCAGTTCGTCGGTCGAGGACGCATTCGTGCGCGGCTTCGGCAGCATCGTGCAGTTCTTCCCCGTCGGCCCGCGCGATGTGCTGATCCTGCGCGGTCAGGTGGGCGCCGTGCAGGCCGAAAGCACGAATGTGGTTCCGAACAAGTTCCTGTTCCGGACTGGCGGCGCGCTCACCGTCCGCGGCTACGACTACGAGAGCCTGGGCGTGGAACAGGGCGGTGCCATCGTCGGCGGCCGCGCACTGGTCGTCGGCTCGGTCGAGTACGTCAAGTGGCTGCAGCGCTGGGGCGGCAACTGGGGGGTGGCGGCCTTTGTCGACGCGGGCGATGCGGCGGCCCGCTTCGGTGATCTCGACCTCGCGCTCGGATATGGCCTGGGGGCGCGTTGGCGCACTCCCGCAGGACCACTCGCTGTCGACGTGGCCTGGGGTGAGCGCTTCCAGCAGTTGCGCGTGCACTTCTCGGTGGCGATTGCATTCTGATGAACACGCCGCCTCCCCCGCCCCCGCCCGCTGCGCCGTCCCGGCCGCGACGATCGTGGTCAGGCGCTATTGCGACGATCCTGGGGCCGGCGCTCGCGCTGATCCTGTCGGTGGCCGTCGCAACGTGGTGGATGGCAACAACCAGCTCGGGCCTGCGCGCCGCCGCAGCTCTGATCAGCGCGATCGTCCCGGGGCTGACGCTGGACGGCATCGACGGCTCGCTCGCCCGCAGTATCCAGATCGCTCGCTTCGAACTCGATCGCGGCGGGTGGTCGGTGAAGGCGGAAGGCGTGGACATGGAACTGCGCGATTGGTCACTCACGGCGCGCCGGCTCGACGTCGAGCGCATCACAGCCCGGCGGTTGCAGATCGACTGGCAATCCAGCGGCGCCCCGAGCTCTCCACCGAGCTTCCTGGGCCTGCCCTTCGATTTGATCGTGAGGCAGGCAGGCGTCCAGGAACTGGCCCTGGGCGCGCGTGGCAGCACGCCGCTCGTGTTCCGGCGCATCGATCTCGCCGCGCGCACGAACCCGCACGGCATCGACATCGAACGGGTTCGCGGCGAGTTCGATCGTACCCGGATCGACGCGCGCGGTCGCATCGCTGCGGCACCGCCTTTCGTCACGCAGGCAAGTGCGGAGCTTGGCACCACGGTGCAGAACCGCGCGATCACAGCCGCTGTCACGGCCTCCGGTTCGTTGCAGCAGCTGCAGCTTCATCTGCAGGCCGACGACACGGCAGCGCGCGCGACCGCAAGCGGCACACTGCGGGCGTTCGACGACGTCCTCTTCGAGCGTTTGATCGTCGACGTCGAATCCTTCGACCCGTCGGTGTGGTTCAGCGACGTGCCGTCGATGCAGCTGCGCGCCCGCGGCGACCTGTCGCCGACCACCGCGCCAGATGGCTCGTGGCAGGTTTCCGGCCCGTTTTCCGCAGAGAACAGCAAGCCGGGACCGATAGATCGCGATCTGCTGCCGCTGCGCTCGGTGCGCGGAAGCCTGGCGTGGGCCGCCGACACCCTGAAGCTCGACATCGAGCGCGCCGACGGCATCCGCGGCACGGCAAACGGCACGCTCGCGTGGTCCCGCGCCGAGGGTGTGCAGGCGACGGTACGGTTCACCGGCATCGATGCCACCACCCTGCACAGCCGCGCCGCCGCCACCAACGCCAGCGGCCAGCTCGCCTATAGCTTCCGCGACGGCGAGCAGCGCTTTCGCGGCAGCGCACGCAACGATCGCGGGTTGCCGCTAAGCGCCGAGCTGGACAGCACGCTGCGATCCGGAGTGCTCGCTGTGAGCCAGGCGCGGCTGCGCCTGGCTGACGGCCGCGCCGACCTGCGCGGCCGCATCGAGCTCGGCGGCGCCCAGAGCGTTCAACTGAGCGGCAGCTTCAAGAATCTCGATCTTGCCCGGTTGGTGCCTGGTCTCGACACTCACCTGAACGGCACGCTCGACATCGACGGACGCCTGCGACCATCGCTCACCGGGCGCGCCCGCTTTGCACTCGACGAGAGCCGCATCGCCGGACGCACGATCAACGGTCGCGGCACGCTCGAGACCCGCGAGCGCCGGCTGGATGCCGACATCGAATTGCGCTCCGGCATGTCCCGGCTCACTGCGCTCGGCGGCCTCGGAGCCGGACGTGAGCTGAAACTGGCACTGGTGTCACCGGATATCGAGACCCTCGTACCGGGTTACGGCGGCCAGGTCGATGCAATTGCCACCCTTTCGGGCGAACTCGACGCGGCCCGCATCGACAGCGCTGTCTCGGCGAAGAACCTGCGACTGCCCGGCGGTCACCGCATCGCCAGCGCAGTTGCAGCGTTCAAAGGCGGCATGGCTGCCGACGAGCCGCTGGCGGTCACTGCGGACATCACGGGTCATAGCAGCCCCACCGGGCCGCAGGCGTCTATCGCCGGCGCCAACCTGATCGGACGCGGTACCACTGCCAGCGCAACGCTGGAGCTGACCGGCACCACCGCTACCCAGCAACCGATCCGGATCGTTGCTCATGGCGGCATCAAGGAACGGGCGTGGCGCGGCTCGATCGCCGGTGTGGAAATTGGCGCGCCCCTGGACCTGCTGATGCGCACCCCGACACCTCTGATGATCTCGACCGACGCCCTGTCGCTGGGTCCCGCCGAGTTCAGCCTGCGCGGCGCACGCTTTCATGATTTCGAGTTGCATCGGGGCGATGGCCGGTGGCGCTCTTCAGGACGCTTTGAAGAGTTGCAGCCGCAGGCACTGGACGCGCAGGCGCGGGCGCCTCGGCGCGTCGTGCGCAGCGGCGCGGGCGACCGCGTACCGCTGACGCTCGGCGGCCGGTGGGAGTTCGAGCACACGGACGAGGGTGTCACCGGTATTGCCGTCATCGAGCGCACCGGCGGCGACCTCTACAGCGGCATCGATGCGCTGAATCCGATCGGCGTCAGCGACGTCGGCGTGGCCCTCAGCGTGCTGAACAATCGTCTTACCGGCAACGCCTATGTCCGTGGGCGCGCCCTCGGCAAGATCGATGCCGAGATCGATGCCTACATCAATCCCGCGTTGAGCGGGGGCCGCCTGTTGGCCCAGACGAGGCCATTCCGCGTGGCCGTCAATGCCGACTTGCCCGACCTGAGCTGGCTCGGCCCGTTGATCGGCGACAACGTGCAGTTCGCCGGTCGCGCCGCGATCAAGGCGACGATCGGCGGCACGCCGGCAGACCCGACCTCGACCGGGACGATGACTGGCGAAGCACTACGGCTGGCGTGGGTCGACCAGGCGGTGCGTCTCGAGAACGGCAAGCTGGATGCGGTGCTCGACGATGGCGTTCTCGTCATCAATGAACTGATTTTCGCCGGGACACCACGCGTTGCGCCGGCCGACCTGCGCGCACTCGAGGGCCTCGACTCGACTCGGCCGTTCGAGGTTCGGGCCGTAGGGCGCGTTGCGCTGCGCTCGCTGACGGGCAGTATCGGCTTGAAGGCGACACAGTTGCCGGTACTGCAACGTACCGACCGCTGGATGGTCGTCTCAGGCGACGCCGGTATCACGCTGTCGCCGCAGCGCGCTGAGCTATATGCCAAGCTCACCGTCGACGGCGCCTACATCAATTTCGGCGGTCTGCGCGGCGCACGCGCTTTGCCGAACGACGTCGTGGTCAATCGAGGCGGCGCGCAGCGGAAGGTGGCGGCCGCACCCGTGGACGTCACACTCGACCTGCAGGCCAACCTGGGCCGGCGTTTCTACATCGAAGGCGCCGGCCTCGAGACGCGGCTTGCCGGCGCGGTCAATGTCAGCGGGCGCCCCTCCTTGCTGCGCGGCGAAGGCAACGTACGCACTGTGGACGGGGTATTCGCCGGTTATGGCCAGCGCCTGCAGATCGCGCGCGGCATCATCACGTTCCAGGGCCCGGTCGATAACCCGGCACTGAACGTGCTGGCCGTGCGCGCGGGCCTGCCGGTCGAAGTCGGTGTGGCCATCAGCGGGACGGCACAGAAACCGTTCGTTCGCCTGCACTCCGATCCGGCGATGTCAGACACGGAAAAGCTCAACTGGCTGGTGCTTGGCCGCCCGCCCGGCGCAAACGACGGCAGTGATCGCGCGATGCTGTCGGCCGCGGCGAGCGCGCTTTTCTCCGGCCAGGTGGACAGCGCCAGTGCCGGGCTGATGCGAACGCTCGGCATTGACCAGATCGCGCTGCAGCCCGGCCAGAGCAGTGGTTCGTTGCTGCCGCGCGAGACCGTGGCTGGACGGCTGCGCAGCGGCGGCACCGCCTCCACGAACTCGGCCGCTGGCGACTTCCTCGCGGTCGGCAAGCGCATCAACGACGATCTGTTCATTTCGTTCGAACAGGCGCTCAGCGGCGCCGAGTACTTCGTCGCCCTGAACTATCGACTCACGCGCCAGTTGTCGGTGATCGCGCGCGCCGGCAGCACCAACGCGCTGGACCTTGTGTATTCAATCGCTTTCGACTGATCTTCTAGGCGGGCTGTGCCGTCGCCGGCACCGCCGTCATTGCCACGCCCTGGTCCTCGCGCTTCACGCGAAACCACGCTGCATAGAGCGCTGGCAGAAACAGCAGCGTCAGCACCGTCGCAACCACCAGCCCACCCATGATGGCCACCGCCATCGGCCCCCAGAACACGCTGCGGGACAGCGGGATCATCGCGAGGACTGCGGCGGCAGCGGTCAATGCGATCGGCCGCAGACGGCGCACCGCGGCTTCGATGATCGCGTTCCATGTCGGCAGGCCGTCCGCACGGTTGCGTTCGATCTGGTCCACCAGGATCACCGAGTTGCGGATGATCATGCCGAACAGCGCGATGACGCCGAGTTGCGCGACGAAGCCGAACGGCGCACGGAACACCAGCAGCGCTGCAGCCGCACCGATCAGGCCGAGCGGACCCGTCAGGAACACCAGCATCGAGCGCGAAAACGAATGCAGCTGCAGCATCAGCAGCGTGAACACGATGAAGAGCATCAGCGGGATGTTGGCCGCGATCGCGCCGCCGGCCTTCGAAGACTCCTCGGCGGCACCGGCGACAGCGATCTGGTAGCCCGCCGGCATGCGCGCACGGAGTCCGGCCATGCGCGTATCCGCCGCGACCTGGGCCGAGACCGTCGGCCCCTGGATTCCCGGTCGCACGTCGCTCTGCACGGTGATCGCGTAGTCGCGATCCTGCCGCCAGATGACGCCCGGCTCCCAGCCGAATTCGATCTTCACGAGCTGCGACAGCGGCACCGAACGGCCGGACGAGGTCGTGATATTGGCTTCGGCGAGACGCGAGATGACGGCGCGCTCGTCGAGCGGCTGGCGCAGCACGATGTCGATCAGCTGATCGCCTTCGCGGAACTGGCCGATCGTCGAACCGGAAAGTATCGTCTGCGCCGCGCGTGCCAGCGTCTGCGTCGAGATGCCCAGCGCTCGCGCCCGGTCCTGGTCGAGTTCGAGATTCAGCCGCTTGACGCTCTCGTTCCAGTTGTCATTGACGCCGCGGGTGTTGGGATTCGCGCGCATCACCTCCTTCACTTCATTGGCGATCGAGCGCACGGTGCGGGCATCGGGTCCCTGGACCCGGAACTGCACCGGATAAGGCACCGGGGGACCGTTGGGCAGCAGCTTCACGCGCCCCCGCAGGTTGGGAAATTCGTCGCGGAAGAGTGCGGTAATGCGACTCTGCAGCGCGTTGCGCCCCGCCAGATTCTTCGGCGTGATCACGATCTCCGCCAGGTTGGTGTTGCCGAACTGCTGGTCCTGCGGCAGGTAAAAGCGCGGCGCGCCGGTGCCGACGTAGCTGACGTACCAGTCCAGCTCAGGCTGGCGTCCAAGCCAGCGCTCGAATGCGCGCGTCTCCTGCTCGGTCGCCTGCAGGCTCGAGCCTTCGGGCAGCCACAGGTTGACGACAAGTTCAAGTCGGCTCGAGTCCGGGAAGAACTGCTGCTCGATGACGCGGAAACCGCCGATGCCAAGAGCGAGCGCACCGACGGTGATCGCAATGACGGTCTTGCGCCATTCGACGCACCAGTCGACCAGATGGCGGAAACGGCGATAAAACGGCGTGTCGAACAGTTCGTCGTCACTGTGCACGCCCGCCCTGGGCTTGACCTTCAGCAGCCAGATCCCGAGCAACGGCACGAAAAGCACCGCAACGAACCAGGAGATCACGAGAGCGAGCGCGGTCACCTGGAAGATCGACATCGTGTACTCGCCCGCTACGGATTTCGCCAGCGCGATAGGCAGGAAGCCGACCGCCGTGATCAGGGTGCCGGTCAGCATCGGCATCGCCGTCGTCTCGTACATCGCGGTGACCGCGACTGTCTTGCTGGCGCCTTCCTCCAGCATGCGCACCATCATCTCGACCGCGATGATCGCGTCGTCGACCAGCAGACCGAGCGCGATGATCAATGCGCCCAGCGAGATCTTGTGCAGGTTGATGCCCAGCAGCCACATGCCGAGAATCGTGATTGCCAGCACCAGCGGGATCGTGGCCAGCACGACCAGGCCGGGACCCGGATTGAGACGCAGCGGCTTCGTGTGCAGGCCCAGGCTCAGGAACGACACCGCCAGCACGATGACCAGGGCCTCCACCAGCACGCGCAGGAATTCGTTGACCGAGGTCGCCACCGCCCGCGGCTGATCGGCCACCTTCGTCATGTCGATGCCGACCGGCAGCGATGCCTCGATGCGACGCTCGGCTGCTGCGAGGTTCTTGCCGAGTCGAATGATGTCCCCGCCCTTCGCCATCGACACCCCGAGGCCGATGACCTCGCGCCCCTCGCCGCCAGCGAAACCGGCGCGCATCTTGTCGCGCGGCGGATCGGTGTAGGCCCGTGTGATCGTCGCGATGTCAGCGAGCCGATACGTCAGGCCGTTGGCGCGGATCGGCAGCTGGCGCAGGTCCTCGAGCGAATGGAACTCGCCGGTGATACGCACCTGAAGGTTGTCGGTGGGCAGCACCAGCACACCGGAGCCCTCGACCGCGTTCTGAGCGCCGATCTGGGCCGCGAGCTGCGGGATGTCGAGCCCGATCTGCGCCAGCTTGCGGTGCGAGATCTCGATGTAGATCTTCTCGTCCTGCACGCCGAAGAGATCCACCTTGGCGACATTGGGCACCTTCAGCAGCTGCTGGCGGACCGCCTCGACATAGTCCTTCAGCTCCCGATAGTTGAAGCCGTCGGTCGAGAACGCGAACATCACACCGTAGACATCGCCGAACTCGTCGTTGAAAAACGGCCCCTGGACATTTGGCGGCAGCGTGCCGCGGATATCGCCGACCTTCTTGCGCACCTGGTACCACGCATCAGCGACATCGCGGCCGCGGGTCGCCTCGTTGACCTGCACGAAAATCAGCGTCTCGCCGGGCTTGCTGTAGGACCGGATCTTGTCGATGCCAGGGGTCTCCTGCAGCTTCTTCTCGAGCTTGTCGGTGACCTGTTCGGCCATCTGCGTCGCGGTGGCACCGGGCCAGTACGCACGCACCACCATCGCACGAAAGGTGAACGGCGGGTCCTCGTCCTGGCCCAGGCTGGCAAACGCGAAGAGCCCGCCGGCCAGCAGCACCACCATCAAGTAGCGCAGCAGGGGAGCGTGGTCGATCGCCCACGCGGAAAGGTTGAAGCGCGCGGCGGCCGACACGGGTCAGCCCTTCTTTGCCGGGTCGGGCTTCACGGTCGCCGGAGCAACTGGCGCGAGCTGCGTGGCCTCCGAAAGGAGCCGCACCTTCTGGCCTTCCTTCAGCTGGTGCACTCCCGCCGTCACAACGACATCCCCGGACTTCAGTCCGTCGCCGATGACGATTTCGTTGCCCGCGGCGTTGACGACCTGGACGCGCTGGCGCCGCACGGTCTGGGTCGTCGGATCAAAGATCCAGGTGTGCGTCACTCCGCCTTCGGCCTGCAATGACTGAAGCGGCACGGCGATGATCGGCTGCGCGATTGGCGTGGCGAAGGTCACGGTTGCAGTCATTCCGAGCGCAACGTTCGGCGGCGGGTTGAGCAGTGCGATGCGCGCCGGGAAGGTGCGAGTGGCCGGATCCGCCACCGGCGCCAGTTCGCGCACGCGGCCAGCAATGGGCGGTCCACCCGCCCACAGCCGGACCTGCACCTCGCTGGCCCCCTTGAGCAGCGCGAGTTGCTGCTCCGGGATGCCGATCAGCACTTCCATCTCCCCGACTCGAGCAAGTCGGATCACCGACTGACCGGCCGCGACCACTTGTCCGACTTCGGCGTCGACGCCGATGACCACCGCATCGTGCGGAGCGCGCAGCACGGCATAGCCGGCCTGGTTGCCACTCGACTGCGCGCTCGCCTTCGCCTGCAGGAAGCGCGCTTCGGCGGCATCTAGCGCGGCCTTGCGCCGGTCCAGGTCAGCCTGGCTGATAAAGCCCTTGCGCTGCAATTCCTCGAAGCGCCGGTAATCGGCACGCTGCTGGTCGCGATCCACCTTGGCCGCGTTGAGTCCGGCCACCGCGCCTTCCGCTGCCAGCCGATAGTCCTGCGCATCTATCGTGGCGAGAGGTTGACCGGCCTTCACCGTGTGGCCCACCTCGGCCAGCCGCTGGGTCACACGGCCCGGGACCTGGAAACCAGCGCGCGTTTCAATGCGCGGGCGCACCTCGCCCGCGAACTCGGCCATCGCAGTCGTTGCCTTGGGCGTCACCGTGAGTGTCCGCACGGGGCGGACGTCCTCGGTGGTGTCCGCGGCCTGCTGGCAGGCAGTGACGAGCGCGATCGAGGCAAGACCAAGAGCAACGGAGCGCATGGGCCGTCCAGTAAATAACTGACTGGTCAGTAATATAGCCAGCGCCTTGCAGGCTGGTCAATCCCTGTTGCGCTGCACACACGCACCCCGCGACCGGTCAGGCAAGCAGGCGATACGTCGCGATTCCGGCGACCGTCGCGAGCAACGATCCCCCGAGATGCGCCACAGCGTGGAGGGCCGCCGAAGCCCACTGGGCACCCTGCATCAGCACGACGCTTTCCGCGGAAAAGGTCGAAAACGTTGTCAGGCCGCCCAGAAAGCCGGTCACGAGGACCAGACGCCAGAACGGCGGCACGGAGGGATGGGCCGCGAACGCGGCGATTGCCAGGCCGATCAGGTAGCCACCGATCAGGTTGGAGGTCAGCGTGCCCAGCGGCAGGTGTTCGATCCGCGGGTTGAGCCAATACGACAGTGCCCAGCGCATCCAGGCCCCGAACACCGCACCGAGGGCTACCGCCGCGAGCACAGTCACCAGCGGACCGTCGCGCGTCATCGGTCAGAGGTCCCGGAGTCCCACCGCTCGCGCGCGGCGTCATCGCTTTCGCGGGCCTCGACCCAGCGGGTCCCCGTGGGCGTCGCCTCCTTCTTCCAGAACGGCGCCTCGGTCTTCAGATAGTCCATGACGAATTCGCACGCCGCGAACGCTGCGCCACGATGCGCACTCGTGACGATGACCAGCACGATCGGATCGGTGGGACGCAGTTTGCCGACACGGTGGACGACGAGCACCTCGTAGAGATCCCAGCGCTGGCGCGCCTCGGCGACGATGGCTTCGAGCGCCCTCTCGGTCATGCCGGGATAGTGCTCAAGCGTCATCGATGCGACCGGGTCACCGTCGTTCAGATCGCGCACCACGCCGATGAAGCAGGCGACGGCGCCGACGCGCGGATCGGCGCGCAGGCGTGCGAGCTCTGCATTGACGTCGAACTCCTCCTCCTGGATGCGGACCACGCTAGCCCCCGGTGACCGGCGGAAAGAACGCCACCTCGGCACCCTCCCGCAGCGGCGTGTCCGCACGCGCCATCGCCTGATCCACCGCAACGCGGACTCTCGGCATCTCGACGAATGCCTGCGCCCACGGGGTACCGCGTGCGGCCATCCAGTCCTTCAGGGCAGCCACCGTCACGACGTCCGCCGGCAACGCACACTCCTCCCTTGCGATCCCGAGTCGTTCGCGCAATGCCGCGAAGTACAGCACGGTGATATTCATCGGTCGAGGCTCAGGAGAGGAGTTCCGCAAACGACAGGTAGCGGACCATGTCGCCGCGCGCGATGGTCGCACCCGCCGGGTGATCGACCAATCCGTCGGCCCATGCCGTCGAATTCAGCACGGCCGAGTTCTGTGTCGGGAAGAGCGCTACCCCGCCCCGCTCGTCGCGACGCACGCGCAGGAACTCACGGCGCTTCTCCGGCTTTGGCCAGTCGAACTCCGCACGCAGGCTGAACGCGGGCACCTGCGTCGAGCGGACCCCCTGTCGAGACAATATGAACGGCCGGGCAAACAGCAGGAACGTGACAAAGCTCGAGACCGGGTTGCCCGGCAGTCCGATGAAAGGCACGCCACGCACCTGTCCAAATGCCAGCGGCTTGCCCGGCTTCATCGCGATCTGCCACAACTCCAGCGCACCCTCCGCTTCAACGGCGGGCCTGACGTGGTCTTCCTCACCCACGGACACACCGCCCGAGGTGAGGATGAGATCCGCATCGCCCGCCGCGTCGACGAACGCGGCCCGCGTCTTCGCCCGGTCGTCCGGAACGATACCGAGGTCGTTCACGTCGCACCCAAGTCGCTCCAGCAGCGCACGCAGCACGAAGCGGTTCGAGTTGTAGATGCGACCGGGCGCCAGCGCTTCACCTGGCATCTCGAGTTCGTCGCCAGTGAAGAACACCGCGACCCGCAGCCGGCGATGCACCGTCACGCGCGCCGCGCCGACCGACGCGATCAGGCCGAGATCCTGCGGGCGCAGCCGCGAACCGGCCGCCACCACCGTGTCACCCGCCGAGATATCGATGCCGGCCTTGCGGATCCACGCACCGCGTTGCGGCACTTCATTGATCGTGACGCGTCCTTCACCGGCCGTGCAGGCTTCCTGCATGACGATCGCGTCCGCACCCGTTGGCACCGGGGCGCCAGTGAAAATGCGAGCCGCCGTGCCCGGTTCGAGCGCCGCACCGACATGTCCAGCCGCGATGCGCTGGCTTACTCGAAGCGTGGCCCCCGGCGCCGGCAAGTCGACAGTCCGCACCGCATAGCCGTCCATCTGCGAATTGTCGAGCGGCGGCACCGCCAGCGCTGAAACGACGTCCACCGCGAGCACACGGCCGTCCGCGGCGAGTGTCGCCACGGCTTCGACATCAACAGGGTCGGCGCGGCGCAGGATGCGCGCCAGCGCGTCTTCCACCGTAAGCATCAGGTGAGCCCCAGGCGCTGCGCTATGAACTCGGCAATCTTAGCCGGGGCGTTGAGATCCAGCACTGGAAGCGCGGTGTCGATCGGATGGTCGGCTGCGATCGCGATCACGTTGGGATCATGCGGAAAGATCGCCGCCTCGGCCTGTCCGCTGCGGCGCACCTCGATGCGCGGCACGTGACCCTCGCTCTTGAATCCCTCGATGATGACGAGGTCGCACGGTGCGAGCAGCGCAAGCAAGTTTTCGAGGGTCGCCGGCTGCTGCGGCGTCTCGGTGAGCATCGCCCAGCGCAGCGCGGTAGCGACCAGCACCTGGCCGGCACCGGCCTCGCGATAGCGAAACGAGTCCTTGCCGGGCCGATCCATGTCGAAACCGTGATGCGCGTTCTTGATCGCCGAAACCGACAGACCGCGCGCCTTCAGGAGCGGAATCAGCTTCTCGATCAGCGTCGTCTTGCCGCTGTTCGAGTAACCGATGAAGCCGATGACCTTCATCAGGCATCAGGCGCCATGGGTAGCGATGTAGTTCTTGACCGCCTGCAGGTCGGCCTCGATGCGCTCGAAGCGCTGTGGCAGCGACTCGATGTCGGCGAACGCCGCCGGTCGCTGCGGCGCGCAGCCGAGCGCCTCGACTATCGTCTCGGAGAACTTGGCAGGCAATGCGGTCTCGAGGCAGATCATCGGCACCGCGGCATCCCGATGTTCAAGCGCGACCTTCAGGCCGTCCGCCGTGTGCGGATCGATGACAACGCCATAGCGCTGTTCGACGGTTCGAATTGTGCGCAGGCGATCGATGTGCGTGCTCCTGCCGGAGACCAGGCAGCTGCGGCGCACCGCCTCGTAGAACGGCGTGCCGCCGACATGGAACTGGCCGCGCGTATCGATCTCCCACCACAACTCGCGCACGACCTCGGGGTCGCGCCCGACGACGTCGTGGATGTAGCGCTCGAAGTTGGACGCCTTGCTGATGTCCATCGACGGACTGCTGGTAGCGTGCGTCTCGCTGCCGCCGCGCACGCGGTAGCGGCCGGTGCGGAAGAATTCGTCGAGAACGTCATTCTCGTTGGTGGCCAATACGAGTCGGTCGATCGGCAGGCCCATGTTGCGGGCAATCCAGCCCGACAGGATGTTGCCGAAGTTGCCTGATGGAACAGCAAAGGACACACGCTCGCCCGGCTGCCGGGTCGCTGCAAGATAGCCGCGGAAGTAGTAGACGACCTGCGCGACGATGCGACCCCAGTTGATCGAATTGACGCTGCCCACCCGCCAGCGCCCTTGAACTCGAGATCGGCGGACACCGCCTTCACGAGGTCCTGGCAATCGTCAAACGTGCCGGCGACCGCCAGATTGTGGATGTTCGCGTCCTGCAACGAGTACATCTGCGCGCGCTGGAAGGCGCTCATGCGTCCCTGCGGCGACAGCATGAAGACGTTGATGCCGGCGCGACCGCGCAACGCATACTCCGCCGCGGAGCCGGTGTCGCCGGAGGTCGCGCCCAGCACGTTGAGCTCTCCGCCGCGTTCCCGCAGCACATGCTCGAACAGCGCCCCGAGCAACTGCATCGCCATGTCCTTGAAGGCAAGCGTCGGCCCGTTTGAAAGTTCCAGCAGTGCCAGTCCCGGCTCGAGCCAGCGCAACGGAGTGATGTCGCTGGCGCGGCTGTCCGCGCGTACGTTGCCGTAGACCGCCGGCGTGTAGGTCGCCCGACAGAGTTCAGCCAGCCGCGCGCGCGGGATATCGTCCGCATACAACGCGACGATCTCCGTCGCCAGTTCTGCATACGACAGCGCCCGCCAGCGCTCCAGATCGTCGGACGACACCTGCGGATAGTGAGCCGGCACGTACAGTCCGCCGTCGTCTGCCAAGCCCGAGAGCAGGATATCGGTGAAACCGCGCTCCGGAGCGCGCCCTCGGGTGGAGACGTAGCGCATGGGCGTGCTACAGGAGTTCTTCCTGCCGGATGCGGATCACCGGGGCCAGCACCGTCGGCAGCGCCTCAATGCGGCCGATCGCGGCATTGACGTCACGCTCGACCGCGTCGTGCGTCAGCATGATGATGTCCGTCTGGTTCTCTCCTTCCGAGGGCTCGCGCTGGAACAGCGCATTGATGGAGATCCGGCCGTCGGCGAGTATCCGCGTGATGTCCGCGAGCACGCCCGGCTGGTCGGCCACGCGCATACGGAAGTAGTACGAGGTGACCGTGTCCTCGATCGACAGCCAAGGCACGGTCGCCATTGCATCGGCCTGGAAGGCGAGGTGCGGAACGTGGTTCTCGGGATCGGCCGTGTGCATGCGCGTGACGTCGACGAGATCGGCGATGACCGCCGATGCGGTGGGCTCGGATCCTGCCCCTGGACCGTAGTAAAGCGTGGTCCCGACCGCATCGCCCTTGACCAGCACCGCGTTCATTGCCCCCTCGACGCTGGCAATCAGTCGCTGCATCGGTACCAGGGTCGGATGCACACGCAGTTCGATGCCCTTGGGCGTGCGCTTGGCAATGCCGAGCAGCTTGATACGGTAGCCGAGCTGCTCCGCGTACTTGATGTCCGCGGCGGCCAGTGTCGAGATGCCTTCGGTGTAAGCGGCGTCGAAACTAATCGGCACGCCGAACGCGATGGCAGCCAGCAGCGTCAGCTTGTGCGCCGCGTCGATGCCCTCGATGTCAAAGGTCGGATCCGCCTCGGCATAGCCGAGCTGCTGCGCCTCCGCGAGCACCGCCTCGAACGGCAGGCCGCGCGAACGCATTTCCGAGAGGATGAAATTGCTGGTGCCGTTGATGATGCCGGCGATCCACTCGATGCGGTTGGCCGTCAGTCCTTCACGCAGCGCCTTGATGATCGGGATGCCGCCCGCCACGGCTGCTTCGAAGGCCACCATAACGCCCTTGGCGCGCGCCGCCTCGAAGATCTCGTTGCCGTGCCGGGCGAGCAATGCCTTGTTGGCGGTGACTACGTGCTTGCCGAGGCTGATCGCCTCGAGCACCAGTTCGCGCGCGGGCTCATAACCGCCGATCAGTTCGACGACGATGTCGATGTCCGGATGCCGCAAGACGTCATGCGGGTTCGTCGAAACGGGTACGTCGCCGCCGAGGAAGGCGCGCGCGCGCGCCGCATCGCGCACCGCGACGGCAGCGACCTCGATGCCGCGCCCCGCGCGCCGCGTGATCTCGTGTTGATTGCGCCGGAGCACGCTCACGGTGCCACGGCCGACGGTGCCCAGTCCGAGCAGTCCGACTTTGATCGGGTTCATCATGTAGGGCCGGACCGCGACGGCGCCTCCGGCATTATCGGGAAACTGTCAGGCGGCCGCCTTCTCGGGCGCGCGCGGCGTCAGCAAGCCGTCCTTGCGGAACATCTCCTTGATGCCACGCACCGCCTGCTTGATCCGGTGTTCGTTTTCAATGAGTGCGAAACGGACATGCGAGTCGCCGTAGTCACCAAAGCCGATGCCCGGCGAGATCGCCACCTTGGCTTCCGCCAGCACCTTCTTCGCAAACTCCAGCGAGCCCATCGCCTGGTACGGCTCCGGGATCGTCGCCCAGATGTACATCGATGCCTTGGGCACGTCGACCATCCAGCCGGCTTCGTGCAGCCCGCGCGCGAGCACGTCACGGCGGCGCTGGTACTCCCGACGAATTTCCTCGACGCAATCCTGCGGACCTTCGAGCGCAGCGATCGAGGCAACCTGGATCGGCGTGAAGGTGCCGTAGTCGTGATAGCTCTTCATGCGCCCGAGCGCTGACACCAGGTCCTTGTTGCCGACCATGAAGCCGATGCGCCAGCCGGCCATGTTGTAGCTCTTGCTCATCGTGAAGAATTCGACGGCAACGTCGCGTGCGCCCGGCACCTGCATGATCGACGGGGCCCGGTGGTCCGGATAGGTGTCGTCGAACGTGATGTCCGCATACGCCAGGTCGTGAACGACGTAGATGCCGTGCTGCCGCCCCAGCTCCACCACGCGATGGAAGAAGTCCAGGTCGACGCACTGCGCAGTCGGATTGCTCGGGAAACCTAGGATCATCATCTTCGGCTTCGGGAACGACTCGCGGATTGCGCGCTCGAGCTCGGCGAAGAAATCCACGCGGCCGTCCATGCGCACCGAACGGATATCCGCACCGGCGATGATGGCGCCATAGATATGAATCGGATAGCTCGGGTTCGGCACCAGCACCGTATCGCCGCGATCGAGCGTCGCCAGCATCAGGTGCGCCAGACCTTCCTTCGAGCCGATCGTGACGATCGCCTCGGAGTCCGGGTCGAACTCCACGCCATAACGCGTCTGGTACCAGTTGGTGATCGCGCGCCGCAAGCGCGGGATGCCCTTGGACACCGAGTAGCCGTGCGTGTCCTGCCGCTGCGCCGCTTCGACCAGCTTGTCGACGATGTGCTGAGGTGTGGGCCCGTCCGGGTTGCCCATGCTCATGTCGATGATGTCTTCGCCGCGGCGTCGCGCGGCCATCTTCAATTCACCGGTGATATTGAAGACGTATGGGGGCAGGCGCTTGATGCGCGGAAACTCAACCATCTCCCCGGACCTCAGGCTGTGTGTTGCAAACACGCCGCAAACCGCGGCAGTGCCTGCATTTTTCGATCAATTCGCGCTCGCTTGTGCGGCGCAACGTGTGCCTATAATGTACCCGAAGTGTTCATGCATCGATCCGCGTTCGCGGACGATCGCAGGGAAGCCCGGAGCGAATTGAAACTGCACGCGGACTCGCCGACAGCGCTCAACACGGTCACCGCCTACGGCCCCGGCTTCATTGACGTCAACCAAGTTCGCCATCTTCGCCCGATTCTCCTCGCGCCTGATCGGCCGGTCGAGGCTTGGTACGTGGCCGGCTTCGACGCCCTGACCGCCGAGGACTTCACGCGCCTGCGCGATCGCTCTCCCGAACTCGTCTTGCTCGGGACCGGCGAGCGCCAGCGCTTCCCGCATCCGCGCCTGGTCAAGCCACTGACCGACGCACGCATCGGCTGCGAGGCGATGACGTCGCAGGCGGCCTGCCGTACCTACAACATCCTGATGGGCGAGGGCCGCAAGGTACTCGCCGCCATCCTGCTCGATTCATGAGGTTCGAATGTCCGTAGTACTCGACAAGAAGGTGCCCGACTTCAAGGCCGAGGCCACCGGCGGCAAGGTGCAGTTGTCAGAGCTCAAGGGCAGCGCCGTCGTTCTCTATTTCTATCCGAAGGACAACACCCCCGGCTGCACGACAGAGGGCATGGACTTTGCTGCGAACCAGGCCAAGTTCAAGCGCGCGGGCGCCGTCATCTTCGGCGTCTCGCGCGACAGCATCAAATCGCACGAGGGCTTCAAGGCCAAGCTGGGCTTCCCGTTCGAACTGATCGCGGACCCCGACGAGTCACTCTGCCAGCTGTTCGGCGTCATCAAGATGAAGAACATGTATGGCAAGCAAGTCCGCGGCATAGAGCGCAGCACCTTCGTCATCGACAGCTCGGGCGTACTGCGACGCGAATGGCGCGGCGTGAAAGTGCCGAACCACGTCGCCGACGTCCTTGCGTTCGTCCAGTCGCTCGGCTGATCCCCCGACAACCTTTCCTCCTCACGGCCCCACCGCCCCACTGATGCCTCTGCCGAAAGCACCGACCAAGCCCGCCACTCTGCTTGTAGCGATCCCTTCCGAACCGGCCCGCCACGAACGGGCTCCCACCGCGCCACCGCCGGTGGCACGCGGTCCCGAACCCACACCCACTGTCCGAGCGACGCCAGCGACACGACTGGCGGTGGTTGAGTCGAAACCGCGCGTCAGCGGCAGGAAACCGCGCGCCGACGAGCGCCCGAAGCTCTTCGTGCTGGATACCAACGTGCTGATGCACGACTCGACCAGCCTGTTCCGCTTCGAGGAGCACGACGTCTTCCTGCCGATGATGACGCTGGAGGAACTGGACTCGCACAAGAAGGGCATGTCGGAGGTCGCGCGCAGTGCGCGCCAGGTTTCACGGACGCTCGACTCGCTGGTGGCGGCCTGCAAGACGCCGATCGAGGACGGCATTCCGCTGAACGCGCTCGGCAACAAGGACGCGTCGGGGCGCCTGTTCTTTCAGACGCAGGCCGTGGAAGGCTCGCTGCCGACAAGCCTGCCTGCCGGCAAGGCGGACAACCAGATTCTCGGTGTCGTGCACACCCTCAGGGGCCGCTACACCGAGCGGGACGTCGTTCTGGTGTCCAAGGACATCAACATGCGCGTCAAGGCTCGCGCACTCGGACTGCCGGCGGAGGACTACACCAACGACAAGGTGCTGGAGGACACGGACATCCTCTACACCGGTGTCTTCCAGCTGCCCGCGAACTTCTGGGACAAGAACGGCAAGGGGATGGAGTCGTGGCAGTCAGGCGGCTACACCTACTACCGCATCTCCGGCCCGATCGTCGGCGACCTGCTGGTCAACCAGTTCGTGTACCTCGAGAACGGCACGAACTTCTATGCCCAGGTGCGCGAGATCCGCGGCAAGTCGGCGGTGCTGCGCGTGCTGCGCGACTACACGCATGCCAAGAACGCGGTCTGGGGCGTGACGGCGCGTAATCGCGAACAGAGCTTCGCGCTGAACCTGCTGATGGATCCGGAGTGCGACTTCGTCACGCTGATTGGCCAGGCTGGCACCGGCAAGACGCTGCTGGCTCTGGCGGCGGGCCTGTCGCAGACTCTGGAGACCAAGCGCTTTGCCGAGATCATCGTCACGCGCGCCACCGTTCCCGTGGGGGAGGACATCGGATTCCTGCCCGGCACGGAGGAAGAAAAGATGGCGCCGTGGATGGGTGCCCTCGAAGACAACCTCGAGGTTCTGAACAAGACCGACGACGCCGCCGGCGAATGGGGCCGCGCCGCGACCAACGACCTGATCCGCACGCGCATCCGCATCAAGTCGCTCAACTTCATGCGCGGCCGCACCTTCATCAACAAGTACCTGATCATCGACGAGGCGCAGAACCTGACGCCGAAGCAGATGAAGACGCTGGTCACGCGCGCCGGCCCCGGCACCAAGGTCGTCTGCCTCGGCAACATCGCGCAGATTGATACGCCCTATCTGACCGAGGGATCCTCCGGGCTGACCTACGTCGTCGACCGCTTCAAGGGCTGGCTGCACTCCGGCCACGTAACCCTGCAGCGTGGCGAACGCTCGCGGCTGGCCGATCACGCGGCGGAAGTCTTATAGGCGTCGCAGGTGTACGCATCGGCTTCGCCGATGCACGTGCACCTGCTCCTGCACGGGTCGCTTTGCGCGATCCGCTCAAGACTGATCACTCGGCTGCGCTCCGGAGCGCAGCCGACAAACTATTCGGAGCGAGTGCACGTGCGAAGGCCCGACTGCGTCGTGCCCTCGCTTACACGAGTGACGTCAAAATAGTAGCGCCGCCAGAAACGCGCCGATCATCGTGAAGGCGATGGCGACCTTGGCGGCGGTGCCGAGCAGCAGGCCGATCCAGGTGGCCAGCCCGATCTTGCCGGCGCGCAGCGCGTCGCGCTGGGCAATGAACTCGCCGATCGCGGCGCCGACCAGCGGCATGAATAGAAGTCCCCAGAGCCCGGTGAAGATGCCAACCACGGTGCCGACAGCAGCACCGATGACGCCCTGCTTGCTGGCACCGGCGCGCCTGGCCGAAGCGGCCGCGGCGATGTAGTCGATCGCCAGGCCGATCGCCGCAAGCACACCGAGGACGGCAATGGTCCAGACGCTGATGCGCTGGAAGTCATCGATCCACGCCGCCAACAGCACACCGCCGAAGATCAGCGGAATGCCGGGGAGCGCCGGCAGGACCGTGCCCGCCAGGCCAGACACGACCAGCAGCGCTGCAACGATCCACAGTGCCGTCGACATCGCCGCGTTCAGCGCAACGCCAGGGCCTGGACTTCAGCCGCAGCGTGCTTGCACTTGTCGGTCAGCTCCTCGAGCAGTTCGTAGATCGCCTTCAGCTTCACCAGCTGGCGCGTGTCAGGTTCCTCGCGGAACAGCTTCGACATCGCCGAGCGGTACACATGATCCGCCTGGGCCTCGAGCCCATCGACCTCTTCGCACAGGGCGAGGACCGTGCGCATATCATCGCCTGATTCCAGGCCGGCCACGGCGCGTCGCAGTGAATCGGCGCTCTGTACGGCGAGGTCGGCGAGTCGACCGGCTTCTGCCGTCGTCGCAGTGACGTGATACAGATGCAGTGACTGCGCGACGTCCTCTGCCAGGTCGAGGATGTCGTCGAGTCGATTGATCAGGGCATGGATCGCCGATCGAGGGTACGGCGGCAGCCATGACCGCCGCAGCAGAGTCAGCGTTTCGGCGACGACTCCATCGGCACGCTTCTCGATAGCCTCGATCTCGCGCACGCGGCCACTCGGATCACGCACGTCCACGAGCAGCTGCGCCAGCGCCGTCAGGCCCTCGGCACACAACTGCGCGTGGCGATTGAACAGCGGATAGAAGCGCCGGTCGCGGCGAATCAGCCGGCGCAAGGTCGCGCGCAGTGGGCTGGGTCGCTCGGGCCCTTCCTGGACGAAGCGGGATGTCATCCGAACTGCGGGCTCCGGGCCAGGTTCTCGAACTTTGTGTACTGCCCATCGAAGCGCAGGTTCACGCGTCCGATCGGGCCGTTACGCTGCTTGCCGATGATGATCTCGGCCACGTTCTTGTCGTTCGTATCCGGGTTGTAGACCTCGTCACGGTAGATGAACAGGATCACGTCGGCATCCTGCTCGATCGCGCCCGATTCGCGCAGGTCCGACATCACGGGACGCTTGTCGGTGCGCTGCTCCACGGTCCGGTTCAGTTGCGACAGTGCAACGACCGGAACCGAGAGTTCCTTCGCCAGCGCCTTCAAGCCCCGCGAGATTTCCGAGATCTCGGTTGCACGGTTCTCGCCCTGACCGCTGGCACTCATGAGCTGAAGGTAGTCGACGATGATGAGCCCGAGCTTGCCGCAGGTGCGCGACAGGCGCCGCGCACGGGCGCGCAGATCGATCGCGGTCAGCGCTGGCGTCTCGTCGATGTATAGCGGCGCCTCGTGCATCTTCTGGATGGCCGAGGTCAGCCTCGGCCAGTCGTCGTCCAGCAGGCGCCCGGTGCGCAGGCGTTGCTGATCAAGTCGCCCCACGGACGACAACATCCGCAGCGCGAGTTGAGAGGCGCCCATTTCCATCGAGAACACCGCGACTGGCATGCCCTGGTCGATGGCGACATATTCACCAATGTTGAGTGCGAGCGAGGTCTTGCCCATCGATGGACGCCCGGCCACGATGATCAGGTCACCGGGCTGGAAGCCGGAGGTCTTGGTATCGAGGTCGGCAAAGCCGGTCGGCACCCCGGTGACGTCCGAAGGATTCGCACGCTCGAACAGTTCCTGGATCCGCTCGACGACCTTGGTCAGCAGCGGCTGGATCTCGATGAATCCCTGACGGCCGCGCGCGCCCTCCTCAGCGATGCGGAACACGCGGCTCTCCGCTTCGTCAAGGATCTGCTTGGTGTCGCGCCCCGCCGGATTCAGCGCGCTCGTCGCGATCTCGTCGCCGGCAGTGACAAGCCGGCGCAAGACCGAGCGCTCGCGCACGATCTCGGCATAGCGACGGATGTTCGCCGCCGACGGCGTGTTCTGCGACAGCGTGTTGAGGTAACCCAGCCCGCCCGCGTCATCCGCCTTGTTGGAGTTGCGCAGTGCCTCGTAGACCGTGACCGCGTCCGCCGGCTTGCTGGCGTCGATCAGGCGGCTGATCGCGGCAAAGATCAGGCGATGGTCATTGCGATAGAAATCATCGGTGCCGACCAGGTCCGCAATGCGGTCCCAGGCAGAGTTGTCGAGCAACAGCCCGCCCAGCACCGACTGCTCGGCTTCAATGGAGTGCGGCGGTGTACGAACCGCGGCAAGCTGGGGATCTGAGACCGGCTGGTTCACGAAACGCGGATCGCGCAGGAAGACGGATGCGGACGACTGCCCGCGGGTGAAGGGGAACTATAGCAACCGCCACCACTTTCGAAGGCAGCGCGGCGACGGGCAAAAAAGAGGCGGCCGAAGGGCCGCCTCTGTTCGGGAAACGCCCGTGCGTCAGGCCTGCTCGCCGACGACCGTCACGGTGATTTCGGCGGTGACGTCGGAATGCAGGGTGACCGTCAGCGGGTGGTCGCCCACCACCTTCAGCGGGCCCTGCGGCATGCGGACCTGCGACTTGTTGACGTCAAAACCCTGCTTGACCAGCGCCTCGGCAATGTCGTGATTGGTGATCGAGCCGAACAGTCGGCCGTCGACGCCCGCCTTGGCCGTGACCTGGACCTTCGCGCCGCCCATCTTGTCCTGCACCGACTGCGCCGCGGCAAGCTTGTCCGCCTGCGCCTTTTCGAGGTCAGCGCGACGCGCCTCGAATTCCTTGATCGCCGTCTCGGTGGCGCGACGCGCCTTGCCCTGCGGAATCAGGAAATTGCGCGCGTAGCCTTCCTTGACCTTGACGACGTCGCCCAGTTGCCCGAGGTTGACGATCTTCTCCAGCAGTATGACTTGCATGTTCGACGTCCTTGCTTAATGGGTGTCGGTGTACGGCAGCAGCGCCAGGAAGCGCGCGCGCTTGATCGCCGTGTCGAGCTGGCGCTGGTAGTGCGCCTTGGTCCCGGTCAGGCGTGCCGGCGTGATCTTGCCGTTCTCGCCGATGAAGTCGCGCAGCGTATCGACATCCTTGTAATCGATCTGCTCGACTTTCTCCACCGTGAAGCGGCAGAACCGCTTGCGCTTGAACAGCGCGTTCTTCTGATCCGGCCGGCGGGTGCCTTTGCCCTTGCCCTTGCCCTTGCCCTTGCCTCGCATTGAGGTTGCCATCGTGTGCTCCTGTATTCCGGGTAACTGAGTGTTCTATGGTCTTGCGTATTCGATGATGTGGACGATCAGGCGATTCGAGCGACGGCTCCGCGGTGCGATGAAACCGGTGATCGTCAGCGGCTGTCCGAGTGGCTCCCGATCCAGGCCCAGTGCCACGGGACCGACGGCGATCGCCGGGAACTCGAAATCCAGCTGACGCTCCGTCCCGACTTCAGTCACTGCGCCGTCGAAGCGGAAACTTCCCTCCGCAACCGCGACGCCGGCCGGCGTGTACCGCAGCGCACTGCGCGCCACGGGCACCGCCGAGATCCGAAGCTGGTTCACCGTTGCGCCGGCCGATGCAAGTCGCCGCGCCCCTCGCCGAAGCCCGCCTATGCCGCAGCGGTCACCTGCTCCGCCGCCGCCTTGCGCGCTTCCTCGCGCTCGACGACCTTCATCATCGGCGACGCAGCCGTCTCGGCCTTCTTCATCTTGATCGTCAAATGGCGCAGCACCGCATCGTTGTAGCGGAACGCGTGCTCGAGTTCGTCCAGCGTCTTGCCGTCGCACTCGATGTTCATCAGAACGTAATGGGCCTTGACCAGTTTCTCGATCGGGTAGGCCAACTGTCGACGGCCCCAGTCCTCGATCCGGTGCAGCTTGCCGTTGCCCGCCGTGATCATCGCCTTATAGCGATCGATCATCGCCGGCACCTGCTCGCTCTGGTCCGGATGTACGATGAAACAGACTTCGTAATGACGCATCGTGGCTCCTTATGGATGCCCGGCGAATCGAACTTGTGTCGCCGGTGGGTGAGCTGCCCGGAAGCGTCATCCGGTGCAGCAAGGAAGCCCGCAAGGGCTTGAAAAGCCTGCAATTCTAACGGATTTGCGCCGCGGCGCACAAGGCACCGTCAGCGCCCCAGCAGGCGCGGAAGAGCCATCGCGGCCGTCGACCGCACGACGACCTGCGCGAGCCCATCGAGTTCGCTTTCTGCCGGGTTCACGATGATCACCGCCGCCCCCGACCGGCGCGCCGCCAGAGGCAGCCCTGCCGCCGGATAGACCAGGCCAGAGGTTCCGACCACCAGCATCACGTCGCAGTCCCGCGCGGCCGCTTCCGCTGCGGCCAGACGGTCGGGATCGAGCATCTCGCCGAACCACACCACGCCGGGTCGCAGCCAGTCCCCGCAGTTCGGGCACCGCGGCGGCTCACCGTGCGGTAGCCGCGAAGGCTCGTCCTCGACATACCCGCAGTGCGCTAGGCAGATGGTCTGGGCGATCGAACCATGGATTTCGATGACGTCGCGCGACCCGGCACGGCGATGCAGGCCGTCCACGTTCTGCGTGACGATGCACAGGCGATCGAAGCGGCCTGCCACCGTGGCCAGGACCGCATGACCGGCGTTCGGCTCGGCCAGCGCAACGGCATCGCGCCGTCCGGAGTACCAGCGCCATACCAGCGGCGGGTCGGCGCGGAACCCCTGCTCGGAGGCCAGCTGCATCGGATCGAACCGTGCCCACAGGCCGGTCTGGGCGTCGCGGAACGTCGGCACGCCGCTCTCCGCCGACATGCCGGCACCGCTCAGCACGGTGATGCGGCGTGCACCGGCGACAAGGCCCCGCGCTTGCTCGATCGGCTCCAGCTTCACCGCCGATCCTTATCGTGAGAAGTGGGCGGGCACGCGGCGATCCATCAGCGCGAACCACAGCGGCGGGACCAGCGCGAGCAGCACCATCGACGGATACCCGGCCGGCAGCTGCGGCGCATTCGGCATCGTTCTCAGTGCCTCGTACGGCCTCTGCATGTGCGCATGGTGGTCCGAATGTAGCTGCAGGTTGAAGAGGATCCAGTTGCTGACCACGAAGTCCGCATTCCACGAGTGCTCCTCGAAGACCGGCTCGTAGCGCGCGCCGATGCGGCGTCGCTGCAGGCCATAGTGCTCGATGTAGTTGATGATCTCGAGCAGTGCCACGGCGACGATCGACTGCAGCAGGAATAGCAGTGCTGCCGCACTGCCCCCCAGCCACGCTGCGAGCGCGAGCAGGGCCACTGAGAGCAGGCTACCCGCAAGCGCCCAGTTGGCGAGGCTCCACCGGGAACGGCCCTGCCGCTCGAGCCGAATCGCTTCGAGCTTCCACGCATGCAGGAAGCTGCCGACCACGGACCGGAGAATGAAGCGGTAGACGTTCATGCCGCGTGGCGCCGTCGCCGGGTCTTGCGGTGTGCCCACGCGGACGTGGTGGCCGCGGACATGTTCGACGAAGAAGTGGCCGTAACAGACGCTGACGAGCAGCGCCCTGGCAATCCACCGATCGAGCGCCGTCGCGCGGTGGCCCAGTTCGTGGGCGATGGTGATCCCCAGCCCGCCCGTGACGACGCCCACCGCGATGGCGAACAGCACCAACTGGCCCGGATCCAGGGTCGGAGCAATGCGAATCGCCTGCACCAGCAGCAGCGCCTGCAGGGGCAGTTGCAGCCGAGGGATCCAGCGGGCAAACGCCGGCGGCCTGCGCTCGGCGTCCGGACGGGGCGCTCCGACAGCCACGTCGAGCAGCGGTATCAGCACGAACGTGATCGCCAGCGTCAGCCACGGCATCCCAAGCGCAATCCAGTGCAACGGACTGAGTACGAAAAAGATCAGGAAGACCGTGCCGAAGAATGCCGCGAACATGCTCCCATCCTGCCCCCGCGGATCGCGATTTTCAAGCAAGGGCATTCGACCGGCGCGCCCCCGCAAGACGCTGGCGCACCGTCTCGAACAGGCAGATCCCGGTCGCGACGGACACGTTGAGACTTTCCACGGTGCCCCGCAGCGGAATCCGCGCCAGTTCCGCGCAGCGCTCGCGAGTCAGCCGTCGCAAGCCCGCGCCTTCGGCACCGAGAACCCAGGCCACCGGCCCCGTGAGGTCAAGTTCGAACACGGACTGCTCGGCTTCGCCGGCGGCGCCAATCGCGCGGATGCCGGCCTCGTCAATGGCTTCGAGCGCCCGCGCCAGATTCGTCACTTCGATCAACGGCACCGACTCGGCGGCCCCGGCGGCTGCCTTCAGTGCTGCCGGCGTCATGCCGGCGGACCGGTCGCGCGGCACGATGACGGCAGCGACTCCGGCGGCATCGGCGACGCGCAGACAGGCTCCAAGGTTGCGCGGATCCGTCACGCCGTCGAGCAAGAGGAGCAGCGTGTCGGGTCGCAGCGCCTCCAGCACATCGTCGAGCGTCAGAACCTGCGCAATATCAGCCGCGACCGCCACGACTCCCTGGTGAGGTGCCTCCCCGCACAGCGCCCGCAGCTGTCCCGGATCGGCCGCGACTACTTCGACTCCGGCGGCATCCGCCTGCTCGCGCAGGCGCTGCATGCGACCGTCACGGCGCCGCGCATCCAGATAGATGCGTTCGATCGAATCGGGCGCCGCACGAAGGCGCGCCGACACGGCATGAAAACCAGCCAGTGTGCGTCGAGCGCTCATCTGCCGCGCCGGCGCGCGCGTACCTTGCTCCCCCGCAGGCCGACGCCACGGGCGCCCGCACGCGCGGTCTCGCGCTTGTCGATGTCACGCGGCTTGCGAGCCCCTGCCGCGGCATGCCGCGCCCGTCGCTCCTCGACCGTCTCGCCGCGCTTGCGTTCCTTCTCCTTGGCTTCGGGCAGGTTCGCCGCGAGGATGGCCTTGCGCGTATCGCCCCGCACCAGCCGGAACTCGATGCGTCGGGCTTCCAGGTCCACACGCGCCACCTGTACGGTCACTCGATCGCCGAGCCGGTAGCGCAGGCCGGTGCGCTCGCCGCGCAGTTCGTGCAGCGCCTCGTTGAACAGGAAATACTCGGAACCGAGTTCCGAAACGTGAACCAGCCCCTCCACGTAGAGGTCGTCGAGCACGATGAACACGCCGAACGGCACGACCGAGCTGACGGTGCCGCTGAACGTTTCGCCAACGCGTTCGCGCATGTAGTAGCTCTTGAGCCAGGCCTCGACATCGCGCGACGCGTCATCGGCGCGGCGTTCGTTCGCCGAGCAGATCAGGCCAAGTTTCTCCCAGACCGCCACGTCGGCACTCGCCGTGGGCCGTCGATCGCGTCCCGGCCGCATCGCCGTGCGTGCAGCGCGCGGGGCGACCGCGATCTCGGGGGAACTGCTCACCACAGGCACGTAGGGCTTCTTCCCGAGGCACGCCTTGATCGCCCGGTGCACCAGCAGATCCGGATAGCGGCGAATGGGTGAAGTGAAGTGCGCGTAGGCCTCGTATGCCAGGCCGAAGTGACCGGAGTTGTGCGGACTGTAGATCGCCTGCTGCATCGATCGCAGCAACACTGTCTGCAAAAGCTGCGCGTCGGGTCGCGGGCGAATCTTCTTCAGCAGTAACGCGTAGTCGGCGGGCTGCGGGTCATCTCCGCCCTCGAGGTGCAAGCCGAGCGTCTTCAGCATCGCCCGCACGTTGGCCAGCCGCTCCGGCGTCGGGCCTTCGTGGACACGAAACAGCGCAGGGTGCTTGCTGCGGGCCAGGAAGTCCGCCGCGCACACGTTGGCGGCCAGCATGCACTCCTCGATCAGCTTGTGCGCATCGTTGCGCACGCGCGGAACGATCTTCTCGATGCGGCCATTCACATCGCAGACGATGTAGGTCTCCGTCGTCTCGAGATCGATGGCACCGCGCGACTCGCGTGCGCCGGCCAATGTCTCGTAGAGCGCATAGAGGTTCTGCAGGTGCGGCAGGACGTCGACGCGCCGATGCGCCGCGCGGCTGCCCGGTACCGAGAGCGCTTCCCAGACTTCGTCGTAAGTGAGCCGCGCATGCGAATGCATCACAGCGGGGTAGAACTGGTACGCGTCGAGCGCCCCCTTGGCGCTGATCACGCAATCGCACACCATCACCAGGCGATCGACATCCGGATTCAGCGAGCACAACCCGTTGGAAAGCTTTTCGGGCAGCATCGGAATCACACGCCGAGGGAAGTACACGGAAGTCGATCGATTCTGTGCTTCGGCATCCAGCGCGTCGCCCGATTTGACGTAGTGACTGACATCGGCGATCGCAACGATCAGTCGCCAGCCCTTCTTGCGCCCGCCCGTGGGTTCGCAATAGACCGCATCGTCGAAGTCGCGTGCATCCTCGCCATCGATGGTGACCAGGGCAACGTCGCGCAGGTCAACGCGGTTGCGCAAGTCGCGCGGCTGCACGGTATCCGGGAGGTCGTTGGCAAGCGCCAGGGCTTCCGCCGGAAACTCGTGCGGCACCAGGAACTTCCGCACCGCGATCTCGATCTCCATGCCGGGATCGTCGATGGCGCCGAGCACTTCGATGACGCGCCCGACCGGCTCCACATAGCGCTGCGGCTGCTGCAGGATCTCGACGACGACGACCTGGCCGGGCTCGGCCGACAGCGTCGCGCCAGGCGGCACGAGGATGTCGTGCTGGATGCGCTGGTCCTCGGGAACGACGATCGTCACGCCACGCTCATTGAGCAGGCGGCCGACCAACTTGTTGGTACGGCTCTCGATGACCTCGACTATCTCGCCTTCCGGCCGACCGCGCCGGTCGGTGCCCGAGACTCGCGCGAGCACCCGGTCACCGTGCAGCACCTTGCTCATCTCGTGCTCGGAGAGCACGAGATCCTGGCCGCCGTCATCGCGGATCAGGAAACCGTAGCCGTCGCGATGGCCCTGCACCTGGCCAGAGATCAGGTTGGCCCGCGCCGCAACCAGCAGCAGGCCGGCGCGATTGCGGACAATTCGCCCTGCCCGCTCGAGTTCCTCGATCTCGGCGTTAAAATTCGAACGCGCTTCGTCGGTGACGTGAAGACGCTCGGAAAGCTCCTGCGGGGTAAGCGGCGCGCGCGCCGCGGTCAGCGCCTGCAGGATCGAGTCGCTGTCAATATGAGTTGTTTTTGATGTCAATGGATTGGTTCAGGAATGGGTTGGAACCCGCCCGGCTTGAGTCAGCAGCCAGAGTAGCGCATTTGACATGGCAGTCGCCGTCGCTAGAATCTCGGGCTCACCTGTGCCCAGGTGGCGGAATTGGTAGACGCACTAGTTTCAGGTACTAGCGCCGCAAGGTGTGGAGGTTCGAGTCCTCTCCTGGGCACCAAGCTCTTCTGAAGGCCGGCAACGCCGGCCTTTTGCATTATCGCGCCCAGGTAACAGAGCACCTGCATGGTCTGCGCGAGGGCGAAACTGGCCGCGCATATCTTCTTGAAGGTGAAGGCCAACCACCCTCACGCTGCGCCACTGCGCAGCCGCGCAGCGAGCTTCTCCGGGCCCATTGCATCGTAGACCTCGAACGGCTGGTGAATCCACGGATTCGTGGGCAGGTACTCGACGTAGTAGTCGGGCACGAAGGTCGAGCAGGCCTTGTACCAGACGACTGCAGTACGGATCTCGGATACGGCGGGAAAGCGCTGCTTCAGGTGTTCGATGACGCGCCCCAGCGTGACGCCGGAGTCAACCAGGTCGTCGACGAGCAACAGGTTCCCTCCCAGGGTGCCCTTCGTCATCGTGATGTATTCGCCGACATCCAGCGCACCCTGTGACCGGCCCGCGGCTTCGCGGTACGAACTGGCCGCCAGTATCGCGAGCGGCATGTCGTAAATGCGGGAAATGATGTCGCCGACGCGCAGCCCGCCGCGCGCCAGGCACAGCAGCGAATCGAACTGCCACCCCGACTCGTGTATCGAAAGGCTCAGGCGCTCGATCAGCCGGTGATACTGATCCCAGTTAACGTAGAGATCCTTCACGGCGCCATTCAACGGAACGGATGGCGCAGCACAATCGTCTGTTCGCGATCCGGGCCGGTGGAAACCAGGTCGATCGGGACGCCAAGGACATCGGCAAGTCGCTCCAGATAGCGTCTTGCATTCGCCGGCAACCCATCCCATGAACGGACACCGAACGTCGACTCGGTCCAGCCCGGGAACTCCTCGTAGATCGGCTCGCAGCGCTCGACCGCATCGGCGCCGTACGGGAGGATGTCGACATCGCGGCCGTCGAAGCGGTAGCCGACGCCGAGCTTGACCACCGGCAGGCCATCGAGAACATCCAGCTTGGTTATGCACAGGCCGGTCGTGCCGTTCAGTTGCACGGCGCGACGAAGCCCCGACGCATCGAACCAGCCGCAGCGTCGCGGCCGGCCCGTGACGGAACCGAACTCCTGCCCGCGATCACGCAGTTGCTCGCCGGTCGCATCGATCAGTTCAGTAGGGAACGGACCGGAGCCGACACGCGTCGAGTACGCCTTCGTGATGCCCAGCACATAGTCGAGCCGCTGCGGAGCGACTCCGGCTCCGGCCGACGCGGCACCTGCCACGGTATTGCTGGACGTGACATATGGATAGGTTCCGTGGTCGACGTCGAGCAGCGTCCCCTGCGCGCCCTCGAACAACAGCCGAGCGCCGCGTGCCATGACGGCGTTCAACCGGTGCGAGACGTCAGCGATCATCGGCTTCAGCCGATCGGCCAGCGCCAGCGTTTCGTCGATGACCTTGCCCGCGTCAACAGGAGCCGCGCCGAAATAGTGCTCGAGCACGAAGTTGTGGAAGTCCAGCGCCGCGCGTACGCCGTCGCCGAACCGCGTGGCGTCGAACAGGTCCTGTGCACGCACCGCCCGCCGTCCGACCTTGTCCTCGTAGGCCGGGCCGATGCCGCGACCGGTGGTGCCGATCTTGGCCTCACCGCGTTTGGCCTCACGCGCCTTGTCGAGCGCGACGTGGTACTCGAGGATGAGCGGGCAGTTGCCGCTGATCGCCATGCGTGACGCGACATCCACGCCGGCCGCCTGCAGCTCGTCGACTTCCGCGAGCAGCGCGGTGGGTGACAGCACGACCCCGTTGCCGATGTAGCAGGCCGTCTTCGGCCGCAGGATTCCCGACGGAATCAGGCGCAGGATCGTCTTCTTGCCGCCGATCACCAGCGTGTGCCCGGCGTTGTGCCCTCCCTGGAAGCGGACGACGCCGTCGACGTCCTCCGTGAGCCAGTCGACGATCTTGCCCTTGCCTTCGTCGCCCCATTGGGTGCCGACGACGACCACGTTCTGTGCCATGCGGTTGTGTCCTATTTCACGGGCGCTGCAATGTCGCGGGCGGCAAGTTGCCAGTCGCTGCCCACGAGCCTCAGTTCGCGGTCAAAGATGAAGTCCCCCGGCTCCGCACTGCCCACTTCGTCGGGCAGGCGCTGAACCACGATCTCGCCGTCCTTGCGCAGTCGGCGAACGGTCTCGCGCAGATTCTGGTCGTCGCCGACCGGCGCCAGTATGGCCCGGAGCGAGTCCACGCCCAGCAGTCCAGCCAGGTCGCGCAAGTAGATTGAAAAGCCCACCGCGGGTCGCGCGCGACCGAAGACCTTGCCGATGTTGTCATAGCGCCCGCCCCGCAGGACGGCACTCGGCAGTTCCTGGGCGTGCACCGCAAACGTCACGCCAGTGTGGTAGCGATAGCCGTGCAGGTCCGCGAGATCCAGCGTCACCGCATCGGCGCCGCACCGCGCGGCCAGGTACCCGAGGCTGTCAAGCGCCGCGTGGATCGAAGGATCGTCGGGAAGCACGCGTCGCGCGTCATCGAGGACGTCCAACCCGCCGCCAAGTCGCGCCAGCGCCAGCAGGCCGTCACTCACACCCACCGGCAGACCCTGAACGGTTTCGCGCAGGGCCGGAGTGTCCTTCGTACTGAGAGCCGCAAGGATCTCATCTTCCACCGCGTCCGAAAGCTTCGCCATGTCGAGCAAGGCGCGGACGACGCCGGTGTGGCCGAGATCCAGGCTGACGCGCGGCAGTCCAGCCACCCGCAGCGAAGCCACCGCCAGTTCCAGCACTTCGAGATCGGCAGCGGGGCCCCCGGCCCCGTACAACTCGGCACCGATCTGCAGCGGCTCCCTGACAGCGAGGGGATGCTGCGGTCGCGTATGCAGCACGCTGCCCGCATAGCAGAGGCGCACCACTCCTGAGCGATTCAAAATGTGCGCGTCGATGCGCGCGACCTGGGGTGTGGTGTCGGCGCGCAGGCCGAGCATCCGACCGCTTGCCTGGTCGACCAGCTTGAAGGTGCGCAGGTCGAGGTCACTGCCACTGCCGGTGAGCAACGAATCGATGTACTCGATCAGTGGCGGGATGACGAGTTCGTAGCCATAACTCGAATAGAGGTCGAGCAGTGCGCGGCGGATCTCCTCGACGCGACGCGCCTCGCGTGGCAGGACGTCAGAGATGTTCTCGGGAAGCAGCCAACGCAGCATGGCGTGAACGTGGGACGAGGGCGTGGCAGCTCGGCGGCAACGCCGCGGCTCTTGAGGTCGGCTTCAGTTCAGAAACCAGAACAATAGCGCGCCACCGATCACGGCAATCAGCCCGAAGAACCGGATCTGGCCATCGTTCAGCTCGGTCACGCGCTGGAACATCTGTCGCCAGGCCGCGGGAGCCAGTAGAGGCAGGATTCCCTCGAGCACCAGCATCAGCCCGAACGCCAGCGCCAGCGTCTCGAACATCAGCGGCGCGGTGCCGGCGCAGCATCCGGCGATTTCATGTACTGGAAGAATTCTGACGACGGATCGACGACCAGCACGTCATTGCGGTTGCGGAAGCTCGTGCGATACGCCTCGAGGCTGCGATAGAAGCGCGCGAACTCCGGATTCTGGCCGAAGGACTGCGCGTAGAGTGCCGACGCCTTGGCATCGCCGTCGCCGCGGAGCTTCTGCGCATCGCGGTAGGCCTCGGACAGCAGAACTTCCTTCTGGCGGTCGGCATCGGCACGGATCTTCTCGCTCTCGGCCGAACCGATCGAACGCTGCTCGTTCGCCACCCGCTTGCGCTCGGCCTCCATCCGGCGGTACACCGACTCGCTGATCTCCGGCACGAAGTCGACGCGCTTCAGCCGTACGTCGACGATCTCGACGCCGAGGGTCTTGGTGCGCTCCTGAACCGAGGCGCGGATTTCTTCCATCGCCTTGTCGCGCTCGCGCGAGGTGATCTCGTTCACCGTGCGCTTGTTCACCGCCTGGTTGAGCGCGTCGCGCACCAGGGTGCCGATGCGGTCCTCCGCAGAACGTTCCCCGGCAGGAAAGCTGACGCGGAACAGGCGCGGGTCGACGATACGCCATTTGACGAAGGAGTCGATCAGCAGGTTCTTCTTCTCGGACGTCTGCACGCGATCGGTGACCGGCGTATCGAGCGTCAGGATGCGTCGGTCCTGGTATTCGACGTTCTGTAGCAACGGAACGCGGAAGTACAGGCCGGGCTCCGTCACCACGCGCGTGATCTGCCCAAGCTGGTAGACGATGGCGTACTGACGCTGATCGACGATGAAGGTGCTCGCGCGCACGATGAACGCGACCACGACGAAACCGATGACGGCGGCAAGTATGCGGTTCATAGCCTGTCCTCAGCGAACTTCGCGATCACGGCTTCGCAGCGAGGAGTCGCGCGTACGCCCATCGCTTGCCGGCGCGGGCTCGGGGGCCGGCGTCACCGTCGTGGCGCGCGGCGCCATCGCGTCCTGGGTCACCTGCTGCATGAGCTTGTCGAACGGCAAATACAGGAGCTGGTTGCTGCTGCGCGAATCGACCATCACCTTGGTGGTGTTGGTAAATACCTGCTGCATCGTCTCGAGGTACATCCGGTCACGAGTGACCGCCGGGGCTTTCTGGTATTCCGCGAGGATCTGACGGAACCGCGAAGTATCACCCTCGGCAGTCTGCACGATGCGTGTGCGGTAGCCCTCGGCCTCCTGCATCAGGCGGGCGGCCGCACCACGCGCCTTCGGCACGACGTCGTTGGCGTAGGCCTGCCCTTCGTTGATCTGCCGCTCCCGGTCCTGCCCTGCCTTCACCGCATCGTCGAACGCCGCCTGCACCTGCTCCGGGGGCTGCGCGTTCTGGATCGCGACCGCCGAAACCAGGATGCCGGTGCCGTAGCGATCGAGCATTTCCTGCATGCGGCTGCGAACCTCGTCGGCAATCTGCTGGCGCGACTCGTACAGGACCGAGTCCATCTTCTGCCGGCCAAGGACTTCGCGCATCGCCGATTCCGCGGCCTGGATCACGGCAGCCGTCGGATTCTTGCTGTTGAAGAGATAGTCACGCGCGCCGTCGTCCTTGATGCGAAACTGCACCTCGAAGTGAATGTCGACGATGTTTTCATCGTCGGTCAGCATCAGCGCTTCCTTGACGCGTTCCGGGCGCCCGCGCGCCCCGACCTCGACCTTGCGCAAGGAAAGGATGTCGACCAGTTCGCTCGACTGCACCGGCCACGGCATGCGCCAGCGGAAGCCCGGACTGGTCGTCTCCGCGTAGCGGCCGAAAGTGGTCACGACGCCGACCTGTCCTTCCGGGACAATGTAGAAACCGCTGGCAAGCCACAGCAGGCCAGCGACGCCGAGTAGCGCGGCAAGGCCGATTCCAGTGCCCTTGGGGCTGACACTGAAATTGCCCATGCCGCCGCCGCCGCGCGAGCCGCCAGACTTGCGGCCGAAGAGCCCGTTCAGTCGACGATTGAAGTCGCGCCAGAGCTCCTCGAGATCCGGTGGGCCTTCGCCGTTCGGACGCTGCGGACGGCGCGGCGGTTCGCGCTCGCCGTCGCTATTCGATCCGCCCGAACCGCCACCGCGGCCCCACTGGGGGTCGTTGAGTGACATGCGTGTCCTAAAGAAAAGAGAGTTGAACCATAGCCATCATCGATTCCACGCGGCAGTGATGCTAGACCACGGCGGCAGGGGTCCAGACAGGGGAACTTTCGGGATGGGCGGCCTTGCGGGCGCGCTGCGCATACTCAACGATAGCTTCGCGCAGCAGATCAAGGCCTTGACCGGTCTTCGCACTGACCGAAACGGCAGCGATGCTACCACAGGGGTCACGCTCGATTGCGGTCGCGCGGCCCGATGCGTCGATCTTGTTGAAAACGACGAGGCGGGGCACCGAACCTGCGCCGATCTCCTCGAGGACCTGATCGACCTCCGCCATCTGCTCGGCGCGGGCCGGCGACGAGCTGTCGACCACATGCAGCAGCAGGTCCGCCTCCGCGGTCTCGTCCAAAGTCGACTTGAACGCCTCGACCAGCTGGTGTGGCAAGCCGCGGATGAACCCAACAGTGTCCGACAGCACGACCGTCTCGCCTTCGCCCAGATGCAGGCGACGGGCCGTCGTGTCGAGTGTGGCGAAAAGCTGGTCGGCGGCGTAGGCGCCAGCCCGGGTCAACGCATTGAACAGCGTGGACTTGCCGGCATTCGTGTAACCAACGAGGGACACGGACAGGACGTCCCGACGCGAGCGCGCCCGTCGGCGCGTGCGGCGCTGGCGTTCGAGCTGCTTCAGGCGTTCGCGCAACTGCTTCACGCGCACTCCGATCATTCGGCGGTCCAGTTCGATCTGTTTTTCGCCCGGGCCGCCGGTCTTGCCAAGACCGCCGCGCTGCCGCTCCAGGTGGGACCAGCCGCGCACCAGCCGGGTCGATAGGTGCTCGAGCTGCGCCAACTCAACCTGCAGCTTGCCTTCGCGGCTGCGCGCGCGCTGCGAGAAGATATCGAGGATCAGCGCGGTGCGATCCAGTACCCATAGTCCCAGCGTGCGCCCGAGATTGCGTTGCTGCGCCGGCGACAGTGCGACGTCGAAGACCACCAGGCCCGCCTCACCCGCTTCTGCCATCGCCTTGATTTCCTCAACCTTGCCGGCGCCGACGTAGTGCGCAGGGTCGGGCCGGTCCCGGCGTACCGCAATGTGCCCGGCGGGCGTCAGGCCCGCCGACAGCACGAGTTGCGTGAGTTCCTCGACCGCGTCGCGATCGTCGCGCCGGCCTTTCGCCACGCTGACGAGCAGCGCCCGCTCGGCACGACCGGCACGCTCGCTTTCAACCTGGAAGACAGTCAGGAGTCGGACTCCGCGGTGAGATTGACCGGACGCGCGGGCACGACGGTGGAGATCGCGTGCTTGTAGACCATCTGCGTCACGGTATTGCGCAACAGGACGACATACTGGTCAAAGGATTCGATCTGGCCTTGCAGCTTGATGCCGTTGACCAGGTAGATCGAGACCGGGATGTGTTCCTTGCGCAGTGCGTTAAGAAACGGGTCTTGTAGTAATTGCCCTTTGTTGCTCATTGTGTTGGCTCCAGCGGTTTGACGCCGCTTGTTGTATTCGGTTCAGGAGGAGGAGAACCGACCGTCGCGAGTCTGCAAATGGGGACGGGGCCACGCGGTTCAATGTAAAGCAAAACCCGGGCCTTGGCCAAACCGCCTCAGGCGACGTAAGGGTTGCGTCCGGTCCGGAATTCGACGCGCAGCGGCGTGCCGGCAAGCTCGAATTCGGAGCGAAAGTAGCCTTCGAGGTAGCGTCGGTAGCTGTCCGGGACGTGTTTCAGCGAGTTGCCATGAATCACGATGATGGGCGGGTTAACCCCACCCTGGTGGGCATAACGCAATTTGGGGCGGGAGGCCCCAGCGCGAGGCGGCATCTGGCGCGCGACCGCGGCCTGCAGCGCGCGCGTCAGCTTCGGCGTCGGCAGCCGGGCGAACGCCGCCGCGTGCGCTTCCGAGACCGAGCGCATCACTGCCGACAGGCCGGTACGCTTCAGGGCCGAGATCGTGTGGACCCGCGCCCAGCCCAGGAAGTGCAGCTTGCGGTCGATTTCACGCTTGATGCGATCGCGCTGGTAGTCGTCCAGCCCGTCCCACTTGTTGATCGCGATGACCAGTGCCCGCCCGCTCTCGAGCACGTAGCCGGCAATGTGGGCATCCTGGTCCGAGATCTCGGCCGACGCGTCGAGCAGCAGCACGACGACGTTGGCGTCGGCAATCGCCTGCAGGGTCTTCACGACGGAGAACTTCTCGACCGCTTCGAATACCTTGCCGCGCCGGCGCAGCCCGGCGGTATCGATCAAGGTATACGCGCGGCCATCGAACTCGAACTCGACTTCGATGGCGTCGCGCGTCGTGCCCGGTTGATCGAACGCGATCAGTCGCTCTTCCCCGATAAGCGCGTTGATCAGTGTCGACTTTCCGACGTTCGGGCGGCCAACGACCGCCACGCGCACGCGGCGCTCGGCGTCCTCGGCTCCTTCCACCGCAGCATCGGTCTCTGCCACGACAAAGGGCAGGAGCGCGAGGTCCATCAGGTCGCGAACTCCCTCTCCGTGCGCGGCCGAGATCGCATGCGGCTCGCCCAGCCCGAGCTCATGGAACTCCGCGATCGCTTCCGTCGGCAGCCCCTCGGCCTTGTTGACTGCCAGCAGTACGCGACGGCCGGTGATGCGCAGCCGTTCGCCGATGCGTCGGTCCTGCGCGGTCAGGCCTTCGCGCGCGTCGAGTATCAGGACGATCGCGTCGCTTTCGGCGATCGCCTGCTCGGCCTGCGCGGCCATCTCGCGGGCGATGCCTTCGGCGTTCAATGGCTCGAAGCCGCCGGTGTCGATGACGATGTAGCCGCGCGGGCCGACCCTGCCGTCACCGTAATGGCGATCGCGCGTCAGTCCGGGGAAATCCGCGACCAGCGCCGCGCGTGTCCGCGTCAGCCGGTTGAACAGCGTCGACTTGCCGACGTTCGGGCGGCCGACGAGTGCAATGACCGGTTTCATCGATTGGCGCGGCCGATCTACTCGACCGTCACAAGCGCGACTGTCCCATCCTGCGTCTGCACGACGGCACCGCCGCCGAAGGCCGTCGGTTGCGCGGTGATCGCGCTGCCCAGCGCAACGCGGGCGAGGAAACTGCCGTCCTCGGGAGAAAGGAAGTGCAGGTAACCCGCGTAGTCGCCGACGAGCACGACCCGTCGGAGCGCGAGCGGCGCGGCGAGATCCCGGTGCAGGAGCTTCTCCTGACGCCACGCATTGGCTCCGGTCGCCGTCGAAAACGCCACCACGTTCGACTTCGCATCCACTGCATACACGCGGCGGCCGTCACCAGCCACTCCAGTGCGGGCCGAAAAGTCGCGCGCCCAGCGCAGATTGCCGTTGGCGATCTCGAAGCAGGCGACACGTCCCTGGAACGCCGCAGCACAGACGTCGCCGCCGAGCACCAGGGGCGTGCCCTGCACGTCCGCCAGGCGCTCGACCTCGGTCGCGCCGCGCGGCTCGGCCACCGGGGCGTCCCAGCGCACGGTGCCATTGGCCACGCCGATCATGGTCAGGCGCCCGCTCGGGAAGCCGGCGGCAATCAAGTCACCGGCGAAGGCCATTCCCGTCATGGACTTCAGAGTCAGCGGCGGCGTCGTACGCTGGTAGTTCCAGCGGCGCTTTCCGGTGTTCGCCTCGAACGTTGTGATCCGGTAATCCGACGAGCGCACGATCACGAGCCCGCGCCCGACGAGTGGCGGCGTGTGGACCGAGCCGCTCACCTGCGCACGCCACAGTTCCTTTCCGTCCGCACCCAACGCTATGACATCGCCGCGCGCGCTGCCGACCGCGACGACAAAGCCGTCACTGCCGACACCTCCGGTGATCGATGTGCTGGTTTCGGCGCGCCAGACCACCTCGCCGTCCGGCCCGATGCGGACCACGGAGCCGCTGCCGCTGGCCGCATAGATGGCGTTTTCAAGCACTGCAGGCTGCAGGAAAGCGGCGCGGGCCGAGCCGACGTCCGTACGCCACGCGACCCGCGGAGCCAGCGACGGCGAGAACTCGACCAGCGGAGACGGGTCGACCGCCTTGCTGGCAGCCCCCCCCAGCCAGGACGGCATCCATGACGGCGTCGACGAGCATCCGGCAAGCACGCCGCAAGCAAACACCCCCGCGAGGCGACGAACCGTCATCGCTGCATTCATCCGCTTCACGACGCTGCAGCGGGCGGCAGCGCGTCGAGCTTCAACTGGATGATCGCCCGCAGTGGATGCTGTGCATCCGCCTTCGCCAGTGCGTCTTTGTATGCGGCGCGCGCTTCCTCGGTCTTGTTCTGCGCAACCAGCACGTCGCCGCGCCGATCGAGCACCGCCGGCAGGTAAGAAGCAGGCGCCTCGAAGCTCAACGCCTGCAGTGCCTGGTCGTATTTCTTCTCATCGAGCAGCACGCCAGCGAGTCGAACCCGCGCGATCATCGTCAGTTCATCGTGTCCCGACTTGTCGATGACCCATCGCAGCTGCTCGGCCGCCTTGGGAAGGTCACCCATTTCGGCACTCAGCTTGGCCGCCTGCAGCGCGGCGATGGCAGCATAGGAGGTCCGTCCGTAGTGCTCCTGGATCGTTGCGGCCAGGGTCTGGACCTTGGCGGTATCACGCGCCACGATCGCCTGCTCGAGCTGTCCGTAGACTCCGGCGGCTGACTTCGCCTGATCGCGCTCGTACCAGCGCCAGCCGTTGTAGCCGGCAAAGCCGAGCAGCACCACGGTCACCGCCGTCAGCAGCAGGTTGCCGTACTTTTGCCACCAGGCTTTCAGCTCGGCGAGTTGTTCCTGTTCTTCGAGGTCGTACGCCATCGGATTCCTACAGGTTGTCGTTGCGTGTCAATGCTTCCACCAGTGCATCGGGGATCTGATCGAGCGGGACGATACGCTGCTCGGCATAGGGTGCCGCGCTGTCCGTTGCCCGCAGCGCCTTGATCGTGGCCGCATTCGCGGTGGCCTCGGCTTCGCCGACGATGACCGCGTACTCGGCACCACTGGCATCCGCCTTCTTCATCTGCGACTTCATGCTGCCGTCGCCTACGTGACAGATGACATCGAGGCCACAGTCCCGCATCGCTTCGGCGAGCAGGAAGGCGCGCTGCGCGGTGGCGCCGCCCTGGTGCAGCACATACACGTCGGTCAAGGACGCCACTTCAGCCGATCGTGCTTCGCGAATGAGCTCGATCACGCGCTCGATGCCGAGCCCGAAGCCGATGCCGGGCGTGGGCTTGCCGCCCATGCGCTCGATCAGCGGGTCGTAGCGCCCGCCGCCGCACAGCGTCCCCTGCGCGCCAAGGGCATCAGTGATCCACTCGAACACCGTGAGGTTGTAGTAATCAAGCCCGCGCACCATGCGCGGGTTGATCGTGAACTCGATGCCGGCCGCCTGCAGCAGCGCCTGCAGGCCCTCGAAGTGCGCGCTCGACGACTCGCCGAGGTACTCGGTGATGCGCGGTGCTCCAGCCACTATTTCCGCGAGCGCCGGGTTCTTGCTGTCGAGGATGCGCAGCGGATTGGTGTGGAGTCGGCGCCGGGAATCGGCATCCAGCGCCGCCTCGTGCTGCGACAGATGCGCGATCAGGTCAGCACGGTGCCGCGCCCGCTCGTCCGCCTGCCCGAGGCAGTTCAGTTCCAGCCGCACACGGCCGACGCGCTCGATGCCGAGGATCTTCCACAGCCGGGCCAGCATGACGATCTGTTCCGCGTCGATGTCCGGCCCCGCAAAGCCGACCGCCTCGACATTGACTTGGTAGAACTGCCGGTAGCGGCCGCGCTGCGGTCGCTCGTGGCGGAACACCGGGCCCATGGACCAAAGCCGGCGTGGCGCGTCGTAAGTGAGGTTGTGCTCGACGATCGCGCGCATCACGCCGGCGGTGAATTCCGGACGCAGCGTCAACTGCTCGCCGTTGAGCCGGTCCTCGAAGGAATACATCTCCTTTTCGACGATGTCGGTGACCTCGCCGATGCCCCTCACGAAGAGCTCGGTGTACTCGACGATCGGGGTGCGGATCTGCTGGTAGCCGTAGCTGCGCAGCCAGTCCGCAACACGCGCCTCGAACCATTCCCACAGCGGGGCCTCCGCGGGCAACAGATCATTCATGCCGCGCACGGCAGCGAGCTTCTTCTGCGCCATGGCGTCAGGCGTGGATCCGCGCGTACTTGCGTCGCACGTAATCGCCAACGATCGCCTGGAATTCTTCGGCGATCCGTTCGCCCTTCAGCGTCACCGTGCGCTCGCCATCGACGAACACGGGCGCGACCGGCGCTTCGCCGGAACCCGGCAGGCTGATGCCGATGTTCGCGTGCTTGCTTTCGCCCGGTCCATTGACCACGCAGCCCATGACCGCAACGCTCATCGACTCGACTCCGGGATGATCGCGCCGCCACACCTGCATCTGCTCACGCAGCCAGGTCTGGATCGAATCCGCCAGTTCCTGGAAGAAAGTGCTGGTCGTGCGGCCGCAGCCCGGGCAGGCCACGACCATCGGCGTGAAGGCGCGCAGTCCCAGGGTCTGCAGGATCTCCTGGGCCACCTGCACCTCGCGCGTGCGTGACTCTCCCGGCGCCGGGGTCAGTGACACGCGAATCGTGTCGCCGATGCCTTCCTGCAGCAGCACCGCAAGTGCCGCGGTCGACGCCACGATGCCCTTGCTGCCCATGCCGGCCTCGGTCAGGCCGAGATGCAGCGGGTAGTCGCAGCGCTGCGACAGCGCGCGATAGACCGCGATCAGGTCCTGCACGCCGCTGACTTTCGCCGACAGGCAGATGCGATTGCCCGGCAGGCCGAGCTGCTCGGCCCGCTCGGCGCTCTCGATCGCCGAACGCACCAGCGCTTCGCGCAGGACGGCACTGGCATCCCAGGGTTCAGCGCGGGCCGCGTTCTCGTCCATCATGCGCGCCAGGAGTTCCTGGTCGAGCGAGCCCCAGTTGACGCCGATGCGGATCGGCTTGTCGTAGCGGCACGCCACTTCAATCATCTGTGCGAAGTTGTCCTCGCGGCGCGCACCCTTGCCAACGTTGCCCGGGTTGATGCGGTACTTCGACAGCGCCTGTGCACACCCCGGGTACTGCTTCAGCAGCTTGTGGCCGTTGTAGTGGAAGTCCCCGATGAGCGGCACCTCGACGCCCATGCGGTCCAGTTGCTCGCGAATCGCCGCCACTTCCGCCGCCGCCTCGGGCGAGTTGACTGTAATGCGTACCGCCTCCGAGCCGGCCTGCGCCAGTTCCTTCACCTGGACAGCAGTCGCGATGGCGTCAGCCGTGTCGGTATTGGTCATTGACTGCACCATGACCGGTGCATTGCTGCCGATGCGAATGACACGCTGGCCCCAGCGCAGTTCGACCTCGCGCGTCGGGCGGCGACCGGCCGGGCGGGCCGCCGCCGGCAGGCAGTCGAGCGGTTCGATCGGCTGATTCATCGCGCTGTCAATTGATCGTGAAGCGTGCAACGTTCTGCCGGCTGTACGGACTGAGGTCATAGGCCTCGCCACGCACCTCGACACTCGTCTTGGTCGTGTCGCCGATGACCACGTAGAACGGCGGAGTCCCCTCGATCACGAACTCGGCGCCGGCCGTGTTGTGCTGCGAATGCAGGACCTTGCCTTCGGCATCCTTGACCTCGGCCCACGATGCCCCGCTGAACCGGAGCTTGAGCAACGGCGGAGGCGGGACCGGCTCCAGCAGCGCGGCGGATTCCGAAGCACCCGCAGGCACCGCTGCGGGCGCCGGCGTGGCCGGCTCGGTGACAGGAGGCGGCGCGGACGGCGGCCCTTGCACCGCGGGCGCCGCCGGAACGACCGTACCGGTCGTGGATCTCGGGCTGCTTTCGCGTGTCGCGTACCAGCCGAGAATTCCGAGCACGATCAGGAGCAGCACTGCACCGACGACGACCAGACGTCGCGACGTCTGTTCGCGCGACGCGGCACGCACCGGCGAGTAGTCGCGCTGCTGCGTCATGCCATCGACGACCGATGAACTGCTTGGTGCGATCTTTGAAGCGAGGTCGTCAAGCAACGGGCCGGGCTCGACGTTGAGGATCCGCGCATAACTGCGAACGAAGCCCCGCACGTAGGCCGCCTCAGGCAATGCGGTGAGCGTTTCCTGTTCCAGTGCGCGGACCTGGTTCGGATGCAACCTCAACCGGGCGGCAACGTCGGTAACCGTGAGCCCGGCGCGCTCGCGTTCCCAACGCAGACGAGCCCCGAAGGATGTCGGCGGCTGCTCCACCGGAGTTTCAGCGGGCGCGCCAGGCACCTCGGTGCGATTGCTGTCGTCACTCATCGAACGCGCCGCGGGCCAGCAGGCTGGCCTCCTTTGAGTTGGGAAAACGCGAACGCAGTTCCGAGGCCCGCCGCGTTTCGGTGCGCAGGTCTCCCTGCACCCGCGCCAGCTTCAGCCCCAACCACAGCGACTCCGCGGTTTCGTCCGTCGTGCGGGACAGTAGCCCGTAGTAGAACGCCGCACGCTCGGTCTGGCCGGTAGCCAGGTAGAGCCGCGTCAATTCGACCTTGGCAGCCGGGCTGGACGCGTCCAGTTCGAATGCCCGTCGCAGGTACGGTTCGGCCGCTCCGTAATCCTTGGCCCGCATCATGCACATGCCGGCATTGAGGTTGGCAAGCGACGGCGTGGCATAAAGTGGATCGCGCAGCGCGCGCTGGAAATAGCCCATGGCCTCCTGCTCGCGGCCATTGCGGCAAAGTACCCAGCCATAGTTGTTGTTGATGTCGGGGTTGGCCGGTTCGAGCTGCAGCGCTCGCTGGAAGTTGGCCTCGGCCTCGCGACTATCACCGAGCTCCGTGTAGATCAAGCCGAGCAGGCCATAGGCATCCGCCAAGGTGGGGTCGATCTGTACCGCTCGCTTGGCCTCTTCCAGCGCCACCGACATCTGGCCGTTGCGGAAGTAGGCGGCGGCAAGATCGACCCGTGCGCGGGCCCGGGCTTTCGAATTCGTCTGCGACGCGGCAGCCGGTCCGCCCGACGTGGTCGAGGAGATGACCGCGCCACTGGACGATGTGACGGTCGTCGTCGTGCACGCCGCGGCCAGACCAAGGCAGCAGATCACCGTTGCCAGCGCCATCATCGACGCCCGCGTGCCGCGGCTTCCGTGACTCATGCTATCGAACCTCCGTTACAGGAACCACGCCAGCTGCGTCGCTCCGGCGCGAGGCGCGACGGGTGCGGTCCTGCACCTCGCCCGCCAGCTGCCCGCACGCCGCGTCGATGTCGTCACCTCGAGTGCGACGCACCGTCGTCACGATGCCGGCGTCCGACAGGCGCTGCGCAAACCCACGAATCCGTTCGTCCGGAGAACGAGCGAGACCCGAGTTCGGAAACGGATTGAACGGAATCAGGTTGAACTTGCAGGGCACGTCGCGCACCAGTGCCACGAGCTGATCGGCATGGCTGTCGGCGTCGTTGACACCGTCGAGCATCACGTACTCAAAAGTGATGAAGTCGCGCGGCGCCACCTTCAGGTAACGCCGGCACGCGGCCATCAGCTCACGCAAGGGATACTTGCGGTTCAGCGGCACGAGCTGGTCGCGCAAGGCGTCATGCGGGGCATGCAGCGAAACGGCGAGCGCCACGGGACACTCCGCACCGAGCCGGTCGATCTGCGGCACCATGCCCGAGGTCGACACGGTGACGCGTCGACGCGACAGTCCATAAGCGTGGTCATCGAGCATCAGTCGCAGCGCCGGCAACAGGGCATCGTAGTTCTGCAGCGGCTCGCCCATGCCCATCATCACGACATTGCTGATCACGCGTTCGCCTTCGGCGTCCAGCCCGAGCGACCGACGCAGCGCGTGTTCCGCCCACCACAGCTGGCCGATGATCTCACCCGTGGTCAGGTTGCGACTGAATCCCTGGCGTCCGGTGGAGCAGAACACGCAGTTGACCGCGCAACCCGCCTGCGACGAGACACACAACGTCCCACGGTCGGCCTCCGGAATGAACACAGACTCGATCGCATTGCCGGCCCCGACATCCAGCAGCCACTTGCGCGTGCCATCCGCCGAGACCGAGTCCCGGACAACCGTGGGCGCGGTGATCTCGGCACGTTCCGCCAGCTTCACGCGCAGCGACTTCGCGAGTTCGGTCATCGCGTCGAAGTTCGCCGCGCCGCGCCGGTGAATCCACTGCGCCAGCTGGCGCGCACGGAACGGCTTCTCGTCCAGCGCAGCGACGTAGTCGGTCAACGCCGCCACGTCGAAGTCGAGAAGGTTCACGCGAGCCATGTTCGAGACCAGCGCTCAGCGCGGGTAGACCGCCATCTGTGGGAAGAAATACGCGATTTCGACGCGCGCGGTCTCGGCGGCATCTGAGCCGTGCACCGCATTGGCGTCGATGCTCTCGGCGAAGTCGGCGCGGATCGTGCCGGGCGCTGCCTTCTTGGGGTCGGTCGCACCCATCAGTTCGCGGTTCTTCGCGATCGCGTTTTCGCCCTCGAGCACCTGGATCATCACGGGCCCGGACACCATGAAGTCGACGAGGTCCTTGAAGAAGGGGCGCTCGCGATGCACGGCATAGAACCCTTCGGCTTCGCTGCGCGACAGCCATGCCATGCGGGCGGCGATGACCTTCAGCCCGTTGGTCTCGAACCGCGAGTAGATCTTCCCGATGGCATTCTTCGCGACTGCGTCGGGTTTGATGATTGAAAGGGTGCGCTCCAACGCCATGACTTCAGCCTTTTCTTTGCTTCAATGGACGATTTCCGGCCGTCGCCACGTGCCCTTCGGCAAACCGAAAGGACCGGACGGCCGATCCGAAAACCTCGATAAATTAACTACTTGCGACACCCGAGGTCAGCCTGAAATTCTAGCACGCAGGGCGCTTCCCGGCCGCTGGGTTTGCCCCGCAGCGACGCGGGTCGCGCTACGAACTCGAGCTCACGCGGATTCAGGCTCCAGCACGGCGATCGATTCCACATGCGAGGTGTGAGGGAACATGTTCAGGACCCCGGCGGCGCGCAGCACCCAGGCTCCCTCGTGGACCATGACCGCGCAGTCGCGGGCCAGCGTCGCCGGATTACACGAGACATAGACGACCCGGACCGGACGCCGCGATGTCGATGCCAGCGTCCTGGCCACCGCCAGCGCTCCCTCCCGCGGCGGATCGATCAGGACCCTCGCCGGAGCGCCGCCCTCGAGGAGGGAGTTCCAGTCCTCATCGGTCCATTCGAACAGGTTGCGAGCCTGGAACGAGGTCCGTTCGCCGAGCCCATGGACGTGCGCAGCCGCTCGCGCGCGCTCCAGCAGCGAGTCGCTGCCCTCGAATCCAGTCACATGGGCCGCTTGCGACGCCAGTGGCAGCGTGAAGTTACCCAGACCACAGAAGAAATCGACGACCCGCTCCTGCGGCGTCGGTGCAAGCAGGCGGATCGCACGACTCACCAGTATTTCGTTGACGCGATGATTCACCTGCGTGAAGTCAGTCGGCCGGAATGGCAGGCGCACCCCAAACTCAGGCAACCGCAAATTCAAGGTCGCGGGCTGGTCAGGGGTCAGCGGCGCCGCGGTCTGTGGCCCGCCGGGCTGCAGCCAGAACTCCACGGCGTGCTGCCGGGCGAAGTCGAGCAGGCGTGCCCGATCCTCTGCCGTCGGTTCCTGCAGCACGCGCAGCACCAGCACGATCTGCAAGGTGCTGTCGTCGGTCTCGGCTGCGGCCAGTTCGATCTGCGGCAGCCGGTCGCGCACGGTCAGTTCCCCGATCAGCTGCCGCAGCGGCACGATCAGCCGACTGACCTGCTGCGGCAGGACTTCGCAGCGGCCCATGTCCGCAACGTAGCTGCTGGAGCGCTCATGGAATCCGACCAGCACGCCACCCTTCTTCGGGACGTTGCGAACCGACAGCCGCGCACGGTACCGGTACTGCCAGGTCGGTCCCCCAATCGGTCGCAGGATCTGTTCCGGACGCAGGCGTCCAATGTGCCAGAGGCTGTCCTCGAGTACGCGTTGCTTCATCGCGACCTGCGCGCGGGCCTCGAGATGCTGCATCGAGCAGCCGCCGCACGCTCCCGGTCCGAGGCCGAAATGCGGGCACGGCGGACGCGCGCGCAGCACCGACGGCGCATCGATCGAAACCATGCGCCCGACCTCGTAGCTCGGCTTGTTCCGGTGCCGCTCGTAAAGCGCACGCTCCCCCGGCAGCGCTCCCTCAACGAAAACGGCCTTGCCGTCGCGATGGCCGACACCGCGCCCTTCCTGGTCGAGCGACTCGATCTCGACCTGGAATACCTCGTGCTGCTTCATGTCAGGCGGGACCCCAGGCTGCCAAGTAGTCGCGCCAGTGGGGTTGGTCCAGAGCTCCGAGTGCAGCACGGACGCGCGCTTCTTCGTCGGCATAGCCGGCGTCGTCGATCACGCCCCGCAGCCGCTGGAATCGCATGTACATCAGGTAGGTGTTGACGACATCGGTCTCGCAGTAGTTGCGGATCTGCTCGATGCCGCCTCCAAGGAAAGCCTCCCAGACCTTGCTGCCGTCCATGCCGAGCTTTCCAGCCAGCCCGCACAATCTGGCCAGATCGTCGAGCGGTGCACTGGCGCGCGGCTGATACATCGCCAGCAGGTCCATCAGGTCGGTATGACGCGTGTGATAGCGGCTGATGTAGTTGTTGAAGCGGAAGTCCCGATCGTCATCGCCGAGCTCCCAGTAACGGGCCGCGTGCACCCCGTGCACAAGGCCCCTGTAGTGCAGCACCGGCAGATCAAAGCCGCCACCGTTCCAGCTGACCAGTTGCGGCGTGTAGCGATCGATGGTGGCGAAAAAGCCCTGGATCAGCTTGCCTTCGTCGTCATCGGGCTGGCCAATCGATCGCACGCGGAATCCGCCGTCGTCGCGAAAAACGCACGAGATTGCGACCACCCGGTGCAGGTGCAGCGGCAGGAAGTCGCTGCCGGTCTTCTCGCGCCGCTCGTCGAACAGCCGCTGTGCGCACTCCGCGTCGGGCAGGTCGGCAAGCGCAGGCCGCAACCGACGCGCACCTGCGAGATCCGGAACGGTCTCGATATCGAAGACAAGGATCGGCGTCATCGCCCGGCAGTCAGTACGCCTGGCGCGGCTACAGCACTGCGTCGCGGCCAATGTGTTCGGCAGCGAGCGTCTGGCGCAGTTGCTTCAGTGCCTCCAGTTGCATCTGTCGCACGCGCTCACGCGTCAGGTGCAGTTCTTCGGCCAGCTCGTCCAGCGTGGCATACGGCTGGTTATCGAGCGCGAAGCGCTTCTCGATGACGAGTCGGTGCCGGTCGTCGAGGCGCGCAAGCCACAGGTGCACCCGACGCTCGAGTTCGTGGCGCGTCGCCGTCGCTTCCGGAGCGTCTGAACTGCCGTCAGAAAGCAGATCGGCAAGCGTCGAGTCCGGGTCGGCATCGAGGGGGGCGTCCAGCGACGCCGGTAGCGCACCGGCCTGCAGCACATCGTGCACGACTTCGACCGGTTTTCCGGTCAGGTGGGCGATGTCTTCAACTCGCACTTCCGCGCCCGAATCGGCCTCGGCCTCGAGGTGGCGCCGGGCATGCGTCACCTGTCGCAGTTCCCGCAGGACATGCACCGGCAGGCGGATCGTCCGCGCCTGGTTCATCACGGCCCGTTCCACCGCCTGGCGTATCCACCACGTCGCATAGGTCGAGAAGCGGAATCCGCGTTCCGGCTCGAACTTCTCGAGCGCATGGATCAGTCCGAGGTTGCCCTCCTCGATGAGGTCGAGCAGCGGCAGACCCCGATGCGCATATCGCTTCGCTATCGACACGACGAGCCGCAGGTTGCGCTCGATCATCTGCTGGCGCGCTGCAAAGTCACCGGCGCGCGCCCGTGTGGACACCTCGCGCTCCTCGTCGGGAGTCATCAATGGGTGCGCGCCGATATCGGTGAGATAGCGCTGCACGTTGTCCGGTTCGTAATCTTCCTCGCCGACAGCTTCCGCGGTCTCGCCGGCGGCGGGTTCCTGAATCTCGGTATCGCCGATAGCCGGCTCGGCTTCGATTGGCGGCGAGTTCAGCCGCGCTGATTCCTCCGGGTCCGGCCCCGGCTCGCCGTTGTGTCTGCGGATGCCGTTCATGGCTCGCTCAGCGTGCAGGTAGGTAACGCAACGGATCGACCGGCTTGCCCTGCCGGCGTATCTCGAAATGCAGTTTGGTCCGCTCGGCGTCGCTGTTCCCGACTTCAGCGATGCGCTGGCCGCGCTTCACCGCCTGACCCTGCTTCACCAGGATCTGGCGGTTGTGCGCATAGGCCGAGATGAAGTCGTCGCTGTGCTTCACGATGACGAGGTTGCCGTAACCCCGCAGCGCGCTGCCGACGTAGACCACTTCGCCGTCGGCCGCGGCGCTGACCGGATCACCGTCATTGCCGGCGATGTCGATGCCCTTGTTCCGCGACTCGTCGAAGTTCTCGATGACTTTTCCGGGTGCAGGCCACTGGAACTGAACCGAGCTTTCGGCCGGCGCCGGCTTGCCGGCTGCCGCGCTGTCGGTCGCGGGCGGCACCGTGGTCGACGGCCCCGGCGTCACTGGAGTCGGTGGCGCTGACTCCGCACCGGGAAGCGGCAAGGGACGCACTTCTGCCGTACCACTGGGTACGACCGGCGTCACCGTCGCCGCACCGGGGGGTGGCACAACGCGCAGCGTCTGCCCCACCGACAGCACCGAGGCGTCGCTGATGTTGTTCCAGCGCGCAAGCTCTCGCACATCGATTCCAAACGTCAGCGCGATGCTGTACAGGGTATCGCCACGCTGCACCGTGTAGACACCGTCGCGGGCTTCACGAGTCGCTGTCGCGGCCGGCTTGTCTGTCCGGGCCGCGGGAGTGCCCGAGCGATCGACGACCGGAGCCGGACGCTGGCTACTGCATGCTGTCAGTGCCACTGCCATGGCGAGCACCCCTGCCCATCCCAGCCCACGCCTCATCGACACCCTCCTACGCAATACCGCCCCTTAGTGGTACGAAGCGAACGGCTTCCTTGCCACTGCGAATCAACTTTCCCGACTCATCCTTTTGCGCCACCACGAGTTGCTGCTCGTCGACGCCGACCGGGGCGACGATGCGCCCGCCGGTCTTCAGTTGCTCGATCCACGAGGGCGGGATCGCATCACCCGCGGCCGCCGCCACGATCGCATCGTACGGGGCTGCCTGCGGGACCCCCCGCGAACCATCGCCGAACACGAGCCGCAGGTTCGGCAGGCGCAGCGCGCGCAGATTCTCACGCGCACGCTCATGCAGCGCCCGGACGCGCTCGATGCTGACCACTCCTCCGACGACGTTAGCCAGCACGGCCGCCGCATAGCCGCAACCGGTTCCCACTTCCAGCACGTTCGCCTTCTGCGGGTCGGGCAGCCCCTCGATCGCCAGTTCAATGGTCCGGGCGACGATATACGGCTGCGAGATCGTCTGTCCGTGTCCGATCGGCAGCGGCGTGTCCTCGTAGGCACGACTGGCCAGCGCCTCATCGACGAAGAGATGGCGAGGCACGGCTCGCATTGCATCGAGCACGCGGCTGTCGCGCACTCCGAGTTCGCGCACGCGGTCGACCATGCGCTCGCGCACCTTGGCAGACGCCAGGCCAGCGTGAGCCTGCATCGCGCCCGGGCCGAAGGTGCGCGGCCCGCTCATTCCAGGGAGTCCTTCAGCCATGCCCGAACAGGGACGAGCTGCTCCGTATGGGTCAGGTCAATCTGTAGCGGCGTCACGGACACGAAACCTTCGCTCACGGCATGAAAGTCCGTTCCGGGTCCGCCGACCCTGGCCGCGCCGGCCGGTCCGATCCAGTAGATCGGCTCGCCTCGAGGGTTGGAAGTCTGAATCACCGGTTCCGACGGATGACGTTTGCCGAGTCGCGTGACCGTAATGCCCCTGATTTCAGCAAGCGGACGATTCGGGATGTTGACGTTCAGCAGGAACGGTCCAGGCAGCGGCTGTTCGGCGTGTCGACGCACGACCCGAGCGGCCATCGCGGCCGCCGCATCCAAGTGTGCATAGCCCTTGTCGACCAGCGAAAAGGCGATCGCGGGAATGCCGAACAGGAAACCCTCCATCGCAGCGGCGACCGTTCCCGAATAGATCGTGTCGTCGCCCATGTTCTGGCCGTTGTTGATTCCCGAAACGATAAGGTCCGGCCGGTGGTCGAGCAGGCCGGTCAGTGCAATATGCACGCAATCGCTTGGCGTGCCATTGATGAAGATGATGCCGTCGCTGGTGCGGCTGACGGTGAGGGGCCGCGAGAGCGTCAGCGAGTTGCTTGCGCCGCTGCTGTTCTGCTCGGGGGCGACGACGGTGATGTCGCCGAACGGCCGCACCGCCTCTGCAAGCGCTGCGAGCCCCGGAGCCAGATAGCCGTCGTCATTCGAAACGAGGATGCGCATAAAGAAATAGCCGGTCGCGGTGTCGCGCCGGCTACCTCGGCTAGCAGTGGTCGGGGCGGCGGGATTCGAACTCGCGACCCCTTGCACCCCATGCAAGTGCGCTACCAGGCTGCGCTACGCCCCGAATGGCCGTGATTATAGCCGCGGTAGGCAGCCCACTGCGGCCTCGACTTCACTTTCCCGACAGCAAAGTTCGAATTGCAGCGAGCTCCGCGCGCAGCTGGGCGGCGTCGAGCTCGGCATGGGCGCGGTTGCCACCGGGGCCGTCGTGCTTTCCCGGACGTTCACCTTCTTCCAGGCGATTGCGCGCCCCGCTGATCGTGAAACCCTGCTCATACAGCAGTTCGCGGATCCGGCGGATCAGCAGGACCTCGTGATGCTGGTAATAGCGGCGGTTGCCGCGCCGTTTCACCGGGCGCAGCTGCGTGAACTCCTGCTCCCAGTAGCGCAGCACGTGCGGCTTGACCCCGCACAGCTCGCTCACCTCACCGATCGTGAAGTAGCGCTTCGCCGGGATCGGCGGCAGCAGCTGGGAGATTTCGTGACGTTGCATCGGGCGCGACAGCAGATCGGCAGATCAGCCCGCGTGCCGCGGCCCTAGTGCGAGCCCGCGAGGCGCGCCACCGCGGCCTTCAGCTTCTGGCTGGCGTGGAAGGTGACGACCCGGCGAGCAGTGATCGCAATTTCTTCTCCAGTCTTTGGATTGCGTCCCGGACGGGTGGGCTTGTCCCGGAGCTGGAAGTTGCCGAAGCCGGAGAGCTTCACCGACTCGCCGCGTTCCAGCGCCTGGCGGATCTCATCGAAGAAGCCATCGACCATGTCCTTGGCTTCGCGCTTGTTGAGGCCAAGCCGGTCGAACAGCGCTTCGGCGAGTTCAGCCTTGGTCATGGTCTTTGCACCGCGATCGTTGGCGCGGCTTGCGCCCACGGCGGCGGGCAGCTCCGGAAACTTGAAACCGGTGGTCATCTCTGAGTCGTCTCGCATTGCCTTCATTGCCGCAGACGGGCGCCAAACCGCTGGCCCAGTTCCTCGACTATCGCGGTCACCACCGCATCGGCATCAGTATCGCTGAGTGGCTTTTCAGTATCTTGCAGAACAACCCGGATGGCAAGGCTTTTATCTTTATTTAACAATGCGTTAGCGCCCGCTCCCCCGGCCGGACCCGCCGTTGGTCGTGGACGATACACATCGAACAGCCGAACAGCGACAAGTGTCGACAACCGCTCATCGGTACGTGAACGGGAGTCGATCGCCGCCTCGATCGCGGCATAGGCGATGCTTTCGTCGACGATGACCGCGATATCGCGTAGCAGCGGCTGGAACTTCGGGATCTCGCGCACCACTGGCAAGCTCCTCTGCAGCAGCGGCTCGAGTTCCAGCTGGAACAGCACCGCACTCTTCGGCAGTTCGTACTGCTGCTGCAGACGCGGATGCAGTTCGCCGACGATGCCAATGCTGCGGCCCTCGAAAACGATCCGGGCACTGCGACCGGGATGCAGCGCCGGATGTGCCTCGGGTTCGAAGCTGACAGCCGCGGGCGCGAACAGGCGTTCCACGTCGCCCTTGACGTCGAAGTAGTCGACCGGGCGCGCCGTCACTGCCCATTGCTCATCATCAGCGTTGCCATACGCGAGCCCCGCAACGCAGGCGGGCTGGGCAACGCCCTGCACCGCCAGCGGCCCGTCGACGACGCTCGCGTCACGCCTAAACACGCGGCCGATTTCGAACAAACGAGCGTGTGACGCCTTGCGATTCAGGTTGTAGACCAGCGTCGCGACCAGGCCGCCCATTAGCGAACTGCGCATGACGGACATCTGCGCGGAAATCGGGTTCAGCACGGCGATCGGATCCGCGTTCGCGGCGAAGTCGCGCTCCCACTGCACATCGACGAACGAATAGTTCACGAGTTCCTGGTAGCCCAGTGTTGCCAGCAGGGTGCGCACCGCGTGCGGCGAGCGGCGCGTTTCGGCGCGCGACCGCATGCGCGCGGCGGCCAGCGGTGCATGTGCCGGAATCCGCGCGAAGCCGTACAGGCGCGCCACCTCTTCGATCAGGTCTTCCTCGCGCTCGAGGTCAAAGCGATAGCTTGGAGGGGTAACCACGAAGCCGTCATCGGCCATCACGCACCCGAGGCCGAGGCGCGCGAACGCACCGGCCATGTCGTCCGCGCTCAGCGGTATGCCAAGAACACGCCGGCAGCGTTCCACTCGCATCTTCACCGGCGGCCGCGACGGCAGATCAAGCACGGCGTCATCTACGGGGCCTGGATCACCGCCACAAATGTCGATGATCAGACGCGTGATGTACTCGACATGGTCCACCGTGGTCGCGTAATCGACGCCACGCTCGAAGCGGTGGGCCGCATCCGTGGAAAAGTTGAACCGTCGCGCACGCCCGCGGATGGCATCGGGCCACCAGAACGCCGCTTCGACATAGATGTTGCGAGTGTCGAGAGAGACGGCAGTGGCCTCGCCGCCCATGATGCCGGCAAGGGCCTCTACGCCGCGCTCATCCGCGATGACCCCGACCGAGCCATCCACCGTGACGGTCTGGCCGCTCAGCAGTTCGACGGTCTCGCCTTCGCGACCCCACCGTACGTTCAGGCCGCCGGTGACCTTGTCCAGATCAAAGATGTGCGACGGCCGGCCCAACTCGAGCATCACGTAGTTGGAAATGTCCACCAGCGCGGAGATCGGACGCTGCCCGCTGCGCTGCAGCCGCTGCTGCATCCACACGGGCGTGGCAGCGCGCGCATTGACGCTTCGTATGACACGCCCGGAAAAGCGGCCGCACAGGTCGCGGGCTTCGACAGCGACCGGCAGGCGGTCACCGATCCGCGCAGGCACCGGCTCGAACAAAGGCTCGACGAGGCGGGAACCGGTGATGGCCGCGACTTCGCGGGCAACGCCGAACACACTCAGGCAGTCGGCGCGGTTCGGCGTCAGCTTGATCGTCAGGATGTGATCGTCGAGTTCAAGCACGTCGCGCACGTCGCGCCCGACCTGGACATCGTCCGGAAGCACCAACAGACCCGAATGATCGTCGGAGAGACCGAGTTCCCGCGCCGAGCACAGCATCCCCTGGGACTCGACGCCACGCATCGTGGTCGCCTTGATGTTCAATCCGCCTGGCAGTGCAGCGCCGGCCAGCGCACACGGCACCTTCATGCCCGCGGCAGCGTTGGGCGCGCCGCACACGATCTGCAGAGGACTCGGCTGGCCGACGTCGACTTCGCACACCGTGAGCTTGTCCGCATTCGGATGGCGCTCGACCTTGCGGACGTGACCGACGACGATGGAGCCGAACGGCGGCGCGACCGGGCGGCGCTCCTCGACCTCCAGGCCGGCCATCGTCAGCTCATCCGCCAATGTCGCGCCATCGATCGACGGATCGGCGTAGTGCCTCAGCCACTGCTCGGAAATGTCCATCGCGGTTCAGTTGAATTGACGCAGGAAGCGCAGGTCGCCCTCGAAGAAGATCCGCAGGTCGTTGATGCCATAGCGCAGCATCGCCAGTCGCTCGATGCCGGAGCCGAACGCGAAGCCGATGTAGCGCTCCGGGTCAAGGCCGAAATTGCGCACGACGGTCGGATGCACCTGCCCGGAGCCGGAGATCTCGAGCCACTTGCCCTTGCCTTGCCCGCTGGTGAACATCATGTCGACCTCGGCCGACGGTTCGGTGAACGGGAAGTACGACGGGCGGAAACGCACGACCAGATCCTCCGTCTCGAAGAAGCAGCGCAGGAAATCGGTATAGACCGCCTTCAGGTCGGCAAAGCTGACGTTCTCGTCGATCCACAGGCCCTCGACCTGGTGGAACATCGGCGAGTGCGTCGCGTCGCTGTCGACGCGGTAGGTGCGGCCGAGCGCGATGACCTTGATCGGCGGCGGATGCATGCGCGCGTAGCGCACCTGCATCGGGCTCGTATGCGTGCGCAGCAGCAGCGGCTTGCCCTGGCTGTCCTGCGCATCGACGTAAAAGGTGTCCTGCATCGAACGCGCCGGGTGGTTCTCCGGGCTGTTCAGCGCCGTGAAGTTGTACCAGTCGGTTTCGATCTCCGGTCCGTCGGCGACGTCGAAGCCGATCGACGCAAAGATTTCTTCAATGCGCATCCAGGTACGCATCACGGGATGGATACCGCCGGAGCGCCGCGTGCGGCCCGGCAGGGTCACGTCGATTGCTTCCTGCGCCAGGCGCTCGTTCAGCTGTTCATCCGCGAGCTCACGGCGACGCGCTTCGAGCAGCGCCTCGATCGCTTCCTTGGCGCGATTGACCTGCGCGCCCAGCTGGCGCTTCTCTTCCGCCGGAAGGCGGCCGAGCGCCTTCAGCTGCTCGGTAATCGCGCCCGACTTGCCGAGGAAACGTGCCTTCTCGTTTTCCAGCGCCGCGGGTTGCTTCGCTCCGGCAAAAGCTGCTCGCGCCTCGTTGACGAGTTGTTCGAGTTCCATTTAGTGAACCAAAAAAACGGGGCCTTTAAGTGAGGCCCCGTCTTGCTGCTTCCGGCGATGACCGGCGTCTACGCGCTCAGGCAGCGAGCGAGGCCTTGACCTTTTCCACGACCGCCGCAAAACCGGGTTTGTCCAATACCGCCATGTCGGCCAGGACCTTGCGGTCGATGCCGATCTCGGCCTTGCCAAGCCCGTTGATGAAGGCGCTGTAGGTGATGCCGTGTTCGCGCACCGCCGCGTTGATACGGGCGATCCACAGCGAGCGGAACACGCGCTTCTTGTTGCGGCGGTCGCGATACGCATACTGCCCCGCCTTCATCACCGCCTGCTTGGCGACGCGGAAGACGTTCTTGCGGCGGCGCGTGAACCCCGCTGCCTGGGCCAGGACTTTCTTGTGCCGCGCGCGGGCGGTTACACCACGTTTGACTCTAGGCATGTCAGTCTCCCGTTAGGCGTACGGCATCATGCGACGCACCGACTTCACGTCAGCCTCGTGGATCTGCACGGGGCCTCGCAAGTGGCGCTTCGCCTTGGTGGTCTTCTTGGTGAGGATATGGCGCTTGAACGCCTGTCCCCGCTTGATCGAGCCGCTGGCGCGGACCTCGAAGCGCTTTGACGCGCTCTTTTTCGTCTTCATCTTCGGCATCTTGGCCGTCCTTTCTTTGATGGCTGGAGGCGCCCTCGCGGGACTTTGAGCCTGTCGCCACTTGTAAGCCGCTGTGCGGCTGTTGCTTCCCATCCCCGCCCGGACTGCGACGGGGTCCAACACTACTTCTTCTTCTTCGGCGCCATGATCATCACCATCTGGCGCCCTTCAAGTCTGGGCATCGATTCGACCTGCGCCAGTGTCGCGAGGTCGTCCCGCACCCTCTCCAGCAGCTTGTAACCAAACTCCTGGTGCGCCATTTCACGACCACGAAACCGCAACGTGATCTTGGCCTTGTCACCTTCCTCGAGGAAGCGCGTCAGATTGCGTAGCTTGGTCAGGTAGTCGTTCTCGTCCGTCTGCGGCCGGAACTTCACCTCCTTGACCACGACCTGCTTCTGCTTGAGCTTGGCCTCGTGGGCCTTCTTCTGCTCCTGGTACTTGAACTTGCCGTAATCCATCAGTCGACAGACCGGCGGCACAGCGGTCGGAGCTATCTCGACCAGATCAACCTGGGCTTCTTCGGCGAGGCGGAAGGCCTCGGCCAGCTTCACGACCCCGAGGGCCTCGCCTTCGATACCTGTGAGGCGAACTTCGGGGGCGCTGATTTCACCGTTGATCCGGTGCGCACGGTCCTGAGCGATGGTTGGCTTCTCCTGGTTTCAAAAAATCAAGCCGTACTGCCCACGTTGCGGCGCTCGTCAACGTCGTCCTGCAGACGCCGAACGAAAGCAGACAGAGGCATCACGCCCAGATCTGCTCCGCCGCGGGCACGTACGGCCACCCGCTTTTCCTGCAAACCTGCGTCCTTCTCCTTGTCCCCGACGACGAGGATATACGGAATTTTCTGCAGGCTAAGCTGACGGATTTTATAGGTGATCTTTTCGTTGCGCAAATCGCTCTCAACTCTAAATCCTTGTTTTTTCAGCGTTTGCGCAACAGCCTCGGCGTAATCGGCCTGGCCTTCGGAAATATTGGCAATGGCCACCTGCACTGGCGCCAGCCAGGGCGGCATCGCCCCGGCGTAGTTCTCGATCAGCATGCCGATGAACCGCTCCATCGACCCGATGATGGCCCGGTGCAGCATGACCGGCGTCTTGCGGCTGTTGTCCTCAGCGACGTACTCGGCGCCCAGCCGGCCAGGCATCTGGAAGTCCACCTGCATCGTGCCGCATTGCCACTCGCGGCCGATCGCATCCTTGAGCGTGTACTCGATCTTGGGGCCGTAGAAGGCGCCGTCGCCAGGCGAGATCGTGAACTCGACCCCCGAGCGCTTCAGCGACTCCATCAGCGCCTCCTCGGCCTTGTCCCAGCTTTCATCCGAGCCGATGCGCTGCGCCGGCCGGGTGGAAGCCTTGTAGAGGATGTGCTCGAAATTGAAGTCGCGGTAGACCTTCTGCAGCTGCGCCGTGTAGGCGACGCATTCATCGAGGATCTGCCCTTCCGTGCAGAAGATGTGCCCGTCGTCCTGGGTGAAGCCGCGCACCCGCATCATCCCGTGCAGCGAGCCGGAGGACTCGTTGCGATGGCACGCGCCGAACTCGCCATAGCGGAGAGGCAGATCGCGATAGCTGTGCAGATTGGCGTTGTAGATCTGGATGTGACCCGGACAGTTCATTGGTTTGAGCGCGTAATAGCGGTTCTCCGACTCGGTCGTGAACATGTTCTCCCGGTACTTTTCCCAGTGGCCGGACTTCTCCCACAACGAGCGATCGAGGATCTGCGGGGCCTTTACCTCCTGGTAGCCGTTGTCGCGGTACACACCGCGCATGTACTGCTCGACCGCCTGCCAGATCGCCCAGCCCCTGGGATGCCAGAAAATCAGTCCCGGCGCCTCTTCCTGGAAGTGGAATAGGTCCAGCTCCCGCCCAAGCTTGCGGTGGTCGCGTCGTTCGGCCTCCTCGAGCATCTTGAGATACGCATCCTGGTCTTCCTTCTTCGCCCAGGCGGTGCCGTAGATGCGCTGCAACTGCTCGTTGGCGCTGTCGCCGCGCCAGTAGGCGCCGGCGACCTTCATCAGCTTGAAGACTTTCAGCTTCCCCGTGCTCGGAACATGCGGGCCGCGACAGAGGTCGATGAACCTTCCCTCGCGATACAGCGAGATGTCCTCGTTGGCCGGAATCGACGCGATGATCTCGGCCTTGTACTTCTCGCCGATCGACTCGAAGAACTTCACCGCGTCGTCGCGCTTCCACACTTCGCGTACCACCGGCTCGTCCTTCTTCGCGAGCTCGGCCATCTTCTTCTCGATCGCCTCCAGGTCCTCCGGCGTGAAGCCGCGCGCGAACGAGAAGTCGTAGTAGAAGCCGTTGTCGATGACCGGCCCGATCGTCACCTGCGCTTCGGGGAAAAGCTCCTTCACCGCGTAAGCGAGCAGGTGTGCCGTCGAGTGACGCAGCACCTCGATGCCGTCGGCATCACGGTCGGTGACGATCGCAAGCTCAGCATCATGCTCGATCACATACGATGTATCGACCAGCTTGCCGTTCACGCGCCCGGCCAGTGCCGCCTTGGCCAGGCCGGGCCCGATGGAAGCCGCGACATCAGCGACGCGTAACGGCGCGTCGAAGGACCGCAGTGAACCATCCGGCAATCGAACTGAAATCATCTCGAATCTCCACGCGAAAAAAAAGTGCGGGCGAGCCGCACTTTCTTCGTAAAGGCGCACTCGTCCTCGGGGCTCAACCGTCCGTGAATCGAGTTCGAAGCATTTCTCCGCGTCCTTTAGTGGGTGAAGATCCTGGTAGGCGCGATTGGACTCGAACCAACGACCCCCACCATGTCAAGGTGGTGCTCTAACCAGCTGAGCTACGCGCCTGAAGGGTCGGAAGTATATCAGCGCGTGGCGCAGGGGCAGTCGCTTCCCAGGTCGGCGCGGATTGACACGCCGTTTGGGGATGCCCAACATCCGGGAAGTTGGTGCAGCCTCCGGATCACGATCGCGTCATCGACGCTGATCAAGCTGCCACCCTCCCGACACTGTCATTCGAACCATGTCCCGATCGGACGGCGCTTCGCGTGCCGCAGCACAGCCTCTCGTCAGCGCCGAGCCCCGGCTCGGTGTCGCGCTGGCGCATTCGCCCGCCGACATCGAGGACGCGCAGCGCCTTCGCTACAAGGTTTTCGCCGAGGAGATGGGTGCGAAGGTCGGCGACCCGGCCACCGGCATCGAGGCCGACGAATTCGATCCGTACTGTGACCATCTGATCGTGCGCGATCTCGACACCCTGCGCGTCGTCGGCACCTACAGGATCCTGACGCCGCACAAGGCGCGCGAACTCGGGCGCCTGTACTCGGAAGGCGAGTTCGACCTGTCGCGGTTGCACCACATTGCGCCGACCATGGTCGAGGTCGGGCGCTCCTGTGTCCACCGCGACTACCGTTCCGGCAGCACGATCCTGCTGCTCTGGGCTGGCATGGCGCACTACATGAAGGCGGGCGGTTACAGCCATCTGATCGGCTGCGCGAGCGTGCCGCTGTCCGACGGTGGCCATGCCGCCGCGCGCGTGCGGCTCGACCTGCAGAAATACCTGACCGATCCGGAGTACCGAGTGTTCCCGCACTTGTCGTTCCCGTTCGAGCGAATCGAGCCGGCGGTGTCGGGTGAGATGCCGCCGCTGCTGAAGGGGTATCTCAGAATCGGGGCGCGCATCTGTGGCGAGCCGGCATGGGATCCGGATTTCAACACTGCGGATTTCCTGGTGTGGTTGTCTCTCAGCAACCTGCATCCGCGGTACGCGCGCCACTTCGAACTGCTGGCGGCACAGGGCGACGCTGCCGAGAAGGACTTGCCGCTCGACTGACGGCGGCGCCGCTCCTCAGCGGCGGCGCACCGCAAACACCCCGGACACCTCGCGCAGCAACGTGCAGACGCGAGAGATGTCACCCGCATCCCTGACTTCCGCCGTGAAACCCATGCGGGCTTCGCCTCGCTGGCTCTGCGTGCTCACGCCGATGACATTGAGCTTCTCACGCGCGAACACTTCGGAGATGTCGCGCAGCAGGCCCTGCCGGTCCTGCGCGATCGTCAGGATCTCGACTGGATAGACCGCATCCGCTGCGCGGCCCCAGGCGACGTCGACCACGCGCTCGGGTTGTCGCTGGATCAGCGCCTGCAGGTTCGAGCAGTTGGCGCGATGGATCGAGACGCCTCGCCCGCGCGTCACATAACCTCCGATCTCGTCGGGTGGCGCCGGCCGGCAGCAGCGTGCCAGTTGTGTCAGCAGCGAGTCGACTCCGACGACCAGCACCTTGCCGCGGCCCGCCGGCGCCTCGCGCGGTTTGCCGGTGAGAAGGTGCAGGGGGAACTCTTCCGGTTGCGGTACCGGCGCGAGCGCCTGCTCGATCGACCGGATGCTGAACTCTTCCTTCGTCGCCGCGGCGCACAGTTCGTCGACCTTGCCGAACCCGAGCCGATGGGCGAGGTCTTCCAGCTTGGTCGCCGTCTTGCCGAGGCGCTGCAGTTCCTTTTCCACGATCTCGCGGCCCGCAGCGACCGATTGCTCGAACTCGAGCGCGTTGAACCACTGCCGCACCTTGGCACGCGAGCGCGCGCTCTGCAGATAGCCGAGTTCGGGATTCAGCCAGTCGCGGCTCGGGCCGCCGGTCTTCGCCGACACGATCTCGACGGTCTGCCCGGTGGCCAGTGACGTATTGAGCGGCACCATCGCGCCATCGACCCGTGCGCCGCGGCAGCGGTGTCCCAGTTCGGAGTGAATGTGGTACGCAAAGTCGATCGGTGTGCCGCCGGCGGGCAACTCCACGACGCGCGCCTGCGGCGTCAGCACATAGATGCGCTCCTCCTGGAGCAGTCCGCTCGCCGGCGGGGCATCGACCTCGGCGCGCCATGCCAGCAACTGGCGCAACCACGCCACGCGCTGTTCATCGTCGTCGCGACCCTTTCCGCCTTCCTTGTAGCGCCAGTGCGCCGCGACGCCGAGTTCTGCATGCTCGTGCATACGCCGCGTGCGGATCTGAACTTCGAGCGTACGTCCCGCGTCGTCACCGACGACCGTATGCAGAGACTGGTAACCGTTGGGCTTCGGCCGCGCGATGTAGTCATCGTATTCGGATTCCACCGGCGTCCAGGCCGCGTGCACCAGGGCCAGTACCTGATAGCACTGCGGCACCTCGTCGACGATGACGCGCAGCCCGCGCACGTCGTAGACCTGCTCGAAGGCGTAGCCCTTGGTGCGCATCTTGTTCCAGATGCTGTAGATATGCTTGGGTCGGCCGCTGATCTCGGCGCGCAGCCCAGACTCCGCTACGAGCGTGCGCAAACGGACCAGCGCCTCGTCGATGAATGACTCGCGTTCCGAGCGCTTTTCATCGAGCAGGCGCGCCACCGACTTGTAGGTCTCCGGCTCGAGAAAGCGGAACGACAGGTCCTCGAGTTCCCACTTCAGCTGCCAGATGCCGAGCCGGTTCGCCAGTGGCGCATACAAGTCCAGCGTCTCGCGGGCAATCGGCTCGGCGCCGGGGCGCTTGCTGAGAGCGTAGTAGCGCAAGGTCTGCAGTCGCGACGCCAGCCGCAGCAGCACGACGCGCAGGTCGTTCGCCATCGCCAGCAACATCCGGCGCAGCGCCTCGGCCTGGTCGGCCGGGTTCTCGCGGCCACGCGCGGCCTCGCGCGCCCGGGTCAGCTCCGAGAGCCGCATCAATTGCCGCAGGTCGGCGACCAGCTGGGCGATGCCGGGCCCGAAGCGGGCGCGCAGCCACTCATCCGGCTCCCGCAGCACGTCGTAGACGCCAAAGAGCTGCGCGGCGACCAGCAGATCGGGGTCCGGACGCAACGTCGATACGATCGCTGCAATGCCGTCGGCATGCGCAGCAAACGACTCGCCAGTACGCAGTTCCTTGCCGGAATAGAGCGGCTGCACCTGCGCGCGCGTGGCCGCCGCGTCCAGCGCGGCTTCCGCGCCAGACACGACGGTCTCGCTGTCGATCGCTCCGTGAGTCATGTGTGGATTATCCCGCGCGCGACCGTCCACCGTTGCGGCACAATCTTCCGATGCTGAAAGGACTGCTTGAGCGCCTGGCGGGCGGCCCGGTCGCGATTCCGGACACGCTCTGGGAGTCGACGCTCGCTTCGGTTCCCTTTCTTGCCCGCCTCTCCGCAGACGAACGCGTCCGTCTGCGCACGCTGGCCGAGCGGTTCCTTGCCGATAAGCAGATGGGCGCCGCCGCCAATCTCGAGCTCACCGCCGAGATGCAGGTTCACATCGCCGCCCAGGCCTGTCTGCCGATCCTCAATCTGGATCTAGGCTGGTACAGCGGCTGGAACAGCATTGTCGTGTACCCGGACGAGTTCCTCGTTCCCCGCAGCGTGACGGACGACGCCGGTGTGGTCCACGAATACACGGAGCCGATTTCCGGCGAGGCCTGGGATGGTGGGCCGGTGCTGATCTCCTGGGAGGATGCGCAGAAGTCGAGCACGGACGACGGTACGGCGTATTCCGTCGTCATCCACGAGTTCGCTCACAAGATCGACCTGCTGAACGGCGATGCGGATGGCGTTCCGCCATTTGCTCCAGCACTGCACCGGAGGCTCGACCTCCGAGACTGGCAGACGACGCTGGCTGACGCCTACGAGGCTTTCATCGCCGAGATCGAACTGGTGGAAAGCGAACTGCCGTCGACCATCGATCCGGAGTCTCACGAAGCTGACCCGTACTACGCCCACCTGCCTCTGGATGCTTACGCCGCGCAGGACGCCGGCGAGTTCTTCGCGGTGTCGTCGGAGGCATTCTTCGTCAAGCCGGCACGCCTTCGCGCTGCCTTCCCGGCGTGGTACGCGCTGCTCGCCGCATTCTTCCGTCAGGACCCGCTGGCGCCGCCGTGAAACGTCTACTGATCGTCTATCACTCGATGACCGGCGCGGCCGAGCAGCTTGCCAGCGCGGCAGCCGCCGGTGCGCGCGATGAGCCCGATGTCGAAACGAAGCTCGTGCGCGCCGCCAGCGCCGGCGTCGACGATGTGCTGGCAGCCCAAGGGTATCTCTTTGCCATGCCCGAGAACCTCGCAACGATGGCCGGACTGATGAAGGACTTCTTCGATCGCGTGTATTACCCGGTCCTCGATCGCGTCAACGGCCGCCCGTACGCGACCCTCATCGCGGCCGGCACGGACGGTACGGGCGCGGCGCGCCAGGTGCAGCGGATCGCCACCGGACTGCGCCTGCGCGAGGTTGCTCCACCGCTCGTCGTACGTAACGGCGCACAGACGCCCGAGGCGATCCTCGCGCCGAAGACTGTCCCGCCATCCGACCTCGAGCTTGCACGGGAACTGGGCGCCGCGCTGGCGGCCGGCCTGGCCAGCGGCATCTTCTAACCCGGGCCCTCAAGCAGGAAGTCGCGCACCAGCCGAATCTCGTTTGCCGGCATGAAGGTGGGAGCGTGGCCCACCTCCGGGACCTCGACCACCTGAGGACGCGGCCCGCGGGTGGCCATCTCGGCAGCGGTCTCGGAGGTCAGCAGGTCCGACTGAGCGCCGCGCACCAGCAGCGTGCGCGCCGCGATCCGGTCGTACAGCGCCCAGGTTGCCGCTTCACCCGCCGCAGCCGCTTGCGGCGTCGTGCTCTTGAACGGCACGGCGATCGCCGGGTCATAGCGGAACAGGTAGCGTCCGTCGATCTGGCGCAGCGTTGGCGCGATCAGTTCCCGCCAGTCCTCGCGGGTCTTCAGGCCAAAGGGCGCCGCGGTCACCGACTGGTAGTCGACGGCCTCCTCGAGACTCGCAAAGGAAACCGGCTGCCCGACATAGCTGCCGATGCGCGCAATCGCGACCGGCCCGAGCCGCGGACCGACGTCGTTGATCACGAGCTGCCGGATCGGCGAGCCGGCCTGGCCGGCGAGTGCGATGCCTATCAGGCCACCCATCGAGGTGCCGACCCAGTCCACCTGCTCCACATCGAGCCGCGCGATCAGCGCCGCCATGTCCGACGCGTACTGCGGGATGCCGTAAAACGCCGGGTCGCGCAGCCAGTCGCTGAAGCCCCGGCCGACGACATCGGGGCAGACGACGCGATAGAGATCCGCCATCGCCCGCGCCAGCCGGTCGAAATCGCGGCCCATGCGCGTCAACCCATGCACGCACAGCAGCACCCGGGGATTATCCGCATCGCCCCACTCTACATAGGCCATGCGGTGAAAGCCCAATGGGCTAAGACACTGGACGTGGCGTTCGCGTGGTTGCATGAGCTTGCTGCGTCACATTGCTGAAGGCGCAGCATTGTAGTCAGCCTCTGGTGGCATACTCGTTCGCCGCAAAGGGAGGTCTGCATGCTGAAGGGAAAGACGGCTCTGGTGACCGGATCCACCAGTGGTATCGGGCTGGCCATGGCAGACGCGCTGGCGACCCAGGGGGCCAACATCATCGTCAATGGCTTCGGCGAGCCGGACGCGATCCGAGCGGTTGAAGCGCAGTTGCAGAAGCGAGGCGTAAAGACGCTCTACCACGGCGCCGACATGAGCAAGCCGGCCGAGATCGAGCAGATGCTCCGCACCGCCGAGGCTACCTTTGGCCGTGTCGACATCCTCGTGAATAACGCTGGGATCCAGCATGTCTCGCCGGTGGAGTCGTTTCCGGTCGAGCGCTGGGACGCGATCATCGCCATCAACCTCACCTCGGCGTTCCACACGATCCGGCTGGCTCTGCCGAAGATGAAGCAGGCCAACTGGGGTCGCATCATCAACATCGCGTCGCTGCATGGCCTGGTCGCCTCGGTCGACAAATCGGCCTACGTCGCGGCCAAGCACGGCATCGTCGGCTTGACCAAGGTAGTGGCACTGGAGACGGCGACCACCGGCGTCACCTGCAACGCGATCTGTCCAGGCTGGGTACTGACTCCGCTGGTACAGAAGCAGGTCGACGCGCGCGCCGCCCGCGACCATTTGAGTCAGGAAGAGGCGAAGAAGTCGCTACTGGGTGAGAAGCAGCCGTCGATGCAGTTCGTGACGACGGAGCAGCTCGCCGGCCTGGCGGTGTTCTTGTGTTCGCCGGCGGCGGACCAGGTGCGCGGCGTCGCCTGGAACGTCGACGGCGGCTGGTACGCGCAATAGCCGCGCCGCGGCGCGCTATTCGAGCGGACGGCGGTTCGGGGAGCCGGCGACCAGCTGGACCTGCCCCGAGCCGACGTCAGCTGTCAGATACGGTGGCAACGGGGCGCGAACCGGCTGCGAGACGTCGGTCTCAAGCCGCGGCGCGCCGGGCGCAGCGGTGGAGTCGCGCCACGTCGGGTCCGGAATCTCAGTAAAGACCTGCTTGAGCCGCGCGCCCCAGGTATTCCGGATCATGCCCATGTACTGGTTGGAGCTGTCGATCTGCACGAACTTCGTCACGCGCAGCGAATCGGCTTCGTAGACCAGCAGGTCGAGCGGCAGGCCGACCGAAATGTTCGAGCGCAGTGTCGAGTCCATCGAGATCAGGGCGGCCTTGGCCGCCTCGTCGAGCGGTGTCTTTGGCTGGACCACCCGGTCGATGATCGGCTTGCCGTACTTCGACTCGCCGATCTGGAAGTACGGGTTCTCGTGCGTCGCTTCGATGAAGTTGCCGGCCGAGTAGACCTGGAACAGTCGAAGACCTTCGCCGCGGATCTGGCCGCCGAGGATGAAATTGGCATTGAACTCGATGCCGAACTCCTTCAGCGACTCCGCATCGCGCTCGTGCACTTCGCGGATCGCCTCGCCGAGGATGCGCACCGCATGGAACATCGTCTTCACGTTCCAGACGCTGGTTTCCGTCGGACCGATACGCTCGCACAGGATCTGGCGCACCGCCTGCGTGACGGCCAGGTTTCCGGCAGACATCAGCACCAGCACGCGCTCGCCCGGATGCTCGAACACCGTCATCTTGCGAAACGTCGAGATCTGGTCGACACCCGCGTTGGTGCGGGAGTCGCCCAGGAATACGAGCCCGGCATCGAGCCGCATCGCCACGCAGTAAGTCATCGTTGCGCCTGTTCGTCCTGGTGTTCAGCGGTGCCGAAAGGAAACGGTCGAATGTTAACGCGCACGTCCATCGTCTCCTCTCCCCCACCCACACGCACGCCGCGCACCGGTCCCGCGGACGCATAGTCGCGGCCAACAGCCAGCCGACACAGGTGCTCCGAGGCGAAGGAGCGATGGGTCACATCGATGCTGACCCAGCCCTGGTCGGCCAGGTACACGTCCGCCCACGCATGGCTCGCTGCATGCGGTGCGTCTCCCGGGTGCACATAGCCCGACACGTAGCGCGCCGGCAGCCCGCGCACACGACAGCAGGCGACGAAGAGATGCGCATGGTCCTGGCAGACACCCCTCCCCTGTGCCAGCGCTTCGCTGGCAGTGCTCGTCACCTCGGTGGTTCCCGGCTGGTACGCCACGGATTGACAGATCTGGTGCGCGAATTCCAGCAGTCCATCGGCATCGAGCCGACGCAACTTCGCGCTCGCGAAGTCCCGAACCCGGCCGTCCGGTTCCGTCAGCGAAGTCTGCGCCAGGTAGCACTGCGGCGGAACCCCGCCCTCGACCTCGTCGAGCCGTCCCCGCACCAGCGGGTCCACTTCGACTTCTCCGCGCGCCTCGATGTGCACGTCGCCGTGCGCCTCGGTCATTGTCATCGTGTGCGTCAGGTTGCCGAACGTGTCGGTTGTTTCGGTCAGTGGTGCCGGGGCGTGCAGGCGCCAGCGCAACGTGCGCTGGTGCGGCTCCGCACGCGGGGTCAGGCGCAGCTGCTGGATCGAATAGACCACCGGTGCCGTGTAGCGATACACCGTGCGATGCAGGATCGACAGCCGCATGCGCCTCGCTACGCCGCCTGCAGCGGCACAAGGAAATCCTGGCTTATGCGGCCGCCAAGGTCATTTATGCGCTCCAGGAAACGGGTGAGGTAGGCGTGCAGGCCCTGCGAGAGAATGTCCTCGATGCGGCCGTAGCGCAGTTCGGCTCGCAGCAGGCCGGCGCGCCGCTCGGTCTCGTTGGACCGGCTGTTGCGCACCATCTCGAGGTTGAGGCTGACCTCGTTCAGGCATCCGAGCAGTGAGCGCGGCATGTCACCCCGCAGGATCAGCAGCGCCGCCACGCGAGATGGAGTGATCACGTCCCGGTACACCTTGCGATAGATCTCGAATGCCGAGACCGAGCGCAGTATGGCGGCCCAGTGATAGAAGTCGAGATGCTGGTCGTGCGCATCCTCGCTGGCAGCGTTGGCGAACAGCCCAGGCTGCGCCACGCTGTGGTACTTGACATCGAGCAGTCGGGCCGTGTTGTCGGCGCGTTCCAGGAACGTGCCGAGGCGGATGAAATAGAAAGCCTCGTCCTTGAGCATCGTGCCGATCGTGACACCGCGCGACAAATGCGATCTGAACTTGACCCACTCGAAGAACTCTTGCGGGTCGCGCTCGAGCAGCCGGTCGCGCAACAGCCTCTGCAGGCCGAGCCAGGTGTCGTTGTGGGTCTCCCACACCTCGGTCGTCAGAGAACCGCGCACTGCCCGCGCATTCTCCCGCGCCGCCTGCAGGCAGCAGTAGATCGAAGAGGTGTTGCCCGGATCACGGACCATGAAGTCGATCACTTCACGGCGCGACAGCATCGAATACTTCGCGTCGAACTCGGGGAGCAGCTCGGAGATGCTGAGCATCGCGCGCCAGCCGCTTTCAGCCGCCTGCACCGACTGCGGCAGAAGGCTGGTCGACAAATTGACGTCCAGCATGCGCGCCGTGTTCTCCGCGCGCTCGATGTAGCGCGCCATCCAGTACAGATGGTCGGCCGTGCGGCTAAGCACGGTCGGCACTCCAGACGTGCAGCCGGTCGCGGCCGGCATCCTTGGCGCCATACAGCGCTTCGTCGGCGCGCCGCACGAGTTCGCTGGAATCGCCGAAATCGGCCGATTCGCACAGCCCAACGCTCAGCGTCACTGCCATTCCCTCGCCGATCTGGCCCCACGGCATGCCTCGCACCGCCTGCAGGATGCGCTCGACCACCGTTCGCGCCGCACCGCCTTCGCTGTCGGCGAGCAGCAGAGCGAACTCGTCACCGCCGAGCCGCGCCGCGAAGTCCATGTCGCGCAGGTTGCCGCGGATCAAGCTGCCGAGCTGGCGCAACACGACGTCACCGGTCACATGCGAATAGGTGTCGTTGATCTGCTTGAACCCGTCGATGTCGGCGACGACGAGTCCGAAGTGCAGCTGCCCCGCGCGCGCGCGGCCGCACCAGTTTTCCAGTTCCTTCGTGAACGCACGCCGGTTGGCGAGCCCGGTGAGTTCGTCCTCGAGCGCCAGCCGCTCGAGCCGCGAGCGCGACTTCTCGAGATGTTCGGCACGGGCATGCAGAGCAGCCGTCTGGGTCCGCAACTTGACCAGTTCCGTTCGCGCTTCGTGCAGCCGTGCACGCTGAGTCGACAGCTTGCCGTCGAGCCGCGTCTTCACTTCGACAAAGCGCTTGTGATGGAACAGCGCCCGCTGGTAATCGCCGCGCGCCTCGTACAGAGCTGAGAGCCGTTCGTGCATGTCGGCCGGTCGTCGCAGGTCGCCCAGTTCCTCGGCCTGCAGGAACGCCGGCCGCAGCACGGCCAGCCCTTCGGGCTCTCGTCCGGCCGCGACCAGGTGGTAGCCCTGCTCGAGCTTCGCCTGGACTTCGCGCAGGCGGAAGCCAGCGCGCGCCGCCTCTGCCACCGCCTCTTCGAGATCGGCCAGTCCGCCGGCGAAATTGCCCAGCCAGCAGCGGGCGGCGCCGCGCTGCGTGCGCGCGGCGATCGTCGTCGAGCGGTCGGTCGTCCCGGACAGCAGCTCGAGAGCGACATCGAAGTGTTCCTCGCCATCGGCCATGCGCCGCGCCACGGTTGCCGCATCGCCGGCAAGCGCCGCCCTCAGGCCTTCGTTCACGTCGACGAGCCCGAACTGCAGCACCACCATGCCTTCGTCGGCCGCGGTGCCGGACGGCAGTTCCAGCGCCGACCGCAGGCACTCGCGAGCCGCACTGAAATCGCCGAGCACCGTGTGCACGCTCGACGTCTGAACCAGCGCCCGGCGCACTGCCGCGTGGTCACGATGCTGACGCGCCAGCCGTTCAGCCTGGGCGAAGCCGTCCAGTGCCTCAGGATATTCGCCGAGCTCACAGCAGGCTGCAGCGAGCTGCATGATCACCTGGCACTGGGCAGCGACGTCGTTCTGCGCGCGATAGATGTGCTCGGCGTGCGACAACTGCCGGATGGCTCCGGACCAGTCGCCGGTCTGCGCCAGCGCGGCGCCGACCACGTAGTGCGCCCGCGCCATCAAGGCTTCAGCACCTCGCGCCCGCGCGACGCTCTGAGCGCGCAGCGCGAAGACGACGGCATCGTGCGGGTCGGTGTTCAGCAGCCCCTCGGCGCGGTCAATCAGCGCGTGCGGGTCGATCTGATCGGTCGCACGACGGGCGTTGGGCTCCCCGCCGAAGGTCTCATTGCCCAGTGGCTGTCCCGAATTGCGCTTCATCGTTCGAGCACCCAGGTGTCCTTGGTGCCCCCTCCCTGCGACGAATTGACGACGAGCGAGCCCTCGCGCAGCGCGACTCGGCACAGGCCACCGGGCACCATCACGACGTTCGTGCCCGACAGCACGAACGGACGCAGGTCGATGTGCCGCGGCGCAATGCCGCTGTCGACGTAGGTGGGACACGTCGACAGCGCAAGCGTCGGCTGCGCGACATAGTTGCCGGGGTTGGCCCGCACCAGGCTCGCGAACCGGTCGATCTCCGCACGGGTGGCGGCCGGCCCGACCAGCATGCCGTAACCGCCGGCACCATGGACTTCCTTGACGACCAGCTCCGGAAGATGCGCGAGGGTGTACTCCAGATCCTCGGCGCGGCGACAGCAATACGTTGGGACGTTGTTCAGAATCGGCTTCTCACCGAGGTAGAAGTCGATCATGTCGGGAACGTACGGATAGATCGACTTGTCGTCGGCGATGCCGGTGCCGATGGCGTTGGCCAGCGTCACGCGCCCGGCGCGATACACGGACAGCAACCCTGGCACGCCGAGCTGCGAGTCCGGACGGAACGCCAGCGGATCGATGAAATCATCATCGATGCGTCGATAGATGACATCCACCCGCTGCGGCCCGCGCGTCGTTCTCATGTAGACGTTGTTGTCCTGCACGAACAGGTCCTGGCCCTCGACCAGCTCGATGCCCATCTGCTGCGCAAGAAACGCGTGCTCGAAGTACGCAGAGTTGTGCATGCCCGGCGTCAGTATCACGACGATTGGATCATCGACGCCCTGCGGCGCGACCGAGCGCAGATTTTCCAGCAGCAGGTCCGGATAGTGCGCCACCGGCGCGATGCGGTTGCGCACGAACAGGTCCGGGAACAGCCGCATCATCATCTTGCGGTTCTCGAGCATGTACGAGACGCCGCTCGGCACCCGCAGGTTGTCTTCAAGCACGTAGAACTCGCCAGCCCCAGCGCGCACGACGTCGATGCCCGCGATGTGCGTATAGATGTCGCTGGCGACGCTGACACCATGCATCTCGGGCCGGTACTGCGAGTTACGGAAGATCTCGTCGGCCGGGATCCGCCCGGCGCGCACGATTTCCTGACCGTGGTAGACATCGTAGATGTAGCGATTGAGAGCGCGCACGCGCTGCCGCAGTCCGGCCTCGAGCTGGCGCCACTCGGCCGCCGGGATCACACGCGGGACGACGTCGAAAGGGATCAGCCGCTCGGTGCCGTCACCCTCCTCGTCCTTGTCCCCGTAGACGGCAAACGTGATACCCACGCGGCGGAAGACGAGATCGGCTTCGGCACGCTTGTCGCGCATCGTTTCGGCGCTCTGCTCGGAGAGCCAGCGTTCGAACTCGCTGTAGTGCTCGCGCACCGCCCCGCCGGCGCTGTACATCTCGTCAAACGGCATGCTCATCCCGCGGCCTGATATTTCTGGTTTTGGACCGGCGCCCCCCGACGCAGTGCCGAGCCAGTCTAGCAAGATGTACACCAGTCCTTCGGTCTACGGCATCCCGAAAAGCGGCTCGCGAGACTCCCCTTCTCCCGCGACTTCCTCATCGCTTTCCGGGAGCAGTGCGGAATGCCCCGCGCCGGGGCGGTTGTGCCCGTAGCGCACCGCGATGGCGCGCCAAGCGTGTGGCTGCTCGCCGCCGCCCGCGCCAAGCCGCCACTGCGCGGCACCCGCATGATCGGTCCGCACGAGGTCGACACCGCGCGCGGCGTAGCGCGCGACCACTGCGGGATCGGGGTGCCCGAAGCGATTGCGATAGCCAGTCTGGGCGGTTGCGACGGCGGGCTTCACCGTATCGAGGAAGCCGGCGCTGGACGACGAACTGCTGCCGTGATGAGGAACCATCATCCAGGTCGCTCTCCGGTCCGGCTCGCGCTTGATCAGGACCCCTTCCTCGCGCGCTGGAACATCCCCGGTGAGAAGCACGCTGACCGCACCGACACGAGCCTCCACGACGCAACTCATCGCGTTGGTCGACAGGCGACGTGCATAGTCTTCCGCCGTTGGATGCAGGACGCGCAGTCGCAGTTCGCCCTCTCCGAAGTGCTGCCCTGCAATGCAGGGCTGGGCGTCCGTCCCGCCGAGCGCCGGATGGCCTGCCGGAACCGAGGTGAGGAGGCGGCGGACCGGGATGCCGCGGACAACCGAAGCGGCACCACCGGAGTGGTCCTGGTCTAGGTGTGACACCACGACGCCGTCGAGCACTTCGATGCCGCGGCTGCGCAGGAAGGGTAGAACGACGCGCTCGCCCGCGTCGGAATCCGGCGAGTAGCGTGGGCCGGCGTCGTAGAGCCACGCCTGGTCCCGCGTTTCGAGCACGACCGCTGAACCCTGTCCGACGTCCAGCGCAGTCACCCAAAGCGCGCCGGCCCCTGGTCGTTCGGCCGGCCAGACGAAAAGCGGCAGCACTGCCACGATGCCCAGGCTGCGCGCGGGCCAGCCGGGCGGGGCGAGCAGCCACGCCACTCCCGCAACGGCCAGCGCCACCAGTGGTAACGGCGGTGCCGGCACAGCCACCGCCGCCCACTCCGGCGTGGACATCGCCGAAAGTAGGGCGGCCACCACGGCGAATACTGAATTCCCCAAACCGAGAATCGGTGCCGCCAGCGCAGACAGCGGGCCCGGCAGCGCGGCGACACTGGCGCCGAGCAGCGCGAGTGGCGTCACGACCCAGCTGACGATGGGAATCGCCACCGCATTCGCCAGTGGCGCGATCAACGAGACTTGCTGGAACAACGGGACGGTGGCGGGAACCAGCGCCAGCGAAACCGCGACCTGCACGCGCCCCGCCGTCCTCAGTGCACCCATGCTGACAGCGTGCGTTGTCTGCGGTGGGCGTCCCTGGACGACCCAGACGATGGCCGCGACCGCGCCAAAGGACAACCAGAACCCGGCCGCGGTTACCGCCCACGGATCAGCGACGCAGACTGCGCACGCCGCCAGTGCCAACGCGCCGACGGGCGTTACACGGCTACGCCAAAGCCAGGCGGCCGCGACCGCGGCCAGCATCAGCACCGTGCGCTGAGCCGGAATCCCCCAGCCGGCCAGCAACGCGTACAGCCCGGCAGAAATCGCCGCGGCGACGATTGCGGCAGTCTGTGCTGGAGCGTGACGCAACAGCCGCGGAGTGCGGCGCCACACGGCGCCGACAGCAGCGCCGACCAGTGCAGCGATCATCGTGATATGCAGGCCGGAAATGCTGACGAGATGCGCGATGCCGGTCCGGTTGAAGAGCGTCCAGTCGGCATCGGTGATCGCACGCTGGTCGCCGAGGACCAGTGCGACCAGCACACCGCCGTACCGATCGTCCCGGACATGTGTCAACAGACGGTCGCGCAGCCAGGCGCGCACGCGTTCGACGATCGTCTTCGGCGTCCAGACCATCGGCTGCAGCCGCTGCGGCTCGCTTCCGGGTTGCTTGCGCACATAGCCACTGGCGCGCAGATTGCGCTCCAGCATTCAGGCTTCGAAGTCGAAACCGCCGGGGTTCATTGCGCCGTGCGGACGACGCAGGCGAACCACGAACGTCCACCGCTCGCCTGGCTGCACCGGTTGGCCGACGGCATACCAGCCGAGCAGGATGCGATCCGGCACGGCAACACCAGACTCGTGCCGTTCCACGTCGAACTCAAACCGGACTCCGCGCTCGAGCCGCACCGGCAAGCTGGCGATGACCCCCGTGACCGCGACGTCGCGGCCTTCGTCGGCAAACGGCAGGGCGTCCGCCATCCGCCACTGGGCGCGTCCACCCGCATAGTTGAATCCGAGGAGCAGGGCTGCGATGCAGGCCAGCGCCGTCGCGCCACGGGTTGAACCCTCGGCGCGGACACTGGCGACCATGAGTACAACGCCCACGGCGGAACCGGCAAGGAACACCGGCCACGCCGGCAGTGCCGCCTGCCACTGCAATACGCAGACGCCAACCACGAACGCGGCAAGCGGTGCGACGGGCATCGTTCAGCCGTCGCTGGTTACCAATGGAGCCAGGCGCGGCAGCGCTTCGATCGCGTTGTTGCGGTTCGCACGTGCCAGGGTCTGCGGCTCGACGTCCCGCAGCACGCAAAGCGCCGCGGCGATACGTGCGAGGTCTGCCGGTTCAGTGCGCTCCACGCCGGCCGGCGTGCGCCGCCACTCGGGAGCGATGTACGGCGCGTCGGTCTCGAGCACCAGCGTCTGCTGGGGCAGGGCCTCGGCGTGCCGGCGTATCCGCTGCGAACCACTGTACGTCAGCGAACCCCCGAATCCGAGCTTGAATCCACGCGCAAGGAACTGGTCGGCCTGCTGCGTGCTGCCATTGAACGCGTGGATGATTCCACCAGGTACTTCGATGCGACGCAGGTGCTTGAGCAGCAAGTCCGCGGAGCGCCGGACATGCACGATGACCGGCAAGCCGAAGTCACGCGCGATCCGCAGCTGCTCGCGGAAGAACCGCTCCTGGCGCGGGACATCGCGTGGCTCGAAAAGGTCGATGCCGATCTCGCCGACCGCGACGAAGCGGGGATCGTCGAGCGACTCGCGAACTGCATCGCGCAGGCGCCCGATGTCCTCCTCGAAGGCATCGCCGATCCACAGGGGGTGCAGGCCGAGCGCATACGCGAAGCCATATTGGTGCGCGATCCCACTTGCCTTGGCGCGATCGTCGACGTGGCCGGTCGGCATCACGAGCATCGTCACCCCGGCAGCGCGTGCCCGCGCCACGACCGCGTCACGATCGGCGTCGAACTCTTCTGCGTCCAGGTGGCAGTGCGTGTCGATCCACATCGGACCTAGGGCCTGTTCACGCTAAAGCCGGGAGATGCGTTGGGCCGCAATGCGGATGGATGCGCGAAGGGCGGCGCTGCGAATGGCTGTTCCCCTTCGCAAGCCGCCCGACAAAGCAGACGCCGCATTTCGGCCCAACCCAGAGGGAAAGTGAATGGCGGGCGCATTGCGTCGTTGCCGCTGCGCTGATTGGCATCAGCCAACGGCGCTTGCGGCGCCTCGCACTGCATTCCGCCATTCACTTTCGCACTCCCGGCTTTAGCGTGAACAGGCCCTAGTGTAAGCACGGGAGCCGGCCGAACGGCGACGGCGGGTGGCGACGACTAGACTCCGGCACCGACCGTTTCGATCATGCCGCGCAAGTTCTTCCGCAAGGTGATGCCGAGTGTCGACAAGGTGCGCGAAATGCGTGTCCTGTCGATGTTCGGCGACAGCCTCTTCCATCCTTCGCTGTGGCACCTGAATCGCCGCTCGGCGGCCGGCGGCGTGGCCGTCGGGCTCTTCTGCGGCCTCATTCCGGGTCCGCTGCAGATGCTGGGCGCCGGCATCGCATGCGTGCTGTTTCGCGTGAACCTGCCGGTCGCACTGGTTGCAACCTTCTACACGAACCCGCTGACCATCGTGCCGCTGTACCTGGTCGCCTACCAGATCGGTTCGTTCGTCATGGGCTCGTCGAAGTCACGTCCGGTCACGATGCCACCCGACTGGGACTGGTCGCAGCCGGTCGCGTCGGCCGAGGCCATCGGTCAGTGGATGATCGGGCTCGGACCACCGCTGGCTCTCGGCGTCTTCCTGCTGGCCTGCCTGCTGTCCGCGCTGGGTTACGTCGTCGTCCGTGCGCTGTGGAGCATGCATCTGCGCCGCGCGTGGCAGGCGCGGCGCCGCCGTGCGCTGGGCTCGCAGTAGTTCAGGCGGGTTGCAGCTGGCCGTGCTCAAGCCGCAGTACACGGTGGCAGCGCCCCGCAAGCTCCGGATCGTGCGTGACGATGACCACCGAGGTGCGGTTCCGCTGCGCGAGGTCGACGAACACGGCGAACACCGTACGCGCCGTGTCTCGATCGAGATTGCCGGTCGGCTCGTCGGCCAGCACGCAGGCAGGCCGCGTGACGATCGCGCGGGCGATGGCGGTGCGCTGGCGCTCGCCTCCCGACAGCTCCGTCGGATGATGCTGCACCCGGCCCGCCAGTCCCACCGACGCAAGCGCCTGTCGCGCATGCTCACGCGCCTGCACCAGGCCCATGCGCCGGATAGCCAGCGGCATCGCAACATTGTCCAGCGCGGTGAACTCCGGCAGCAGGTGGTGAAACTGGTACACGAAGCCCAGTCGCTCGTTGCGCAGGCGCCCGCGTGATGCGTCGTCCATCTGTGCCAGGTTGCGTCCTTCAACCAGGACCGCTCCCTGATCCGCGGCGTCAAGCCCGCCGAGAACGTGCAGCAGCGTGCTCTTGCCCGATCCCGAGGCACCCACGATTGCGACGATTTCCGCCGGTGCAATGTCCAGTTCGGCGCCACGCAGGACGTCGACGGACAGCTCGCCTTCGCGATACGACTTGTGCAGCTCGCGAGCCGAAAGGACGGCGACCTCAGTCATAGCGCAGCGCTTCCGCGGGTCGAACGCGCGAGGCGCGCCAGCTCGGGTACAGCGTGGCGACCAGCGACAGGATGATCGAGATCACCGCGATCGGCACGATGTCGCCCGCCCGCGGCTCCGACGGCAGCGAACTGATGAAGTAGATGTCCTTCGGAATCAACGGAAAACCCGCGATGCGCTCGATCGTCGGAAAGATCGACGCTAGGTTGGTCGCGACGAAGAGTCCGCCGGCCACCCCGAGCAGCGTACCCAGCACGCCGATCAGCGCGCCCTGCACCATGAATACCGCCATGACGCTGCGCGGCGTTGCGCCGAGCGTACGCAGGATCGCGATGTCGGCCTGCTTCTCGGTGACCGTCATCACCAGCGTCGAGACCAGGTTGAACGCGGCGACCGCGACGATCAGGGCGAGGATGATGAACATCATGCGCTTTTCGACTTGCACCGCCGCGAACCAGCTCGGGTTCTGGCGCGACCAGTCACGCACCAGCAGCTTGGGCGGCAGGGTCTTGACCAGCTGCGACGCGACCTCCGTGGCCCGCTGCATGTCCTTGATCCTCAGCCGCACGCCGGTGGGACCATCAATGCGGAACAGCCGCTGCGCATCGCCGAGGTGCACCAGCGCGAGCGCACTGTCATATTCGTAGTGCCCGGAGTCGAAGGTGCCGGTCACCGTGAACTGCTTCAGCCGGGGAACCACGCCGGCCGGCGTCACCTGACCCTGTGGCGCGATCAGCGTGATCTTCTCGCCCAGCGCAACGCCGAGCGCACGCGCCAGTTCGCCACCCAGCACGATGCCGAATTCGCCGTCCTTGAGTGCTGTCAGCGGCTCGCCGCGGACCTGTGATGCGATGTCCGAGACCGCCGGTTCGGCCTCCGGCTCGATGCCGCGCACCAGGACGCCGCGGACCGCATCACCGCGCGTCAGCAGCGCCTGGGCATTGATGTACGGCGCCGCACCGATCACCTCCGGATTGGTTCGCGCGCTCCGCTCCACCTCTTTCCAGTCGATCGGCGTGCCCAGCGAGAACACTTCGATGTGCGACACCACCGACAGCATGCGATCCCGCACCTGGGACACAAAGCCGTTCATCACCGACAGCACGACGATCAGCGCCATCACGCCGAGGGCGATGCCCACCATCGAAATGCCCGAGATGAACGAGATAAAACCGTTGCGCCGGCGCGCGCGGCGACCGGCGCGCGTATAGCGCAGCCCGATGCGGAGTTCGTAGGGGAGGTTCAAGGGGAACGAGGCCGAAGCGAATCGATTGTATCCAAGCACCCTGGTGCGCCGTTTCAGTGCCGATCCGCCGGAAGAGGTACGGCTCTTAGAATGGCTCGAATGCACGTGACAGCCATTGTTCCCGGATCACTGGTCCCCGCCCCGCTGGCCGCGGAACTGACGGCATCGCTGCAGGCGCCGACGCTGGCGCGGCTGCTGCGCGGCTCCAGCGCGGCTTCGGAGTCCACTTCGGCTCCGGGACTGGCCGATGCGACCTGGCTGGCGCGCGAGGTTTACGGCGTGCCACCGCCGGCGCCCACAGCACCGTATGCGTGGGCAGCACTGGCCGGCTCGCGTGACGCGCAACTGCACCTGTGGCAGGCCGATCCGGTTCACATCGCGATCGGTCGCGACAGTCTCATCGTGCAGGACCTCGGAAACGCGAAGCCTAGCGAGGCTGAAGCCGACGCGCTGATCACGGCCGCAAACGACGCGCTACGGCCCGCAGGCTGCGCGCTTCAGCGGCAGGGGGCTGAGTGGTTCCTGAGCGCGGATCGCGCGTGGACGATGGCGCCACGACCGCTGTCGGCGGTGCTCGGCCAGCCTATGCCCGTGGCCGGGGCGGACGACGGCGATGCGCTGCATTGGAGCCGCCTGCTCAACGAAATTCAAATGCGCTGGCACGCGGACCCCGTCAACCGGGACCGTGATGCCCAGGGCCTGCCCGTCATCAATTCGCTGTGGCTGCACGGCGGTGGAACCTGGAGTTCGCGGACGCCGCTGCGCTGGCCGCGGGTACACACGCAGCGTTTCGACCTGCAGGGCCTGGCGACCGCCGCAGGCGCCACGTTCACCAAGCCGGACGACGCCGTGAACGGCGACGCACTGCTGGTCTGGGACGACGCCCTCGCCTTCGCCCGCGAGGCTGACTGGTCGGGGTGGCTCGTGGCGATGCAGGCGATCGACCGCAGATTCGCGTCCTTGCCGCCGTCCGCTACGCTTGAACTCGTGATGACAGGACGCGAGCGTATTCGTGTGCGCTGCGCCAGACCGTCGGACCGATATTGTTTCTGGCGCCGCACCGCACTTGAAGTAGCCCTGGCCGAATGACCCGACTGATCACGCGCGACTACGACCCGACTGTGGCACGGCGCCTTGGGGCCGCCGGCATGCCGGCGCCGCTCGCCCGCGTGCTGGCCGCGCGCGGGATCACCAGCGACGAGCAGTTGCGGCTTTCGCTGGAAGGGCTTATCGCGCCGGGCGCGCTTTCGCACGTCGACGCTGCAGCCTCGCTGCTGGCCGACGCGATCGATGCCGAGGCTCGCCTGCTGATCGTGGCCGACTACGACTGCGACGGCGCCACTGCATGCGCCGTCGGCCTGCGCGGGCTGCGCATGCTTGCCGCAGGATCCCAGGCGTCGGTCGACTACCTCGTGCCGAACCGCTTCGAGTACGGCTATGGCCTGACGCCCGAGATCGTCGAGCTGGCGGCACAACGCCAGCCGGACCTGCTGATCACCGTCGACAACGGCATCGCCAGCGTGGAAGGCGTGGCGCGTGCGAATGAACTTGGCATCGAAGTCCTGGTCACCGATCACCACCTGCCCGGGGCCGTCCTGCCGGACGCCGCGTGCATCGTCAATCCCAACCAGCCAGGCTGCGGTTTTCCGAGCAAGCACCTGGCCGGCGTCGGCGTGATGTTCTATGTACTGCTGGCGCTGCGCGCCGAGCTGCGCGCGCGCGGCCGCTTCGACATGGCATCGCAACCGCGCCTCGACACTCTGCTCGATCTCGTCGCGCTCGGCACGGTCGCGGACGTCGTGCGCCTCGATCACAACAACCGCGTGCTCGTCGCGCAGGGGCTGCAGCGTATCCGCAGCGGTCGTTTGCATCCGGGCATCGCGGCGCTGTTCCAGGTCGCTGGCCGCGATGCGCGCACGGCACGCGCGGCAGATCTCGGCTTTGCAATCGGCCCGCGGATCAACGCCGCCGGGCGCCTGACCGACATGACGGTGGGAATCGAGTGCCTCACCACCGACAGCTTCGAGCGTGCGCTCGTGCTGGCCCAGCAGCTGGATGAGCTGAATCGCGAACGGCGCGAGATCGAAAGCGACATGCAGCTCGATGCCCTCGCTGCGATCGACGACGCCGTGGTCCAGCAGCGCAGCACGATCTGCCTGTTCGACGAGTTCTGGCACCAGGGCGTCGTCGGGCTGGTCGCCTCGCGCATCAAGGAGAAGTATCACCGCCCGACGATTGCGTTCGCGCGCTCCGGCGAGTCGGAACTGCGCGGTTCAGGCCGGTCGATCGAGGGCGTGCACCTGCGCGACACGCTCGACCTCGTCACCAAGGTCGCCCCGACACTGGTGAAGCGCTTCGGCGGCCACGCGATGGCGGCGGGCCTGACTCTGGCCGCCGACGAGTACGACCGCTTCGCTGCCGCCTTCGAGGCCGCGACTTCAAGCTCATGCGACCGCTCGATCTTCGACCGCACCATTGCCACCGATGGCGCCCTCGAACCCAGCGAATTCACTTTTGGACTCGTCGAAGCCTGCGAACAGCACGTCTGGGGCCAGGGCTTCCCGGCGCCGCTGTTTGCGCAGGAATTCGACGTCGTTGAACAGCGCCTGGTCAAGGAACGGCATCTGAAGCTCGGACTCGAACTTGATGGGCGGCGGTTCAACGGCATCTTCTTCCGCCGCACCGAACCGCTTGCCGCGCCGAGCACGGCTCGCCTACCGACCGGCGATCGATGACTACCAGGGCCAGCGTCGTCTGACGCTTTTCGTCGAGCAGTGTGAATAGTCCGGTTGACGCGAGCGTCGGGCCCGCGGAAAGTTACAGCGGGGACCAGACTCGCTCGGCAATATCGCCGGCGCTGGACCCGGCTAACCAACAGTGGAAGCGACGTTTACCAGGCCGTGGGGGCTTGGAACTCAACAGGCGGAGGCCAACATAATGAAGAAACTGCTTGCTTTGATATTGGGCGCCGTAGCAATCGCCGGCTGTCGCAGCCTTCCCGAATCGGTGGGCGGTACGTTCGATCCTGCGCGACCGCTGATTGCGGTGACCGCCGAGAACCGGCTGGTTGTGAATCAGGAACCGATCATCGTCCCGCGGAGAGGCGTCGATTGGACCATCACATGGCAGCTTCCGCGCGATGGGAAAGCCCGATTCCTCAAGGAAAAGGGGAGGTCGACGATCGAACTGCTGGACAAGTTGCTTCGTCCCGACGGCAATCCCATGCGGGATTCGAGGCCCAGGAAGCCCGGATCAATCGCGAACTCGGCGCTGATCGGCGGCGCGGGAACGAAGCATCTTGGCTGCAAGTTTCGCAACGAATACGAATACGAGTGCGTCATCCAGGCCATATCAGTCAGATCCAATATCGACGGGCCTGTTTTCGTACACGATGCCGCGTCGAACATCGACGGCAAACTCGTCATATCCGACCCTCGATCGTGATGCACTAGGTTCGGCAGCCGCGCGGGTAAGCCGCGACGCTAGCCGGGGGCGCTGTCTCCAGCCAGCTGGCGACTCGGTGCATCGCCACCTCGAACGCGAGGTCCTTGCCGATGGAGCCGTCCCGGCCGTCGCATCCGGCACCCGCTGGATGCGGCTCGCTGTAGCGTCGACGAACGCCTCGTCTGCGGGGTCCCGCCGAAGACCGCTGCGGGCTGCCTGCGCTTCCGCCGCGTTCACAAGACTCAGTCGCAGTCATCCAGTCGCCAGTTTCTGCAGGGCAAGACCCGCAGCGATCTTCCTAGGATCGCCTGGCCCGGATCGGCCTGGCACCGATGCGCTGGACTCGGTCAGTATCGTGCGTGCCTCCCGGGCGAACGCAGACGCGCTTCCTTGGACTCATGGTTAAGCATGGCGTATCGCTAGGTTAGCTTCGGCAACGCCGATGTTCCGGTCGTCGCTCAACTCGCGAAGCAGCGAGCCTCTTCGGTACTTCAACCGGGCGGCTTGAAATTCGCATGACGCGCAGCAGTTGGCCCCTGGCGTTAAGCGCGGCCGCCTGCTCCGCGCTCCGCAGCCTGCGCGCCAGCGCCTGGACCGCCTCTTCCGCGTGCCTGGCCGCCGCCGGCGATTTCCCGCGCCGAGCACTCGACATCCCCAAGCGACTGAGGCAGCCACGACGTGAGCTCCGGTCCTGCAGTCGCGCGCGATCCGCAAGCTCCTTTCGAAGTGCTCCCTTGCTGTCGTCGTAGCGACCATGAAACAGTTGCGATCTGTCCGGCGTCGACCAGGCGCGGCAGCGTTTGGTCCCGCTATCAGCCGAGCCCCTTCCTCTGAGGCAGCTTTGGGCCGATTGAGCACCGCCGTCCAGCGACCGCTATTCAGCAGTAGTACCGAGCGCGTCGAGAAGGCTCACGTCGGATTCGCACCGCTGCGCGTCTTGCCGCCCAGTGGCGAAGCCGACAAAGATATTCTCGCTATCGGCATCCAGTCGGCGCATCCACGTGCCCTGCTGTCGAGCCCGAGCAGATGCCGGCGCGCCCGGCGTTCCACGTAGCTCGACGAAGAATTCGAAGGTGCGCTTTCTCGACGATCGTCCCGCTCCTCCGGTGTCGGCCGAGGCTTTCGCGGCGTACTGACGCACGGTGTCCAGCATCCGATAACGCCCGGACTGTCGTGTCGATGACCACCAGCGACTTCTCGACGAGACTCGCTCAGGAGGTCGAGCACGTCCTCATCTGTGATCGCCACCGCCGGCCCTGACGGACTCCGCGGCTTCCAGCGTCCAGCCCCCGGCGAACACCGCCAGCCGCCGAAAGATCGCGCGTTCCTTCACGTCCAGCAGGTCATGGCTCCAGTCAATCAATGCGCGCAGCGTCTGCTGTCGCGGCAACGCCGTGCGGTCGCCGCGGTTTAGCAGACGAAAACGGTCATCCAACCGAGCCGCGATCTGTTCAACCGACATGGTCCGCACTCGCGCGGCCGCCAACTCGATAGCAAGCGGAATTCCATCGAGGCGCCGGCAGATCTCGGCAACAGCGCGCACCGAGTCTTCGTTGAGTCGAAAAGCCGGCTGAACCGCTTTCGCCCGATCGATGAACAGCCTCACGGAATCGATTGCCATCAAGGCATCGGTCGACGTGTTCTCGTCCTTATGCGGCGCGGGCAGGGGCGCAACCGGGAACACGATCTCGCCGGCGATGCGCAGCGAATCGCGGCTCGACGCCAGCACCTGGACCGTCGGCCCGGCCTCCAGCAGGCGCTTTGCCAGTACCGCGCAGGCCTGCACGACATGCTCGCAGTTGTCGAGAACGATCAGCAACTGTCTGTCGCGCACGAACCGTACCAGTGCATCTGTCACCGTACCGCCCGGCTCTTCCTTCACCCCGAGCACGGAGGCCACCGCCTGCGGCACCAGCTGCGGGTCCGACGAGCGCCGCGAGTTCAACGAACCACACGCCGTCCGGATAGTTATCGAGCACGACAGCCGCGACCTGCACCGAGAGCCGCGACTTGCCCAGGCCGCCCATGCCGAGCAGAGTGAGCAGCCGGCTGTTGGCCAGCAGTTGCCGGACCTGCTCCATCTCGTGGTCGCGCCCGACAAAGGAATTGAGCTGCTGGGCAAGGTTGTTGGGCGTGCTCGTCATCGAACGCAGCGGCGGAAAGTCCTTGCGCAATGCAGGATGAACGATCTGGAAGAGGTGCTCGGGCGAGCCGAGGTCGCGCAGGCGCACCGAGCCGAGATCGCGCAGCACGACACTCTGCGGAAGGCGCCCCGCGACACGGTCCGCGACCGCCTGCGACAGCAACACCTGCCCGCCGTGTGCCGCGCTCATGATTCGCGCCGCCCGATTCACCGCCGGGCCGTAGAAGTCATTGTCGCGCCGCTGGTCGGCGCCGAGATGCAGTCCACAACGAACGTTGAGCGGCGCGCGTGCGGTGCTCGGCTCAGCAAGCGCGAGCTGCAGGTCGATGACGGCCGCGATCGCATCGGAAGGATCGTCGAACACCGCGTGCACGCCATCGCCGGTTGTCTTCACCACAGCGCCACGATGACGCTGCACCGCGGCGCGCGAGATCTCGTCGTGCCACGCCACCGTCTGCGCCGCGCGCCCCGGATCGGCCTCCCACAGCCGCGTACTGCCCTCGATATCCGAGAACAGGTACGTCACTGAAGCAGCAGCGGATTCGATCATCGGTGCACCCGGCCCGGGCATGGCAGCGGCGAGCGCGCGGAGTTTACGTGCGCCGAAGGAGCGTTAACTGGCGGGGCCGTTGCTCCACGCGGCCTGCTGCATCACAACACGATACCCATCCGGGTCCTCAAAAGTGCGGCCACAGCTCGCCCAGTAGGGGTTGAACGGCGCCACCTCGGTAAATCCGGACTCCAGCATCCGCTGGCATGCCTGGTTCCATTCGTCGGCATCCGGCAGATAGAAGACCAGCAGATCCTCCGCTGTCGGCGCTGGCGACACCGGGTGCGTGCGACACCGCGTGAACTCCAGGTGGTGTCCGCCGCCTCGTTCGCCCAGCATGACACCGTCGAAACCGTCGTGATCCAGGAAACGGCCGAGTTCGTCGAGCCCGAGGCCGCTGCAGTACATCTCGGCAGTCCTCTCGAGGTTGCTGACCGGTCGCGCAACGCGCAGATGGTGCGGATGGCGTTCTGCATCAAGGTAACTCCAGGACTCCGCCCCGTCGAAACGCCGCAGACGCGGAGTGCCGATCTCGTCAGGATGGAAGTTGCGCATGTTTATGCCGAGTTTGCTGTCCACGCTGAGCTGCAGCGGCTCCCAATGGGTGACGCAACCGCAGTGTCGGCAACGCACCGTGCGGAGCGTCTTGTCGCCCCAGACGTATTCGGCGGTGTACTCTGGGTGGCCGGTGATGTGCACCGCGCCGATCGGAAAGAAGGCCCAGAGCGCCCCATACCGACGGCAGCTCGAGCAGTTGCAGAGAGTCAGCGCCTCGGGCGGTCCCGGCACTTCGACCTCGACCGTTCCGCAGTGACAGGTGCCCGTAATCATCTGTGACTCCCCCGGCTAGTCGGGCGACCGCGTGCCGGGGCGCCGTTGTACTGACCTTGTACTGAAGCAGTGAATATGCGCGCCCTTGCGGCTGGTGCGCAACCACTCATCGACCTCGGGCAGCAGCGAAGCCAGTTGGACTTCGCGAATTCAGGGCATGGCCGCTCCGATGGCCTGCCGCACAGGGATGCCCGTGGGCTCGAAGTCATGGAGGCAGAAGACATTGATCCCGAAATTGTCCGGCGTCACCCGCTTCCGGTGGAACGGGTAGATGCCGCAGACCTTGCAGAAGTAGTGCCGGGCGGTGCGCGTGTGGAACTGGTATTCCGTCAGGGACTCCTCGCCGGAGAGGAGACGGAATCTGCTCTCATGCACCTTGACCATCAGTGCGTTCTTTCTTCGGCAGATCGAGCAGTCACACATCGTGAGTTCGGGAAAATCCGTCTCGATCTCGAAGCGCACGGCGCCGCAGTGACAGCTACCGAGATACTTCTGCATTGGCCGCGAGCTCATGGGCATGTTTGGGGCTTCGTGGGAGATTGCTTCGACGGTTGCAGCCAGCCGTCACAGCGTCAAGTGCCCGTAGTGCGCGAGCAGGAACAAGCCGACACCACCAAGAAACACAGCGCAATGGGGCAGCGCGATATGCGGCCACAAAGCCATGGCGCATATTTCACCCCATGTTGTCTTGCGCCAGCGCGCCATCCATGAACCGCAGATCTGGTTGGGTGTGATCTGATCCGACACCCCACGGAAGTGAGCTTCGAGTGTCTCGATCCGGCTGTAGTAGCCCAGCTGAAACGACTTCCACAGGGTTTCGAGGAACCAGAACAGCGCAGAGGCGAGCGCGGCCACCAGCACCACGAGCTTCGAGTGACTGGTGAACGCACCCACGAGCACGGCCAGGCTGAACGTAACGCTCCAGGCCTTGATGGTCAGGGCCTTGCCGTCGAAATCCTCGACCGTTTTCTGCAGGTGCAGGTATTCGGCTCGAAGTGCGTCAGCCTGCTGCGCTTGGTCCATGTTCTCGAAGCCAGACGGGGCCAGGCGCACATGTTGCGCCCCGCCGAAAAGCCTTGTCCAGTTTCCGCCAAAGGCAGATCGTAATCCGCGGCCCCGCCAGGCGCCGGTCTCGATACCCAACTGAACGGCTGACTCACATGGGATTGCGGTCCCGCCGAGGCGCGCGGATATTTTCGCCTATGCGGCAGCTCTCTCTCGAAATCGATGAAGCGGCGGATCTGGTCCTGACCCGGCTCGCCAACCAATGGGGCATGACGCCCGGGCACGTCGTCGGCCTGCTGTGCCATTCGGTCGATCACGAACTCATGGCGGAGATCTCGCGGCAGTTGATCGACCCGCCCCCGGCCCGCATCGAACCCGGCGTTGCCAAGCTGCCCGCGCGCAGACGCGTCAGGCTCGAAGACACGTAGCCAGCGGTTGCTGCCGAGAACGCGCGCCTTGCGTTCTGCCTGACTGACGCTTCGTCTGGTGCGCCGCGCAGGCTCAGAGGCCGCTGCCTCAGCTTCGAAGAACTTGAAATTGCCCGGTGAGCGGTGCACGCTGGCGCCTCGTTGTTTCCGGTCGAGTTGCAGACACAGGCACAACGGAACCGACAAAAGGCGCTTTTCGGCGATGTCCGACGAAATGATCATCCAAGACCGGGAAGAGCTGATCTATCTGCTCTGCGAGGCGGCCGAATTCGAGCACACGGTCATGTGTTCGTATCTGTACGCGCAGTGGACCCTGAAGCGTGGCCTCGACGAAGGGGTGACGCCGACCGAACTGGCGGCGATCGAGCGCTGGAGACGCTCGCTTGCCCAGGTCGCGCTCGAAGAGATGCTGCACCTGTCGCTCGTGAACAACCTCCTTCTGGCGATCGGGGCCGCGCCGCACCTATGGCGGCCTGCGTTCCCGGTGCGGCCCGGACACTTTCCGGCCGATGTCCTGATGTCCCTCACGCCCTTTGGCGAAGCGGCCCTCGATCACTTCATGTACATCGAGCGACCCGAGGGACTTGACATAACCGACGGCGCCGGCTTCGGCCACGCCCTGCACTACCGGCGCATAGCACGTCCTGACATGCTTTCCCCATCACCGCAGGACTATCCGAGCCAGGGGCACCTGTATCATGGGATCCTCCAGGGCCTGGTCCGATTGAGCGAACAGATCGGAGAAGAGCGCGTATTCGTCGGTCACGAACAGGCGCAGGTCAGCGTCGAGGAGTTCGGCCTGCCCGGCCTGTTCAAGATTTCCGACCTTGCCTCGGCGCACCGCGCCGTCGAGGAAATCGTGCTGCAGGGAGAAGGGGCGCCGGCGCACCGTGACGACTCGCACTTCGCGCGGTTCAAGCTGATCAGAAGCGAACTGGGTGAACTGCGCGCCGCACGGCCCGGGTTCGAACCCGCGCGGCCGGTGGTCAGCAATCCGATGCTCGGCGACACCGGCATCACGCGCGACCGCGTCCGCGTGGTCGAGCCGCTCGCCGGACAAGTGCTCGACCTCGGCAATTCGATCTACATGCTGATGATCCGCACGCTGTCGCAGGTGTTTGCGCCGGCTCCACTGCCGCGCGATCTGCGCGTTGCATTGGCCACTTCGAGCAACGTGCTGATGTCGGCGATGGGGCGGGTCGCCGAGATTGCGACGCGCCTGCCGATCGATGCCACACGGGCTGGGTCGGCCGCGGCGCCTAACTTCGAGTTGCCGGGTTCAGCCGGTGCGTTGGTGCAGACCTGCGCTGCCCGACTTCTGAGTGAACGAGCGTCGGAGCTCGGGTCCGCGGCGCGCCGAATGTCACACGTCGTACCGTTGACTGACGTTGCCGACGAACTTGAGCTGCTCGCGCAGCGCCTTGAAGAGCTGCACCTGCGCTTCGAACCGCACCTGGACGCGGCGGTGGATCGCATGGCGCAGCTCAGCGTTCCAGCCACATCAGTCGTCGTCGTGTCGACGACAGAGTTGCCACACACTCAATCGGCCGATGCGCCGGATGTCGCCCGTACTGACGCGATCACACTTCGTTTCGACGGTCGCCGATGCGTCCACTCGCGCCACTGCGTGCTGGAGGCTCCCAATGTCTTTCTTGCCAACACTCCGGGCGCGTGGATCCACCCGGAGGCGACGTCGGTGGAACACTGCGTCCGCATCGCGCACAGTTGTCCATCGGGCGCGATCACCTATGAACGACATGACGGCGGACCGCAGGAATCGGCGCCCAATGTCAACGTCGTGCGCGTGCGCGAGAACGGTCCGTATGCCGTGCACGCGCACATCGAGTCGACGGCCGGGGAGTTCCGCGTGACACTGTGCCGCTGCGGGATGTCGAATCGCAAGCCTTACTGCGACGGCAGCCATTCCGTCGCCGGATTTGCTGCCACCGGCGAGCCCGCCACGATCGCTTCCGAGCCGCTCGCCGAACGCGGGGGGCCTCTGACGATTATTCCGCTTCCCAACGGGCCCCTGCAGCTGAGCGGCAATGTCGAGGTCTGTTCCGGCACGGGACGCACGGTCTTGCGAACCCAGTCCGCGCGACTGTGCCGCTGCGGCGCTTCCGGCAGCAAGCCGTTTTGCGACGGCTCACACGCGCGCATCGGCTTTCGCTCGGAGCAGCCGTCCTAGGTGCCAGCTGCGGAGGCGCGCGTGGCGGTTCACGCATTGGCCGAGAGCTCCGCAGTAGCCACCAGCTCGAGTATTTCGTCTCCCGCACGATCGAACGTCGCGGTGCTTCGCCAGCCGAGGTGGCGGTAGAAGCCGTAGGAGCGACCTGCGGGATCGGGAGAGCAGCCGAGAAAGAGCCTGCTGTGGCCTGCAGAACGTAGATCCTGGACCACGAGCGCGAGTAGACGGCGGCCCAGACCCGAGCGCTCGGCTTCAGGTAGCAGCGCAAGCACGACCACCTCGCCGGTAAGGCGCGCTCCGAAGCAGTAGCCGACCAGCTTGTCCTCCGAGCAGCAGACATGGCCAGCCAGGGTGTCGGTCTCAATGTCCGAGGCCCACGACTCGACCGTGATCCCGTAGGCGCGCAGGCGTTCGGGTGAGATGGCGTTCTCACGGGTTCTACCACGCAGCTCGACGCAGGCTGCAGCGTCTGCCGGTAGTGCGCGGCGGATCTTGAACTGCATTCGCGGCCTCCGCGGTGGCCCATGCGGGCCTGACCACTCAGTTCAGCGGCCCGCGTAGGCGAGTCGAGCCCGCGGGAGCGGGCCGCGGCAACAGACGGTCGGGCTTACTTCTGGTGATCTCCAGCACGGTCGCGAGCTGGAAGGGCATCACGAAAGGAGTCAAAGGTCTTCCACGCCGGGACGGGTGGCGTGTACTCAGGTCGCGGCGCATACACCGAGTGTTCGACAAGCTGCATCTTGTGAATGTAGCGCGGACAGTTTGGAAAGATCCTGTTCGCCGTGACGCGAACAATGAAAACAGATCCAGGGAAGTCAGCGCGCAAGGGATCGTCGTCCCTGAGCTGTGCGGTGCCGTTCACGCGGAGTCGCTTTGGGTGCTCGAAGTCCAGGAACAGCAGCCCAACGTGTGGGTTGACGAGAATATTCCCCCAGGTTCGGTACATGCCGTTGCCGTCGTAGTCAGGAATCGCAAGAGTGCGATCGTCCAGGACGCGGACGAATCCGGGCAACCCACCCTTATGAGAACAGTCGGGATGGCCGTGGGCATCAGCGGTCGCGATGAAGAACATCGGACAACGCTGAACAAACGCGCGATCCTCTTCGGTAAACGCCGTGCGAACGGTCACCTGCTCCAGGCGGTCGGCTAGAGGCCGCGTTTCATGGGCGTCCTGAAGCTGCCGCATTCCATCGTGATACATCGGATCGTCAGCCATTCAATCCTCCAGGTAGACGCCGTGGCCGAGGCCTGAGCTTGGGCTCAGCGGCGGGCGTAGCGCATCCGCCGCAACCCAACGTCCTGCAGCTACGGTCCGCCGAAGAGCTTCCCCCCTAGCGCGAATGCTCCTGCAACAACCCCCGCCAAAGCAACCAGCACGCTCCACAATTGGACTGGTCTCAGTCCGCCAAGCAGTTCTGCAACTGTAAGGTCCGAAGGGGTCTTGGAACTGGATGCCTTCTTTGGCGTCGTGACCATCTTCTGCTTCCAACTGGCCAACACGCCGTTGAACTCGTTGGTACTTAGCGCCGCGGCTTCTGGCTTCACCGATTGCACGTACCAGTCGTAGCCTCGCTCGAGAAGCCCCTCACTCCTGAGGCCAGCCTCGACGACAACCATGAGTGGGAGGCCGCGAGCGTAGGCCATGGCCGCCTCAATGTGATTCCATGGCGTGGGCAGCTTCACGTCGGCAAGGTCACTTGCCTTGGGGCCACCTCGCTTCTCCGTCCCTGAAGGAAAGTACGAGCGTTCGAGAGCTATCACCAGGGTGCCTGAGCACCGGTCCAGCAGCTCGGTAACTGCCTTCAGCGGCGCGTCCGCACTGAAGGTATTTCTTCCAACCGTGTGCGGGACGAGCCCTTCGCTCCGAAGCCTGTCCTCCACGGCACGCACGAAAGCTTCCTGCTGTTCCGTTGCGGTACCGCCGACACTGACAAAGACATTGAGTTCATTCATCGGTCGATGCTCCACGGTTGACTTTCTTGACCTTTGAGCTGCGCGGACCGCCCTGGTGTGGTGCTCTAAAACTTGCGCTTGCGACGGGAGACGCCATGGTGACCGTGACCCGCCCAAGTATGCGCTTGTGAAGGCTGTCGTTGGAGTTCACCTACGAGCGAAAGCGGACAACGCCCGCTGAAGCATGTCGCGTGCAACGACGGGCTAGGCCCTGGGCGCACTTGCCATATCGGGGCACCAGAGATAGCGGCTCACGCCTTGCTCGATGCCTTGGAAGCGCATGACTTCATCGCAGGAATGGATGAACCCAGCACGATCCAGAGTACGGCGAGACGGCAGATTGGCCGAAGCAGTTACCGCAATCAAGCTGCGCAGCGCGAAGGCTTCTGCGACCCAGAGGCAAGCCTCGGTCAGAGCCTCTGCGGCGTAGCCACGGCCGCGAGCTGCTTCCGCGATCGCGTACGAGACTTCGACTTCGCCCGCCAACGGACTGAACCCCACATGACCTAGTAGCTGCGCGGTCTCGCGGTGCTCTACTCCCAGCACGTATGGTCCGAGCGTGGCATCGCCTGGAGACGAGTAGCACTTGATGAGATAGGCAAGTGAAGCCACGGCCTGCGAAAGGTCTGGGTACACGTGAGAAGGCAGCCACCTGCGGGTTGTCTCCTCATTGTTGAGGTTCATCGCCACCGGGGCGTCTTCCGGAACGAAGTGCCGGAGCACGAGTGAAGGCGTGCGCAGCGGAAGCGGATGCATCGAGCAGTTGACGGGCTCGTTAAGTATCTGAGGCCCCACGTTTGAGTCGAGGCGGGCCAGCGGCATTGGCCTCGCCTCGACCGAGGGGTCAGGCATCGCTGCCGGCAAACCGAATACTTGGTATCCAGCCTTTGGCTCGACGTCTCGAGCGGGAGGCCTCGTCTTCGCCATCGAAGGTTACAGAGGCCTTCTTCAACAGCAATGGGTCGACGGCTTCCATCGCGTTGACGTTGACAGCTGCGTAGGTGCGGCCGTCAATCTGGCTGGTGACCACCGGGACGGCCCCGCAGACCGCGCAAACGTGGAATTGGGCTGTCCTCGTGCCGAAGCAGTACTTCGAGACGCGCGACTCGTCCCGGATCTCCACGAAAAGCGCGCCCGTTGGACACGCTGTCCAGACCCCACCGTGCTTCACGCAGAAGGAGCATGAGCACGCTCTGGCAGGAATCTCCGTTGGGTCCGGTTGCCAGTCAAGCCTGAACGAGATGTTGCCGCAGTGACAACTTCCGCTGATGAGCATGGCGCAGAATCCGGTGGGTTGCGACGCCTATCGTTTGACATGAGCCGCCCGCGGAGGACTCAGGCCGGAGTGGGTCCGCTCGACGAAAGGGTTGGGCGTCACTTCCGCCGCGTCGCGAGTCTTGGTGTCCACACACGCAACGAGCAGTGCCGAGCGGCGAGCTTGAAGTCGTTGTCGGTGCTCAGGAGCGTCAGATCATGCCGGATACACAGCTGAGCGAGCAACGCGTCGATTGTGCCGACTTGAACGCCTGCCCTGCGGCACGCGCTCCGCAGGCCGGCGGCTGCGATATGGTCTTCGCGATCGGGTTGCAGTAGGGGCAGCGCTGCAAAGCGCTCAATGATCTGTTCGCGGGACTTCGGCCCGGAGAATCCCTGAAGCAGTTCCTGCAGAACTAACCCGGTCGTGACAACGATGTCGGCGCCGATAAGGGCGTCCTTGAGTTGATCAACTTCAGGTTCAGAGGCCAAGACGTCGCGGCGCAGCGCGAGCGACCAAACACTTGTGTCAACAAGTAGAGTCACGAGCGAGAGCGCTCAGCCTTGTAGTTGAACGAATCGTCCCACTCAAGCTTGCCCATGAGTTCGACTACCCGCTTCTGCTCACGGCGCGCAATGAACTCCTGCAACGCTTTAGTGACGACAGCCTTCTTCGTTCGTTCGCCGCTGACCTCAACGGCGCGCTCAAGAAGCTCAGGATCGATAGCAAGATTGGTGGCCATGTGTGACTCCTTACACAGAACTCTACACACAACAAGTCAAAGTCACCAGAGGCGAGCTGATCGGCGTGATGCAATGCCGATTGCATGGGACGTTCGACATGAGGCGCGGCCGGAAGCAAGCGGAGCTTGCTGGACGACGTCGCCTCGAAGGAGGGGTTAGGCCACGCGTGCGACACGACTGCCGCCCCCATGATGCTATGACTGCTCCAGCGTTACGGGCACGCCGGAGCGAACAGTGTTGTGTATCTCGGCTACGGCGTCGGTGACGCGCAAGAGCTCGGCGATCTCGGCCGGCGCGGCGCGCGACGACACCTTTGCCCGATACGCGATGTTGGTTGCTGCTAGGCCGATGCCGGGGAACTCCGCGCTGGCCTCTACCTCGACCGACTCGACGGGTATGCCCAGCCTTGCCGCTTCGCGATAGAGGTCATTGCAGTAGCACGTCGCCAGAGCCAGCATAAGGAACTCACCACCGTTCACACTCGAGCCTTGGCCAGACGACTTCGGCGGTACCTCGAGCGACTGCTTCGTGCTGCCCGTGGAGACGACGACCTCGTGCTGCGACGAGGCACTTCGTACGGTGGCAGAAATTTTCACGCGGACCTCGATGCCTCAGACGTGGGGCCTAACGTTCAAGCTCACGGGCGCTGGGCGGCCCTATCGTGCAACGTCCCTTGGAGCGCAGTGCTGGACGCTGAGCGGCGGTTCATACCGACCGACCCTCGATTAGAAAGGCAATGCTCTGGATGAATCGTGTGTCGCCCGGAAGCGAGGCCGATCGAGACCTCGGAAGCTGAAACGACCGTTATCGCGCCTGTCACCTGCGCCGGGACAGCGCACCGACCCACCTCGACGAGGCGGCCATCCTCTAACGCAATAAGCAGCAGCCGCATACGGGTTATGTCCGGCACCAGCAGGCGCATCCGGTCACCAACGAACACTGGCGCCGCCAGGCCGAGCTCAGGTGATCCGTAGACGTGATTCGAGAAGCCCGCAAGCGCTGCGATCTCGACCAACTTGCTCCCGTATCGCCGGTAAACCTTCAACGTGCCGCCGATATGCGGAGTAGTAACCGCCGCAATCTCGGCGCGTCCGTCCCCGTCGAGATCGGCAACGCCGACCGGGTTCAGCCAGCGCTGCGGCGTGCCGATTGCCGGAGATTCTGCGCTCGTCTCGAGATGGCCACCGCGTAGTCGAATCAGGACCAGGCGCGAGCCACTGCCTCGCTGGCTGACGATGGCAAGGATCTCCTTCTGCTCGCTCGTGGCCAGGCGTACAAGGCGTGGCTCGAGGTCTTCGAAAACCTCGTCTTCCGGTAGCTCGAAAACAAGGCTGCGCCCCGCGTCGGTCGTCGCCCTAAGGCGAGCATATTCGTGCGGCCGGCCAAGGGCGAAATGACTGTAGCGATCAACCGTGACCTCGTACTGCGCACCGGTGATCGTTTCGGCTCCGGCATCCGACGCGAAAAGCACGAACATCGCGGCAAGAGGGAGCAACCTGCGGCTAAGTCTCATCACGTCCACCGTTTGAGTTCAGGGGCCACCGACGGCGGTCCGCTGGGACGACTGGTCAGGCGGCCAGCCAGCACCATTCAACTTCGACATCGCAGTCAGTCCACCTCGATCACAATTTTCCCATTCGCTCTGTTCTCGTCCATCATGACGTGGGCTTCACGAAGTTTCCCAAAGCGAAAGCTCGGTCCGAGCTTGAGGATAAGCTCGTCGGACTCCACAAGAGACACATACCGTTGAAGCTGCGCGCACGTGATATCGGATGCCTCGCCGCTGTATGAGGTCAGTTTCACGCCTGTCGGAACGTCGCCCATCGGGTGGAAGTCCTTCAGGACCCAGCTGCCGCCGAGAATGCCCGTCATGCAGACGATGCCGCCCCGGCGCGCCGACTGCAGAGAATCGAGCAAGGTCGTAGTGCCGATAAGCTCCAGCACACGGTCATAGCCGTCCGGGTAGATGGCGCGGGCCTTGTCCGCTATCACTCCGTCGTCGACGATGACATGGGTGGCGCCAGCGGCTTTGAGCTCGTCGGCCTTGGCCGGGTTGCGAGTGGTGGCGGTGACTTCAAGGTCTGCCGATCGGGCCAGAGAGATGGCCGTGAATCCGATGGACGAAGTCGCGCCTCGCACAAGAATGTTGTTCGCCCGCTCGATCTCCAGTCCTACGTGGAGTGAACCGTGAACAGTCTGAAGCATCTCAGGCAGAGCTGCGAGGCGCTTCCACTCCAATTGCGTCTGCAATGGAAAGACATTCTGCTGCGGTACCAGCACATACTCGGCGTAAGACCCGTCAAACTGCCGCCCCATTCCTCCCATCATCGCAACGACGCGCTGCCCAACCGGCAAGTTAGAACCGGTCGCGGCGACGACTTCGCCGGCACACTCGATGCCAAGCACGCGCGGGAACCGTACCGAAGGCGATTCCCCGCGCCGCGTGAACCATTCTGAACGGTTGAGTCCGAAGGCCCGGTTTCTGATCAGGACCCATCCGTCCCGTGGCGACGGGCGCGGAATTGTTCTGAGCTCCAGCCTTTCCGGGCCCCCGGGCTCGCTTATTACATAGGCCTGCATCGTGTCCGTCATCGAACTGCTTGCTCAAAGTTTCAAGGCACTTCCTAGGCCGCCTAACGCAACGCTCAGGCGCGCCCGCTTGCGGGCGTCGCCTGCTGCAACGAGTTAACTGCCGCACTCTGCTGGGAGCGCACGATCCGAAACAGCTTCGTGATGCGATAGAAAGTCACCGCTTGATTGAGCCGTCGCCGAGGCGCGAAGCGCCGAGGGAACCGCAAGCGGTGAGCTTGCGGCGGTCGGCTCGAACGCGGGGTTGGGCGTCATGGGTTCACGCGCGCGCGGACTCAACGATTCGGGGCGCCAACGGACGGACGGTTCTTGCGGTAGGAATTCTTTAGCGCGATCTTGCCGTCTCGAAAGGTGAACAGATCACAACCATTGACTTCGACGCGAGCGCCGTCCGCCCGTGTTCCCGTGAACGTCCACTCCGACACCCCTCTATCCCCACGCACAAAGTGACGCGCGTTACCCCAATGGGCATCGGGGAAGGTTGCCCAGACTTCCGCGAAGCCAGCTCGCACCGCCTCACGGCCTGCATACCGGGTGCCGCACACGTCCGGGCCTGCAGAGGCCTCGAAGACACAATCCTCGGTCATGAATGACATCAGGGCATCGACATCATGACGATTCCAGGCGTCGGCGAAGGCTTGCAGAACCTCCGTGGTGACCTCGGCAATCACATTCGGCATGGCCTGATTCCTCCGTTCAGTTTCGGCGTTCCGTCATTGCCCTGACGCTCAACGTTCGAGCTAACCGGCCCGCGGAGGCAGGCAGCGTAAGCCTGGTGCGAGATGATGCACCACGTGCCTCGGACCAGGCTTACGCTGCCTGCCGTAGCGGGTCCGGTTGAGCAGGGGTTAGGCATCGCTGGCGTCGGCGGCCGCCCCGCTTGGCGGAGTGGGCTGACCGGAGTTCGATATTTGGCTGGCTTGGCTAACTTTCTTGGGGAGGTCGTCGTTGACCTGAAGCCAGGAGACGTGGGCCTCGTAGAAGACGTGTGCGCTGGGCTCTCGGTCTAGGGGATCGGTGAACAGCGACCTGGCTACGTGCATCTCTCCAGGCCAACGCGTTGATTCGAAAAACATCGGGCTGCCGCACGTGCCGCAGAACGCACGCCGTGCGCCCGGACTCGACTCATGCCAGTTCGGCTGTGCCGCGTCGGGCTCCAACGCGAACTGCTCGGTCTGGAAACCGGCCCAGGTCACAAAGGGGGCGCCATGGGCCCGGCGGCAATACGTGCAGTGGCAGTGCGCCACCCACTTCGTCGGCCATTCCGCGCGGAAGCGGACCGCGCCGCACAGACAGGAGCCGCGAGAAACAGAGGCGTTCATGGCGATGCCTAACGTTCGAAGTCAACGGCGCGCCTTTACGCGTCCGCTGGAGCGACGAGTTATTCGTCTCGGCTTCTCGGAGAGACGGCCGGTGACGTACTTATGCAGTACGCTGGCAATGAGCGTCTGATAAGGAATGCCTTCCTCGAGCGCCTTCGCCTGAATGTCACTCAGATCGATCGAGGATAGGCGAATGTTCACGCGGCGGTCCTTGATAGCCGTAGCACGAGCCGCGGCCTTTATCCGCTCAAGCTCAGCCTTCGTGGCCACGGATTTGAGCTTGCCTTCCTCGAAAGCACTGAGGATTCCCGACTCGTAGTTGTCAACCTTAGACATCTTTTCCACCTAGTTTCAAATAGTCTCGTGTGGCTTTCCGGCTCGGGATGATCGTCTTGAGGAAGAAGTGGTCCCTCTCTTCGACGAACGGGACCAGATGCACGTAGCCATCCAACTCAACCACAAGGATCCGCTGGCGCGGGTACTTTGCCGGGTTCGGGTGTCTAAGGATGTCCAGCAGCCCACCGGATTCGATAGCCACAACGACGGCCTCAAACGTCTGTCCGCGTTCCGCCCGCAACGACTCACTCTTGTCAGAACTCCACCGAAACGGTTTCACGGCGCCATGCTACAGCCGTGTGTGCCTTTTGTCACCACACAGGACCAAGACGCATAACGTTCGAAATCAGCGGACCAGCCAGCGCAGCTAGCGCAGATCCGCTGCATTGAGGGGTTAGGCGTCACTTCCCGGCGGGTGGTGCCGGGGTAGGAAGCGGCGACAGGTGCTCATGAACCGCTACCCACTTCCCTCCACGGCGATGGAACACGATGGTCTCTCGCTCCTGTACCGTGCTTGGCCCCTGCTTCGTAGATAGCTCTGTCAGGACTGAATGGGTGAACACCGCGACGTCACCAAGGATCTGTACCCGCTGATCCGTGGACTTGCAGGAGCGGACGCGGAACCCATCCTCCTTCTCCCACATTGCCCACTCAGCTTCGTACTCGGCGCGAGCGTTGAGTCGCTTGGGAGTGGTGTGGAAAACGAACGTGGCGTCCGGAGCGAACAGCGAGAAGTACTTCTTCGGATCGTGACGACCGAACGCATCCACGATTGCCGCTGCAGCGGCAGCCACTTCGCGCGACGCGGCCGATGCAGGCTGAGTAGCTTTCGGAGCGGCCGTCTGCTGGCCAACGGCAGGTGTCTGCGCGTTGGCACTCCCAGTTGCCAGCATCATCACGGACGCAATCAGGGCGAGCGACTTCATGGGTGGTCTCCGGAGTTGATTCTGGTAGAGGGGAAGCGACAGGCGTGTCGTGTGACGCCTAACTCGATTTAGCTGTTGCCCGACTGCCGGATAACCTGCCGCCTGACGGATAAGTTGGAGCGGCAAAACGCCCCAAACCCGCGCCGGCGCTTGACTTCCAGTCGAGTACTGTATAAATATTCAGTACTAATGGAGGTGCGTCCATGAGCACTCATCCGCCGCTGCGCTCGACCCGCCTGCTGGACCAGCTGCGCGAGCGCATTCGTTATGACCACTACAGGCTAAAGACCGAGCAGAGCTACGTCCAGTGGGTGCGCCGCTTCGTGCACTTCCATGCCTTGCGCCACCCGAAGGAGATGGGCGGGCTGGAGGTCGAGTCGTTTCTCGCGCACCTGGCCAACGCGCGCCAGGTGTCGCTGTCCACGCACCACCAGGCGCTGTGTGCCCTGCTCTACCTCTATCGCCACGTGCTCGGTGTCGAACTGCCGTGGACGCAGTCGATCGGCCGGCCGCGGCAGCGCGTGCATGTGCCGGTGGTGCTGTCGCGCGACGAGGTGGCGCGGCTCATCGCTGCAATGCCGTCGGACGACGCGCTGCTGCCGCAGCTGCTGTATGGCGCCGGGCTGCGCATCATGGAAGGCCTGCGCCTGCGCATCAAGGATCTCGACTTCGACCGCCGCGTGATCGTGGTGCGTGACGGCAAAGGGGGAAAAGATCGCGTGGTGATGCTGCCCGCGTCGCTCACGGAGGCGCTGCGCGCGCAGGTGGCGCATTCGCGTGCAATCTGGGCGGAGGACCGCGCCGCCGGGCGCGCCGGCGTGTGGCTGCCGCAGGCGCTGGAAACCAAATTCCCGCGCGCCGCATCGAGCTGGGCCTGGCACTGGGTGTTCCCGGCGCCGGCGCTCGCGGTCGATCCACGCAGCGGCATCGAGCGCCGCCATCACCTCTATGAGCAGCGGGTGTCGCGCACGCTGGCGCGCGCAGTGGCTCAGGCGGGCATTCCCAAGAAAGTCACCGCGCACACGCTGCGCCATTCCTTCGCCACGCACATGCTGGAGGCCGGCGTCGACATCCGCCGCGTGCAGGAGTTGCTCGGCCACTCGGACGTTTCGACGACGATGATCTACACGCACGTGCTCACCATCAGCGCGGCGGGGCTGGCGTCGCCGCTGGACTCGCTCTCGCCGCCCGCCCTGCGCTGCGCCGAGCCCACCCCTTGCTATTCCGTTCAGTACTGTATACATTGACAGTAACGCATCGCCCGGGAGCCTGCTGATGGTCACCTCCTCTTCTGCTTCACTGCCGATCACCCCGCGCCAGTCGGAGATCCTCGAGTTCATCCGCCAGGCGCTCACCGAGAGCGGTGCCCCGCCCACGCGCGACGAGATCGCGCGCGCCTTCGGCTTCCGCTCACTCAACGCGGCCGAGCAGCACCTGCAGGCGCTCGCCAAAAAGGGGCTGATCGAGCTCGTCGCCGGCACCTCGCGCGGCATCCGCCTGAAAGACAGCGTGCGCGAGCTGATGGCCGCCGCGCAGGAAGTCGGCCTGCCATTGGTCGGCAAGGTCGCCGCGGGCAGCCCGCTGCTGGCGCAGGAAAACGTACTCGCGCATCCCGCCGTGGACCCGGACACCTTCAAGCCGCGCGCCGATTACCTGCTCGAAGTGCGCGGCATGAGCATGCGCGACGCCGGCATCCTCGACGGCGACTGGCTCGCGGTGCACAAGCGCGCACAGGCGCAGTCGGGGCAGATCGTCGTCGCGCGCCTCGGCGACGACGTCACCGTCAAGCGCCTGAAGCTCAAAGGCGCGCGCGCGGAACTGATCGCCGAGAACCCGGATTTCGCGCCGATCATCGTCGACCTGCGGCGCGAGCCGTTTGCCATCGAAGGCATTGCCGTCGGGGTGATACGACCGGCGCTCTGACGCAGGTTCTGTTCCCTGCATCGGGCGCCGCCTCGATCCCCTAACACCCACCCGTTCCACTTTTTCAGGAGGACGCACATGCGTGCGGCCACGGAGTTGCTTTCCCTGTTGCAAGCTGCCGGCGGTGCGCCGGTGTGGCGCGCGGATGAGGTGGCCGAGGGCACCGGCGGCCCGGTGCTCGCCAGCGGCTTTGCCGAACTCGACCGTGAACTTCCGGGCGGCGGCTGGCCGCAGGGGCAGCTGATCGAGGTGCTGACCGACGATGCCGGCATCGGCGAACTCTCGCTGCTCGCACCGGCGCTGGCACAACTGGCGCAGTCGCGCCGCTGCACCGTGTGGGTGCTGCCGGTCGATGCCGCGTCGGCGATGAGCGCCACGCCACGCGCGCTCGAAGCGCAGGCCGTGCCCTATGCGCCGGCGCTCGCCACCGCGGGGCTCGATCTCGCGCGCACGATCTTCGTTAAGCCCGCTACGCCGCGCGAGAGCCTGTGGGCGGTCGAGCAGTCGCTGCGCACGCGGCACCTCGGCGCCGTGGTCGGCTGGCTGCCGCACGCCGGCGGCGACGGCGACTTCCGTGCGCTGCGCCGCCTGCACCTGCTGGCGCAGCGCCATCAGGCGCTCGCCTTCGTGCTGCGCTCGACGCGCCAGGCACAGGCGCCCTCGCCGGCCGTGCTGCGGCTCGCGCTCGCCAGCCGCGGCACACAGTTGCAGGTGACGCTGCTGAAGCGGCGCGGCCGCCCGCTGCTGGAGCCCATCACGCTCGCGTTGCGGCCCGCGCACTGGGAAAGCGCGCGCGTCGACACCGATCCGCTGCTGTCGCGCACGGTAGCCGCCGCGTCGGATGCGCCGCGCGCGCTGGACGAGCTGCTCGCCTGAGGCGGCGTTCCTGAGGCCCGGCGGGCGCCTGCCCGCGCAGCATCATGGCCCTGTGGCTCGCCCTTCTGCTGCCCGCGCTGCCGCTGCAGCTGGCCGAGCGCGCACTCGACGGCACCCTGCCGCTGGCGATCGTCGAGGGCGCGCCGCAACGCCTGGCCGTGATCCACTGCAATGCCACCGCACAGGCCGCCGGCGTTGCGCCCGGCATGAAGCTCGCCGCCGCGCAGGCGCTGGCGCACGGGCTGATCGCGCTCGAACGCAACGCTGAACGCGAACAGGACGCGCTCACCGAACTCGCCGGCTGGGCCTACCAGTTCTCCTCGCACGTGGTGCAGCAGCCCGACGGCCTGCTGCTGGAAACCGGCGCCAGCGAGCGGCTGTTCGGCGGTCATGCCTCCCTGCACCGTGCGCTCGTCACCGGCCTTGACGAGCTCGGCTACCGCGCTGCGCTCGCCTATGCGACGGCTCCGCGCACGGCTCGACTGCTTGCGCTGGCGCAGGCGACTCGGGTAGCGCCGCCCGCATCCGAATCGGCCCTCGAGTCACTGCCGATCCGCCTGCTCGAATGGGACGAAGCGACCAACGAGACGCTGCACGCACTCGGTCTGGCGAAAGTCGGCGATCTGCTCGCGCTGCCGCGCGACGCCTTCGCGCGGCGCTTCGGCACCAGGCGCCTGGAGGATCTCGATCGTGCGCTCGGCGTGCGCGCCGATCCGCAGCCGCTCTTCGCCCCGCCGGCGCGCTTTGCCGCGCAGATCGAACTGCCGGCGGACTTCAGCGAGACCGCACAACTGATGTTCCCCGCGCGACGTCTGCTCGCCTCGCTCGAAGGCTTCCTGCGCGGGCGCAACGCGGGCGCGACCGAACTCGTGTTTTCGGCGACGCACAGCGCTCGCCGCGGCGCAGCGCCTGCCCCGACTGCCATCACGCTTGCACTCGCCGCACCGGAGCGCGATGCGCAGCGGCTGGCGGCACTGCTCGCCGAACGGCTGGCGCACGTGACGCTGCCGGCGCCGGCGCTGACGCTCGCGCTCACGGTCGAGCGGCTGCATCGGTTCACGGCACTGAACGCCAGCCTGCTGCCGCCCGCCACGCAGGGCGGCGAACACGGCACCGACTGGCTGCATCTCGCGGAAACCTTGCATGCACGGCTCGGCTCCGAGCGCGTGTTCCAGCTGCAGGCGGTCGACGATCACCGGCCCGAGCGCGCCTGGCGCGCACTGCCGATCGCCATCGGTGACGAGCCGCGCACCACGCCGGCGTCGATCACGTCGGCGCCGCGTCCGCTGCTGTTGCTGCCGACCCCCCAGCCGCTGCCCGTGCACGGCGAACAGCCGCTGTACCGCGAGCCGCTGACGCTGGTGACCGGCCCCGAGCGCATCGAGTGCGGCTGGTGGGATCTCGCCGGCCCCGCCGCCGGCTCACCCGCGCGCGCCGTGCACCGCGACTACTTCGTCGCCCGCAACGCGCGTGGCCAGTGGCTGTGGATCTACCGCGAACTCGCCGCCCCGCGCGGCTGGTTCCTGCATGGGCTGTTTGCGTGATGTTCCGCCGTCATCGCTCAGGCCGCGCTCTCGAGTTCAACATCCCAGCTCGGGAAGACCAGCACGGATGGGTGGCAGCGCAGCGAGCGCGCCAGAACCTTGGCGCGCTCAACGCCGAGACTGACACGTCCGTTTTCGATCGCGGAGATGGTCGCCTGCGGAATCCCGCTGCGCTCGGCGAGCTGGCTCTGCGTCAGCTCCTGCAACTCGCGCAGAATTCGCACCGACTCTCCGGGCGTGACTTCGACACGGCGGCGAGCCGGACGGTACATCCTCATCTAGGGCCTCCGATAGTCGTGGGGCGTGACGTTGACCACTTCGATCAGCAGGACCTCGCCGACAACCCGATAGATCACCCGCCACTGGATGCCGAGCCTGGAGGAGCGATAACCCTTCCACTGGCCGGACAGCGCTTCGTCGTGAAAGCCTTTGATGAGACGCAGACCGGGTGGTCCGGAAATGGCGGCGATGTCCTTCCATTTCTCGTAGCGCTTGAGGATCTCGAGCGGGGCTCCCGCCAGCTGGCGGTCGACGCGGCGATGTTCCTCGATGCGCCACATACCAAATTATGTATATATCTTATTTAGTATGTCAAGCCGTTTGTCTCGCTCACCTGCTGAGCTCCACTGATCCAGCGGTCGCCTCCCCTCGCGGCTTCCTGCACGGCCTGTTCGCGTGAGGCGCGATGCGAGTCTCCTACACCGAACTGCATTGCCTGTCGAACTTCTCGTTCCTGCGCGGTGCATCGCACCCGGAGGAACTGGTCGAGCGCACGCTCGCGCTCGAATACTCGGGACTGGCACTCACCGATGAGTGTTCGTTCGCCGGCTCGGTACGCGCGCACCTGGCGCTCGCCGAGGCGCGCGAACAGGACGAGCCGGCGCGTGCGTTCCGGCTGATCCACGGCACCGAGATTCAACTCACCGAAGGCGACGATCCGAAGCGCCTGCGGCCCGGCGCCAAGCTCGTGCTGCTGGCCACCACGCGCGCCGGCTACGGCAACCTGAGCCAGCTCGTCACGCTGGCGCGACGGCAGGCGGCCAAGGGCAGCTACCGGCTGTCGGGCGCCGACCTCGAAGCGCACGCGCACTGGCTCGACGACGTGCTGGTGCTGCTGCTGCCACTGCGCCACTGGCGCGAGGCGCTCGACACCGATCGCATCGAACGCGAGGCGCGCTGGCTCGCGGAGCTCAAACCGGGCGCCGGCTGGATCGCCTGCGAGCTGACGCGCAGCATCGACGACGCAGCGCAGCTGGACGCGCTGCAGGCGATCAGCGACAGCACCGGCCTGCCGCTGGTGGCCGCCGGCGACGTACAGATGCACGCACGGCGCCGCAAGCGCCTGCACGACGCGCTGACTGCCGTGCGCGTGAAGACACCGCTGGCTCAGTGCGGGCGCGAGCTGGCACCGAACGCCGAGCGCTATCTGCGGCCGCTGTACCGGCTGGCCCGTATCTACCCCACGGAACTGCTGCTGCAGACGCAGGCGATCGCCGAACGCTGCAGCTTCTCGCTCGACGAACTGCGCTACGAATACCCGGAGGAGATCGTGCCGCCCGGCGAAACCCCGGCCACCTGGCTGCGCCGCGCGACCTACGAGGAAGCGCAGACGCGCTACCCGGACGGCATGCCGGAGAAGGTGAGATCCATCGTCGAGCACGAGTTGCAGCTGATCGCCGACCTGCGCTACGAGCCGTACTTCCTGACGGTCTACGACATCGTCCGCTACGCGCGCTCGCAGGGCATCCTGTGCCAGGGGCGCGGCTCGGCGGCCAACTCGGCGGTCTGCTACTGCCTCGGCATCACCGAGGTCGATCCGGCGCGCATGTCGGTGCTGTTCGAACGCTTCATCAGCAAGGAGCGCAACGAGCCGCCGGACATCGACGTCGACTTCGAGCACCAGCGCCGCGAAGAGGTGATGCAGTACATCTACGCCAAGTACGGGCGCCATCGCGCGGCGCTCACGGCGGCGCTGCACACCTACCGGCCCAAGGGCGCGCTGCGCGACGTCGGCAAGGCGCTCGGGCTGTCGCTCGACCAGGTCGATCGTCTGGCGAAAACGATGGCGTGGTGGGACGGACGGAAGATCATTCCGCAGCGGCTCGCCGAAGCGGGCTTCGATCCGGCCAATCCGGTCATCGCGCAGCTGGCCGAGCTCTCGGTCGAGGTGATCGGCTTTCCGCGGCACCTGTCGCAGCACTCGGGCGGCTTCGTCATCGCGCGCGAACGGCTCGACCGGATGGTGCCGATCGAGAACGCCGCGATGGACGAGCGCACGGTGATCCAGTGGGACAAGGATGATCTCGACGCACTCGGCCTGCTGAAGATCGACGTGCTCGCGCTCGGCATGCTGAGTTGCGTGCGGCGCGCGCTCGACCACCTGCAGCGCTTCTATGGGAGCCCGTCGTCCGGTCCTCGCTGGCGGCTGCAGGACATTCCATCGGAGGATGCCGCCGTCTACGACATGCTGTGCCAGGGTGACTCGCTCGGCGTGTTCCAGGTCGAGAGCCGCGCGCAGATGAACATGCTGCCGCGGCTGGCCCCACGCTGCTTCTACGACCTCGTCATCGAGACTGCGATCGTGCGGCCCGGCCCAATCCAGGGCGGCATGGTGCATCCGTACCTGCGGCGGCGGCAGGGGCTCGAGGACGTGACCTTCCCGTCCGAAGCGGTGCGCTCGGTGCTCGAACGCACGATGGGCGTCTCGATCTTCCAGGAACAGGTGATGCAGCTCGCGGTTGTCGCCGCAGGCTTCACGCCTGGCGAGGCCGACAAGCTGCGCCGCGCGATGGCGGCGTGGAAGCGCAAGGGCGGCATCGGCCCGTTTCGCGACAAGCTCATCAGCGGCATGCTGGCGCGCGGCTACACCAGCGAGTACGCCGAGCAGATCTACCGGCAGATCCAGGGCTTCGGCGAGTACGGCTTTCCGGAGAGCCACGCGGCGAGCTTTGCACTGCTGGTGTACGTGTCGTCGTGGCTCAAGTGCCACGAGCCGGCCGCGTTCTGTGCTGCGCTGCTCGACTCGCAGCCACTGGGCTTTTATGCACCGGCCCAGATCGTGCGCGATGCGATGAACCACGGCGTCGAAGTGCGGCCGATCGACGTCACCGTCAGTGACTGGCACTGCACGCTCGCGCCCTCGAGCGCCGATCCCTCACGGCCGGCGGTGCGACTGGGGCTCGAACTGGTCGCCGGTTTCAACGAAGCGGCCGGCGAACGAATCATGGCCGCACGGAGCGCTGCGCCCTTCACCGATGCCGAGGACCTGTCACGCCGCGCGCAGCTCAATCGCAGCGAGGTCAGCGCGCTGGCGAAAGCCGATGCGCTGGCCACGCTGACCGGCCACCGCCGCCGCGCCCTGTGGGCCACACTTGGCGTCGATGCCGACGCGCCGCGCAGCGCACCGCTCGCTTCGCGCTCGCGCCGCGAAGCGCCGGTCGACCTGCTGCCGCCGACCGAAGGCCAGGACATCGTCGCCGACTATCACCACACGGCGCTGACGCTGCGCCGCCATCCGCTGGCGCTGCTGCGCGAGCGCTTCAACGCCAAGGGCTATCTGACCGCCGCCGGCATCGGCGCCGCACGCAACCAGCAGCGCGTGCGCACGACCGGCATCGTCACCTGCCGTCAGCGCCCATCGACCGCCAGCGGCGTCACCTTCGTCACCATCGAGGATGAGACCGGCACCGTGAACGTCGTCGTCTGGAACACCACCGGCGAGAAGTACCGGCGCGCGCTGCTGCACTCGACACTGATGACGGTCTACGGCCACGTCGAGCGCGTCACCAGCGGGGTCGCCCCGATCGTGCACCTGATCGCGTCACGGCTGGAAGATCACTCGCCGCTGCTGGGCGCGCTCACGCTGCCGAGCCGGGACTTTCACTGACTGCCGGAAGGCGCTCACGGCCTGCGCGCACCACACTGCGGCACGGATTGAACCCGATCGCGTACGCCAGATCCGCGGGCCGCTCGATGTCCCAGAGCACGAAGTCGGCACGCTGGCCAACCTCGAGAGTGCCGACGTCGCACAGGCCGAGTGCACGGGCCCCGTTGACAGTCACACCGGTCAGCGCCTCCGTCGGCGTCAGGCGGAACAATGTGCAGGCCATGTTCATCGCCAGCAGCAGCGACGTCATTGGCGACGTGCCCGGATTGCAGTCGGTCGCGACCGCCATCGGCACACCCGCCACCCGTAGCGCATCGATCGGCGGCAGGCGCGTTTCGCGCAGGCAGTAGAACGCACCCGGCAGCAGCACGGCCACCGAGCCCGTGTGCCGCATGGCCGCGACGCCCTCGGCCGACAACCACTCGAGATGATCGGCCGAGAGTCCGCCGTAACGCGCCACCAGCGCCGCGCCGCCCTGGTCGGACAGCTGTTCGGCGTGCAGCTTGACCGGCACGCCCGATACCCGCGCGGCCCGGAAGACACGTTCTGTCTGCGCAGGCGTGAACCCGATCGTTTCGCAGAAGGCATCGACCGCGTCGACCAGGCCTTCGCGCACCAGCGCCGGCAGCATGTGGCTGCAGACTTCGTCGATGTAGTCGTCCGCACGGCCCGAGAACTCGGGCGGCAGCGCGTGGGCGCCGAGGAACGTGGTCCGTACCGTGACCGGCAGCTCGCTGCCGATTCGACGGGCGACGCGCAGCATCTTGCGCTCGGCGTCGAGATCGAGGCCGTATCCAGACTTGATCTCGATCGTGGTCACCCCCTCGGCCAGCAGCGCACGCACTCGCGGCACGCTCGCGGCGAACAGTTCATCTTCGGACGCCGCCCGCGTCGCACGCACGGTCGAAGCGATGCCGCCGCCGCGCTGCGCGATCTCGGCATAGGTCGCACCGTGCAGGCGCGCCTCGAATTCGTCGCTGCGATTGCCTGCATGGACGATGTGCGTGTGGCAGTCGATCAGGCCGGGCGTGATCCATGCACCTCCGCCGTCGATGGTCTCTCCCGTCTGAAGCCCGGCGGGCAGATCCGCGCGCCGACCCAGCCAGGCGATGCAGCCGTCGCGCACCGCCAGCGCGGCATCGCGAATCTCGCCGACACCCTTCCTTGCTCCGGGATCCGCCAGCGTTGCGAGGTGGACGCCGGTCCACAGGCTATCGCAGCGCACCCGCGACTCCATTGGCAATGCGGGCGGCGATGCGTGCGGCGACAGAGGCAGTGCGACTGTCGATGTCGAAGCGCGGGTTCATCTCGGCGATGTCGGCGAGCCGCACCTTGCCGCTGACACACACCGCGTCGATCAGCGGTTCGAGTACCTCGAGGCCGACGCCGCGCGCCGCTGGCGAGCTGACGCCGGGCGCCACGGCCGCCGGCAGCACATCGAGGCAAACGGTCAGGTAGACGTGGTCGACGTCCGCCAGGAACGAGGACAGAGCGGATCCACCGGTGGCGGCACTCACGGCCTCGTCGAGTTCAAACAGCACGTTCAGCTCACGGGCACGGGAAAACAGCGCTTCCGTGTTCGCATAGCGGCTCACGCCGAAGCACGCGTAGTTGAAGGGCCAGCCGCGAGCGTCGCAGTCGTGCGCCATCTGCAGGAACGGCGTGCCCGACGTGGGTCGCGTGTCGCGGCGCAGGTCGAAGTGCGCATCGAAGTTGACGATGCCGATGCGTGGCACCTGCCTGCCGTCGGCAAGGTGGGTTGCGAGTCCGGTGAAGGATCCCCAGGCCATCTCATGGCCGCCGCCGAGCATCAGCGGAAAGCGCCTGGCCGCGAGTTCGCGGCCAATGACATCCGCGAGATCCCGCTGCGCCGCCTCCAGCGCATCACCCGCACAGACGACATCGCCGCCGTCGGCAAGAAGCGCGCAGCCGTGCACCGGCATGTTGCGCAGGCCACGCCGGATCGCGAGCGGACCTTCGGCCGCGCCGACGCGGCCATGATTGCGCTCCACCCCGGCATCGCAGGCGAACCCGATCAACACCGTCGTCGCCGGCGGCGTGTCCGGCTCGAGCGGCTGAATCACCTGATGCCAGCGCCGGCCAAGTGCGCCCTCGGCCTCGTCGACGCGACCTTGCCAGACGGACATATCGATCATCGTCACGCGACTGGAGCAAACAGTTCGCGACAGTCGGCACTGAGCGCGCCCGATGACACCAGTTCGGATGCAGCAGCAATGTCGGGGGCCAGGATGCGATCGACTTCGTAGAACGGCACGCGCGCGCGCAAGCCACCATGCACCTGCGCCAGGCGTGGTGACGTGGCCAGTGGACGATGGAAATCGATGCCCTGCGCGGCCGCCAGCAGTTCGATGCCAACGATCGTTGCCGTATTGACCGCCATCTCGTGCAGGCGACGCGCTGCGAATGTCGCCATGCTGACGTGATCCTCCTGGTTGGCGGAAGTCGGCAGGCTGTCGACACTGGCCGGATGCGCGAGCGACTTGTTCTCGGACGCCAGCGCCGCCGCGGTGACGTGCGCGATCATGAAACCCGAGTTGACGCCGGGGTCGGGCACCAGGAACGGCGGAAGGCCCGACAGCGTCGCATCGATCAGCAGCGCGATGCGGCGTTCGGACAGCGCGCCGATCTCGGCGATCGCCAGTGCCAGTGTGTCGGCCGCAAAGGCCACCGGCTCGGCGTGGAAATTTCCGCCCGAGAGAACGTCGTCAGAACCCGCGGCATCCTTGCGCGCAAACACCAGCGGGTTGTCGGTGACGGCGTTCGCCTCGGTCAGCAGCGTCCGGGCGGCCTGGGTGATCAGATCACGGCATGCGCCCATCACCTGCGGCTGGCAGCGCAGGCTGTAAGGGTCCTGCACCCGGTCGTCGTTCACCAGGTGCGACGCACGGATGGCACTGCCCTGCAGCAGCTCGCGATACGCGCGCGCCGTCACGATCTGACCGGCATGGCCGCGCAGTTCGTGCAGCCGCGGGTCGAACGGCGCGTCACTGCCCCTGGCGGCATCGATCGCCATCGCGCCGACCACGACGGCGGCCTCGAACACACGCTCCGCCATGAACAGCCCATGCAGCGCCAGTGCCGTGGAGATCTGTGTGCCGTTGATCAGCGCCAACCCCTCCTTCGCGCCCAGCACTAACGGCTTGATGCCGGCGGCGGCCAATGCCGTGCGTGCCGGCTGGCGCTCGCCGTTCACCTGAACGTCGCCGTCGCCCAGCAGGGCCAGCGTCAGGTGCGACAGCGGCGCCAGGTCGCCGGACGCACCAACCGAGCCCTTCGCTGGAATGCACGGGACGATGCCGGCATTGACGACCGCGATCAGCGTTTCAACGATCTCGCGACGCACACCCGAATGCCCGCGCGCGAGACTCGCGATCTTCGTCACCAGCGCGAGCCGCACGACGTCGTCGCTCAGCAACGCGCCGGTACCGACCGAGTGCGACAGGATCAGGTTGCGCTGCAGTTGCTGCAGCTCGTCGTCCGGGATGCGCTTCTTCGCGAGCAGGCCGAAGCCGGTGTTGATTCCGTAGGCCGCATCACCGCGCGCGACGATGCGCTGAACGGCCTGCGACGAGGCATCGATCGCCGTCCACGCGTCAGCCGCCAGCGCGACGGGCACCGGCGCCTGCCACACACGTCGCAGCTCGTCGAGCCGCAGACGGCCCGGCGTGATCTTCAGCGTCACATCTTCACCATCGGCAGCTTCAGTCCGTTGCGCTGCGCGCAGGCAATCGCGGTCGGATAGCCGGCGTCGGCATGCCGCATGACGCCCGAGCCCGCGTCGTTGACCAGCACGCGCGCCAGGCGCCGGGCGGCGGCCTCCGTTCCATCGGCGACGATGACCACACCGGCATGCTGCGAGTAGCCCATGCCGACGCCGCCGCCGTGATGCAGTGACACCCAGGTCGCGCCACCGGCGGTGTTCAGCAGGGCGTTCAGCAAGGGCCAGTCGGACACCGCGTCGGTGCCGTCGCGCATCGCTTCCGTCTCGCGATTGGGGCTCGCCACGGATCCGGTATCAAGGTGGTCGCGACCGATGACGATCGGCGCCTTCAGCTCGCCGGTGCGCACCATGTCGTTGAACGCCAGCCCGGCAAGATGGCGCTCCCCGAGCCCGAGCCAGCAGATGCGCGCCGGCAGGCCCTGGAACGCGATGCGTTCGCGTGCCATGTCGAGCCAGCGCTGCACATGGGAGTTCTCCGGAAAGAGCTGCTTGATCTTCGCGTCGGTCTTGTAGATGTCCTCGGGGTCGCCCGACAGCGCGACCCAGCGGAACGGCCCCTTGCCTTCGCAGAACAGCGGCCGGATGTACGCGGGCACGAAGCCGGGAAAGTCGAAAGCATTCTTCACGCCCTGGTCGAGCGCCACCTGACGGATGTTGTTGCCGTAGTCGACGACCTTCGAGCCGAGTGCCTGGAAATCGAGCATCGCCTGCACATGGGCTGCGCATGAAGCCGCAGCCGCGGCCGTCAGCTCGCCGTGCCGCGTCGGATCCGCCTGTGCGGCCTGCCAGCGTTCCACGCTCCAGCCGGCCGGCAGGTAGCCGTGCACGAGGTCATGCGCGGAGGTCTGGTCGGTCACGAGATCCGGCATCAGGCCACCGGCTCGCGCGCGTCGCACCAGCTCCGGCAGTACCTCGGCGGCGTTGCCGAGCAGGCCGATCGAGACCGCTTCCCTGCGCGCGCAATGCTGCTGCACCAGCGCGAGCGCATCGTCGAGGTCGCGCGCCTGCTTGTCGAGATAGCGTGTGCGCAGGCGAAATTCGAGGCGGGACTGCTGGCACTCGATGTTCAGCGACACCGCGCCGCCCAGCGTGGCGGCCAGCGGCTGCGCGCCGCCCATGCCGCCAAGCCCGGCGGTGAGGATCCATCGTCCACCCCAGTCGCCGCCGAAGTGCTGTCGCCCGGCCTCGCCGAAGGTCTCGTAGGTGCCCTGTACGATGCCCTGGCTGCCGATGTAGATCCATGATCCGGCCGTCATCTGGCCGTACATCATCAAGCCCTTGCGGTCGAGCTCGTTGAAGTGCTCCCAGGTGGCCCACTTCGGCACCAGGTTCGAGTTGGCGAGCAGCACACGCGGCGCATCCGGATGCGTCCTGAACACGCCGACCGGCTTGCCGGACTGGATCAGCAGCGACTCGTCGTCGTCGAGCTCGCGCAGCGTTGCGAGTATGGCGTCGTAGCACGCCCAGTCTCGTGCGGCGCGGCCGATGCCACCGTAGACGACCAGGCGCTTCGGATCCTCCGCGACCTCCGGATCGAGGTTGTTCTGCAACATGCGGAAAGCGGCCTCGGTGAGCCAGCTCTTGCACGAGAGCGTCGAGCCGCGCGGCGCGCGGATCTCGCGGCGCTCGTCATAGCGCGGATCGGCCCCGAGCCGCGCAGGTTCTGCCGGTGCATTCATCGTCGTTCCTCCCCGTCCACGCGGCCCGAGACCACCTGAGGTTTCAGGACGAGGAATAGTCTCGCACGGATGAAGGCGGGCGGCGGGCTCACCGCCCGGCCGCAGACAGAAGGAGGCGGTGGCGTAGCCTCCTTGGGAGCGGGGAAACCTCAGGTCGATGGAAGCTGGCCAGGATCGCGCGGCGCACTGCAACAGTCATCGCACCGGCATCAGCCGCGAGACATAACGCCGGGCTCCCGCGTCGGACTATGTCCGATGAATCTTCAGGCGGTTATCGCCGTCGTCGACTTCCTCGAGGACGACGTCGAACTGCCACAGTTCCTTCATGTAGCCGAGGACTTCGGTCGCGGTATCGGCCTCGAGCAGCCGGCCCCGCTCGACACGATGCTGCAGCAACAGGGCACGGTCCCCGTCTGCCGAGAAGCGCGTGACCGTCAGTGACGGCGTGTGGGCCTCGGGACGATACTGGGAGGCCAGCATCTGGCGCACCCGTGCGTACCCGTGCTCGTTGTGGATGGCACGCACGCTGTACTTGCTGCGGTCGCTTTCGTCATCGGTGATCGCGAACAGTCGCAGGTCGCGCATCACCTTGGGTGACAGGTACTGCTCGATCAGGCTTTCGTCCTTGAAGTTGGCCATCGCAAAGTGCACCGCCTCGACCCAATCGGTCGACGCCAGGCGCGGGAACCATTGGCGATCCTCGGCGGTCGGCTGCTCGCATATCCGACGGATGTCGCGATAGATCGAGAATCCCAGCGCGTAGGGGTTGATGCCGCGATAGTGTTCCGCGTCGAACGGCGGTTGAGTGACGACATCGCTGTGATTCGACAGCCACTCCAGCATGAAGCCGTCATCGACCTGGCCATGGTCATACAGCTCGTGCAGCAGCGTGTAATGCCAGAACGTGGCGGCGCCCTCGTTGGCAACCTTGGTCAGCCGCTGCGGGTAGAAGTACTGCGAGATCTTGCGCACGATGCGCACGAGCTCACGTTGCCAGGGCGCGAGCTTTGGCGCGAGCTTCTCGATGAAATAAAGCAGGTTCTCCTGCGGAGCGAACGATTCCGCTGCCGCCTCGGGCTTGACCTCGGCGTTCTCGTACAGATAGGCGACGTCGGCATTGTAGTGATGCTGCGCGAAGCGCAACCGCTCCGCCAGGCGCTCACGCTCACGGCTCGCCGACAGCCGCGTCGGCTTCTTGTAGCGATCCACGCCGTAGGGCGCCAGCGCGTGACAGCAATCGAGGATGCGCTCGACTTCACGCCAGCCATGTCGCTGCTCGCAGTCGAGGATGAAATTGCGCGCGAACGTCAGGTAATCCAGGATGCCATCGGCCTGCGTGAACTGGCGGAACAGATAGTTGCCCTTGAAGAAGGCGTTGTGACCATAGGCGGCATGAGCCATCACCAGCACCTGCAGCGGCAGCGTGTTGGTTTCCATCAGATAGACAAGTGACGGGCTGGTGTTGATGACTATCTCATACGCCAGCCCGCTCATCCCCTTCTTGTAAGTGTGCTCCTGTCCAAGCAGGTGCTTGCCGAAGCTCCAGTGCGGGTAATGCACCGGCATCCCGACCGTCGAACACAGATCGATCATCTGCGCCGCGGTGATCACCTCGTACTGGATCGGATAGGTGTCGAGTTGCAGGCGCCGGGCATGGGCGGCGAGTGCGACATCGAAGCGCTCGAGCAGCGGCACAGTCCATTCCGTGCCGGTTGCGATCGGCTCGGCCTCGCGTCGGGTTCCCGGAGCCGGCATCGGTACCGCGGGCCGTGACACCAGCTTGGGCCAGGGCCGCTCCCGAGCGATGCCAGCGCGCAGGTGCGCCGGCGCGGGCACTTCGGCCAGATCCCAGGGATTCATTGAACTGCCTCGTCGCGCCGCGGCAGCACTGCTCGTCGAGTGCAACCCGGCGTGCTCATGCCGTTGCTTCCTTGCGCGCGAACAGATCGCGGAACACGGGCCAGATATCGCGCCGGTCATGCACCTTGCGCATCGCGAATCCGGAGTCGGCGACCGACTCATAGCACTGCCACAGGTCCGACGGCCGGCTGAACCACCCACCGGGATTGCTGGATGGAATGTCGATGTAAGCGAAGTAGCGCACCCGCGGCAGGAGTTCGGTGTGCAGATATCCGGCGCAGCGCTGCGCGTCCTCTTCACCGCAGTCGCCGTCCGAGGCCTGCGCGATGTAGATGTTCCAGTCCGGACCGGCAAAGCGCGTGTCGATCACTTTCTGCGTCAGTTGCAGTGCCGGCATCACCAGCGTGCCGCCGGACTGCGGATCGTGGAAGAACGTCTTTTCGTCGACCTCCTGCGCGGTCTCGGTGTGGCGGATGAAGACGACCTCGACCGCGCTGTACTTGCGTTCGAGAAACAGGTAGAGCAACGCGAAGAAGCGCTTGGCGAGATCCTTCTTGCGCTCGTCCATCGAGCCCGAGACATCCATCAGGCACAGCATCACCGCGCGCGTCGCGGGAGCCGCAACGGGTTGGCGCGCGCGGAAGCGCCGATCGATCTCTTCCAGGAATGGCAGCTGCTCGCGGCGTGCGCGCAGCTGCGCGATTTCTTCCTCGAGCTCGGTGCGCCGCTCGACCTCGCAGGGCGCGAGTTCCTCGAGCTCCCGCGCCAGCTCGTCAAGCTGCCGGGCAATGCCGCCGCGTAAGGCGATGCGGCGCGCGATCGACATGCGCATCGTCAGCGCCGGCGAAAGATTGGCCAGCACGCCGTCCCTGGAATATCCGGCGCGGCGCGTGTGAATGTAGGTCACATCGCCAATCCGGGTGCGTTCCAGGTTCGGCAGTTCCAGGTCGTCGAAGAACAGCTGCAGCAACTCGTCGCGGGAAAGCACGAAAGCGAAGTTGTCGCGGCTCTCGCCCTGGCCCGGCTCATTGCCCTCGCCATCACCTTCGCCGCCACCGGGTCGATCGATCGTGTCGCCGGGGATGTACTCGTGATTGCCGGGCAGCACGAAGTCACGGCTGCCGGTCTTGTGGTCGTGCTGCAGATGCGGCTCTTTCAGCCCACGGCCAGGGATCGAGATCCTGCTGCCCTTGCCGACGTCGGCGATGCCGCGCTTGCCGATCTCGTCGTCGACCGCACGCTTGATCTCGTCCTTGAAGCGGCGAATGAAGCGCTCGCGATTGACCGCGCTGCGCCCCGGCGGGTCGGCGCGCCGATCGACGACGCGCATGAAGCGGCTGGAGGCGGAGGAATCGGACACGGAGTCCTCGCAGCGGCTACGACGTCACGACTGCGTCGACTTCTTGAAGTGCATGTACCAGTCGACCAGGCGGCGCACCTGCTTCTCCGTGTAGCCGCGTGCCGCCATCCGGTTGACGAAGCTCTTGTGGCGCTCTTCCATCTCCTGCGAGCCCTTGGCCTCGAACGAAATTATGGGCAGGATGTCCTCGGTCTTGCTGAACATGCGCTTTTCGATCACGACGCGCAGTTTTTCGTAGCTGGTCCAGTGCGGATTCTTGCCGTGCGCGCGCGCCCGCAGCACGAAGTTGACCACCTCGTTACGGAAGTCCTTCGGATTGCTGATGCCGGCGGGCTTCTCGATCTTCTCCAGCTCGGTGTTCAGCGCATCGCGCGAGTACTGCATGCCGGTGTCGGGGTCGCGCCAGTCTTCGTCGAGGAGCCACTTGTCCGCGTAGGTCACGTAGCGGTCGAACAGGTTCTGCCCGTACTCGCCGTACGCATCCAGGTACGACATCTGCAGTTCCTTTTCCAGGAACTCGGCGAAGCGCGGCACGATCCATTCCTTGATGTGGCCGCGGAGCCGCCGCTTGTATTCCTCCTGGATGTCTTCCTTGGCCAGACGATCCTCGAGTACGACCAGCAGATTGACGGGGTCAGCGGCGATCTCGCTCGGGTCACGATTGAAGGCGGCCGAAATCGTCTTGAACGCCCAGCGCGTCGACAGTCCGGAAAAGCCCTCCTGCATGCCGGCGTCGTCGCGATACTCCTTCACGCTCTTGCTGCGCGGATCGACATCCTTGAGGGTTTCGCCGTTATACGAACGCAGCTTGCTGAAGACGGATGAGTTTTCCGGCACCGCGAGCCGCGAGAGCACGGAGAACTCGGCCAGCGTGCGCAGCGTCTGCGGTGCGCACGGCGCCTCCGACAGTGTCGAAGCCGCCAGCATCTTTTCGTAGATCCGCACTTCTTCATCCACGCGCAGGCAGTAAGGCACCTTGACCAGGTATACGCGGTCAATGAACGCCTCGTTGTCCTTGTTGTTGCGGAACTTCAGCCACTCGGCTTCATTCGAGTGCGCCATGATGAAACCGTTGAAGGGCAGCGCCGGCAGCGCTTCGGTGCCCTTGAAATTGCCCTCCTGGGTGGCTGTCAGGATCGGGTTGAGTACCTTCAGCGGCGCCTTGAACATCTCGACGAACTCGACGCAGCGCGCCGAACCCAGGCACAGCGCGCCAGAGTAGCTGTACGCGTCCGGGTCGTCCTGTGCGAACTGCTCCAGCATGCGCAGATCGACCTTGCCGACCAGCGACGAGATGTCCTGCGTGTTCTCGTCGCCCGGCTCGGTCTTGACGATGCCGATCTGGTTGAGCACCGATGGCATCAGGCGCACAACCTGGAACTTCGACAGATCCCCCTTGTATTCCTTGAGGCGCTTCAGCGCCCACGGCGTGGCGATGCCGGTCAGCGCGCGACGCGGAATGCCGTAGCGGTCTTCCATCTCTGCGCCGAACCGGTCGCGGGGGAAGAGCCCCAGCGGCGACTCGAGCATCGGCGACAGCCGACCCGTTACCGAGTCTTTCAGCGTATAGATCGGAAACTGTTCGCACAGCGACTTGATCTTTTCTGCCAGCGATGACTTGCCGCCACCGACCGGGCCGAGCAGATACAGCACCTGCTTGCGCTCTTCGAGTCCCTGTGCCGCGTGTAGGAAATACGCGTACAGCGACATTAAGGTTTCTTCCATGCCGTGGAAGTCGGCGAACGCATCCCAGGTCTGAATCACCCGGTTCTGGAAGATGCGCGACAGGCGCGCGTCGTCGGCGGTGTTGACGAGCTTGGGCTTGCCGATCGCCTCGAGCACGCACTCGTGCGCGCTCGCGTACGCCATGCGGTCGCTCTTGCAGTAGCGCAGGAAGTCTTCCAGCCCCATCTCTTCGTCCAGTGCACTGACGAAGGATTCGCGGAACGCGGCAAACAGTTCGGTGGGCGCGTTCATCAGGACCTCCTTGCCCCGTGGGCCGACGATGAAGCAAACGCGATGAACCCAGAGTAGTTGACAAGCTGCTTGCCTTGATACGGGTAAAAGAAGAAGAAATGCCCTCCACTGTCTTGTGCTCGACGGCTGCTCCCAAGACATTCGGTTGAACTGTCATTCGCGGCTGCAAGCAGCTGGTGTGCCCCCCTGTGCGTGCGCCTGAAGAGACGCTGGTAAGGGGATGACCACTTCGACCGAATGTCCGAGTGACCTGGCGGGTGCGCAGGCTCGATCAGTAGAAAATTCGGAAGCAATCGCGAACGGCGCGTGAATTCCGGCGAGTGCGCAAGGGAGTCCGCACAGCCAGGATGCGCTGGCGGCTTCGGTCAGCGAACGAGTCAACCGTCGCGGCGTCCCCGCTAGATCGCGGAGCGCATGTCCGGCTGCACGAGTTCGATGTACTCCCGATGACGCCGGATGAAGTTCAACGCATAGGGGCAGATCGGAATCACGGTCTTGCCTTGCTGACGCACATCTTCCAGCATCCGCCGCACCAGCTCGGACCCATAGCCCTTGCCTTCGAACTCGGGCTTGATCTCGGTGTGCTTGATCAATACCGCGTGTTCGCCGACCGGGTCGACTTCGGCGTAGCCGAGTTCCTGACCGCCCTGCAGCAAGCGATAGCGATGTGCGCCAACGTCATTGGCCAACTGGAGTTCGTTCTGCGCTGGACTCACGGATGTCCCTTTAGGTCTTGAACTCACTCCAGTGGAGGCAAGGTGCGCAGGTACGCCACGAGGGCGTCGAGATCCGACGGTTTGAGCTTCGCGTAGTAGGCAAACGCCATCGGCGGCTGCAGCCTGCGGCCGTCGCGCGAGATCCCTTGCGTGATCGCGCGCTTGATCTCGGCGTCGGTCCAGCGGCCGAGGCCTGCTGTCGGATGCGAGGTGATGTTGGCAGCACGCGACCCGGGCCAGTCGGCCGGGAATCCCTTCACGATTTCGGAACTGAACATTCGACCCCCGGCGCCGAGCCGGTTGTAGTCGTGAACGCCCTTGTCCATCGGCGAATGACACTCCATGCAGTGCGCGATCGTCGCCAGGTAGCGTCCGCGATAGACGGGATCGCCCATCTTCGCGTCGGAAAAGCCGGCCTCGGCGCCGGGAAACGGCTGATGAACCTGCGGCGCTCGATAAATGGGTGCCGGGGATTCATTGCGTATCGCGGGCACCGCGCGCAGGTACGCCACCACCGCGTCCAGGTCGGAGGGCGTCAGCGCCTTGAAGAACGGGGTTGCCATCAGCACGGCGAGGTGGGTATTCGGCAAACGTCCATGGCTGGGGCGCACGCCGTTGACGATCGCCCGCTTGATTTCGTCATCGCTCCACGCGCCGATGCCGGTCTCACGATCTGGCGTGATGTTCGATGCCACGCCGGCAAAGGGCGGTATCGAAAAAGCCAGGCCGCCGCCGAGGTTACGACTGGCGATTGGTTCTCCGGTTGTGGACTTGGGCGTGTGGCAGTTGCCGCATCCGAGGATCGACTCCACGAGATAGCGGCCGCGCTCGGCTCGGTCGGTCGGTGGCTGGGCACCTGCCTGAACGGTGAAGAACAGGAGCATCGCGACCAGCGCGAGGCACCACGGCCGGCCACGACTCGCAAAACACAGGTAAGGCTGCTGCATCGTTGGACTCCCGTCGACCGGAGCCGGCAGTGTGCACCCTGCGGTCAGCGAATGCACCCGCAATCAACGGGGCTGAGGCTGCACCCGCCGTGACGAGCCGGTCACGCCGGTGACCACCGCATCAGACCGGCGCCACGGGCGATGGCGCCGTCGCAGCCTCGCGCGGCGGTCAGGGCGACGTCGGCAAGCCCTGCGCCACCCACTCCGGCATGCCGCCGCGCAGCCAGTACACGCGGGAGTAGCCGGCATCGCGAGCCGCCTTGGAGGCCTTGAACGACTTCCAGCACTCAGCGCCATTGCAGAAGAACACCACCGCGTCGCCCTTGTTGAGAGTCCCAAGGCCTGCAAACTGATCCTTCTTGGCGTCGTAGTCGATTTCCTTGAGGCTCTTCTCGACGTACGGCAGGTTGACGGCGCCGCGCGCGTGGCGAGCCGCGTATTCCTTTTCGGTACGGACATCGACGAGTTTCGCCCCCTTCTCCGACAGCTCGTAGGCCTCGCGGGCGCTGATGCGCTGTACCCCCGTGAGTTCAGCCGGCGTGAAGATGCCGAGGCTGGCGACGTACTCGTACGGTGCAGCGTCGCTCGTCGGGCGGAATCGCGTCACGCCGGGAATCACGAAGTCCGGCGCGGTCACCCATTGCAGGACCGCCGTCTTGACGCTGGCCGGCAGCGACTTCTTCACCACGACGCTGAGCCCAGCCGGTATCGGACGCGAGGCGGCAAGCACCTGCCCGGGTGACTTCTGGCTCTTGCTCCATTCAAGCCATTCGGTTTCGAGCGCAACGGTTGCATCGGTGGCGCCGCCCGCAAGGGTCAATAGCCCGGCTCCACTGGTCTGGCCGTAGGTGACCTCCTTGAGTGCGCGTGTTGTCATGCCGCCTTCCTGGGCCAGCAAGCCGCGGGCGACATAGCTGCGCAGTGAGTCCTGCTGTGGAAAGTAGGCGCGGCGGCCCTTGAGGTCCGTTACCGCCTTCAGATCACTGCGGCCGACCAGGACGTACTTCGCGACCACGCCGGTCGACGCCACCAGTTCGTAGCCGTGGATCAAGGCGGACGCGGTGACATGGGGTGGCGCAATGATGATGTCGTTCTCACCGGTACGGGTGGAGCGCATCGCGTCGGTCAGGTCGCGTTGGGGCAGCAGGATCGCCCGCGCCCCGGCAAGCTTCCCGAGCCCGGTGTTCGTCACGGCCAGCGTCATGAAGTCGCTGGCGGCATCGGAGGAGTCGAGGACCATGACCGCGCGCAGCGTGCCCGGAACGGCGGCTTGGGCCGACCCCTTGTCGGTCTGCGCCGTAGCCGGCATTGCCAAGGCGAGACTGAGGCACACCGCAGCAGCAACCTCAAGACTGCGAGTCTTCATGGCGGTCATCGAGTCCCCCGTTCATCATGTACTGGCACTGCGCCAGGCCGGCTAACCGGCGTCACCGGCGTAGCCCTTGAGCCCGCCGGCGGTCGCGGCAGGCGAGTATTTGAACCCAATCCCGGGCGGGCTGAATCGCGTGGAAACGGGGCAACTCCGGCCTACTTGCGCGCAGCAACAATCTGAGACGGTCAGCCATGCCGGCGCCCGGTGCACTCAGGAAGCGAATTCGAGAACCACGCGCCGGGTACGGGCGCTCTTCTTTTCGATCTTTGAAACGCGCACGTCGCCGATCTCTCGGGTGTTCCGGACGTGGGTTCCGCCACACGGCTGCAGGTCCACATCCTGCACCCGCAACAGCCGGACCCGGCCGAAACCGACCGGCGGACTGACGCTCATCGACTTGACGAGCTGCGGATTGGCGAGCATCTCCTCGTCGGTGATCCACTCGCTCGTGACCGCGTGGGCCTCGGCGATCAGCCGGTCCAGCCCGGCCTGGACCTCCGCCTTGTCCAGCAGGTCGGTCATCGCGAAATCCAGGCGTGCGTAGTCCCGGGTAATGCTGCAGCCGTCGACCAGCTGCGGCACGACTGCGCATAGCAGGTGGGTGGCCGTGTGAAAGCGCATGTGACGGTAGCGACGATCCCAGTCGATTTCCGCACGCACCGGCGTGCCGGGTGCCAGCTGTTGCATCCACCCGCTCGCCGGGTCGAGCAAGTGAACCGTATCGTCCGGGGTCGCGTCGTCGCGCTTGCTCTTGCGGGCGTCGGTGACGCGCAGGCGGGCGCCCTCCGGCGTCACCAGGAACCCGCTGTCGCCGGCCTGGCCGCCGCCGAGGGGATAGAACACCGTGCGATCGAGTTCCACGCCGTCCTCGCCGACCCGCGTGACGATCGCATCGCAGGCGGCGAGATAGGCATCGCTACGGAACAGTGCGTCCGTGGCCATCAGGCGGATCTGGCGGCGACCGGAGCAATGAGCGGCGCGGCCCTGTGCGCCTCACGGAGCGTCACGATTCCGCCCCACCGCCCCGCGCCGCAGCGAACGCCGACTTGCGGCGACGCACACCGGCCGGCCGTGCCGTTGCGCCCCGTGCCGCGACGATAGGCGCCGCCTCCGGTCCCGGCGCTGGCGATGGCTCGGCTTCTGCCGCCTCCGGTGCCGTGCTGCGCGATGCGGGGCGCCTGGCCCCGCGGGCGCGCCGCTTTGGCTTGCGCGGCGGCCCCTCGACGCGCGGGAAGATCCAGCTTTCGGCCTCGTCACCGTCGACCGTTCCATCCCACGGCAGCATGCACAGCGCCAGCACCAGTTTTTCGAACTCGGGCTCGAAGCGGTCGATGATGCGCTGCGGCTCCTCGCAAAGCCGCTTGTCGGTGATCAGTCCGAACTGCACGCCACCCGCATACGACAGGATCGACACGCCGACGCCGATGTTGCCCGACTGCGGCACCCACACCATGATGCGCTTGATCTCGGCGCCGGCCATGAACAGCGGTTCCTGCGGGCCCGGCACGTTCGTCATGACCGCGGTCGCCTTCTTCGCAAGAAAGTCCAGCGCCTGCTTCTGCAGCACTCGCGGCGCCAGCCCGGCCGCGCCGAGAATGCCCATCGTGATCACCGCCGTGTAACTGTCCTTGAGCTCGCCCATCCGGCGCCGGACCTCGTAGACGCGCGAGATCGGGTTAGCGATCCCGACCGGCAACAGCAGCGGCACCAGCCCGAACTTGTTGCCGAGTTCCTTCCACTTGCGCGGATCGCGCAGGTTCACCGGCACCATTGCCCGCAGTTCGATGCCGTCGACATCTTCTCCATGGTGTTGAAGGTAGGAGCGGATGGCTCCGGCCACCGAGGCCAGCAGCACGTCGTTGACGGAGCAGCCGAGGGCCTTGCCCACTGCCTTGACGTCGTCGAGCGCCAGCGGTTCGTTCCACGCCACGACCTTGGAGCCGGACGGCAAACCCTTCAGGCTGGTGACGGAATCGTTGTCCATCAGCGCGATGGCCGCGATGTCCCTGGTGACCTTCGCCGCCAGACGCGCCATGTCCCCGGCGGTCTCGCCGACCGAGTCCGGGTTGTCCAGCATGGCCGCGGAGGCCTGCAGCGCACGCGCGGCCGCGTCGCCGGTGTTGTCGATCGCCCGTACCGTCGCCTTGGTGAGTGGACGCAGGAACGAGTCCCACATCCCGAGGGCGGGCTCGGCGCGCGCACCGGTGGCTTCGGCCTCGTTGCCGTTGTCGGCCGGAGCCTGCGAAGTCAGCTGCATCAGCACGCCGATCAGCGCAATGCCGTCGGCGATGCAATGATGAATGCGGCAGACCATCGCCTGGCCACCGTTGTAGTTGTCGACCAGGTGAAACTGCCACAGTGGCTTGGTCGCATCGAGCGCCGTCGACGCCAGACGGCCAACCAGCCGTTTCAGGTCCGCTGTGGTCCCCTTGCCTGGCAACGCAGTGCGTGCGAGGTGCAGGTCAAGATCGAAGTTGTCGTCGAGTTCCCAGTGGTAGCCAGTGGCGTCCTGCACCACGCAACTGCGAAAGCGCGCGTGCGACACCAGGCGTTCCTCGAGCAGGTGGCGCATGCGCTCGTAATCCACGCTGCCGGCGAACTCGTAGACGCCGACGATCATCATCAGATTGGCCTGCGAGTCCATCCGCAGCCAGGCCGTGTCGACCGATGACATCCGCTCGCGTCTGCCCATGGAGTCTCCCGTGTACGTTACTGCGACAGGCGCCGCAGTCGACCGTCGAGGGTCGCTGGCTATGATACGACGCGCTATCCTCCCCGCCATGCGCCGGAGACCACCGATACCGGTGCGCACGCCCATCGGATAAACCAACAAACCAGGAGACACCGTGAGCGACCTGAAAGCGAAGTTCGAAAAGGCTGCTGCCGACTCGAAGAACCTCCCCGAGCGTCCGGACAACCAGACGTTGCTGAAGCTCTACGCACTGTTCAAGCAGGCGTCGAGTGGCGATGTCGAAGGCAAACGGCCTGGCTTCACCGACATGGTCGGGCGCGCCAAGTGGGACGCGTGGAACGAGCTCAAGGGCACCTCGGCCGACGACGCCATGAAGCAGTACATCGCGCTGATCGAAGACCTCAAGGGTTGAAGCTCGGCGAGCCGCACCGGCACTGGCCGGCCGCGGGCGTTTATCGCAGAGAAGTCACCGGCCGCAGCCACTCAGGCCTTGCGGCCGGCTTTCTTTGCAGTCTTGGCCGGGGTCTTCTTGCGCGCGGCCTTGGCAACCGTCGCCTTGGGCGCAGCCGGCTTGTGCGCGGCATGCGCCTTGGCCAGGAGCGTGTCGAAGTTGTGCTCGATGTGCTCGACGAACCTCGACTTGAATGCCTTCAGCAGGAATCCCAGCGTCACCTCCAGGTCGATCTCCGACTCGGTGACCCGCATTTCGCCTTCCACGCCGCTGCGCCGGAAGTACAGCGAGTTGCCGGCCCACCTGCTGCTGAGGTCGTATTCCGCCGCCAGGTCATCGGCCGCCTTCTGCACCAGCGCGCGCGCCTGGGCGATCGGCAGCGAGTGATACTTGATCATCCTGATGTCGGGCATGGGGCCTCTCCGGGTCGTCAGTCAGATACGGCGATTTTGCAGTGCGTCCGAATTCAGCAGTGACGGCGGCACTCCGCCGTTGAGTGCAGCTCGCAGGTTGCGGATCGCCAATTGGGCCATCGCATTGCGGGTCGCCCGTGTGCTGGACGCTATGTGCGGGGTCAGGACGACATTTTCCAGCTCGAGCAGGCCCGGGTGCAGCGACGGCTCGTTCTCGTAGACGTCCAGTCCGGCCGCGGCGATGCGCCCGGCCCGCAAGGCAGCCACCAGCGCGGCATCGTCCACCACTCCGCCGCGCGCGATGTTGACGAGCACGGCTGACTTCTTCATCTGGGCCAGCGCGGCCGCATTGATGATGTGGTGCACCCCAGCCGAGTACGGAACCACGAGCACCAGGTGATCGGACTCGCGCAGCAGCTCACCGAAGTCGACATAGATCGCGCCGTCTTCCGCATCGGGCGAGAGGCGCGTGCGGTTGTGATAGATCACCGGCATGCAGAAGCCCAGGGCGCGGCGCGCGATGGCACGGCCGATGCGGCCCATTCCAAGGATGCCCAGCGTCGTGCCGCTGATCTCGGCCCCCATGAACATCTCGAAGGTCCAGCGCTTCCACAGCCCGGCGCGCAGCCAGCGCTCGGATTCCCCAATGCGCCGGGCCGCCGCCAGCAGCAGCGCCCACGCGTGATCCGCGGTCGCCTCATTCAGCACGTCGGGTGTATTCGTTGCCAGCACGCCATGCCGGGTGCATGCGGCGAGGTCGAGGTTGTTGTAGCCGACGGCGATGTTGGCCACGACTTTCAGTCGCGGACATTGCCCCAGCAACGCCTCGTCAATGCGATCGCCCGCAGTCAGCAGTGCACCGTCCGCATCCCGCATCGCCGCCGCATACTCGGGCGCTGGCCAGCTGGCATCCGTCTGGTTGTCGATGACTTCATAGTCGGCGCGGAGCTGATCGACCAGCTCCGGGAAGATGCGTCGGGTGACGACTACGCGAGGACGATCGGTCATGGGAGAAACCTGATGCTTGCTGGAGCTGGCCGATGCGGACGCGACTGTGGGCCCACCGGTGCGCTCATCCGCCGTAGTAGAAGCCCAAATACGCAATGAGTAGGACGAGCACCCATAGTGCCATGCTCCTGATCGGCCAGGTACTGCCCAGTGCGCCCCGGGGCCCGGACTTCCGCTCGATCTGGACCAGTGCCCAGCCGAGGGCTGCAGTAGTTGCCAGCCCGACGCTGCTACGAAGGGTGTCGAACCAGCGGCTGACGAAACGCACCCACCGTCGCAAGAGACGACGATAGATCCAGTCGCCATCGAGCGTGATCGTCAGCGTCCGCTTGAGCCACGGCAGCAGCAGGAAGAATGCCAGCCCGGAGAACAGCAGCAACTGCAGTTGCGTCACGACGTGCGCCGCCGTGTACGGCACATAGTCGATGCCATAGGGCAGCAGGGCGTACAGCGGTTCGGCCCACACGCCGAGCGCGATACACAGGAAGGCGAACAGCACCATCGCCCAGCGCATCGAGGCCGGGGGTTCGGGCGGCCGCAGGCCCGAGTCCTTCTGGAAGAAAACGAACCAGGGGAACTTGATGCCCGCATGCAGGAACACGCCCGCGGACGCGGCCGTCAGCAGGAGCCAGACCGTGAGCAGGCCGCCATCGCTGGCCGCCTGCGAGACCATCGACTTCGATATGAAACCCGAGGTCAGCGGGAAGGACGAGATCGCCAGTGCGCCGATCGAGCCGCAGATCGTCGTGAGGGGCATGCTGTGGAACAGACCGCCCAGCTCCGAACACTTGCGCCTTCCAGTCACATAGAGCACTGATCCGGCCGACATCAGCAGCAGCGCCTTGTAGATGATGTGCGTGAAGGCGTGGGCCGCGGCGCCATTGAGCGCCATCTCGGTACCGATGCCGATGCCGGCAAGCATGAACCCGACCTGGTTGACGATCGAGTAGGCAAGGATGCGCCGCATGTCGTTCTCCAGCAGCGCGTAGACGATGCCGTAGAACACCATGAACAGGCCCACCCAGATCAGCAGCTCATGCCCCGGGAAGCCGCGCAGCAGCACGTACACCGCGGTCTTCGTCGTGAACGCGGACAGGAACACGGTGCCGCTCCACGACGCTTCGGGGTAGGCATCGGGCAGCCAGGCCGACAACGGCGGCGCACCCGCGTTGACGAGGAACCCGGCAAGGATGAGCCAGTGCGCGACCGAGTCGGTGTCCATGCGGGCAAATGCGACGTCACCCGTGCTTGCAACGTGTCCCGTCACGCCGGCGAAAAGCAGCACACCGCCGGCAAGATGGATCATCAGGTAGCGCAGACTGGCGCGATACGACTCAGGCGTTCCGGCGCTCCAGAGCACCAGCGTTGAGCCGATCGCCATCACTTCCCAGAAGATGAAGACGGTGACCAGATCGCCGGCCAGCGCCACTCCGATCGCTGCACCCGCGTACAGCATCGCCGCCGACAACTCCACGCGGCACTTCTGTCCCAGCGCGAACAGACCGCCGCCGAAGGCCATGATGGCGAAGATCGTCGCAAACAGCCGGCCGAGTTTGCCGCCCTCCAGGGGCGTCAGCACCAGGTCGAGGAAGTGCACCTGCCACACCGCGCCGTCCGGCAGCATCCACACCGAGGCCAGCGCGATCAGCGGCAGCAGCAGAACGGCGGCGCTGCGCGCGCGGCCATGCAGCCAAGGCAGCACGAACGCACCGCCGATCAGCACCAGGCCGGGATGCATGACGACTTCACTCATCGTCGCCGGTACCCTCCTCGTAGTAGGTGTCGGGCCGCTTGAGCAGCATGCCGAGCACCTTGGCGACGAGAATCATCGCCGCGCAGGCCAGCAGCCCGAACCAGGCGTGGAATCCAAACACGCGTTCGATCGCAAAGTGCGGGTGCAGCCGGACGAAGGGCTCGACGAGCACGACGACAGCCAGCACGACCAGGAACAGCCGCCACAGCAACTTCACGTGGCGTGGGTCGTCGAGCCAGTGCCGCTGACTCATCGCCTCACCTCTGCAGGACCCGCTGCGCCAACGCCATTGGCACATCAGGCAGGAAGAACAGCAGCACCGTGGCCGCCGCGGTCAGCGTCAGCGCCGCGACCATCGGCAGGGGCGCCTCGCCGTGTGCCTGCTCGTGCGTCGTTGTCGCCGGCGCGCGAAAAAACGCACGATAGATGATCGGCAGGAAGTAGCCGGCATTCAGCAGGGTGCTCGCGATGATCACCGACCACTGCCGTCCACTGCGACACCGCCATCGCCCCGGCCAGCATGTACCACTTGCTGACGAACCCCGCGGCGGGCGGCAGGCCGATCATCGACAGCGCCCCGACTGCAAACGCGCCCATCGTCCAGGGCATGCGGCGACCGATGCCGTCGAGCTCGCTGACCTCGGTCTTGTGCGCCGCCGTGTAGATCGCACCGGCGGCAAAGAACAGCGTGATCTTGCCGAGTGCGTGCGCCGCGATGTGCAGGATTGCTCCGATCATCGACAGCGGCGCCAGCAGCGGCCGCCGCCATCACCACATACGACAGCTGGCTGACCGTCGAATACGCAAGGCGGCGCTTGAGGTTGTCGGCCCTCAGCGCGACGATTGACGCCGCCAGGATCGTGAAGCCGGCGACGATCAGCCAGCTCTTGTGCGCCGGCACCGACTGTCAGGACATCGACACCGAAGATGTAGACGATCACCTTGACGACGCTGAACACCCCCGCCTTCACCACGGCCACCGCGTGCAGCAGCGCGGACACCGGCGTCGGCGCCACCATCGCCGCCGGCAGCCAGCGGTGCAACGGCATCAGCGCCGCCTTGCCGATGCCGAACATGTAAAGCGCCAGCAGTCCCGCACATGCGAGCGGCGAGAGCTTGCCCGCGAGAATTCCGCCGGCGATGAAGTCGGTCGTTCCGGCGACATGCCAGGTGAACGACCAGAGCCGGCAGAAGCAGCACCGTCGAGGTGCCGAGCAGGACACCCAGATAGATGCGCCCGCCCCGGCGGGCCTCGGCGCGTGCCGTGGTGTGTCACCAGCGGGTAGGTGACGAGGGTCAGCACTTCGTAGAAGACGAACAGCGTGAACAGCATTTGCGGCGAAGGCGATGCCAATTGCACGCGGCCAGGGCCAGCGCGAAGCAGACGTAGAAGCGCGTCTGGTGCGACTCGTCGTTGCCGCGCATGTAGCCGATCGAGTAGAGCGAGTTGACGATCCACAGTCCGGAGGCGATCAGCGCGAACAGCATTCCGAGCGGTTCGACCTGGAAGGCCAGCGGCAAGCCGGGCAACACCTCGATCCAGTGCAGCGTCGGGCGGGCGCCGTCGAGTACCGGTTGCAGCAAGGTACCCACGCACAGGAAGAGCACCAGCGCCGTCAGCAGCGTCACCGTCTCGCGCAGGTTGGGCCGGCGGTGACAGGCCGCGATCAGCAGCGCTCCGGCGGCCGGCACCGCCAGAGTCGCCGCGATCAGCATCGGCAGCGATGTCACCGGGTGGCCTCGAGCATGGCAGCAGCCGCCTGCGACGCCGCACCGAGCGTGATCGAAGTCTCGAGGCCGAAGTAGACCGTCGCGGCCACCAGCAGTCCGGCGGGCAGCAGCATCGAAAGCGGCGCTTCGCGCACGCCGCTGACTCCTGCAGGCGGTGCGCGGAAATACGCCGCCTCGACAAACCGCCAGACATAGACAACCGAAATCAGCGACGACAGCACGATCAGGAACACCAGCCACCACTGGCCGGCTTCGAGCGCGGCCAGGATCAGGTACCACTTGCTGACAAACCCCGCCGTGCCCGGAACCCCGATCAGGGACAGCCCTCCGACAACGATGCCGAAACTGGTCAGCGGCATGGTTCTTCCCAAACCCTGCACCTGCGCCAGCGTCACACCACCCATCGACACCGCGACCCCTCCGAGGAGCAGGAAGATGCCGCCCTTGGTGACGGCGTGGTTTGCCAGGTGCACGATGGTCCCTGTCAGACCGGTCAGCGAGTCGAATGAAAGACCCAGGACGATGTAGCCGATCTGCGAGACGCTCGAATACGCGAACAGCCGCTTCAGGTTGGTCTGGAAGCAGGCCACCGTTGAGGCGACGAACATCCCGCCCAGGGCCAGGACCAGCATCAGTTCCTCCATCGGCAAACGCTGGAACACCGCGCTTTCGCCGAACACGGAGTAATAGAAACGCAGCAGTGCGTAGAGCGCGACCTTGGTGGCCGTGGCCGCAAGAAACGCAGCCACTGCCGAGGGCGCATACGCATACGCATTGGGCAGCCACTGGTGCAGTGGGAAAAGAGCCAGCTTGAGCGAGAGACCGACTGTCAGGAACGCGAGCGCAGCGAGTACCGGACGGTGACCCGAAATCGCGTGCAAGCGCTGCCCCATGTCGACCAGGTTCAGGGTACCGGTCTGCAGGTAGAGCAAGCCGATGCCGATGACGATGAAGGTCGCGCCGATCGTGCCCATGATCAGGTACTGATACGCCGCCAGTAGGGCGCGCCGATCGCGCCCCAGTGCAATCAGTACATAGGTGGAGAGCGAGGAGATCTCGAGGAAAACGAAGATGTTGAAGGCGTCGCCGGTGATGGCGATACCCAGCAGCCCGGTCAGGCACAGCGCGAACATCGTGTAGAAGAGGTACTGGCGCTCGCTTGGAAGTTCACGCTCGACGCTCGGCCAGCTGTAAGGCAGCACGACTGCGGCCATCCCGGTAACCAGTACCAGCATGTACGACGAGAGCCGATCCACCCGGTACTCGATGCCCCATGGCGGTGCCCAGCTGCCGATGTGATACGAGATGGTCCCGCTCTGGTTCACCTGCAGCCACAGCGCGACTGCAATGGCGAAGGCGGCCCAGCACGCGAGCAGGACAATCGCGAAGGCGGCGCGGCGGCCGCGCAACAACACGGTCAGTGGTGCCGCGACAAGCGGCACGACGACCTGCAGTGCAGGCAGGTGCGCGGCGACGCTCATCAGAGTTCCGCGTCGCCGGCCGCTCGATCCGCCGCCAAGATGTCGTCTTCTTCGATGCTGTCGTAAGCCTCGCGGATGCGCACCACCAGCGCGAGCCCGAGGGCGAGCGTGGCAACGCCGACGACGATGGCGGTGAGGATCAGCACGTGGGGCAGCGGATTCGAATAGACCAAGAAGCTTTCGCTGACGATCGGGGCCGTGCCACCGATGAGCTTGCCCGGGGCGATGTACAGCAGGTAGACCGACGTCTGGAAGATGCCCAGGCCCACCAGCTTCTTGATCAGGTTGCCGCGCGCGATGACGATGAACAGCCCCGCGATCATCAGGAAGATCGTCACCGCGTAGGCGAAGTGGCCGGGAATGCTCACCCGATCCCGCCTTCCATGCGGTGGCGGGCGTCGGTGTGCAAACCGAAGCAAACGTTGAGCCGGTTCACTCGTCGATCCGGCCGCGGTCGGCGAACATGTAGAAGATCTTCAGCATCACCCCGGACACGGTGATCGCCACGCCCACTTCGACCCAGAAGATTCCGCGGTGCTGGCCGGCGACCGGGTCGCGATCCAGCACAAAGTAGTCCAGAAAGTTGCCCCCGAACAGCAGGCCCAGGACTCCGACGCCGGCGTAGATCAGCACGCCGGCGGCCATCATGCTTTCGACCAGCGCCTCGGGCACGACGCGGCGCGCATTGCTGAGACCATAGATCAACGCATAGAAGATCACCGCCGCAGCGATGATCACGCCCGCCTGGAATCCGCCGCCCGGCCCGAAGTCGCCATGGAACTGGACATACAGCGCAAAGATCAAGATGAAGGGCAGGAACACCTTCGCGACCACGCGTAGTACGAGATCACGCTTCACTTCGACTGGTCCTTGCGGGCCCGCCGGCGCCGCAGCAGCGCGACGACCCCCGCTCCGGCCGTGAAGACGACGGTGGTCTCTCCCAGTGTGTCATAACCCCGGTAGCTCGCCAGCACGGCGGTCACCACGTTCGGCACCCCCGTCTCCTTCGGACCCTCATTGAGATAGCGCGGCACGACGTGCGTATGGATCGGCGCCGACGGATCGGAAAACGCCGGCAGTCCGAGGCTACCGTAGACCAGCATCACGCCACAGGCAGTCGAGATCGCGAGCGGCAGCCAGGCCTTGTGCACGGGCCGCGCCTCCTCGCTGCGGCACAGGTGCAGCGCGCCAAGCAGCAGGACGGTCGATACGCCGGCGCCGACTGAAGCCTCGGTCATCGCAACGTCGACCGCGTCGAGCGCGACCAGCACCGTGGCCATCAGGAAGCTGTAAAGGCCCGACAGCACGATGACCGCGAACAGGTTGCGGTTGCGCGCCAGCACGACCACCGTCACCGCCATCAGGACCAGCAGGACGTTGATGATCAGTGTTTCGATGGCTCATCCTCGGGGGTCGCGAGCAGCGGCCGCACGCCCCGCTCCATCGCCGCCTTCGCCAGTGCATGCGTCGCCGTGGGACTGGCGAAGAACACGAGCAGGGCCACGATGAGCAGCTTGACCGCGACCAGCGTGACTCCAGCCTGAAGCAGCAGGCCCAGCATGATGAGGCCGCCCCCCAGCGTCTCGATCACGCTCGCCGCGTGCAGGCGCGTGTAGAAGTCCGGCATGCGCAGCATCCCGACGGCGCCGACCACGCAGAACAGCCCGCCAGCGACGAGGCAGAACCAGCTGATGGCATCGAGCAGAACGTTCAAGCCTGCTCCTCGCTCTCATCCCGGGTGTCGCCCAGGCCGCCATACTTGAAGTACTTGAGCACCGCGATCGTGCCGATGATGTTGAGGAGGCCGTAGACGATCGCCAGGTCGAGGAATTCCGGGCGCCCCGTCAGGAATCCGATCAGCGCCAGCAGGATGAGGGCACAGGTGCCGACCGTGTTGGCTGCCTGCGCACGATCGAACACCGTCGGGCCGAGCGCGGCCCGCACCAGCACCAGCGACAGCGTCACGAGCATCGCGATGCTGGCGGCCGCGAACATCAGTCGTCTCCTTCGCAGGCACGTACGCGGCGGTCCATGTCGCCGCTGGTAACGCCCTCGGCGCCGGCGCGCGTCAGCGCATGCACGACGAACCCGCCCTTGCCGACGTCGATCGTGATCGTCCCGGGCGTCAGCGTGATCGAATTGGCGTGGATGACCAGGCCGACCGTGGTCTTCTGGCTTGGCTTGAACGAAACCATCGTCGGGCTGATCGGCAGGCGGGGATCGACGATGATCCGGCTGACCTCCCAGGCCGACTTGGCGATTTCCTTCGACAGCCAGATCCAGTAGGCCACGATGCGCCAGCCCAGCTGCACGGGATGGCCTTCGGCATCGATCACGTCCATGCGCCGCCCGAACCACACCACCGCAACGGCGCACGCGGCCCCGGCGGACATCAGGAAGAACGTGAAGTAGCCGGACAGCACCAGCCAGAACAGATACAGCGCGATGAAGGCACTGATCAGGCGCAGCACGGCGTGGCGGACGCTAAACCGTCGCAGTCAAGATGATGTGGACGCGATACGGGCCGTGCGCGCCCAGCACGATCGTCTGCTCGATGTCGCCGGTGCGCGAGGGCCCCGAGACCATGTTGATGGCCCGCGGCATCATGCGCTCGACTCCGCCCCCCTCGCGACGCATTAGCTCGAACGCGTCCTCCATCGTCGCCACGATGCGATCGGCGCGTAGCAGCGCGACATGGGTTTCCGGCAGCAGATGCATCGACGCTGGCGTATCCGGGCCGGAGAGCAGCACCAGCGTTCCGGTCTCGGCGATCGCGCAGAACGCGCCGGTCACGCCGACCAGGTCCACCCCATGCGACTCATCGCGTCGGGGCGGGCGGAATTCAACGTTCAACTGCGCCTGCGCCCAGGGCAGATCGCGCAATGCCGGCCACGCCACCAGGTTCGGTGCGAGGCCGTGGCCCGCGAGATAGCGGGCGACGGCGGCGGGCGCATCGCCGACGCTCGGCACGCTCTCGACGGTGCTCGCCATACGTTCGGCCATCGTACGGAACTGGCCTGCCAGGTCGACATACGTTGCCGGCCGCGGCCCGGCCGGATGACGTGCGAGGTAATCGGCGGCGCTGGCGCGGTCATCGGCGTTGGGTTCACCCCGCTTCTGCGCCGTGCGAATACGCTGAAAGATCTGTTCTCTTGCCTTCGACGTATCGGCGCTCATCGGCTGGCCTTGCGCAAGAACGCGTCGATGCGATCGATGCCCTGCTCGATCGCATCTTCGCTGGTGGCATACGAAAAGCGGATGTGTTGTCCGTCGCCTTCAACGCGGGGTCCGAAATGGATATCGGCGAGCACCGCAACTCCGGCCTCGAGCAACAACCGCCGCCGCAGTTCTTCGGAATCACGCGCACCGATCACTCGGCACGCTTCGGTGACGTTGGGCCAGGCGTAGAAAGCGCCGCCCGGGGACGCGCACCGGAACCCGGGCACGGCATTCAGCCGGCGAACGATCAGATCGCGGCGCGCATGGAAGCGTTTCTTCATTCCTTCCGCGTCGTCCTGCGGCCCGGTCAGCGCCTGCAGCGCGGCCCACTGGCTGATCTGCGAAGCGCACGATTCGGTATTGGTGATCCAGCGCGTGAAAACCGGCGCGAGCGCAGCATTGGCCGTGAAGCCGATGCGCCATCCGGTCATCGCGTAGGTCTTCGATGCGCCATCGGAAATGATCGTGCGCTCGCGCATCCCGGGCAACGAGGCGATCGAGACAAAGTCGCCGTCATAGACCAGCTTGCTGTAGATCTCGTCCGCATATACCCAGACGTCCGGATGCGCCCGCAGCACATCGGCGATCGCCTCGAGATCGCGGCGCGTCAGCAGGCCTCCAGTCGGGTTGTGCGGCGTGTTGAGGATCAGCAGCCGGGTCTTCGGGCCGATCCGGCTCGCCAGTTCGGCAGGATCGAATGCGAAGCCGCGCGACTCGCGCAGCGGCAGCCCAATGGGAACTGCACCATTGGCGATGATCTGCGACTCGTAGATCGGGAAGCCGGGCACCGGAAAGATGACTTGATCGCCGGCACCGTAGTCGGTGACCGAGGCAATCGTGTACCCGATGAAAGGCTTTGCGCCTGCGCCGACGACCACCTCATCCGCGGTGATGTCGAGCCCGCGCAGCGTGCCCATCGACTTTGCCGCGGCAGCACGGAGTTCGTCGATGCCGGCAGACGGCGTGTAGCCATGGCGGCCCTCGCGGACCGCGGCGACCGCCGCATCCTGCACGTGCACTGGCGTCGGGAAATCCGGCTGGCCGATGCAGAACGAAACGATGTCGGCGCCGCCTCGGATGAGCCGATTTACCTCGGCCAGCACGACAAAGGCGTTCTCGGTGCCGAGAGCCTCGGCGCGGTGACTGAGCTTGGGCATGGCGGGCGATTATAGGTACGGCATGGTTGATCGCGGCGAAATTCCTCGCCGCCGACCCAGCGCTGCGGCTTCAGGCCGCGGGACTCGTCGCCGCCGGCGGCGCGATCTCGAACACCTGCCGCAGGTAGGCAAGGTAGGCCACGTCGTCGCACAGGTTCTTTTCCGGAGAATCCGACAGCTTGGCCACAGGCTGGCCGTTGCAGCGGACCATTTTTATGACGATCTGCAGCGGCGTGTAACCGAGGTCGTTCGTCAGGTTGGTGCCGACGCCGAAGGCGATGCGCGCCCGATCCTTGAAACGGGTGTAGAGCTCGATGACGCGCGGGAAATCGAGCGAATCGGAAAAGACCAGCGTCTTGGTGCGCGGATCGACCCGATTGCGCTCGTAGTGCTCGATCAGTCGCTCGCCCCAGAGGATCGGATCCCCGGAGTCGTGCCGCGCGCCGTCGAAGAGCTTGCAGAAGTACATGTCGAAGTCGCGCAGGAACGCATCCATCCCGTAGACATCCGAGAGTGCGATACCGAGGTCGCCGCGGTACTCCCGCGCCCACATTTCGAACCCGAAGGTCTGCGAATCGCGCAGCCGCGGGCCCAGCGCCTGGCACGCCTGCAGGTATTCGTGCGCCATCGTGCCCAGCGGCGTCAGACCGTGCTTCGCCGCATACATCACGTTGCTGGTACCGGCGAGGTTGTCGCCCAGTTCATTTTTCAGGGTACCGAGCACTTCGTCGTGCCACAGACGCGAGAAGCGCCGCCGCGTACCGTAATCGGCAATCCGGCAGCCGGCCAGGGTCGGGTTGCCGTGAACCAGCGCGATCTTCGCGCGCAGCCGCCTGCGTCCTTCCGCAAAGTCCGGCCGCAGCTGCGTATTGCGGAAGTAGACCTCGTTGACGATCGCAAGCACGGGGATCTCGAACAGGATCGTATGCAGCCACGGCCCCTTGATCACTATGCTGATGCCGCCGTTCGCCTCCGCACTACGCTCGACACGGATCGACTTCATGTTCAGCTGGAACAGCCCCAGGAAGTCGACGAAGTCGCTCTTGATGAAGCGCATACCGCGCAGGTACTCGAGCTCGCTGTCGCGGAAGCGCAGCAGGCACAGGTAAGCAAGCTGCTCGCGGATCTCGTCGACATACGGCGCGAGGTCCACGCCCCTGGTGCGACAGTTGAAGCGGTATTCGACGTTCGCGCCCGGAAAATGATGCAACACGACCTGCATCATCGTGAACTTGTACAGATCGGTGTCGAGCAACGACTGGATGATCATGCGGTGATTGTAGGGTCGAGGCGACGCGCAGCGCTATTCGATTCCGAGGACATCGCGGACGGCCTGACTTTCCGCGCCGATCGCTTCGCGGGCGACCGCACCGACCACGTGGCCCTGCTCGATCAGCACGGCGCGGTCGGCAAGGCCAGCAACGAACGGCAGGTTCTGCTCGGAGAGCAGCGTCGCCACACCGCGCTCGCGCATCGCCCGCACCGCGTCCTTCATGCGCGCCACCACCAGCGGCGCAATGCCCTCTGACGGCTCGTCGAGCAGCACGAAGCGCGGGTTCGCGGCCAGCGTGCGCGCCACGGCGAGCATCTGCTGCTCGCCGCCGCTCATCTGGCTGGCGGGCCGCTCCAGCATCTCGGCGAGATTGGGAAAGATGCGCAGCAGTGCGGGAACGTCGAATCCGCCGGGCTGCGGTCGCAGCGCGATCTCCAGGTTCTCGCGCACGGTGAGATCGGTGAAGACGCGTCGGTCCTCCGGCACGTAGCCCAGCCCCCGCCGCGCCCGCACAAAGGCAGGCAGTCGCACGATCGAGGAACCGTCGAGTTCGATGTCGCCGGTCACGCGTGGCATCAGTCCCATGACCGCGCGCAGCAGCGACGTCTTTCCCGCACCGTTGCGTCCGATCAGGGCCACGACTTCCCCGCCGTCCACCGACAGCGTCGCGTCGTGGACGACCTGGGCGCTGCCGTACCAGGCGCTGACTCCGCGCAGCGCGAGCAGAGTCATGCCCCTTCGCCGAGGTAGACGGCACGCACAGCCGCGTCGGTGCGGACAGCCTGCGGCGCGCCGTCGGCGATCAGCCTGCCGCGGGACAGCACCAGCACGCGCTCGGCAAAACCGAACACGACATCCATGCTGTGCTCGGTGAAGAGCACCGTCATGCGTAGTGCACGCGCGAGGTCGGTGACGAGCGCCATCAAGGCCGTGCGCTCGCCCGGCGCCATGCCGGCGGTGGGTTCGTCCATCAGCAGCAGCCGAGGCCGGGCGGCCAGCGCCAGGGCCAGTTCGAGCCGCTTGAGATCACCGTAGGCCAGCGTCGCTGCGGCCTCGTCGCCGCGCGATCCCAATCCCACCTGTTTCAGCAGTTGCCGCGCTTCCTCGGTCGCCCGCCGCGCCAGCGGGGCTGCCGGTGACAGCGCCGCGCCGGATGCCGCGACAATCGCAAGTTGCGCGTTTTGCAGTGCGGTCATCGACGCGAACGTCTGCGCCACCTGGAATGTGCGTCCGATGCCCGCCCGAGTTCGCGCGGCGGTCGGCATGCCGATCAGTGTGCGACCCTCGAACTCGATCGATCCGACGTCCGGAGCGAGCTGCCCGTCGATGAGATTGAAGAGCGTCGACTTGCCCGCGCCGTTGGGGCCGATCAGCGCAGTGATGGTGCCCCGGTCGAGGCTGAATGACACGTCGTCGACCGCGCGCACGCCTCCGAAGGACCGCGACAGGTTCGTGACGCGCAGTTCGCTCATTCGGTTCTCGCCGCCCGCTGCCGCAGGAAACCGACGATGCCGCGCGGGAAAGCGATCACGAGGACGACGATGGTGACGCCCAGCAGCAGGCGCCAGTACTCGGCGTGTCGCGTGAGCTCGGTGGCCAGGCCGTGATACGCCACGGCACCGACGATCGGCCCCGCCACGGTCTGCAGTCCGCCGAGCAGCACCATGACCAGCGCATCCACGGACACCGGAATCGACAGGGAATTGGGAAACACCGCTCCCTTCTGAAACGCCTGCAGCGCGCCGGCCAGCCCGCCGAACGCTCCGCCGGCGACGAACGCCAGCCAACGCACGCGCCGCACATCGATGGCCAGGGCTTCGGCGCGGTCTGGCGCATCGCGCACCGCGCGCAACGCGAAACCGAAGGGCGCCAGCGCCGCACGTCGCAGCAGAAGCAGAGATGGGCCGACGACCGCCAGCGTGATCAGGTAGTACGCCCACCGACTGGCCGTCGGCGGCCAAATGCCCAGCAACCCGTTGTCGCCGCCGGTGAAGTCGATCCATTGCACGGCGATCGACCAGAGGATCTGCGCAAACGCAAGCGTCAGCATCGAGGCATAGACCCCATGCGCACGCAGCACGAAGAAGCCGGCCGCGGCTGCGGCGGCTGCCGCAGCAAGCGGTGCGATCGCAATCGCTGCCGCAAACGGAGCATCGAGTTCCTTGACTGCCAGCGCCGCGGCATAGGCGCCCAGCCCGAAGAATGCCGCGTGGCCGAACGACACCAGCCCGCCATGTCCCATGAAGAACTGCAGGCTCGCTGCAAACAGCGCGAGGATGGCCATTTCGGTGGCGATCACCAGTGCATAGTCGCCGAGAGCCAGAGGCAGCGCGCACACCGCAGCGAGCAGCGCAGCGGCCCACCAGCGATCGCGCGGCGCTGCATTGGTGAACGGCGGATGCGTGGTGGCCCGCACGATGCGGGCGGCCATGTCGGGACGCCCTGCCAGGCCATACGGGCGCAGTATCAGCGTCACGGCCATGACGACAAAGATCAATACCAGCGTCGACTGCGGCAGCAGCCAGATGCCGAACGCGTGCAGGACACCGATCGCCAGCGACGCCCAGAATGCGCCGGTGATCGAACCGAGGCCGCCCACGACGACCACTACGAAGGCCTCGACGAGGATCGTCAGGTCCATCTGCAAGTTCACCGTCTCGCGCGGAATCTGCAACGCTCCCGCCAGTCCAGCCAGACCCGCGCCGAGTGCGAAGACGGACGTGAAGAGCATCCGTTCGTTGACCCCGAGTGCACCCGCCATTTCGCGGTCCTGGGTCGCCGCCCGAACGATCGTGCCCCAGCGGGTGCGTCGGAACAGCCACCACAGCGCCGCGAAGACCAGTGGCCCGATGGCGGTCAACAGCAGGTTGTACTCGGGAACGAAGGCGCTGCCGACCTCGATGGCGCCCTTCAGGCCCGGGGCGCGCGGGGCGAACAGTTCCTCCGGCCCCCAGATCGCCAGCACGGTGTCCTGCACGATCAGCGCAACGCCGAAGGTCGCCAGCAACTGGAAGATCTCTGGCGCGGCGTAGATTCGCCGCAGCACGACGAACTCAACCACCACGCCGACCGCGGCCACCGCGAGCGCCGCGATGATGAGGCCACCGAAGAACGCCAGCGGCGTCGCCGGCAGTGCGGCCGTCACCGTGACCGCGATGTAGGCGCCGAGCATGTAGAGCGCGCCGTGCGCGAAGTTGACGACACGCGTGACGCCGAAGATCAGCGTCAACCCTGCGCTGACGAGGAACAGCGTCGAACCGTACGAGAGTCCCGCGAGGAACTGACCGAGGACGAGGTCCAAGTGCTGGGAACTGATCGGGCCGGGGCGGTCAGGGTGGCCGTGGCGAGGAACGCGAAGCGCTACTTCATCGCCTCGGACGGGCGGCGCACACGGACCTCGGCATCGGTGGGCAGGAATTTGCTGCCGTCGGCATAGCGCCAGTCAACCATCGTGCCTTTGCCACCGCGCTGGTCGAGTTTGCCAACATACGCACCCATCGTCGATTGCTGGTCGATCACGCGGAAAGTCGCCGGCCCAAACGGCGTCGACCACGTGAGGCCGCGCATCGCCGCAATCAGCTTCTCCGTCTCGACGGACTTCGCCTTGCGAATGGCCTCGAAGATCGCGGTGAAGGTCGCATAGCCGACCACCGAGCCGAGTCGCGGGTTGTCGTTGTAGCGCTTGTAGTAGGCGTTGAAGAACTTTGCGTGCTCGGGAGTCGCAATCTGGTCCCACGGATAGCCCGTCACGATCCAGCCCCTGGGGGTCTCGTCCTTCAGCACATCGAGATACTCGGGCTCCCCGGACAGCAGGCTGACGACCGGCACGCGCGGAAACAGCCCGCGCAGGTTGCCTTCGCGCACCAGCCGCGGCAGGTCTGCACCGAACGTCACGTTGAAGATCGCTTCGGGCCGCGCGGCGATCAGCGCCTGTACGGTCCCGGACGCCTCGAGTTTGCCCAGCGCCGGCCATTGTTCCGCGACGAACTCGACATCCGGCCGCCGCGCCTTCAGCAAGGCCTTGAAGCTCGCCACCGCCGACTGGCCGTACTCGTAGTTCGGCGCCACGATCGCCCAGCGCTTCGCCGGCAGGCGCGCTGCCTCCTCCACCAGCATTGCCGCCTGCATGTAGGTGCTGGGGCGAAGGCGGAAGGTGTAGCGGTTGCCCTTTTCCCACACCATCGCGTCGGTCAGTGGCTCGGCGGCGACGAACAGCACCTTGTTGCGCAGGGCGAACTCCGCGACGGCGAGCCCCACGTTGGACAGAAATGTCCCCGTCAACAGTACGACCTTTTCATTCGAAACCAGCTCGGTGGCCAGGCGGATCGCATCGTCCGGTTTGCCGGCGTCATCGCGCGAAATCACTTCGACGCGGCGTCCGAGGAGCCCGCCGGCAGCGTTGGCCTCCTCGACAGCCAGTTGCCACCCCATGCGATACGGCACCGTGAACTGCGGGATCGTGGAGTAGCTGTTGATTTCGCCGATGCGGATCGGCGCTGCGGTCTGCGCACGCAGCGGTCGCATGGCCAGCGCCGCGGCCGGAAGCAGCAGGAGTTCGCGTCGGGTGGTCATGCGAGTTGGCCTTCTTTGCAGAGGGAAAACCGGCGGATTGCCCGCCTTGGTCAGCTAGAATACCGGCTTTGCTGGCGACGCACTTATGGGTCTCGCCGGATCTCATTGAAACGACAGGAGCTGCTCGATGACGCACGTCGTCACCGAATCGTGCATCAAGTGCAAGTACACCGACTGCGTCGATGTATGTCCGGTGGACTGCTTTCGTGAAGGGCCCAATTTCCTGTCGATCGACCCGGACGAGTGCATCGACTGCGCGGTCTGCATTCCAGAGTGCCCGGTCAACGCGATCTATGCCGAGGAAGACGTGCCGGAAGACCAGCGCGACTTCATCAAGCTCAACGTCGACCTGGCGAAGCAGTGGCCGTCGATCACGCGCATGAAGCCCCATCCGGCCGATGCGGACGAGTGGAAGGACGTGCGCGCCAAGCGCCACCTGCTCGAACGCTGATCGCTGACTCTGGTCCACCTCGGCCCCGCGGGAGTTACTGCGGCGAGACCGCCCGCGAGCGCAAGCCGTGGGGGGTCGCAGCCACAGATCATTGCCGAAAGCGGCCTGACCAATTTGGTTTACTATCCTCTCGCTTCTGGGGAGGTACCCTCGGGTGGACAGCGGTGCGATGAGCGGAGCCTGGCGTGCTTTATCACCTGCATGAACTGCATCGCCGATTCCTGAACCCACTGTCGGTGTGGGCGCAGGCCACTTCCGAACTCTTCTCGAGTCCCTACAGCCCGCTGGCCTACACGCCGATGTCGCGGCGACTCTCGGCCGGCTATGAGCTGCTGCACCGGATCGGGAAGCACTACGAAAAGCCCGAATTCGGGCTCAAGACCACCCGCGTCGGCAACATCGATGTTCCGGTCGTAGAAGAAGTTCTGATTGAAAAGCCGTTCTGCCGGCTCCTGCACTTCAAGCGCCTGTTCCCCGCCAAGCCGAAGCGCGCCCCCGACCCGCGGGTTCTCATCGTCGCGCCATTGTCGGGCCACCACGCAACCCTGCTGCGCGACACGGTGCGGGCGCTTCTGCCAGACCACGACATCTGGATCACCGACTGGATCGACTCCCGCCTGGTGCCGATTACCGCGGGTCCGTTCCATCTCGATGACTACGTCCACTACGTCATCGAGTTCCTGCGTGAGCTCGGTCCCAACGTCCACCTGATTTCGGTGTGCCAGCCGACCGTACCGGTGCTCGCGGCGGTCTCGCTGATGGCGAGCAACCGGGATCCGAAGCTGCCGAAGTCGATGACGATGATGGGCGGGCCGATCGACAGCCGTAAGAGTCCGACGCAGGTCAATGCCCTCGCCAAGCGCAAGAACTTCGAGTGGTTCGAGAACAATGTGATCTTCAAGGTGCCCTCGGCCTATCCAGGCTACCTGCGCAGGGTCTATCCGGGATTCCTGCAGCACGCGGGCTTCGTGGCGATGAACCCGGATCGCCACCTGAACTCGCACTGGGACTACTACCTCGACCTCGTCAAGGGCGACATGGATGACGTCGAGGGTCATCGGCAGTTCTACGACGAGTACAACGCGGTGCTCGACCTGCCGGCCGAGTACTACCTGGACACCATCAAGATCGTGTTCCAGGAACACCGCCTGCCCAATGGCACATGGGACGTGCGCGGGCAGCGCGTGAAGCCCGAGGACATTACGTCGGTCGCGCTATTCACGATTGAAGGCGAGCTCGACGATATTTCCGGCAGTGGCCAGACACGCGCAGCGCATGACCTGTGCAAGGGCGTCCCGAAGTCAAAGAAGCAACATCTCACCGTGCAAGGCGCGGGGCACTACGGGATCTTCAGCGGCCGCCGCTGGCGCGAGCAGATCGCTCCGCAGATCCGCGACTTCGTCCGCGCCCACGCCTGATCGGCGAAGTGGTCCCGCGAGAGACGGTCCCCTGCGGGGCACCCGGCCGTTGACCTGCGACACCCGATGATGGAAACCCTCGCCGCGCTTGCCGATCGCATTGATGCGGTGCTGCCGCAGACCCAGTGCACGAAGTGTGGTTTCAGCGGCTGTCGTCCCTACGCGGAGGCGATCGCGGCAGGCACAGCGGACATCAATCAGTGCCCACCCGGCGGCGCGATCGGCATCGAACGGCTCGCGGCCGTGACCGGTCGCCGGCCCCTGCCACTGGACCCCTCCCACGGAGTTGAACGACCCCTGCACGTGGCCGTCATCGACGAGTCCCTGTGTATCGGGTGCACCCTGTGCATCCAGGCGTGTCCGGTGGACGCGATCGTCGGCGCCGCACGTGCGATGCACACCGTCGTCGCCGAGTGGTGCAACGGCTGCGATCTGTGCGTGGCCCCATGCCCGACGGATTGCATCGCGATGGTTCCAGTTCTGCCTGCCCGCGTCTGGGACGATGTCGATGCGCGCTGGTCGCGCGCACGCTATGAGGCTCGGGCGAAGCGGCTTGCCGTCGAACGCGACGAGCGCGAGCGGTCGCTGCTGCTGAAGGCGCATTCCAGGCTCGCCGAGTTGTCCGGGCGCGACGACCTCGCACCCGATGAGGCCGCACGCAGGCGTGCCGTCGTGCAGGCCGCGATCGAGCGGGCGCGCGCGCGTCGCCAGCCGACGACAAAGCCATGAACCCGGCAAAGCGGCGCGCCATTTACGGGCGGTTGCGGAGCCTGAACCCGCACCCGAAGTCGGAGCTCGAGTACTCAACGCCCTATCAGCTGCTGGTGGCGGTCGTCCTGTCCGCGCAGGCCACCGACAAGAGCGTCAACCTGGCGACCCGCGAACTGTTCAAGGTCGCGCCGACGCCGGCGAAGATAGTCGCGCTCGGACAGGACCGGCTGATCGACCACATCAGGACGATCGGCCTGTTCCGGACGAAGGCCAGCAACATCATCGCGCTGTCGCGCCTGTTGCTGGAGCGACATGGCGGCGAGGTGCCGCGCGATCGCGAGGCATTGCAGGACTTGCCCGGTGTCGGCCGCAAGACAGCCAACGTCGTGCTCAATGTGGCCTTTGGCGAACCCACGATCGCAGTGGACACGCACATTTTCCGCGTGGCGAATCGCACTGGCATTGCAGCGGGCACGGACGTCGAAGCAGTGGAGCAACGCCTGGAGAAGTTCACCCCCGACGAGTTCCGCAAGGACGCACACCACTGGTTGATCCTGCACGGACGCTATATCTGCAAGGCACGTACGCCTGAATGCTGGCGCTGTCCCATCGCGGAGTGGTGCGAGTACCGGCCGAAGACACCACCGCCTCGGACAGCGCGGGCCGGGTTCCCGCCCGGCAAGGACGTTTGACGTGTTCACGCCGACCAAGGAAGAGGTGCGCCGGTTCTTCAGCGAGACCTGGCGCAAGCACCGCGAATCACAGATCCTGACGCCGCTGGAGGCGATGGCGCTCGACCGGATCATCGAGCACCCGGAGTACCACGACGTGCTGGCTGGGTCGGAAGCAACGAGATTCGAATACCGCGTCGAGGACGGTACTACCAATCCGTTCCTGCACCTGTCGATGCATCTGGCCATCGCCGAGCAGTTGTCGATCGATCAGCCGCCGGGCATCCGCGCCGCCTACGAGCGGCTCGTGCAGCGCCGCGGCGATGCTCATGCGGCCGCGCATGACGTGATGGAATGCCTGGGAGAGATTGTCTGGGCGGCGCAGCGAGCCGGCAGCGCACTGCCGGCCGACGAAATGAGCGCGCAGTATCTGGACTGCCTGGCACGCCGCGCCGGGCGCGACTGAGTCGCCAGGGGTGCGCGCTCAGCGCTTGGCGTTGTCCAGCGGCCCGGGCAGCCGGCTCAGGTAGGCCGCCAGATCCTTGATGTCGGCGCGCGACAACGGCTTGGCGAGGCCTGCCATGATCGCGTTCTTGCGTGCTCCGGTCTGGTAGTCACGCAGCGCCTTTTCCAGGTAGTCCACATACTGCCCGGCCAGCTTCGGGTAGCTGGGGTCGATCGGGCTGGCGAAGTCCTTGCCGTGGCAGGCGGCGCACTGCGCCTGCGCCAGCTGCTCGCCCTTCGCAACGTCGGCCGCCTGGGCCGAGGACACAACGCACGCGGCAGCGGCCGCGACGATCAGTTTGCTCTTCATCATCATCCTGCTCGCCTACTTGCCGCGCGCCGCGTAGTACGCAGCTACCGCGGCGATCTGCTGGTCAGTAAGGCCCTTGGCGACGCTCACCATCGACGGGTGGGAACGGTTGCCCTGTCGGTAATCCTTCAGCACGGTTTCGATGTACTGCTGCGACTGGCCACCGATTTTCGGCACGCGATAGACCTGCGGGAACGAGGCCTGGTAGCCCGGGATCGAATGGCATCCGATGCACATGGATACCGGCGCAGCGCCGTCAGCGGCAGCCGAAACGGCCTTCTTGTCCTGCGCAACCGCCATCAGCGGCAGGGTCGCCACAAGTGCAGCGAGGAGCAGTCGGGTCAAATTCATCCGGTATTTCCGTTCGGGTTGATCTGGCGCCCGGGGGCCATGACGATCGGCGATATCCGCCGAGGCCGCCCGGTGCAGCGCGCGATTGTAATCGACTCGACGCCGCGCTCCGGAGCGCTCGGACGCGAGGCGTTCCGCGGTCACCGTTGCGTATACTCGATCGCGCTCCAATTCCGGGCTCGTCCATGCCGAGATTCGAAGGTTCTTCCACCTACGTCGCCACCGACGACCTGAAGCTGGCGGTCAACGCCGCCCTGACGCTGCAGCGGCCGCTGCTGATCAAGGGTGAACCGGGCACCGGCAAGACCATGCTGGCCGAGGAAGTCGCCCGGGCGCTCGACATGCCGCTGCTGGCGTGGCACATCAAGTCGACCACCAAGGCGCAACAGGGCCTGTACGAGTACGACGCGGTGAGCCGCCTGCGCGACTCCCAGCTCGGCGATGCGCGGGTCAAGGACATCGAGAACTACATCGTCCGCGGCGTGCTGTGGCAGGCGTTCACGTCGGACGAGCCGTCGGTGCTGCTGATCGACGAGATCGACAAGGCGGACATCGAGTTTCCAAATGACCTGCTGCGCGAACTCGACCGCATGGAGTTCTACGTCTACGAGACCCGGCAGACCGTGAAGGCACGGCATCGACCGCTGGTGGTCATCACGTCGAACAACGAAAAGGAACTGCCGGACGCATTCCTGCGCCGCTGCTTCTTTCACTACATCAAGTTTCCGGAGAAGGACACGATGCAGGCGATCATCGATGTCCACTTCCCGAAGCTGCGCAAGGAGCTGCTGCAGAACGCCCTCGCGGTCTTCTTCGGCGTGCGCGAACTGCCGGGGCTGAAGAAGAAACCGTCGACCTCGGAATTGCTCGACTGGCTGAAGCTTCTGGTCGCCGAGCAGATTCCGGCCGAAGCGCTGCGCTCGAAGGACGAGAAGATCGCCGTGCCGCCGCTGGCCGGCGCGCTGCTGAAGAACGAGCAGGACATGCATCTGTTCGAGCGGCTCGTCTTCATGGCCCGCAGCAACCGCTGAGCACCGTATGCTGGTCCCGCGGCCCACGGTACTCGAAGGCCACGGCGTGCGGCTCGAACCACTGGCGCGCGAGCACCACGACGGACTCGTCGCGGCCGCCAGCGACGGCGACCTCTGGAACCTGTGGTTCACCTCGGTGCCGGAACCCGGTCAGGCACACGCCTACATTTCGGCGGCGCTGGCAGGCCGGGACGCCGGCCATATGCTGCCGTGGTCCGTCATTGACGTTGCCAGCGGCGCGATCGTCGGCAGCACGCGGTTCCACGACATCGTCCCCGCGGTCGGCCGCGTCGAGATCGGCTACACGTGGTACGCGCGCCGGTGCCAGAAGACGCACGTCAACACGGCCTGCAAGCTGCTGCTCCTGGGGCATGCGTTCGATGCCCTCGGCTGCTCGGTGGTCGGGTTCCGCACCGACAACTTCAATTTCGCCTCGCAGCAGGCGATAGCCGCGCTTGGCGCAAAGAAGGACGGTGTGATCCGCCATCACCAGGCGCGACGCGACGGTACCGTGCGCGACACGGTGATGTTCAGCATCCTTTCTGCCGAGTGGCCGGACGTGATGCGCCACCTCGAGTGGCGACTGGCGCGGAACTGATGCCATGCTGATCGACTTCTTCTTCCACCTGCGCGCCGCCAAGCTGAAGGTCTCGATCAATGAGTTGCTGACGCTGCTCGAAGCGCTGAAGCACGACGTCATCGGTCCGTCGATCGACGATTTCTACTACCTGTCGCGCGCCGCTCTCATCAAGGACGAAACCCAGTTCGACAAGTTCGACCGCGCCTTCGGCGAGTACTTCAGGGGCGTGACGACGACGCTCGACTTCACGAAGGAGATTCCGGACGAGTGGTTCAGGCAGGTGCTCGAGCGCGCGTTCACGCCGGAGGAAATCGCGAAGCTCGAGAAGCTTGGCTGGGACAAGCTGATGGAGGAGTTCAAGAAGCGTCTGGAGGAGCAGGACGCTGCTCACCACGGCGGCAATCGCTGGATCGGTTCGGGCGGCACCTCGCCATTCGGCCACGGCGGTGCACATCCGGAAGGCATCCGAGTCGGCGGGCCCAGCAAGGGGAACAAGTCGGCGGTGAAGGTGTGGGAAATGCGCGGTTACCGCGACTACGACGACAGCGTCGAGATCGGCACGCGCACCATCAAGGTGGCACTGCGTCGGCTGCGCCGCTTCGCACGGGAAGGGGCGGACCTTGAGCTCGACATGCACGACACGATCGAGTCGACCGCGAAGAACGCCGGCTGGCTCGACCTGAAGCTGGTGCCAGAGCGGCACAACACCGTGAAGGTGCTGATGCTGCTCGATGTCGGCGGCACGATGGACGAACACATCAGGCGCACCGAGGAGCTGTTCTCGGCCGCCAAGACCGAGTTCAAGCACCTCGAGTTCTACTACTTCCACAACTGCGTCTACGAGTACCTGTGGCGCAACAACCGGCGCCGCTATACCGAGCGGTTCGCCACCTGGGACGTGCTGCGCAAGTACCCGCATGACTGGAAACTGATCTTCGTCGGGGACGCCACCATGAGCCCGTACGAAGTGCTGCAGCCGGGGGGCTCGGTCGAGTACAACAACGAGGAAGCCGGCGCCATCTGGCTGCAGCGCTTCTTCTCGACCTTCCCGAAATCGGTCTGGCTCAACCCGGAGCCTGAAGGCCTGTGGCAGTACCGGCAGTCGATCGCGGTGATCCGTCAGCTGGCCGGCGGCAAGATGTTTCCGATGACTCTCGAAGGACTGACGCGGGCGATGCGGCAGCTTTCGAAGTAGCCCGCAACCGCCGACGGTTGCTGCGTCCACCGCGGGGCCGACACGGCACCACGGGCATCAAGGGGCTCAGGCCCCGCGCCTGACGAGCGTTCCCGTAATGCGCCTGAGGAGCCACTTCGGCGTGGCGCGGGAGGCGAGCGTCACCGCCTGGTTGACCGCGCCGGGCACACAGATGACGGCACCCTCCGCGCAGGATCGATAGCCCTCGTCGGCCACCCGGTCCACATCGCCGATCAGCAGGTCGGGAAGCTTGGCGAGCCGCGAATTGGATTCCACGGCGCTGCTCAGCATGTGGGTGGCGGTGATGCCAGGGCACAGGGCCGTAACCGTCACGCCGGAACCCCTCAGCTCTTCCGCCAATGATTCGGTCAGTGACAGCACGAAGGCTTTGGTCGCTGCATACGTCGCGAGCATCGGAACGGGCTGGAATGCGGCAATCGAGGCGACGTTGAGCACGCGCCCGTGACCACGCGCGCACATTGCTGGCAGGAACTGCGCGAGCATCGCCGTGACGCCTGCCACGTTCAGATCGATCAGATCCTGGTGGCGGCGGGCAGAGATGGAAGTGAACGGACCCTGTTCCAGCACACCGGCGTTGTTGACCAGCACATCCACCTCGACCCGTCGGCGCTTCAAGGCGACGGCCAGCGCCCTTACAGCACCGGGGCGAGTCAGATCGGATGGCTGGACCCACGCCTTGATGCCGTGCTCGGCCGACAGAGCTGACGCGAGCGCGTCGAGCCTGGCGTGGTTGCGCGCCACCAGCACGAGCGGGTGTCCGCCCCGTGCGAAGCGCTTCGCCAGCGCCTCGCCGATGCCTGAGGACGCGCCAGTGATGAGCGCCGTGCCGACGCCCCCTCCTTTCGATACCGGCATTGAGATCCTCTCCGCAGCAAACGTCTGCTTTGGCTGATTCTGCAGGAAGCACGCGGCGCCTGCGGCGGTCTGCAAGTCGCCTCGCATCGCTGCGATCCGCGACCTGCCTCGCGGGAACCGCTAGAGGTCGGAGTACACGTCGAGTCCCAGCGTTTCCCTGAAGCCGAGCCGCGCATAAAGACGCGCGGCGGTTTCGTCATTCGGGTTAAGGTGGGCTAGCGCGACTCCCTGATCGAAGGCGAGCGCCAGGAGCCAGGACACCAGCGCAGTGCCCATCCCCTGGCGCCGCGCGTGCTGCAGGACTGCGACGCCGAAGATGCCGACGCAGAGCCCTGCTTGAGCGTCAGTGACAATGGCGGTGGCCACTCCGACGGGTTCTCCGTGTAGCCGGGCGAGCGCCACAGCGAAGCGCGGCATCCCGAGGTGCGGTTCGACCCAGGCGCGGGTCTGCTCCACGGGATCGCCAAACGCCGCTGCATCGATCGCTGCCACCTTGTCGACATCTGCCGGGGCAGCCAGGCCGACTTCGACTCCAGCCCGCTTGCCCGGAATCTTGTACCGGTCGGGCAGGAGAACCATGCAGCGTTTCCGGAACAGGAATCGGCCATGCGAAAACGGTCTTCCCGCGGGCACTCGAACACCCCACGGTACCCCGGAACCGCCGGCCCGCGCCGAATACCAGGCGCGTACGTCGTCCACCGGGAAACGCTCCGGATCGGTCACGTCCACGTTGTTCCACTGGGGATGGGGCAGGCCCGACGCCATCAAGCGCACACCGGGGAGTTCACAGGCCCCGCCCCCAAACGATTCGCGCAGACGTCCTTCTGCCTGCCACGCGTCTCCTTGAGCCGTGTGGACGCGCTCGTCGAGGGATTCCATGCTGGTTTCGTCCACGCTCAGAGATGGGATTCAGCACTGCGACCGAGCAGAGGCGGCCCGGCTAGTCATCCCGCTTCAAGGCACGGCTCTGGTAGTCGAAGGTCGACGCAAAGACCCCGTCGACATCGATCAGTTCTCCAATCGTGGCCCCGCCTCGCAGCTTCTCCTGCAAAACGTGCTCCGTGTCCAGCAGCCGCCGAGTCCTCTTGAGGACATCGGCAGCGACATCCACGGGGACGACGACCACGCCGTTTTCGTCCGCGACGATGATGTCGCCCGGCGAGACCGCCTGGCCCGCGCACTGCACGCGGACATTGACTTGACCATAGCCCGCAATGGCAGCGACGTTGGGTACGACCCCCTTGCTGAACAGCGGGAAGCGCATGCGCCGGATCTCCGCGACGTCGCGGCAGGCCCCATCGATGATCGCGCCAGAGACTCCGCGGTTCTGTGCCGAAATCGTCATGTTCTCGCCCCAGAAAGCGGTGTCGCGGGACCCGTGGGCATCGACCACGACCACGTCTCCCGGCTCGCTGACGTCAATGGCCTTGAACACCGCAGCGAGATCGCTCGCGAGCGTTCTAGCAGTCACCGCGGGCCCGGCAAAGCGGAGGGCTTCGAAGAGCGGGCGCAGGTCGCCCGTCATCGCACCGAATCGGCCCATGCAGTCCGACACGGCGCACGTCACCGAGTCGCGCTGCAGCAGTTCGCGGAAGCCGTTGATGATGTCCTGGGATGGACGATTGACAGGCATGGCAGCCATGGCGGTCTCCCACGGGAAGACAATGCAGGATTTTCGCTCGCCCAGTGCCGGAGAGGCCGCCCGCGAAAGGTCGCCTGGGGTGTGCGTCCGGGACGCCGCGCCGGCGAGGGCCGGGAGCCGCCGGCAACGGGTGCCGGCTCAGTTGTTGAAGGGCGGCGCCGCTTTCAACACTTCCTCGAGCGTCGTGACGCCCTTGGCGATCTTTTCCGCGCCAGAGACGCGTAACGAACGCAGTCCATCGCGCGCCGCCTGACCGCGCAGCTGAACCAGGTCAGCGCTCTCCGAGATCAGCTTGCGCATCGCGTCGGTCATCACCAGCATCTCGATCAGGCCTGTACGGCCCATGTAGCCGGTGCGGCGGCACTCGAGGCAGCCGACCGGGTGGTAGATCTTCTCCGGCACGTTGGAACGCCACGGCGCGACCAGTTCCTTCCACAAGGCCGGGTCGATCGGGTCGCCGGGCGCCTTGCAGTGCGGGCACAAGGTCCGCACCAGCCGCTGCGCAAGGACGCCAATCATCGTTGCATTGACGAGATAGTTCGGGATGCCGAGTTCGATCAGACGCGCGATCGACGCAGCGGCATCGTTGGTGTGCAGTGTCGAGAAGACCAGGTGGCCGGTGAGCGCGGCCTGCACGGCCATGTCGGCGGTTTCCTTGTCACGGATTTCGCCGACCATGATGATGTCCGGGTCCTGCCGCATCAGCGCGCGCAGGCCGTCGGCAAACCCGAGATCGATGCCGTGTTGTACCTGCATCTGGTTCAGCGTCGGATCGACCATCTCGATCGGGTCCTCGACCGTGCTGACGTTGACTTCGTCCGTCGCCAGCTGCTTCAGCGTCGAATACAGCGTCGTCGTCTTGCCTGAGCCCGTGGGTCCCGTCACCAGCACGATGCCCGAGGGCCGGTGAATCAGGTCTTCCCAGACTCGCGACTCTTCAGGCGTGAAGCCGAGTTCGGCGTAGCTGCGTACGACAACCTCGGGGTCGAAGATCCGCATCACCAGCTTTTCGCCGAATGCCGTCGGCAGGGTCGACAACCGGATCTCGACCTCGCGGCCGGCATTCGGGCCACTCGTGACCTTGGTCTTGACCCGGCCGTCCTGCGGCCGGCGCTTCTCGACGACGTCCATGCGGCCGAGCAGCTTGAGGCGGCTGGTCATCGCCGCCATGACTCCGCCCGGCACCTGGTAAACCTGGTGCAGGACGCCATCGATGCGGAAGCGCGCAATGCCGAATTCCCGGCGCGGCTCCAGGTGGATATCGCTGGCACGCTGGTCGAAGGCGTACTGCAGCAGCCAGTCGACGATATGGATGACATGAGCATCGTCGGCCTGGACCTTTCCTCCCAGCTCCACCAGTTGCTCGAAGCTCGAAACCAGCGGCGTCGCGCCGGTCTTGGAGGCGCCCTTGACCTGCTGCGCGAGCTTGTAGAACTCGGTCGTATAGCGCGCGACATCGAGCGGATTCGATACGACGCGCCGAACCGTCTTCTTCGTGATCTGCTCGATCTCGCGTTCCCATCCGGTCAGGAACGGCTCGCAGGTCGCGATCGTCACCTCGTCCGCGCCGACGGCGACAGGCAGGATCGAATAGGTCGTCGCGTAAGACGAAGACATCACCTCAGCGACGCGCGTGAAATCTACGCGCAGCGGGTCGATGTGGTAATAGGAAAGCGAAGACTTCTGCGCCAGCCAGTGCGTTAGCGCCTCGAGGTCCAGCAGCTTGCGCTCGGCATTGGGAGTGCGGTAGTTCATCTCCGCCAGATTCACCAGCGGATGCCCGGCCCTCTCGCGCCCGCCGGAACTGCGGAAGCGCTCGGCGTCGCTGGTCGACAGCATGCCGTCCGCGACCAGTTGCTTCAGTACGTAGCCGCCCGTCACTCGGCCGTTGGGCACCGGCACCGATGCGTGCCGCTCGCGTCCGGCGGGCGACGGCACGGGCTTCAGCGCGGTAGCGCTGTCCTTGGCGCTCATGCGTGTGGATTCATGCCGCAGGCTGCGAGGCCTTGTAGCGGTTGGCCATGGCCGCCGCGCGATCCGGTGTGCTCTCGAAGTCGGCCACCACGGCGTCGACCGCACGCTTGGTCAGGGGAACACTTTCGAGCGGTTCGATGTACTTGCGCGCCAGGTAGGACTTCAGCATGTCGGACGACAGCACATGCGCCTTCTGGTCGTGCTCGCTGGCGAACAGGAACAGCGTGCGCAGCGGGCTCATCCAGCGCAGCTTCACGCGGACGAACTCCATGCCGTTCCACAGCTTGAACCAGTTGCCGCGCTGCCAGCGGCCGATCTCTTCCTGCACGCGGGCATCCTCGACCGGGTCGAGACGCGCGATGTCGGTCAGCGGATCCGGCATCTGAATGTCGGCGTGGTGTTCCTGGGCGGCACGCATGATGAGTCCGGTCGACACGCGGATGCCGCCCGGCACGGTCGTCACCGGGAACACACCCGAGAGCTGCATGCCGTCGATCTTCGCGCGCAGCTCCGAAGTCAGCAGGCTCGACTTGATGTAGGTCGCCTGGTCGACCGGCTTGACCGCCATAGCATGCGATTCCATCAGCTGGCCGAAGAACTGCTCGCGTTCGCGTTCCGCAACATTGACCAGTGCCAGGCCGTCGCGCAGCACGCGCACCATGCCCGGGATCATCTTGACCAGTTTGTTGCGGTCCTCGGTACTGGCCTTCGGCTGCACCGACCAGACCAGTTCATGGATCACGTCGCGGAACGCCTTTGCAAAACCCGGCTGAGTTTCGCTGCGAACCGTGGCCGCGACGAGCACCTTGACCCAGGCGCCGAGCAGGAACTCCTTGATGTACGGCTCGAGATCGACGCGTTCGAAGGCGCGGCGCACCTGGATCGTCGTATTGATCGTCAGGATCTCGTGCTTCTCGGCGGCCTCGAGCGCCTTCTTCGCACGCGAGACCGGATCGCTGTCACCGGCATCGATATCCGAGACGAAGCGGTCGAACTCGGCGTAGACCTTCTCGAAGACGCTCAGATCCGTCTCGAATTTCTTCAGGATCTCGGCGATGACGCGTTCGACTTCCTTCAGGTACTTCTGGTTGTCGTCCCCATAGGGCTCCCAGCCTGCCGACGTGCCGGCGATGCGGTCGATCAGCTTGCGTGCCGGGTGGGCGCTCGACGCGAAGAACGCGGCGTCCATCAGCGCCGCCTTCAGCACCGGGAACTGCAGGCGCGACAGCCGTGCCTTGATTTCGGCCGGCACCTGCTTGTCCTGCATGACGTGGTCGAACAGCATGCCGACCAGTTCGATCGTCAGCTTGTCGACCGTGCGCGTCGACTTGGCGATCAGTTCGCCGCGCACCGCACTGAGCGGCTGCGCCGGCGCCATCATCGCGAAGTCGCCGGTCTCCGCAAAGTCCTCGACGTCGTGCTGCATTTCGCCGACCGACTGCAGCAGTTCCCTGGGCGCGGGACCGTGCGACGGCAGCGGCGGCAGCCTCGACCCGCGCGCATTCGACTGCAGCCGGGTCAGCAAGCCACCGAGAAGTTGCGTGGGTTCATCCGGCGGTGCCGGGGCACGCGAGGGTCCGCCCTCCGCGGCCGCCACGCCGCCCGCCACCGACGGCGCGGCGGGACGCTGTCCGGCCCCTTGCCCGCTACCGGCCAAGTCGCCCGGGGTTCCGCCGCCCGAGACGCCCGGCGGCTGCCAGCCGCCCGCCGTCTTGGGAACGGCAAGACTGCGGCGGATCGAGCGCACGTCGACGCCATGATTGGCGAAGTGCTCGAGCAGCTGACGCGCGATCTGCCCGAGTTCTTCGCCCAGCGGCTTCTCGAACCGCGTCAGCAGGAAATCCCAAGCCTCCTTGTGCAGATCGCAGTCCTCGGCCGCGCGCAGCAGTGCACGGACGTAGACGTTGGGTCCGAGCGGGTTCTCGGAGTTGCGTACAGCGCTGCGACCCAGCACGTAGGCGACCACCAGGTTGAGGTCGCGCAGCACCAGGTCGGCGTAACCGGCCACCTTGCCGGCATGCCGCTCGACCACGGTGTTGCTCTCCACCGAGATCGAATCGACGAGCGACAGTGTCTCGGCGTCGAGTGATCCCGGCGGCGGTTGCACGCGCCCGACCGTAATTTCCCGGAATGCCTGGTCCTGCGCCTGCTTCAGGTGTTCGACGAACGCGTGTTCCAGGTCGCTCGACTTGGTGCTGAGCATGCGCTGCACCAGGGGCGAACTGACATCGAAGTCCCATGTGCCCGTCAGCTCTTCGCTGATCGTGCGGATGATCCCCGGGAACGCCGTCGCGATCAGCTCGTTGGAGATCGCCATCGCCGACTTCATCAACGCCGACGCCTGCGCAGCAGTCACGTACGGCAACTCGCCGGCAGTTCTCGGGGCGTCGGTGTGGGGCGTGAACTCCATTTATATCCGTGCTGATGCCTGGCCGCGCAGCCCTTGGTCAGGCCCCGACTCTATCGGGGCCCGGGCGGCTGTCAAGTTGCATATGGGCGTCAGCAACCCGTCAATTAGGCGTGTTGCATCAGAGGCGTACGCGATCTGAAAGGTCGTTGACTTCGGCTATCTTCTGCAGCCAGCGTCGGAATGGCATGCGCCAGGCGGATTCCAGGCTTGCGGCGCGCGCCGCCAGCACCGCCATCGGCACGTCAAGCCGCGGGCCGACCACGGCAAAAACGATGCGGTTGCCCTGATCGACTTCCGGGCCGGCCAGCGCGCGTCCGTCAAAGGCTTCCGAAATGACCCGGAAGCTGGAGTCGAACCGCCCCCCGAACAGGTTGAAGCAGGCGATCCCGGGGCGTCGCAGCGCTCGCCGGCACAGGCGATAGAACTCGACGTCGTCATGCACCGGGCCGCGGGCGCGGGCGTCATACAAGTCCGCCTGAAGCCAGTCGGCCCGCCCGGCCGCGCGCAGCCCGCCGAGGTAATCACGTGCCTCGTGCTGCACCACATGCAGGCGTTCGTCGTCGTCGGGCAGGCAGAACCACTGTCGCGCCACGTCGATGACCTCCTCGCTGAGTTCGACCACCGTCAGCTGCGCCTCGGGCAGGTGCCGGTAGCAAAACTTCGTCAATGCGGCCGCTCCCAGGCCAAGCTGGAGGACATGGCCCGGCTGCGGCAGAAACAGCGCAAGTGCCATCATCTGCCTCTGGTATTCAAGTTCGAGTCGCCAGGGCCGCGCGATGCGCATGCCGCCCTGGATCCACTCGGTGCCGAAGTGCAGGTAGCGGACGCCGTCCTCCTCGGACAGCGTGACCCGTGTCCGCGCGCCGCGGCTCGACGTGCGGCGCACGTCAGGCGGGCTCGGCCGCGGGGGCTCCGAGGTCGCGCATCAGGTTGCCGACCATGCGTTCGAACAGCGGCGCGCTCTCTGCGCTGCGGATACGGCCGGCGCGCACGTAGCCGCGCAGGACCAACGGTGCCAGCGAGTGCGCCTTGCCGGTTTCGGCCGAGGTGAACAGGTAGAAGTTGCGGCGCGGACTGATCCAGCGCAGCCGGACACGCTCGCTTTGCTGGCCGGTGTACAGGTCGAACCAGGAGCCGCGTTCCCAGCCTTCAATCATCTCGTCGATGTCCTCGTCGGAGAGCTGCTCGATCGGGATCATCTCTTCCGGTGCGACGGTCGGCGGCGAATCGAGCACGTTCACTTCGGCGTGATTCGCCGCGGCAGCGCTGCGTACCGCCGCGGCCGGGATCGTCAGATGCTCGTCCTCGCCGGCGACCGGCGGCGGGGGCTCGACGATCTTGACCTCGTCGAGGCGCTTCTTGATCATTCCGGCATCAACCGGCGGTGCGGCACCGTAGGCCACCTCGAGGGCCTTCACCGCCTGGGCGTGCGACCCCATTAGCCGGCTGAAGAACTCCTGCGTCTGCGTCGACGACTGTTCAATCAGCTGCAGTCCTTCGCGCAGCGTGTTGAGCACTGCCGGAATCGTCTTCACCAGGCGCTTGCGGTCCTCCGGGTTGATCTTTGGCTGCACGCTCCAGACGAGATCCGGAACCGTGTCGCGGAATTTCTTCGCGAAGTCCGGTTGGGTACGCTCGCGCAACGTGGCAGCGACCATCACCTTGACCCACGTGTCGAGCAGGAACTCGCGCAGGTACGACTCCAGCTGAACCCCATCGAACGCGCGGCGGATGGCAATTGCCGCGTTGATCGACATCACTTCGCGCGTCTCGGCCTCCTCGAGTGCGCGCTTCGCGCGCGTGATCGGGTCGTCATCGCGCGAGCGTTCCTCGTTCAGGTAATTCTCGAACTCGACCAATGCCTTCTCAAAGATCGTCGGGCCCTCGTTGATCGCAACGACAACCGTATCGACGGCCTTGTTGACCTCGGCCAGGTAACGCTGGTTCTCCTCACCTTCGGGAATCCAGCCGATCGCCGTGCTGGCGATGCGGTCCATCAGGCGGCGTGCCGGCTGCAGCGGCGAGACGAACAGATCCGAGTCCGACAGCGCCACCTTCATGATCGGAAACTGCAGTCGCGACAGCGCGGTCTTGATCTCAGCCGGCAGGTGCTTGTCCTGGTGGATGCGGTCGAAGAGCATCCCGACCAGTTCGATCACCAGCTTGTCGATCTGCTTGGTGGCCTTCTCCGCGACATGGGCGCGCAGCTGGACCTCGTCGCGTTCGCTGATCGAGGCACCGGTCGCGGAGCCGCTGCGGGCAGCCACAGCGGCCAGGGCATTCAGCCGCTGCACCTCGTTGATCGATGCGAGCAGGCCCGGATCGATCGCCGCAAACTGCACCGGTGTCCCTGGCGCGATCGCGCCACCTGGTGCAAACACGCCCGTATTCGCAAAGCCGGTTCCACCGGGCGCGACGGGCGCCGACGAAACCGCGAGGTCTGCGCGATCGAACAGCGGCTGCGGCGGGATCGCCGTGACGGGTACCACCGGCGTTGCGTGCACGGGTGCACCCGCCATCGGCACCTGCATGCGCTGGTAAAGCGCAGTCAGCAGCTGCTCGGCGGTGGCCCCGGTAATGGCTCCCGCATGGCCGCCCACCTGCGACGGGCGGCCCGTTGCCATGAACGTGTTGCGGAATCCCGCCATCGAATTCTTGAAGGCGGTGGCAGCGGTATTGCGCTCCTCGACGCCCTGCTCCTGCAGCTGCCGGTTCAGTTCCTTGTAGAGCTCGGTCAGCGGATGACCCAGCGCGCCATCGAACGCCTTGACGACGACCAGGCGCTGGTCGCCCTTGAAGTCCAGCTTTTCGACCGCCTCGCCCAGCGCGCGGCAAAAACGAATCGGATGAAACGGATTCTCGCGGTCGGTCAGGCCCTGCACCTTCAGCACGGAGGCAAGGCGCTGGGTCAGCGGGCCGAAGTGCTCGTCCACCGCGTTGCGTATGCGCGCAGCGAATCGGTCCAGCAGCATGTTCTCTTCCATCTGGTCGTAATCGACCAGCGAAAGCGACGCGGCAGGTGCGCCCTCGGGCTTTTCCTTTTCGTTGGATTTGCGGTCCTCGCGATCCGACCGGAACAGCTCATCGACAGCCACGTCGATCTCGCGCTCGACCGCAGAAAAGAACGTGCTGGAGAACTCGCGCTGGTCGACCAGCAGGCGCCGCACCGACTTCTTCAAGGTGCCCGAGGCCTGGGGGTCGGCATCAATGACCTGGATGGCATCGCGTGCGGCCGTAGGCAACAGCGGATCGAGCGTGCTGCGCATCGCCGCCCGCAGGCCCACCAGGGAACGGTGCGCCCCGCCCCGGCTCGCCCGTCCTGAACTTGCTGTGGTTGTGGTACTCATTCCGACTCGTTCTGCCCCTGCGCCTTCGACTGCAAGCGTAGCCGATCCCGCTCTCCGGAACGGGCATTAACGGCCTGGACCGCCGACCGTACCCGCCCGGCGACCAGGCACCTCAAGGCGCACGCCACCAAGCCGCCCACAGAGCCCGTTTCTCCTCGAAACTGCGGCCGGCATGTGCGGGACTGGTGGACGGTAGCACCCGCACCTCGAAGCCTGCTTGCTCGAAAAGCGGCCGGAATCGGGCCGCAGCCGAGCCATTGAAGGCCACGCCCCGCAGCCGCGGCGCCAGCCGCCGCAGGCGGGCGAAGGCATTGGGCCGGGCATTGCGAATCGCCGTATCGGCGCTTCCGGTCCGATCACAGGCCCCGTACACGTCCCAGATCCCGAGCCGGTGCGCGAGGACGCGCGGCAGCCGCTCCTCATACGGCAGGTCCGCCAGCGGTTCGGCCAGCAGGCAGCCGAGGATCGGCCAGAACTGGTTGCGCGGATGCGCGTAGTACTGGGCCGCCGCCAGCGAGGCCGCCGACGGAAAGCTGCCCAGGATCAGGCGCTCAACGTACCGATCGATGATCGGCGGGAACCCGCGCAAGGGCGTGGCTTCGGCCGCGGCAGTGCGGCGGCCGCGAGTCACCGGCGCTCTGTTACTTCGCGCCGGCATCCAGCAGCAGGCGGTTCACACGCTGGACGAAGGCCGCCGGCTCGTCCAGCTGGCCGCCTTCGGCGAGCAGCGCTTGGTCGAACAGCAGCTGGGCCCAGTCCGCAAGGTCGTGCTCGTTCGCCTTCAGCCGGGCAACGAGCAGGTGGGTCGGGTTGAGCTCCAGGATCGGACGTGACTCCGGTGCCTTCTGCCCGGCCGCCTTCAGGAGGCGCTGCAGATGCCCGCTCATCTCATGCTCGTCGCTGACCAGGCAAGCGGCGGAGTCGGTGAGCCGGAACGTGACCCGCACGTCCTTCACCCTCTCGCCCAGTGCCGCCTTGACGCGCACGACGAGATCCCTGTACTCGTCTTCGGTCTTCTGCTGCTCGGCCTTCTCCTGTTCGTCGGCGAAGGTGCCGAGATCGAGCCCGCCCTTGGCGACCGATGCCAGAGCCTTGCCCTCGAATTCGTGCAGGAACGAGAGCATCCACTCGTCGACCCGCTCCGCCAGCAGCAGCACTTCGATTCCCTTCTTGCGGAAGATCTCCAGATGCGGGCTGGAGCGCGCGGCATCGAGCGTATCGGCTGTCACGTAATAGACCTTGTCCTGCCCTTCCTTCATGCGACCCACGTAGTCGTTGAGCGACACCGCCGCGCCCTCCCCTGGCGCGGTCGAGGTGAAGCGCAGCAGCGCCGCGATGCGCTCGCGGTTGGCCGGGTCCTCGCCGATGCCTTCCTTCAGCACCTGGCCAAACTCTTTCCAGAAGGCGGCGTACTTGTCCTTCTGGTTCTCGGCGAGATCCTCGAGCAGCGCCAGCACGCGCTTGGTCGAACCTTCGCGGATCGCCTTGACGTCGCGGCTTTCCTGCAGGATCTCGCGCGAGACGTTGAGCGGCAGGTCGCTGCTGTCGATGACACCGCGCACGAAGCGCAGGTAGGGCGGCATCAGCTGCTCGGCGTCGTCCATGATGAAGACACGCCGCACGTAGAGCTTGATGCCGTGGCGCTGGTTGCGGTCCCACAGGTCGAACGGCGCGCGCGCCGGGATGTAGAGCAGCTGCGTGTACTCGGAGCGGCCTTCGACGCGGCTGTGGGTCCAGGCCAGCGGCTCGCCGAAATCGTGCGAGACATGGCGGTAGAACTCCTGGTACTGCTCGTCGGTGATGTCGCCCTTGGCGCGGGTCCACAGCGCATTCGCCTGGTTGACGGTCTCGTCCTCCTCGGCGGCGATCATCTCGGCCTTGTCCTTGTCCCACTTTTCCCCGCGCATGCGGATCGGCGCAGAGATATGGTCGGAATACTTCGAGACGATCGACTTCAACCGGAAGCCGTCCAGCAGTTCGTCCTCGCCCTCCTTCAAGTGCAGGGTGACGTCGGTCCCGCACTCGGCGCGCTCCGCGGGCTCGATCGAGAACTCGCCGCCGCCGTCGCTTTGCCAGCGGACGGCGTCGCCGGGTGCGGCTCCCGCGCGGCGAGTCACGACCGTGACACGATCCGCGACGATGAAGCTGGAATAGAAGCCGACGCCGAACTGGCCGATCAGCTGCGCGTCCTTCTGCTGGTCACCGGTCAGCTGCGAGAAGAACTCGCGGGTTCCGGACTTCGCAATCGTACCCAGATGTTCGATCGCGTCCTGCCGGCTCATGCCGATGCCGTTGTCCGACACCGTGATCGTGCGCGCGGACTTGTCATGGCGTACGTGGATCGCCAGTTCCCCGTGACCCTCCATCAGAACGGGCCGCGCAATCGACTCGAAGCGGAGCTTGTCGAGGGCGTCGGATGCATTGCTGATCAGTTCGCGCAAGAAGATTTCCTTGTTGCTGTACAGCGAATGAATCATCAGCTGCAAAAGCTGCTTGACCTCGGCCTGGAAACCCAGGGTCTCCTTCATTGCCGCATCTCCCGCACCCATCTTCTTGCTCCCCTTTCGATTGACTGACCAACGAGCGGCTGCTTCCCGCGCCACCCGTGCGAAGCCCGCTATTTTGCCGACGATTGTGGCGATCCGCCCGGTTTTCAAGTCCGCCGGCCGGGCCGGCGGGCATGCAGTATCGTCGGCGGCTTCCCCCACAACCGATACACGGCCGGAGGACTTCCGCGATGCGACCGAACGCGCTGCGACAGATCTGGACCGAGGGACGCGCCGCCATCAACGGCTGGCTGACGATTCCTGATGGCTTCGCCGCGGAGACGATGGCGCACCAGGGCTGGGACTCGGTCACGATCGACCTGCAGCATGGCATCGTCGACTATGCCGCGGCGGTCCACATGCTGACCGCGATCTCCACCACACCGACCGTGCCGATGGTGCGCGTACCGTGGCTTGAACCCGGCATCATCATGAGGTCGCTGGACGCCGGTGCCTATGGCGTCATCTGCCCGATGATCAACACGCGCGCCGAGGCGGAGCGGTTCATTGCCTACACGCGTTACGCGCCGCGCGGTACGCGCAGCTTTGGTCCGACGCGTGCACTGCTGTATGGCGGCGCCGACTATCCGCAGCATGCCGACGCGACGATCGTGCGTTTCGCGATGATCGAGACCGCGCAGGCCCTGGAAAACGTCGACGCCATCCTGTCGGTTGAAGGTCTGGATGCGGTCTACATCGGGCCCTCCGACCTTTCCCTTTCGCTCGGCTGCCGGCCGGTTCTCGATGATGTCGACCCTCCAGCAGCGCAGGCGATCGAGCACATCCTGGCGCGCGCCCAGGCGCATGGCATCGTCGCCGGCATCCACAACGGCACCGCCGAGACCGCGCAGAAGCGGCTGGCGATGGGCTTTCGCTTCGTCTCCATTGCTTCGGATGCGCGCCTGATGGCTGCGGCTGCACAGCAGGCACTGGCGCAAGTGCGCCGCTGAAGTCGGGCCTTTCGCAATCCCAGCACTAGCATTGCTCGCTCGCGACGACCGCGGATCCGATCTTGCAGACGCCCCTGCCTGTGCACGCGCATCACCAAGCGCGCGGCCTGCTGCTCGGCTTCATCGGCGTGCTCATCTTCAGCCTGACGTTGCCGATGACACGAGTCGCGGTGATCGAACTCAATCCATGGCTGATCGGACTCGGCCGGGCGGTGCTGGCGGCGCTCCCGGCGGCCCTTTATCTGTGGTGGCGTCGGGCGCCGCGCCCGGTCCGGGCCCAGTGGCCACAGCTCGCGGCCGTTGCGCTCGGCGTGATCGTCGGCTTTCCCGTTTGCTCGTCGATCGGCATGAAGACCGTCCCGGCGGCGCATGGCGCCGTCGTGGTCGGGGTGCTGCCGCTGGCCACGGCACTCTTTGCCGCCTGGCTCGGCGGGGAGCGTCCATCGAAGGCGTTCTGGCTGTTTGCGATCGCCGGCAGCGCGGTGGTGCTGCACTTCGCATGGCAGACCGGCGGCGGTGGGCTTGCGGCAGGCGACCTCTGGCTGCTCGCTGCTGTCGGACTCGGCGCGCTGGGCTACGCCGAGGGCGGTCGGCTGGCGCGCGCGATCGGTGGTCCGGAGGTGATCTGCTGGGCGCTCGTCATGGCGGCCCCGCTGCTGCTGGTCCCTGTCGCGTGGCTCGCCTGGCATCAAACGTGGCCGATCGAACTCCGCACCACGCTCGCGTTCGGCTATGTCACAGTGTTCTCGCAGTTCCTTGGATTCTTCGCCTGGTACCGCGGGCTGGCCGAAGGAGGACTGGCGCGGGTCGGCCAGGTGCAACTGCTGCAGGTGTTCCTGACGATCGGATTCGCCGGATTGCTGTTCGGCGAGACGATCGATCCCGTCGCCTGGATCTATGCCGCCGTCGTGGTCGCACTGGTCGCGGCCGGACGGCTGACGTCGATACGGAGGTCTCGCGGATGAACTTAGAGTACTGCACGCTGGATGTGTTCACCGATCGCCGCTTCGGCGGCAATCCGCTGGCCGTCGTGCTCGATGCACGCGGAATCGACGACGCGACGATGCAGTCGGTAGCGCGCGAGTTCAACTACAGCGAAACGACCTTCGTGCTTGCACCCGCCAACCCGGTGCATGCCGCACGAGTTCGCATCTTCACGCCCGGGGGCGAACTGCCCTTCGCCGGCCATCCCACCGTAGGAACCGCGTTCGCACTCGCCTCGCTCGGCCGCATCGGTCCCGGTGTGCGCGACATTGTGTTCGAGGAAGGCGTGGGCCCAGTGCCAGTCAGCATCGATCGCCATGCCGACGGGTCGATCTACGGCTGCACCCTCACCACCGCGCAGCCTCCGGAGCGGGTCGAGGTGATCGAGGACCTCGCTGGCGCGGCCGCGATGCTCGGCCTTGCCGCGAACGCGGTGCCGTCCCGACCCGAGGTCTGGTCCTGCGGTGTGCCCTTCCTGGTGGTGCCGCTCGCCACTGTTGACGCACTGTCCGCCGCACGGCTCGATCTCGAACGGTGGCACGCTCTGCTGGGTAACCGCAGCACGCAGAAGCTCTATCCGGTAGCCCGCAGCGGCGAGGCGAGCTGGCGTGCACGCATGTTCGCACCCGGATCCGGCGTGGCCGAGGACCCGGCCACCGGGTCTGCCGCGGCCGCGCTGGCGGGATGGCTCGCCGAACACGCCGGCAACGACGGCCCCCAGAACTGGGAGATCCAGCAGGGGCTCGAGATGGGCCGTCCGAGTGCCATTGCGCTTTCGTACGACCAGACCGGCGGCACCGCCTGTCGCGTTCGCGTCGGTGGCCGCGCCGTGATGGTCACCCGCGGTACGTTGTCGCTGTAGCGAGCTACAGCAGCGCGCGTCCGATCGTGGCCACCGCGGTGGTCACAATACCGAGTGCCAGGTTGGTGACGACCAGCTGGCGGATCGCGTCGAGGTTCGCCGCCGCCGTGGGCCAGTCGCTCGCCGCCACCGCGCGCTGCAATCGGGGGAACGGTGCGAAGCGGATATGCAGGAAGATCCCCATCATCGCGAGGCCGATCGCAAACATCACGTGCACGGAGACATGTGCGTTGGCGAATCCGCCGGCACCGAGAATCAGCCCGATGCCGCTGCCGAGGATGGCGATGATCGCGATCATCACCCAGAAGAAGAAGCGGCCCAGCGCCGTGGCGAGCAGCGGAAGTCGCTGCGGCGGCGGCAACTGACCCGCGGCTGCCGGCCGCACTGCGAAATGCAGCACAAACATGCCGCCGACCCAGATGACCACCCCCAGAAGGTGGATGAAGAGCAGCGTCGTATAAACGAGCCTCATGCGTTATGCCTCGGGCAATCGTGACAGAACAAACGGGGGTTTCAGCCTGGAATCAACCAGCTTGCCCTTGCGCGCACGGTGTCCGTGCTGCGCTTCCAGCTGAGCTCCGGCGAGCCTGACCTCGACCGGCTTGCCAGCGGAACCGCGCGTCGCGTGCAGCACCGCACCACTGGAGATCGGAAGCGCCGCCAGGAGTGTCTCGCCATCGTCAAGGTCCATCAGCGTGACCCCGCGCCCGCCGCCCACGAGCGCCTTGATCTCGCTGGCATCGAACACCAGCACGCGCCCCTTGGCGGACAGGCAGGCGATGAGCCGGTCGCTGGCGGCCTTGACTAGCTGCGGGCGCAGCGGCTCGGCACCCTCCTCGACCGTGATGAACTGCTTGCCGGCCTTCTGCCGGGACACCATGTCGCCCAGCGATGCCGCGAATCCGTAGCCATTGCTGGTCGCCAGCAGCAGGGGCGCATCCGGCGGGCCCGCGACATAACTGACCAACTTCGTCCCGGCCTCAAGCTCGATCATCGAACTGACGGGTGCGCCGTCGCCACGCGCCGACGGCAGCTGCGCCACCGGCACCGAGTACACGCGGCCGTTGCTGCCAATCGCGATCAGCTGGTCGACGCTGCGGCACTCGTACGCTTCATACAGCGCGTCGCCGGTCTTGAAGCCGAATTGCGCCGGATCATGGCCGTGTCCGCTGCGCGCGCGCACGAAGCCTCTCTCGGAGACGATCACCGTCACCGGCTCGTCCAGCAGCTTGACTTCGACGGCCGCGCGCTCGGCCTCCTCGAGCAACGTGCGCCGTGCATCGCCGTACTTCTTCGCATCGTCCTCGATCTCGCGCGCGACCTGCTTGCGCAGCACGGCGTCCGATCCCAGCAGCTTGCGCAGTCCGCCCTCTTCCTTGCGCAACTCCGCCAGCTCCTGCTCGATCTTGAGACCTTCCAGTCGCGCCAGCTGCCGCAGCCGGATCTCCAGGATGTCCTCGGCCTGGCGCTCGGTCAGCTTGAACGCCTTGATCAGGTCCGCCTTCGGTTCGTCCGAGTTGCGGATCAGCCTGATGACCTTGTCGATATTCAGCAGAACCGCCTGCCGGCCCTCGAGGATGTGGATGCGATCCTCGACCTTCTGCAGCCGATGCTGGGAACGACGGCGCACCGTGTCGACCCGGAACTCGATCCACTCCAGGAGGATCTCGTTGAGCGGCTTGCAGCGCGGCCGACCGTCGCGGCCGATCATCACGAGGTTGATCGGCGCACCGGCTTCCATGCTCGTTTGCGCCAGCAAGGTCCGCACGAACTCGTCGCGGTCGACCTTCGACGTCCGCGGCTCGAAGACCAGCCGCACTGCCGCATCCTTGCCGGACTCGTCGCGCACGGTGTCGAGCACCGACAGCATCAGTTGCTTGGTCTGCTGCTGTTCGGCAGACAGGGCTTTCTTGCCGGCCTTGACCTTCGGATTCGTGAGTTCCTCGATTTCCTCGAGCACGCGCTGCGCCGAGGCCGAAGGCGGCAGCTCGGTAACGACCAGCTGCCATTGGCCTCGCGCGAGTTCCTCGAACTCGTAGCGCGCGCGCACCTTGAGGCTGCCACGGCCGCTGGTATAGATGTCGCGGATGTCGCTGCGCGATGAAATGATCTGACCGCCGCCCGGGAAGTCCGGCGCCGGAAGCCTGGCCAGCACCTCGTCGATCGAAGCCTTCGGATTGCCCAGCAGCAACAGCGTGGCCGCCGACACTTCGCGCAGGTTGTGCGACGGGATCTCGGTGGCCATGCCGACCGCGATGCCTGAAGCACCGTTTAACAGCACGAATGGCAGGCGTGCCGGCAGCAGACGCGGCTCCTGCGTCGAGCCGTCGTAGTTCGGCATGAAATCGACCGTACCTTCGTCGATTTCGTCGAGCAGCAGGCGCGCGATCGGCGTCAGTCGCGCCTCGGTGTAGCGCATCGCCGCCGCGCCGTCGCCGTCGCGGCTGCCAAAGTTGCCCTGGCCGTCGACCAGCGGGTAGCGCAGCGAGAAGTCCTGCGCCATCCGCACCATCGCGTCGTAGGCAGCCTGGTCACCGTGCGGATGAAAGCGGCCGAGCACATCACCGACGACGCGCGCCGACTTCACCGGCCGGGCCCCAGCCACCAGGCCCATCTCGTTCATCGCGAACAGGATGCGGCGCTGGACCGGCTTCTGGCCGTCGGCGCCGTCGGGCAGCGCGCGACCCTTGACGACCGAGATCGCGTAGTCGAGGTACGCGCGCTGCGCGAACTGGGCCAGCGTCAGCGAGTCGCTGCCATCGCCGTCGCTGCCGTTGCCGGTGGGAAATAGTGTCTGTTGTTCGAGCATGGAGGTGGCGCACCCAGTGATGCCTGATGCGATTCTACGGAGCCCGCACGGCCGGTGCCGGCCAGCAGGGGAGTCAGACGCGACAGCCGGCAGCGAACTCCATGTACAGCTCGCGCGCGCGCGTTGCCACCGGGCCGATCGGCAGTTCGCGCCCGCCGTACCGCGTGCACGGCATCACCTTGCCGTAATTGCCGGTATTGAAGATCTCACGGGCGGTGTCGAGTTCCGCCGGCTTCACGGCGCGCTGTTCCACGGCGATGCCGATGTCAGACAGCAGCTGGATCACGCGCGCCCGGGTAATGCCCGCCAGGAAAGTCCCGTTGGCCGCTGGCGTCACGACCGCGCCATTGCTCGCAACGAAGAACAGATTCGCGGTGGCGAACTCGGCAACGTTGCCTTCGGGATCCAGCACAACGGCATTGTTGAACCCGGCCTCGGCCGCCTCACGCAACGCCCGTGCAACGTTGGGATACAGCGCGGACGCCTTGGCGTCAGTGGTCGCCGCCAGCGGTGACGGCCGACGGCGCTGCGACAGGTGCGCCGAGAATCCCGCGAAGGGCGGCAACGGCGCGTCGAACACCGTCAGTGCAAACGCGCTCTTTTCCGGAACCAGCAGGCCGGCCGTTCCGAACACCAGTGGCCGGATGTACAGGTCGGCATCGGCCGGGAAGCGGTGGATCCCTTCGATGGCGAGCCGCATCAGTTCGTCGATCGGCAGCTCGAGCGTCAGTCCCACCCGCCGTGCTGAGTCATAGGTGCGCTCGCAGTGCGCACGCAAGTCCGGCGCCATGCGACGGATCGAGCGCGCGCCGTCGAAGATCGTCGAAGCGAGCCACACGCTGTGATCCATTGCACCGATCAGCGGGACATTGCCGTCGTGCCATGCGCCCTCGAAAAACGTCGTGTGCAGCGGAGTCTCCTAGTGCATGAGTGACCGCTCGCGACCGGTGCCACGGCGATCGATGAAAAGCCTGATGAAGTCGTCACCGGGCATCGGCCGGGCAAACAGATACCCCTGCGCGGCATCGCATCCCAGATGCTGCATCCAGGTCTGCTGCGCCTGCGTCTCGATCCCCTCCGCAGTGACGCTGATGCCCAGCGAGCGCGCCATCTCGATCACCGCCTTGACGATCGTCAGTGTGCGGGCATCGCGCATGCACTCGACGGTGAAGCTTCGGTCGATCTTCAGCCGATGGATCGGCAGGTCGCGCAGGTGCGCAAGGCTCGAAAAGCCGACACCGAAATCGTCGAGCGCAAGGCGCACTCCGGCATTGCGCATGCGCACCAGGTTCTCGCGTGACACCGCCGATGTGTCGAGCAGACCGGTTTCCGTGACCTCGACCTCGATCTCCGACGGCGCCACTTCGTAGGCGTTCAGCACGTCGAGCAGCCCCTCGACACAGCCGAGCTGGCGCAGCTGCACGCCGGACATGTTGATCGCTACAGGCGGCACGTCGAGTTGCAGATGGCGCCATTCCTGCCGCGCGCGGCACGCTTCGCGCAGCACCCAGTCGCCGAGGCCGACGATCAGGCCGGATTCCTCGGCGATCGGGATGAACTCGGCGGGCGAGATGTCGCCCAGCTCGGCATCGCGCCAACGGATCAGCGCCTCGGCACCGATCATCTTGCCGTCGGTAAGCGACACCAGTGGCTGGTAGAACAGCTTGAAGTCGCGCGACTCGACCGCCTTGCGAAGCCGCTGCTCGAGCCGCAGCCGCAGGTCGACGCGACGCGCCACCGTCTGCGTATAGAAGGCATAGGTGCGGCGGCCGCTGTCCTTCGCCTGGTACATCGCCGCATCGGCAGCGTTCAACAGCGAGTCGAGATCGATGCCGTCCTGTGGAAAGAAGCTGATGCCGACGGACGCCGTCACGGCGATCTCCATGCCGAGGATGCGCGCCGGCTCGCAGATCGCATCGATCAGCTTGCGCGCGACGTCGACCGCAGCATCCGGTCGTTGCAGATCCACCAGCAGCACGACCAGTTCATCTCCGCCGCGACGCCCGAGCAGGTGCGGCTCGCCGACGACATCACGCATGCGGCTGGCGACGATCGCGAGCATCTCGTCGCCCACGCGGTGACCGTAGCCGTTGTTGAGAAGACGGAAGTTGTCGAGATCGATGAACAGGAGCGAGCAGCGCTTGCCTTCGGCATAGGACGTCGCCAGGAGCCTCCCGGCGCGCTCGTCGAAGGTCTGGCGGTTCGACAATTGCGTGAGTGCATCGACCGTCGCGAGCCTCTCGATGCGCTCCTGTGCCCGGATCTGCTCGCTGATGTTCTTGCCGATTCCGCGGTAGCCGCGGAAGTTGCCTTCAGCATCGAACACCGGATCGCCGCTGGTCAGGTGATAGACCAGTGAGCCGTCAGGCATCCAGCGACGGAACATCACGTCGCGGAACGGGCGGTGGGCCAGCAGCGTGGCGCGATGCTCGTCCCACGAGGACGGCTGGATCAGTTCGCCAGGCAGCTCCCAGCGGTGCTTGCCGATGACCTCGTCCTCGCTCAGGCCGAAGGATCCCCGGGCGCCCTGCCTCAGTACCGTGAAGCGCAGGCTGTCGTCCATTTCCCAGTACCAGTCGGACGAGAGCTCGGTCAATGCGCGGAACCGCGCCTCGCTGTCGGAAATGCGCGCGATCAGCGACTCGCGTTCGGTCACGTCCCAGGCCAGGCCGCGATAGCCGACGAACTCACCCCGCTCGAACACCGGCTGGCCGGCGAGCTCGTAATACGCGGTCTCCTCGCCGTTGCGCAGTTTCAGCTTGAAGTTTCGGAACGACTCGCGCCTTACGACCCGCTCGCGCAGCACCGACCAGTCGACCGGAAATGCCGGATCGATGTGCTCGATCTCCCAGAAGCGCCGATTCAGCGTCCATGCCGCGAAGCGCTCCTGCCGCGCCGGTTCACCGCGCACCGCGGTCACCCGCAGATCGGTATCCGTTTCCCAGTACCACTCGGTCGCGAGCATGGTGAGCGCGCGGAATCGCTCCTCGCTGCGCCGCAGCGCTGCCAGCATGTCCTCGCGTTCGGTGACCACGCGCCCGGCACCGTAGTAGCCCTGGAACTCGCCCTTCTCATCGAAGATCGGCTTGCCTGTGACCGCGATCCACATCGGCGAGCCGTCGCCGCGACGGGCGCGGTACGTGAACCAGGGAAACGGCTGCCGCTGAGCGATTCGCGCCCGGTACTCCGCGTACTGGTTCGGGTCGGCCTCGAAACCGGGCATCTCCTCGCGGCGCTGCCCGAGCAGGCGGTCGGGCGCGGCCTTGACGTGCTCCTCCATCGCGGCGGAGAACTCGACGAAGCGGCCTTCGGCGTCCTGGCGCCAGAACCAGTCGTAGGTCAGCGCCGCGAGATCGTCGATCAGCTTGCGGCGCTTGCTGAGCTCGTGTTCGATGACCTTCTGTTCCGTGACATCGCTGCGGAAGCTGATGATTCCGCCGCTTGCCGTCCGGCAATCCGTCATCAGCAGCCAGCGCCCACGATGATGGCGCGCCACCTCGCTCACTTCCGAGCCGCTGCGACGGCGGCGTTCGCCATCGGCGATGAAGTCCACCAGCGTGCGTCCGTCGACGACCTCGGCCGGAGCGACTCGGTAGTACGCGACCATCAAGTCGCGGTAGCTGCGGCCGGGAACGAGCTGATCCTTCAGCTCCGAATACAGCGTGCGATAGGCTTCATTGCATCCGATCAGGACATCGCCGGCATCCCACAACGCGACGCCGACATTCATCGACTCGATCGACTCTTCCCACAGCCGTGCACGGTCACGCGCGCGGCGCTGTGCCCCCCGGACGATCACGATCCACGCGAGCACCAGCAGGCCCAGCACAAGGGCAAGCAGGCGCTGCGTCCAGACCAGAAGCGGCATCAGCATGGGGTTGGCGCTCTGCACGGCCTGAGGCAGCAGCCATGGCGCCAGGAGGCTCGCGAGCAGCGCCACCGTCAGCGCGCCGATGCACCAGCTCAGCCATGGTGTGGGTATGGCAATCGCTGCGTCGTTGGTGGGCGGCAGAACTGCGCTGCCGCCGGATGACTGCCCCTGTGTCATGCGGAATTTCTGGTTTGTTGTCCGCCCTCGCGGCCGCGCGCAAGTATGCGCGCAAGGCACACCCCCAAAACAGACTTGTTCAGGGGAGGCAACCCGTCAAACCACCGGTTCGCGTTGCTGCTAGACGTCGGCATCGACCTCGTGGCCGTGTTCCTCCAGCCAGGCGCGTCGCGCCTGGCTTTCGGCGCGGCCCATCAGCATCGTCATCGTCGCGGCGGTCTTCTCGGCCGGGAGATCGCCGAGCCCGACACGCAGCATGCGACGCGTGTCGGGATTCATCGTCGTCTCCCAGAGCTGCTCCGGGCTCATCTCGCCGAGCCCCTTGAACCGCGCGATGCTCCAGGCCGACTCCTTGACGCCCTCGTCGCCCAGCTTCTCCAGCGTGGCGTCGAGCTCGGCGTCGTCGAGGCAATAGAGGCGACGCGCCGGGCGTTTGCCCTGCGCATTGACGTCAACCCGGAACAGCGGCGGCCGGGCGACGAAGATGTGACCGCGGTCGACCAGTTGCGGGAAATGCCGGAAGAAGAGCGTCAGCAGCAGCACCTGGATGTGCGAACCATCGACATCGGCATCGGCGAGGATGCAGATCTTGCCGTAGCGCAGCCCCTCGAGATTCACGTCGTCCGACGGTCCGTGCGGGTCGACGCCGATCGCCACGGCGATGTCGTGCACCTCGGCGTTGCCGAACAGCCGATCGCGCTCGACTTCCCAGGTATTGAGCACCTTGCCGCGTAGCGGAAGGATCGCCTGGAACCCCTTCTCGCGACCCATTTTTGCCGAACCGCCCGCCGAATCCCCCTCCACGAGGAACAGCTCGTTGCGTGCAATTTCGGTCGATTCGCAGTCGGTGAGCTTGCCCGGAAGCACGGCCACCGCAGATCCCTTCTTCTTCTCGACTTTCTGTCCCGCCCGGGCGCGCGCCTGCGCCTGCCGGATCACCAGTTCCGCCAGCTGACGACCCTCGTTTGGATGCTGATTCAGCCAGAACTCGAAATGCGGCCGCACGAAGGAGGACACCAGCCGCAGGGCGTCGCGGCTGTTCAGGCGCTCCTTGATCTGGCCCTGAAACTGGGGATCGAGTACCTTTGCAGAGAGCACAAAGCTCGCACGTGCGAACACGTCCTCCGGCAGCAGCTTCACCCCCTTTGGAAGCAGCCCGTGCGCATCGACGAACGCGCGCACCGCGTTGAACAGCCCATCGCGCAATCCGGCCTCGTGCGTTCCGCCGGCCGGGGTCGGAATCAAATTCACATAAGACTCGCGGGTCACCGGGCCGTCCTCGGTCCAGACCACAACCCAGTTCGCGCCCTCGCCCTCGGCGTATGTCTGATCCTCCGCATCGGCGAATCCGCTCGACTCGAACGGAGGCAGCAGCGGATCGACGGGCAGCGAGGCCAGCAGATACTCGCGCAGGCCGCCCTCGAAGCGCCAGTGCTGGACTGCTCCCGTCTTCTCGATCGTCAGCGTGACTTTCGTACCGGGCAGCAGCACGGCCTTGCTGCGTAGCAGGCGTTCCAGTTCATCAACCGGCACCTGCGGCGAATCGAAATACTTGGCGTTCGGCCAGGCCCGCACGCGCGTGCCTGTCCCTTTGGCCAGGCCCTTGGCCGCCGCCGATCGCAGCGGCTGGCTGACCTCCCCGTCAGCAAAGGCGATCGTGTGCAACTTGCCATCGCGAAAGACGGTGACATCGAGCTTCGCGGACAGCGCATTCGTCACGGACACGCCGACGCCATGCAACCCGCCGGCGAACGAGTATGCACCGCCGGCGCGCTTGTCGAACTTGCCGCCGGCATGCAGGCGCGTGAACACAATCTCGACGACCGGCGCCTTTTCCTCCGGATGCAAACCGACCGGGATGCCGCGCCCGTCGTCTTCGACCGTGACGGAGCCGTCCGTGTGCAGGGTGACGTCGATGCGATGCCCGAAGCCGGCCAGGATTTCGTCCGAGGCGTTATCGATGATCTCCTGAACGATGTGCAGCGGGCTGTCGGTACGCGTGTACATGCCCGGGCGCTGGCGCACCGGCTCCAGACCCTTGAGTACGCGGATCGATGCTTCGGCGTAATCGCCGGCGCGCCGCGTTTCACTGCGTGGTTTGCCTTGCATGCAGAAGCCCGCCCAGTTGTCCCCAGTCGCTGTGGAAAGCAAGGCCCCGAAGGCCCGCGAAACCGCGCCATTGCTCGCTGGCGTCGGCGTGATTACAAATTGAGCATTGCGGAAGAAGAGGCCGCGTTGCGACAGCCCTCTCCCCGGCCTCGCCGATTGCTCGGCGGCGGATTCTACGTGAGCGTCGTCGCTATACTGACCGCGCTCCCCGTAGTTCAACGGATAGAACAAGTGCCTCCTAAGCGCTAGATCTGGGTTCAATTCCCGGCGGGGGGACGCCCGCAGGCCAGCAAGTCGTGCCTGCGCACGAATTGCCTGCGCGCGGGTCGTGGCGCATGCCAGCGCCACGAGCGCTTTCAGAAAGCACGCCGCGCCGTCGGTTTGACCACGCGCCGACCGCGGCGCCAACCTCGATCCCCGGACCCGCTAAGCTGCCGCATCCACTCAAGTCGCCCAGCCATGCCGTCCATCCAAGCCAACTTCGACAACGTACTCCGCTTCGGTGGAGCCGCCATCATCGTCATCGGCATCTTCCTGGTGCTGCAGCCGTTTATCTCGGCGATGGTGTTTTCGGGCGTGCTGGCGATCGCCACGTGGCCGTTGTTCGAACGACTGAAGTCATCGGTTGGCGGCAACTCGACCCTCGCGGCGACGGTGATGCTGGTGATGATTCTCGTGCTCGTGATCATTCCGATCACGCTGCTGTCGGCTGCGGCCGCGGACAAGCTGCCACTCGCGGTCGACACCATCAAGGGCTGGACCAAGGGCGGCTTGCACGCCCCCGAGACGCTGAAAAGCATCCCGGTGATCGGTGAACGGGTGTACGGCCAGCTGCAGGCGCTGCTGATCGACCGCGCGCAGCTCACCGCGCTGCTGCAGCGAGCGATCGAGCCCGCTGGTCGGCTGTCCCTCGCCTTCGTCCGTGTCCTCGGCGACGGCATCCTGCAGCTGCTGCTCGTGGCCTTTATCGTCTTCTTCTATTACCGCGACGGCGATCGCATCGTGGCCGTCCTCCGGCGAGCATCCGACCGACTGTCCGGCCGGCTGAGCGCCGAGGTGATGACGATAGTCACCGGCACCACGCGCAGCGTCTTCATCGGCATCGTCGGCACGGCGGCGGCGCAGGCCATCGTTGCTCTGATCGGCTTTCTCATCGCTGGCGTGCCCGCTGCGTTCATGCTGTCCATCGCCACCTTCGTACTGTCGGTCGTGCCGATGGGGCCCGTGCTGATCTGGGGCGCCGCGGCCATCTGGCTCTACGTTCAGGGCGAGACCGGCTGGGCCATTTTCATGGTCATCTGGGGAGCGGTCGTCATCAGCAGCATCGACAATTTCGTGAAGCCGATCCTGATAGCACGCGGCTCGACGCTCTCGCTGGGGATGATCTTCCTTGGCGTCCTCGGCGGCGTCATCGCGTTTGGCTTCATTGGCGTGATCCTCGGTCCGGTGCTCCTCGCACTCGGGGTCGCACTGGGTCGCGCCTGGGTGAGCACGCACGACGGCCGCGCGCCCCAGGCAACCGCCGCACAGCCGACAGCGGTCACCTCGGCTCAGCCGACACCCGGAGTCGGAGGGAACTAAGCGAAAACTAGGCGGCTGCGGTGCGTAGCCAGTTCGTGCGGTAATGCCGCAACTCGTCGATCGACTCGTAGATGTCCGCCAACGCCTCGTGTCGGCTTTTTTTCTCGAATGAGCGATAGACGGCCGGGTTCCAGCGCCGCGCCAGCTCCTTGAGCGTGCTGACGTCAAGGTTGCGATAGTGAAAGCACGCCTCGAGCCGCGGCATCCAGCGCGCCATGAACCGGCGGTCCTGGCAGATGGAGTTGCCGCACATCGGTGACTTCCCGGCGGGCACGTGGGCCCGCATGAACGCGATCAGCACATCACTCGCTTCGTCTTCGTCCAGCACGGAGGCGCGGACCCGATCGGTCAGCCCGGACCGACCATGCGTGGCGGTGTTCCAGCTGTCCATGCCGAGCAGCACGCGCTCCGGCTGCCGGACGACGAGGACCGGCCCTTCCGCCACGACTTCGAGCTCGGCATCGGTGATGACCATGGCGACCTCAAGGACACGGTCCGAATCCGGATTGAGCCCGGACATCTCCATGTCCACCCAGACCAGGTTGGTGTCGCTGTAGCGCTCGCCGCGCGAGGCAGATTCGAGAGGAGGCTGTGACATAATTTCGGCGTTGTTCGATCGAGGCGCAGCGATCGATACAAAGAGCGCACGATTGTCGCATGGCAAGCCGCGCGCCTTGACGTTCAGGCACTCCCGCACGGTCTCACGATTGCGCACTTCCTCCATGTCGCAGACGCTTTCAGTTGCTTTCGTCGTCTTCCTGCTGCTAATGGTCGGGCTGAAATACTGGCTCGCCTGGCGCCAGGTCCGCCATGTCGCATTGCACGCCGACGCCGTGCCGCGGCAGTTCGCCGATCGCGTGTCGCTGGAGGCGCATCGCAAGGCAGCTTCCTACACGATCGCCAAGACTCGGCTCGCCCTGGTGGAGACCGCGATCAGTGCTGGGATATTGATCGGTCTGACGCTGCTGGGTGGACTGCAGTGGATCGCCGAGACGCTGCTCGGCCTGGTCGGCGACGGATTCGCATTCCAGCTGGTGTTCGTCATCTCGGTGGTGATTCTGCTGGGCGTTATCGACCTGCCGTTCTCCTGGATTCGGCAGTTCCGCATCGAGGCGCGCTACGGCTTCAACCGGATGACTCCCAGGCTCTGGCTTGCCGACCTGGCGAAATCCTTCGTGCTGGCGGCCGTCCTCGGCGTTCCGCTGCTCGCGGCGGTAGTTGCGCTGATGCGTGGTGCCGGTGAACTGTGGTGGGTCTATGCGTGGCTGCTGTGGGTGAGCTTCAACGCGCTGGTGCTCGTGATCTACCCAACGGTGATCGCGCCGCTCTTCAACCGGTTCGAACCGCTGAAGGACTCCGCGCTAGCCCAGCGCATCGGCGCACTGCTGTCGCGCACGGGCTTCTCGAGCAAAGGCGTGTTCGTGATGGACGGCTCGCGCCGTTCGGCGCACGGCAATGCGTACTTCACGGGCCTCGGGCGCGCGAAGCGCATCGTCTTCTTCGATACCCTGGTCGATCGCCTGCAGCCCGCGGAGATCGAGGCGGTCCTGGCTCACGAGCTGGGGCACTTCAAGCTCCGGCACATCACCAAGCGCATGGTGTTTTCGTTCGTTGCCAGCCTCGTGTTCCTCGGCCTGCTCGGCTGGCTGGTCGACCGCCCATGGTTCTACACGGGGCTCGGCGTGAACCCGTCGCTCGACGGCGGCAACGAGGGCGTCGCGCTCGTGCTCTTCATGCTGGTCCTGCCGGTCTTCACCTTCGTCTTCGCGCCGATCGCCAGCTACCTGTCGCGCCGCCATGAGTTCGAAGCGGATGCGTTCGCCGCACACCATGCGTCTGCAGGCGACCTGGTCAATGCCCTGGTCAAGCTGTACGAGGACAACGCGGCGACGCTGACACCGGACCCGATCCACTCTGCGTTCTACGATTCGCATCCCCCGGCATCGCTGCGCGTTGCACGACTCGCTTCGGCTGCTGCGGCGTGAACACCGTGTCGCGCGCCGCGCTGCTTGCTCGTCACTGTCGCCATCTCGATGCTTCGGCGGCACTGGATAAGAAGTCTCTTGACGCACAGCGCTCGGCACTTCCGGACTGGCGTGTCGACGGCGGCGTGATCACGCGTAGCTACGACTTCGCCGATTATTACGAGACGATCGCGTTCGTCAATGCGCTCGCCTTCATGGTGCATCAGGAGGACCACCACCCTGACCTCGAAGTGAGCTACAACCGCTGCACGGTGCGCTTCTCGACGCATTCAGCGGGGGGGAATCACCGAAAATGACCTGATCTGCGCGGCGAAGGCCGACGCGATCTTCGATCAGCATTACAGCGGCGCATGAGGCAGCTCGTGCGCAGCGACCCGAAACGGTTCGCCGCGCGTGTCATCGCCACCTTCGGCCGCACATCGTTGCTAGAAACTCCGGACGGCGTCACCTGGTCCGCGGTGCGCCGCGGCCGCCGTGGAGATCTCGTCGTCGGCGACGAGGTCATCGCGACGGAGTCTGGCCCCGCGCAGGCGGCGGTCGAATCGATCGAGCCACGCCGCAGCCTGCTGTATCGCGCCGATGACTTTCGCACGAAGGAACTCGCTGCCAATGTCGATCAGGTGCTGATCGTGTTCGCATCGCGCCCCTCGTTTAACCTCTGGTTCCTCTGGAAGGCGCTGGTCGCTGCAAAGGCCGCCGGGATCGCGGCCATCATCGTGCGGAACAAGACCGATCTCGACGAAGGCGCAGAGGCCGCACAGCTGGCGCTCGATCAGATGCGATCGCTAGGCTGGCAGACCCTTGCCGTATCCGCACGTACACAGCCCGATGCGGCGCGAGCGACGCTGCTGAACATCGTCCACGTCAAGAACTCCCTGCTCGTCGGCCAGTCAGGCATGGGCAAGTCGACGCTGCTGAACCTCCTCGTGCCTGAAGCGCAGGCGCGCACGCGCGAGTTCTCGGAACGCCTGGACCTCGGCAAGCAGACGACGTCCGCGGCGCGCTGGTTCCGTTTGCCTGACGGGGGCGCCATTGTCGACACGCCGGGTTTCCAGGAGTTTGGACTGGCCCATCTTTCGCAGCAGCAACTGATCGAGGGGTTTCCGGAATTCGAGCCGTACCTCGGCGCCTGCCGATTCATCGATTGCCGACATCGTGCCGAGCCCGACTGTGCGATCCGCCAGGCGGTCGCAGAAGGCGCAATTGCCCGCGAGCGCTACGACTTCTATGGCGCGCTGAGCGACGCCAGGGCACGATGAAGCTGCTGGCGCGCGCCGATCACCTCGTGCAGGGCACGATCTGGGCCGAATCGCTACGCGCGGCCGGCATTCGCTGCGTGCTGCGCAATACGACACTGTCCGGCGCGATCGGAGAGATTCCGTTTCTGGAGTGCGCCCCGCAACTGTGGATCGAACGCGACAACGACGAAACCCGGGCGCTCGAGATCCTTCATCAATTGCGCCATCCGGTACATGGACCGCAGTGGCGCTGCGAGCGCTGTGGCGAACTGTCTGAAGCGCAATTCGGCGCTTGCTGGCAGTGCGGAGCCTCTCGGCCGTACTAGGCGAACCAGCTCGCGAGCGTAAGCAGCAGCAAGAGGGCGAGCCACAGCAGCAGCGCCCGCCACACGAGCCCGACGACCGCACGAACGGCGGCGGGCCGCGGCTCCGCCAGTCCGGCCCCCTCGTTGCCCACCTCGTCGAAGTAGCGCGCCGCTTCGGTGTCCGACATGAGTCGCAGGCCCAACGCACCACTGGCTGCCGCCAGCACCAGCGTGCGCGCGTCCGGCGCCGGGACGCCGTCTTCCACCGCGCGCGCTGACACCTGTCGCCAGCAGTAAATCGCGCCTTCGAAATCGCCGACGATCGCGTAGCCGAGCGCGGTCAGCCGCGCCGGCGCCCAGTCGATCCACGCAAACGCGCGGCGCGCAAACTCGCCGAAGCGGTCCGGCGGCGTCGGCGGCGACGGTGCACGCGACCACGCCCGCGCGGAATGTTCCGCCATGCGGTAGAACACTGCACCCATCGGGCCCGGCAGCACGATGAACCAGAAGAAGACGCCGAAGACGTGCCGCTGCGACAGCAGCAGGCCGTGCTCGATCGACTGGCGCACGACCTCTTCCTGTGACAGGTCGACCGCCGTGTAGGTCGGATCGCTGAACCGCTTCCACGCCGTAAGTTCACGTCGCGCCGCCGCCAAGTCTCCGTTGGCCAGTGCAATCTGGATTTCGCTGCCATGGTGACTGAATTGCCGGAAGCCGAGCGTGAAGTAAAGCACCAGCACGTTCAGCGCAAGGCCCAGGAACCAGCTGATGGAGACCATCACCGACCACGCAGCGCCGACGACCAGCGTGAGGCCGATGACCACCAGCAGCCACGCATAGACGCCGTGGCGCGGCCGGCCCGCGTTGAGATTGCGCTCGGCCCAGGACGAGTATTGCCGCACCGTGCTGTAGACGGGGTTGTCGCCGGGAAGCGCGCGCAGTTGCTCCACCAGCAGAGTGATCACGAGCGAGAGCCAGGCCACTGGTTTCCTCCTCCAGCCGATTGTAGGGGCGACGACCGCCCGATCAGGCGCGCAGGAACTGGTAAAGATTGCGCAGCATCGCCGCAGTCGCACCCCAGATGAAGTAACGCCGGCGGGCCTCGTACGGCATCGCGTAGAACGTACGGGTCAGGTCGCCGAGTGTCACGACGCGTCGCTCGTGGTGCGTGGGATCCATCAGGAAATCGAGCGGCACCTCGAAGACCTCCGACACTTCGAAAGCGTCGAGTGCCAGTTCGAACGGGCTCTCGATCAGACCGACCACGGGTGTCACGTCATAGCCGGTGGCTGTCGTGTAGCGCGGCAGGCTGCCGATGATCTCGACGCGCTCCGCCGGCAGGCCCACCTCCTCCTGCGCTTCGCGCAGCGCGGTCGCCACGGCGTCGGCATCGTGTTCCTCGACACGGCCCCCCGGGAAACTGATCTGCCCGGCGTGATCGTGGAGGTGGTCAGTGCGCTGCGTCAGCAGTACCTGCACGCTGGCGCCGCGCGCCACCAGCGGGACCAGCACCGCTGCCGGGCGCGGCTCGAGATCGGGCATCCACAGCCGCGGGTCGGCTCGCACTTCGGGCTGCCACGCCGGAGGCATCGCGAAGCGCTGCCTCAGCGCCGTCGGCCGCAGGCGCTCGAGCGCCACGGCCGCGCCGCGGATTTCCGGATCGGCAAACGCCGGATCGTGCGGGACCGTTTCCGGGTCAAACAGCGCCCGGCGCGGCGCGCCTGACGACGCATTCATCGTGAGCTCGCGGGACGTTGCACGGCGAACATGAATCGGGATAGGGGACCGATCATCGCTGATCGGGCCCCTCCCACACCACCCGGCATGCGGGTCCGCACCGGGCGGTTCGAGAAGTTGAGGTCAGGAGAATCGGGGCACTCCAAGGCGGTCGAAGTAGGCGTTGGGCAGCAGCCGATTCAGCGTCATGCGGCTGTCGCGCCACCAGCTCGTGGTGTTGCTCGCGACCCGTCGGGCCGACGCATCGTCGGCACCCAAGCGCTTGAGTTCCCGGAAGACGGTCTTACCGCGCTTCCAGTGCTTGAGCTGGATCGCCCGCAGCCGGTGCCGTAGCCACTTGTCCTGATTGCGCATGACCGAAGGCGTCTGCGCCAAGCCGAAGTAGTTCTTCCAGCCCGGTACGTAAGCATTCAAGTCCTGCGCGATCTGTTCCAGGCTGCGGCCGCGCATGCGCCGCGTGATTTCCCGGATACGTTGCCGCATCCGATGGATCGCCTCTGCAGCCACCGCCCTGCGCACTTCTTCGTTACGTTGCCAGAAGCAGTAGCCTAAGAACTTGCGTCCCCAGACCGCCGCCACGGCCGTCTTGGCTTCGTTGACCCGCAGTCGCAGCCTCGCATAACAGCCGCGCAGCGCTCGCAGCACCCGCTCCCCCGCCCGGCGGCTTCCCACGTAAACGTTGCAGTCGTCGGCATAGCGCACGAAGCAGTGCCCCCTGCGCTGCAGCTCCCGATCCACCTCGTCCAGCAACACGTTGGCCAGCAGCGGGCTGAGCGGCCCGCCTTGCGGCGTGCCCTCGTCGCGCTCGATGCTCACCCCATGCGCCAGGATGCCCGCCTGCAGATACAGCCGGATCAGCTTTAGCACCCGTCGGTCCGCTATGCGTCTGGCCAGCCTGTCCATCAGGATGTCGTGGTTGACCCGGTCAAAGAACTTCTCCAGATCCACATCCACCACCCAGTGGCGGCCAGCCTGCACGTACGCTTGCGCCGCCAGCACCGCATCATGCGCGCTGCGCCCCGGCCGGAAGCCGTAGCTATGCGCGCTGAACGTCGGATCGATCAGCGGTTGCAGCACCTGCAGTAACGCCTGCTGGATCAACCGATCTACCACGGTGGGTATCCCCAGTTCGCGCACCCCGCCACCGCGCTTCGGTATGCCCACGCGCCGCACCGGCTCAGGCCGGTACGTCCCGTCGAGCAGCCGCTCCCGGATGGCCGGCCACACCTGCTTCAGATACGCCGCCGTGTCCTGCACCGTGCGTCCGTCGACGCCGGCACTGCCCTTGTTGGCCTTCATGCGCTTCCACGCCGCCAACAGGTTCTCTCTGGCCAACGCCCGCATCAGCAGATCATCGGCCCCTCGGCTCGTCTGTGCGCTCCGCGCCAGCTCGGCTCCGTCGGTCGCAGCCCCGGCTCGGGCTTCACCCTCACCGGTCACCACGCCCCCGGGTCGCCCCGGCTTCTGACGCATGGCCTCACCAAGCGGCTCGTCTCGTCGCCGTCTTCCTCGTTCAGCCCTTCCCGGATGACCTGCGCCCGGTACTACGGCCTCGGCTGACTTCTGGCTCCGCTTCATCAGCGTCGGGCTTTCACCCATAAGGCCAGATCTCCCCAGGTAAGAACGCGATCCTTCACCGCACCACCGCCACATTTACGTCGCCAGCCTTTGGCCACAGGAACTTCGCGTCTTGTTGCCCGCTCGTCCCGGCCAGCGTCGCCTCAGATGCAGTTCGTGTACCTCGGCTCACGGTTTACGCTCCACGCTTCCTCCCCACGCTCGGTCACCCTCGCGCAGTTGCGCTTCACTCGCCTCGCTGTGGCCAGCTCGGCCGGGGACTTGCACCCCAAAGATCACGCCCATGCTGGGCGCACAACACAAAGGGCCGCCCGTGGCGGCCCTGCGTGATGTCGAGGTGCTTATTCCGCCGCCTCGTCCGCGGCCGCCTTCTCCGCGGCCGACTTGTGCGAAAGCTTCTCGCGGATACGAGCCGACTTGCCCGAGCGATCGCGCAGGTAGTACAGCTTGGCGCGACGAACATCGCCACGGCGCTTGACCTCGATCGACGCGATCGTCGGCGAATACAGCTGGAACGTACGCTCCACTCCTTCACCGCTCGACACCTTGCGCACGACGAACGAGGAATTCAGTCCGCGATTGCGACGGCCGATGACGACGCCTTCGTAGGCCTGCACGCGCTTGCGGCTGCCTTCAACGACGTTGACGTTGACGATCACCGTGTCGCCCGGTCCGAACGCCGGGATCGTCTTGTTGGCCGAGACGCGGGCCAGTTCTTCCTGCTCCAGCTTTTCAATGATGTTCATCATCAGCTCCTAAACCCATCGTCGCGCGGCTGTCATCGTTGTATGCCGCCCGAGAGGATGGTTTCACTTCACGCAGCGGACTGAGCCCCGACTGCACCCATATGCGCCAATTCGCGCAGATCCTTTTCGTCACGCGCAGTGAGTCGACCTTCCGCGCGCGCCGCCCGGATCATCTCCGGACGACTCCTTGCCGTCACCCGCAACGCCTCACGGCGGCGCCAGGCCTCGATATCCCTGTGGTGGCCCGACAGCAGGACCTGCGGCACTGCCTGGCTGCGCCACTCCTCCGGCCGCGTGTAGTGCGGCCCGTCGAGCAACCCGGTGACAAAGGACTCCTCTGCCGCCGACGCCTCTTTCAGTGCGCCGGGAAGCTGGCGCACCACCGCGTCGATCAAGGCCATCGCGGCCAGTTCGCCGCCCGACATCACGAAGTCACCGACCGACACCACCTCTTCTACACAGTGATCGAGGAAGCGCTGGTCGATCCCCTCGTAGCGCCCGCACACCAGCGCCAGCGAGCCACCCTGCTCCGCCCACCGACGCACCATCGCATCCGTCAGCGGACGTCCACCCGGCGCGAGCGCGATGACCTGCGCACCGCCGCCGTCCTGCCGCGCGGCTTCGATCGCCTGCGCCAGCGGCTCGGCCATCATCACCATGCCCGGCCCGCCACCGTACGGCCGATCATCCACCGTACGGTGCGCATCGGTCGTGAAGTCTCGCGGATTCCACGTCGTCAGCGACCACAGCTCCAACTCGTACGCGCGACGGGTGATGCCATGTTCGGTGATCGCCGCGAACATCGCGGGGAAAAGCGTCACCACGTCGAAGCGCATCGCGAGTCCCGCCTCACCAGTCCCTGCGCCAGTCCACCCGTATGACCCGCGCGGGCAGATCGACCGCATCCACAAACTGCTCGACCAACGGAATCAGCATTCCAAGCTTGTTGCCGCCGTCGCTCACTTCCAGCCACTGGCCCCCGAAGTTTTCCCGCAGCCCGGTGACCTGGCCGAGTTCTTCGCCGTCGCGGTTGACCACGCGACAGCCCGGCAGATCGGTCCAGTAAAACTCACCTTCCGGCGCCGGTGGAAACGCACTGCGCGGCACCGCGACGAACGCGCCCTTCAGGCTCTCCGCCGCTTCCTTCGAATCGCAACCCGGCCATTTGGCCAGTAGCGCCAGCCCGTGGCGCCGACGCCCGGTCGGACTGATGCGTTGGCTGGCACCCGCCTTTTTCAACCACCAGTCCGGCGTATCCAGCAGGACCGTTCCATCCGAGCCGAGCAGCGCCATGCGTACCCAGCCTGTCACTCCATAGGCACCGCGGACGGCGCCCAGTTCCACCAGGTCCGGCGGCACCTCGGCCGCGGACTCCGCAGCCGGCTTGCCGGGACCGGCCACCTCGCTACGCCGTTGCGGGCGCGTGTTCCTTGACCAGGCGCGCCACCGTCGGCGACATGCGCGCGCCGACGCCGGTCCAATAAGTCAGACGATCGGCCGCGATCCGCAGCTTCGGCTCGTTCTCGGCCGCGACCGGGTTGTAGAACCCGACGCGCTCGATGAAGCGGCCATCGCGCGGATTGCGCGAATCGGTGGCGACGATGTTGAAGAACGGACGCTTCTTGGCGCCGCCGCGGGCAAGTCGAATGACGACCATGGCTATCCCTTTGCAGATTTCCGGCAGAACGCGCGCCTTGCCGCGCCGTGCCTTGAATTGGAGCTTTGATGACGGTGTGGTCAGTCCGCACGCTCGACGACCAGAAGTAACTGCCGCAGCGACGCGGAAAACCCGTGATTGTATCTGTGCGATGCAGCGACAGGCAAGCCGCTGGAAAGTGGCCGCCGGACGCGTCGGCGCGGCCAAAAGCGCGCTCCGTATGATGCGCGCGGACCGATCCTGCCTTTCACCTCCCGCATGGCGAAATTCCGTCACAAGGCATTCGCGGCGCTGCTCGCGTCCCTGGGCGGCGCTCTGGGGCTTAACCGCCTCTATCTCGGGCAGAAATGGTGGTGGCTGCCGCTTGGTATCACCGCGATCACGCTCCCGCTGCTGATCGGGGTGCGAAACTGGTACCAGTCCCCGGCGTTTTTCGTGCTGATGGTGCCGGTCACCGCGGGCTTCCTCCAGGCGCTCGTTATTGCGCTGATGCCGGACGAGCGCTTTGATGCCAGCTTCAATGCCGGCAGCCAGCGGCGAAATCGCAGTGGCTGGGACGCGGTGCTCGTGGCCATAGCGACTCTCGCTGGAGGCGCAATTGCGCTGCTGGCAACGATCGCGCTGCTGTTCCAGACCTACTACGAAAGCGTGTTGCGGTCCGGCGGCTGAACCGGCTCAGAAGAGATCGAGCTGCGGCCGCACGGGCTGAGGCGGCGCGAAAAGGTCGAGCCGCAACGACGGCCATGCATCGCTGAAACCGAGGCGCGTGCTGGCACGGCGGAACCGCTGCGCGATGAGCTGCGCCCAGGTGCCTTCGCCGGTCATGCGACGGCCAAACTCGGCGTCATAGTTCCTGCCACCGCGCATCTCCCGGATCCGGCTCATCACGCGCCGTGCGCGTTCCGGGAAGTGGGCCTGCAGCCATTCCTCGAACAGCGGACTGACCTCCCAGGGCAGGCGCACCACCGTGTAATGCGCGTTCCTCGCTCCGGCGTCGGCCGCCGCATCAATGATCGCCTCGATCTCCGGTTCATTGATGAACGGGATGACGGGAGCCAGGTTTACCCGCACCGGAACACCCGCTGCGGCCAGCGCGCGCACCGTACGCAATCGCCGCTGCGGACTAGCCGCGCGGGGCTCGAGGATGCGCGAGTGCTTCGCGTCGAGCGTCGTGATGCTGATGCTCACCGACACAAGCTGCAGCGCGGCCATCTCGCCGATCAGGTCGAGGTCGCGCTCGACCATCGATGACTTCGTCACCAGACCGAACGGATGGCGGGCGGCGGTCAGAAGCTCCAGGATGCCTCGCGTGATGCGCAGCTCGCGCTCGATCGGCTGGTAGGCATCGGTGTTGACGCCGACCATGATCAGATCCGGGCAGTAGCTGGGCGCCGCAAGTTCCTTCCGCAGCAGTTCCGCCGCGTTGCTCTTCGCGACGAGCCGGGTCTCGAAGTCCAGTCCGGGCGACAGGTTCAGGTAACTGTGAGTCGGCCGTGCATAGCAGTAGACGCAGCCGTGTTCGCAACCGCGATACGGATTGATCGAACGATCGAATCCGAGGTCCGGCGAGTCATTGCGCGTGATGATCGAGCGCGCGGTCTCGAAGGTCACGCTGGTCGCGAGCGGAGGGAGCTCCTCGTCGTCCGCAGGCAGCGCCTCCGGATCGACGGAGCGCTGCACCGACTCGAAACGGTGCGCGAGGTTGGATACCGCGCCGCGACCCTTGCGGGCCGGCGCGACGGGAGCAGGCACCCAGACGACCGGATCGTCGTTCGGCACCCGCTCAATCGGAGCGTCAGCGGAAGTCGCGGGCGAGCGAGGACTGGACCTGGGGGGCGACTTCATCGAGCCGCGACGCGTAGTTGGGATGATCGATGCCCATGGCAACTGCCGCGCCCGCCTTCCAGGCGACGATCGCTGCGGGCACGAACTCGAAGCGCAGGAAATGCACCGAGGACGTCTTCTCGTCGTTCTCGCGCTCGAGATCTTCGTCGGCGATCGCATAGACCTTCGGCTGGCCATCGACCTGAATGTAGACGCGATCCTCGACACCCTTGAGCTTGGCCAGTTCGGCCCTGCGCACGAGCGCGTCCTCGTACTCGATCATCATCGTCGCCTTGAGGTTCGTGCCGTCCGGAATCAGCGGCGTATAGGCGTCCAGTTCATCCTGTATGCCCGCTTCCTCGAAGGTCTTTTCGATGCGCAGCATCTCCTGGATCTGGTAGCGGATCGTCAGCTCGTCCTCGAAGATCAGCGTGATGTGCTGGCCCAGACGCACGGTGCGGTTCTTCTTGTGGGCAAGGACGCGTGCCCGGAACTCCGAGCGCTGCTTCGCGTAGGCCTCGAGCGTGAGCAGGCTGTCACGCGAGATCTGTGCCATGGTCATTCTCCGGGATCCTCTTGAGATTACAAACCGTATGCAATGCGGACCAGGGTGATCGGGTGAGCCACCTGCGGAGTCTTGCCGCCCATCGCCTCCTTCGCCGTCTCCTGGATACCCTGTTCGATGTGATGACCGGCCAGCTGGCAATCCGAACTCACGTAGTCCGGCTGCACGCTCGCCATGTTCTTGAATACCGGCTTGCCGATCTTCATCGCCATGCCGTGGAATTCCTTGCGCGTGCCCCAGATGCCCGAGTGGCCCGAGCAGCGCTCTACTGTATGCACCTTGGTATCGGGCAGCAGTTTCAGCACTTCTTCGGTCTTGCGGCCGATGTTCTGCACCCGCCCGTGGCAAGGGACGTGGTACGAGACGGTGCCGAGCGGCTGCTTGAAATCAGTCTTGAGCAGCCCGTCCTTGTTACGCGCCATCAGGTATTCGAACGGATCCCACATCGCTTCCTTCACGAGCTGGACATCCTCGTCGTCGGGGAACATCAACGGCAGCTCCTGCTTGTACATCAGCGTGCAAGAGGGAATCGCCGTGAGGATCGCGTAGCCCTCGCGCGCCAGCCGGGCCAGTTGCGGGATATTGATGTTCTTCAGCTTCTCGACCGAGTCGAGGTCGCCGATCTCGAGCTTGGGCATGCCGCAGCACGCTTCCTTCTCGGCCAGCACGTAGGGAATGGCGTTGTGCTCGAGGATCTTGATCAGGTCGTGCCCGATGCCCGGCTCGTTGTAGTTGACGTAGCAGGTCGAGAAGATCGCCACCTTGCCAGGCGTCTTTGCACCATCGACGACCGGCGCCGACGTGTTGGAGCGCGCGGACGAGCGGAACTTCGTGCCCGCGAAGTCCGGCAACCATGCCGCGTGGTCGATACCCGCGATCTTCTCCATGGCACCGCGGCCCGCTGCGGTACGGTTCACCGTGTTCACGACCTGGGTGAAGATCGGGATGCCGGCGAACATGCCGACCTTGTCGGTCGACGTCAGGAACTTGTCGCTCGCAGTGGCGCCATGCGCACGGAAATGGACCGCCTTGGCACGCAACATCAAATGTGGAAAGTCGAGGTTCCACGGGTGCGGCGGCACGTACGGACACTTGGTCATGTAGCACATGTCGCACAGATAACACTGGTCGACGACCGCCTTGTACTTTCCCTTCGGCACACCGTCGACCTCTCCGGTCGGACCGTTATCGACCAGGTCGAACAGCGTCGGAAACGAGCCGCACAGGCTGACGCAACGGCGGCAACCATGGCAGACGTCGAATACGCGCTCGAGTTCCTTGTTCGAGTTCTTCTTCGCTCCAGAAGTCGGAGGACTTCCACGCCAGCGGATGGCGGGTCGGCGCCTCGAGGCTGCCCTCGCGCACGGTCATCGGTTTGTTCCAGGAAAGTGAATCAAGAGCGATGCGCCTTGCGGCGCCAGGTTCGCGGACGTATCGCGACCGACCACCCGGCCGGCCGCGTGCCTTGTTGCGCCGATAAGGCGCCAGGTCCCTTAGTCGACGATCGCGTCCAGCGTGCGCTGGAACTTGTTGGCGTGCGAGCGCTCGGCCTTGGCCAGCGTCTCGAACCAGTCGGCGATTTCTTCAAAACCTTCGTCGCGCGCGGCCTTCGCCATGCCAGGGTACATGTCGGTGTACTCGTGCGTCTCTCCGGCGATCGACGCCTTGAGATTGGACTTGGTAGGGCCGATCGGAAGACCCGTCGCCGGATCACCCACGGCTTCGAGGTACTCCAGGTGACCATGTGCGTGGCCGGTCTCGCCTTCAGCGGTTGAGCGGAACACGGCAGCGACGTCGTTGTAGCCCTCGACATCCGCCTTGGCTGCGAAATACAGGTAGCGGCGGTTCGCCTGCGATTCGCCGGCAAACGCGTCCTTCAGGTTTTGTTCGGTCTTCGAGCCCTTCAGTTGCATGTCATCTCCTCAATGGGATCAAACGGAAAGCGCAGCACGCCGGCGAGTGCGATCGCCGAGCGCTTGGAACGAGACTACGCCGACCGACCACCTCGAACAAATTAATTGTAGCAATACAATCGATAGCCAATGTCTATGATGGCGAGAGTTGGTTCAGAACTGCTCGGCAGCGAGCGCGAGCGTTCCCGCGCTGCCGCTCACGATGCTGGCCGCGAGCCCGGGCGCGGTCACCATCATGTGGTCGGCGAAGAATCGCGCCGTTGCGATCTTTGCCTGTGCGAATGCCACGTCCCTGCCGTCCGAAATGAGGCGCTGAGCGGCGAGCGCCGACCGCGCGAGTTGCCAGCCTCCATGCGTGATGCCAGCGAGTTTCAGATACGGCACCGATCCAGCGAAAACCGAGCGGATGTCGTTCCTGAACTGGTCGACGACGAAACCGACGACCGCTTCGTACGCCTCTACGGCCGCAGCTAGGCGTTCCCCGATCGCCGCATGTTCGCCCCCTGCGCGCGCCAGTTCGCCGGCGGTCGCGCGCATCTGGCCCATGAACCACCGCGCCGTGGCGCCGCCGTCGCGTGAGGTCTTGCGCCCGACGAGATCATTCGCCTGGATCGCGGTCGTACCTTCGTAGATCGTCAGGATGCGCGCATCGCGGTAGAACTGCGCGGCCCCGGTTTCCTCGATGAAGCCCATGCCGCCGTGGACCTGCACACCGGTCGAGGCGATATCGATAGAGATCTCGGTCGACCAGCCCTTGACGATCGGTATCAAATACTCGTAGGCGGCCTGTGCCTGCTTGCGCACAGCACCATCCGGATGATGATGCGCCATGTCGAAATGACCGGCAGCCACGTAGGCGATCGCACGGGCCGCTTCGGTGTTCGAACGCATGAACATCAGCATGCGCCGCACATCGGGGTGCTGAATGATCGGCACCGGGACACTCGAGCCCTCGACCGCGCGGCTCTGCACCCGGTCCCTCGCGTAGGCAGCTGCCTTCTGGTAGGCACGATCGGACACCGCGATGCCCTGCATGCCCACCTGGAAGCGGGCCGCGTTCATCATCACGAACATGTACTCGAGTCCGCGGTTTTCCTCGCCGATCAGATGACCGATCGCCCCGGGGCCCACCTCGCCCTTGTCATCACCGTAGATCAGCACGCAGGTCGGGCTCGCCTTGATGCCCAGCTTGTGCTCGATCGAGGCGCAGTACACGTCGTTGCGCTGGCCCAGCTTTCCGTTCGCCCCGAACATGAACTTTGGGACGATGAAGAGCGAGATGCCTTTCACGCCCTCCGGCGCGTCCGGCGTGCGCGCCAGCACGAGGTGGACGATGTTCTCCGCCAGGTCGTGGTCACCGTAGGTGATGAAGATCTTCTGGCCAAAGATCCGATAGCTGCCATCGGCTTGCGGCACCGCCCGTGCTCGCACCTGTGAAAGATCCGAGCCGGCCTGCGGCTCGGTCAGGTTCATCGTGCCGGTCCAGGACCCATCGATCAGCCGAGGTATGTAGGCGGCCTTCTGTGCGTCGGAACCGGCCACGAGCAATGCCTCGATCGCGCCGTCCGTCAGCAACGGGCACAGCGCGAACGACAGGTTAGCGGCCTGCATCATCTCCATGCAGGCAGCGCTGACCACTTTCGGCAGGCCCTGGCCGCCAAACTCCGACGGGTGCTGGATGCCCTGCCAGCCCGCTTCGACAAACGAACGGAACGCGGCGCGAAAACCCGGGCTGGTCGTAACGTTGCCATCGGACCAGCCGCCCGGCTGAGTATCTCCACTCCAGTTGAGTGGCGCGACGACTTCGCCCATGAATCGAGCGTTCTCCTCGAGCACCGCCTGAACCGTCTCGTCAGTGGCTTCTTCGCACCCCGGCAGCTGCTGGATCGCCTTCAGCCCGGCCAGTTCGTGCATCACGAACAGCATGTCCTTGATCGGTGCGGTGTAGCTCATTCGATGTCTGCCTAGGTGAGTCTGGATCGAGCATGCCGCCGCGAGGTCAGCCGAGTTCCTTGACGAGCTGCGGCACCACCTCGAAGAGATCGCCCACGAGTCCGTAGTCCGCCACCGAGAAGATCGGGGCCTCCGGATCCTTGTTGATCGCAACGATGACTTTGGAGTCCTTCATGCCCGCCAGGTGCTGGATCGCGCCCGAGATCCCGACCGCGATATACAACCCCGGGGCGACCACCTTGCCGGTCTGGCCGACCTGCCAGTCGTTCGGCGCATAGCCGGCATCCACGGCCGCCCGCGAGGCGCCCATCGCCGCGTTGAGCTTGTCCGCGAGGGGCTCCAGCAACTTGAAATTCTCCGCCGAGCCCATGCCGCGACCGCCGGAGATGACCACCTTCGCTCCCTGCAACTCGGGGCGATCCGATTTCGCGATGTCGCGACCGACAAAGCGCGAGCCGTCTCCCGCGCTGACTGCAGCGACGTTTTCGATGGCGGCCGAGCCGCCGTCGGCCGGCGCCGCGTCGAAGTTGGTCGTCCGCACCGTCACGACCTTGACCTTGTCGCCAGATTGCACGGTCGCGATCGCGTTACCCGCGTAGATCGGTCGGGTGAAGGTGTCCGCCGACTCGACACTGATGATGTCGGAGATCTGCGCGGCATCCAGCTTGGCTGCAACGCGCGGCATCACGTTCTTGCCGTAGGCGTCGGCCGCAGCAAAGACGTGCGAGTAGTTGCCAGCGACCGCCAGCACCTGGGCGGCCACCGCCTCGGCCAAGCCGTCCGCAAACTGCGGACCGTCGGCGGCAAGCACCTTGCTGACGCCGCCGATCTTTGCCGCTGCCTGTGCGGCGCCGGCGACGTTGTGCCCGACGACCAGCACATGCACGTCTCCGGCTGCCTTGGAGGCTGCTGTCACCGCATTGAGCGTCGCACCCTTGATTGACGCGTTGTCGTGTTCCGCAAGTACGAGTGCAGTCATGGTCTGTCTCAGATGGCTTTGGCTTCGTTCTTCAGCTTGGCAACCAGTGTGGCGACATCGGGCACCTTGATGCCCGCCTTGCGCGACGGCGGCTCGGACACCTTCAGCGTCTTCAGGCGGGGCGTGACGTCGACGCCCAGATCCACCGGCTTGATCGTCTCGAGCGGCTTCTTCTTTGCCTTCATGATGTTCGGCAGAGTCACGTAGCGCGGCTCGTTGAGGCGCAGGTCGGCGGTCACGACGGCAGGCAGGCTGATCGAGATCGTTTCCAGGCCGCCATCGACTTCGCGCGTGACTTCGGCGCGGCCGTCGGCGATCTTCAGCTTGGAGGCGAACGCGCCCTGCGGTACGTCGAGCAACGCGGCCAGCATCTGGCCGGTCTGGTTCGCATCGTCATCGATCGCCTGCTTGCCGACGATGATGAGGTTGGGCTTTTCCTTGTCGACGATTGCCTTCAGTAGCTTGGCGACCGCCAGCGGCTGCAGTTCGACATCGGTTTCAACCAGGATCCCGCGGTCGGCGCCGATCGCCATCGCGGTGCGCAGCGTCTCCTGGCACTGCGGCACTCCGCAGGACACGGCGACCACCTCGGTCGCGACCCCGGCCTCCTTGAGGCGGACCGCCTCCTCGACGGCAATCTCGTCGAAGGGATTCATCGACATCTTGACGTTGGCAATGTCGACGCCGCTACCGTCCGATTTGACCCGGACCTTGACGTTGTAGTCGACGACTCGCTTGACGGTGACGAGGACTTTCATCGGGCTCGCTTCTTTCGAGGACGCACCAGGAACGGTGCTGCGCTTGATCGGAGAAACCGAAGGATTATAGGAGTCGGGGCACCCCTCACCCGCCCCCCTCCTAGAGGGGGCACTCAGCGCAACACGAGCGCCTCGAACCAGGCCCAACCGCCTGCGACTAGCAGGTACCGGAAGAGCTTGCCGACGGCGAAGGCAGCGAGCGAGATCCAGGGACTGAAGCGCAGCCAGCCGGCGGCCACCGCGAGCGCATCCCCCACCAGCGGCACCCAGGAAAAGAGCAGCGCCCAGTAGCCGTATCGGTGCAGGTAGATGATTGACTTGTGGTGGACGCGATTCGGAATCAGGCGCCCGACCCAGTAGGACGTCAGGCCGCCGAGGGTGTTACCTACCGTGGCAACGCCGACCGCCTGCCACAGCGCCTCAGGATGCTTGTGCAGAACCGCAATGAGGACCACTTCGGAGCCGCCAGGCAACACGGTGGCCGCGATGAAGCTCGCAGCGAACAGCGCGATAAAGCCGGATTCGGCGGAGAAATCGAACATGCAGCAGGCGCGGCGGGGCAGAGCCGGCGAGTCTAGCGGCGTGCTTTGCAACGGAAGCCCGGCTGCCCTCGGGATTTACCGCAGGTCGCGCAGGATTTCCTGCGCGGCGTTGTGGCCCGGCGCACCGGTGACGCCGCCGCCGGGATGCGCGCCCGAACCGCAGTGATACAGACCCTTCAGCGGCCCGCGATAGCGCGCGTAGCCCATGACCGGCCGCATCGAGAACAGCTGGTCGAGGGACAGCTGGCCATGGAAGATGTCGCCGCCGATGAGTCCGAACTCGTCTTCCAGGTCGCGCGGCGAGAGGGCGCGGTAGCCCAGCAGCGACGCGCGGAAGTTCGGGCAATGCGCATTCACGACATCGAAGATGCGCTCGATGGCGACGGGCTTGAGTTCCGACCAGTCCGCTTCGGGGTCGAAATGCTGGCAAAAGAGACTGGCCACGTGCAGACCGCGCGGAGTCAGCGTGTCATCGACGACGCTCGGAATCAGCATTTCGACGATCGGCTGCGCCGAGCAACCGTGCGCTTCGGCGTCATGCCAGGCACGATCCATGTACGGCAGCGAGGCGTCGAACACGATGCCGCTTCCGTGATGCGGTTGCGCCCGCGTGCCCGGAGCGGCGCGGAAATCCGGCAGTTCGGAGAGCGCCACGTTCATTCGGAAAGACCCGGACCCGCACTTGTAGCGGCCGATCGCCTCGACGAACTCGGCCGGCAGGTCCGTTGGCGGTAGCAGGCGCTGGTATAGCAGCTTTGGATTGACGTTGGAGGCCACTGCGCGCGCGTGCAGCACCTCCCCGGACTCCAGCTCGACGCCGACCGCGCTGCCGCCTTCGACCCGCACCCGCGCGACCGGCGCATCGACGGTGATCTGCACGCCTCGCGCCCTGGCTTCGGCGGCCATCGCCTGCGTTATCGCGCCCATGCCGCCAATGGCGTGGCCCCATTTGCCCGGGTTGCCGTTGACCTCGCCGAAGCAGTGATGCAGGAGCACGTAGGCCGAGCCCGGTGCATAGGGACTCGCGTAGTTGCCGACGACGGAGTCCCAGCCCAGCACTCCCTTGAGCGGTTCGGACTCGAACCAGCTGTCGAGCCAGTCGCCGGCGCTCTTCGTGAAGACGTCAATGAGGTCGCGCTGGCCCTCCCGCGGCAGCCGCCCGAACTGCAGTAGCAGCTTCGCGCCGGCCACCAGGTCGCGCCAGCCTTCCACGACGAATGGCCCGCCGAGTTCTGGCGGTGCCTGCAGCACCCATTGCTTCAGTTGCTCGGCAAGCCGATCAAGCCGCGCGTAATACGCCGGCAGGCGCTCGGCATCGCGCGCGGAAAACTTTGCCACTTCGGCCTGCGTGGACGCGAGATCGCCGCCGAATCGCAGCGATCGTCCGTCCGGAAGAGGCACGAAGTTTGAAAACGGCCGCTCGACGACGCGCAGGCCGTGCTCGGCCAGGTGCAGGTCGCGAATGACTTTCGGGTTGAGCAGGCTGACCGTGTAGCTCGCCGTCGAATTGCGGAACCCCGGATGGAACTCCTCGGTAACGGCGGCGCCGCCGACGACGGCACGCCGTTCGACGACGCGCACTTTGAGGCCGGCGGCGGCGAGGTAGCAGGCGCAGGTCAGACCATTGTGGCCCGCGCCGATGATGACGACATCCAACCGCTCGGAAGGCATGTGACAGATCTTAAGCGGCTCGCCGAGGCACTCATCGGGGCCTGATCATCACCGGCAGCTCGTGGCGATGCGATGATCGTGCGCATGGCTGCCGATTCGGACCGCGAACTGACGCGCCTGCTCGATCGCGGGCATGGCGTCCGCATCGCCTATCGGGTAACGCCGGCGCAAGTGCGCGCACGGCTCCAGGCGCCAGATGGAGCCCTCGTTCTACTGCATGGACTGGCCAGCAACCTGACCCGCTGGAGCGAGTTCGTCGCGACAACGCGGCTCGTCGAGCGCTGGGACGTGATCCGCGTCGATCTGAGGGGTCACGGAGATTCGATGACACGGCGCGTGATCGGGCTGGACCGTTGGTGCGAAGACCTGGCCGCCATCTGCGATGCCGAGGGCCATGCGAAGGCAGTGCTGGTCGGTCACAGCCTCGGTGCGCAGGTAGCGATGCACGCGGCCGCAACGCGGCCCGAGCGCGTGCGCGCGCTTGCATTGATCGACCCGGTCTTCGGCGCGGCCCTGCATGGACACTGGGCCCGAATCGCGCGGCTGCGCCCGCTGTTCGCCGCCTCGGCCGCGGTGGTCAGGGCCTGCAATTCGATCGGCCTGCACCGTGGAGCGCTGCCACCACTCGACCTGCGCACACTCGACGAGGAGGCGCGTCGCGCGCTCGGTTCCCCGGCCGCCGAGGCTGAGTTCGTGCGCCGCTACTCGTCCACCTGGGCCGACCTGCGTCATGTGCCGCTCGCGGTCTACCTGCAGGATCTGGTCGAGCTGTTCCGCGACGCGCCACCTCCGGCCACCATCTCGTGTCCGGTGCTGGCACTGCTTTCGCGGAGCGGAACCTTCGCGGACCCGGTCGAGACCGCCGAGATCGCCCGTGGTTTCCGACATGTGCAGGAGGTCGAGATCGCTTGCCAGCATTGGCCGCTGACCGAGCGTCCGGATGAAGTGCGCGGCGCAATCGAGCACTGGTGTGATTCGCTTGCGTCCGGGGAACCCGGGCGCCGTCGATCAGGACTTGAATGCGAGGACAGGCGACCGCGACCCTTCGACGAGCGAGGTGGCACCGGCGACGACCGCGGCCCGGATCTGCCGACCGATGATCGCGTTGCAGACGCAGATGTACTTCACCAAACTGTCCGCGCTCAGCGATAGCCGACGCGGTCGAGGATGCGCTGGGCCGCGATCTGGTTCTTGCCAATTGTCGACACCGGAACGTTCTCGAACTTCGGTGTACCAAGCGCCGCCAGCGCCGGGTTATTGGTCTTCGCGCCCGTGACCGCCGGCCATTCGTTATTGCCGTTGGCGAAATAGGCTTGCGCCTGCGGGCTTGAGAGGTACTCGAGGAACAGCACTGCGTTTGCCTTGTTGGGCGCGTTCTTCGCGACGCCACCGCCCGAGATGTTGATGTGCGTTCCCGAGGTCGCCTGGTTTGGCCAGACGAACGCGACTTTCGCGACGATGTCCCTGTCCTTCGGATCGTCTGAGCGCACCAGCCGCAGCCAGTAGTAGGTGTTGGTGAGCGCAACACCACACTCGCCCGAGGCCACGCCCTTGATCTGGTCGGTGTCGCCCCCGCGCGGCGGACGCGCCATGTTGGCGACCATGCCCTTCGCCCATTCTTCCGTCTTCGCCTCGCCGTTGCGTTCGATCATCGCGCCGATCAGCGACAGCATGTAGGGGTGCGAGCCGGAGCGCGTGCACACGAGCCCCTTGAGCCTGGGGTCTGCGAGCTTCTCGTAGGTATCGACGTCCGCCGGCTTCACGCGCGCCTTGTCGTAGACGATGGCCCGTGCACGGGTCGAAAGGCCGTACCAGGTCCCGTCGTTGGAGCGCAGGTTTGCAGGAATGCGCTCATCGAGCGCCTTGGACTGGACCGGCTGGAACAGCCCGTCGATCTGGGCGCGCCACAGCCGCGCCGCATCGACCAGCAGGACAACATCCGCCGGGCTGTTCGCGCCTTCGGACTTCAACCGCTGAACCAGCTGTTCGTCGCCGAGCTCGATGCGGTTGACCTTGATGCCGCTTTGTTTCGTGAAGGTGTCGTAAAGCGCGTTGTCGGTCTGGTAGTGCCGTGCCGAATATAGGTTGAGCACCTTCTCCTGAGCCTGGCTGTCGATCGGCGCAAGCGCGGCGAACACGATGCCAGCGATAACAGTGAGTTGCAGGCCGCGGCGCAGCCAGCGCTCGGCGTTCCAGAAGGTTGGGATCGTTCTCATGTCAGGGTCCGTAGTTCCACGCCATGGAGCGGCGAGTGGACCGAACAATAGTGTCAAATCAAGCTAAATGCAAATGATTCTCATTTGCATCGTATGACCCGAATCAAGGAAGGGTCAAACTGCTTGGCGCGGGGCCTTGTCGATCAGGGTGTGACGCGAGAGTCCCAGAGGGCATCGCCCACGGCCCCGGCGGCCTGGGCCGTGGCCGCGGCGGCAACCTGCGGGCTAGCGACGCCACCGATACGTCGGGCCCCGTTGTAACGGGCGGTCCAGTACGGATCGTTCAGCCGGTCCACCCGCACGCGGCCACGGCGCGCGGGGGCGTGGACAAACTGACCCTCCCCGACGTAAATGCCGACATGAGAGTAGCCGCGGCCGAGGGTGTTGAAGAACACGAGATCCCCAGGCGCGAGGTCGGCCCTGACCAGCGTTTCGCCCATCCGGCCCATCTCGTCCGCGCGGCGCGGCAGCGCCAGCCCGGCCGACTGACTGAAGACATACCCGACGAAACCGCTGCAATCAAAGCCGGCCGGCGTGCGGCCACCGTACCGGTACGGCACATCGACCAGTCCCAGCGCGTGTACGACGATTTCCACGCTCGGGCCGGTCATCGGCTGCGCTGGGGCGGCGGGGATGGCCAGCAGCAGGGCAAGGCCCACGCAAGCCCGCCAGTGCCCCTTTGACCCTCCGCGCCCGTGCATCGTGTGAAGCCGCCGCTGCCTGAAGTGGCGAAAACATAGCGCATTCCAGCGAGAAAACCTAAAGGAGACCAAGGTTTAGGCCGATCAGTTACGCTAGATTCCGTCTAGATTCCGACCACGGAACCCATGGAATGCCGGCGTCGGAGCGCTGGCCCGCTGTTCCGCCACGAGGTTGGCTTGCCCACCGATACTGCCAAGAGTCCAGCGCCGTCCGCGCCACCCAAGCCGCGGGTGCTCATCGCCGACGACTCCCGCATCGTGCGGGCGTCCATCGTCCAGCACATCCGCGACCGCTTCGATATCCGCGAAGTCCTGGACGGCGAGGCCGCCTGGCAGGCCATCCTGCTCGACTCGTCGATTCGCGTCGTGATCACCGACCTGACGATGCCGAAGGTCGACGGATTCGAGCTGCTGAACCGAGTGCGCAGCTCGAAAGTGCAGCGCATCCGCGAACTGCCGATCGTCGTGATCTCCGCTGAGGACGAGGGCGCCGAGCGTGACCGGGCGGCGTCCCTCGGCGCGACTGATTTCATCCAGAAAGGGGTCGCTGCTGCCGAGTTGATCGCGCGTCTCGAAGTGCTGGTGCGGCTGTCGGCGACCCGTGAAGCACTGGCCGAAAGCCAGGCGTCGCTGGAATCGTCGCGCACCGTCGACGGCGAGACCGAGCTGCTGAACATGCCGTTCTTCGACAAGCAGGTCGAAAAGCTGATTTCATTCGCGCGACGCAATTTGTCCGACGTGGCACTGATTTGCGTCCGGGTCGAACTGTCGTTGCCGCAGCAGGAAACCTGGGAAGGCGAAGTCGACCAGCGCATCAAACTGGTCGGTCGGACGCTGGCGGCGTCGATCCGACTGGAGGACCTCGGCACCCGTACCGACAAGTTCGAATTTTGCGTTGCAACACCGTCGTCCGGGCTGTCCGGCGTGCTGCGCTTCGCTGCGCGGCTGCGCAAGGTGCTCGAGAACGTCGAGGCGGCCGGTCCTGGGGTCGAGGTCTGGACCTGTATCGGGCTGTCCACCCTTTCGGAGGAATTGCGCCGCAGCGCGGAGGAACTTCGTGCGCTGGCTCAAAAGCGCGCGGCTCAGGCGCAGCAAAATCGCTCGCGCCGCATCATCCTCGGGACTTCGGAAGGCGTCGCGCCAGGTGCGATGGAACAGAAGGCCGAAGAAGGGTCGATGGACATCAACCTGGCGCTGGCACTGATCCGTGCCGGCCGGGCTGCCGAAGTGGTCGCACATCTGCCGAGACTCCTCGAACAGGTTGCGCCGCTGCTGAAGCTGGTGCGGCAACAGAAGGAACTACAAGCCACACCGGCGGAGGGAGGCAGCAGTCATGGCGAAGTACAAGGAGTTCCACGCTAGGTCGATCGAAGATCCCTCCGCATTCTGGGCGGAGCAGGCCGCACTGGTCGATTGGCACACCCCGTTCACGCAGGTCCTCGATTACTCGCGACCCCCGTTTGCGAAATGGTTCGTCGGCGGCACGACCAACCTGTGCCACAACGCCGTCGACCGGCACCTCAAGGCGCGCGCGGATCAGGCGGCCCTGATCTTCGTCTCGACCGAGACCAACGAAGAGAAGATCTACAGCTTTGCGCAGCTGTACCGCGAGGTGAACCGCATGGCGGGGATCCTGAAGGGGCTCGGCGTTGGCCGCGGTGATCGGGTGCTGATCTACATGCCGATGATTCCGGAGGCGACCTTCGCGATGCTGGCGTGTGCGCGAATCGGCGCTATCCACTCGGTCGTGTTTGGTGGCTTTGCGTCAGTCAGCCTCGCGACCCGCATCGACGACGCCACACCGAAGGTCATCATCAGTGCCGACGCCGGGTCCCGCGCGGGCAAGGCGGTTCCGTACAAGCACCTGCTGGACGAGGCCATCGCGCTCGCGAAGTCGCCGCCCGAGAAGGTGCTGATGGTCGACCGTGGACTCGCGCCGGCAGCGGTCGTCGCAGGGCGCGATCTGGACTACGCGAAGCTGCGCGCCGAGCATATGAACGACGAGGTGCCGTGCGAGTGGCTGGAGTCGAGCGAGCCGTCCTACATCCTGTACACGTCGGGCACGACCGGCAAACCCAAGGGCGTGCAGCGCGACACCGGCGGCTATGCAGTCGCTCTGGCCGCGTCGATGAAGCTCATTTTCTGCGGCAACCCTGGTGAGACCTACTTCTCGACCAGCGACATCGGCTGGGTCGTCGGCCACAGCTACATCGTCTATGGTCCGCTGCTGGCCGGCATGGCGACGATCATGTACGAAGGCACGCCGATCCGGCCAGACGGCGGCATCTGGTGGAGCATCGTCGAGAAATACAAGGTGACGGTGATGTTCTCGTCGCCGACTGCGATCCGCGTGCTGAAGAAACAGGATCCGGCACTGCTAAAGAAATACGACCTGTCGTCGCTGCGACTGCTGTTCCTCGCCGGCGAGCCGCTCGACGAGCCGACCGGTCGCTGGATCGCGGATTCGATCGGCAAGCCGATCATCGACAATTTCTGGCAGACCGAGACCGGCTGGCCGATCCTCGCGATTCCGCGCGGCGTCGAGGCGCTGCCTTCGAAGTTCGGCTCGCCCGGCGTGCCCTGCTATGGCTATTCGGTCAAGCTGTACAACGAAGCCACCGGCGAGGAGATCACTGGCCATCACGTGAAAGGCGTGGTCGCGATCGAAGGTCCGCTGCCGCCCGGATGCATGAGCACGGTCTGGGGCGATGACGCACGCTTCGTTAAAACATACTGGACCACGATTCCCAACCGGCAGGTCTACTCGACGTTCGACTGGGGCATCCGCGACGAGGACGGCTATTTCTTCATCCTCGGCCGCACCGATGACGTCATCAATGTCGCCGGCCATCGACTCGGGACGCGCGAGATCGAGGAATCGCTGTCGTCGCATCCGAACGTCGCGGAAGTCGCCGTCGTCGGCGTCGCCGATCAGCTGAAAGGCCAGGTCGCGATGGCGTTCGCCATACTGAAGGACCCGAGTCTCGCCGACACGCCGGAAAAGAAGCTGGCGCACGAAGGCGAGATGATGAAGACCGTCGACAGCCAGTTGGGGGCGGTGGCGCGGCCAGCGCGGGTGCACTTCGTCAGCGTGCTGCCAAAGACCCGCTCCGGGAAGCTCCTGCGCAGGTCAATACAGGCGCTGTGCGAGGGCCGCGATCCGGGCGACCTGACCACGATCGAGGACCCGACCGCACTGGAGCAGATCCGCAACGCCGTGCGCGCCTGATGTCGTCACAGTTCAGCGGCCGCGGGCTCGCGTAAGCTCGCGGCCGTTTTCATTTGCAGGCCGACACACGTGTCGTTCACATACGCTCTCTCGAGCGTGGTGCTGCCGCCCACCTCGCTGCTGATCCTGGCGATCATCGGCGCACTGCTGCTGCGGCGCCGACGTGCGCTCGGCCTCACGCTGGTACTCGGCTCCCAGGTACTGCTGCTGGCACTGTCCCTGCCTGTTGTCGCGCGCGCACTGGCGCGCTCGCTGGAGCCACCTCCCGTGTCGGCCGCGGAACTGAAACGGGCGCAGGCGATCGTGATCCTGGCCGGCGGCAACAACCGGGGCTCGCCGGAATGGGGTGGCGAAACCGTCAAGACTTTCACGCTGCAGCGCCTGCGCTACGGCGCGCGGATTGCGCGCGAAACCGGCCTGCCGATCTATGTCACCGGCGGCACACCGGAAGGGGGTCGGCAGGCGGAAGCAACGCTGATGCGCGACGTGCTCGTGCGGGAATACCAGCTTCCGGTGCGCTGGGTCGATGTCGAGGCGAAGACGACCGGTGAAAATGCACAGATGGCCGCACGGGACCTGAAGGCCGAGGGCGTGAAGCGTGTCGCGCTGGTCACGGATGCGATGCATATGCCACGCTCGCGGCAGGCGTTCGAGGCCAACGGCCTGGAAGTGATTCCCTGCCCCACCGCCTACGCGGGTCAGGGACCGTTCGAGCTGGGCCAGCTCGTGCCCGGTCCGGGCGCGCTGATGGTTTCCCACGCGGCGCTGCGCGAATGGGTTTCGCGTGGCTACTACCTGCTGCGCTATCGATGAACAGAAACAACCCAGCCGATCAAGGAGACGGATATGAAGACGAAACCCATGCTGGTGCTGGACGATGTCAAGCGGATCGCTGCGGCCGCGGAAGCCGAGGCCGTGGCGCATCACTGGAACGTGGTCATCGCAGTATGTGATGACGGCGGCCATCTGCTGCTGCTGCATCGGATGGACGGGGTCGCTCCGGTCTCGGCCGCGATCGCGCCCGCAAAGGCTCGCGCCGCGGCACTTGGCAAGCGGGAAACGAAGGTCTACGAGGACATGATCAACGGCGGGCGCACCGCGTTCCTGTCGGCGCCGCTGGACGGCATGCTCGAAGGCGGGGTGCCGATCATCGTCGAGGGCCACGTTATCGGCGCCGTCGGCGTGTCCGGCGTGAAGTCGATCGAAGACGCGCAGGTCGCCAAGGCCGGTGTCGCCGCCCTCGTCGCCTAGAACAGCGGACCGACTGCGTTGACCACCGCACCGACCGGACTGTCCCGCGCTGCGACGACTCTCATTGTCGCGCTCGGGCTCCTGCATGTCGGTTCGCTCTTCCTGGCCGCTGATGGGCCGGTGACAGGTTTTCTTGTCGGCCTTCTGGCGGCCTCCGCGCTGCCCTACCTGCTGTGTCTCGGCGTGCTGAAGTGGACCCGGAGCATCGGAGCCGCGCTAGGAGGACTGCTGGCCATTGCGCTCTTCGACGCTTGGATGTACTGGTCCGTGTTCATCGCGCCGCGCGGCTCGACCGCGGCGGTCGGACTGGTGTTCGCGCCGCTCTGGAAGACATTCATCCTGCTGCCGATCGGCGCCGTCATCGGCCGCGTCATCGAAGCGCGGCTCGCGCGCCGGGCAGACCGATGAAGGAGGCGCTCACACGCCCTGGTAGCGCCCCGGCCTGTGATTGACCGCCACCACGAGGTTCAGCGCGACAGCGCCCAGCACCGAAATCGCGACCAGTGACGGCGGGACGATCGCGAGCGCAGCCGCCACGATCAGGCAGTCGAAACCCATCTGCACGGCGCCGGCACGCCAGCCAAGGCGCTGCTGCAACCACAGCACCAGCACGTTGAGTCCGCCGAGGCTGGCGTGGTGCCGGAACAGCATCAGGAGCCCGGCACCGATCAGGAATCCGCCCATCACGGACGCATAGACCGGCTGCAGCCAGTCGAACCGCAGCACCAGCGGCAGTGCCTCGCTGAAGACGGACAGCAGCGCCACGGCGATGAAGCTCTTCACCGCAAAGCGCCATCCCATCGTGCGCACGGCAAACCAGGCGAAAGGCAGGTTGATCACGAAGAACACCGGGCCAAAGGGCCAGCCGGTGGTGTAGTGCACGATGAATGCGATGCCGGCGGTGCCACCCGTCAGCAGGCCGGCGTGGCGGTACATGCCGATGCCGAGCGCGACGAACAGCGCCGCGGTGACAAGCGCCTGCGCGTCCTCGAAGGGCGTGTGCCTTGCAGGGTCCCCGACCGGTGGAAACATGCTGGCGGCTGTCTAGGCCGGTGCCAGCGCCGCGGCGGCGCGGCGGCCGCGCTCAACGTTGATCGACGCCAGCACCAGAAGCCCGGCAACGAAGAAGAGCCCGGTCAGGATGATGCCGAGGCGGTGATTGTTGTCCGTCGCAAACACCACGGCACCGTACGTGATCGGCCCGATGATTGCAGCGAGCTGCGTCGCGAAGGTCCACAGCCCATAGAACTCGGCGAGGCGATCCGTCGGGGCAAATAGCCCTGCCATCGCGCGTCCGGCCGACTGACTCGACCCCATGGCCAGGCCGGCGAGGTTCGCCGCCACCCAGAACATCGCGGTGCTGGTCGCCAGGCTCGCGACGATCACCATCGCGAGCCACAGCAGCAAGGTCAGCGCAAGCGCCGGCTTGTGGCCGATCGCGTCCTGCACGTAGCCGAAACCGAAGGCGCCGACGGCGGCAGTCACGTTGACGATCAGCAGCAGCGCCATGGTCTGCGCGAAGCCGAAACCCATTACCTCCTGGGCGTAGATCGCGGCCAGCGCAATGACGACCATCACACCGGCCTGGTAGAACACTCCGCACAGCAGCAGGCGCGCAAAGTCCCGGAACCGGTCGATGTGACGCAGCGTGTCGAGCAGACGCCCCATCGCTTGCCTGGCAAAGTGCCCGACGCGCACGTCGGCCTGCGGCCGGGCCCGTTCCTGAACGATCAGCAGCGCCGGCGTCGCGGCCAGTGCAAAGATGCCCGCGGTGATCAGCATCGTGATCGGGACGAACTGCGGCGCCGTACTGCCGTGTGCCTGGGCCCACTGCACGTACGCCAGGCAAAGCGCCAACGTGACGAGTCCACCGACATAGCCGAAGCCCCAACCCCACCCGGACACCTTGCCGAGCGCTTCCGGTCGCGCGAGTTCGGGCAGGAAAGCCGCAACGAGGCCAACGCCCACCATGAAGAAGAAGTTCGATGCGACGATTGCGATGGCGGCCAGCGCAACATCGCCAGGGCCCACCGCCGCGAGCGCCGCCGTACCCGCGACGCACCCGCCAGTGGACACGGCCAGCAGCCACTTCTTGCGTGCCCTCAGGTCCGCGTAGGCGCCGATCATCGGCATCGCGAGCATCACGAGTGCATTCGACACACCCAGCGTGACAGTCCACGACAAGGTGGCCCAGTTCGCGTTCGCCGCGACGACGCCCACGAAGTACGCATTGAACACGGCAGTAAGCACCACCGTCGTGAATCCGGAATTGGCGAAGTCGTAACCGGCCCACGCAACAACCTCGCGCGGTCGTACGCCCGGATTGAGTGCTTTGGGATCGAAGATCGGCATGGCGAGGTCGGCAGTCCGGCCGCATGCTACGTGAGGCAGCACGATGCCGGACCGACGTTCGTATACTGCTCCGCATGGCCACCCGCGAACTGGACCGCATCGATCGCCGCATCCTCGAGGTGCTGCAGACCGACGGCCGCATCACCAACCAGGCGCTGGCCGAGCGCATCACGCTGAGCCCACGCGCCTGCCTCGATCGCGTCAGGCGCCTTGAACGGTCCGGCCTGATCGCGGGCTACATGGCGGTACTCGACCCGCGCGGCCTCGGTGGCCTGCTGACGATCGTCGTCGAAGTGACACTGAAGGACCAGACGCGCGCGACGCATCATCGCTTCGAGCAGCGCATGAGGGCGGCGGACGAGGTCGTCGAGTGCTTCCTGGTCTCGGGTCCATGCGACTACGTACTGCGGCTGGCGTGCCGCGATCTTGATCACTATCGCGACCTGACCAACGCGTGGACCGATGATCCGGCGCTCGGCATCGAGAAGATTTCCTCCAAGCCCGAGCTTCAGACGATCAAGTCCTTCCGCGGCTACCCGTTGCCATAGCGAAGTAGAGGCAGGCGCACACTGCAGCGCACCGCCGAATCGGCGGCGCACTCGCAGCCGCACTGCCGTTTCGCGCAGTTCGCGTCACCTCGATCCGCCCCGGCTCGGACACGGTACTTCCTACACTCTCACGTAGAACGTGAGGTTCCCATGGATGTCCGTGCCAGTTCCTTTCTCAACCTGTCTGCGCAGGCGATCGCGCTCGAACAGCGCTACGCCGCACCGAATTACGCACCAATCCCGGCCGTGCTCGCTCGTGGCGATGACTGCTGGCTATGGGATGCCGAGGACCGCCGCTACCTGGACTTCATGTCGGCGTACTCGGCGGTCAGCCACGGCCACGCCCATCCCCGGCTGGTTCAGGCGCTGATCGAACAGGCGCAGCAGGTGGCCGTAACCTCGCGCGCCTATCACTCGACCACCTTGGGCCCGTTCCTTCAGGCGCTGGTGGATGCGGCGGACCTGGAGGCGCCGTCGCGCGCGCTGCCGGCCAGCGGCGGCTGCGAATCGGTCGAGACCGCCATCAAGGCGGTGCGGCGCTGGGGCTATCGCGTGAAGGGCATTCCCGCCGACCGTGCTCAGATCGTCGTCGCGCGCGGCAATTTCCACGGACGCTCGTCGACTGTCGTCAGCTTTTCCACCGAGCCGTCGTACCGCGAGGACTTCGGACCGTTCACTCCGGGATTCCGGCACTTCGATTTCGGTGACATCGAGTCGCTGAAGCGCTCGATCGACGAGTGCACGTGCGCCGTGCTGATCGAACCGATCCAGGGCGAGGCGGGCATCGTCGTGCCGCCAGACGGGTTCCTCGCGACCGTGCGGCGGTTGTGCAATGAACGCGGCGTGCTGCTAATTCTCGACGAGATCCAGTCGGGGCTGGGCCGTACCGGAGCGATGTTTGCGTACATGCACGAAGGCGTCCGTCCAGACGGCGTCATCATCGGCAAGGCGCTGGGCGGCGGCTTGCTGCCGGTATCGGCGTTCGTCGCGCGCGCCGAGATACTCGACTTGATGGGCCCGGGCAGCCACGGCTCCACCTTCGGCGGCAATCCGCTCGCGGCGCGCGTCGGACTGGAAGCGCTGCGCGTGCTGCAGGACGAGAACCTGGTCGAGCGTAGCCGGACACTGGGTGCCCACCTGCTGGCCCGACTGCAGGCGCTCGATTCGCCTTTCATCCGCGCCGTACGCGGCCGGGGGCTCTGGGTCGGCGTGGAACTGGACGGATCGCGAATCAGCACTCGTGGAGTCGTGGAGCGCATGGCCGAACGCGGAGTGCTCTCCAAGGAAACGCACGAAACAGTGATCCGCTTCGCGCCTCCGCTGACGATCAGCCAGGAGCAACTCGACTGGGGCATTGACGTCTTCACTGACGTGCTGGCTGAGTCGCGTCCACTTCCGGGCGCGCTTCTCACCGCCGGGACGATCGCGGCCACGGCCTGAGCCCAACGCTACGGGGGCGTGCCGTACGGATCCGGCGCGAGGCGAGTGCACGCCATCGCCCGTGGGGGTGAGGCGCCCTCCGCCGGACGGGCGATCCCTCGCGCAGGGTGCGTTGTCGAAACTCCAGGGGAGCAGCAACCCTGGAGAACCGAATGCAGGTACTTTCATCCGAAGACGGCAGCGCCGAGGCGGTACGTGAAGCCGCCGCGGCCGGGCTGGTGCAGGGCGATCACCGGCTGGCACTGGAACGGGAACTCGACCGTCTGAACGTTGCCGTGCAGGGCTCCGCCGCCGCGCTGGGACAGCATCTTTCATGGATGCTCGTGGTGCAGGCCTTCCTGCTGGTGGGGTACATGATCGTCCTGGTCGGCGGTTGGAACGTGCCCTTGCCCGGCAAACGCTGGCTGCTGACGGGGATCGCTGCCTTCGCCGTCGTTGCCGTTACCGTCACCTACCTCGGCCTGCGCGCCGCCCGCGATCGAGTCGGCCCGTTGAAGGCGCACCGCCAGCGGGTTGAAGACGCGCTTGAACGCGTCGCCGCGCGACCGCCGGCGTTCGCACGACAGGGGGCGATCACGGCGATGCTGGCCCAGGCGTCGACGCGCGGATTGCCGCTGATCGTCTGCTCCGGATGGGGCGTGCTTGCCCTTTACACGCTCGCGCTGCCGATTCCGACCGATGTGCGATCGGTGGCGACGATGCCGAACGAATCGCGTGCCAACGGATCGGTGGCTGCATCACCGACAAGAGCCGCCAAGGCCAACGCGGCGCCAACGGCCAAAGGCGCGCCTGCTGCCGCCGCCACCGAAGAGATGTCGGTGGAGGCTGCGGCCACCGCCTCAAGCGGCTCGCCACTGGTGGACTTCCTGCGCCGCGCGGTCAACACGCCGCCAGCGGCCGAGCCGCAGGAGCCGATCAAGCCCTAGTTCACGCCGACCAGTTGGGCCTGCGCTTCTCCATGAAGGCCTGGACGCCCTCCTGGGCAGCCTCGTCGATCATGTTGCAGGCCATGGTCTGGCCGGCCATCTGATACGCGGCGTCGATCCCGGCCTCGAGCTGGCGATAGAACAGGTCCTTGCCCATCGCGATTGCGCAGCCTGGCTTGGCGACGATGGAGTCCACCAGTCTTACGACCTCGGCATCGAGCTGATCGGCAGGCACAACACGGTTCACGAGCCCACGCGCCTGCGCGGTCGCGGCGTCAATGAAGTCGCCGGTCACCAGCATCTCGAACGCCTCCTTGCGCCCCACGTTGCGCGACAGCGCGACAGCGGGCGTTGAACAGAACAGCCCGACGTTGATCCCGCTGACAGCAAACCGCGCATCGCTGGCGGCGACCGCGAGGTCGCACATCGCCACCAGTTGGCAGCCTGCGGCCGTCGCAATGCCGTGCACCCGTGCGATGACCGGTTGCGGCAAGCGCTGGATGGTCAGCATCAGTTTCGCGCACTGCGCGAACAGTGCGCGGTAGTAATCGACCGAGGGATTGGCCTTCATCTGCTTGAGGTCGTGGCCCGGGCAGAACGCCTTGCCGCGCGCGGCGATCACGACAACTCGCGCCGCGTCGTCGCGTGCCACGGCATCCAGCTCGGCCTGCAGCGCGCCCATCATCTCTTCCGACAGCGCGTTGAACTGCTGCGGCCGGTTCAATGTCAGCGTGACGACGCCGCGTGCGTTGCGCTCGTTCAGGACATAGGGCTCGGTCACCGCCCGGGCTTCAGGTGCGTTCATTCGTTTCTCCTCAGACGTCAACGGCAGAGGCCGACTTGGCCTGCTGCCGCAACATGAACTTCTGGATCTTGCCAGTGGAGGTCTTCGGCAGCGGCCCGAACACCACTCGCTTCGGCATCTTGAAACCGGCGAGGTACTTGCGGCAATGAGCCAGCAGCTCCTCTGCGGTCAGTGCGAACTCTTCCTTCAGCTCGACGAAGGCGCACGGCACCTCACCCCACTTGGCATCGGGCTGGGCGACGACCGCGGCGGCGATGACGGCCGGATGCCGGAACAGCGCTTCCTCGACCTCGATCGACGAGATGTTCTCGCCCCCGGAAATGATGATGTCCTTGATTCGATCCTTGATGCGCAGATAACCGTCGGGGTGAACGACGGCGAGGTCGCCGGAGCGGAACCAGCCGCCCGCAAACGCCTCACGCGTCGCCTTCTCGTTCTTCAGGTAACCCTTCATTGCGATGTTGCCGCGGAACATGACCTCGCCGGTCGTCTCACCATCCCACGGAACCGGCTGCATCGTCTCGGGGTCAAGCACCGCAACTCCCTCTTCCAGCGTGTAGCGCACTCCTTGCCTGCCGATGAGCTTCGCCCGCTCGCCGACGTCGAGGCTCGACCAGTTCGGTTGCCGGGCGCACACGGTGGCTGGGCCATAGACCTCGGTGAGTCCGTAAACGTGTGTGAGATCGAACCCGAGCCGGTCCATGCCCTCGATCATCGACGCGGGCGGCGAGGCGGCCGCCACCATCGCGCTGACCCGATGATCAATTCCGCGCTTCAGGTCCTCGGAGGCGCTGATCAGCATCGAGTGCACGATCGGCGCGCCGCAGTAGTGCGTCACGCGATGCTGGCGGATGGCGTCGAACACCGCCGAGGCCTCGACGCGGCGCAGGCAGACGTGGGTGCCGGCCATCGCCGCTATGGTCCACGGAAAGCACCAGCCGTTGCAGTGGAACATGGGCAACGTCCACAGGTACACGGGGTGGTGCGGCATCGCCCAGACCAGCACGTTGGAGACCGCGTTGGTGTAGGCGCCGCGGTGCGAATACACGACGCCCTTCGGATTGCCGGTCGTGCCCGAGGTGTAGTTGAGCGCGATCGCGTCCCACTCGTCTGCCGGCTGCGGCCACGCATAGTCCGCTGACCCGGTTGCAAGGAATTCCTCGTAGGACGTGCCGCCCAGCGGGCACTCCTCCCCCTCATACACCGGATCATCGACATCAATCACCGGCAGGGAATGCTTCAGCTGCTCGAGCGCCGCGCGCACCGTCGGCGCAAACTCGCGATCGACGATGAGGGCCTTCGCTTCCCCGTGCTCCAGCATGAAGGCGATCGACGTCGCATCGAGCCGCGTATTCAGCGCATTCAATACCGCACCGGCCATCGGGACGCCGTAGTGCGCCTCGACCATTTCCGGCGTGTTCGGCAGCATCACCGCGACGGTGTCGCCGCGGCCAATGCCCGTGCGCGCCAGCGCATGCGCCAGCTGGCGTGAGCGCACATAGACCTCGCGCCAGGTACGACGGACCTGCGTCGCGCCGTGCCCGTGAACCACCGCCGTCAGTTCCGGGAACACGGTCGCGCTGCGCTCGACGAAGCCCAGCGGCGACAGCGCCGTGAAGTTCACCGGATTCCGGTCCAGCCCGGTGTCGAAGATCGTGTTCGGCATTCCTGTTCTTTTGAGCCGCCATGTGGCGGCCCCAAACCAAGGCCGGGCGCCCGGCCGCCCGAAGCCCGGCCTTCAAATTCTCCCGCTGCGAGTGCACATGCGACCCGCAGGGTGCGTACATGAGCAGCGCTCCTATAACTGCGCCAGCGTCTTCAAGTGCGCTCCAACACTGCGGGCCAGGGCGCTGAGGTTGTAGCCACCTTCCAGCGTGCTGACGATCCGGCCTTCGCCGAACTCTTCTGCGACATCCATCAGCTTCTGGGTGATGTAGGCGTAATCGGCCTCGACCAGCCCCATCTGCCCGAGATCGTCTTCGCGATGGGCGTCGAAGCCGGCCGAGATGAAGATCATCTCCGGCCGGAACTCACGCAGCCGCGGCAACCAGACTTCGTCGACGACCTGACGCACGACGTCACCGCGCGTTCCGGCCGGAAGGGGCACATTCACCATGTTTTTCGCGACGTGCTCGGTGCCCGTGTACGGGTAGAACGGATGCTGGAAAAAACTGGCCATCAGCACGCGCTCGTCGCCTGCCAGGATCTCTTCTGTCCCGTTGCCATGATGAACGTCGAAATCGATGACTGCGACCCGCGACAAACCGTTCACCGACAGCGCGTGGCGCGCGCCGATCGCGACGTTGTTGAAAAAGCAGAACCCCATCGCCGCGGCCTTGCAAGCATGATGACCCGGCGGCCGCACCGCGCAGAAGGCATTGGCGAGTTCGCGAGCAATCACCCGATCGGTCGCCTCCACCACCGCACCGGCCGAGCGCAGCGCCGCGTTCCAGGTGTGCGGGTTCATCAACGTATCGGGATCGACGGGCCAGTAGCCTTGCTGTGGTACGCTGGTTTTCAGTCTGTCGATGTACGCCGCGTCATGGGCGCGCGCCAGCGCCTCTTCCGACGCGACCGGCGCGTCGAAGTGCTCGAGATGCGGCGCGATCCCGGTGGAAATCAGATGGTCGTGGATCGCCGCCAGTCGCTCCGGGCTCTCGGGATGCCACGAACCCATCTCATGCGCGTTACAGGCGCGATGCGTGAAGAACCCTGTGTGAAGCATGTCTCCTTCCAGCCCGAATTCGAGGTCCGCACGGCGCGGCCCGGGTATTTGACCCCATGTTAGAGAAATTCCGCGCGACCGCCACCCAGATCGGCAGCGTCATCGTCGGCAAGAGCCTGCAGATCCGGCAGAGCTTGACTTGCCTGCTGGCTGGCGGGCACCTGCTGATCGAGGATGCGCCCGGCGTCGGCAAGACCACGCTGGCGCACGCGATCGCGATCTCGCTCGGACTGCCGTTCCGGCGTATCCAGTTCACCGCCGACCTGCTGCCGTCGGACGTCATCGGAGTCTCGGTCTATGACCGGGCCAGCGGGCAGTTTGTCTTCCACCCCGGTCCGATCTTCACCGAAGTCCTGCTCGCCGACGAGATCAACCGCGCCAGCCCGAAGACTCAGAGCGCGATGCTCGAGGCAATGGAGGAGAGCCAGGTCTCGATCGACGGCCTGTCGCGGCCGCTGCCGCATCCGTTCTTCGTCATCGCAACGCAGAACCCGTTGTCGCAGGTGGGCACGTTCCCGCTGCCGGAATCGCAACTGGATCGCTTCCTGATGTGCATCAGCCTCGGCTACCCGGATCGCGCGGCCGAACGCGCGCTGCTGGCCGGCGAGGCGCGGCGCGACATGCTGAAGTCGCTGCCGGCGGTGGCGCGTCCGAGCGACCTCGTTGCGGCCCAGGCCGAGGTCAAGCGGGTGTTCGTCTCGGCCGCACTGCTCGACTACATACAGGCGCTGATGGGGCACACGCGCGCGTCCGGCAAGTACGCGGAGGGACTGTCGCCGCGGGGCGGCATCGCGCTGCTCGCGGCCGCACGCGCCTGGGCCTGGCTCGACGGACGCAATCACGTGATCCCGGAAGACGTTCAGAACGTGATGCCGGCTGTCGCGGGACACCGCTTGCACGCAATGAGCCGCGAGAGCGGGCGTGCGCTGCACGGCAAGGAACTCGTCAGCCAGTTGATCAGCGCCGTCCCCGTTCCCTAGGCCGCGCCTATCCCGCTGAGCGTGCCATGAGCATGACCGCGCATCCGTTGACGATTCGCATTGGCCAGTGGATTGCCGGTCGGCACGGGCCCGAAACCGGCGCGGTCACTCTCGATCGGCGCCGCGTCTACATCCTGCCGACACTGCCGGGCATCGTATTCGGCGTCTGGATGCTGGCGCTGCTGATCGGCTCGATCAACTACAGCCTGCAGCTCGGTTTCATGCTGACGTTCCTCGTGACCAGCATGGCGGTCGTCGGCATGCACACGACCCACGCCAACCTTGCGCAAATCGTGCTGCGCGGCGTGCGCGTCGAGCCGGTCTTCGCCGGCGACGTCGCGGTGTTTGAGATCACCGCCACCAACCCGACGACGGTGGATCGTTTTGCCCTGCGGTTTTCGTTCATTGACCCGACCGTCGAGCCGCGCTGGTTTTCGCTGTTAGGCAAGCGCGCCGCGCCGATGCCGTGGGTGTCGATGGCGGTACCGGCACGAGGGGATCGCGCTGTCGGCGTCCCACTCAACGCTCCCCACCGCGGCCGGCTGCCGGCGCCTCGCATCGTCATCGAGACGCGCTTCCCGTTCGGCCTGTGGCGGGCATGGGCTTACCTCACTCCAGCACTGACGGCCATGGTCTATCCGGGTCCGGAGACCGACGCTCCGCCGTTGCCCGCGAGCGGCGTGGGTGGAGGCGATGGGGTCGGCCTGGCCTCGTCAGGCGATGACTTCGCCGGCGTTCGACCGTATTCCCCCGGCGATCCGCAGAAGATGATTGCCTGGCGGCTGGCGGCCCGCAGCGACGAGCTGTCGGTCAAGCAGTTCGAAGCGCAGGGAGGCGGAGAGTTGCTGCTCGACTTCGACGGACTGCCTCGGCACCTCGATCTCGAACAGAAGCTCTCGCGCCTGACCCGCTGGGTGCTGGATGCCGACGCGGCACACATGCGGTATGCACTCCGGCTGCCGGGGTCGCTGGCGTTCGCCGGCAGCGGACCCCAGCACCGCGAGCATTGCCTGACGATGCTTGCACTCCACGAGGGCTGAAGTGGCGTCCGTTGCACCGGGATCGCTGAGCGCTGCATCGCTCTCCCGCGCATGGGACGCGGGCGTGCGGCTCTTCGGGCCGCAGACGTCGAGTGCGGCGCGCGAGCGGCGCGACACGCTGGTGCTGCTATTTGCCGTTGCGCTGGTCGTCATTCCTCATTTCGAGCACCTCGCCTGGTGGGCCACCGCCATCGTCGTCCTGCTGCTGGTCTGGCGCATCTGGCTGACGCTGGCGCAGCGGCCGCTGCCGGGTCGCTTCATCATGCTGCCGCTGCTGCTCGCCTCGGCGGGTGCCGTTTACCTGGAGCACCGGACCCTCGCGGGGCAGGATGCCGGCGTCACCTTCCTCGTGCTGCTGATGGCACTGAAGCTGCTGGAGCTGCGCGCGCGTCGCGACCTCTTCGTCGTCATCTTTCTCGCGTTCTTCATCCTGCTGACACAGTTCCTGTATGGACAGGAGTTGCAGGTCGCGGTCATCACGATCCTGGCTGTCGTGGCGCTCTTCTTCGTGCTGGTCAGCGTGAACCTCGATGAGGTCGACCTGCCCGCGACGCGCAAGCTGCGGGTCGTCGGTCTCACGCTGCTCAAGGCGATACCGCTGGCCGCGGCCCTCTTCGTGCTGTTCCCGCGACTGTCCGGGCCGCTGTGGGGCATGCCGGGCGACGCCAGTCGGGGCAACACGGGGCTCTCGAATTCGATGTCGCCCGGCTCCATCAGCCGGTTGCTGGAGTCCAACGAGATCGTGTTTCGCGCTCGCTTCGAGAGTACGCCGCCGGCGAATGACCGCCTGTACTGGCGCGGTCCGGTGTTCGGGATGTTCAATGGGCGTACCTGGTCACCACTCGTGCGCGGTGTGAACGAGGCGCCTGCAGTCAGCATCGAGGCCGATCCTCGCTCGTCCATTGCGTATGAAGTCACGCTCGAACCGCACCGGCGCGACTGGCTGTTCGCGCTGGAGGCCCCGGCGGGCATGCCCCAGCTGGACGGGGCGCAGGCACGCCTGACGCCCGACATGCAGTTGCTGGCCAGCACCCTCATCCTCGAACGAATCCGTTACGAGATGCGTTCCTACACCGATTTCCGACTCAATCCTCGGTCGACACTCTCCGAGCTGGGCGACTGGATCGCACTTCCAGCGGGCTACAACACGCGCACGCTGCAGTTTGCCGAGGAACTGCGCAGCCGAGTAGCGCCCGGTGCAGACACGTCGTCGCCCACCCGCAATGCCCAGCTGATGAACGCCGTGCTCGATCACTTCCGGCGCGGCAGCTATGCCTACACGCTTGCGCCTCCGGCACTGGGGCGCAATTCCGTCGATGAGTTCCTCTTCGATACGCGCCAGGGCTTCTGTGAGCACTACGCCTCGGCGTTCGTGTTCATCATGCGGGCGCTCGGCGTCCCGGCGCGCATCGTCACCGGCTATCAGGGTGGCGAACTGAACCCCGTGGACGGTTTCATGACCGTGCGGCAGTCGGACGCGCATGCCTGGAGCGAAGTCTGGCTGCAGGGGCGGGGTTGGGTACGAGTCGACCCGACCGCGGTAGTGGCCCCGGTGCGCATCGACCGCGCTGGAGGCGCAGCCCAGCAGGGCGGTGCCGCGCTGCAGGGGCTGGGCGCCGACCTGTCCTTGCTGCGCGCCCTGCGCTACAACTGGGAAGCCGTGCAGAACGGATGGAACCAGTGGGTGCTGTCGTACTCGCAGGAGCGACAGCGCGCGCTGGTCGAACGCCTGGGCCTCGTGCCGAGTCTCGAGAATGTGACACGCCTGATGGTGGTCGTCGTCCTGCTGGTGCTGGTGTGGCTCTCGGCCCTCACACTACGGTCGCGCAGCGTTCGCGATCCGCTTGGCGCCGCATTCCAGCTGTTGCGCGATCGCCTCGAAAGGGCCGGCGTCGCAGCATCGTCGTCCTGTGGGCCACGCGAGCTCTACCTTCGCACCAAGCGCGCGCTGGTGGCCGAGGACGTTAAAATCGCTCGCAAGCTGTTGTCGCGCTACGAGCGACTGCGCTACGGGCCCGCCTCGTCCACGGCGACGAGCGCCGATATCCGCACGCTGCGCCGCGCGATCCGTGCATTCAAGCCACGTCCGAACCTGCTGTGACGATGCGACGTCGCACCGCCCTGCTGTCGATCGTGTCGTTCGCGGTGCTGCCCGCGGCGCAGGCACGCACCTCCTACCTCGCGCGCAGCGAGGTCCAGCAGTTCATCGACGAGCTGGTCGCAACGCACGGCTTCGAGCGAGCGCCACGCCACCGAAGGCTTTCCAGGCGGCAGGCGCTTGGTGCAGTTACGCGTTGGGAAGCGAAAACGAAAACTTGCCAGCCTATGTTGCGATCACTGATATTCGAGGCGAACCGCCAAACGGCAAAGCGAATTGGTCCAGTGGGTTTCTGCCGGCCCAACATCAAGGAATCATGCTGAGTGCTCAACAGCCGATCCGCAATCTACAAACACCAAGCGGAGTCAGTGCCTGACGAGGAATCTGCGACGAGGGATTTTCTGCGATTCTTGAACGAGCGGCATGCGACACGCAGTCCGGGCGATTCAAGTCTCGAGGCTCGCATGGCAGCCTATGAATTGGCGGCTCGAATGCAATTGTCAGCTCCCGAAGTCAGTGATCTGTCGGCGGAAACGGCGTCCATGCATCGAATGTACGGGACCGATGACTCGAACCAGTACATTGCCGCCTACGCCAAGAACTGTCTGCTCGCGCGGCGGTTGCTTGAACGGGGCGTTCGGTATGTCAATTTAGTACTGTGCCTCTCGGGCATCGGGGGCCGATGGATTGTTGAATTGGGACGCGGCAACAAAACGCTAAAGGCCGATTACGAACGGCATTGTCCTGTTTTCGACAAGCCGACTGCCGCCTTGTTGGCGGACATGAAGCGACGCGGACTGTTGGAAGGATGCGCTGGTGTTGTGGACGACCGAGTTCGGCCGCATGCCGACTCATCAAGCGGGGACCGAAGGCCGCGACCACAACCCCGACGGGTTCACCTGTTGGATGATGGGTGCGGGCGTGAAAGGGGGTACCAGCCATGGAGCCACCGACGAGTTCGGCCGCCGCGCGGTGGAAAGCCCAACCACGGTTTGGGATTTTTACGCAACCGTTCTGCATTTGCTGGGGCTCGATCACGAGCGATTGACCTACTATCACAACGGCTTGAATCGACGTCTGACCGATGTCCACGGCAATGTGATCAGCGATATCATGGAAGCTTAGGTTAAGGCCGTCGTTCGGCGAGACCCTCGCCGGGCATCCATGCGATTGTAAAGCGGTGTGTAGTCTCAATGGTAGAACATCAGCTTCCCAAGCTGAATACGAGGGTTCGATTCCCCTTCACCCGCTTTGACGTCGGTTTAAATTTTAGCCGACACCAGTGCTCAAGCCTAACTGGAGAGCCGGATTGCCTCGCACCATTCAAATCGCGGCATCGTTGCCGGCGCACCCGGATCGACTCTTCGACATGTATCTCGGACCCGGCCGAGCACGCTGCCTTTACTGGATCTCCGGTGACGATTACAGCGGCACCCGGTGGAGAGTTTCGAGCCTTCGATGATGTGCTGACCGGCACGATTCTACAAGTCGTACCCAAGCGTCTGATCGTGCAGTCGTGGCGATCCCCGCACTGGGGTCCATCCGACATCGATTCAACGTTGATCCTCAGCTTCGTGCCCGAGGGAGACGGCGGCAGAATCGAATTGACTCAGGTCAACGTCGTCAACAGCGACTTCGCCGGAGTCAGCCAAGGTTGGGAGAAGTACTATTGGACGCCCTGGCGAGATTATCTCACTCAAGACGTCTAGCCTGGACCGAGGTCGCAAGGGCTTGCCTGGTCCGGCCTAGT
>CAVXZK010000002.1:0-171158 GCA_963766365.1 uncultured beta proteobacterium
CCTCGGTCGACTTCGACAACGACGGGCGCGTCGACCTGCTGGGCAGCGAGGCCGACGCGATCGGCTCCGTCGCCAGCTTCCTGGTAGCTCATGGCTGGGAGCGCGGACATCCGATCACGTTCGAGGTCAGCGCGGATGAGGCAATGGTCGACGCTCTGGGTCGCGGCATCGAGGCACGCACGACCTGGTCCGCCGCACTGGCCGCGGGTGTCGCCGGCGACCTTCCGCTGTCGCTCGACACCCCCGTGTTACTGATCGACCTGCCTCTGGTGCGCGACGGAGAGCCCGGTCGCGACTACCGCATCGGCACGGTCAATTTCAGCGCAATCCTCAATTACAACCGCAGCTACTTCTACGCGACTGCCGTCGCCGAGTACGCCGCCGCCCTGCGCGAGCGCATGCCGGATCGTCTGTAGAACTCGTCAGTGCGTTTTGCCCGATGACGACGCCAGGTGGCAACTTCATGGTGGCGGTGGGAAGCTCGCTGGTAGTCTCAAGTCGGCCACAACCGGACTTTGGGCGTCGTCGCCTGATTCGCCTGAAAAGCAGCCGCAACTGCAGCGCGAGAAGTTGCTGAAGAGCGGACGCCACTGCTCTGCTCTGGTACTGCAGGCACGGCGCGTCAGGAAGCCTGCCGCCAGGCCTAATCGCCCAAGGCTTTCCCATTGGCTCGGGGGCTATCTCAAGCGGCTCGATGGGAGGAGTACGCGTACTGCGGAATCCACGCCCTTAACGCATACTGATCCAACTGGAGAGTTAGGCCTCGCTGGCGCTGTCTTTGGGGCAGACTTTTAACGTCACGTATCAGCTGCTGCTTCACGAAGGCAACTGGAAGTGCATAGACGTAGCGGATGTCGCAATATCCCGCAGCTCTTGGTGCGCTTGGGCCGGGGACCTTTAACACGCTCAGCGATATCAGTCGAAAAGGCCGCTCAGTGCAGTACTGGAAGCAAGTTGTTGAGCGACGGCACTCGCCAAAACGGCGCGCGCAAGCCCAGCGCGAGTTGGACAAGGCAGTTGATGGAATTCTCGAGAATGTGGTCATTCAGTCAAGTTGGATCGGCACGGGTGCGTTCTACAAGCTCCCATTCGGCTGGAGGCCCTTTGAAGACCCGACATGCGAGTGCACTCGATGAACATCGCAGGCGACATCCAGTGGAGCCAAGCTGCTCCCTTAATCGTCCTGATTGTGGCTTCGGGTCTGCTGGTGTATCGGCAAGGTGTACGGGGCTTGTCGTTTGCCATTTACGCTGTTGGGCTAGCGGTCTTAACCGCTGCCCTCTACGGTGCGTCTCAGTTCTTCTTCGGATCGAAAGGCGTGGGCCTGTTTTTGGCGCTTCTTGGCAGCTTAGTTGCCGTTGCGTTTCTCCGAAGACGCAGGAAGTAGCGGATCCTCATCTCGCCCGTACAGGTGACGCTCGGAGCGTCACGCGGATGTTCGCTCTCTGTGCGGCCGGATGGCTCTATTCAGCCTAAGCAATCGACGAAGTCATCCACGCCCTTACCCCGACGCAGCGCGTGGCGCACGTTGTCAACAAACTTGTGCTTGCGCGAGTCGGAACCCATCTGCCTTTACAGAAACGTTAAAGGGGCCAGGCTCGAATTTTCCTGCCGCCGACGGTGACGCCTGCTGTTTGCAGAGGTGGACCTGTGCATGGCCGCTATTGAGGGCGCCCAGATCGTCCGGTTTGCGGCGCAACCTATGTCCGCAGTGGGTCGCGAACCGTCTTCCGCGATTGCTGACAGCGAGACCACACGCGGCACGTCATTCCGCGTCCGGCTGGCGCGACGGCTGCGCGTCGGCGAAGGCCGGCAGTTCCATGCAGTGGTCAAAGATGCGCATCAGTGTCGGCACGTGATCCAGTCGGCAATCAAATCTCCTGGCATTGAACACCTGCGGGACCAGCACGACGTCGGCGAGGCTCACCTGGTCGCCCAGCACATGGCGGCTGCTGCGCCGTTCGGAAACCACGCGCGTCTCCAGCGCTGCCAGGCCCTGCTCGACCCAGTGGCGGTACCAGGTGTTCTTGCTGTCCTCGCTCGCGGCCAGCTCCTTCACCAGGTAGCGCAGTACGCGGAGGTTGTTGAGCGGGTGGATTTCGCAGGCGATCGTCAGTGCGAAACCGCGCACATAGGCACGGTCAACCGGCGACGTCGGCAACAGCGGCGGCTCGGGATGGGTCTCGTCGAGGTATTCGATGATCGCCAGCGACTGCGTGAGTACGTGGCCATCGTCGTCCAGGACAGGGATCAGCGCGTCCGCATTGAGCGCCTTGAACTCCGACGCGAACTGCTGGCCTCCGCCCCTGGTCAGGTGCACCGGGACGTAGTCATAGTTGAGTCCCTTGATATTCAGCGCGATCCGCACCCGGAACGAGGCCGAACTGCGGTAGTAGTTGTAGAGCTTCAGCATGCGAACACCTTATTGAACGTATTGCACCAGCCACAAAGACAGCGCTGGCACGAGCAGCAGCAGCGTGAGCCGCACCGCATCGGCCGCGAGGAACGCCCCTACGTGCCGGTAGGCCTGCACGACCGGCACATCACGCGCCAGCGCGCCGACAACATAGACATTCAGGCCCAGCGGCGGAGCGATGAGTCCGATATTGACAACGGTAAGCAGCAACACGCCGAACCAGATCCCCTTTGCCTCCGCCGCCAGCCCGAAGAGTTCGAGCTGCATCACCGCCGGGAAGACCACCGGCAGGGTCAGCAGCAGCATCGACAGTTCGTCCATCACTCCGCCGAGCACGATGTAGAAGAGCAGCACCAGCGCCAGCACCAGCAGCGGCGGCCAGGGCAACGCGCCAATGGCCTCGGCCGCGTGGGCCGGAAACTGCGTCAGCGCCAACGCGCCGTTCAGCATGTCAGCGCCGAGAAAGATCATGAAAATGACGCCCGAGGTCTCCGCGGTCGCCAGTAGCGCCGTCCTCAGGCCCGCCGCTGTCAGTTGTCGACGCAGCAAGCCAACGAGGCCGGTCAGAGCAACGCCGATCGCTGCACCCTCGGTGGCGGTGAAAACTCCGCCGTAGATGCCACCCAACACGATGACGAAGATCACCAGCACCGGTAGCACGCCGCCCAGTGTCGCCCGGCGCTGCGGCCAGGGAACACGCGGCTCGGCTGGGCCGAGCTCGGGTTTCCGCCGCATCAGCAGCGCGATGGCAACGCAGTACAGCACTGCTGCAAGCAGGCCCGGCAGCAGCGCAGCAGCAAACAATCGCGCGATGTTCTGTTCGGCGACGATGGCATAGAGCACCAGCACGACCGAGGGCGGGATCAGGATGCCCAGCGTTCCGCCCGCAGCGAGGCTGGCGACGGCAAAGCCGCCGTCGTACCGGTAGCGCCGCATCTCAGGCAACGCCGCCTGCGCGATCGTCGCCGCTGTGGCGACCGACGATCCGCACACCGAGCCGAATGCGGCGCTGGCCAGCACGGCGGCCTGCGCCAGTCCACCGCGCCAGTGCCCGACGAAGCTGGCGGCTGCGCGGAACAGTGCACTCGACAAGCCGCCCTGGGTGGCAAGCTGGCCCATCAGCAGGAACAGCGGAATGACCGACAGGTCGTAAATAGAGAAGCGCGCGAACGCCATGCCTTTCAGATACGCCAGCCACGCGTCGGCGCCCGACAGCACGACGTAGCCGACCGCTCCCGGAATGAACATGGCGGCCCACACCGGCAGGCGCAGCGCCATCAACGCAAGCATCGCGCCAAACAGCAGCAATGCGGGCCATGCCGCCATCAGTCGGCATCCGATTCGTGCTGCCAGGCGCGTGCCAGCGCGATCAGGGCAGCGAGCGCGAGGGACGGAACCATGACTGCATAAGCGAGCCACAGTGGCATCCCGAGGACCATCGAGGTTTCACCCGCCGCGCGCAGGTCGAGCACGCCAGCGCCAGCCCGCGCCGCCAGCAGACCCAGCACCACCGCCGCGAGTCCCTGCGCCATGCGATCGAGCCGACGCTGCGCCGACGTCGCCGTCCGCGCCGTGAAGATGTCGACGATGAGGTGGCTGCCATGCAGCTGGCAATACGGCAGGAACAGCGCCAGGGCGGCAGCGGTACCGAGCTGAACCAGCTCGACGTCACCGAGTACCGGCGTCAGCAGCAACCAGCGCCCGCCGACCGAGACCACCGTGACCGCCGCAACCAGCAGGAGCACTGCACCCCCGACCAGCGCGAACGCAACGGCGGCCGCCCGGATCGCGCGCCACATCTAGTTGCCGGCGCGCGGCGTCGGCAAGGACGGCGCGGCGCTTCGAGCGAGCAGCGCGCGGGCGTCGGCCAGCAGCGCGTCGCCGTCGATCTGCCGGCGTTTCATGTCCGACACCCACTCGGTCGCGACCGGCTGCGCGGCTCGCTGCCAGCGCGCCAGTTCAGCGGCAGGCACGACGATCACGGTGTTGCCGCGATCCGTCGCCAGTTTTCGCGCAGACGCCTTCTGCTCGTCCCATAGCCTCCCGACCTGGGACGACAGTTCGAGCCCGGAGTTGCGATCGATGATCACCTTGAGGTCATCGGGAAGGCCGGCATAGGTCCTCGGGTTCATCGCGAACAGGAACACCGCCGTGTACAGCGCCGGTAGATTGGGATCCGTCTCTGTATGGAATCGCGCAACCTCCTGCACCTTCACGGCCGGCACGACCTCCCACGGCACCATCGCGCCGTCGAGCACGCCCTTGCTCATCGCATCGGCGAGCGCGGTGACGGGCATCGACACCGGCGTTGCGCCCAGCGCCGCGAGCAGCTTGTTGGTCTGGCGAGTCGGCGCGCGCAGCTTCATGCCGCGGAAATCCTCGAGCACACGCACCGGCCGTTCACGCGTGTGCAGGTAGCCCGCGTCGTGAACATGCACCGCGAGCGGCTTTACCTCGCGGAATTCATTGCGACCGTGCTTGTCGTAGAACTGCCAGGCAGCACGCGACGCGGACTGCGCGTCGGAGATCATGAACGGCAGCTCGAACACTTCCATCGACGGGAAGCGTCCGGCGTTGTAGCCCGGCAGCGTCCAGACGATATCGGCGACGCCGTCGCGTACCTGGTCATAGAGCTGCGGCGCAGTGCCACCCAGCTGCATCGACGGGAAGATCTGGCATTTCAGCCGGCCCCTGGACTCGGCTTCGACCTTGGCGCACCACGGCACGATCATCTTGGCGTGCGTCGTCGAGCCCGGCGGCAAGAAGTGATGCACCTTGAGTGTGACCGGCCCTTGCGCCCCCGCCAGAAGTGGCACGGCCGCAAGCAGGCAGCCGCAGGCAATCAGCAGTCGACGCAGCATGTCAGCGCCATCTTCAGACCACCCGGACCTGCAATGTGCCGATGCCGGCGATGCCGCCGCTCATCAGGTCGCCGGGTTTCACGGCGCCGACGCCTTCGGGCGTGCCGGTGAAGATCAGGTCGCCGGGCGCCAGTGCATAGAACTTCGACAGGTGTTCGATCGTCTCGTTGACGTTCCAGATCAGTTTCGCGACATCGCTGGACTGGCGCTTCTGGCCGTTCACCTCGAGCCAGATCGCCGCCGAGTTGATTTCCCCGGTCACGGAGATCGGCTTCAGCGGCGATATCGGCGCGGAGTGATCAAAGCCCTTCGAGACATCCCATGGCCGACCCTTGTCGCGTAATGCAAACTGCAGGTCGCGTCGCGTCATGTCGAGGCCCACCGCATAGCCCCAGATGTGCTTCGCTGCATCGGTCTGCCCGATGTTGCCTTTGCCGCGACCGATGGCTACCACCAGTTCGATCTCGTGGTGCAAATTGGCGGTCTCGCCCGGGTACGGCATCTCCCCAGTCGAGCCGAAGGGCACCGGCAACACCGCATCCGCCGGCTTCATGAAGAAAAACGGCGCCTCACGCTCGGAGAACCCCATCTCCTTGGCGTGATCGACGTAGTTGCGGCCGACACAGTAGATCCGGTGTACCGGGAACAGGTCCGTCGACCCGTCGATCGGCACGACGGCCTGCGCCGGCGCGGCAATCGCATAACCCATGTCGTCCACCTTCTGCAAGAAAAGGCGGCAAGCGTACTACGCGTGTCCCGGCCCCGCGGCTCGCGCGATCGCGCGGGACAGCAGCACGACCGGCAGCACGCCGACGGCAACGATCGTGAGCGCCGGCAGCGCTGCCTCGGCAAGTCGCTCATCCGCGGCCATCTGATAGGCAACCACGGCGAGGGTGTCGAAATTGAACGGACGCAAGACCAGCGTGGCGGGCAATTCCTTCATCACGTCGACGAAGACCAGCAGTACCGCCGCGAGCACCGAGGGCGCGAGGATCGGCAGATGCACGCGAACGAAGGTATCGAACGTCGAACTGCCGAGGCTGCGGGCGCTGGCGTCCATTGTGGGAGTGATGCGCGACAGCCCGGCCTCGACCGATTGGTAGGCAACGGCGAAGTAACGAACAAGGTAACCGTAGAGCAGCGCAAAAACACTGCCGGTCAGCAGCAGTCCGGTGCCCATGCCGATGGCGTTCTTAAGCATGCCGTCGAGTGCATTGTCGAAGGTCGCGAGCGGGATCAGGATGCCGACGGCGACCACCGCACCGGGCAGCGCGTAGCCCAGGCTCATCAGACGCACCGACACCCGCACCAGCCAAGCGGGCAGACCGCGCTCCGCCGCCCGCGCTGCGTACGCGAGTCCCATGACGGTGACCAGCACGATGGCCGCGCCGCCCACCGCGATCCCGATGGTGTTGAAAAGCCAGTGCAGATACCGCGACCAGTCAACGGCGCTCCACGCCGGCAGCAGCAGCCGCAGCAACAGAACGACCGGGAGCACGAAGCCCAGGAGTACCGGCAGCACACACGCGGCAAATGCCGCCGCTGCAGCGCCCCCATGCAACACCGCACGCGCTGCCGGGCGCTGGCTTGCTGTCGGCGTGAAGAAGCGTGCCCGGCCACGGGCGTGCCGTTCAAGCACGAGGATGCCAAGCACCAGAAGCAGCAGCACGGCGGCGAGCTGACTCGCCGCCATGCGATCGCCCAGCGAGAACCACGCACGATAGATCGCCACCGTGAAGGTCTGCAGTCCGAAGTAGACCGAGGCTCCGTAATCGGCAAGGGTCTCCATCAGCGCCAGCAGAGCGCCGGCCGCTATGGCCGGGCGAGCAAGCGGAATGTTGACCTGCCACCAGGTCTGCCAGGGCGACAGGCCGAGGCTGCGTGCCGCGTCGATCATCGACGCGGTGCGCGCCAGGAACGCGGTGCGCGCCAGCAGATAGACATACGGGTACAGCACGACCGAGAAGACGAAGGCTCCTCCGGTGAGCGACCGGATCTCCGGAAACCAGTAGTCGCCACGGCGCCAGCCAAACGTTTCGCGCAATGCGGTCTGCACCGGTCCGGCAAACTGCAGCGCATCCGTGTACGCGTAAGCGACGATATAGGCGGGCATCGCCAGCGGCAGCAGCAACGCCCATTCAAACACTCGACGGCCGGGAAACTCGCAGGTGGCGGCGAGCCACCCTGTGGCCGCACCGAGCGTCACGACTCCGATGACGACACCGACGCTCAGGATCGCCGTTTCAAGCAACGCCTGGGGGATGATCGTCGCTGCGAGATGCCGTAGCGTTTCCGCCGAGGCGGGGCCGTCGATGAAGCTTGCGAAGATGCTGAGCACCGGCAGCCCCACCACCGCTGTGCAGGCGAGCGCAAGCAGCAACGTTTGTCGCAGTGCCGCACTACCCAGGTCCAGGCGGGGGGCGGCGTCTCGTTTCAGGTAGCTGTCCAGCACTGAAGAAGCTCTGAGTTCGTCCGAATATCCCTTGCAGGTCCATGGAGTCTAAATGCAAATGAGAACTAACCGCATTTAGAGGGTACACTGCAATGATGGCTTCCACCCCACCGCGCTCGGCCCTCCTCGTGATCGACGATCTTGCGGTCGCCTATCAGGGCGGCGCTCGCGTGCTCGACAGCCTGTCGCTTTCGCTGGAGCGCGGCGAGATCGGCTGCCTGGTGGGCAGTTCGGGTTGCGGCAAGACCACGCTGCTGCGGGCCATCGCCGGGTTCCTCCCGGTCGCTGCCGGAACGATCGAAATCGACGGCCTGGTGGTCGCCGGTCCGCATTTCACGGCGCCACCGGAAAAGCGCGGCGTCGGCCTCGTGTTCCAGGACTATGCGCTGTTCCCCCACCTGAAGGTGGCGGACAACGTCGCGTTCGGCCTGCGTGGCCTGCGCGGCCAGGCTCGCAGCGAGCGTGTCGATGAAATGATTTCGCTGGTCGGGCTGACAGCCGAGGCGCAGCGCTATCCGCATGAGCTGTCCGGCGGCCAGCAGCAGCGCGTCGCCTTGGCGCGCGCTCTCGCACCCCGCCCGGCACTGCTGCTGATGGACGAGCCGTTTTCCAGCCTCGACGTTGAACTGCGTCAGCGCCTCGGACACGAAGTACGCCGCATCCTGAAGGCGAGTGGCACGACGGCGATTCTCGTGACCCATGACCAGCAGGAAGCGTTTGCCATCGCCGACCGGGTCGGCGTCATGCATGACGGCAGCCTCGAGCAATGGGACCGCCCGTACGAGCTCTACCACCGGCCCGCGACGCGCTATGTCGCCGACTTCATCGGACAGGGCGTGTTCCTGCCGGCGCAAGTGCTGTCACCACGCAATGTAGAGATTGAGCTGGGCGAACTGCGCGGCGAGATACCGTTGCCGTGCCAGCAGGGATGTGCGACCTGCGGCAAGGGTTGCCATGTCGAGGTGCTGCTGCGGCCCGATGACGTCGTGCATGACGATGCCAGTCCGTTGAAGGCTGAAGTGACGCGCAAAGTGTTTCGCGGCGGTGACTTCATTTACACGCTGCGGCTTGTCAGCGGGCGCGAAGTATTGGCGCTGGTGCCCAGCCACCATGACCACGCGATCGGTGAACAGATCGGTATTCGCCTGGATGCCGACCATGTGATCACCTTCCTGGCGCCGGAATCCGCTGCGCATGCAGCCGGTCCTGCTGCCGCGGCCTAGCTTCAGACCTACTTCTTGCGACCGCCCAGCAGGGCGGAAACCTTTCCCGCAGGACGGGCCGGCGGGGCGCCGGACGGCTCGCCGGTCACTGGCGCAGTCTCTGCCTCGCTTGGCGCACCCGGCTCGTAGGGCCGGCTGAAGAAGTCATCGACCGGTTTGGGCTCGGCGCGCCGCGTACCGGCCGCCGGTGCGGGACGCTCACGTCGACTACTGTCACGCTCGCTGCGCTCCCGCCCTCCCCGCTCCGCGCCACGCTCAGGGCCACGCTCGCGTCGTTGCGGGGTAACGGCCGCCACCTGGAACTTTTGCTTCGTGAGCCGCTCGATCGCCGCGACGCTGCGCTCGTCGGACCCCGTCATCATCATGATCGTCAGCCCGCTCGCGCCGGCGCGTCCGGTGCGGCCAATGCGGTGCACATAGTCCTCGGGCGAAAACGGCACGTCGTAGTTGATGACGACCGGAAGCTCCACGATGTCGAGGCCGCGCGCGGCGACATCTGTGGCCACCAGCACCTCGATCGAACCGGCCTTGAAGCCTTCGAGTGCCTTCATGCGCTCATCCTGCGTCTTGTCGCCATGAATCGCATCGGCGTTCACTCCCGCCTTCTGCAACTGCCGCGCGAGTCGCCGACATTCGATCTTCGAATTGACGAACACCAGGACCTGGGTCAACCGACCGCCGCCTTCGCCGCGCGTTCGCAGCAGTTCTAGCAGCGCATCGGTCTTCTCAGATTCATGCAGCTTGACGACCTCCTGCGTGACGTTCTCGGCCGTCGCGTTGCGGCGAGCCACTTCAACCAGCACGGGCTCGCGCAGGAAATTCGCCGCGAGCTTCTTGATTTCCTCGGAGAACGTCGCCGAGAACATCAGGCTCTGGCGCTCCTTCGGCAGGAGATTCAGGATGCGCGAGATGTCGGGCAGGAAACCCATGTCGAGCATGCGATCGGCTTCGTCGAGGACGACGATCTGCACCTGGCCGAGCGAGGTGTTCTTGCTCTGCAGGTGGTCGAGCAGGCGGCCGGGCGTGGCGACGACGATTTCGACCCCGGTGCGCAACGCCTGCGTCTGCGGATCCATGTCGACACCGCCATAGACCACGGCGCAGCGCAGTGGTGTGCCGGTGATGTAACGCTTGACGTTGTCTGCGACCTGGTCCGCCAGCTCGCGAGTCGGTGTCAGTATCAGCGCCCGCACCGGATGCCGCGCTGGCGACATGCTGGTACTCGCCTGCGGCAGCAGCCGCTGGATGATGGGCAGCGCGAATCCGGCCGTCTTGCCAGTGCCGGTCTGTGCAGCGCCCATCACGTCCTTGCCCTGCATGACGAGCGGGATCGCCTTGCTCTGGATCGGCGTCGGCGTCGTGTAGCCCATGGCCTTCACCGCTGCAACGATGCGCGGGTCGAGGCCGAAGTGTTCGAAATCGTGGTAGTCGGACAAGGGGTCTTCGAGTCGGAAATGTCTATCGTTATGTTGGTGGGCCGTGCTGGACTTGAACCAGCGACCAAAGGATTATGAGTCCTCTGCTCTAACCAGCTGAGCTAACGGCCCGCAGGACCGAAATGAGAACGGCCGCAGCTCCGTGCTGCGGCCGTCAGTTCTCATCAGCGCGTTCACGCCAGGCTACTCTAGAAAGCTCTTCAGCTTGTCCGAGCGACTCGGGTGACGCAGCTTGCGCAGCGCCTTCGCCTCGATCTGGCGGATGCGCTCGCGCGTGACATCGAATTGCTTGCCGACTTCTTCCAGCGTGTGGTCGGTCGACATCTCGATGCCGAAGCGCATGCGCAGGACCTTGGCCTCGCGTGGCGTCAGCGAGTCCAGCACATCCTTGGTCACCCCCGACAGACTGTTGTACTGCGCAGCGTCGACCGGAGCGACCGTGGTCTGGTCCTCGATGAAGTCACCGAGGTGCGAGTCGTCGTCGTCGCCGATCGGCGTCTCCATGCTGATCGGTTCTTTCGCGATCTTCAGGATCTTGCGGATCTTGTCTTCCGGCATCTCCATCTTGATCGCGAGGGTGGCCGGATCGGGCTCGGTGCCGGTTTCCTGCAGGATCTGGCGGGAAATGCGGTTCATCTTGTTGATAGTCTCGATCATGTGCACCGGGATGCGGATCGTGCGTGCCTGATCCGCGATCGAGCGCGTGATCGCCTGGCGGATCCACCATGTGGCGTAAGTCGAGAACTTGTAGCCGCGGCGGTATTCGAACTTGTCGACCGCCTTCATCAGGCCGATGTTGCCTTCCTGGATCAGGTCGAGGAACTGCAGGCCGCGATTCGTGTACTTCTTGGCGATCGAGATCACCAGGCGCAGATTGGCCTCGGTCATCTCGCGCTTGGCCTTGCGCGCCTTGGCTTCGCCGGTGGCCATCTGCTTGTAGACCTCGCGCAGGTCGCGCAGCGGCAGCACCACGCGCTTCTGCAGGTCGGAAAGCTTTCCTTGCAGCTCCTGCACCGCCGGCAGGTTGCGCCGCATCACCTCGGCGTAAGGCTGGCCGGAATCGGATTCGCGTGCCGCCCAGCGCATGTTGGTCTCGTTGCCAGGGAACGCCTTGAGGAAATGCGCGCGCGGCATCCCGCACTTGTTGACGACGATCTCGTAGATCTGCTTTTCCAGGCTGCGTACTTCGTCGACCTGCTTGCGCAGCGTGTCCGAGAGCTTCTCGACCATCTTGGCCGTGAAACGCAGGCTCATCAGCTCGTCGAGAATCTTGGTCTGGGACTTGAGGTACCCCGGCGACTTGTAGCCCTCCTTCTCGAAGGCGACGCGCATCTTGTCGAAGAGCTTCGCGACGTGATCGAACTTCTCGATCGCGCGGACCTTCAACTCGTCGAGCTGCGCCGCCGTCATGCCGGACGCGCCGATGTCGGTGGTCTCCTCGCCTTCCTCGTCTTCTTCGTCGCCGCCGGCCGTCGGGAAATCCTCGGCAGTCGGGTCCATCAGGCCATCGACCACTTCGTCGATCGGAATCTCGCTCGCGCGGATGCGCTCCGAATGCGCCAGGATCTCGGCTATGGTCGTGGGACAGGCCGACACGGCCATCACCATGTGCTTGAGTCCGTCCTCGATGCGCTTGGCGATCTCGATCTCGCCCTCGCGCGTCAGCAGCTCGACCGAACCCATCTCGCGCATGTACATGCGGACCGGATCGGTGGTACGACCAAACTCGGCGTCGACCGTGGTCAGTGCGGCTTCGGCTTCCTCCTCGACGTCGTCGTCGGTGGTCGCCGCCGGGACGTTTTCGTTCATCAGCAGCGTTTCGGCGTCCGGCGCCTGGTCGAAGACCTGGATGCCCATATCGCCAAACGTGCTGATGATGGAATCGATCGCCTCGGCGTCGACCAGGTTGTCGGGCAGGTGATCGTTGATCTCGGCGTAGGTCAGGAAGCCGCGCTCCTTGCCCAGCTTGATCAGCGCCTTCAGCTTGTTGCGGCGTGCCTCGAGGTCTTCCTCGGTGCCGTGGTAGCTGCGCTCGAGCGCCTCCTTAAGCGCCTTCTCCTTCGCGCGACGATCCTTGGCGCGAAGCTTGGTCGCGCTCATCTTCTCGACGATCTGCACGCTCGGATCCGCAGTGTCGTCACCCGCCTCTGGCACGGCAGCGTCTGCGCCGCCCATCAACTGCTCTTCCGATTGCTTCGGCTTGCGGCCCGGACGACCACGCTGTGCTTCACCTGCCGGGACGGCGGGCACGGTCGGCAGCGGCTTGGCCGGCAGAGCCGCCAGTTTGGCCACGACCTTGGCGGTCGCCTTGACGACAGTCTCCGTCCGCAGTGCCTTGGCCGGTACGATCTTCTTCGCGGGTGGCGGCGCAGGCTTCTTCGCCCCGGCTTTCGGACGCGCAATTCCGCGCGCTGTAGACCGTGCAGGCTTCGCTTTCACCACCGGCTTCTTCATCACCATCGTTGCACTCCGTTCAGCCGCCCGCCTCGGGCAGGGCGTTCACTGGGACGCGCGGTCGCACTGCACTACGGCAGTTCGATTCGTCACTTCACCATCATTGGGTTCAAGCACGCGATCTCAACCGGACCGCCAGGGATCTGGCCGGTTCCGCTATCGCACCTTTGCGTCGTCGCGAGCTGCCTTGCCGCCTGGGCCGGGCGCGCTTCCGTGGGAGGCGCCCTGAAGTGAGTCGCGAACGCTATGTGATGCTGGATTGCTGCGCCACCGATCAATCGCGATCTCCTGGGCGCTCCGACGAGCCCCGGATTTTCCGGGTGAATCGTCGAGAATTCAACATATTAGCAAACTTCGGCCAATTTGCCGCAAAACGTTCCGCCGCGGCACCGGCCGGGCCTCCGGCCGCTAACGAGTGGCCGGCTCGCCGGTCCGGGCGCGCGCCTCGGTATAGCAGCGGTCGGCGATCCGGTAGGCTTCCAGGCGGTCCTCCGAGGGTTCTCGCTGGTACTCGGCCAGTCGCTCGCTCCGTTCGGCCTCGAGCCTCCGCAGCTGCAGCTTGTGGAACGCTTCATCGAGGACCTGTCGGGCAGTCTCCACATCCGTATCAAGTTCCATTTCCTGTGCCGCGAGGGTACGGTAATCGTCGATAAACGGGCTCGATTGCAGTGCCTCCAGCAGGGCACCATGCGTCATGACGGCGCCCGTGGCGAGCTCCGGCGACGTGGCCGTGCGCCAGACCTCGGCGATCTCCTGATCGACCGGCTCGCCCCCCTCGACTTGCGCGTCGCTGACGGCGCGGTTGAACTCGCGAGCCAGTGGAGGATGCGCGAGCAGTTGCTGCAGGATCCGGCGCTTGAGATCCTCGACCTCCGCATGCGGCGTCCTGTGGGCCAATGCGGACGGACGCGCCGCCCGGCCGCGTCGTAGTCCGTAGAGCGTCTCCAGGTCGTCCAGGGGCGTTCGCGAGGCCTCAGCCAGCTCCCGAAGCAGCTGCAGACGCAGGGCACCCGGCGGCATCGACAGGATCAGTGCCCGGGCGTCGGACACCATCGCGGCACGGTCCTCGGGCGAGGCCAGCGACCGTCCCGCCGCCAGGGACTCGATGAAGAACCGCGACAAGGGCAGTGCTCGCGCAAGCTCGCTCTCGAACGCCGCCGCCCCCCCGGCCTTCACGATGCTGTCCGGGTCTTCACCTTCAGGCAGCAGCAGAAAACTCGCGCGCTTGGTGTCCGCAATGACCGGCAGCGCCGCCTCGAGCGCACGTCTGGCGGCCTTCCGGCCTGCCGCATCGCCGTCAAACGCAAAAATGACCTGGTCGGTCGTACGCAGCAGCGTGCTGACATGCGTGCTTGTGATTGCCGTGCCGAGTGCCGCCACCGCCTCCCCAAACCCGGCCTGTGCCAGCTGGATCACATCCAGATAGCCCTCGCAGACGATGGCACGCCCCGACTGACGAATCGCGTCGCGCGCCTCGAACAGGCCGTAGAGCTCCTGCCCCTTGTGAAATAGTGGTGTTTCCGGCGAGTTCAGGTACTTCGGTTCCCCTGACCCGATGATGCGGGCACCAAACCCGATGACCTGGCCGCGCGCGCTGCGGATCGGAAACATGATTCGTCCGCGGAAGCGGTCGTAACGCTTGCCCTCGTCCGAGATCACCAGGCCGGCTTCGACCAGACGGGGATCGTCGTAGTCGTCAACGGCGGCGCGCAACGGTTGCCAGGCGTCGGGAGAAAAACCGAGAGAAAAGCGGACAGCCGTCTGGCCCGTCAGCCCTCGACCCTTGAGATAGTCGACCGCGACGCGGCTTTCCTTCAGCTGGCCACGATAGAACTCTGCGGCGCGCTTGAGCAATTCCGACAGCGCGCTCAGCTTGCCGCCATCGCGCCCGCGGTCGCTGCTTTCCGGAACCTGCATGCCGACCTGCTGCGCAAGTTCGCGGATCGACTCCACGTAGTTGAGGCCACGATGCTCCATGAGAAAGCCGATCGCGCTGCCGTGGGCCCCGCAGCCGAAGCAGTGATAGAACTGTTTCGACGGGCTGACCGTGAACGACGGCGACTTCTCCCCGTGAAATGGACACAGCCCGAGCAGGTTCTGGCCGGCCTTTTTCAGTTGGACGTCACGCCCGACGACATCGACGATGTCGACGCGGGCGAGCAGGTCCTGGATGAAAGCCTGGGGGATCATGCGACGAAAGTGTACGCAGCGGCTTCAGCGTTGCACGAGCACTCTCCTCGATCCGGAGCGGCGCGCGCCATCCGGGCCGCCAAGCAGTAACAGGAAACTACGACAGCCGCTGCTTGACGATGGCCGAGGCCTTGCCCATGTCCGCCCGGCCAGCGATCCTGGGCTTCAGCACCGCCATCACCTTGCCCATGCCCTGCGGTCCCGCCGCGCCGGATTCGGCGATCGCCGCATCGACCGCGGCCTCGAGTTCCGCGTCGGACATCTGCTGGGGCAGGTAACCGGACAGCAGGTCGAGCTCGGCTCTTTCCTTTTCCACGAGGTCGTTGCGACCGGCCTTCGCGAATTGCTCAATCGAGTCCTTGCGCTGCTTGATCAGCTTTTCGACGATGCTCATTACAGCCGTGTCGTCGACAGTGATCCGTTCGTCGACCTCCTTTTGCTTGATCGCCGCCTGCAGCAGCCGGATGGCCGACAACCGTGGCGCATCCTTGGCGCGCATGGCGGACTTCATGTCCTCGGTGATCCGGTCCTTGAGTGTCGGTGATGTCATCGTTGCCTCCCAGAAAGCGAAAGCGCGCCCGGAGGCGCGCCTTGCATCGACCTTGAAGCCCGCTCGTTTGCGCGGGTGTGCCGCCTTAGTACATCTTCTTCGGCAGCATCTGGCTACGCAGACGCTTGAAGTGCCGCTTGATTGCGGCCGATTTCTTCCGCTTGCGTTCGGCGGTCGGCTTTTCGTAGAACTCGCGCGCGCGCAGCTCGGTCAGCAGTCCGCTCTTTTCGATCGTGCGCTTGAAGCGGCGCAGCGCGACTTCAAACGGCTCGTTTTCTTTGACGCGTATCGTAGGCATCGGTCAGGGTCAGTGGTTGTCGACGGGGCTGTTGCCGGGCCTTGCGCGATCCGCATGGACGCACGGCTTGCCAGCCGGAAAAGCCAGTGATTATATCCGCAAGCGGTTTCGGCAGACAAGTCAGGGATTTGAGGTCCCGTTAGCGGCGCCGTTCGTCCGGGGTGTCCATCGGGGTCTCGTACACTGGCTCCATGCTGATCCTGGGCATCGAGACCTCCTGCGACGAGACCGGAATCGCGCTTTTCGACAGCGAGGCCGGACTGCTGGCCCAAGCGCTGCACTCCCAGGTGGACATGCATCAGGACTATGGCGGCGTCGTGCCGGAACTCGCGTCCCGCGACCACATTCGCCGCGTGCTCCCGCTGCTTGAGCGGGTCCTCGGTGACGCCCGGTGCACGGCCGGCCAGATTGACGCGATCGCAGTGACTGCCGGGCCGGGTCTCGCCGGTGCACTGCTGGTCGGCAGCAGCATCGCCTACGCGCTCGGATACGCGCTGGCCCGACCGGTGATACCGGTACACCATCTTGAAGGCCACCTGCTGTCGCCTCTGCTGGCCGATCCGGCACCCGAGTTCCCGTTCGTTGCGCTCCTTGTCTCCGGCGGGCACACGCAGTTGATGCGGGTCGACGGATGGGGTCACTACGCGCTGCTCGGGGAGACGGTTGATGACGCCGCCGGCGAGGCCTTCGACAAGACAGCCCAGTTGCTTGGGTTGGGCTACCCCGGTGGACCGGCGGTGTCCCAGCTCGCGGACTTCGGGAACTCGGGTTCGGTTCGGCTGCCCCGGCCCATGCTATCGAGCGGGGACCTGGACTTCAGCTTCAGCGGCCTGAAGACGGCTGTGCTCACCGCCGTGCGCAAGGAGCCAAACCTGTGCGAGCAGGGACGTGCCGACATTGCGCGCGCGTTTGTCGAAGCGATCGTCGATGTGCTGGCGATCAAGTCGCGCCGCGCGCTGGAAGCGACGGGGCTGACGCGCCTCGTGGTGGCGGGCGGCGTTGGCGCCAACGCGCAACTTCGCGAGCGGTTGCGGGCCGACGCGCGCCGTCATGGCACCGAGGTTCACTTCCCTCCGGTCAGCCTTTGTACCGACAACGGCGCGATGATCGCGCTTGCGGGCCTCGCAGCCATCCGCCGGTCAGAAGGCGTGGAGCTGCCCTGTCCGCTGGGTTTCGCGGTACACCCGCGCTGGACCCTTGCCGAGGCCACCGCCCGATCCGCCTAACCTCGCGGCGCGCGTGCTTCGCGAGACTTTTCGCCGATGCGGCGCTCCTTGCCGGCGACGAGGTTGCGAATGTTGGCCTGGTGCCGGAAGACGACGAAGCCGGCGATGATGGCGACCGCGACAAAGCGCTCGTCGAAGCCCCAGCCGAACGCGGAATAGAACGCTGCGAAAACGGCCGCGGTAAGCGATGCCAGCGACGAGTAGCGGAAGAAGAAGGCAATGATCAGCCAGGTCAGCCCGGTTGCCAGCGCGAGCCACGGATTGAACGCGACGATGACTCCGGCGGCCGTGGCGACACCCTTGCCACCCTTGAATCCAAAGAACACCGGGAACAGATGGCCGAGAAACACCGCGACCCCGGCGAGTGCAACGCCCCAGTCGCCGACGCCGAACAGTGGTCCCAAGCGCTCGACCAGCCAAACGGCAAGCCAGCCCTTCAGTGCGTCACCGGCCAGCGTGAGAATCGCGGCGAGCTTGCTGCCCGAGCGCAGAACGTTGGTGGCGCCCGGGTTCTTCGAGCCGTAGGTTCGGGGATCAGCAAGCCCGAGTGCGCGGCTCACGATGACTGCAAACGAGACGGACCCCAACAGGTAAGCGCCGACTATCGCCACAGCTGTCCAGAGCATCGACATGCTCACTCCTTCAGCGCGCAGTCGACCGCGACTGCGCCGAGAACTTCGCTCAGGGCGGCGGGGGTGATTCCCACGAGGTAGCCGCGTCGCCCGCCGTTGATGTAGATCCGGGCGAGGCGCAGCACGCTGCGCTCGACATAGACCGGCATCTTGCGGCGGGTGCCGAAAGGAGACGTCCCGCCGACGAGATAGCCAGTGAAGCGCTGCGCCACATCCGGACGGCACGGTTCAATGCGCTTGCGTCCGATCTGCCGGGCGAGATTCTTGGTCGATACGGTGCAGTCGCCGTGCATCAGCACAATCAAGGGCTCACCCGCCTCATCCTGCATGACCAGCGTCTTCACGACCGAGTGCTCATCGACTTCCAGCTGTCGTGCCGACTCGGACGTTCCCCCGTGCTCGACGTACTCGTAGACGTGCTCGGAATACGGCACCTTGTGTTCGCGCAAATACTGCGTACCCGGCGTCTCGGAGACGTGCCTGACCTTGGCCATGGCGCGCGAGTGTAAAGCCGGTAAGGGGCGCTGCCCTATCCCCGTGGGTGATGTTCGGCGTGCAGGCTCTTCAGCCGCGCCCGCGCCACGTGCGTGTAGATCTGGGTTGTGGAAATATCCGCGTGCCCCAGCAGCATCTGCACTACGCGCAGGTCTGCCCCATGGTTCAGCAGGTGTGTCGCAAAGGCATGCCGCAGTCCGTGCGGCGACAGCGGCGCCTGGATGCCAGCGCGCAGCGCGTAGCGCTTGACGAGAACCCAGAACATCTGGCGCGACATGGCCGCGCCAAGCTGGGTGACAAACACGGCGTCTGACATACGGCCCGCAAGCAGTTCGCCGCGGCCGCGCTTGAAGTAGCGTTCGACCCAATCGCGCGCGACTTCACCCAGCGGCACGATGCGTTCCTTCGACCCCTTGCCGATGACGCGCACCAGCCCTTCCGTCAGCGACAGTTCGGAGAGTTTGAGGTTGACCAGCTCACTCACGCGCAGACCAGTCGCATAGAGCAGTTCGAACATCGCGCGGTCCCGCAGCCCGAGCGCCACGGAGTCGTCGGGTGCAGCGAGCAAGGTCTCGACCTGCGCTTCGCTGATCGTCCTGGGGAACCGTGCCGCACGACGGGCGCCCCGCAGGAGCACCGTCGGATCGTCTGCGGCAATGCGCTCCCGCACCGCCCAGCGATAGAAGCGTCGAAGCACGGCGAGCCGGCGATTCGCTGTCGATGACCGAGTGACGGCATGCTCGCTGGCCAGGTATGCCGTAAGGTCGGCTTCGCTGGCACCGGGCAAGGACACGGCACGAGCCGACAGCCAGCGCGACAGGCCGGCGAGGTCGCGTCGGTAAGCCGCCAGTGTGTTTCGCGACAGCCCGTCTTCGAGCCACAGGGCGTCCAGGAAACGATCGACCAGGGGGTCCATCTGCGGCGCTACAGCAGCGTGCCGCGCAGCGCGCCCTCGTGTTCGAGCAGCCAACGCTTGACCGTGGTCGGGAATCCGCCGCTCGCGTGAGCGAAGCCGCCGAGACCGTCTGCGCCGACGACCCGATGGCACGGAATGACAATGGGCAGGCGATTGTCGCCGCACGCCTGACCGATCGCACGTGCCGGGACGTCAAGGGCCCGGGCGAGCTCGCCGTAAGTTCGTGTCTTCGAACACGGAATCGCGGCGATCGCCTCCCAGACGCGCACCTGGAACGGTGTGCCACGTATCTGCAGCGGCAGGTTGAAGCGGAAACCAGGGTCGTTGAAGTAGCTCCTCAACTGGTCAGCGGCTTCAACCCCGAGGTCGCAGATCGGTATGACCGGTTTCACTGCCTGCATGAAGTGCAGGCCCGTGATGAAAGAGCCGTCGATGTCGATCGCCACCGCACCGAACGGCGCGGCGACGACCGCCGCAGCGCGGGCGCGCGTGGCGGTCGCCAACGGCATGCGTCAGCCTCCGAGCAGCCCTTTCTTCAGACCCTCATCGACGGGCTTGTCACCCAGCCAGATGCGGATGACCGCGGAGTAGAAGTCGTGTCCCGGGATCGCCGCGCCTTTCGGCTCGCCGTTCAGCGTAATGCGTGTGCCACCGTCAGGTGTGTAGTCGAAGTTGATGACGTCGCCCTTCTTCGCCTCACCGATGGACTTCAGCGTGCTGCTGAACGTGTCGATCTGCGGCTTGAGCGCGGTCATCTGTGCCTCGCTGAGGTTGGCGCGCAGGCCGTCGGTGAAGGCACTGACGAAACTGTCCGCGTCAACGTCGCGCAGCATGCGCAGCGAGGCCCGACGCGGCCCCTTCTCGTTGATCAGCGTCGCTGCATCCTTGCTCTTCTGCGGGACGTACAGACCGTTCACATAGACCTTGAAGATCGCGCGCTTGCGTAGCCCGACCCCATTGAGCGTCAGCGTCTGCCCACCTACCTGCACGGTCGGCTCGAACTTCTGGCCTTCCATCTCGACCGGCTGCGCGTGCGTCGCCGCGCCGAATGCGATCAGCGCCGAGAGCGCCGTCACCTGAAGCCATGATTTCATTGCTGTCTCCTTCTTCTGGTTGTGATGGTCCGCTACGGCGTACCGGTTCAGCCGGCGCCCAGCATGCCCTTCTTCAGGCCTGCATCCGCTGGGGTCTCGCCCAGCCAGACCCGCAGCACCGCCGCGTAAAAATCCGCTCCCGGGATCAACGGTCCGCGGGTCACCCCGTTGACCGTCACCCGCGTGCCGTCCTGCGGCGTGTACTCGAAATGCACCGACTCGCCGCGGCGCGCCAGCGCGATTGTCCGAATGGTGCGGGTCAGCGTTTCAACCTGCGTCTTCCACGTCGCCAATTCGGCCTCGGAGTGATTGGCCTTCAGGCCATTGTGCAGCGAGCTCACGAACAATTCACCATCGACATCGCGCAGGAAGCGCAGCGCGACGCGTTTGGGACCCGGCTGGTTGACGAGGTCTTCGGTTCGTGTGGCGCGCTTCGGCACGTAGAGTCCGCCGGCGTAGATGTCGAACAGGAAGCGCTTGCGCACACCGACGCCATTGAGTTCGAGGCGCTCGCCGGCCACCACCACCGAGGTCTCGTAGCGTGCGCCCTCGATGACGACCTCGGACCGCGCCAAAGGAGCGAGCAGTGCCAGGGTAACCAGGGCGAAACTTCGCAAAGCATGGGCGAAGCCCTTCACGCCGCAACCCGGCTCAAACCCTTGGGCATCGGGAACACGACGTCCTCCGTCACCCCCTCAAGAGCGCGCACGCTGCCGGCGCCCATGGCCTTCAGCGCAGCGAGAAGTTCCTCCACCAGCACTTCGGGGGCCGAGGCGCCGGCCGTGACGCCGATGCGCCGGCGGCCCTCGAACCAAGCCGGATCAAGCTGGGCCGCGGTATCGACCAGGAAGGCCGGAACATCGAAGCGCTCCGCCACCTCACGCAGGCGATTCGAATTCGAACTGTTCGGACTGCCGACAACGATGACGATGTCCACCTGCGGTGCCATGAACTTGACGGCGTCCTGGCGATTCTGGGTCGCATAGCAGATGTCGGCACGCTTCGGCTCGGCGATGCCCGGGAAGCGCCGCTTCAACGCCTCGATGATTGCCGCGGCGTCGTCCAGCGACAGCGTCGTCTGTGTCACGTAGGCCACTCGCTCAGGGTCAAGCACCTGCAGATTGTCGACGTCGGCGATGGACTCGACCAGATGCATGCCGGCCTTGAGTTGCCCCATCGTCCCTTCGACCTCCGGGTGTCCCTGATGGCCGATCATCACGATTTCGTAACCAGCCGCGTGCATCTTCGATACCTCGACATGCACCTTGGTCACCAGGGGACAGGTGGCATCGAAGACCCGCAGGCCGCGACTTGCGGCTTCCTGCTGGACAGCTTTCGACACGCCGTGCGCCGAAAATACTACGGTTCCGCCCGCCGGAACCTCATCGAGCTCACGGACGAACACGGCGCCCTTGGCACGCAGATCGTTCACGACGTAGGTGTTGTGCACGATCTCGTGGCGCACATAGATCGGCGCGCCGTGCGTTACCAGCGCGCGCTCGACGATCTCGATCGCACGATCAACGCCGGCGCAGAAGCCGCGCGGCTGGGCCAGGAGGACTTCCATGCCTACAGCACTCCGATGACGTGAACTGCAAACCGTATCGGCATTCCGGCCAGGGGATGGTTGAAATCGACCACGACACGATCGCCCTCGCGCTGCTTGAGCACGCCGGAGAACTGCCGACCCTCGGGACTGGAAAACTGCACGATGTCTCCCGGGGCATAGCCCACGGACGGATCGGCATTGGCGTCGAACACCGCGCCAGACAGCGACTGCACGAGATCTGCGCTGCGCACGCCAAAGCCGGCGTCCGGCGCGAGTTCGAAGCCCTGTTGCGACCCTTCCTCGAGCCCGACCAGGCAGGTTTCCAGAGACTCCGCGAAATCACCCCTACCTACCGTCAATGTCGCGGGCTGAGCGCCGAAGGTACTCACGATCTCGCGCTCCGTGCCGTCGACAACCGCAGCGATCCGATAATGAAATGTGACATGCGAGCCGGGCACAATGCGAGCAGACGGCTGAGTTTCCATCATGGCCGAGGATTCTAGACGAGGCCCCGCGCATGGCGATCAAGGACTGGCCCGAAGGAGAGCGGCCCCGCGAACGCCTGGTTGCGCACGGCGCGCAGGCCCTGTCGGATGCGGAGCTCATCGCGGTGATCCTGGGAACCGGGACCACCGGGCGGTCGGCGCTCGATCTGGCGCGCGAGGCCCTCACCCGCTTTGGCGGGCTCAGCGGGCTGCTCGCTTCCGGTCCGGACGAGTTGGGCACCATCGACGGACTGGGTCCCGCAAAGTCGGCCCAACTGCAGGCCGTGCTGGAACTGGCACGGCGATCGCTGCGCGAAGAGATCCGGCGTGACCCCGCCCTGTCCTCGCCCGACAAGGTGCGCGACTACCTGAAAATGACCCTCGCGCGTCGCCAACATGAGGTCTTCATGGCGCTGTGCCTCGACGCGCAGAACCGGCTGTTGACGGCCGATGGACTGTTTCGCGGAACCTTGACGCAAACGAGCGTATATCCGCGTGAAGTCGTGAAGCGGGCGCTCGCGGTCAACGCCGCCAGCGTCATCTTTGCCCATAACCACCCGTCTGGCGTCGCGGAGCCGAGCCGCAGCGACGAGTTGCTTACCGCCAGCCTGAAGCAGGCACTCGGGCTTGTGGATGTCCGGGTGCTGGACCATGTGATCGTCGCAGGCAGCAGCACCGTGTCGTTCGCCGAGCGCGGCTTGATCTAGGGCGGCGCTAGCGCGGCGCCTCGAGATGGCTTCCCGTTCACCTGCGTCGCCTTGGCGCGCGATCCAAAAACTGCTTATAATGCGCGGCTTTGCGTTGCATCGAGCAGCGCCCACCGGCCGGCGCCGTGGGGATCCTGGACGACCGTGCTGGTCGACCATCCACAAGTTGTCCGGTCAGCGAACGCATCAGGAGCAAGTCATGGCACGTGTGTGTCAAGTCACCGGTAAACGCCCGATGGTGGGGAACAACGTTTCCCATGCGAACAACAGGACCAAGCGTCGCTTCCTGCCGAACCTGCAGTACCGCCGCTTCTGGGTCGAAAGCGAGAACCGCTGGGTGCGCCTGCGCCTGACGAACGCGGCACTGCGCACGATCGACAAGAAGGGGCTGGACGTGGTGCTCGCAGATCTGCGCGCCCGCGGCGAGCTCGCTGGCTGATCGGCGTAGAGCCGAACCTCACGGAACCCGGAGAACCCCATGGCAAAAGGCGCCCGCGAAAAGATCAAGCTTGAATCGACGGCCGGCACCGGCCACTTCTATACGACATCGAAGAACAAGAAGACCACGCCGGACAAGCTTCAACTGATGAAGTTCGACCCGGTGGCCCGTAAGCACGTGGCCTACAAGGAAACCAAGCTTAAGTAGTACCCGGCAGGCACAAATTGCCTGCTGAACGGCACAACAAAAAGCCCGGCATGCGCCGGGCTTTTTTTGTTGTGCCGAGCGCTTAGGCGGCAGCCATTCGATAACTGCGGATGCGCAACGCCGCTTCTTCAAGCGCGCGGATGCGGCTGGCCTCGGCTCGAGCGATCCAGTCCTGCAACTGCACCAGCATCTGTTCTCGCGAGGCGGAGCTCTTTTCCCAGATCGATGCAAGTTCAGTGCGCATGTCGACGAGCGTCTTGAGGACGCCGCTGCGCGCCATCAGGTCCTTCAGGCTCCGCTGCTCGTCAGCCGGAAGCGCCGAGACATCGCCCTTGGGCAGCCACTGCTTGAGACTCGCGAAGCGCGCCCGCTCGGTCTCGGGCAGATCCAGCCGGCCCAGCTCGGCTCGATAAGTGTGCGTCAGATTGCGCGCGTACTTGGCAAGCAGGTCGTAACGGTGCGTGATGACCGCCTGCAGCGTCTCGAGGTCGACCGCGGGCTTCGGTGCTGACACTTCGGGCACCGGCGCCACACGGAGCACCTTGGCCAGACCCACGGCCTGCATTGCGCGGATGTAAGTCCACCCAAGATCGAACTCGAACCATTTCAGCGAGAACTTCGCCGAGGTCGGGTAGGTGTGATGGTTATTGTGCAGTTCCTCGCCGCCGATCCAGAGGCCCCAGGGCGAAATGTTGGTGCTGGCATCGGGAGCGTCGTAATTGCGATAGCCCCAGTAATGGCCGATGCCGTTAATGACGCCCGCCGCATGGAACGGAATCCACATCATCTGCACCGCCCAGATGGCCAGCCCGGCAGCCCCGAACAAAATCAGGTCGGCACCCAGCATCAGGCCACAACCGTGCCATGTGTACTTCGAGTAGAGGTTGCGCTCCGCCCAGTCGTTCGGTGTTCCGTGTCCGTAGCGGGTCAGCGTTTCCTGGTTCTCGGCCTCGGCCATGTACAGCTCGGCGCCAGACCAGAGCACTGTCTTGATGCCGCGCGTCTGCGGGCTGTGCGGGTCTTCGGGTGTCTCGCACTTCGCGTGATGCTTGCGGTGTATCGACACCCACTCGCGCGTCTGCATGCCGGTCGTGAGCCAGAGCCAGGCGCGGAAGAAGTTGGCGACCGCGGGATGCAGATCGACGGCGCGGTGCGCCTGGCTGCGGTGCAGGTAGATCGTGACTCCGGCGATCGTCACATGCGTCAGCAGCAGCGCGGCGAGGATCAGCTGCCACCATGACAGCTGCAGTAGCCCGCCGTTTAGAAATTCCAGTAAGTACATGAAGTTAGCCTGTTTGGCCGGCGCACTTGAGGCGGCCGGCCTGCTCTATGGGAAGGGGCAATTGTAGACGCCCGGAGGCATCGGACATGCCAATAGATTTGCCTGAATTGCCTGAAATCAAGCGGGCTTTCCGCTCGCCGCCGGCGTTACGGCCCCATCGGGTGCAACTATCCGTACATCGCGCTGCGGGAACGGGATCTGTATGCCCTCCGTCGCGAAGCGACGCAGCACCATGCGAGCGATCTCGGAACGTACGGCAAGGGTGCCCTCTTCGGGGTCGCGGATCCAGAAGCCGATTTCGAGATCGATACCGTCGGCGCCGAACGCCGTCACGAACGCGCCAGGTTCCGGCGTGTCCAGCACCCGCGGCTGGGCCCGCGCGCATTCGCCAAGGATCGCCAGCGCACGATCGAGATCCGTCGAGTACGCCACCGAGATCTTGATGACCACCCGCACTTCGCGATTGCTCAGCGAGTGGTTGACCACCGGAGTCGATACCAGCATCTCGTTCGGCAGAATCGTCTCGGTACCGTCAAGCGCCTTGATCAGCGTATAGCGCGTGTTGATCTGCGCGACGCGCCCGTAGAACTTATCGGCCGTGATCATGTCGCCAATCGACAGGCTCCGGTCCAGCAGGATGATGAACCCGCTGACATAGTTGCTGGCAATGCGCTGCAGGCCGAGACCGAGGCCGACACCCAGCGCGCCGCCGAAGACCGACAGCACCGTGAGATCGATCCCGACAATCGACAAGGCCATGAGCACCGCGACGAACAGCAGCAGCGCCTTGACCACTCGCGCCAGCACCACGCGCGAGTTGGTCGGCAGCGTGTCGGCACGCATCAGCCGCGACTCGACCGCGGATCCGAACCAGAACGCCGCGAGCACCGTGATCGCCACCGAGATGGCGCCCATCAGCAGATCCCACAGGCTGATCTGCGATCGACCGACCGGGATGCGCACCGACTCGAGCGTGGCGATCACGTCCCTCAGTACGCCGGTCAGGTGCAGGGCCACGACCAGCCAGACCAGCAGCGCAATCCAGCGTTCGAAGGTGCCAAGCCACGCGGAACGCGGGAACGTTCGTCGCAGGACATAGACGACCAGTCGCACAACCGCCATTGCGGCGAGCAACGTGAGCGCCAGACGCAGAAGCTGGGCGTCACCGGCAGGCTGCACCAGGCCCGCCATGCGCAGCACCAGTCCGCCGGCGACCATCGCGAGCAGCGCGCTCACCGGAAACGCGAGCCGCCGTATTCCTTCAACGGAAAATCGCAGCAGGTCCGTGCGAAGCCCCGGCTGCCGCGACTCGGCTGCCACGCGGGCATCCACGCGATGGCGCATCGTCCGCGCCACCAGCCAGCCGAATGCGAGCCCGACGCCAATGACTGCGAGCTGCCACAGCGATTGCGGTCTCGCAAATCCGCCCTGGACAGTCTCGATGACATCCTGCAGCAGCGTGGGCTCGGCCATGGCTCAGCTCCGCTCGATCACGGCAGCAAAGAATCCGTCGGTCGCATGCAGATGCGGCAGCATCACGAAGTACGGTGTGAACCGCTCCAGATGATCGACTGCAATCGACTGCGCCGTCAGCACGCTGCCCGCCGGTACGACGCGGAATCCCGGGTTGGCGGCGACAAACGATTCGACCACCTCCTGGTTCTCGCGCGTCAGCAGCGAACAGGTCGCGTAAACCAGGCGACCACCCGGCTTCAGCAGCCGCGCCGCAGCGGCGAGCACGGCATGCTGGACGTCGTTGACGCGCGCCAGCTCAGTCTCGTCGAAGCGCCACTTGAGGTCCGGATTGCGACGCAGCGTGCCCGATCCCGAGCACGGGGCGTCGACGAGCACCCGATCGCACTTGCCATGCAGCCGCTTCACTCGCGCATCCGTTTCACTGCGGATCGCGATCGGATGGACATTCGAGAGGCCGCTGCGCTTGAGCCGCGGCCCGAGGCCTTCCAGCCGGCGCTGGTTGATGTCGAACGCATACAGACGTCCGCTCGATCGCATCAGTGCGCCCAGGGCGAGCGTCTTGCCGCCCGCTCCGGCACAGAAATCGATGATCATCTCGCCGCGGCGCGGCTGCACCAGCCGCGCAATCAGTTGGCTGCCCTCGTCCTGAACCTCGATGCGGCCCTCGCGGTACGCGGGCCATTGGGTCAGTGCCGGCTTGTCGGCAAGCCGGATTCCCTCCGGGGAGTAACGCGTCGGCACCGCGGGCACGTGGTGCGCGGCGAACTCCTTCAACACCTCGTCGCGCGAGGCGCGGATGAGGTTCACGCGCAGGTCCAGTGGTGCCGACTCGGTCAAGGCTGCCATCAGCGGCGCGGCATCGGCGTACTGCCGCTCGATCGCCAGGTAAAGCCAGTGCGGCAGTTCGGCACGCACCGAGGCGGGCGCTCGCGCAAGATTGATCGCGAGCGCGTTCTTGACCGCCGCGGCATCGCCGCGCAGCGCACGCGCTTCCAGCGCATCCAGGCCGTGCTGCCGGGCAAGGGTCACCAGCGCCGCGAGGCGGGGTGCGCGCGCAGGCATCGCCGGCTGCAGCGCCCATCCCAGCGTCGCGTAGCGGCGAAGTGCGAAAAAAATCGCCTCGGCGACCAGGCTGCGCTCACGACGGCCAAGCGTCGGATGCTCGCGAAAGAAACGCGACATCACCGCGTCCGCCGGTCCATCGAAGCGCAGAACCCGCGCCAGCGCGTCAGCCAGCGCGTCGATCACGATCGAGGTGATGCGCGCAGCGTGCGGCGCGCTGGCCGCTCTGGACGGCGGAGATGGGCGGGACGGGCGGGTGGCGTCACGTTCGCGCGAGGGGCGTGCTCGATTCGACGCCGGCGCGCTCCGTGCGCTGCCTGACCGGGGGCGTTCGCGTTTCACGATGCGAGCCGCGCGAGATCGGTAGCGGGGGCGTCGGTCACGCTGACATGGCCATTCCGCCACGTCACACGCTGCTCGAGCACCAGGCGCACCGCACGCGGCAGCAGTTGGTGTTCCTGCTCGAGGACACGCGCGGACAGCGATTCAGCATCGTCCCCGGGAAGCACCGGCACCACGGCCTGCGCGATGATGCCGCCCGCATCGACCTCGTCCGTCACGAAGTGCACTGTCGCCCCGTGCACGCGCACACCGGCCGCCAGGGCCCGTTCGTGCGTCTTCAGCCCGGGAAACGACGGCAAGAGCGACGGATGGATGTTGATCAAGCGGCCGACATAGCGGCGCACGAATTGCGGTGTCAGCACGCGCATGAAACCGGCCAGCACGACGACGCTCGGCGCGTAGCAATCGATTTCGCCGGACAGCGCGCGATCGAACTCCTCGCGCGTCGCGAAGCGGGTGTGGTCGACAATGCTGGTCGCGATGCCGGCTCGCCGTGCAACGTCGAGGCCCGCGGCTTCGGCCCGGTTGCTGATCACAGCCGTGACCGCGGCATCCAGTTCTTCGCGCCAGCGTTCCTCATCTGCCGTGCGCAGCAAGGCTTCGAGGTTGCTGCCGCGGCCCGAGATCAGGACGACGAGGTTCTTCATTCGCAGGCATTGTACCGATCGGCATTGCGCGGCCTTCGCTAAGTGCCGGAAAACACGAGGGAAACGGCAACCATCCGTATAATCCTGCGCTCCTCCCACGCTTCTTCCCCGAGCTGCATGCAGGTCTTCCGCGGAATGCCGCGTCCGAGCGAGCGCATTGCCTGCGCACTGACGATCGGCAACTTCGATGGCGTGCATCGTGGCCATCAGGCGCTGCTGGCACGCGTCGTCGCCGCGGCCCGCGCGCGCGGCATCGCGGCAGCCGTAATGACCTTCGAGCCGCACCCGCGCGAGCTCTTCACGCCCGACCGCGCTCCGATGCGAATTTCCGGCCTGCGCGACAAGCTGGAAGCGCTGGCCGAATGCGGTGTCGATCGCGTGATCGTCCAGCACTTCAACCGCCCCTTCGCGTCGCTGACGGCGGAAGCCTTCATCGACCTGCTGATCCAGGGATGCCAGGCGCGGTGGGTCCTCGTCGGCGATGACTTCCGCTTCGGCGCCCGACGCACCGGCGACATCTCGTTGCTGCAGCGACACGCTTCGCACGGTGCCTTCGAACTCGAACAGATGCCCACGGTGGTCGAGGGCGGCGAGCGGATTTCCAGTTCGGCGGTGCGCGCCGCGCTCGCCGCCGGAGACCTCGCGCGGGCCGCGGACCTGCTGGGCCGGCCTTATGCGATCAGCGGCCGCGTCCTGCACGGTCGCAAGCTCGGACGGGAAATCGGGTTTCCGACGATGAACCTGCGCATCGCGCACCGTCACCCGGCGGTACAGGGAGTATTTGCCGTCCGCGTACATGGCCTCGGGACGCACGCCCGGCCCGGCGTGGCGAGCATCGGACTGCGGCCCACGGTGGAGGACAGCGGCCGCTGGATGCTTGAAGTCCATCTCTTCGATTTCGCGGACCATGTCTACGGGCGACTCGTCCGCGTCGAGTTCCTGCAGAAGCTGCGCGATGAAGTGCGCTATGGCAGCCTCGTCGAACTGGCGGCGGCGATTGCCGACGACGCGCGCCGGGCTCGAGAGCTGTTCGCGTCGGCGCTCCGCTAGCGCACGCTACACTCGCGCTCCGCTTTACCCACGACACCTCTTGCAGAGCCCGAGGGGGCCAAGGAGTGCCACACCATGGCTGACACCGAAGCCAAGAAGAAGCCTGCGTCCGATCCCGCGACGCGCAAGTACCCGCTGAATCTTCCCGATACGCCGTTCCCGATGCGCGGCGATCTCGCCAGGCGCGAGCCGCAGTGGATCCGCGAGTGGGACGAGCAGAAGGTCTACGACCAGATACGTGCCGCTTCTGTGGGTCGGCCGAAGTGGATCCTGCACGACGGCCCGCCCTACGCGAACAACGACATCCACATCGGCCATGCAGTCAACAAGATCCTGAAGGATGTCGTCGTCAAGAGCCATCAGATGGCCGGCTTTGACGCGCATTACGTCCCGGGGTGGGACTGCCACGGCATGCCGATCGAGATCCAGATCGAGAAGAAATACGGCAAGCACCTGCCGCCGCGCGAGGTGATCGCCAAGTCCCGCGCCTGGGCCACCGAACAGATCGAGCGCCAGAAGCAGGACTTCAAGCGTCTCGGCGTGCTGGGCGCGTGGGACCGTCCGTACACGACGATGAATTTCCGCGCTGAAGCCAACGAGATTCGTGCTCTGGCGAAGATCATGGCCAAGGGTTTTGTATTCCGTGGGCTGAAGCCGGTGAACTGGTGCTTCGACTGCGGCTCCGCGCTGGCGGAAGCCGAGGTCGAGTACCAGGACAAGGTCGATCTCGCAGTTGACGTGGCCTTCCCGGTGCGCGACGACGAGCGCCGCAAGCTGGCGCAGGCCTTCGGCCTTCCCGCGCTGCCCGACAAGCCGGTCGCCGCGACGATCTGGACCACGACGCCGTGGACGATCCCGGCCAACCAGGCGCTCAACCTGCACCCGGAGTTCAGCTACGACCTGGTCGATACCGAGCGCGGCCTGCTGGTGCTGGCGAGCGATCGCAAGGAAGCGTGTCTCGCGAACTGGGGACTGACGGGAACGACGCTGGCACAGACGCGCGGCGAGTCGCTCGGCCTGATCCGCTTCCGCCATCCGTTCTATGACCGCGACGCTCCGGTGTATCTCGGCGACTACGTCACGCTCGACACGGGCACTGGCATCGTGCATTCATCACCGGCCTATGGTGTCGAGGACTTCGTCTCGTGCAAGGCGCACGGCATGACTGACGACGAGATCCTCAACCCGGTGCAGGGTGACGGCGTCTACGCCGAGTCGCTGCAGCTGTTCGGCGGCATGAAGATCTGGGACGCCAACCCGAAGGTCGTCGACGTGATGCGCGAGCATGGTGCGCTGCTGAAGGTCGAGAAGTTCACGCACAGCTACATGCATTGCTGGCGGCATCGCACCCCGGTCATCTACCGCGCAACGTCGCAGTGGTTCGCCGGCATGGACACGCTGCCGAAGAGCGGCGACAAGACACTACGCGAACTCGCGCTGGCCGGCATCGAGGCCACCCAGTTCTACCCCGGCTGGGGCAAGGCGCGGCTGCAGGGCATGATCGCCAACCGGCCGGACTGGACGCTGTCGCGCCAGCGCCAGTGGGGCACGCCGATGGCGTTCTTCGTGCACAAGGCGACCGGCGAACTGCACCCACGCACGGTTGAACTGCTCGAGCAGGTGGCGCTGCGAGTCGAGCAGGGCGGCATCGAAGCCTGGCAGGACCTCGATCCACGTGAACTGCTCGGTGACGATACCGAGCACTACGTCAAGAACAAGGACACGATCGACGTCTGGTTCGATTCGGGCACGACGCACGAAACCGTGCTGCGCGGCTCGCACGCCGCGGAGTCGCACTTCCCGGCCGAGATGTATCTGGAGGGCTCGGACCAGCACCGCGGCTGGTTTCATTCGTCGCTGCTGACCTCCTGCATGATCAATGGCGTGCCGCCCTACAAGGCGCTGCTGACGCACGGCTTCGTCGTCGATGGCCAGGGCCGCAAGATGAGCAAGTCGCTCGGCAACGTCATCGCGCCGCAGAAAGTGGCCGACACGCTCGGCGCCGAGATCATCCGGCTGTGGGTGGCCAGCACCGACTACTCGGGCGAGCTGTCGCTTTCGGACGAGATCCTCAAGCGCGTCGTCGAAAGTTACCGGCGCCTGCGCAACACGCTGCGCTTCCTGCTTGCAAACGTCAGCGACTTCGATCCGGCCAGGGACGCGCTGCCGGTCGAGGAATGGCTCGAGATCGACCGCTACGCGCTGGCGATGATGCGCGACGTCAGCGCCCGCACGCTGGCGGACTACGAGCATTACGAATACCACCCGATCGTGGCGCGGCTGCAGACGTTCGCGTCCGAAGACCTCGGCGCGTTCTATCTCGACATCCTGAAGGACCGGCTGTACACGACCCCGCCCGCCTCGAAGGCGCGGCGCTCCGCGCAGTCGGCGCTTTACCTCATCACCGACGCCCTGCTCCGCCTGATGGCGCCGCTGCTTTCCTTCACCGCCGAGGAAGCGTGGCGAGTGTTCCAGCGCCGCAGCGATGGCACGATCTTCACCGAGACCTACGCCCGGTTGCCGGACGTCCGCGATGAAGCGGCGCTGCTCGAACGCTGGACCGCGCTTCGGGCCGTCCGCACCGAAGTGCAGAAGCGGCTCGAGGAACTGCGGGAACAGGGCGCGATCGGCTCGTCGCTGCAGGCGGACGTCGAGATTCGAGCGAGCGGGCCCAGGGCGCAGTTGCTGCAGTCGCTCGGCGACGACCTGCGCTTCGTGCTGATCACCTCGCAGGCACGTGTAACGCCGGTCACGCAGACGGCAGAGGAAGGCATCTTCGTCACGGCCTCGAGCGCGACAAAGTGCGGACGCTGCTGGCACTGGCGCGACGACGTCGGTGCGGATGCGCGGCACCCGACGCTTTGCGGGCGTTGCGTCTCGAACCTGTTCGGTGCCGGCGAGGCGCGCGAGCACGCCTGATGAGCTTCGACCGTGACTCCTGGTTTCAGCGCATGCTGCCGTGGCTGGCCCTGGCACTGCTGGTGCTGTTCCTCGATCAGCTGACCAAGATCGTCATCGAACGCGCGTTCAGTTTCGGCGACGTCCGGCCGGTGACCAGCTTCTTCAATCTGGTGCTCACCTACAACAAGGGCGCGGCTTTTTCGTTCCTGGCCAACGCTGGGGGATGGCAGGACGAGTTCCTGACCTTCATCGGACTCGCCGCGTCGGCCTTCATCGTCTACCTGCTTGCACGCCACGGCCATCAGCGGCTGTTTGCCTGCGCGCTCGCGCTGATCCTCGGAGGTGCCATCGGCAACGTGATCGACCGAATCGTCCACGGCCATGTCATCGACTTCCTCGATTTCCACTGGGGTGGATGGCACTGGCCCGCCTTCAACCTCGCGGATTCGGCAATCGTCGGTGGCGCCGCGCTGCTGATCCTCGACGAGTTGCTGCGCGTGCGTCGGGCAAAATAGCGTGATGGACCTCGCCAACAAGCGCATTGTCGTCGGCATGACCGGTGGAGTCGCCGCCTACAAGGTGTGCGAGCTGGTGCGTCGCCTGCAGGATGAAGGCGCAAGCGTGCAGGTCGTGATGACCGCTGGCGCCCAGCACTTCGTCACGGTGACAACGATGCAGGCGCTTTCCGGCCAGCCTGTGTTCACCGACCAGTGGGGCAGCGGCGCGCAGGTGTCCAATGCGATGCCGCACATTGACCTCACGCGCGGCGTCGATGCCATCGTCGTCGCGCCGGCGACCGCGCACTTCCTTGCGAAGACCGCGCTCGGTCTCGCCGACGATCTGCTGTCGACGCTGGTGCTGGCCCGCAATCGCAGCACGACCGCACTGCTGGTCGCTCCGGCAATGAACGTGGAGATGTGGGACAACCCGGCGACGCAGCGCAATGTCGCTCTGCTCACAGCGGACGGCGTCGTGTTGCTCGGTCCCGCGGCGGGCGATCAGGCCTGCGGGGAAGTCGGCCTCGGTCGCATGCTGGAGCCGGCTGAACTGCTGGCCGACATCGTCGCGTTCTTCCAGCCGAAGCGCCTGCTGGGCAAGCGCGTCCTCGTCACGGCGGGACCGACGTTCGAGCCGATCGACCCGGTACGCGGCATCACGAATCTTTCGTCAGGCAAGACCGGATTCGCGCTGGCGCGCGCCGCGGCCGAGGCCGGCGCCGAGGTGACGCTGGTGTCCGGCCCAACCGACCTGCCGACTCCGCGGAACGTCCGGCGGATTGACGTGCAGACCGCACGCGAGATGCACGACACTGTCCACGCGCAGCTGCCCGTCGACATTTTTATATCGGTTGCCGCAGTAGCAGACTGGCACGTCGTGAATGCCAGCGCGAGCAAGCTGAAGAAGCAGGCCGGCGGCGCACCACCGATGCTGCAGTTTGCGGCGAATCCGGACATCCTGGCGAGCGTCGCAGCTTTGAACCGTCCACCGTTCTGCGTCGGCTTCGCCGCCGAAAGCGACAATGTCATCGACCACGCGCGGACCAAGCTGATTGCGAAGAAGGTTCCGCTGATCGTCGCCAATCGCGCGCAGGAGGCGCTGGGCGCCGACGCAAGTGAACTGCATCTGGTCGACAACCGCGGCGTGACGACGCTGCCGCGCGCGGACAAGCGCGAGCAGGCCCGCCGTCTGATTGACGCGATTGTGGAACGACTGGGATGAGTGCCCCCCAGGAGCCGCCGGATGGCGACTTTGTCGCTTACATCGAAGCGCTGCAGCGTGAGTCTGCCGCACGCATCCATGTGAACTCGCGGATCCCGATGGTCGATACGGCGGCGCCCGGTCATGGGCCCGCGTCGACGCGCTCAACGCCGAGCCGCGATGCCAGCGAGCCGGTGCTGAACCGTCAGCAGGCCGAAGAACTGCTGGCGCGCCTCACGCACTCCGGGCGGCGGCCGCAAGCGTCCCAGGCGGTGATCGCCCTTGTCGTGGGTCTGGTGCTCCTGTTCTTCTGGTTCGTGGCCGATGGCGGTGTGGTGCCGTTGCTGATAGGCCTCGGCTTCGTTGCATGGTCAGTCTCGCGGCTGCGCAGTCTCGGGCGCCAGGCTGCGGAGCCGGGCCGCCAAGCGCGCGCGCAGATCGCGCAGCTCTTCGGCAAGAAGCCCGGCGCATGATCATTGACGTCCGGCTCCTCGACGAGCGCCTGCGCGATCGGCTGCCAGAGTACGCGACACCCGGAGCGGCTGGACTCGACTTGCGTGCCTGCGTGGACGCCCCGCTGATCCTTGAACCGGGGACAACACATCTCGTGAGGACCGGGATCGCGATTCATATCGGGGATCCGGGATACGCCGCGATGATCCTGCCGCGCTCGGGGCTCGGCCACAAGCACGGCATCGTGCTGGGCAACCTGGTGGGTCTCATCGATTCCGACTACCAAGGCGAACTGATGGTCTCCACCTGGAACCGCGGCGGCACCCCATTCACGCTGAATCCGCTCGAACGCCTCGCGCAGCTCGTGATCGTGCCGGTCATGCAGGCCCGCTTCAACCTTGTCGCCGATTTCAGTGCTTCCGAGCGGGGCGCTGGCGGATTCGGCAGCACCGGCAAGCATTGAACCCCTTGCCCGATCGGGATGCTCCGCTTCCCGGATCGCGGCATCCCGGGGTGGCGCGATTCGCACGGGGGGTCCTGGCAGCCTTTGGCTGGCGCGTGCGCTTCGACGGACTCCCCGGGCCGAAGGGCATTGCGATCGTCTACCCGCATACGTCCAATTGGGATTTCATCATCGGCCTGCTCGCAAAGTGGGCGCTCGACCTGCCGATCCGCTGGGTCGGCAAGGAGTCGCTCTTTCATGGCCTTACCGGGGCCACCCTGGGCCACCTGATGCGCCTGTGGGGCGGTCGGCCCGTCGACCGCCATCACGCGAGTGGCGCGGTCGAGCAGCTCGCCGAACTGATGCAGTCCGAGCCGTGGTTCTGGCTCGGCTTATCGCCGGAAGGCACACGCAAGCACACCGATCGCGTCCGCTCCGGCTTCTACTATCTCGCGCTGAAGCTGGACCTGCCGGTCGCGCTCGCCTACATCGACTACGCCACCAGGGAAGTGGGTGTCAGCCACTTCGTCCACATGAGCGGTAACGTAGAACGCGATCTCGATCTGATCAGGGCTTTTTACGCCGACAAGACTGGCCGGTTCCCGGAGAAGGCCAGCACAATCGCGTTCAAGTAGGGAAAGAAGAAGCGGCGCACTGCGCCGCTTTCTTATGCGCGCCCGCCCGACCAGCAGGAGGGCGCGCGACCGATCGGATCGCTCAAGATGAACGTGCGCCGGCACCAACCGGCGCGTACACCTCGACTGCCACTCAGGCCAGCATGTCCGCCCAGATGGTCTGTGCCCAGCCGTTCGCGTAGGCGCCTTCCAGTGCCCAGGAAGAACGGTCCTGTGTGGAAACGCCGCCCGAGCCGGGAACCGTCTCCATCGACTTCTTCTCGGCTGACCAGCGGTGCACGCTGCAGACATGCACGGCATTCTTGTCGTCGATGAAGCTGTAGCAGGTGTTGGCCATCATCGGCGGCACGACGGCACGCCCGTTCATCAGTTCGACTATTGCAGCCGCGGCCGCCTTCCCATGCTGATTGGCCATATGCCCCGATTTGGGCATCACCGGGGCCGACAACGTCGAGTCACCGAGAACGTGAACGTTCGGCACCTTGATTGATTCGAGCGTCGTCCAGTTGACTTCGCACCAGCGGTTGTTGGCCGTGATCAGACTGGCGTCCCTAGCGACGTCGGCGGCGCGCTGCGGGGGAATCAGGTTCAACACACTGCCCTTGACGCTGTCTCCCAGGTTAGTGACGAAGCGCCGCCCGGAAACGTCGACTTCGGTCACGCCCATGTTGGCCTGATAGTCGACGATGCCGGCGTAGTCTTCCTTCCAGACGCGAGTGAACAGCGGGCCTTTGGAGGTCACGTTGGGGTTCGCATCCAAGACGATCAGCTTGCTCTTCGACTTGCGCGTCTTCAGATAGTGAGCGATCTGGCACGTTCGCTCGTAGGGTCCGGGGGGGCAACGGTAAGGCGCGAGCGGAACGCTGATGACTACAACGCCGCCGTCGGGCATCGCTTCAAGCTGCCGCCGCAGAAGCAGCGTCTGCGGGCCGGCCTTCCAGGCGTGGGGTATCTGATCGAACGCGGCGGGCGTCATACCCTTGATACCTTCGAGCATGAATTCGATGCCCGGCGAGACGACCAATCGATCATAGGAAAGCGTGCCCCCGGAAGCGAGGCGCACCTGCTTCTTGTCGGCGTCGATCGCCGTCACCGTGTCACGGACGCGCTTGACGCCGTACTTGTCGAGGCCGCCGTAGCTAACCGTGATGTCGGCAATCGTCTTGGATCCGCCGAGCACCAGGTTCGATATCGGGCACGAGATAAAGACCTCGTTGGGATCCACCAACGTGACATCGATCGCGCCCCCCGACCACATCCGGAGATACTTGGCTGCAGTGGCGCCGCCATAACCGGCGCCGACGACGACGACCTTGCCAATGGTCTTCTTGTCTTCCATCGTGGCGCACGCCGAGAGCGTTCCTGCGGTGGCGGCCGCGGAGAGCGCCTTAAGGACATCGCGGCGAGAGAGTTGCTTGGTGTTCATGCGTGTGTCCTCTCAGCGCGCGGCCGGCTGCCGCGAGAAATAGTCGGCGATCGCTTCGATCTGCGGATCGGTATAGCCCTTGGCAAGCTGATGCATGATCGTCGCCGGGCGCTTGCCGTCGCGGAAGGCCGTCATCTTTTCGACGATCTGCGCCTTCGGCTGGCCCGCCAGGCTGAGCATTGCCCCCTTGGCAATACCGGTCGTGCCGTGACAGTTGGCGCAGTTGGCCGCGAGATAGGCCGCGTTCGCCGGCAACGCCGGCGCACCCTGGGCCAGTGCCCCAAGCGAGGCGAACGCCAGCACGCCGCCCATAAGTAGGATTTTCGTTTTCAATGTCGTCTCCTCCGCGAAATAAAAAAGCCCGCAGTCACCTGCGGGCTCCATTTGAGGCAGTTTCGTCGCGGTCGTCAACTCGCCCGAACTTCGCTTTGCCTCAGTAGCAATGAACGATTGTCATTTACATGGGTGACGGTCGGTCGACTACTCCGACAGGACCGGCTCGCCCTGCTCCCGCCGCGGTGCGTCGCCGCTGTCCGGTGGCGGGAAGTCGAGCTTCACGTTCCCTTGGTCGTCGACGTCGACCTCGACCCGCCCGCCGTTGACGAGCTTGCCAAACAGCAGTTCATCGGCCAGCGCCCGGCGGATCGTGTCCTGGATCAGCCGCGCCATCGGCCGAGCGCCCATCACGGGGTCAAAGCCCTTTTTCGCGAGGTGCGCACGCAACGCATCGGTGAAGACGATGTCGACCTTCTTCTCGTGAAGCTGATCCTCGAGCTGCATCAGGAACTTGTCGACGACGCGCAGCACGACCTCCTCGTTCAGCGCCTTGAACGAGATGATCGCGTCCAGGCGGTTGCGGAACTCCGGAGTGAACATGCGCTTGATGTCGGCCATCTCGTCACCGGCCTCGCGCGTGTTGGAGAAGCCGATCGCCGACTTCTGCAGCATCTCGGCCCCGGCATTCGTGGTCATGATGATGATCACGTTGCGGAAGTCCGCCTTGCGACCATTGTTGTCCGTCAACGTGCCGTGATCCATTACCTGCAGCAGGATGTTGAAGATGTCCGGATGCGCCTTCTCGATCTCATCCAGCAGCAGCACGGCGTGCGGTTTCTTGCTGATCGCCTCGGTCAGCAGGCCGCCCTGGTCGAAGCCGACGTAGCCCGGCGGCGCGCCGATAAGCCGGCTCACGGCGTGCCGCTCCATGTACTCCGACATGTCGAAGCGGATCAGCTCGATGCCCAGCGTGAACGCCAGCTGCTTGGCGACTTCGGTCTTGCCGACACCGGTGGGACCGCTGAACAGGAACGAGCCGATCGGCTTGTCCGGCTTGCCAAGTCCCGAGCGCGCCATCTTGATCGCCGCAGCCAGCGCTTCGATCGCCGGGTCCTGGCCAAACACCACGTTCTTGAGGTTCCGGTCGAGATTCTTCAACTGCGCGCGATCGTCGCTCGACACGGTCTGCGGCGGGATGCGCGCAATCTTGGCGATGATCTCCTCGACTTCATTCTTGCCAATCGTCTTCTTCTGCCGCGACTTCGGCAGGATGCGTTGTGCCGCGCCGGCCTCGTCGATCACGTCGATCGCCTTGTCGGGAAGGTGCCGGTCATTGATGAACTTGGCCGAGAGCTCCGCCGCCGCGGTGATTGCGCCCGACGAGTACTTCACGCCGTGGTGCTCCTCGAAGCGCGACTTCAGTCCCTTCAGGATCTCGATCGTCTGCTGCACGGTCGGCTCGTTGACGTCGATCTTCTGGAAGCGCCGCGACAGTGCGTGGTCCTTCTCGAAGATGCCGCGGTACTCGTTGTAGGTCGTCGCGCCGATGCACTTGAGGGCGCCGCTCGCGAGCGCCGGCTTCAGCAGGTTGGACGCATCGAGCGTTCCGCCCGAGGCCGAGCCCGCGCCGATCAAGGTGTGGATCTCGTCGATGAACAAGATGGCATTGCTGTTCGCCTTGAGCTGCTTCAGCACCGCCTTCAGACGCTGCTCGAAATCTCCGCGGTACTTGGTGCCGGCGAGCAGCGCGCCCATGTCGAGCGAATAGACGCTCGACTTGTCGAGGATCTCCGGCACATCGCCCTTGACGATGCGCCAGGCCAGGCCTTCCGCGATTGCGGTCTTGCCAACACCGGCCTCACCCACCAGCAGCGGATTGTTCTTGCGGCGACGGCACAGCACCTGGATCACGCGCTCCACCTCGAGCTCGCGACCGATCAGCGGATCGATCTTGCCGTCCTTCGCCAGCGCATTAAGGTTCTGCGTGTATTGCTCGAGTGGCGAGGGCTGGTCCTTGCCTTCGCCCTCCTGCTCCTGCTCGGCGGCCGGCTTGGCCTTTTCCTCGCCCTGCCCTGATTTGGTGATTCCGTGCGAAATGAAGTTCACCACATCGAGGCGTGTCACCCCTTGCTGGTGCAGGTAGTAGACCGCGTGGGAGTCCTTTTCACCGAAGATCGCGACCAGCACGTTGGCGCCGGTCACTTCCTTCTTGCCGTTGCTGGTCGACTGCACGTGCATGATCGCGCGCTGGATCACTCGCTGGAAGCCGAGAGTCGGCTGAGTGTCGGCCTCGGAATTCGGGGGCAGGATCGGCGTGTTGTCGGCAATGAAATTCTGCAGGTTCTTGCGCAGGTCCTCGATGTTGCAGGCGCAGGCACGCAGCACTTCTGCTGCCGACGGGTTGTCGAGCAGCGCGAGCAGCAGGTGCTCGACGGTGATGAATTCGTGCCTCGCCTGACGCGCCTCGACAAAGGCCATGTGCAGACTGACTTCGAGTTCCTGGGCGATCATGCTTCCTCCATCACGCACTGCAGCGGATGCTGGTGCTGGCGTGAATAACTGCAGACTTGCTCGACCTTGGTCGCGGCGATATCGCGAGGATAGACGCCGCAGACGCCACGCCCTTCATGATGCACCTTCAGCATGATCTGGGTTGCCTGTTCTCTCCCCTTGCCGAAGAACTTCTGCAGCACACCGACCACAAATTCCATAGGCGTGTAGTCGTCGTTCAGCAGCACCACCTGGTACATCGGTGGCGGCTTAACGCGAGAAGCCTGCTTCTCGACGACAGTGCCTTCGTCAGTCCGCTCACTCATTGACCTGCATTCTGACCCGCATTCTAGGCACCCGGCCCTTGATTACTGGGATACAAAAAGCGTACCAATCATACGGTAAATCATTCTGTGTTCTGCTCGTAGCCGCGGCCCGTTCCGACGTTCGATCACCCTGAGAAGCGAACGGAAAATGGGCTTCCATCGAGTGACCCGTCGCTCGCAGCCACGCTTCCGCTTTCGCCTTTGCTGCGCGGCGAGGACTGCGCGCCGACGCCTAGCGCCAGACGTTGCGCCCAGCTGCAGAGACCGCTTGACCGCCACGGCTTTTGCTCGAACAATCCCAACATCGAACCAGTGTGCGGGGGCACACGGGGCTGATGCGTTCATCGGATTCAGACTCGGTGCGCGCGCGATCGGGGCGGCGCCGGCGAACGCACATATCGGCCCGGCTCCTTTTTTTGCGGGAAGGGAAGAGGGCATGGCAACAGGTACGGTGAAGTGGTTTAACGACGCCAAGGGGTACGGATTCATCACGCCCGACGATGGAGGCGAGGATTTGTTCGCGCACTTCTCGGCGATCCAGATGAACGGATTCAAAACCCTGAAGGAAGGTCAGAAGGTGCAGTTTGAGGTCGTGCAGGGGCCGAAGGGCAAGCAGGCGTCGAACATCACAGCACCGGCCTGACCGGCGCGAGTTCTTCAGACAAACCCCGCTGCGGCGGGGTTTTTTTGGCGAGGCGCCTCAGGTGTACGCGATCGGCTACGCGAATCGCACGTGCACCCTAAGCGCAACGACGAGTTGGTTGACTGCGCTCCGGAGCGCAGTCAACCAATTGGCCTTGGGCAGCTCTCGCCCAGCGAGCACTGATCGCTCCGAGTGCACGTGCGACCGCGCAGCGGTCGCGTACAAGAGGGGCGCTCACACTACATATTTTCGATCATCACCTGCCCGAAGCCCGAGCAACTGACCTGGGTGGCGCCCTCCATCAGGCGCGCGAAGTCGTAGGTGACCTTCTTGCTCAGGATGGACTTTTCCATGGACTTGATGATGAGATCGGCCGCCTCGGTCCAGCCCATGTGGCGCAGCATCATCTCGGCCGACAGGATCTCCGAGCCCGGGTTCACGTAGTCCTTGCCGGCGTACTTCGGCGCCGTACCGTGGGTCGCCTCGAACATCGCCACCGAGTCCGACATATTGGCGCCGGGCGCGATGCCGATGCCTCCGACCTGGGCCGCAAGCGCGTCCGAAATGTAGTCGCCGTTCAGGTTCATCGTAGCGATGACGTCGTATTCGGCCGGTCGCAGCAGGATCTGCTGCAGGAACGCATCGGCGATGACGTCCTTGATGACGATGTCGCCGTGCGGCGCCTTGATCTTCATCCATGGGCCGCCGTCCAGCAGTTCGGCCTTGAACTCACGCTGTGCGAGCTCGTAGCCCCACTTGGCGAACGCGCCCTCGGTGAACTTCATTATGTTGCCCTTGTGCACGAACGTCAGACTCTTGCGCTTATTGACGATCGCGTACTGGAGAGCCTTGCGGACGAGCCGCTCGGTGCCCTCCCGCGAGATCGGCTTGATACCGATGCCGGAAGTCGCCGGGAAGCGGATCTTCTTGACGCCCATTTCCTTCTGCAGGAAATCGATCAGCTTCTTGGCTTTGTCGGACTCCGCCTCGTATTCGATGCCGGCATAGATGTCCTCCGAATTCTCGCGGAAGATCACCATGTTGGTCTTTTCCGGTTCCTTGACCGGGCTCGGCACGCCCTTGAAGTACTGGATCGGCCGCAGGCAGACGTAAAGATCGAGCTCCTGTCGCATCGCGACGTTGATCGAGCGGATCCCGCCGCCGACGGGCGTCGTCAGCGGTCCCTTGATCGAGACCACGTACTCACGCAGAACCTGCAGCGTTTCATCCGGAAGCCAGACATCCGGACCATAGACCTTCGTGGACTTCTCGCCGGCGTAGACCTCCATCCAGACGATCTTCTTCTTGCCCCCGTAGGCCTTCGCTACCGCAGCGTCGACCACCTTGATCATCACCGGCGTGATGTCGAACCCGGTGCCGTCGCCCTCGATGAACGGGATGATCGGCTGGTCAGGAACGCTGAGCGTGAAGTCCTTGTTGACAGTGATCTTCTGTCCGGTCGTTGGGACCTTGATGTGGGCGTACATGGTGTCTCCGAGCAGGGTCTTCTTGTGAACGGTGTCCGGCTCCGGCACACGCCGGATGGCCGACCGGCCTCGTGCAAAGCAGGCTGGGCAGTTTACTCGGGCCGGTTGTCCCGAGCCTCCCTGAGTATTGGTCCATGTCAACCGAGGGCGAGAACCGAACGCTTCAAGTCACGGCCAACAAACCCGCTGTGGCGACCGACAAGCCGGCCGCGGCGACCGAAAGGCCGAAGCCGTAACTTCGGCCGCCAGCACCGAGGGACGGCGCACGTTCCGGTCCTCCTTGTTCAGCGCTTCCGTTTCGAACTTTCGGGGCCGCCGCGCTAAAGTGTGTTCCGGCACCTTTCCCGCTGTCCAATGCTCACGCCAATCACGACGTTTCGGCGGCTCGCCCTCATACTGGCCGCACTACTGCTGATCGGCAGCGCTCACGCCCAGACCGGTCCGCAACCCACTCTGCCGACCAGGCGCCTCACGGCCGGCATGCATGTCATCACTGCGGAGCTCGCGACCACGCCGCATAGCCGCACGGTCGGGATGATGTTCCGCGAGAAGACTGCGCCTAACCACGGGATGCTGTTCGTGTTCGAGTACAAGGGACAGCAGTGCTTCTGGATGCGCAACACCCCGCTGCCGCTGTCGATTGCCTTCATCGACGACGACGGCACGATCCGGCAGATCACCGACATGGCTCCGAAGACCGACACGCTGCACTGTTCGCAGCATCCGGTGCGCTATGCACTGGAAATGGAGCAGGGCTGGTTCGCGAAGAAGGGCGCGGTAGTCGGCTCGAAGATCGGCGGGCTGCCCTCGCCGAACTGAAAACGGCCGCTCTCGCGGCCGTCTTAGGGTCACCCGGCTGCGTCAGCCGAAGTTGCGCGCGGCGAAGTCCCAGTTGACCAGCGACGCCAGGAACGTCTCGACGAACTTAGGACGCGCGTTGCGGTAGTCGATGTAGTAGGCGTGCTCCCAGACATCGATCGTCAGCAGCGGTTTGTCCGCCGTTGTCAGCGGCGTTGCGGCATTGCCGGTGTTGACGATGTCGACACTGCCGTCGCCTTTTTTCACCAGCCACGTCCAGCCGGAACCGAAGTTGCCGACCGCGCTCTTCGTGAACGCCTCCTTGAAGGCTGCAAAGGTGCCCCATTTGGCCGCGATCGCCTGGCCCAGCGGCCCGGTGGGTTCGCCCCCGCCGCCCGGCTTCATGCAGTTCCAGAAGAAGGTGTGGTTCCAGACCTGGGCGGCGTTGTTGAACACGCCGCCCGATGCCTTGCGGATGATGTCCTCGAGCGCAAGTGTCTCGAACTCCGTTCCCTTGATCAGGTTGTTGAGGTTGGTGACGTAGGCCTGATGGTGCTTGCCGTAGTGGTACTCGAAGGTCTCCTTCGACATGTGCGGGGCAAGCGCGTCGGAGGCGTAGGGAAGCGCGGGAAGCTTGTGTTCCATGGAGGACCTCGGAGTGGTTCAAGGAGGAAACGGGGATTCTATCGTCGCCGGTTCAGTGCGCGCCCCCACCCGAATCGGGGCCATTGTCGTCGATGGATTCGACGCGCACCCCGGCCCGGCCACGTGCCAGCACGATCTGCAATCGGTCACCGGTCGCGAGGGCGCTCGAACTCGTCACCGCGCGCCCCGAAGCGTCGAGTGCCATCGCATAGCCCCGGCTGAGCACCGCCGTCGGATCGAGCGCGTTCAGCCGACCCACCAGCGGCATCAGCCGCAGCTCGCGTTCGCTGATAGTCGACCGCCCGAACGCCATGACCCGGTTGCGACACGCAAGCACACCCTGTATCTCCGGCTGCGGACGCGCCTGCAGGCAGCGGGCCTGCAACGAAGAAAGCCGCGACGCCGAACGCCCAGCAAAGCGCGCTGCGGCGGTCACGGCACGGGACTGCAGGCCGCCGAGGCGTGCCTCGAGCGACGCCAGGACTGCGCGCGGCGTCGCAAGCCGCCGCTGTGCGTAATCGATGCGCTGGGAGGCAGCCTGCAGTCGCGCCTGCAGCTGACGAGCCAGATGCCGCAGCTGCGACGCGAGGTCGTCGCGCAGGCGCTGCGCCGTCGGTGCCACCAGTTCTGCCGCGGCCGTCGGTGTGGGGGCGCGTACGTCGGCAGCAAGATCGGCGATCGTGAAGTCGCTTTCGTGGCCGACACCGACCACGACCGGCAGCGCGGAGGCGCGGATCGCGCGTGCGACGGCTTCCTCGTTGAACGACCACAGGTCCTCTATGGACCCGCCACCTCGGACCAGAAGCACGACGTCGACCTCGGCGCGCGCAGAGACACGTGCCAGCATCGCTGCGATCTGTGCTCCCGCGCCTGTGCCCTGCACCGGCACCGGATAGACGACGACCTGCAGGTACGGGGCACGCCGCTGCAATGCGCTGAGCACGTCGCGCAGCGCGGCAGCCTGCAACGACGTCACGACACCGACACGTCGCGGCATCTGCGGCAACGGTCGTCGCGGTTGATCAAACAGTCCCTCGGCCGCAAGGCGCTGCTTGAGCCGCAGGAACTCCTCGTACAGCCGGCCGAGCCCGGCGCGCCGCATCGACTCGATGTTGAGCTGAAATTCGCCCCGCGCTTCGTACAGCGAGACGATCGCGTTGACCTCGACGTCGTCGCCGTCCCGCGGCTGCCAGTCGAGCAGGCTGTTGCGTCCGCGGAACATGACGCAGCGCACTTGCGCGGAGTCGTCCTTCAACCCGAAGTACCAGTGGCCACTCGCGGCGCGCGTCAGGTTGCAGATCTCTCCCTGCACGCGCGCCAGCGGGAAACTGCGTTCGAGCAGTCCCGCAACTGCGCGGTTCAACGCGGAAACCGTCAGCGCGGGCCGCGCCGTTGCTGGATCGGAGCCTTCAAACCCAAGCGCCATGCGGGTTTCCGGCCAAAAGCTGTCCACAAAGCGCCCCAGATCGCGGCTCGCCGCGTCTCAGTGCAGCTGCAGCCCTGACAATAGGGATCAAGTGCTTGATTTCCATGAGATTTTCGAGGTGCTCAATCGGTGGGCATGCCACGCAAACGCCATTGCGACAAGGGTTTAGAGAAAGTCTCACAAAGTTGTTCACATACTTGTCCACAGGAACTGTGGAAACTTGCGGCGACCCTCTCACCCCACTACGCTTCGCGCTCTTCTCGCGCCGCACAACCGGAGTCAACGCCGTTGCTTGCCATCATCATCGAGCTGGGCTGGCCTGTCTGGCCGCTGATCCTCGCGTCCGTCCTGGCGCTGGCACTGATCATTGAGCGAACCATCGCCCTGCGTCGCCCGCGCATCTTACCGAGCGACCTGCTGAACGATGTGGCCGGTCTGGTGAAGAAACAGTCCGTGTCCTCTGACGTCCTGTCCAAGCTCGAGCAGAACTCGCCGCTCGGAAAAGTGCTTGCCGCGGGACTGCGCAACGACCGCGTGCTGCGCGAAGGCGCGATCCAGCAGATCGAGGCGGCGGGTGCCGTCGTCGCGAACCGGCTGACCAAGAACCTCACCCTGCTGGGATCGATCGGGTCGATTGCGCCACTGCTCGGACTGTTCGGCACCGTGGTCGGAATGATTCAGATCTTCGCGTCGCAGCAGGCCGGCTCGAGTCCCCAGGAGCTCGCGCGCGGCATCTCGGTGGCGCTGTACTGCACCGCGTTCGGCATCATCGTCGCGGTGCCGGCCGTACTGGCACACCGCTACTTCCGTCGTCTCGTCGAGGACTATCTGGTCGACATGGAAGAGCAGGCGGAGCGCCTGCTGGAGCTCGTCTACAGCGACCGGAGGACCTGATGCGCTTCCGGCGCCCGTACGAAGAAGAGCCGGAAGTCAACCTGATTCCGCTCATCGATGTCCTGCTGATCGTGCTGATCTTCCTGGCGGTCAGCACCACCTACTCACGGTTTGCGGAACTGAAGATCCAGCTGCCTTCAGCCGACGCCACAACACCGGCGACGCCGCCCAACATCATCAACGTGGCAGTCACGGCGGACGGCCGATACGCACTCGACAAGGCCGTGCTGCCCGATTCCGCAGCCCTGGCGGACGCACTCACGCGGGCCGCGCAGGGTCGCGAGGATGTGCTGCTGGTGATCAATGCAGACGCGCAGGCACCGCACCAGTCGGTCATCAGCGTAATGGAAGCTTCGCGCCTGGCGGGCATCGTCCGCATCAGTTTTGCAACCCAGCGAGCCTCCAGTCGCCGCTGATCCCGCGGTGACTGCCAACGCCCGCCTCGCTTCGCTGCTGACTTCGACCTGGCGACGGCGCGGCCCGCTCGCCTGGCTGCTGTCGCCGCTGGCTCTGCTCTATGCGGCCGTCACCGGCCTGCGACGACGCGCCTATGCGATCGGCCTCATCCAGTCCACGCGCGTCGCGGCTCCCGTGGTGGTGATCGGCAATCTCTACGTCGGCGGCACGGGCAAGACTCCGCTCACGATCGAGCTCGTACGCGCGCTGATCCAGCGCGGCTTCAAGCCAGGAGTCGTCTCGCGCGGCTATGGCGGTACGGGAAGCGACGCGCGGCTGGTTGCCTCGACCGACTCCGCGACCGACGTGGGAGACGAGCCGTTGTTGATCGCGGCTGCCACGGGTGTGCCGGTGGCGGTGGGAGCGCAACGCGCGCGGGCCGCAGCCTTGCTTCTGGCGAACCATCCGTCGTGCGATGTGGTGATCGCCGACGACGGATTACAGCACCTCGCCCTGAGACGCGACGTCGAGATCGCGCTGATCGACGAGCGGATGCTCGGCAACGGCTGGGTGCTCCCGGCGGGGCCGCTGCGCGAGCTGCCGGCCCGACTTGCCGAGGTCGACGCGATCGTGCTGCATGGCGCGGCGCACTCACCGGCCAGCGCTGTCCCCTGCTTCAGCATGCAGTCGGGCCTCGCTGAGCATGCGTATCGCCTTGGCGACCGCTCGCAGAGGGTTGCGCTTGCCGAAATCGTGCAGCGCCAGCAAACCACGCGGATTTCGATCACGGCGGCCGCAGGCATCGGCGTTCCCCAGCGGTTTTTCGACATGCTGAGCGCAGCAGGGCTGCGCATCGAGCCTCTGCCGCTGCCCGATCACTTCGACTACCGTGACAATCCCTTTGCAGACCGGCACGCGGATCTCCTGCTGGTCACCGAAAAGGACGCCGTAAAATGCCGTCTTGCCGATGCGCTCCGCAAGGACCAGCGCATCTGGGTGGTGCCGCTGCAGGCACGCGTCGACCCGAAACTCATCGACCTGCTGGTTGCCCGCCTCAACCTTCTGCGAAAGAACCCGAATGGATCACCGGCTGCTTGACATCCTGGTCTGCCCGATCTGCAAGGGATCGCTCGAGTACGACAAGAGCGGGCAGGAACTGGTCTGCAAGGCCGACGCGCTCGCCTATCCGATCCGCGACGGCATCCCGGTGATGCTGGAGTCCGAAGCACGCAAGGTCGACGCCGAAGAACTCGGTCGCTAGTCCGTCCCGGCGCGTCTCGTGAGTTTCATCGTCATCGTCCCTTCGCGGCTGGCGTCGACACGTCTGCCGCGCAAGCCGCTCGCCGACCTTGGCGGTGCGCCGATGGTCGTGCGCGTGGCGCAGCGCGCTCTGGCGAGTCATGCAGAGCGGGTGGTCGTCGCCGCCGACGATGCCGAAGTCGTTGCGGCGTGCAGTTCACACGGGATCGACGCCGTCCTGACGTCGCCCACCCATGAAACCGGCACCGATCGGTTGGCGGAGGCTGCCGCGGTGCTCGGGCTGGCCGAAGAGCAGATCGTCGTCAACGTACAGGGAGACGAGCCGCTGCTGCCACCCGCAGTCATCGACACTGTGGCCGCCGCGCTGGAGCAGCACGCGGACTGCGATATCGCGACTGCGGCGCACCCGATCATCGATGCCGCCGAGTTTTTCAACCCGAACGTGGTCAAGGTGGTGACCGACCGCGAAGGGCGCGCGCTGTACTTCTCGCGTGCACCGATCCCCTGGGCACGCGACGCCTTCGCGACTTCCCGCGACGCCATGCCCGTGGAACTGCCGGCACGGCGCCACGTCGGGATCTACGCCTACCGGGTTCGCTTCCTGCAGCGTTTTCCGCAGCTGGAGTCCGATGCGCTGGAGACCCAGGAGCGGCTCGAGCAGTTGCGCGCGCTGGCCCACGGATTCCGCATTGCCGTCATCAACCTGACGGGCGCCCTGCCACCGGGCGTCGACACCCCGGCCGACCTCGAAGCGGTCCGTGCCTTGCTTCGTGCCCAGCGATAGACTGCGCGCCTCGACCTAGCCTCCAAGGGTGCCGTTTCATGAAGCGAATCCTCACGGGCTTGCTGCTGGCCGTGTTCGCCGTCGCAGGCCTGAACGCCAAGACGCTGCGCTGGGCATCGCAGGGTGATCCGCAGACCGCGGATCCCTATTCACAGAACGAAGGCCTGACCAACCAGTTCGCGGCGGCCGTCCACGACACGCTGGTGATGCGTGACGACACGCTGAAGCTCGTACCCGGGCTGGCTACCGGCTGGCAACAAGTCAATCCGGTGACCTGGCGCTTCACCTTGCGCCAGGGCGTCAAGTTCCACGACGGAACACCGTTCACTGCCGACGACATCGTGTTTTCCTACGAGCGTGCCAGCCACCCGAACTCGCAGTTGCGGCAGTACGCGATTCCCGTCGGCAAGCCACGCAAGATCGACGACTACACCGTCGAGTTCGTGCAGGAGCGGCCGAATCCGATCACGCTCGAGCATGCAACCACGATCTACATCATGAGCAAGGCGTGGGCGACGAAGAACAAGGTCGAGCGCCCGCTCGACTTCAAGGGCAAGGAGGAGACGTTCGCGTCACGCAACGCCAACGGCACCGGGGCATTCATCCTTGTGTCGCGCGAGCCCGGAATCCGCACCGTGCTGAAGCGCAACCCGAGCTGGTGGGGCATCAAGGACGGACGCGCGCCGGGCAATGTGACCGAAGTCGTCTACACGCAGGTCAGCGCCGACGCGACCCGCACCGCCGCGCTGCTGTCGGGCCAAGTCGACTTCGTGCTCGACCCGCCACCGCAGGACCTGAAGCGCATCGAGGACAACAAGGGAACCAAGGTGGTGCGCGGCCAGGAGAACCGCGTCGTCTTCTTCGGTTTCGATCAGAACCGCGACGAACTGCTGTATTCCAGCGTCAAGGGGAAGAATCCGTTCAAGGACGTGCGCGTGCGTCAGGCTGTCTACCAGGCGATCGATGTCGAGGCCATCCGCTCGCGCATCATGCGCGGATCGGCGCAGCCAACTGGCGGCATAACGCCTTCGATCCTTGCCTCGAATCCCGAAGCGGAGAAGCGCCTGCCCTACGACCCGAGCCGGGCGAGACAGCTGCTGACGGATGCCGGCTATCCGAATGGCTTCGATGTCACCCTCGACTGCCCGAACAACCGCTATGTGAACGACGAAGAGATCTGCATCGCAGTGGCGGCAATGCTGGCGCGGATCGGCATCCAGACCAAGGTCACCGCGATGCCGCGTGCAACGTATTTCCCGAAGCTCGAGAAGTTCGACACCAGCTTCTACATGCTGGGCTGGGGCGGCGCGATCACTGACGCTCAGGTGATCCTGTCGCCGGTGTTGCGCTCGCCGGATCCGAAGACCGGCAACGGCTCGTTCAACTATGGCCGCTATGTCAACCCGAAGCTCGATGCGTTGATCGACTCCGCGGCGGTCGAATCGGACCAGGAATCGCGGCGAGTGATGATCCGCGAGGCGCTCGCCGAGCACAACGCCCAGGTTCACCACGTGCCGCTGCATCGCCAGATGATCCCGTGGGCGATGCGCAGCAACGTCACCGTCGTGCACCGGCCGGACAACGCGCTGAACCCCTCGAGCACGACGATCGACTGACACCCGCCTGGTCCACAGTCGAGCGGAGCCCGAGCTCCGTTCCTCGATGTCTTCCGGACCCCGGTCAGCCGAAGCCGCTGCTGCGCGTCGCCGGCGCGCCGCTCGATCCGGGTAGAATCCTGCGGTTTTGGCGCCGGGCAACGCTTCCGGACGCCCTATAACTGCGGCCGTCGGCACACGACACGGCGCCGAGCGAGCAGAGGACGGGGATGCGACTGATACTGCTGGGACCGCCTGGAGCGGGCAAAGGCACGCAGGCCGCCTTCATCAAGGAACGCTTCGGCATCCCGCAGATCTCCACGGGCGACATGCTGCGCGCCGCCGTCAAGGCGGGCACGGCACTCGGCCTGGCAGCCAAGAAAGTGATGGACGCCGGCGGACTGGTCTCGGATGACATCATCATCCGTCTCGTCACGGACCGGCTCCGGAAGCCGGACACCGCCAACGGCTACCTGTTCGACGGTTTCCCGCGCACGATTCCGCAGGCCGACGCGATGAAGCACGCCGGGGTCGCCCTCGACTACGTGCTCGAAATCGACGTGCCGGACGGCGACATCATCGATCGCATGAGCGGGCGCCGCGTGCACGTGGCCAGTGGCCGCACCTACCACGTACGTTTCAATCCGCCGAAGGTTGCGGGCAAGGACGACCTCACCGGCGAGCCGCTGATCCTGCGCGACGACGACCGCGAGGACACGGTGCGCAAACGCCTCGAGGTCTACCACGCGCAGACCCGCGCACTGGTCGATTACTACACGCGATGGGCCGCCACCGGCGAAGCCCGCGCACCGAAGTACCGCAAGATCTCGGGCGTCGGTCCGGTGGACGAGATCCGGAATCGCGCGTTCGACGCGCTGGCATCCTAGTTTTCGCTGTTTTCAGTTCCGCAATTTCGATAAGGAGAACGTCATGTCTGGATTGGGACTCGCCCTGCTCTGCGGCCTTGCGGCCGTGGCGTTCGGCGGCTGGTCGATCACCTGGATCCTGAAGCAGCCGGCGGGCAACGCGCGGATGCAGGAGATTGCCGCCGCGGTGCAAACGGGCGCGCAGGCCTACCTGAACCGCCAGTACCGCACGATCGCGATCGTCGGCGTGGTGCTTGCGATCATCATCGCCGTCGTGCCGCAGCTCGGCCTGTGGACCGCCATCGGCTTCGTGCTCGGCGCGGTGCTCTCGGGGCTCGCGGGCTACGTCGGCATGAATGTGTCCGTGCGTTCGAACGTGCGCACGGCACAGGCCGCGACGCAGGGCCTGAACCCGGCGCTCAACATCGCCTTCCGCGGCGGCGCCATTACTGGCCTGCTGGTGGTCGGTCTGGGGCTGATCGGTGTAGCCGGTTTCTACTGGATTCTGACGAAAACGCACGCCAGCTCGACGACACGCGACCTGCTGCATCCGATGATCGGGTTCGCCTTCGGAGCATCGCTGATCTCGATCTTTGCGCGACTTGGCGGTGGCATCTTCACCAAGGGCGCCGACGTCGGCGCCGACCTGGTCGGCAAGGTGGAAGCCGGTATCCCGGAAGATGATCCGCGCAATCCGGCGGTCATCGCCGACAACGTCGGCGACAACGTCGGCGACTGTGCCGGCATGGCCGCGGACCTGTTCGAGACCTTTGCCGTGACAGTGATCGCGACGATGCTGATCGGCGGCCTGGTTTTCAAAGGCTCGGATGCCGGCATCATCTATCCGCTGGTGATCTCGGGTGTGTCGATCCTGTCATCGATCGTCGGCTGCTTCTTCGTCAAGGCGCGCGACGGCGGCAAGATCATGAATGCGCTGTACCGCGGCCTGATCGTCGCCGCCGTGATCTCGCTGGTGCTGTTCTGGCCGGTCACGAGCTGGATCCTCGGCCCAGTGGTCGCCGGCGCCGGCGTCACCGTGATGAACCTCTACCTGGCCGCGGTCGTCGGCCTGGTGCTGACCGCGGCGCTGGTCTACATCACCGAGTACTACACCGGTACGCAGTTCAAGCCGGTCAAGTACGTGGCGCAGGCGTCGACGACCGGTCACGCGACCAACATCATCGCCGGCATCGCGGTGTCGATGAAGGCCTGCGCCTGGCCCGTGATCGCGATCTGCGCGGCCATCCTCGCCTCCTTCTGGCTGGCGGGCCTCTACGGCATTGCGGTCGCAGCGACATCCATGTTGTCGATGACCGGCATCATCGTCGCGCTCGACGCCTACGGCCCGATCACCGACAACGCCGGTGGCATCGCCGAAATGGCGGACATGCCGAAGGAAGTGCGGGCCATTACCGACCCGCTGGACGCCGTTGGCAACACGACCAAGGCGGTGACCAAGGGCTACGCGATCGGCTCTGCGGCCCTGGCCGCGCTGGTGCTGTTTGCCGACTACACCGGCGGCCTTGAGCAGGCCGGAATGAAGGTCACGTTCGACTTGTCGAACCACATGGTGATCATTGGTCTGTTCATCGGCGGCCTGATCCCGTTCCTCTTCGGCGCGATGGCGATGGAAGCGGTGGGCCGCGCGGCCGGCTCGGTGGTCGAGGAGGTGCGTCGCCAGTTCCGCGAGATCCCCGGCATCATGGAGTACAAGGCCAAGCCCGACTACAGCCGCGCGGTCGACATGCTGACGACGTCGGCGATCAAGGAAATGATGATCCCGTCGCTCCTGCCGGTGCTGGTGCCGATCGTCGTCGGCGTCATCCTTGGACCCGCGGCGCTCGGCGGCGTGCTGATGGGGACGATCGTCACGGGTCTCTTCGTTGCAATCTCGATGACGACGGGCGGCGGCGCGTGGGACAACGCCAAGAAGTACATCGAGGAAGGCCACCACGGCGGCAAGGGCTCCGACGCGCACAAGGCGGCCGTCACCGGTGACACCGTCGGCGACCCCTACAAGGACACCGCCGGCCCGGCGGTCAACCCGCTGATAAAGATCATCAACATCGTCGCGCTGCTGATCGTGCCGATCATCGCCGCGATTCATGGTGGCAAGCCCGCGCCGGCGGCTGCGGCTCCGGCCGCGCCGGTCGTGGTGGAAATCGCCGCGGTCGCCGTACCGATCGTGGTCGTGGTCGGCGTGCCTAACCGCGTGCACTTCAACACCGGCTCCGACGACATCGCGGTGTCCGGCAAGCGCATCCTTGACGGCTATGCCAGGGCGCTGAAGGCGAACCCAGACGCGAAGGTGGAACTCTCAGGCTACGCGGATCCCACCGGTGATGCCACGAAGAACCTTGAACTTGCCAAGGCGCGCGCGACGATAGTGCGTGATGCACTGGTCGCCGACGGCATCGCCTCCGAACGCATAGCGCTGGTCAAGCCCACCGACGTTATCGTCGGCCAGGGCAGCGACGCCGACGCACGCCGCGTTGACATCATCCTGCGTTAAAGGAAACCGCATGTTCGACGAAGAAGATCGCGAAACCGGCTACGCGCTGTTCCTTGCCATCGCCCTTGCCATCGCGGTGTCGATCTTCACGATCGGCATCGCCGCCGGTACCGCGATCGGTCAACTGGGGAAGAAGCCGGCCGATGCAGCCGCCGCCTTGCCGATTGCGGCTGTACCAGCGGCCTCCAGCGCCGCAACGGCGGACCTCGCGATGGTCAAGCTGTACTTCGAGCTCGGCAAGGCGGAGCTTCCGGCGGACGCCCTGACCCAGCTGACACCACTACTGACGACAGCCAAGGACAAGGGCGGCAAGTGGGTCGTCTCCGGCTACCACGATGCCAGCGGTGACGCTGCCGCGAATGCCGAGCTGGCCAAGCAGCGGGCGTTCGCCGTGCGTGACCTGCTGGCGACCGCCGGCGTGCGCCCGGAGTCGATCGAGCTCAGCAAGCCGATGGTGACCATGGGCGGGGCAGATCCGCGCGAAGCTCGCCGCGTCGAGATCTCGCTGCACTGAAGCAGGACCACCGCATCGCTTCAGGGCGGTCAGCACACGCTGGGCCGCCCTTTTTTCTGGGAGCCTCCGATGCATCTGCGTGACGCCCGCGCCGAGGACATTCCGGCAATCCAGTCGATCTACGCCCACCACGTGATGCACGGGCTCGGGACCTTCGAGACGGAACCGCCGGATGCGCACGAGATGCAGGCGCGTATGGCGCAGATCACCGGCGCCGGCTTTCCGTATCTGGTCGCGACCGACGGCAGTGAAGTGTTCGGCTATGCCTATGCCAATCACTTCCGTACCCGCGCGGCCTACCGCTACACCGTCGAGGACTCGATCTACGTGGCACCGTATGCCATGGGCCATGGAGCCGGCAAGGCGCTGCTGAACGAACTGGTCGTCCGCAGCAGCAAGCTCGGCCTGCGGCAGATGCTGGCCGTCATCGGCGACTCGGACAACGCCGCCTCGATCGGCGTTCACCGCGCCTGCGGCTTCGAACACGTCGGCACGATGACGGCAGTGGGTCGCAAGTTCGACCGCTGGATCGACGTCGTCATCATGCAGCGCGCGCTCGCCACCTAGAGGTCGCGCACGTGCTGCAGCGCTTCGGCGGCTGATTCGTAGATGTGCGGTGAAACGCCGCGCTTGCTCAGAGCCTTGCCGAGCTTCGCGCGCAGGAATCCGGAAGTCGTGTACCGGCTGACGCCGAAGTAATAGTTGTCAACGAGCTGGTGCACCATATCGGCGTATTCCTGTGCCACCTCCGGCGCCAGGTCGAAATGATCGTAGTTGACGATGCCATAGACCTTGTGACCGATCTCGTCCAGCCGGCGCTTGATCTCCGAATAAACGGCCGCCACGTCGGCTGACGTGCGTATCGCCATGCGCTCGAAATTGAGGAACAGCACGTTGTGCTCCTCGTCGTACGACAGGCGCTGTTCCAGCGGGATCGCCAGCATCCGTTCGCGCAGATTCATCGGCTCGCCCGCGAAGATCGCCGCATCCATCAGCACCGGGTCGCGCGGTACCAGCGGCTTGAACTCCATGCGCGCCAGGATGTCGCGCTCGATATCGATGCCGGGCGCGACCTCGATGAGTTCGAGGCCGTGTTCCCCCAGCCGGAAGACGCAACGTTCGGTGATGTAGAGCGCCGGCTGACCACGGCGGCGCGCCTCGCTGCCGGAAAACGTACGGTGTTCCACTTGCCTGACGAATTTCCTGGGCCCGATGTCGTTCAGCAACCGCAGCTTGCCATCCTCGAGGTGGACCTGGAGGTCGCCGGCGCAGAAGGTTCCAACGAACACGACGCGCTTGGCCGACTGGGAAATATTGATGAAGCCCCCTGCACCGGCCAGGCGCGGCCCGAACTTGCTGACATTGAGGTTACCTTCACTGTCGGCCTGCGCGAGTCCGAGGAAGGCGAGGTCCAGGCCTCCGCCGTCGTAGAAGTCGAACTGGTAGGGCTGGTCGATGATCGCCTGCGTATTGACCGCGGCACCGAAGTTCAGGCCCGACGCGGGGATGCCGCCGACGACACCCGGTTCTGCCGTCAGCGTGAGCAGGTCGATCACTTTCTCCTCGGTCGCCACTGCCGCCACCCCCTCCGGCATGCCAATTCCGAGGTTGACGACGCTGTTAGCCTGCAACTCGAGCGCGGCGCGACGCGCGATGATCTTGCGCTCGCTCATCGGCATCGGCGCCAGCGAACTCACCGGCACCCGGATCTCGCCGGCGAAACCCGCGTTGTACTGCTCGACGAACGTCTGCATGTGGTACTCGGGCTTTTCCGCGACGACGACGCAGTCGACGAGCACGCCGGGGATCTTCACCTGCCGCGGATTGAGCGACCCGCGTTCAGCGATACGCTCGACCTGCACAATCACGATACCGCCGGAGTTGCGTGCCGCCATCGCGATTGCCAGCGCTTCCAGCGTCAGCGCTTCGCGTTCCATCGTGATGTTGCCGTCCGGGTCCGCCGTCGTGCCGCGCACGACGCCGACGTGGATCGGGAACGCCTTGTAAAACAGGTACTGCTCGCCACCCACTGTCATCAGCTCGACGATGTCTTCGGTCGTGCGCTCGTTGATCTTGCCACCGCCATGGCGCGGGTCGACGAAGGTGTCGAGGCCGATGCGCGAGAGGTGCCCGGGCTTGTGCGCGGCGATGTCCCGGAACAGGTGAGTGATGACGCCCTGCGGCAGGTTGTAGGCCTCGATGCGGTTGGCGACCGCCAGTGCCTGCAGCTTCGGCACCAGCCCCCAGTGGCCGCCGATCACGCGGCGGACCAGGCCTTCGTGGCCGAGATGGTTCAGTCCGCGTTCCTTGCCGTCGCCTTGCCCGGCGGCGTAGACCAGGGTCAGCCCCTCGGGACGGCCAACACCGTCGGGATCCTTCTCACTGGATTCGATGAATCGTTGCTCGAGTGCGACCGCGATGTTCTCGGGAAACCCGATGCCGACGAAGCCGCTCGTCGCAAGCGTGTCGCCGTCGTGGATCAGCTGTACCGCTTCGCGCGCCGTGACGATCTTGCCTTTTTCAAAACTCTTGAGCCCCTGCAGCAATTCTCGCCCGCGCTTCATTGCCATCCCCCTTGCCTGCAATTGGACTCCGCCGCAGCGGATCGGATCTGCGATCCCGGCCGTGACTGTAGTCATCCGATTGGATTCTTGTCACGAAACTCGGCATTGCGGCAGAGTCAGTCTCGCCGGTGCGCGACTTTCCGCACGTTCCCGGTGATCCGATGCGCCAGATTTCCCCCGGCTTGCCACGCTCTTTGTTCCTGTGCCTGCTCACAGCGGGCAACCTGGGAACGTCGACGCCGGCCACCGCGCAGATGCGCGTCGAGGCGGTTCCGGATTCGGTGCTGCGTCCGTACCCGGTACGCGCCGCCGATCCGACCGTAGGCACACTGGCCCCGGCGCGCAGCGCGCCGCAGCTCGCCGTATCGGCGCCGCGGTTTCGCGACTACAGCTGGCTCGGCGGCGCCGTACAGGTGGAGGGGCCGCGCGCGACTTTCGACGGCAGGTATACGCGGCCGAAGGTCGTCGTCGGCGTACCGTCCGAAGCGATGAAGGGATGGATGAATGCGGCCGGCGTGCCGGCGGAACAGTGCCTGCTGCCGATGGTGCGGGCCCGGGCCCGGCTCAGCCCGGACGGCGACGCCAACGGCACCCTCTGGCTGTACGCCCGCTGCAGTTTCCATTAGTCGCGTCGCACGGCCGGCCGCGTCGGTACGGTCCTCTACACTTCCCCGGCTCGATTCACCTGGCTCTGGGAGGTCCTCATGCAGATCAGCAACAACGTCTTCATCGTGACAGGCGGCGCGTCCGGACTCGGCGGTGCGACGACAAGAATGCTGGCTGCAGGCGGGGGCAAGGTCGTCATCGCGGATGTGCAGGCTGACCGCGGCGAAGCGCTCGCGCGCGAACTGGGCAGCGCACGTTTCGTGAAATGCGATGTGGCAAGTGAAGCCGACGGTCAGGCCGCGGTCGCCGCGGCCCTGGCGATGGGCCCGCTGCGCGGATTAATCAACTGCGCCGGCATTGCGATCGGCGAGAAGGTGGTCGGCAAGGAAGGCCCGCATGCACTCGCCTCGTTTGCGCGGGTCATCAACATCAACCTTGTCGGCACGTTCAACATGATCCGGCTCGCGGCCGACGCAATGGCGAAGCAGGAGTCCACCGCCGAGGGCGAACGTGGTGTCATCGTCAATACTGCGTCCGTCGCTGCGTTCGACGGACAGATCGGCCAGGCCGCGTATTCCGCCTCCAAAGGCGGTGTTGTCGGCATGACGCTGCCGATCGCCCGCGATCTTTCCCGCAGCGGGATCCGCTGCGTGACAATCGCGCCCGGCCTCTTTGCGACGCCGATGCTGCTTGGCATGCCGCAGGAGGTGCAGGATTCGCTCGGCAAGCAGGTGCCGTTTCCGTCACGGCTCGGCAAGCCGGAGGAATATGCGGCGATGGTCCGCCACATCGTCGAGAACATGATGCTGAACGGCGAGACAATCCGCCTCGACGGCGCGATCCGCTTGCAGCCGAAGTAAGGCCGCGCGGCACGGGGGCCACGGATGATGCATCGGCCGCGGTTTTCCGCCGTTCTGGTCGCATGCCTGCTGGCGGCATGCGCGACGCCGCCGGACCGCCCCTCGCAACCGGAGCCCTCATCGGCGTTCCGCGCGGGCCTTGCCACCGTCACCGCGCAGCGGCACATGGCGGCTTCCGCCAATCCGCTCGCGACCCAAGCCGGACTCGACATCCTCCGCGCCGGCGGCAGCGCGGTCGACGCCGCGATTTCGATCCAGCTGGTGCTGGCGCTGGTCGAGCCGCAAAGCTCGGGACTCGGCGGCGGGGCCTTCCTGATGCATTGGGATGGCACGCGGGTCGTGGCACTGGACGGCCGCGAGACGGCGCCGATGGCGGCGGACGAGCGCCTGTTCCTCACGGCCGAAGGCAGACCGATGCCGTTTTATGACGCCGTGGTCGGCGGACGCGCGGTCGGCACGCCGGGCGCGCTCCGGCTGCTCGAGGCTGCGCACCGCCGGTACGGCAAGATGCCATGGGCGCGCCTGTTCCAGCCGGCGATCCGCTTGTCCGAGGAAGGCTTCCCGATGTCAGCGCGCCTGCACCAGCAACTGGCAGGCGAGAAGTACCTAAAGCTCGACCGTGCAGCGGCCGCGCATTTCTACACCGCCGATGGCACGCCGAAGGCGGTCGGCACGATGCTGCAGAACGCGGAACTCGCCAAAACGCTGCGCGCCATCGCGTCGGGCGGCGCCGACGCCTTTTACTCGGGCCCGATTGCCGCCGATATCGTCCAGGCGGTCCAGTCCCACAGGAACGCGGGACGCCTCGCGCTGGCGGACTTCAGCGCCTACCGCGTCAAGCCGCGTGAGCCGATCTGCGTCGACTACAAGAACTGGCGTGTCTGCGGCATGCCGCCGCCGTCGTCGGGCGGCATCGCGGTCGCACAGATGCTGGGCATGTTCACTTATCGCAACATCGCGGTGTTCGCGCCCGACCAAGCGTCAATGCTCGAACCAAGGGCAGAGGCGATTCACCTGTTTTCCGAAGCGGGACGCCTTGCATTCGCCGACCGCGCGCTCTATGTCGCCGACAGCGACTTCGTGCGGGTCAACGTCATCGGGCTGCTCGACCCGGGGTACCTGAAGCAGCGTGCGCAGCTGATTGGTCCACGCAGCATGGGCACCGCCCAGTCCGGGGTGCCGCCGGGCACCACTGTCGCACTGGCACCCGATCCGACGCCACCGAAGGCAGCCACCTCGCACATCTCGGTGGTGGACGGCGATGGCAACGCAGCATCGATGACGACGACGATCGAGGACGTATTCGGCGCGCGCGTGATGGTGCGGGGCTTCCTGCTGAACAACCAGCTGACCGACTTCTCGTTCGCGCCGGAGGCCAACGGCCGACCGATCGCAAACCGCGTGCAGCCGGGCAAGCGGCCGCGCAGTTCAATGGCGCCGACGCTGGTGTTCGATCGTCAGACCGGTGCGCTCGTGGCGGCGCTGGGTTCACCCGGGGGCTCACAGATCATCGGTTACGTGACCAAGACGCTGGTCGGCATACTGGACTGGAACCTCGACATCCAGCAGGCAATATCACTGCCGAACTTCGGCTCCCGCAACGGGCCGACCGAACTGGAACAGGGGCGGATCAGCCCGGCAACCGTCGAAGCCCTGAAGGCACGCGGCCATGACATCCGCGAGATCGACATGGCGAGCGGATTACAGGGCATCGTGCGTGCACGCCTGCCCGACGGTCGCCTCGTCTGGGCCGGCGGAGCGGATCCGCGTCGTGAAGGCGTCGCGCTGGGCGACTGAGCACGCCGGATTGATAGACTGGGATTTTTCACGAACCACGGGACCATGTGCCATGACGATCAAAATCGGTGACAAGCTTCCGGACGGCGAGCTGCAGGAATTCATAGAAGTCGAAAGCGAGGGCTGCTCCCTCGGACCCAATACGTTCAAGGTTGCCGATCTGTTGAAAGGCAAGAAGATCGCGGTCTTCGGACTGCCCGGCGCCTACACGCCGACCTGTTCGGCCAAGCACGTGCCCGGCTACGTCGCGATGTACGACCAGCTGAAGACCAAGGGCGTCGATGAGATCTGGTGCATATCCGTGAATGACGCCTTCGTCATGGGCGCCTGGGGCCGCGACCAGAAGGCCACCGGCAAGGTGCGCATGATGGCCGACGGCTCGGCCGACTACACGAAGAAGCTCGGGCTTGAGCTCGACCTGACTGCGCGCGGCATGGGCATTCGCTGCCATCGCTTCTCGATGCTGGTTGACGACGGCGTCGTCAAGACGCTGAACGTCGAGGGCCCGGGCAAGTTCGAAGTGAGCGATGCCGGCACGATGCTGAAGCAGGCCGACCAGGCGGACCTTTAGACCGCATCCTGCGCTCGAATGACGCCGCCTCCAGGCGGCGTTTTCATTCAGGCCTGCCGCTCCTGCAGGAAGTCGCGCGGGCGGAAGCCGAGCACAAGAAGCGCCGCAAAGTAAACGGCGGCCGATCCTGAAATCACCGCGCCCAGCAGGCCGGCGCGTAACCAGGGCGAGGACTGCAGCCCGGTCCAGTCGATCTGCTGCTCCACGAACCAGAGCACGACGCCGAGGGAGACCCCCGCGACGGCCACTCGGACGAGAAATCCGGGCCACCCGGCGCGCGGCGCATAGACGCCGCGCCGCCTCAGGCCAATGAAAAGCGCCAGGGCGTTGGCGCAGGCACCCAGGCTGACCGACAGCGCCAGCCCGGCGTGTGCGAAGAGCGGCACCAGCACCAGGTTGGCCAGCTGAGTCGCCACCAGCACGGCGATCGCGATCTTGACCGGGGTCCGGATATCCTTCTGCGCATAGAAGCCTGGCGCCAGGATCTTCACCGCGATCAGGCCGAACAGGCCCACGGCGTAACCGATGACGGCCACGGCGGTCTGATGGACGTCGGTGGCCGAGAACTCGCGACCCTGGAACAGCACGGAGACGATGCCATCGGCAAGCAGGCCGAGACCGATCGCCGCTGGAAGCGCAAGCAGGAAGATGAGCCGCAGTCCCCAGTCCAGCAAGCGCGAGTAGTCCTGCAATCGCTGCTCGGCGAAGGCGGCCGAAAGACTCGGCAGCAATACCGTGCCGAGCGCCACACCGAGCAGAGCCGTCGGGAACTCCATCAGCCGATCGGCGAACGCCAGCCACGTCACGCTGCCGGTCGTCAGGTGCGAAGCGATGTTGGTGTTGATGATGATGCTCAGCTGCGCCACGGACACGGAAAACACGACCGGCACCATCAGGCTCACCACACGCCGCACATCGGGATCCGCGAATGCTGCGCGGGGACTGCCGATGCGCACTCGCAGGCCGGCACGCTGCAAAGCTGCCCACTGCAGTCCGAGCTGCAGCATGCCGCCGATCAGCACCGCGAACGCTAGCGCCATGATCGGATGCTCGAGTCGCGGCGCAAGCCACAGTGCACAGGCTATGAAAGAGAGATTCAGCAGCACCGGCGTGAAAGCCGGTACGGCGAAGCGCCGGTAGGTGTTGAGCACCCCCGCGGCAAGCGCCACCAGCGACATGAACAGGATGTAGGGAAACATCCAGCGGGTCATCACGCTCGCGAGTTCAAAGGCGGCGGGATCCCGCGCCAGGCCTGAAGCGATCAGCCACACCAACACCGGCGCCGCGATCACCCCGGCCGCAGAGACGAGCAGCAGCGCCCAGAACAGCGCACTCGCCACGTGCCCGGCAAACGAGACCGTGGTCGCCTCATCGCCGCGCGCCCTGACGTCTGCCAGCATCGGCACGAAGGCCTGCTGGAACGCACCCTCCCCGAAGAGTCGGCGCAGCAGGTTGGGGAGCCGGAACGCGACGTTGAACGCATCCGTCTCGGCACTGGCGCCGAACAGCCGCGAAATGAGCATGTCGCGGACGAGTCCGGTGATACGCGAAAGCAGTGTGAAGCTGCTGACCGTCGCGAGGGAGCGAAAGAGGTTCACTGCGGGTGGGCGTGGGGAAGCGGCAGAGGCGGACGCCCGGGCTGCGGTCGTGCTTCCGGCCGTCGGGCGAATTGTCGGTAAACGGTTGATTTGATATAGTTTAGGGCTTTTCCACGCCGCGCCTCGCGCGCCAGGCGTTCTGGACCACGGACCAATTCAGGAAACGAAGATGGCGAACACCAAACAGGCTCGCAAGCGCGCTCGTCAGTCGACCGCGCGCAATGCCCAGAATGCGTCTCAGCGCTCGCGCGTCCGCACCGCGGTGAAGTCGGTGCGCAAGGCCATCGAAGCGGGCGACAAGAAGGCGGCGATGGAGGTGCTCAGCAAGGCCACGAGCGTCATCGATTCGATCGCCGACAAGAAGGTCGTTCACAAGAACACCGCCGCGCGCAACAAGAGCCGCCTGTCGGCAGCCATCAAGGCGATGGCCTGAGTCTCTTCAGGCCATCGGCGTCCTCGATCAATTGAAGGCGCCGTCGCCCTGCCGGACTCCCGGTCCGGCGTGCAGGGCCTAGGGCCGCTCCTTCCGCGCTCGCCGGGTCACCTCGACTCCGGCATCGAACAGCCCTCATAGACCGGCAGGTCGTTGTCGCGGGCGAAATTCATCACGAAGTCGAACGCCATGCGCTCAAGCTCGCGCAGTCGCTCGTCGACGACCACGCACTTGACTCCGCCGATGATCGTCGGGCGGACGTACGGCGAGTAGCCGATGTGCGCATCGCGTCCGCTGGCGATCCCGCCCGGCCGGTAGCACGACATGACGCCACACAGGCGCTCGGCCCAATCGCTGGGCCGGAACGGCCGCCCGGCCGCTGTCACGCCGTGGATGAAGAACTCACGAGGCTTGGACGCGGGGTTGGCCGGGTTGGACACGATCGGGCTCCGGGCAAGCACGGCCACGAGCCGCGCCGTCGGATCAAAGAATCGATTTTATCCGTGCGCTGTTGTCCGACCGACCGCATTTTCTCGACGAGGCTTCCGCTTACTCGCTTTCCGGCGACTGTTCCGCACTACGCTCGCTTGCAAATGCGGTTCAATTGCCGCATAAAGCGCCCCTTCACCCGCCCCGCGCGCCCCAGCGTCCGACCGCAATGTCCAAGCCCGTGTCCAAGGTGCTCGTCATCAATGACGAGCCGCTGATCCTGCGTGAATTGCTGAAGGGACTGAACGCGGCGGCGCGCTCGCTCGACAATCCGTTCGGCATCACGTTCATCGGCGCGCTGACGGCCAAGGAAGGGCTGGCGCTGATCGAGCGCGATGGCGACGTACAGATAGCGATCGTCGACGACAAGCTGTACGCGGTGCAGGACACGCGCAAACGCCGCAATGGCGACAAGGAGTCCCCGCGGAACCTGCAGGTGTCGGCACTCAAGCTGGTCCAGCGCATCACGTCACTGCGGCCGGAACTGGACATCTACATCCTGATCGAGAAGGAAAAGGAGGACCAGGTCGTCGACGTGCTGTTCGCGGAGGCGGTCGACGGTTACTTCTACCGCGAGGAGCGCGATTACCGCGGCATGTACCGCATCCTCAACGCGCAGATCGCCGAACGCGCGCGCACGCCGTTCTACGACGCGCTGAAAGCGTATGTGCTGGCAGCGAAGGACGCCTGGCATACGCCGGGACACTCCAGCGGCGACTCGATGCGTGGCAGCCCCTGGGTCAACGAGTTCTACGATTTCATGGGCGAGCACGTTTTCGACGCCGACCTTTCGGTGTCGGTGAAGGCGCTCGACTCGCTGATGGAACCGACTGGCGTGATCGCCGAGTCGCAGCAGATGGCGGCGAACGCCTTCGGCGCGCGCCGCACGTTCTTTGCAACCAACGGCACGTCGACCGCCAACAAGGTCATATTGCAGACGCTGATCGCGCCTGGCGAGAAACTGCTGCTCGACCGCAACTGCCACAAGTCGGTGCATCACGGCGTCGTGCTGTCGGGCGCCCGGCCGATCTATCTCGACTCTTCGGTCAACCGCAAGTACGGCGTGTTCGGTCCGGTGCCGAAGAAGACGATCCTGAAGGCAATCGCCGAGCACCCGGATGCCGAACTGCTGGTGCTGACCTCCTGCACCTATGACGGCCTGCGCTACGACCTCAATCCGATCATCGAGGCCGCCCATGCGCACGACATCAAGGTTCTGATCGACGAGGCGTGGTACGCGCACGCGCGTTTCCACCCGGCGCTGCGACCGACCGCACTCGAAGCGGGCGCCGACTACGCGACGCAATCGGCGCACAAGACGCTGTCGGCGCTGTCGCAGGCGGCCTACATCCACGTCAACGACCCCACCTTCAACGAACACATCTTCCGCGAGAACTTCAACATGCACACATCGACGAGTCCGATGTACAGCATGATCGCGAGCCTCGATGTGAGCCGCAAACAGTCGGTGCTCGAGGGCTACAAGCTGCTGCAGCGGACGTTGATGCTGGCCGACGAACTGCGCGAGCAGATCAACTCGACCGGCGTGTTCCGAGTGCTCGATCTCGAGGACCTGCTGCCCGAGGAGGTCAAGGACGATGGCATCCGGCTCGATCCGACCAAGGTCACGATCGACATTTCCTCATGCGGAATGACCGTCGATGACCTGCAGAGCGAGCTCTATACCCGCTTCAACATCACGGTGGAAAAATCGACCTTCAATACGCTGACCCTGCTGCTGACGATCGGCACGACCCGGTCGAAGTGCTCGCGCCTGTACGACGCGCTGATGCGCATCGCGCGCGAGAAGCGCGCTCCGCGACGCCTGTACCGCACACCCGACCTGCCGCCGTTCACCGAACTGGTGTCGCTGCCGCGTGATGCCTATTACGCCACCGGCGAACTGGTGCCGCTGCTCGATGAAAATGACCAGTTGAATGGCAAGCTGGCCGGCCGCATCTGCTGCGACCAGATCGTGCCCTACCCGCCGGGCATCCCGGTCCTGGTGCCGGGACAGCGCATCACGGCAAACATCGTCGACTACCTGGTGCGCTACCTCCGCGTGCAGAACAAGGTCGAACTGCACGGCGTCGTCTACCAGGGCTATGTGCCGTCGATCCGCGTGCTGATGCAGAGCGAGGAGCGACACCTGGCGCACATCCCGTCGCAGAAGCCGGCGCGGCGGCGCGCCGCGTAGCCGGCTCGACGCTCGGGTCGCATGTCGGAGGAAACGTACGACGACCTCTGCACCCGGTACGGCAGCCGGCTGTGCCGGTACCAACGATGGCGACAACGAATCCGCCGCCAAGCACCGCAGTTGCGCGGGTCGTACAGCAGACGTCTTTCCCTATAATCCGGCAAACGCGGCTGCCCACTCAGAGCGTCGCGTTTTTTCTTTTTGCCATGTCACGGAGTGCGAACAATGACGCACCTGATGAACACCTACAACCGCCTGCCGGTCGCGTTCACGCACGGCCAGGGCGCGCGGCTCTTCGATGAGGAGGGCAACGAGTATCTCGATGCACTGGCGGGCATCGCGGTCAACGGCCTTGGCCACGCGCACCCGAGGCTGGTGGCCGCGCTGGCGGAGCAACTGGGCCGGCTGATCCATACCTCGAACATTTATCGAGTGCGTGAACAAGAGCAGCTCGCTGATCGTCTGTGCGAGCTCTCCGGACTGCAGGAGGTGTTCTTCGGCAACTCAGGCTCCGAAGCCAATGAGGGCGCTCTGAAGCTGGTGCGACTGTTTGGGCACAAGAACGGGGAGCCCGAGGCGCAGACCATTGTCATGGAGCGAGCCTGGCATGGCCGAACGCTGGCAACCCTGGCCGCGACCGGCAGTGAAAAGGCACGCAAGGGCTTCGAGCCCCTGCCGAGCGGTTTCATCCGCGTGCCGTACAACGACTTGCAGGCGGTGGAGCGGGCCGCCGCGGCCGATCCGCGCGTGCGCGCCGTCTGGATCGAAGTGCTGCAGGGTGAAGGCGGCATCCAGGTCGCCGATGCCGGTTACGTCCGCGCGTTGCGCCGTTTGTGCGACGAGCGCGGCTGGCTGCTGATGATCGACGAAGTGCAAAGCGGCATCGGGCGGACCGGGAAGTGGTTTGCGCATCAGTGGGCCGGTATCAGGCCTGACGTGATGTCGCTCGCCAAAGGGCTGGGCTCCGGCGTGCCGATTGGCGCCCTGCTGGCGGGCGGACGTGCTGCCGGCGTGTTCGGGCCCGGTCAGCACGGCACTACCTTCGGCGGCGGCCCGTTCGCCATGCGCGCCGGCCTGGAGACGCTTGCGATCATCGACGCCGAGGGCCTGATGGAGAACGCGGTCGCGCAGGGCGAACGCATCCGCTCCGGACTGGCGCGTGAGCTCGAGAGTGTCAGTGGCGTCGTCGAGATCCGCGGCATGGGCCTGATGATCGGGATCGAGCTCGACCGCCCGTGCGGTGACCTGGTCAAGCAGGCGCTCGCATCTGGAGTCCTGATCAACGTGACGCAGGACAAGGTGGTTCGCCTGCTGCCGCCGCTCATCCTGTCCGCGGCCGAGGCGGACCAGATCGTCGGGCGCCTCGCCCCGGCGATTCGCACTTTCCTAGCACCCGCGGCGCGCGCTGCCTGACGTGGCCCAGGCAATCCGCCACTTCCTGCAGTTCCGCGACTTCTCGCGCGCCGAGCACGAGTGGGTCTTCGAACGCACGCGCATCATCAAGGAGCGGTTCAAGCGTTACGAGTTCTACCAGCCACTGCGCGACCGCACGCTGGCCATGGTCTTCGAAAAGGCGTCGACGCGGACCCGCGTCTCTTTCGAGGCCGGCATGTACCAGATGGGCGGCTCGGTGATCCACATCACGACAGGCGACTCGCAGCTCGGGCGCGCGGAGCCGATCGAGGACACCGCTCGCGTGATCTCGCGCATGGTCGACGTCGTGATGATCCGCACCTACGAGCAATCGAAGATCGAGCGCTTCGCCGCCTACTCGCGCGTGCCGGTCATCAACGGGCTCACTAATGAGTACCACCCGTGTCAGATCCTGGCCGACATCTTCACTTACCTCGAACATCGCGGCCCGATCGTCGGCCGCACGGTGGCATGGATCGGCGATGCCAACAACATGGCGTACACCTGGATCGAAGCGGCGCAGCTTCTCGGCTTCAAGGTCAACGTGTCGACCCCCCCGGGCTATGCGCTCGATGTCCGGCTCGCACCGCCCGGGCCGCACGTCGCCGTGTTTGCCGATCCGATGGAGGCCGCGCGCGACGCCGATCTGGTGACGACGGACGTCTGGACCAGCATGGGCTACGAGTCGGAGAATGAGGCGAGGAAAGCGGCGTTTGCCGACTGGTGCGTCGACGAGGAGATGATGCGCGCCGCCAGGCCGGACGCGCTGTTCATGCACTGCCTGCCGGCGCACCGCGGCGAGGAAGTCACTGCCGGCGTCCTTGACGGTCCGCAATCGATCGTCTGGGATGAGGCAGAAAACAGGCTCCATGCGCAGAAGGCGCTGATGGAATACCTGCTGCTGGGCCGCGAGGTTCAGTAGCACCCGCTACGTCGCGCGCCATCCGCGCTCAAACTTCACCCCACCATGTCCACCATCCTGCAACACCTGCCCATCGGCCAGAAGGTCGGCATCGCATTTTCCGGCGGCCTGGATACCAGCGCGGCGCTGCTGTGGATGCGCAAGAAGGGCGCGATACCGTGCGCGTACACCGCCAACCTCGGCCAGCCCGACGAGCCGGATTACGACGAGATCCCGCGACGCGCGCTGGAATATGGCGCCGAGAAGGCGCGGCTCGTCGACTGTCGCTCGCAGCTGGTCAGCGAAGGCATCATGGCCCTGCAGTGCGGGGCCTTCCACATCTCCACGGCTGGCATCACCTACTTCAATACGACGCCGATCGGCCGTGCCGTGACCGGCACGCTGCTGGTCGCCGCGATGAAGGAAGACGACGTCAACATCTGGGGCGACGGCAGCACCTACAAGGGCAATGACATCGAGCGCTTCTATCGCTACGGACTGCTCGCGAATCCGTCGCTGAAGATCTACAAGCCCTGGCTCGACCAGGCCTTCATCGACGAGCTCGGCGGCCGCGCCGAGATGTCCGAGTTCATGAAGCAGGCCGGCTTCGCCTACAAGATGTCGGCCGAGAAGGCGTATTCGACCGACTCCAACATGCTTGGCGCGACGCACGAGGCGAAAGACCTCGAGTATCTCGCCAGCAACATTCGCATCGTGCAGCCGATCATGGGCGTGGCGTTCTGGCGCGACGAGGTGCAGATCAAGCGCGAGGAAGTGACCGTCCGCTTCGACGAAGGCCAGCCGGTGGCACTCAACGGCATCGAGTACACGGATGCCGTGGAACTGATGCTCGAAGCCAACCGCATCGGCGGACGTCATGGGCTCGGCATGTCGGACCAGATCGAGAACCGCATCATCGAGGCCAAGAGCCGGGGCATCTACGAGGCTCCGGGGCTGGCGCTGCTCTTCATCGCCTACGAACGCCTGCTGACGGGGATCCACAACGAGGACACGATCGAACAGTATCGAGACAACGGGCGCAAGCTCGGCCGGCTGCTCTACCAGGGCCGCTGGTTCGATCCGCAGGCGATCATGCTGCGGGAAAGCGCCCAGCGCTGGGTGGCGCGCGCGATCACCGGCGAAGTAACGATCGAACTGCGGCGCGGCAACGACTACTCGATCCTGAATACCGAGTCGCCGAATCTCACCTACAAGCCCGAGCGCCTGACGATGGAAAAGGGCGAGTCGGTGTTCTCGCCGGCGGACCGCATCGGGCAGCTGACGATGCGCAATCTCGACATCGCCGACACGCGCGACAAGCTGGTCACCTATGCCAAGGCCGGGCTGCTGTCGGCGCCGTCGGGGGCCACCCTGCCGCAGCTGACCGAAGGGCCCAAGCGCGAATAGCCGTCGCGGCAGGCGGCGCACTAGACGTTTGGATGAGTGCGCGCCGCCGCGTTTGGTGCCAAAGTGAAGTCGTCCTTGGCCGCCGGTGCTCTGCGCGTCCTCCTCACCGCAAGCGAGCTCTCCGACCGGCGACCGGGACAAGCTCTTGGATCGCAGCGATGTGTTCGGGCCCGCCTTGGCGGGCCCTTTTTTCGCACCTAGACGATCACGGGCTCCGGCTCCAGCGCCACTCCGAACTTTTGCGCGACACGCTCCTGGACTTCATGTGCAAGCTGCAGGATTTCGGCACCGGTTGCACCTCCCCGGTTCACCAGCACCAGCGCCTGCCGTTCATAGACGGCAGCCCGCCCGCGGGCATACCCCTTAAGACCGCAGGCATCGATCAGCCAGCCGGCGGCCAGCTTATAGCGACCACCGCCAATGTCGTAGCTCACCAAAGAGGGATGGTGCGCAATCAGCTCATTGCGCTCCTGGCGCGATACAACAGGGTTCTTGAAGAAACTGCCGGCATTGCCGATGACGGCCGGATCCGGCAGCTTGCGGCGCCGGATCGCAACGACGGCGTCGAAGACATCGCGCGGGCCGGGTTCCGCAATGCCACGTGCTTTCAATTCGTTCTCCACGTCCGCATAGCCGGTGACGGGCCGCCACTGCTCCGGCAGCGCGAGGGTCACGCTGAGAACGACATAGCGGCCGGGGGACTGCTTGAAGACACTGTCGCGGTAACCGAAACAGCACTCCGCGGCATCCAATGTCATCGTCTCGCCGGAAGCCGTATCGAACGCGTCGAGTGAATGGAAACGCTCGGCCAGCTCAATGCCATAGGCACCGATGTTCTGTATCGGTGCTGCACCGACTGCCCCGGGGATGAGGGCGAGGTTTTCCAGGCCCGGCAAGCCTTCGTCGAGCAGTCGCTCGACGGTGCCGTGCCAGTTTTCGCCTGCGCCAATACGAACGAGGTGGTGCCCCGCCTGGACGCCCAGGGGTTCGAAGCCCGGTATCTCGATGCGGATCACCAGGCCTTCGAAGTCACGCGTCAGCAGCAGATTGCTGCCGCCGCCGAGGATCAGGCGTGGCAGCGCCTGCCACTTCGGGTCGGCCAGCAGTTCGCCCAGTTCTTCGGGTCGGCCGACGCGGACGAAACACGCCGCGCGCACGTCGACACCGAAGGTGTTGTACGGCGCAAGGCTGACATCGCGTTCGATGGTGAACTGCATCGCGTCATTCTAGGGTCCAGCGCATAGACTCTCGCTGCCCGAATTCCGGAGAACACCCGATGCCGTCCTTCGATGCGGTCTGCAAACCGAACATGGTCGAGGTGCGCAATGCGCTCGACCAGGCGAACAAGGAAATCAGCAACCGGTTCGACTTCAAGGGCTCCGATGCCCGCGTCGAACAGAAGGAGTTCGAACTGACGGCGTTTGCCGACGACGAGTTCAAGCTGGGTCAGGTGCGCGACGTCTTGACCGCCAAGATGGCGAAGCGCGGGGTCGACGTGCGACTGCTGGACATCGGCAAACCGGAGAAGATCTCCGGCGACAAGCAGAAGCAGTCGATCAAGGTGCGCAACGGCATCGAATCGACTCTCGCGAAGAAGATGGTCGCGCTTTTGAAGGAGAGCAAGCTCAAGCTCACTGCAAGCATCCAGGGAGATACGGTGCGCGTGGCCGGAGCCAAGAAGGACACGCTGCAGGAAGCGATCGCGTTGCTGCGGGCACAGATCACCGAGGTGCCGCTCACTTTCGAGAACTTCCGCGATTGATCGACCGGTCGGCGGTGTCGATCGACCGCTGCTCCCCGGACGCTGCAGCGACGATCCCGCCGGTCGCCGCACGCCGCCGCTGGCTCGTCTGACCGTTGAATCCGGCCGCGGTCGGTCCTACCGTGGACGTCGTAGGGTCCCCGCAGTCGGGCTCCAGCCATTTCCGGGATTGCCTGGCGCGGATGATCCGGAGTACCATAAAGACGGTATGCGAACCCCGATCTCCCGATTCAGTGCTTTTGGTGGCCCCTCCGGTCAGGAGTACGAGGGCTACCCGACTGTCACTGCGGTACCGTCCGCGGACCCGCCGTCCACGTGCGACCCGCGTTCCTCGGTGGAGAAGCGCTACCCGGCCGTGGTCCGCGCCATGACGCTGCTCTGGGGTCACCCGGAGATGAATCAGTACTTCGAGAAGGTCTGGAGCGGTCGCGACCCCTCGCTCAACCTCGACCCGGAATCGATGGCGGAAGTGATGCTCCTGGCAGCCATCCACCAGCGCGTCTGCCCGTATCGGCCGGCCAAGTCGGTCGAGGACCTTTACGGTTCGGGCCGCTGGGCCGACACCTGGAAGCCCGCCCGGGTGCGCCGCTAGCCGGCCGCTTGCTTCAGTCGCGCGCGCCGCACAGCCAGCGATCGTAGAGATGTACCGCGACCCGGTACATCCGGGCCGCACGCGGTATCAAATCAACCAGCATCTCCTGCGGTGACTGCACCGCCGGGCCACCGGTTCGGCGTCGCTCCGACTCGGCCTCGTGTGCCGCCACTGGGTCTGCCGCCCAGAGTTGCACCAACTCGGGCGTCATCTCGATGTGGAACTGCATGCCGACGTGGGCATAGCCGGGCCGCTCGATGACATAGGCCTGGTTGGCGCACCACGACCCAGTCAGAACTCGGCGCGCGGCATCCGGCAATGCGAAGGTATCACCGTGCCACTGGAAGAACTCGACCGCATCGGCATCGTCACCCAGCCATTCCCTGGCAAGCGCAGCGTCCTCGACGGCGACACGCCCCCAGCCTAGTTCGAGATGCGGCGCGCGCGTGACCGGAGCACCAAACGCCCGCGCGAGCAGCTGACCGCCCAGACAGTGGCCGATGATCGGCACGCCGCGGGCGTCGGCGTCTCGCATCATCGCAATCTCGGGTTCGATCCACGGCATGTCGTCATTGACGCTCATGTTGCCGCCGAGAGAGCAGATGCCGGCAAACGGCGCTGCGGACGCCGGCACTGCATCGCCAGCGTGCAGACGTATCAGCTGATACGGCCGTCCACGTGCCTGCAGGTGAAGCTCGAAGTTGCCCGGCGCGACGTCGACCTCGTGTTGCACGATGGCGATCGGCTTCATGCACTGACTTCCGCGTGGGGAATACGCTCAGCCCACCGAAGTCTTGCGATGCGCGACCAGCAAGGCGCCGAAACGCTTGCGGATCGAAGCGGCGATGCCGACGGCGTCGAGTCCGCATTCCTTCATCAGCAGGGCAGGATCGCCATGGTCAACGAAGTGGTCGGGCAGCCCCAGTTGCAGCACAGGCAGCGCGAGATCGGCAGCGGCCAGCGCTTCCAGAACGGCACTGCCGGCCCCGCCCATCACCGCGTTTTCCTCGATCGTGACCAGTGCATCGTGCGATCGCGCCAGCTGGTGCACGAGCGCCCCATCGAGCGGTTTCACGAAACGCATGTTCGCGACCGTCGCATCGAACTCCTCGGCCGCCGCCATGGCCGCCGGCACCATCGAGCCGAACGCTAGCAGCGCGAGGCGATGGCCCGCACGTGCCTTCGTGGACCGGCGCACCTCGCCGCGCCCGATCGGCAGGGACTTCAGTTCCTGCTCGATTGCCAAACCCGGCCCGGAGCCGCGCGGATAGCGCACCGCGGCGGGTCCCTCGCAGGCCAGCGCCGTCGTCAGCATCTGCCGGCACTCGTTCTCGTCCGACGGCGCCATCACCACCATGTTCGGAATGCAGCGCAGGAACGAGAGGTCGTACGCGCCGTGATGCGTGGCGCCGTCGGCACCCACGAGTCCGCCACGGTCGAGCGCGAACACCACTGGCAGGTTCTGCAAGGCGACGTCGTGGATCAGCTGGTCATAGGCGCGCTGCAGGAACGTCGAGTAAATGGCGACGACCGGCTTCATCCCGTCGCAGGCGAGGCCCGCCGCGAACGTGACCGCGTGCTGCTCGGCGATGCCGACATCGAAGTAGCGGTCCGGAAACTCTTTCTCGAAGCGAACCAGCCCGGAGCCTTCACGCATCGCCGGCGTGATGCCGACGACACGCGCATCGGCCGAGGCGGCATCCACCAGCCAGTCACCGAAGATTTGCGTGTAGGTGGGCTTGGTTGCGGCCGCCCTGGTGATGCCGACGTTCGGGTCGAACTTGCCCGGGCCGTGATACAGGACCGGATCGGCCTCGGCGAGCTTGTAGCCCTGTCCCTTGCGCGTCACCACGTGCAGGAACTGAGGCCCTTCGAGCGCCTTGATGTTCTGCAACGTCGGAATCAGCGAGTCCAGATCGTGCCCGTCGATCGGGCCGATGTAGTTGAGTCCGAACTCCTCGAACAACGTGCCCGGCACCACCATGCCTTTGGCGTGTTCCTCGAACTTCTTCGCCAGTTCGAACACCGGCGGAAATTTCTTCAGCACCTGCTTGCCGGCCTGCTTGGCCGCGGCGTAGAAGCGGCCGCTCATCAGGCGCGCCAGATAGCGGTTGAGGCCTCCGACCGCGGGCGAGATAGACATGTCGTTGTCGTTCAGCACCACCAGCAGCCGGATGTGGTCGGTGACGCCGGCGTTGTTGAGCGCCTCGAACGCCATGCCGGCGCTCATTGCGCCGTCACCGATCACTGCAATCGCGTGACGCTTCGATCCCTGGTTACGCGCCGCGACCGCCATGCCGAGCGCCGCGGAAATCGAGGTCGACGAGTGCGCGGTGCCGAACGTGTCGTATTCGCTCTCCGAGCGGCGCGGGAAACCCGACATGCCGCCGTACTGGCGCAGTTTCGACATGCCCTCGCGCCGGCCAGTCAGGATCTTGTGCGCATAGGTCTGATGGCCGACATCCCATACGATTCGATCGTCGGGCGTGTCGAACACATAATGCAGCGCGATCGTCAGCTCGACGGTGCCAAGGTTGGAACTCAAGTGTCCGCCGGTCTTCGACACGGATTCGAGCACGTACTGCCGCAGTTCGTCGGCCAGGGCGTGCAGCTGCGTGCGCTCGAGCCGGCGCAGGTCGGCCGGGGTGTTGATCGCCTGCAGCAGATTGCTCATCGTCCGCTCAGTGAGTGCGACAGACGATGAGATCAGCGAGATCGCGCAGGCGCGTCGCACGCGGGCCGAGCGACGCGATCGAGTCCAGCGCCTGGGCCCGCAGGCGCAGGCTCAGCGCACGGGCGGCTTCCAGTCCCATTACCGAGACATAGGTCGGCTTGCTCTGCGCCGCGTCCTTGCCGGCGGTCTTGCCGAGTGTCGCGGTGCTGGCCTCGACATCGAGCACGTCATCGACCACCTGGAACGCCAGCCCGATCGCATCGCCATAGTGCGCCAGCGCCTCGCGCGTGGATTCCGTGAGCAGGGCAGCCTGGCCTGACAGCGCGCCCATCAGCACGGCCGCGCGCAGCAGCGCCCCGGTCTTCATGCGATGCATGCGCTCAAGCTCGGTCAACGCCAGGGTCTGACCAACGGCCGCGAGGTCGATCGCCTGGCCACCGCACATGCCCTCTGTCCCGGCCGCGTGGGCCAGCTCGCGCATCAACGAGGCGGTCTGCGACGCCGGCAACGCGCCATCGGCGAGCACCTTGAACGCTTCGGCCTGCAATGCATCGCCGGCCAGCATCGCGGTCGCTTCGTCGAACGCTACGTGCACGGTCGGCTGCCCGCGGCGCAGGACGTCGTTGTCCATGCAGGGCAGATCGTCGTGAACCAGCGAATACGCATGCACGTACTCCACCGCCAGTGCGGCGCGGTCGAGCGCCTCGCAATCGGCGGCCGTCACCTCACCGGCCGCGTACACGAGCAGCGGCCGGACGTGCTTGCCGCCGCCGAGCACGGCATAGCGCATCGCCTGATGCAGACGCTGCGGTACGTCGTCGGCGCTCGGCAGCATCTCGGTCGCCACCGCCTGAAAACGTTCGGTGGCGTCGTTCACCCATTGGGAAAACGCTTCTGGCGCCTGCACGCCGGGCCCGACGGCGGCCGCGGCGGTCATGTGCCGGCGCCCTTGAGGTCGGCGAGGTCCAGCGGCTTCAGCAGATCGCCCTCAAGTTGCTTGAGGTCCAGTTCCGCCTGGGCGAGACGCGCCTGGCAGTAGCGTGCCAGCTCGGCGCCACGCCGGTACGCAGCGATCGATTCATCGAGCGTCAATTCGCCCGATTCCATGCGCCGCACCAGCGTGTCCAGCTCGTCGAGCGCCTGCTCGAACGTCGGCGGTGTGGGGGCAGGCTTGGCGGGCATCGACTCGGGGTGTCTCGAATGAAATGAGACCGGATTCTAGAGCAGCGGCGCTGCCGCCTCATCCGCCGGAGCAGGCGGCGCGGCTCTCTAGAATGCGCCCGATGAGCGCGCTCTGGATGCTGGTGGCGGCAGTGCTGTTTTCGGTGATGGGCGCCATGGTGAAGTTCGCCATCCAGCAGTACAGCGTGCTCGAGGTGGTCTTCTATCGCTCGCTGATCGGCGTCGCGGCGCTCTATGCCTTCGCTCTCTGGCGCCGCGCGACGCTGGCGACCCCGGTGGCGCGCACCCACCTGACGCGTGGCGTCGTCGGAACCGCCGCACTTTCGCTCTGGTTCTTTGCGACCGGCGCGTTGCCGCTCGGCACCGCAATGACGCTGAACTACACGTCGCCGCTGTTCCTGGCGGCGCTGGCCGTCGGCGTAGCGCTGCGCAGTGGCGAACGAGTCAACTGGCGCCTTGTTGCAGCGATCGCCACCGGCTTCATCGGCGTGGTGCTGCTGCTCCAGCCCACCTATTCGAGCGAGCAGGTGGTTGCTGCGGCCGCGGGGCTGTTATCCGGTGTCCTGTCAGCAATCGCCTACTGGTATGTGCGCACGCTCGGCCGACTGGGCGAACCGGAGTGGCGCACGGTGTTCTACTTTGCATTGTCGGGCACCTTGATCGGCTTCGTCGGTACGCTCATGCACGGCTTCTCGCCGCACGATGCGCGCGGCGTTGCGCTGCTGGCTGGCGTTGGAGTTACCGCGACGCTGGCTCAGCTGGCGATGACGCGCGCCTATGCCTATGGAAACACGCTGGTGGTGGCCAATCTGCAGTTCGTCGCGGTCGTGGCCGCTTCCTTGCTTGGCATTGCCGTGTTCGGCGACCACATACCGCTGATCGGGTGGATCGGCATTGCGATCATCATCCTGAGCGGCGTCTCGTCGACCGTGCTGATCACCCGACAGCGTGCCGCCCTGCCAGCCGAATCGACTGCGCGACCTCCTGAATGAGCTCCTCTGCGATGCCCTATACAACGCTCCTCTCCGCCGACACCTTGAAGCGTCACATCGAGGACAGCGACTGGAAGATCCTCGACGTCCGCAACGATCTCTTCGATCGAGACGCAGGGCTGCGGGCCTACCAGGCCGGTCACATTCCCGGTGCGCGGTTCGCCCACCTCGACGATGACCTGTCGGGCACCAAGACCGGACGCAACGGACGCCATCCGTTGCCACCACGCGATGTGCTCGCGCAGCGCTTTCGCGATTGGGGCATCGACAATGGCACGCAGCTCGTTGCCTACGACGCGCACGGTGGCATGTTCGCAACGCGGCTGTGGTGGCTGGCACGCTGGCTTGGGCATTCCGCCGTGGCGGTCCTTGATGGTGGCTGGCCGGCATGGCTTGCCGCGGGCGGCGCGGTGGACACCGCCGAGCCTCCGCTCACGCACGGTGAATTCGCGGCGACCGAAGCGAGGGTCAGGGTTTCCTCTTCGCAGGATGTCCTGGACGCACTCGGCGACCCCGCCCGGCCGCTCATCGATGCGCGCCTGCCTGAGCGATATCGCGGCGAGCAGGAACCGATCGATCCGGTAGCGGGCCACATTCCCGGAGCACTGAACCGTCCCTGGACCCAGAACCTCACGAGCGAGCAGCGCTTCAAGCCGCCGGCGGAACTGCGTGCGGAGTTCGCGGCGCTCCTTGGCACGCGCGCGCCGCATCACGTTACGCATCAGTGCGGCTCCGGCGTCACCGCCTGCCATCACGTGCTGGCCATGGAGGTGGCCGGTTTGCCCGGGTCGGCGCTGTACGCCGGATCGTGGAGCGAGTGGATTGCCGACCAGTCACGCCCCGTGCGCACCGGCGCGGAGCCGTAGCCCGGGACGGCCGCCTAGTGACCGTGCAGCGCGCCGGTGGCGGCCGCAGCGATGACGACGCCGACGAGCACCAGTCCCACTTCGGGCAACGACTTGGCCAGCGAGGAACGCCGCATCATCTCCGGCAACAGGTCAGACAGCGCGATATAGATGAAGCTCGACGCCGCGATGATCAGTGCATACGGCAACAGCGACTGCATGGCTTCGAGCACGAAGTAGCCGATCACGCCACCCAGCACGGCCGACATGCCTGAGACGATGTTGAACAGGAACGCCCGCTTGCGCGTGAAGCCGGCGTTCAGCAGGATCATGAAGTCGCCGATCTCGTGCGGGATTTCATGCGCCATCACCGCGAGCGTCGCCACGATCCCAAGGTTCACATCGACCAGGAACGCGCCGGCGATCACCACGCCGTCGGCGAAGTTGTGGAACGCGTCACCGACCAGAATCGGCACGCCGCCGCGCCTTGCCTCGTGCGCATCGTGCCCATGCTCGTGATGGTGATGGTCGCCCTCATGGTGATGGGTGTGGTGGATCAGCGCCAGCTTCTCGAGAATGAAGAAGCTGAGGATTCCGGCCAGCAGCGCCCAGCCCAGCCCATAGGGACTGGCCTCGCTGTGGAATGCCTCGGGCAGCAGATGCGTGATCGCCGTCGCGAGCAGCAGCCCTGCCGACACGGGGACCAGACGGTCGATGACCTGCGCGAGGTAGCGAAAGCTCAGCACCGCGGCCAGCCCGATCGACAGCAACGTCGACACCAGGTTGGCCACCACGATGTAGCCGAGCGTACTCATCGACGTGATTCCGGATCTTCCCGCGTCAGGCATGGCACCGCGGCGCAGCGCTCAATGCAAAGGGGCGCGACTGCGCGCGCCCCTTTAACCTGCCGAGTAGCGTAGCAGGCCTGTCAAGCCCAGGTGGGTCTCATGCAAGGTACTGACCGAACCAGGCGGTCAGTCGCTTCCAGCCGTCTTCGGCCGGGCCTTTGCGATAGGAATCGCGATAGTCTGCATGGAAGGCATGTGGAGTGTCCGGGTAAAGCACGATCTCGCTCCGGGCATTTCCAGACGCCTTCAGCGACGCCCGCATTTTGTCGACCGTATCGTTCGGAATACCGCTGTCGGCCGCGCCATACAGGCCCAGGATCGGCGCCTTGATGCGATCGACAACCTGGATTGCCCCTTTGTCGCCGGGATAGCGTCCCGTGGCGACGTTGCCATACCAGGCAACCCCGGCGGCCAGCGACGGATTATGTGCCGCGTACATCCATACGATCCGGCCGCCCCAGCAGAAACCCGTGATACCGAGCTTGCCACCGCCGCCGTGGGTCGCAGCCCACGCCGCGGCAGCGTCCAGGTCCGCCATCACCTGAGCGTCGGGAATTTTGGCCACGACATTCGCCAGGATGTCCGGCACGCTCATTTTCGATACGTCGCCTTGCCGTGCATAGAGTTCCGGCGCCACGGCGAGATACCCCAGCTTCGCCAGGCGACGGCAGACATCCTTGATGTACTCGTGCACGCCGAAGATTTCCTGCACCACCAGCACTGTGGCCAGCCCGGTCTTGCCGGCCGGCTGGGCGCGATAGGCGGGCATTTCACCGTCCTTGGTAGGGATTCTGATTTCGCCGGCGGTCAGCCCCTTTGCGTCGGTGTTGATCATCGTCTTCGCTTGTACCGGCAGAACCGCAGCCGCGAACCCGGCACCAAGCGAGGTCTTCACAAATCCGCGGCGGTCGAGTCGAAGGGGTGGCTGCAGGCTGTCGAGTTCGGAATTCGTCGAGTGTGTCGTCTGGTCGATAAGATCCATCTTGGGGTGCTCCGGTTAATAGGCGCGCAGCGTAATGTCTCGGCGCAACACATAAAATGCCGGCAAACCCCATACCGATGCGCGAGCGACCGCGCGCGCGCGGCGGCACCCTATCACGGAGAAACCAAGCCATGTCCCGCCACATCGGCCGACTCACCGCCGCGGTTGCCGCCCTGGTACTCGCTGCCTGTTCAACGAGCACCACGAGTCCAAGCGGCCGGTTCGAAGGCACCGCATGGCGCGCCGAAAGCATCGACGGGCGACCGGCGCTCGACGTCCAGCAGCAAAGCACCCTGCGCTTCTTCGACCGACAGCTGGCCGGCGGCTCGCTTGGCTGCAATGCCTACTCGACGACCTACTTCGCGGATGCGGCGGGCCTGCGCTTCGGCGAAATTGCGCCGACACGGAAGATGTGCCCGGCACCGACGATGGATCAGGAGGCCCGATTCAGCGCTGCGCTGAAAGCGACGAGCAGTTCACGGGTCGACGACAAAGGTGCGCTGGTTCTGCTCGATGCGGAGGGCAGGCCACGAGTGCGGCTGGTGCCGATGACGCCATAGGCGCGGGGAGCCGCGTCAACCGTCCGCAAGAGCAACCAGCCCCACGAGCGTCCTTGGCGGAACGCGTTCTCCCTTCCGACCGCACTGCACATGAGTGGCCAGAACGCCGGTTCGCAGTTCGATCCGGGGCTCAGCGAACGCTTCATTGCCTGGGTACAGCAGGAGTTCTGGAAGGTCGACGACTTCGAGATGCACCTGGCCGCCGAAGCATCGGAAAACAGTTACGTGCGGATGAGAGAGCGCATTCGCCGACTGATTCCCACAGGGCAATGAAAGCCCACATCACGCGGTCGCCGCAAGCCCCGCCGCAACTCCGGAAGACCACGCCCACTGAAAGTTGTAGCCACCCAGCCAGCCCGTGACATCGACGACTTCGCCGATGAAGTGCAGGCCCGCCACGTGTCGCGCTTCGAGGGTTGACTGCGACAGGCCGCCGGTGGCGACGCCGCCCCTCGTGACCTCGGCCTTGCGGTAGCCCTCGGTGCCGGTCGGAACGATTCGCCAATTCTTAAGCGAAGCAGCGAGCGTGCGCAGGTCAGGGTCGGAAACTTCGGCGATGCGCCGGTCAGGTCCATGGCCCTGCATCCGGCCCCACTGCTCCGCGAGGCGACGCGGCAGCAGGGTCGCGAGCGCGTTGTCCAGTGTCTGACGGCTGGCGCGCTTGAGCTGCAGCAGCGCCTCTTCCAGCTCGGGAGAAGAAATCCGTGGGGCAAGGTCGATCCGCAATTCGTTGCGCGGGTTCCAGTAGCTGGAGATCTGCAGGATCGCAGGACCCGAAAGGCCGCGATGTGTAAACAGCAGGTCATCGTCGAAGGTGCCGTCGTTGCAGCCAACGCGTACCTCGAGCGATACGCCGGCAAGCTCCGAAAACGGCCGCCACGTTTCAGCGTCGAAGGTCAGCGGCACCAGTGCCGGCCGTGGCTCGACAATGCGCAATCCGAACTGGCGCGCGACGCGGTAGCCCAAGTCGGTTGCGCCGATCTTAGGTATCGACAGACCGCCGGTGGCGATGACGACGCGCGTTGCCGTAAGCAGGCCGGCATCCGCTTCCAGGTCGAATCCGTCGCCACTGCGGCGTATGCCTTGTACGCCACATGGCATGCGCCACTGAACGCCGCCGGCATCGCACTCAGCCTTGAGCATCTCGATGATCTGCTCGGCGCTGTCGTCGCAGAAGAGCTGGCCCTTGTGCTTCTCATGGAACGCGATTCCATGGCGCCTTACCAGCGCGATGAAGTCCGCCGGCAAGTAGCGCGACAACGCCGAGCGCGCGAACTGCGGATTTTCGGAGAGGTAGCGCTCGTGTCGACCGGCGTCGACATTGGTGAAGTTGCAGCGCCCGCCGCCGGAGATGCGGATCTTTTCCGCCAGTCGCGTCGCATGATCGATCAGCACGACACGGGCGCCCCGCTGGCCGGCGACGGCCGCGCACATCATGCCGGCAGCGCCGGCGCCGATTACCGCAACATCGAACCGGGACGCTGCGCTCATCCCAGAGGCCAAGAGCCGCGCGCGCGAATCATGGGTGCTCAGCGCCGACGCCGGCGGTAGTGGCTCTGCACCAGGCCGCTGGCGAAGCCGCGCGTCGAAAGCAGCGTCCAGCCGGATTCGGGCAGTCCGCGATCGAAGAGCGACCGGCCGTCGCCAAGAAGGATCGGAACGACAGACAGCGTCATCTCCTCGACCAGATCGTCGCGCAACCCTTGGCGAATCGCCTCGCCCCCGTCGAGATAGACGCGTCGCGCGGCCGCAGCCGCCAGCGACTGCAGCAGCGGACCAAGCGCCCCGTCATGCCCGCGCTCGTCATGCTTTGAGGCCAGCGGCCGATGTGTGAGTACGACCACCTGACGTCCTGCGAACGGCCAGTCGCCGAAGGTCAGCACCTGGTCGTAGGTGGTCCGTCCAAGCACGATCGTGTCGATCGCCGCGAAGAATTCCGCGTAACCGTAGTCCTCGCCGGGCACCTGCATCGCGTCGAGCCAATCGATGCGGCCGTCCGCGCGCGCGATGTAGCCGTCGGGGCTCACCGCGATGTAGACACAGACCGTCGGGCGCGCAACACCGCTGTTCACGCGCTACTCGGCGGTGAAGAAACCCTTCATTCGGTCGACGAAGCTCTTTTCCTGCGGCGAGTGTTTCTGCCCTCCCGCCTTAAGGGACTCGTCGAATTCGCGCAGCAGCTTCTTCTGCTTCTCGGTCAGGCGCACCGGTGTTTCGACCGTCACGTGGCAGTACAGGTCACCGGGGTAGCTCGAGCGCACGCCCTTGATTCCCTTGCCGCGCATCCTGAAGGTCTTGCCGGACTGCGTGCCTTCGGCAATGGAAAGACTGGCCTTGCCGTTGAGCGTCGGCACGTCGACGTCGCCGCCGAGGGCCGCGGTCGTGAATCCGACCGGGATCTCGCAGTGCAGGTCGTCACCGTCGCGCTGGAACACCGCGTGCTGCTTGATGTGAATTTCGACGTACAAGTCGCCCGGTGGCCCGCCGTTCATGCCGGGCTCACCCTTGCCCGACAGGCGGATGCGCTGGCCCTCGTCGATGCCCTGCGGAATCGTGACTTCTAGCGTCTTGTTCTTCTTCACGCGGCCCGCGCCATTGCAGGTCGCGCATGGATCCGGGATCACCTTGCCGGCGCCGCGGCAGGTCGGGCAGGTCTGCTGGATCGAGAAGAACCCCTGGGACATGCGCACGTTGCCCGCACCGGCGCAGGTGCCGCAGGCCTTGGCACTGGTACCGGGCTTCGCTCCCGATCCGCCGCAGGTTTCGCAGGTCTCCCAACTGGGCACGCGAATCTCCGTGGCAAACCCCTCGGCGGCCTGCTCCAGCGTGATCTCCATGCTGTAGCGCAGGTCGGCGCCGCGATACACCGCGTTGCGACCACCGCGCGCACCGCCGCCGAAGATGTCGCTGAAGATGTCGCCGAACGCATCGGCGAAGCCGCCGAAGCCCTCCGGCCCGCCACCGCCGAATCCGCCTGCCCCCTGCCCAAGCCCAGCATGGCCGAAGCGGTCGTAGGCGGCGCGCTTGCTGGCGTCGGAAAGCACTTCGTAGGCTTCCTTCGCCTCCTTGAATTTCTCTTCGGATTCCTTGGCGTCGCCATCGGTGTTGCGGTCCGGATGGTGCTTCATCGCCAGCTTGCGATAGGCCTTGGTGATGTCCTGTTCGGACGCGTCCTTCGCTACCCCGAGGACTTCGTAGTAATCGCGTTTAGACATGGACTCCCCGTCCGATCGCATTCATTGGTGTTTCAGCCCGCGAAGCGGCGCAGTTTACGAGCCGCGGCTATGAACCGTGACTCGGCCCGCTCCGCTTCTTCAGTGTCGCGTCGAGCTGGCGATACAGCGCTTGCTGCTCCGTCGTCAGGTGCGTCGGAGTTTCCACCTGCACCTGCACATACAGATCGCCGAATTCACCCGACTTCATGCCCTTCACGCCCTTTCCCCGCAGACGGAAGCGGCGCCCTGGCTGCGTGCCCGCCGGTATCGTCATCGTGACGTGTCCGTCCAGTGTCGGCACTTCGATCTCGCCGCCCAGCGCCGCGTGCGGCTGGGTGATCGTTGCGCGCGTGACGAGATCGTCGCCTTCGCGCTCGAAGCGCGGATGCGGCTCGATACGGATCTCTACCAGCACGTCGCCCGCGGTGCCGCCCTGCTGTCCGGGCTGGCCGCGACCCGCGAGGCGCACCTTCTGCCCGTCGCGGATGCCGGCCGGGATCTTCACCTCGAGGGTGTGCGACTCGCCGCCCTCGCCCGGCACCGAGATCATCGTCTCGAAGCCGTGCGCAGCCTGCTCAAGGGAGACGTTCATGCGATACGCGAGATCGGCGCCCTTGCGCGTGCGTGGCGCACCGCGTCGGCCGCCCATTGCGCCGCCGAACAGGCCTTCGAACAGGTCTTCCGGGTTGCCTTCGAAGTGAAAGCCTTCGCCGCCCCCGCCCGGTGCCCCGCCGCGAGCGCGTGACTGACGGAACATCTCGTTGAGGTCAAAGCCGCCCGCACCGCCCCCGCCCCCGGCACCGGCGGCCATCGACGGATCGATGCCGGCATGGCCGAAGCGGTCGTAGGCCGCGCGCTTGTCCTTGTCGGACAGCACCTCGTAGGCCTCCTTGGCCTCCTTGAAACGCGCCTCGGCGTCTTTCCGCCCCTTGTTGCGATCGGGGTGGTACTTCATCGCCAGCTTGCGATACGCCTTCTTGATGTCCTCTACGGACGCGCCCTTGGCCACGCCGAGGATCTCGTAGAAGTCGCGTTTGCTCATTGCCTATTCGTAGTCGTCATCAATGCAAAAGCCGGGTGCGGCTTTGCGGCCTGCACCCGGCGGTTCCGGGCACCGGCCCGGTCATACGGCTAATGCGCTGTCGCTTAGCCGCGCTTCACTTCCTTGAACTCGGCATCGACGACGCCTTCGTCCTCGGCCTTCGCTCCGCCCGGCGCCGCGCCGGCATCCGCCGTCTGCGCACCCTGCGCCTGCACCGCTGCCATCAACTGCTGATGCGCTTCGGTCAGCGACTTGAGCTTGGCTTCGATCACGGACTTGTCGTCGCCCTTGATCGCTTCCTCGAGTTCCTTCGCGGCCGACTCGACGCGCTCCTTGGTCGCCGCGCCGGCCTTGTCGCCGGCCTCGGTGGCCGCCTTGCGCGCCTCGTGCACCGCGGCGTCGGCCGTGTTGCGCGCCTGCGCCAGCTCGAAGCGCTTGTGGTCCTCGGCCTTGTTGGCCTCGGCGTCCTTGACCATGCGCTGGATCTCGTCTTCGGTGAGGCCCGAGTTCGCCTTGATCGTGATCTTGTTTTCCTTGCCCGTGGCCTTGTCCTTCGCGCTCACGTGCAGGATGCCGTTGGCGTCGATGTCGAACGTGACTTCGATCTGCGGCATGCCGCGCGGCGACGGTGCGATGCCTTCGAGGTTGAACTCGCCGAGCAGCTTGTTGCCGCCTGCCATTTCGCGCTCGCCCTGAAAGACCTTGATCGTCACGGCCGGCTGGTTGTCCTCAGCCGTCGAGAAGGTCTGCGCGAACTTGGTCGGAATCGTCGTGTTCTTCTGGATCATCTTCGTCATGACGCCACCCAGCGTCTCGATGCCGAGCGACAGCGGCGTGACGTCGAGCAGCAGCACGTCCTTCTTGTCACCTGCGAGCACCGAACCCTGGATCGCCGCACCGACGGCGACCGCCTCGTCCGGGTTGACATCCTTGCGCGGCTCCTTGCCGAAGAGGTCCTTCACAACCTCCTGCACCTTAGGCATGCGAGTCTGGCCGCCGACCAGAATCACGTCCTGGATGTCGGTGACCTTCACTCCCGCGTCCTTCAGCGCGGTCTTCACCGGCTCGATCGTGCGCTGGATCAGTTCCTCGACCAGCGACTCGAGCTTGGAGCGCGTGAGCTTGATGTTCAGGTGCTTCGGGCCCGACGCATCGGCCGTGATGTAAGGCAGGTTGATCTCGGTCTGCGTTGCCGACGAGAGTTCGATCTTGGCCTTCTCGGCCGCGTCCTTCAGGCGCTGCAGCGCGAGCACGTCCTTCGAGAGATCGGCGCCCTGCTCCTTCTTGAACTCGGCCACGACGTAATCGATGATGCGCTGGTCGAAGTCCTCGCCGCCGAGGAACGTGTCGCCGTTGGTCGACAGCACTTCGAACTGCTTCTCGCCTTCGACATCCGCGATCTCGATGATCGAGATGTCGAACGTGCCGCCGCCGAGGTCATAGACCGCGATCTTGCGATCGCCCTTGCCGGCCTTGTCCATGCCGAACGCCAGTGCGGCCGCGGTCGGCTCGTTGATGATGCGCTTGACCTCGAGGCCCGCGATACGGCCGGCGTCCTTCGTCGCCTGCCGTTGCGAGTCGTTGAAGTACGCCGGAACCGTGATGACGGCCTCGGTCACTTCATGGCCGAGGTAGTCCTCGGCGGTCTTCTTCATCTTGCGCAGCACTTCCGCCGACACCTGTTGTGCCGCCAGGTCCTTGCCCTGTGCGCGCACCCAAGCGTCACCGTTCGGTGCCTTGACGATCGCGAAGGGCATCAGCTTGATGTCCTTCTGCACTTCGGCGTCCTCGAACTTGCGCCCGATCAGGCGCTTGACCGCATACAGCGTGTTCTTCGCGTTGGTGACGGCCTGCCGCTTGGCGGGAGCGCCCACCAGGATCTCGCCGTCTTCGAGATAGGCGATGACCGACGGCGTCGTGCGGGTGCCCTCGGCGTTTTCGATGACCTTGACCTGATCGCCTTCCATCACCGCCACGGCGGAGTTGGTGGTGCCCAGGTCAATTCCGATGATCTTTGCCATGTCTTTTTCCCCTCAACTTGGTGCCGTCGGCCGTGGCCGTTACGGCGATTCCTCGATGGTCGCTATATGCACGCCATCCCCGCGGTTTTCAACGCTTCCGGTGCCGGATCACTTTGAAATGACAACCAGCGCCGGCCGGAGCACCCGTTCGGCAATGGTCCAGCCCTTCTGCAGCACCGACACCACCTGGTTGGCCGGCGCCTCGGCAGTCGCCGGCACCGACGAGATCGCCTGGTGATAGTGCGGATCGAACTTCTGTCCGACCGGATTGATCTCGGCCAGCGCGTTCTTTTCGAACGCCGAGCGGAGCTGCCGCAGGGTCAGCTCGGCCCCCTCCTTCAGCTGCTGTGCCGTTGCGTCCCTGACCTCGAGCGCCTTCTCCAGACTGTCGATCACGGGCACCAGGCTTTCGGCGAAGGACTCGATCGCGAACTTGTGGGCCTTGGCCACTTCTTCCTGGCTACGGCGACGGATGTTCTCGCCGTCCGCCTTGGCGCGCAGGTAGAGGTCATAGTTGTCGTTGGCCTTGGCGAGCGCGGCGTCGAGTTCCCTCTCGACATCGACGACCGTCGTTGAACCAAGCGACGGCTGCGCAGCAGCAGATTCGGGCGTGGCCGGCGACTCCTGCCCAGCCGCGGTCGACTCGACCGCGGCGTCGGGGTCCGGGTGTGACATGGCTCCTCCGGGCTTTCTATTTTGATTTCAGATACTTAGCGGATTTGTGGGCAAACGCGCGGAAATCAAGGACAGCGCCAGCAAAAATGCATCGAGAGCCGGGCCGACGTCCTTCCCCGCCAGGGTGACACGCGACACGGCACGAGTCGGCCGATTCGGCTGCGCAGTCGATCGGCGTATTGGCGCCGTTCGGCGCCGCTTCAGCAGGTGCGTTCAGCGATTCGGATGACCGGTCGACCGAGCGCACTCGCGGTAACGTGGGATCGGATGATCTTCCGCTGCCAGGCAGCCATCAGTACAAAGTGAACCGTCGACTTCGATGACTCCAATGAACAGCATGCAGGGACTCAGGCAAGACCCGACCGCACGCAGCTCGGAGAGCTTCGGAGCCCAGGCGCCGGTCGCGCTGCTGGGCCTGGCCGCGATCGCGGTCATCGCCCTCATCAATCTGAACGCGCGTCCCGCTGCCGCGCTGCCGCCGGCGGTGATCGCCTCGGCGTGCGTGGAGTGCGGCACCGTGGTGGCGATCAGGCGATCGGCGCACGCTTCGCCGGTGTACTTCGTCGAGATCCAGATGCTGGACGGCTCCACCCGCGTCGTGCAACAGCTTGCGACGGGCTTCAAGGTCGGCGACATCGTGCAGGTCAACGGCAACGCCCTGTCGCTGCGGACACAGGCCTCCTGATCGCGCAGCGCCCAGTCGAGCGAGACGTTCGCCTCCCCCGCGCTATCTAGGTTTCGGCACCCATTGCACGCGCACGCTCCCGCGCCTTGTCGGCCTCTGCAATGCGTAACGCGCCCTGTGGGCGTTCCACAGGCCACCCCTGCATATGCTCGGCGCACAGGTCCGCCAGCGCCTTGATGAAGGCCGGCGCGCCGTTCAGGCAGGCGATGTAGCGATACTCCTTGCCGCCCGCAGCGATGAAGGTGTCCCGGCCTTCGATTGCGATTTCTTCCAGCGTCTCTAGGCAGTCGGCCGGAAATCCCGGACAGATCACATCCACTGCCTCGGCGCCACCGCGTGCCAGCGCTTCCAGGGTCGGGGCCGTGTAGGGTTGAAGCCACTCGGCACGGCCGAAGCGGGACTGGAAGGTCACGACGTACTCGTCGGGCGACAACCCCAGCGATTCGCCGAGCAGGCGCCCGGTCTTCTGACACTCGCAGTGGTAAGGGTCACCGAGCAGCAGCGTGCGCTTGGGAACCCCATGAAAGCTCATCACCAGCTTGCCGCCGCGGTCCTGCGCCCGCCCGTGGCGCTTCCAGTGCTCAAGCACCGACTGGCGCAGCGCCGCGATGTAGCCGGGGTGATCGTGGAAGTGCTTCACCCAGCGTACTTCCGGAATGTTGCGGGTGCGTCCCAGTACACGGAACACCGCATCGAGCACCGACGCCGTGGTCGTCGCCGAGTACTGCGGGTACATCGGAACAATGAGGACGCGCTCGGCGCGACCTTCAGCGAGGCGGCGCAGGACCGACGGGATCGACGGCTCGCCGTAGCGCATCGCCAGGGCGACATCGACGTCGATCGCGCGATCGCCGAGGTAGCCGCGCAGCAGCGACGCCTGCTGCTTCGAGTAGACCAGCAGCGGCGAACCCTCCTCGGTCCAGATCGTTGCGTATTTGGCCGCTGACTTGCGCGGCCGCACGGTCAGGATGACGCCATGCAGGATCGGCCACCACAGCAGCCGGGGGATTTCCACGACCCGCGGGTCCGACAGGAACTCCTTCAGATAGGCCCGCACCGGCCCGGGCGCCGCGGCGGCGGGCGTCCCGAGATTGACGAGCAGAACCGCCGTTCGTCCCAGCACGCCATGCCGGTACGGGGGTTCGGGCGAAAAACCCATGTTTTCGGCGCCTTTTGATGCGATCCCGCGGACCGCCATGCGCCGCATTCTAGGGGGTCAGTGGTTGAGGACCGGGAGCGTTCGCTGGTGGGGGCGAAGCGCAGCCTGGGTCTCGATCATCCGGGCGGATTACCCTTAACCCGCGAGCTGGATGACCGAACGGTCTATCGCGAGTTCAGGAGTGCGTGGGAAATAATCCCATTCAGGGGCCCGGTTGCAGAACGATAGACGCTTGAACCACAACGTGAACGAAAAGCCCGGAACACCCACAAACGCGGATGCGCTGCTGGCAGAAAGCGTGGCGATGCTGGCCCCGCTGGTACGGCTGCTGGTCGCCAACGGCATCACGTATCCGCAGTTCACCGGCGCGCTGAAGGTCGCTTTCCTGAGGGCGGCCCACGCTGAGCTCGAGGCCGAGAACAAGAAAGCAACGGATTCAGCAGTGAGCCTCCGGTCCGGCGTGCACCGCAAAGACGTGCGGTCTCTCACCGCCGACGGCGCCCGGCCCAGCAGCCTCGCGGACCGGGCTCGATCGCTGCCTGATGAAGTGTTCATGCGCTGGACCAATGATCCCGAGTACCTGGACGCGGACGGCTTGCCGAAGGTGCTGCCGCTGCGGGGTCGCACGCCCGACGAGCTTTCCTTTGACACGCTGGCGCAGTCGATCTCCAGTGATTTCCATAGTCGCTCAGTGCTTGAAGAACTGGTGCGGCTCGGGCTGGCCGAAACCCGCGGGGAAACCGTTCGCCTGCGTTTGACCTCCTTCGTGCCTCGCGAAGGCGTCAACGAAGCGCTGGAGTTCATGTCGGCGGCCATATCCGATCACATCGCGGCTGCGGCACGAAATGTGCGCGCAATCCAGGCAGAGCAGGCTCCGGCCTTTCTGGACCAGAGCATCTACGCGGACGACCTGTCGGCCGAGTCAGTGATGGAACTGCACCGCCTGGGACGCCGGATCTGGGAGTCGGCGCTGCGGCGGATGTACGCGCTTGCAGATGAGCGCCTCAAGATCGACCGGAACAATGCGCTGGTAGACCAGACGATGCGCATGAGATTTGGCACCTATTTTTATGCGGAGCCCGCAAGCCCGGTGGCACAGAGTCTGCCCATGAAACCGACTGAGGACGAGCAATGAACCGAGTCCAACGCTGCGTCGCGATGTTGCTGCTGATCGCGTTCGCCAGTACCGGATGCGGCGGCGGCGGCGAAACAGTGGCCCGCATCGGCGGCGGAGGTACCGGCGCGCCCATCCAAGTCGGCATTGGTGACGTAGGCGGTTTCGGCAGCATCATCGTCAACGGCCAACACTACGACGAGGCAGGGGCGCAGTTTGCCGTCGATGAGCGGCCAGACCAGCCGACGCCGGCCAGCGTCGATGCCGTACGTTTGGGCATGCAGATGCAGTTCGAGCACTTGTCGAACCGCATGACCAAGGCGACAGTCGCCTCCGAAGTGATCGGACCGGTGACCTCCATCGGCGCGAGCAGCCTCGTGGTGCTGGGCCAGACCGTGCGTGTCAATTCGGATCCCGCTTCACCGACGATTTTCGACGGCTTTGCCGCCTTGTCTGACCTCTCAGGTGCCGTTGTCGAAGTGCACGGCCAACGCAATTCAAGCGCGGAGATCCAGGCGACGCGAATCCAGCTGCGGAGCAGCGCGAGTGCGCTGCGCGTTGCCGGGACGGTGACTGACCTCGCGAACGGCACCTTCAGGATCGGCGCTCTGACGATCCGCGCGGCCGCGGCGAACGTCGTTCCCGGCGGCGAGTCCGTCGCCAACGGCCGGCGCGTCACGGCCTGGACCGATCAGGCGCTGGTCAGCGGTGAACTCGTGGCGCGGGTGATCCGCATCGGCGGAACGACGATTCCAGAGAACGCCGCGCTGACGGTCGAGGGCCTGGTCACCGACTTCCAGACGGCTTCCAGCCTGCGCATCGGCAGCGTCGCGGTTGATGCGAGCGCGGCCCAGTACTCCGGCGGTGTTGCTGCAGACCTGCGTAATGGCCGTTCGGTGCGCGCGAGCGGGACTTTCAGTGGAAACGTGCTGCGCGCCTCTCGAATCGAGTTCCTGTCGACTGCACCGGCTCGTGTGGAACTCAATGGCGCGGTGGCGAGCTTCGTCGACGCCAACAGCTCGTTCCAGGTACGGGGCACCTCGACGAAGGTGACTGCGCAGACAACTTATGTGCGCGGCGACGCCTCCAACCTGGGCCATGGCGTCCTGGTGAAGGTCGAGGGTCCGGTCGTCAACGGTGTTGTCGAGGCGGCGACACTTGAGTTCCTGCCACCTTCGGCCGGCATCGCGCGCGTGCTGTTCGGTAAGGTCGCCGATCCAATCGCTACCGTGGCCGGCACGAAGACCTTCCGGCTCTCGCCGCTGCCGTTCGATGTGAAGACGACGGCCACCACCCGCTTCAAGAAAGGCACCGTCGATGACATCGTCGCTGGTGCCGGGGTCAAGGTCGACGGCGTCTACGATGGCCTGGCATTCATCGCTGACGAGATTCAGTTCACGAACAACCCGAGTGATCCGCCGACGTTCGCCATTGACGGCATCGCCAGCAATGTGCAGCCCGCGTCGGTCGTGGTGGACGGCAAGACGGTCACGCTGACTCCGGCCACGGTCTACAGGAAGAACGAAGCCGCTGCGAAGTTCGAGGACCTGAAGAACGGCTCAACGGTGGAAATCGAGGCGGTCAAGGTCAACGGCCAATTGTTTGCCAACTCGGTGACGATCAAGGAACTGGCAAGCGGCTCGGCCTCGGTGCGTGGCATCGTCAGCGAACGTGCCAACGACACGGAGATGAAGTTCCTGGTAGGGTCTCAGCGCGTCAGCGTCGCCGGCAGTCCCCAGGTGATTCCGGGGAACAAGACGCTGGCGGACATCAAGAACGGCACCGATCTCGAAGTCGAGGGCACGATTTCCAGCGGCCTGCTCACTGCCACGAAGGTGAAGTTCCGCTAGGGAAGCGGGCCTGCCCCTCCCCTGTTCGTTCCTGCTTTGATAGCCTCCTCGAACCGCCGTGTGGCGGTCACTGGATTTCTGAGGAAGGCTCCATGGAACCGATCACCGCCGAAGTTCTCGAGTCGGATGTAGAAGTGGTTGTTGAACTGTCCATGGACGACCTGGACCGGGTAGGTGGCGGCCGTATAGGCAGTGGCGGATCCGGAGCGCCCGCCGAAGCGTAGTCGCGCATCAGGGGCGGCCGTCTGCTCCAATCTTTAGGCGGTGTTTCAGCGGCACGGCAGCCCACAGCCGGACCTGTCCCTACGGCAGTCGGTAGCGCGCCTTGAGGCGCGCACTGCGAAACACCAGCGCCGAAGCGGCAGTCAGCAACGCGACCACGCCGAGGATCACCACCAGGCGCACCCAAGGTTGACCGAACGCCACGCGCTGCTGCGCGAGGCCGAACAGCGTCCACACCCACTCCGCCGTTCCCGCCAGCAGGCAGAGCTGTACCAGCCGGGCGACCCAGGGGCGCGGCAGCGCGAGCAGGACGACCAGCACGCCGCACCCGCCGGCCAGCCACCAGGTTCCAGCGCGGAAAAAGTGCGCCGCGAGCACGGCCAACGCCAACGCCGGTGCGAGCAGCAAAGGCAGCTTCGACATCGAATGCTCCGTGGTTCGTAGCCGCAGCGTGCCAAGAGCCCGCGGCGCGCGTTTGATCGCCGTCAGGCGGTGCGACCGACCTGCACTTCGGAGGCATGAGGCCGCCCCCGGTGTCTACCTCCACCGGGGGAGAGCTTGGCTACCTTTGACTCAACTCACGTTAAGCGGCGGACACAGCCGGCAGCATCGCGCCATGATGTCTTCAAACGCCCAACCAAGGACGGTCGGAGCCGAGCGACGCGAAGCGCGACTTGCGACACGCCGACTCGCCCGCGAACTGAAGACGATCGGCGTGATGCTGCGCATCTATTGCCGCGATCACCATGCAGGCAGGGCCGGCAACGACGAGCACCTGTGCGCGGAATGCGCCGACCTCTTCGACTACGCGCGCAAGCGACTGGCGGGCTGCCCCTACGGCCCTGACAAGCCCACTTGTGCGAACTGCCAGATTCACTGCTACGGGCCGCGGCAGCGCGAGGCGACCCGCGTGATGATGCGCTACGCGGGCCCACGCATGATGTGGCGGCATCCCGTGCTGGCGATCGCCCACGTACTCGACGGCAAGCGCCTGGCACCACCGAAGCCCCGTGCCGCCGGCCGCGTCGAGGCGGCCGCTACAGAGGGCGACGCGCCGCCAACAAGCGGGTAGCGCTCGGCGCTCTGATCGGGCGCGCCACCGCTCAGCCGAAGCGCGGAAACAGCATGTTGTTTTCCAGATGGATGTGCTCGTGCACATCATCGATCAGCTTGCGCACGCCGGCGTACAACGCGCGCCACGTCGGGCAGGCCTCCTCCGGCAACTCGAAGCCGTGGGCGATCTGCTCCAGGCGGTCGAGACGTTCGCCGTGCTCGACGTGCTCGACGCGCATCCGGCCGATGGGCGCGGCGATCATCGGGTGGCCGCCCTGCATCATCATCGGAAACAGGATCTGTTCCTCCTTCGCCATGTGCTCCTCGAGCGCGGCGGCGGCCTCCTGCAGGGCGGCGCGAAGCCCGGCGGGCACACTCGGATTGCCCGCGTGACGCTGCTCCACTCGTTCAGCGAGTCGCAGCAGCTCCGGCAGTTCGCGACGGTGCACGTCGTGGTAGCGCGCGAGGATGTGGCCGATCAGCGCCGGCGTGTCGCTCGGCGCTTCCTGCGGCGCGTCGGGCGACAGCAAACCGAGCTCCGCTTCGATCTGCGCCAGCGGGACCGCTCGTTCGGCCGCCGCCTCGGCCAACGGACGTGCGCCGCCGCAGCAATAGTCGATGTGGTGTGCGCGGAACACCGCGGTGGCGCCGGGCAGCCGCGCGGCGATCTCGGCAACGGTCTGGTCTGCGTATCCCATGAAGTCCTCCTTGTAGCGACCGGGGCAGTCTCTGATCCAAAGGTGGGTGCGCGCTTGACGCGCAACAAGCCGCTCATGCCGAGGTAGACGTGCCTACCTCCTTGGCGGCAGAACCGATGCGGCCGTCAGGGGGAGCTGAGTTGGTGCCAGAGAAACGTGTAGGTCTGTGCCCACATGCGCGCCGCCTGTTCGTTGTTGGCGGCGGCGCCGTGGCCGCCTTCGATGTTCTCGAAATACAGCACGTCGTGCCCCTGCTCCAGCATGCGCGCGGCCATCTTGCGCGCATGGCCGGGATGCACGCGGTCGTCGCGCGTCGAGGTAACGAGGAATAGCCGCGGATACTTTCCCTCTCTGCGCACGTTCTGGTACGGCGAGTAGCGCTCGATGAAGGCTCGGTCCGCCGGCTTGTCCGGGTCGCCGTATTCGGCCACCCACGATGCGCCCGCCAGCAGCGTGTGGTAGCGCAACATGTCTATTAGCGGCACCTGCGACACCACGGCTCCGAACAGTTCGGGCCGTTGCACCATCGCCGCAGTGACGAGCAGACCGCCCTGGCTGCCACCCATGATGCCGAGGTGCCGTGGCGAGGTGATGCCGCGGCGGATGATGTCTTCCGCCACGGCGACGAAATCGTCCCAGGTGCGCTGCTTGTTCTCGCGCTGCGCGGCCCGGTGCCACTGCGGCCCGAATTCGCCCCCGCCGCGCAGGTTCGCCATCACGAGCACGCCGCCCGGCTCCAGCCAGCCGTTGCCGAATCCGCCCGAATACCGCGGCAGCATCGTGATCTCGAATCCGCCATAGCCGTACAGCAGCGTCGGGTTGCGTCCGTCCAGGCGCACGTCGTCGCGCATTGCGACAAAGTACGGAATGCGCGTGCCGTCCTGGCTGACCGCCTCGTACTGCCGCGTGACGATCCCGGTCGCATCGAAAAAGCGCGGCAGGGACTTGAGCGGCACCGATGCGGCATCCCCGATCCTGCGCTCGAACAGAGTCGTCGGCGCCGTGAAATCCTGATGGGTGAACAGATAGCTGTCGCTGTCCCAGTAGGTTGACACGTCGCCGATCTGTCCCTGGTCGGCCAACGGCACGCGGTGCCGCTTCCACGTGCCGTCCTGCATCGTCAGCTCCCAGAGCCGGGGCCGCACGTTGTCCAGCTCGCTGATCAGCACGGCACTGCGCGTGGTCCGGATCTCCTCGAGGGTGCTGCGCTCCGTCGGCGCATACAGCACCTCGAAGCGGCGGTCGCCCTTCATGAAGGCTTCTAAACGAATCGCGAGCAGCGCCGCGGCGGGCCATGTCGTGCCACCCACCGTCCAGGGCTCCCGGATACGGACCAGCAGCCAGTCCTGGAACGTGAGCACATCCGCGTCGGTCGGTACGTCGACGCGCACCAGTTGCCCCGAGCGGTCGACAAAGCGCTCGGCATTGTGGAAGTCGATCTGTCGCGTCACCCAGTCACGGCGCTGGCCGGACTCCCGCTCCGAGTACGCCCCCACCACGACGTCGCTGACTTTGCCTTCGTGGACGGTGCGCGCAGCAGCCAGCGGCTGGCCGCGCTTCCACTCCTTGACGATGCGCGGATATCCGGACGCCGTCATCGACCCCGGCCCGAAGTCGGTGGCCACCCAGACGGTGTCGAGGTCCTTCCACTCGACGTCCTGCTTGGCCTCGCTGGGCAGGTTGAAGCCGTCGCTGACGAAGCGGCCCGTCTGCACGTCATACTCGCGCACCACCGTTGCGTCAGCCCCGCCGCGCGACAGCGCGATCAGACAACGGCGATACGGCTCCCCGGACCGCTCCGGCCGCAGACAGGTAGCGCCGTTCCAGACCCAGTTCTCCTTCTCATCCGCGGCGAGGCGGTCGAGATCGATCAGCGTCTCCCAGTCGGGTTGCGGCTTGCGGTACTCGGCCAGCGAAGTGCGCCGCCAGACGCCTCGCGGGTGCTCGGCATCGCGCCAGAAGTTGTAGAGCTGGTCGCCATAGCGCTGGACCAGCGGGATACGCTCCTTCGAATCGAAGATGTCCAGCAGCTGGCGCCGCAGCGGCTCGTAGCGCGGGTCCGCCTTGAATTCCTTCTCCGCCACCGCGTTGCGGGAGCGCGCCCAGTCGAGCGCCTTGTCGCCGCCGACGTCTTCCAGCCAGAGGTAGGGATCGTTCATTGGGTTCGGAGACACCGGCGGTTGTGCCAGGGCAGTACTGCACGCGCCCAGCAGGGCCGCCCACAGCAGGGTGGATACAGTTCGTGTAAGGATCATTGCACCGGTTCGGCCTGCTGCAGATCTCGGCGTTCGTGATCGGCCGTCATCGGCGACCTTCAGCCGCCCCCCGACCGTCGATTCAGCCTTGCGAAAGCGCGTTCGACAGCAGCCTGGCGGTGATGTCGACGATCGGGATCACCCGCTCGTACGCCATGCGCGTGGGACCGACAACACCCAGCGTTCCGACAACCTTCCCGTCGACCTCGTAGGGCGCGACAACCATGCTCATCTCGTCCATCGGCACGAGCTGCGATTCGCCGCCGATATAGATCTGCACGCCGTGCGCCCCGATCGACGTATCAAGCAGGTGGATCAGGCGGGTCTTGTGTTCGAACAGATCGAACAGGCGCCGCAGCGTCTCGACGTCGGTCGCGAGATCAGAGATGCCGAGCAGGTTGCGCTCGCCCGAGACGACCACCGGATCCGACTCCGCCTCCGCTTCGCTGCCGGCCTCGACCGCCGCCTGCATCAGCGCCGAGATGTCCTCGTGCAGCTGGCGCAGTTCTGTATGCAGCCGCATCCGCGCCTCGCCGAAGCTCAGACCGGCGAAGTGCTCGTTCAGCATGTTCGCCGCCTCGGTGAGCTGCGACTGCGTGAAGGCCGATTTCGTCAGCAGGATGCGGTTCTGCACGTCGCCTTCCGGCGTCACGATGATCAGCAGCACTCGTCGCTCCGACAGCCGAACGAACTCGAGCTGCTTGAACGAGGATGAGCGACGTGGCGTCAGCACGACGCCGGCAAACTGTGACAGGCTGGAAAGCAACTGGGCGGCGTTCTGCATTGCGCGCTGCGGGTCGCCTCCGCGCAGCTGGCCCTCCATGATGCTGGCCTGCTGCTCCTCGATGGGCTTGAGGGTCAGCAGCGTGTCGACGAAGAAACGATACCCACGTGGCGTCGGCACCCGGCCTGCGGACGTGTGTGGACTGGCGACGAAGCCCATGTCCTCGAGATCCGCCATGACGTTGCGGATCGTCGCCGGCGAAAGGTCCAGGCCCGAAAGCCGCGACAGCGCGCGCGAGCCGACGGGCTGCCCGTCGGCCACGTAGCGTTCGATCAGCGTCTTCAGCAGGGTGCGAGCACGTTCGTCGAGCATGGCCAAATTCTATGACGGTTGAGGCAGAAGCCACGGACATTCGGCCATCTGGCCTGCCGCACGGCGTCCTGCATAATCGGAGCATGTCCCAAGCCTTCCGCAATGTAGCCATCTTCGGCAAGCCGCGTGCGGAAGGCATACGCGAGCCGCTGCTTGCGATCGCGCGCGTCGTCGAGGCAGCGGGCGCCCGGGTGCTGTTCGACCTCGGCACGGCGGAGCATGTAGGCCTAAACGGGGTCGAGGCACATACGGTGCACTCGATTGGAAAGATGGCGGATGTCGCCGTCGTGCTCGGCGGCGACGGCACGATGCTCGGCATTGCGCGCGAGCTGGCGCCGTTCCGGGTGCCGCTGATCGGCATCAACCACGGCCGGCTCGGCTTCATGACCGACATCGCCCTCGACCAGATGGGCGAGGCGCTGCCCGCCATGCTCGGCGGCCGCTACGAGACCGACCGCCGCGGCGTCCTCGACGCCGAAGTGCGGCGCGGCGGGCAGGTGGTCTACCACGCGATGGCGGTCAACGATGTGGTCGTTTCGCGCGGCGTGACCGGCGGCATGGTCGAGTACACAGTGCGCGTCGACGGCGTCACGATGTACAACCAGCGCGCCGACGGGGTCATCCTGGCCACGCCGACGGGCTCGACCGCCTACGCCCTGTCCGCCGATGGGCCGATCCTGTATCCCAGCCTGGCCGGCCTGCTGCTGGTACCGGTTGCCCCGCAGACGCTGTCGAACCGCCCGATCGTGCTGCCCGACGATGTCGTCGTCGAGATCGAGATCACCGACGTTCGCGACGCCAGTGCGCACTTCGACATGCAGGCGTATTCGAGCCTGGTGCCGGGCGACATCGTGCGCGCGCGCCGGGGCCAGGACCTGGTCACGCTGCTGCATCCGGTCGGCTACAACTTTTTCGCCACACTGCGCCAGAAGCTGCACTGGAGCGTGATGCCGAGCGAGTCGCACTCGCGCGGCTGATCTTCCCGCTCGACGCATGCTGGTTTCGCTGTCGATCCGCAACTTCGTCATCGTTGACGATCTGCAGCTCGAGTTCGCGCCCGGCTTCACGGTGCTGACCGGGGAAACCGGCGCCGGAAAGTCCATCCTGATCGACGCGCTGTTGCTGGCACTGGGCGAGCGAGGCGAGGCGGACGTCGTGCGCGAGGGCGCGGCGCGCGCCGACATCGCCGCTGAGTTCCGGCCGACGATGCAAGTCGCACGCTGGCTCGCGGATAACGAACTGGCCAGCGAGGAAACCGACCTGCTGCTGCTCCGGCGCACGATTGATGCGAACGGACGCAGCCGCGCCTTCATCAACGGCGCTGCCGTGACACTGACGCAGCTGCGCGAACTCGGGGAGCAACTCGTCGACGTGCATGGCCAGCATGCGCACCAGTCGCTGCTGCGTCCCGCCGCCCAGTTGGCGCTGCTCGACGAGCACGGCGCGCTCGGGGAGGCGCGCCGCGCGGTCGCCGCGGCCCATGCCGACTGGAAGAATGAACAGCGCGCCCGCGAGCAGGCCGAAGTGATGGCCGCCAGCGCGCTTGCCGAGCAGGAGCGCCTGCGCTGGCTGGTCGACGAGATCGGCGCGCTCGCTCCCGAGGCCGGCGAGTGGGAGCGTGTCGAGGCCGAACACAAGCGTCTGTCGCACGCCGCCGGCCTGCTCGAAGGCGCCCGAGCCGCAGTGGATACGCTCAGCGAGTCCGACACCGCAGCCCTGACACGGGTCGCGGCAGCGGGGACGCGCCTGACCCAGCTGTCGGCGTACGACGAGCGGCTGAAACCGATCATCGAGTTGCTGGACGGCGCGCAGGCGCAGCTCGAGGAAGCGGTGAGCGCGCTGCGTCGCTACGCCGACCGTTCCGATCTCGACGCCACGCGCCTCGCGGACATTGATGCGCGGGTCACCGCGCTGCACGGCGCGGCGCGGCGCTTGCGCGTCGCTCCGGAAGCGCTTGCCGGCCTTCTCGCCGAGTCGCGGGACAAGCTGGCGGCACTCACGGCGTCCAGCGACCTCGAGGCACTGCGCGCACGCGAAGCGGATGCGCGGAAACGCTACGGCAGCGCGGCACAGAAGCTCTCGAAGTTGCGTGTGGCTGCGGCCAGGCAGATGAGTTCCGAAGTGACGCGCGCGATGCAGGACCTGTCGATGGGCGGCGGGCGCTTCGAGGTCCAGCTCACCAGTGCTGAACCGTCGGCACACGGCAACGAGCGGGCCGAGTTCCTGGTCGCCGCACACGCCGGAGTCGCGGTCAAGCCGCTCCTGCGCGTTGCCTCGGGCGGAGAACTGGCGCGCATTTCGCTTGCGATTGCCGTCATCGCCGCCACCGCCACTCCGGTGCCGACGCTGATCTTCGACGAGGTCGATGCCGGCATCGGCGGCGCCGTGGCCGATGTCGTCGGTCGGCTGCTGAAGCAGCTGGGCCAGAGCCGCCAGGTGCTGTGCGTGACGCACCTTCCACAGGTAGCAGCGCGTGGCGACCAGCACTACGCCGTCAGCAAGACGATGACGGCCGACCAGCGACCGGTGTCGCAGATGGGCCTGCTGGAGCGTCGCTCCCGCGTAGAGGAGCTGGCGCGCATGCTCGGCGGCCAGGAGATCACCGAGACCACGCGCAAGCACGCGCGCGAAATGCTCGCGAGCTAGGCAGACTGCTCGAGCAACAACTGCGCGGCGGCGAGGTCAGCCACCGCGGTGCCGACGGACTTGAACAGCGTGACCTCGGCCGCGCCCGTGCGCCCGGGACGACCACCGACAATTTCGGCCAGTTCGGCGACGATGGCGTCGCGCTGGATCACACCGCGCTCGAGCGGCTCGACGATATCGGCCGCCTCGGCCAGCGCCCCCGCATAGGTATCGACGACGATGCGCGCCCGGCCGACGGCCTCGTCGTCGGCTTCCCGCATGCCGCGCCGGAAACCGCCGACCAGATCAAGGTGCGTACCCGATGCGATCCAGGCCCCATGGACGATCGGCTGCGTCGACGTGGTCGCGCAGCTGATGATGTCGGCGCCGCGTACCGCCGTCTCAAGATCCTCCACTGCCTGCGCCGGCAGCCCTTCATCGCGCAGTCGCTGCGCCAGCGTCTGCGCACCCTCGCCGCGCCGGCCCCAGATCCACAGCCGCGTGAGCCGCCGGCCGCGGGCGTGCGCGTGCGCCATGTAGGGCGCGAGCGTGCCGGTGCCGATGATCAGCGCGTTCCGCGCGTCGCTGCGCGCCATGTAGCGCGCCGCCAGCAGCGACGTCGCCGCGGTCCGCCGCAGCGTCAGCGCTTCGCCATCGATGACGGCACGTGCGGCACCGCTCGATCGGTCGAACAGCACGTAGATCGCATTGACCGTGGCTCGGCTGACCGCCCGGTTGCCCGGCATGACGGTGACGAGCTTGACGCCCAGCGCTCGCGCCGACCAGGCCGGCATCAGCAGCAGCGAGTCGCTGTCCGACAGCGCGTGGGCGTGACGCAGCGGTGCAACCGGCGCAGCGACCAGCGTCGCCGCAATCGCATCGGCCAGCCGATCGAAGTCGAGGGCGCTGTGGACGTCCTGCGCGGAAAAAAAACGCATCAGCCGGCCACGAAGCTGCCGGAGCGGCCACCCTGCTTTTCCAGCAGCCGCACCTCGCCGATGACCATGCCGCGATCCGCAGCCTTGCACATGTCGTAGACCGTCAGGAGGCCGATCTGAACGGCGGTCAACGCCTCCATTTCCACGCCCGTCGGGCCGTGAGTCTCGACCCGGGCGGTGCATTCGACCGACGAGTGCAGCTCGTCGATCGTCAGATCGACCGAGATGCGCGTTATCGCGATCGGGTGACAGAGCGGAATCAGCTCGGACGCGCGCTTCGCGCCCTGGATCGCCGCGATCCGGGCCACGCCGAGCACGTCACCCTTCCTGGCGTTTCCGGATTTCACCAGCTCCAGTGTGGTCGGCAGCATGCTTATCCGGCCGCTCGCGACCGCGACGCGGTGCGTGGCGGGCTTGTCGCCGACATCGACCATGTGGGCCTGTCCGGCAGAGTCAAAATGGGTCAGGGGCTTCATTGAAGAGCAACCATTCCAGACAGGGAACGAAACATTCCACTGGCTATCATACGGAGGCCGGCGTCGTTTCGCCGCAGGGTAAGTTGTTTGACCGCACTCGCTCGGCTGTTTCGCTTCGCCACCGTCCTGACCGTCGCCTTCGTGCTCAACGCACCCGCGGCGTTGCCGGCGCGCGCCCAGTCAGTCGAGCTGCCCGCGCTCGGTGAGGCCGGCGCCGAAGAACTCCCGCCCGCCATGGAGCGCCGCATCGGCGAGCAGATCATGGCGCAGATACGGCGCGATCCGGACTACCTCTCCGACCCGGAGTCGACCGAGTACATCAACCACCTGGGCTACCAGCTGGTGTCGATGAGCGCTGCACGCAGCAGTGATTTTGCGTTCTTCCTCGTGCGCGACCCGATGATGAACGCGTTCGCGCTCCCCGGAGGGTTCATCGGCGTCCACAGCGGCCTCGTGATCGCCGCCCAGAACGAGTCCGAACTGGCCGGCGTGCTGGCCCACGAAATCGCGCACATCTCGCAACGGCACATCGCCCGCATGCTCGGCCGGCAGAAGGACACCTTCGCCATCCAGCTGGGCGCGCTGTTGCTGGCGATCCTCGCGGCGCGGGCCGGCGGATCGTCCGGCGGCGACCTGGCGCAGGCCGCGATCATGGGCGGCCAGGCCGCAGCGATCCAGAACCAGCTCAACTTCTCCCGCGATGCCGAGCGCGAGGCCGACCGCGTCGGCTTCATCACGCTGGTCAACGCCGGCTTCGACGGCCGCGGCATCGAAGGGTTCTTCGGCCGCCTGCAGCAGGGATCGCGCCTGTACGAAGGCACCGCTCCTGCCTACCTGCGCACGCACCCGATGACGGTGGAGCGCATCAGCGACATGCAGAACCGGTCGCGCAACATCAGCTTCAAGCAGCGACCCGACTCGCTCGACTTCCAGCTCGTACGTGCACGGCTACGCGTGCTGCAGGAGAAGACGGCGCAAGGCTGGCGCGACCAGCTCGACTATTTCAACGGGCAGCTGAAGCATCGCACCACGAACTCGATCGCCGCATCGCATTACGGGGCGGCCGTCGCCGCGCTCAAGCTCAACATGCCTGAACTCGCCTACGAGAACGCCCAGGCGGCACGCCGCGCCACTCCGGCTTCGTCGGTGATCCTCGACAAGGTCATGTCGGAAGCCCGCTTTGCGGTCGCCCGGACCGACGAGGAACGCAAGCAGGCGATCGAGGTGGCCGGGGAAACCGCGGCGCGCTACCCGCTGTCAACGGTGGCGGTCGCCCACTACATCGATCTGCTGAACCGGTCGAACCAGCACCAGCAGGCGATCAACGTGCTGCGCGAGCAGGTCGCGATCACGCGCAACCAGCCTTCCTACTACGCGCTGCTGGGCCGCAGCTACGAAGCGCTGGGACGCCGGTCCTTGCAGCACCAGGCACTTGGCGAGATGTATGCGTTGCTGGGCATCAACCAGGCAGCGCTGCAGCAGATGGAAATCGCACGCCGCGCCAATGACGGCGACTTCTACACGATGTCCGAGATTGAAGCCCGTGTGCGCGACCTGCAGGCCGACATCAAGCGCGAACAGGAGGCTCTGCGCGGGAGCACCGGCGGCGCGATGGGGCGCTAGTCCCGATGACCCAGGCGCAGCCCCGGCTGTAGCCCGGGGCGCTGCAGGGCGGCGCGCCGGGAATCCGTACAATTGCGCGCCGCACCAGGCCGATGCCGGAACCCGCTGCGAGTGGCGATCGCCACTGACGCCCACGCAAACTCTCACAATGAATTCAATTTCGCCCTCTGAAGACCAACCGCTGACTCCGATGGATAAGACCGGCGCGATCGAAACCGATGCGGTCATCGTCGGTGCCGGTCCAGTGGGGCTGTTCCAGGTCTTCGAGCTTGGCCTGCTGGAAATCAAGGCGCATGTCATTGATTCGCTGAAGGAGGTCGGCGGGCAGTGCATGGAGCTCTATCCCGACAAGCCGATCTACGACATACCGGCCGTGCCGGTGTGCACCGGCAAGGAACTGACCGACAGCCTGCTCAAGCAGATCGAGCCGTTCGGCGCGACGTTTCACCTCGGTCAGGAAGTCACCGCCGTGCAGAAGCAGGAAGACGGCCGCTTCTTCGTCGAGACGACCAAGGGCACGCGCTTCCTGACCAAGGTCATCATCATCGCGGCCGGCGTTGGCTCGTTCCAGCCGCGCACGCTGAAGGTGCCGGACATCGAGAAGTTCCTCGGCGTGCAGCTCTTCTACCGCGTGAAGGATCCCACGCAATTTCACGGCAAGGCCCTCGTCATCGCCGGCGGCGGCGACTCGGCGCTGGACTGGGCACTCGACCTCGCCGGCAAGACCGAGAGCCTTGTGCTGGTCCACCGGCGCGACGGCTTCCGCGCGGCGCCGGCATCGGTCGCGAGGATGAAGGAACTGTGCGATCGCCTCGAGATGCAGTTCCTGGTCGGTCAGATCAGCGGCTTCGAGGAGGCACACGGGCGTATGACCGAAGTCCGCGTCACTTCACTCGACGGTCTCACGCGCCGCGTGCCGCTCGATGCGCTGCTGGTGTTCTTCGGGCTATCGCCGAAGCTCGGCCCGATTGCCGACTGGGGACTGGACCTGGAACGCAAGCAGCTCGTCGTCGACACCGAGAAGTTCGAGACCAATGTGCCCGGGATCTTTGCAGTCGGCGACATCAACACCTATCCGGGCAAGAAGAAGCTGATCCTCTCGGGTTTCCACGAAGCCGCACTCGCCGCCTTCGGCTCGACCAGATACATCTTTCCCGAGCGCAAGGTGCACCTGCAGTACACCACCACGAGTCCGAAACTTCACAAGATCCTCGGCGTCGATTCGCCGGTATTCGACTGAGCCGCTCACTGCGGCTGCGGCGAGCATACATAACCGAAGCGCCGCGGCGCTTCGGCGGCGCTCAGGCGGGCCAGTGCGCTGTCGCCTTCCAGGCCGAGCAATCGGCCGACCACGACAATCTCGGGGCCGCGTCCGACCAGCCATTCGTCGATTCCATCGTCTTCAAGCCGGCGCCCGCCGACGCCACGAAAACTCTCCACGGCCCGGGCCGCGTCCATCGAGTCCACCAGTCCGAAACCGACATCCGTCTGCAGGAACAGTCGGCCCACTTCGTCCAGCCACGCGCCCCGCAATTGACTGGCGCGGCTGTTGGTGTGAGTCCGTACGGCGGGAGCCGGCTGCGTCGCCACGCGCCACACCCACGGCGCTGCTTCGAGGTCGACGAATACACGCTGCGGTCCGTTCTGGAAATGCCAGCACCCGCGCTCGTCGCTCGCATAGTTGCGTCCGATGAAGTCGCAGACCGCCTGATTGACGATCCGTGCACCGCGCAGGCGCCACTCGCCGCGCGCCGTGAGTCCGAGCCAGCCATACACGGCCGGCACGTTGGGCCACTTGGCAATGGCGGCAATAACGGCGTCGTCCATGGACGTAAAGGATAGGCGGATGAGTCGCGGCGGCACAGTGCGCATTGCGCCAGGGGAAACTCATTCTCTGCTCTGGTTATCAATCGGGGATCCGGTCGTCACTGTCGAAGTCGACGTCGGGCGGCGAACGGTCCAGTTCGGCGCTTGGTTCAAGTGGCAGGACTTGACCGGGCCCTGCGCGCAAGCCGGCGTCGACCCTGAGCATCTGATGTGGTCACTCTCCGGTACTGCGGCTGGCGAATTCCAGGCCATGAGCGCCGAGCCCGTCGAACGCGCACCGCAGCGGAGGAAGGTCAGCTCCGACGCTATACCCCATTGTGGAAAAACTCGTACAGACGCTGCGGCAGGAAATCGAGTCGTCCGGGAAGCGCTCCACGCACAAAACCGATGTGCCCGCCGCCCGCCGGCTGTTCCAGTCGAACATGGCTCGACACCTGGTCGGCGCGCGGCAGACTTGCCGCCGGAACGAACGGATCATTCAGCGCGTTCAGCACCAGGTGCGGAACGCGGACCCCGTGAAGCCAGGGCTTGCCCGACGCCCGGTTCCAGTAATCATCGGTGTTGCGGAACCCGTGCACCGGCGCCGTGTATTCATTGTCGAACTCGTACAGGTTGCGGCTGGCGCGCAGTCGGTCGACGTCCACAACACCGGGAAAGCGTCGGGCCTTGGCGAGCGCCTTGGGTTTGAGGGTCGCCAGGAACATCTGCGTGTAGACGCGGTTGAAGCCGCGCGCCAGAGCAGCGCCTCCTGCGGCAAGATCAAGCGGCGAACCGACCGAGGCGGCCGCCGTCACGAATTGCGCGTCCTCCGCCCGCTCGCCCAGCCACTTTGCAAGCATGTTGCCGCCGAGCGAGATCCCGACCGTATACAGCGGCGCCTGCGCCCAGCGATCATGCACGCGCCGCAGTACCCAGTCGCCTTCATCGGAATCGCCGGAGTGATAGGCGCGCGGCAAGCGGTTCGGCTCACCCGAGCAGCCACGGAAGTGCACGACTATGCCGCGCCAGCCGCGATCGGCAGCGTCGCGCATCAGCGAGCGCGAATAGTGGCTCTGCGAATCGCCTTCGAGCCCGTGGAACAGCACCAGCAGCGGCGACGTCGCGCGCACAGGCTCGGGCAGGGCAAGATCGACATCGATGAAATCGCCGTCAGGCGTGTCCCAGCGCTCGCGCCTGTAGTTCACGTCCGGTAGCGGCACCAATCGTGCCGGAACGATCGTCTGGAGATGTCCCCCAGGCAGCCAGCCAGGCGCCACGTACTGCTGAGGGTCTGACACGCTCAATGCAGGACCGCGTGCGGCTCCGACGCGCTGACTACTTCTCCTCCGCTGGCCTGCGAAGCGTGGTGCAGCACCATCTTCCATCCGGCGGAGGTCTTCACGTAGGCGTTGGTCGCGACGACGCTCACGACTTGCTGCGCCTCGCCCTCGCCGACCAGCACTTCCTCGATGACGTTATGCACCGCCACCGTCGGCGTATCGAGCGATTTGCGCGACGAACCGCGGACATGCAGCGGACCGTTGGCCAGGATCGCACTCCACGAGGCGCGCACCGCCGCATAGCCGAGCAGGCGCGGGCCGTTGGGATGGACGCAGACGACGTCATCGTCCTCCAGCCAGAGTTCGACGACGGCTTCGACATCCGCGGCCTCGAGCGCTTCGTAGAACGCCCGCTCACATTCCTCTGGCGACGCGAACAGCAGCGGCTTGGTTAGTCGGGACATGGCACCGTCTGGCTATCGAGGCTCAGTGGCCCTTGATGACTTCGCCGGACTTCAGGCGATAGACCGTGCCGCAATACGGACACATCGCCTGGCCGCTGCTCGCGACATCGAGGAAGACGCGCGGGTGGTGGTTCCACACCGGCATGGCCGGGCTCGGGCAGAAGGCCGGCAGGTCCCGCGCACTCAACTCGACGACATGCGGCTCCTTGAGCGGCACCTTGGCTTTGGTGTCGGCAGTGCTCATACCAGCGTCAGCCACTCGTGGTACTTGGCGGCGCGTCCGTTGACGACGTCGAAGAACAGCGCCTGGATCTTCTCTGTGACGGGACCGCGCTGGCCCGCACCGATCACGCGGCCGTCGAGTTCACGGATCGGCGTGACTTCGGCGGCGGTTCCGGTGAAGAAGGCCTCGTCCGCGAGATAGACGTCATCGCGCGTCATCGGCATCGGCGCAACTTCGTAACCAAGGTCGCGTGCCAGCTGGATGATCGTCGCGCGCGTGATGCCGGTGAGCCCCGACACCATCTCGGGCTCGAACACCTTGCCGTTCTTCACGATGAAGAGGTTCTCGCCCGCGCCTTCGGCGACAAACCCGGAGGTATCAAGAAGCAGCGCCTCGTCGTAACCGTCGCGCACCGCTTCCTGGTTGGCCAGGATGGAATTGACGTAATGGCCTGCCGTCTTGCTGCGGACCATCGAGACGTTGATGTGATGGCGCTGGAACGACGACGTCTTCACGCGGATGCCGCGCTGCAGGCCCTCTTCGCCGAGATAGGCGCCCCACGGCCACGCCGCGATCGCGACATGCACTGCCGCGCCCTTGGGGCTGACGCCCATCTTTTCCGAGCCATAGAACGCCAGCGGCCGCAAATAGCAGGACTCGAGCTTGTTCGCACGCACGACCTCGCGCTGCGCCTCGACCAGTTGCTCGCGGCTGTACGGTATCTCCATCAGGAAGATCTTCGCCGAGTTGAACAGCCGGTCGGTGTGTTCCTTCAGCCGGAAGATCGCGGGGCCGCGCTCGGTCTTGTAGGCGCGTACGCCCTCGAATACGGCCAGCCCGTAATGCAGCGAATGCGTCAGCACGTGCGTCGTGGCATCACGCCACGGCACCAGCTTGCCGTCGTACCAGATGAAGCCGTCGCGATCGGCCATCGACATCGCCGCTCTCCCATTTGTCGCTTGGTGCAACGGATTCTAGCGAACGATGACACGCCGTCCGCGCACCATTCCGAGCGGAATGAAACCGGGCCACGATGCGAAAACTAGAACCTGAAGCTGACGCCGATCGCCACGCCGTTGAATGTCAGCGACTGCAACGACTTGCCGGATTCAAAGTCGTAGTCGAGGTAACGCCACGCCGCGATGACATCTCCCCAGCCGAACGAGTAGCCGAGGCCGATGATCGCTTGCCAGGTGAGGTCGGAGTTGCCGGTCCCGATGTCGGCGTAGTACGGCACGAACCAGCGCAAGTCGCTGCCAAAGCGGGCCCGACCTCGCACGCCAACGATCGCATCCCAGTCGGTCGAACTGACTTCGCTACGGCCCGTCCGCGCGAGCCCGGCCGGCCCGGTGCCAACGAAGGACCAGTCCAGCGTCTGGTCCATGTCCAGCATGCGTGCGCCGAACACCAACCCGGTGCTGTACGACGGTTGGTCGATGAACGAGTAGGTCCCGGCGAACGTCAGGATGTTGGTCTTGACATCGAGGCTGAGATTCACCGTCACGCCCGCCGCAAGCGTCTGGCCGTGGATCACGAAGTCGCGCGTACCGGCCTTGGTCGCGCCGAGGTCCGCATAGACCCAGTCGACGAGGCCACCCCAGCGACCGTGTTGAACTTCGAAATTGCCCATGAAGACCATCTTGAGGTTCTCGAGGACACTCTTCGCGTTGACATTGATCGACGGACCGCCCGCACCGCTCGGGAACTCGGTCGCGCCGCTGAGGCCGGGAAACCAGCCATAGACGGTGGCCCCGAAGCTCGTTTCGTCCGCGGGCGCTTGCGCCTGGGCCGTGGCCGGCGTGCCGGCGGCCAGAGCAAGTACGAGGGCTGCGGTCCCGGCGCGCAGCGAGCCTGAACGATCGATCATTGCCTGCCTCCTGTTCATTCGGCCACGCGGGCCCGCTGGTTGTTCGTATTGATTCTACCGATGCAGGATGCCGCAGCGCATATCGGTCGGCGACTCCTGCTCAGGCCTGGGTGCCACGCGCCCTGCCGAAAAACATCGCTGTCATCCTGTCAGCGCCGATGACACGGCCGAGTTCTCGCAGGACGCAGTAGTTAAGGATCAGAACCAGCAGAACGACCTGGATGCCCCAGAAGTGCGGCCAAACGATGTCGGCCAGCAGTTTCTCATTGGCGGCCGCGAAGCCCCCCGCCTGCTTCCAGTAGTCGACCAGCCGCTCCAGATAGTGAATGAAGGTCGCGACAAGGAAGTAGATCGTCGTCTTCCATGCGACGTTGTAGGCAAGAGGCTTATCCGGAAACCGGTTGATCGCCGGAAACAGGTCAGCCAACAGAACGGCTTTGCCGAGTATCAGGGACCCCATCGCGATCTGAGCCGAAGAGGCGACCGCCAGTCCCGTGCCCTGCACCATCAGTGACCGAACCAGCCCGACGATATGCAGCGCGACGAAGAAGAACGCCGTGGGCGGAAGCAATGCCAGCAACTCCTCCTTTAGCTTTTCGGAAAATTTCCTCACCTTGGCTCCGTTCATCTCTGCATCGAGAACCTGTTGAACAACCACGGGGCCAGTTTCATCGGCGGGCCATTCGTGTCCAGCATTTTCGGACACAATGCCTGCCGACGCCGATCTTGCACCGACCGAGCGCCCAGCACTTATGGACTGCGTGATTTGGAACTGACGGCGACGGAGACTGCGTGAATCCAGACTGCGGAGCGACTCGCCCCGGCGACGTTGCTGATCGATGACCGGGCGCTCCGTGTTCGGCATGGACCCGACGGTCGCGGCCGTCCGCCGCGAAGCCTTCATGCGCGGGGCGCGCGCGACTGCGCCGGCACTGGTCGCGACCTCGATCTGGGGACTCGTGACCGGGGTGGCAATGATCAAGACCGGGCTCACGACGGCGCAGGCGCTGGCGATGACGCTGTTCGTCTATGCCGGCAGCGCGCAGATGGCCGCGCTGCCGCTGATCGCCGCCGATGCCCCGGTCTGGGTCGTGCTGCTGACCGCGCTGGTCGTGAACCTTCGATTCATCCTGTTCTCGGCCACGCTGTGGCCGTACTTCGGTCGGATGCCGCTGTTTCGCCGCTTGGGACTGGGTTACATCACCGCAGACATCAGTCTGGCGATATTCATGGCCCGCTACGGCAACGCACCTGTCGATCAGCGCGGCAACACCGAGCAGGTCTGGTATCTGCTCGGCTCCTCCGGCGCCACCTGGCTGTCCTGGCAGCCGGCTTCGATCCTCGGCATCCTGCTCGCCGGCCTGATTCCGGGTCATTGGGGCCTGGAATTCGCGGCAATCCTGGCGCTGATTGCGATCACGGTGCCGATGTTCCAGGGCCGGCCGGCCGTGGCCGGCTGCGTGACGGCGGGTGCGGTGGCCGTGCTGGCCGCGGCGATGCCACTGAAACTTGGGTTGCTGCTCGCGGTTCTCGCCGGCATGGCGGTCGCGATGGCGGCCGATGCGTTGGTCGAACGCAGCACCGGAGGAACCGCGACATGATGTCCGGCAGCGAGGTCTGGCTGACGATCATCGGTCTGACCGCCGTGACGGTCGTCACGCGCAATACGTTCCTGGTCCTCGGCCATCGCGTCACGCTGCCCGAGCGAGTGCAGCACGCGCTCCGTTATGCGCCGGCCTGCGCGCTGGTGGCGCTGATCGTTCCCGAAGTGGTGCTGCAATCCGGCACATTGAGCGTTGGCCTTGGCAACCCGAAGCTGGTTGCCAGTGTCGTGGCGGTGGCGACCCTGCTGCTTACGCGGCGCGCCGTGGCGGCGATCGGGCTCGGCATGCTGGGCTTCACGTTGGTCCGGTTGCTGTAAGTTGCCGCCCGCAGGGTCAGCGCTTCTGCCCGGCTTGCACCGCCGGGAGCACCCAAACGGCCAGCACTGCCGTGGCCGCGGCGACCAGGGACGCGGCCGCAAGAAACGCGGTGGCGGCATTGGTCGAGTTCCAGATCCAGCCGAACACTACCGAAGCCGGCAGCAGCAGCAGGCCCTTGGTCAGGTAATACCAGCCGTAGGCACCGCCAAGCGACTCGGGCGCCACCAGATCGGCAATCAGTGCCCGCTCCGCCCCTTCGGTCGCCGCCATGTACAGACCCATCAGCACGGCCACGCCCCACAGCAGCGCCGGCGCCCCGATCAACGCCAGCGCGACGAAGAGCAGTGCGTGCATCGCCCAGCCGGATACGAGCAGCGGCACGCGGCCCACGCGATCCGACAACGCCGACAGCGGCACCGCCAGCAAGGTCGATGTCCCCGCCACCGCGGCCCACAGCAAAGCGACCTGCGTCGGCCGCATACCGATTTCCGTTGCCCGCAGCAGGATGAACGCGTTGGATGCCTGCCCCAGCGTGAACAGCGCCAGCGCGATCAGCACGCGCCGGAATGCCGGCGGCAGCGTGCTCCAGGTCCAGTCGGGCCGGCTCGCCTCGGGCAACTCGAGCGCGGCCGGCTCGCGGATCGCCAGCGTCAGAGCGACCGTCAACGCGCCGGGCACTGCTGCCCACAGCAGGATGTCGCGGATCGGCACCTGCCACGCCAGCAATGCGGCTGCCAGCAGCGGGCCGATCACGGCACCGGCGTTATCGAATGCGCGATGCACGCCGAACGCGAAGCCGCGCTGCGCCGTCGGCACCGCATGCGCCAGCAGGGCGTCGCGCGGCGACGATCGCAGCCCCTTGCCGAGGCGGTCCAGCACACGCAGCAGCAGCATCACTGGCCACGCGCTCACGAAAGCAATCGCGGGCCGCGCGATCGCCGCCAGGCCGTAGCCGACGACGACAAAGCCCTTGGCGCGCCGCACCCGGTCATACCAGACGCCGGATACGAGTTTCAGCAGCGCTGCAGTCGCTTCAGCGGCGCCTTCGATGACACCAAGCGCCCGCGGTCCCGCCGACAGCACGGTCGCCAGGTAAAGCGGGATCAACGGATAGACGAGTTCGGAGGCCGCATCGTTCAACAGGCTGATCGCGCCGAGCAGCCAGACGGTCGAGGGCAGCGACCTCAGCGCGCTGCGCACGGCTATTCCGGGAACACCGCGCGCCAGAGCCGACGCACCGCCTCGGCCTCGTCCTCGACTTCCGACGCGCGCACTCTGGCGCGTTCGGCACCGTTTAGGCGCAACCGGTGCTGGATCTGCCGGAACGTGCGGTAGGCATCCGCGACCTCGCGCGCCAACGGCTCGTCGACCAGTGCCATCGCCCCCGACATTCTCAGCAGCGCGATGTTGCCGAGGTTGCGGATCAGCTCGGCGTGCGCGTGGGCGTGCGCCAGCACGAGGTACTGCACGATGAACTCGATGTCGACCATGCCGCCGCGGTCGTGCTTCAGGTCGAACATTTCGCTGGTGTTCGGATGCCCGTCGACCATCTTCTGGCGCATCGCCAGCACTTCCTTGCGCAGCTCGGGCAGGTCACGGACGCGCGACAGGATCCAGCCGCGCTCATCCTCGAAGCGTTGTCCGAGCGCGGCGTCGCCGCAGGAGTAGCGCGCACGGGTCAGCGCCTGCGTCTCCCAGACCCAGGCGCCAAGGCCGTCTTCGTTGCGCTGGTAACGCGAGAACGCATCGAATGACGACACCATCAGGCCGGCGTTGCCGTTCGGTCGCAGCCGCAGGTCGATGTCAAAGAGGTTCCCGGACGAGGTTTGGGTCGTGAGCCAGATGACCATGCGGCGCGCCAGCGTCGAATACACCTCGGGCGCTTCGGGGTGCGCGTCGTCGTACAGGAAGATGAGATCGAGGTCGGAGGCATATCCCAGCTCCTTGCCGCCGAGCTTGCCGTAGGAGATCACCGCGAACGCCGGCACCGCGCGATGGCGCTTCGCCACGGTCTTCCAGGCGCACTCGAGCGTCAGTGCCAGCGTCGCATCGGCCAGCGCCGAAAGATGATCGGCGAGCCGCTCGACGGTGAGCCGCTCGTCGAGGTCCGCCACCAGCAGCCGGAACACCTGCGCGTGATGTCCATCACGCAGCAGGTTCATCTGCTCCTCCTGATCACCCTCCGCTTCGGCCAGTTGCCCACGCACCCCGCTCGCCCAAGCCGCCCAGTCCGGCGTGTGATCGTTGTCGAACAGTTCGACGCGTTCGTCGAGCAGCTCGTCGAGCAGTATCGGGTGACGGACCAGGTAGTCCGTAGCCCAGCGGCTCGCCGCAAGCAGACGCATCACGCGCTCGAGTGCGAGAGGAAACTGGTGCAGCAGCGAAACGTAGGTGCTGCGTCCTGCGATCACGTCTATCAGCTGCGCGAAGCGCGCGAACAGTTCGTCCGGCCCGATGTCATGCGAGGCACCACCGCCGCGCGCCCGCTCGACCGACGCCCTGAGTCCCGAGGCCAGCAGCCCCTCGATACGCGTACGCGCCGCCTCGTTGGCGACCATGACGCGGCGTGACGTCATGACTCCGCGCAGCCGCTGCGCGGTGGCCGATGGATCGCCGTAACCCAGCGCGCGTACATGCTCGACCAGTGCTGCGTCGACGCTGCCTCCTTCGGCCGGTCCAGACGGCACCGGCAACGGTGCGCTCCCGCGGTCCGGCTCGAGGAACACGGCGTCGAACGCACCTGCGACGAATTCGCGCACGGCGTCACACTTGGCGACAAGCGCCTCGCCGCTGCGCGCACCCATCAACGCCGCGACGCGCGCACGCGCATCGACGTCGACAGGCAGCGTGTGGGTCTGCGCATCGTCGACATACTGCAGCGCGTGCTCGAGATCACGCAGGAACTCGTAACTGACGGCCAGTCGCTCACTGGTGTCGCGAGGCAACGATCCCAGCTCGGCCAGACAGGCTAGCGTCAACAGCGTCGATCGCGAACGCAGACGCGGCTCGCGCCCGCCGCGAATCACCTGGAACGTCTGCGCGAGAAACTCGATCTCGCGAATGCCGCCGCGACCAAGCTTCACGTTGTCGCCGCGGTCATCGCGACCGGCATTGCGGCGGCTGGTCTCGGCACGGATCAATGCGTGCAGTTCGCGTAGCGACGCGATCGCGCCGTAGTCCAGGTACTTGCGGAACACGAAGGGCCGCACGATTTCCTCGAGCGACGCCCGCTGTGCAGCGAAGTGCTCGGCGCTTGCGAACACCGGCACGGAAACGACGCGGCCCTTGAGCCAGGCAAAACGCTCCCATTCGCGCCCCAGCGCAACCAGGTATTCCTCGAGCATCGCGCTCGACACCGCCAGGGGCCCGGAATCGCCGTTGGGCCGCAGCCGCATGTCGACGCGGAAGACGAAACCGTCGCCTGTCGTCTCGGACAGCGCCGCGATCACCCGACGACCAAGACGCTCGAAGAATTCGTGATTCGTCAGCACGCGCGTGGCCTCGGCATAGCGTTCGGTCGGCCGCGTGGTGCCGTCTTCGTCGTAGACGAAGACGAGATCGATGTCGGAGGAGACGTTGAGCTCGGCCCCGCCGAGTTTTCCCATGCCGACGATGAGCAGGTCCTGCGGCGTGCCGTTCGCGCTGCTCGGGACGCCGTGCACAGTGGCAAGCTCGTGCCCGTGGTGTGCAAGCGCTGCCTGCAAGCCGAGTTCCGCGAGCGCCGTCGTCGTCTGCACGACCTCGGACAGGTCGGCGACACCGGTGACGTCACGCGCGATCAGGCTCAGCATCACGCGCCTGCGCAGGCGCCGCAGCGCTGCGGCAAGCTGAGCAGCATCAGGCGTACCGGGCAACTCCGCATCGAGTGCCTGCCGCATGCGCTGGGCGGACCAGGGCGAGGCGGCCAGTGAACGCAACCGCTCGAGACGTGCATCAGCCGAACTTCCGTGCCCCGCTTCGAGGTCCAACGCTCTCTGAACGTAGCGAGACAGCGCTGGCACATCGGCCAGCGCGGCCGTCGTGCCGCGCCAGTCGGAATCCGGGCATGGGAGTGGATGGTTCACGGCCTGAAGCGCACGCGCGGGATGAGCAAGTCCGGGAGACCTGGAAAGGCGTGTTTGCGGCCCGTTTTCAGAGTGGGCCGTGAGGCTGAGAATGAGAGGTCTGTGATAGAGTGAAGTGAGCTCGCGCCATAGGGCGTGATTGCGATTGATTGTAGTTTCATCGGGGACCCACCGCTTCGTGATCTGCACGCGCCCGCCGCGGCGATCACGCCGCTCCGCTGGAACGGCCCGGCCAATCTGCCGTCCAACCCCTCACTGCCCCCGCAATGACCCCTCCCTCTGAACGCCCCCCGACGCTGGCGCGCGAACTCAGTGCGCGCGCGATGGCGATCGAGCATGCGCTGGAGGATGTGGCCGGTCAGCGGTTCGAGGACCGCCTACATGCCGCCGAGGAGTCGATCGCCCGGCGCTACGGCGCAGGCGCGCTGCGCGTCCTGCAGTTGACGCTGCGCGCGCTGGGCTGGGGGTTGGTCGCGTGCTTCTTCGCGTTCGGAATGCTGCTGCTGGCCCTGCGCTACTGGCTGCTCCCGGACATCAATGCGATGCGTCCGCGCATCGAGAGCATCGCATCGGCCGCGCTCAAGGCCCCGGTCACGATCGGCCGTGTCGACGCAAGCTGGCAGGGATTGAATCTGGCGCTGGCACTGAACGACGTTCGCATCACCGGCAAGCGCGGCGGCGCGGTACTGGCGCTTCCGCGCATCGAGGGCACGCTGTCGTGGTTTAGCCTGCCGGCGCTGGAACCCCGGTTCGCACGCTTGCGCATTCGTGCTCCGGAACTCGAGATCGCACTGCTGCCTGACGGCGTCATCTCCGTCGCCGGCATCGTCATCGATCCGAAGGACAGTGGCGGCGACAACGCCGTTGTCGACTGGCTGCTCGAGCAGAACCAGCTCCTGATCCGCGATGCCCGTGTAACGCTGCGCGACGAGCGTGCCACTCCGATGCGCGAGATCCTGTTTTCCGACGCCGACATCCGGCTCGAGTCCGGGCTGGGCGGTACCCAGTTCGGCATCCGCCTGGCGCCACCTCCGGCGTACGCGGCGCCGGTTGACCTGCGCGGCGATTTCCGTATTCCACCGTTCGGCAGCAAGTCCGACTTTGCCAAGTGGAAGGGTCAGTTGTTCGCACAGGTCGACTACATCGACCTTGACTGGCTGAACCAGTGGCTGCACGCACCCATCGACGTCCGGCGCGCCAATGGCGCCCTGCGCGCCTGGTTGCGCATCGACTCCAGCGACCTCGTCGGCAGCACCACCGACCTGGCATTGAAGGACGTCGATGCGAGGCTCGGGACGGATCTCCAGCCGTTGCAGTTGAGTTCGTTCCAGGGCCGGGTCACGCAGATGCGCTGGGGCAGCGACGGCAGCGGTGGCCAGCAGGTCAGCCTGGCGGGTGTCACTTTCATCCTGGCCAACGGCGCGCAGTTTCCGCCCTTGGATCTCAATTTCCGGTCGACGACGGCGAGCAGTGGGCGCCCCGAGCAGTACGAGATCGATGGCTCGCGCATCGACCTGACAAGTCTGGCCGGAATCGCGACACATGTGCCGCTCGGCAAGTCCCTGCGCGAAGCGATCGAGCGCTATGCGCCGGCAGGACAGCTGATGGACGTCTCTCTGCGGTGGGAAGGGCCCGAGCCTGAATGGCGCACGATGACGGCCAGGGCCCGATTCGAACGGCTGTCAATCGCCGCGCAGCCGGCGAGGGACACTGGCGGCGTGGGGACACCTGGATTCGAACGCCTGACCGGCAGCCTGCACCTCGAACGGGGCGCCGGTTCGTTGAAACTTGCCTCGCGCGATGCGGTACTGGTCTTCCCGGGCGTTTTCCAGGAACCGCGCATTCCGCTCGACCAGTTTCAGACCGACCTCAAGTGGAAATCCGGCGACCGGCTCGAAGCCCGCATCGACACGCTGCAGATCGCCAATGCGGACATCGAGCTGTCTGCCAGTGGGACCTGGCGCGCGCCCGAGGGCGCTGGCAGCGGTGTCGCGGATCTCACCGGACGGATCTCGCGACTGCAGGCCAATCGTGCCCACCGCTACGTGCCGTTGCTCGCCGGTGAGGGCACGCTGTGGTGGCTGCAGCATGCCGTCCTGGAAGGGCGCGTCGAGGACGCCGCGTTCAGGCTGCGCGGCGACCTCGCCAGGTTCCCGTTCCCGATCGCGGCCGACGGCGAGTTTCGCGTCGCAGCCCAACTGCGCGACGGGGTGCTCGACGTGTCGCCCCAGGTCGGTCCCGACGGCGTACGGGCGGAAACGCCGGTCTGGCCGCTGATACGCGGCATCGATGCCGACCTGCTGTTCGAGCGCCAGGGCATGACGATTCGCGGCCGGCGCGGCACGATCAACGGGGCGCGCATCGCCGAGGCGACAGCACGGATTCCCGACCTCGGCCACGACGCGACACTGAATCTCAATGGACAGGTGACCGGCGCGCTGGGCGACATGCTGGGGTATGTGAACGCAAGCCCGGTGGCGGGCTGGATCGGAAACATCACGCGGGGCGCCGAGGCGCAAGGTAATGCGCGCGTCGACCTCAAGCTCGACCTTCCACTTCTGCACGCGGCCGACACACGAGTGAGCGGCACCTTGCTGCTGCAGAACAACGACCTGACGTTCGTCGACGTGCCGCCGTTTTCTCGCGCCACCGGAGCCTTCACCTTCAACGAGCGCGGCGTCCGCTTCAGTAATTTGACTGCCGGCTACCTCGGCGGGCAGACCCGCCTCGATGCGACTACGCAGGCCGATGGCACCATCGTCGTCAGCGCCGCCGGTAACGCCACTCCACCGGGCCTGAAGCGGGCACTCGACATTGACATCGTGCAGCGCGTGCTCGACCGGGCGCAGGGCAGTGCCCGCTACACCGCGAGCCTGACGACGCAGCCAGGCGGCATGGTGCTGGTGGCCGAAAGCGACCTCACCGGACTGGCCATCGACGGCATCGCACCGATCCGCAAGGGGGCCGCCGACGCGATGCCATTCCGGCTCGAGCGCTCGCGCCGCTCCGGCGAGGAAATGCTGCGTGTGACGGCAGGTCGATCCCTCGCAATCCACATGGAACACCGTCGCGAGCGCGGGACGAATCGTCTCGTGCGCGGGATCGTTGCGGTCAACGAGCCCGCCAACCTCCCCGAAGACGGGATGCTGGTCATGGTCAATGTGCCGCGCTTGGATGTTGAAGCGTGGTCGGCATGGCTGGGCATCGACCTCGAAAGCGGCGCGACGCGTCCGGCCGCGAACGGGGACAACGGCTTCCGCGTCGATCATGCGGCACTGGTCACCCCCGACCTGGTGATCGCCCGGCGTTCCTTCCGCAACGTCACGCTCGGCGCGACGCGCACCGCCGGCGGCGGCTACGACGCCAACGTCGTTTCTGACAGCGTCGTGGGTTACATCGGCTGGCGGCCTGGTCCGGCTGGCGCGACCGGTGGCGCAAGCCTCGGGCAGGTGAATGCACGCCTGTCGAAGCTCGTCATTCCCGCCAGCAGGAAGGACGAGGTCGTCAGCGCGCTCCAGGCAACGACACGGCCCTACCCTGCATTCGACGTCGCTATCGAGAACTTCGAACTCGGACCCACGAAGTACGGTCGACTCGAGTTTGCGGCCTCCAACTCTGGTACGGGCACGGCGGCCGCATGGCGCCTGAGCCGTCTCGAGGTCTCGAATCCCGACATGAAGGCGAGCGCCACCGGCGACTGGTTGCCGGGGACCTCGGGTGCACGGCGCATGCGTATCAACTTCGTGCTGGATACGGTCGATGCCGGCGCCACGCTGGCGCGGTTCGGCATCCCGGGAGCCGTTGCCCGCGGGCACGGCAAACTCGAAGGCAAGCTCGACTGGGCCGGATCGCCGCTGGATCTCGACTACGCGTCGCTGTCCGGCAATCTCGGCCTGCGCGTCGACGACGGCCGCTTCCTCAAGGTCGACAGCCGCGGTGCCGGCCGCCTTCTGACGCTGCTGTCCTTGCAGTCGCTGTCGCGCTCACTGACAGCCGATTCGCGCGAAGACTTTGGCGAAGGTTTTGCCTTCAGCGCTATCAAGGCGGACGCGACCGTGAATCGGGGCGTGATGTCGACCGAGAACTTCAGCATGGCCGGTACCGGCGCCGCCGCCTTCATCTCGGGCAGTGTCGACTTGCGCAACGAGACTCAGCAACTGCATCTGGTGGTGCTTCCGGAAATCGATGCATCGACTGCCGCCCTTGCGCTGGGTGTCGCCAATCCGATCCTCGGCCTGGGCGCGCTGCTCGCCAATACGGTTCTGAAGGCGCCGCTCTCCAAGGCCTTTGCGCTGGAATACGACATCACGGGAACGTGGAACGACCCGGTGATCGCACGCCGCAGTCGCGTTGTGGCCGACTCAGTGGAGCCTGTGAGATGAAGATTCCGCCGCGCCCTCCCGGAACCGTTCGCGTCGCGGCCGTGCAGATGGTTTCGACGCCGCGCGTCGACGCGAATCTGGCCACGGCGGCGCAGCTGATCGCCGAGGCGACCGCTGCCGGGGCACAGCTGGTCGCGCTGCCCGAGTACTTCTGCCTGATGGGCATGCAGGACACCGACAAAGTCGCCGCGCGCGAGCCACTCGGCCGCGGACCGATCCAGGATTTCCTCGCCCACCAGGCACGGCAGCACGGCATCTGGCTTGTCGGCGGCACGCTGCCGCTCGAAGCACCGGAAGCCGATCGCGTCCTCAACTCGACACTGGTGTTCGATCCGCGCGGAGAGCGCGTGGCACGCTACGACAAGGTCCATCTGTTCCGCTTCACACGCGGCGCAGAAAGCTACGACGAGGCGATCACGATCGCGCCCGGGCGCGACGTGTCAACTTTCCTGTTCGATCCGCCAGACGGTCCGGCTCTGAAGGTGGGTCTCTCGATCTGCTACGACCTGCGCTTCCCGGAGCTTTATCGCGCCATGAAGCAGCCCGACCTGATCCTGGTTCCGGCGGCTTTCACGGCGACGACCGGCCGCGCGCATTGGGAGACGCTGCTGCGGGCGCGTGCGATCGAGAACCTCTGCTATGTGCTCGCGCCGGCGCAGGGTGGGCGCCATGAGAACGGGCGCGCCACGTTCGGTCATTCCATGCTGATCGACCCATGGGGCGAAGTGATTGCCAATCGCCCTGACGGGCCTGGGGTTGTGTTCGGAGACATCGACCCGCAGGTGATTTCCCGATGTCGTGCCTCCCTGCCCGCCCTGGCTCATCGCGTGCTGTAACTCCGGCGTTTCGAAGGGCAGCTGCCCCTATACACTGCGCGCTTTGCCGGTATGGCGCGCCACTTCGCCGACGCTGTATCGACATGCACCTACTCTGATTGCCCCATGAAAGCCCACGATCCTGCGCTTGATCGCCTGGCCACTGCCAAGGCGCTGCTCCTCGACCCCTACGGCCTCGATGAAGGGCATCTGCAAAAGGTGCTGTCGACGATCTTCGAACACCGGGCCGACTATGCGGACCTGTACTTCCAGTACACCCGCAACGAGTCGTTCTCGCTGGAGGAAGGCATCGTCAAGAGCGGCAGTTTCGACATCGAACAGGGCGTCGGCGTGCGTGCCGTCGCCGGCGACCGGACCGCGTTCGCATATTCCGACGACCTGTCCCTCGAATCGCTGACCGAAGCCGCCGTCACGGCGCGTGCGATTGCGCGGCAGGGCAGCGGCAAGGTGCGCATCGCGCCGCGCATAGCACCACGTTCCCAGGCAGCGCTGTATGGCACGGCGGACCCGGTCGCCTCCCTCGACGCTGCCGAGAAGATCCGGTTGCTCGAGCGCATTGAAAGGATCGCCCGCGGCCGCGACCCGCGCGTAAAGCAGGTGATGGCCAACATCGGCGCGGAGTACGACGTCGTGCTGGTCGCCCGCAGCGACGGCGTGCTCGCGGCCGACGTGCGGCCCCTGGTGCAGCTGTCGGTCACGGTCATCGTCGAAGAGCATGGACGTCGCGAACAGGGCTTCTCGGGCGGTGGCGGCCGCCATGATCTCGCCTTCTTCTCGGAGGAGCGCCTTGTCGAGCACGCGAACAAGGCGGTCGATCAGGCACTCGTCAATCTGGCGGCCAAGCCCGCACCTGCAGGCGTCATGCCGGTGGTGCTCGGCCCGGGCTGGCCAGGCATCCTGCTGCACGAGGCCGTCGGCCACGGCCTCGAAGGCGATTTCAATCGCAAGGGCTCAAGCGCCTTTGCCGGTCGCGTCGGCCAGCGTGTGGCTTCACCCGGCGTCACGGTGGTCGACGATGGCACGCTGCCCAACCGCCGCGGCTCGCTCAATATCGATGACGAGGGCAACGCGACGCAGCGCACCGTGATGATCGAGGACGGCATCCTGCGTGGCTACATCCAGGATTCGCTGAACGCACGCCTGATGAAGGTCACACCTACCGGCAACGGCCGGCGCGAATCGTTTGCTCACCTGCCGATGCCGCGCATGACCAACACCTACATGCTCGCCGGCGACCACGCGCCCGAGGAGATCATCCGCTCGGTGAAGTCAGGCCTATATGCGAGCAACTTCCGCGGTGGCCAGGTTGACATCACCAATGGCAAGTTCGTGTTCAGCATGGCCGAGGCCTACCTGATCGAGAACGGCCGCATCACGGCGCCGGTGAAGGGCGCGACGCTGATCGGTAACGGCCCGGATGCGCTGACGCGAGTGACGATGATCGGCAGCGACATGGAGCTCGATCTCGGCATCGGCACCTGCGGCAAGGACGGCCAGAGCGTTCCGGTCGGTGTCGGTCAGCCCACGCTGCGCATCGAGGGCCTCACGGTCGGGGGGACGGCGTAGGTGAGCTGGATGTACGCGACGGCTGCGCCGTCGCACGTGCATCAAGCTCGGTCTGATCAGGCGCGCCGCCTTGGGGCGGCGCGGCGGCGGCGCGCAGTACAAAAGCACAAAAGCTCGCGGGACCTGCCGTGTTCGCCACGCATCAGCGGGGCGCGCTTGGCATAATTTTCGTATAACAGCGAAGCCGTTCGGGGAGATCCACTGAAGTTCCTGCCGCCGATCGTGTGGCTGACGCGCCTGCTCGTCGGTGCGTACCCGCGCTGGATCGGGTCTGCACCGACTGCGGCACAGCGCATCTATTTCGGCAATCACACGAGCCACATGGATACCGTGGTGCTGTGGGCCGCACTGCCGGAAGAACTGCGCTCGAACACCCGACCGGTCGCCGCCAAGGACTACTGGGACAAGCCGGGCATCCGCGGCGTCATCGCGCGTGACGAGCTGAACGTCGTGATGGTCGATCGCAGTCGCGAGGACCCCGACGCCGATCCGCTCGACCCGCTGAAGGACGCGCTCGAGCATGGTTTCTCCCTGATCATCTTTCCCGAGGGCACCCGCAGCGCGCAGCCGCTTCCGGGCCCCTTCAAGAGCGGGCTCTACCACCTCGCCAGCGAGTTCCCGCAGGTCGAGCTGATTCCGGTCTACATAGAGAACCTGCATCGGAGCATGCCCAAGGGCGCGCTGCTGCCCGTTCCGATCATCTGCACGGTCCGTTTCGGCGCGGCGCTCTCGCTCGCGCCCGGCGAGGACAAGGACCTCTTCCTTGAGCGCGCGCGCGCTGCGGTGATCCGGCTCGCAAGCTGATGAACCTCAGCCTCAACGAAACCTTCCTCGCGGTGTTCTGCACGCTGGCGATCCTGTCGGCGGTGGCGACCGGGGTCGGCCAGTGGGCGGCCCACCATACGATCGACTCCGCACGACTCGCACGTCTGGGCCTGCTCAATTCGAGAATTCGCGGCTCCTGGTCGGTACTGGCCGTCTTCACGATTGCCTTCGCGATGGGACCGGTGGCGCTGCTGGTCGTCTTCGCACTCGCCTCGTTCTTCGCGTTGCGCGAGTTCGTGTCACTGACGCCGATCAAGTCGTCGGACCATTGGGCCTTGGTCGTTGCCTTTTACCTCGTGATTCCGGCGCAGTACCTTCTGCTCGGCTTTGGCCGGGCCAGCGTGTTTGCGACCTTCATTCCCGTCTACATCTTCCTGCTGCTGCCGGTCGTCGTGGCGATCCGGCAGGACAACGAGCGCTTTCTAGAACGCGTCGCCAAGGTGCAATGGGGCCTGATGATCAGTGTCTATTGCATCAGCCATGCGCCGGCGATTGCGACCTTGCCGATCAAGGGCTACGAGGGCCGCGGACCGCTGTTGCTGCTGTTCTTCCTGCTGGTGCTGTTCCTGTCCGACCTGCTGCAGATCATCTTCAGCGCCATGCTCGACGGGCCGGCGCTGAAGTCCAACCCGAACAAGACCGCCAAGGGCGTGCTCGCTGGCAGCGCCTGCGGAGCGCTGATCGGCACACTCTTGTGGTGGATGACGCCGTTTACGTGGTGGCAGGCGTTGATCATGTCGCTCGTCATCGTCGGCACTGGCTACCTCGGCAGCGTGGTGCTGGCTGCCGTCAAGCAGAGCCTGGGCGCCCGCCTGTGGGACACCGAGTTCGAGCTCACCCGCGGCGTGCTGGAGCGGCTCGATGCGCTCACCTTTGCGGCGCCGCTCTTCTGGCAGATCACCCGTTATTTCTGGGTCATCCGCGCCGACGTCTGACCGGTCTCAAGCCGTGCCGGCTTGCGGCCCTGCAGCAACCTCGGGTATCTTGCGGTCTCGCGTCGCGTTTGCGCGGCGCGCGCTGACCATGAACCTGACTGCGCGCTTCTATTTTTTCTACTTTTGTGGCTTTTTCCGGCCCTTGGCGGAGAGAGTCGAACGGCGCGCGTAACGAGAGACACCGAATCGACCCGAACCGCCAGGCCCAAACACCTGGCGGTTTTTTTTCGCCAGGTGGGCCGGCCGGGAAACGCCGAGGAACCACGATGGACGGAGCACGAACCATGCGCTACATGACCGATGACCTGCGGATCCGCGAGATCAAGGAACTCTCGCCGCCGTCGCACCTGATCCGCGAGTTCCCGTGCGAAGACGTCGCATCGGTCACGGTGCACGAGAGCCGGCAGGCGATTCATCGCATCCTGCACGGTATGGATGACCGGCTGGTCGTGGTGATCGGGCCGTGCTCGATCCACGATCCGTCGGCAGCGCTGGATTACGCCCGCAAGCTGAAAGCCGAACGCGACCGCCTCACGGCGGACCTCGAGATCGTCATGCGCGTCTACTTCGAGAAGCCCCGCACCACGGTGGGCTGGAAGGGCCTGATCAACGATCCCGACATGGACGGCAGTTTTCGCATCAACCACGGCCTGCGCGTAGCGCGCGAGCTTCTGATGGAGATCAACGCAGCCGGCCTGCCCGCCGGCTGCGAGTATCTCGACATGATCACGCCGCAGTACATCGCCGACTTCGTCGCGTGGGGCGCGATCGGTGCGCGCACGACCGAGAGCCAGGTGCACCGCGAATTGGCCTCCGGCCTGTCGTGTCCGGTCGGCTTCAAGAATGGCACCGACGGCAACATCAGGATCGCCGCAGACGCCATCAAGGCCGCGCAGCAACCCCACCATTTCCTGTCGGTCACGAAGGGCGGCCACTCGGCCATCGTCTCCACCAAGGGCAACGAGGACTGCCACATCATCCTGCGCGGCGGCAGGCAGCCGAACTTCGATGTCTCAAGCGTCGAGGCGGCGTGCGTTGAACTCGGCAAGGCAGGCCTGGCGCAGCGGCTGATGATCGACGCCAGCCACGCCAACAGCCAGAAGAACCATGCGAACCAGGTCCCGGTCTGCGAGAACGTCGCGCAGCAACTCGCTGCCGGCGACACGCGCATCATCGGCGTCATGGTCGAGGGCAACCTCACTGCGGGGCGGCAGGACCTCGTTCCCGGCAAGCCGCTGAACTACGGCCAGTCGGTTACCGACGCCTGCATCGGCTGGGACGACAGCGTGCGCGTGCTGGACACACTGGCCGAGGGCGTGCGACAGCGTCGACTGAAGGCCACGAACTACAGCGGGAAGTAGCGCCGGCACCCACCGGCCGCTGGCGCTACTGCCGTTCGTCGGGGCGCCGTTGACAGTTCGGGCTCTCGCTATCAAGGTGATATCACTTTGATAGGAGGCCGCAATGCAACCCATGCCCCGCACCAACGAAGTCGAGCGCAGCAGCGCGAGCGGCTACGTCTGGATCGCCGTCGGACTCGCGCTGATCGCCGCCGGCGTCTTCCTCGTGGTGCGGCCGGCAGGTCCGATCCTCCTGTTCTCCGGCGTGCTGCTGATCCTCGCCGGCGCCCTGGTACTGGCGGGCCTGTACATGTTGCAGCCCAACGAGGCCGCGATCCTGCTGCTGTTCGGCGAGTATGTCGGGACCGACCGGGCCGAGGGCCTGCGCTGGGCCAACCCGTTCTACAAGAAGCAGAAGATCAGCCTGCGCGCGCACAACCTGATGAGCGAGCGGCTGAAGGTCAACGACAAGCGCGGCAACCCGATCGAGATTGCTGCAGCGATCGTCTGGCGGGTGCGCAACACCGCACAGGCGGTGTTTGACGTTGAGGACTACGACGAGTACGTGCGCGTACAGGCCGAAGCGGCGATCCGCCATCTCGCCTCGAGATACGCCTATGACGAAGGCGAGCACGAGGGGTCCGACGAGCCAACCCTGCGCGCCAGCCAGGACCGCGTGACGGAGGCGCTGATCCGCGAGCTGGCCGATCGCCTCGACCAGGCCGGCATCGTCGTGGAAGACGCGAAACTGACCCACCTCGCCTACGCGCCGGAAATCGCGCAGGTCATGCTGCGGCGCCAGCAGGCCGAGGCGATCATCGCTGCGCGCAGCAAGATCGTGCATGGCGCGGTCAGCATGGTGGAAATGGCGCTCAAGGGCCTGTCGGAGCGCGACATCGTGCACCTCGACGACGAGCGCCGTGCAGCGATGGTCAGCAACCTTCTGGTGGTGCTGTGCTCCGAGGGCGAGGCGCAGCCGGTGATCAATACCGGCACGCTCTACCAGTAAGGAGCCGGCGATGAATCCTTCCTTGGCGATCGTGATGGTCGTCGCGGGCGGTGCATTGCTCGCGTTGGCCCTATTTGGCTACGCGTTCGGCTGGTTCGCCCTAGACGCCTCGATCGCACTGGGCGTGACCGGCGCCCTGATCGACACGGCCGGCACCCTGTTCCTGGTGACCGCACGTCGCAAGCGCGCCGGCACGTCACGACACTGAGGTCGATCCATGTCCCGACCACCGCGACCGCGCTACGAACACCGCCAGGGAGGCGGTATCACACGCCTGACTTTCGTGCTGGGGCTCCTCGCTATGCCGGTCCTCTACGCGCTTGACCCGAAGTCCGGCCCGGTAGCGGCGATCGCCACGCCCTTCCTGCTGCTGGCCTTCGCTGCCTTTGACGGATTGACCATTCGCGTCGTTGGCGACGACCTGGCCTGGCAGTTCGGCCACCTCGGCTTCCCGCGCGGTCGCGTGAAGCTGGCGGATATCGCTGCAGCCACCGTCACGCGCACCACGTTCTGGGAGGGCTGGGGCATCCGACTGACACGGCGCGGCTGGCTGTACAGCGTGTCCGGCCACGATGCGGTGCTGATCGAGCGCCGCAACGGCAAGCCGTTCCTGCTCGGCACCGACGAACCGCGCAAGCTGAAAGCGGTACTCGAGGCCGCCCTCGCGCCGGCCCACCCGCGCCGCTGACCCGATCGTGGCAAGCCCAGACAAGAAGGCCTTCCTGCTGCGCATCGATCCACAGCTGTGGGCCGAGCTCGAGCGGCTCGCCGCGGCCGACCTGCGCTCGGTCAATGCGCAGATCGAGTTCCTGCTGCGCGAATCGCTCGAACGGCGTGGCGTACGCGCACGGGCCGCGCGGCCGAAAGGCGGGCGACCCTGAGCCTGGCGGACTACCCGCCAGTGAATAGCGAAACCGCAGCGCGAAGGCAAACCCCTTGGCGCCGCCCGCGACCTCAGAGGTTGAGCAGCGACGCGAGCCGGCGGCGATAGCGGCCGACGAGTTCCGGCCGATCGGGGATCAGTTCGAAAACCGACAGCATCGTCTTGCGGCCGTAGTCGTCGGCGAAGGCACGGTCGCGCGCGACGATCTCCAGCAGTTCGTCGAGCGCCGGTTCGAACTGCTGCTGCGCGATCAGTTGCCGCGCCAGGTCGGCGCGCGCCTGCAGGTCATCCGGCCGCCCGGTGAGCTGCTGGCGCAGCACCTCCATGGTCGGCAGCCGCGCCGCCACCTCCAGGCTGTCGAGGCGGGTCCGAAGCGCGCGGTACCGCGGCGTCTGCTGCGCCAGTGCGCCTGTCCTGTCCAGCACCTCGGCGGCTTCGGTCGTATCGGCCTGGTCCAGCGCGGGCACGTCAAGCAACAGCGTCGCCAGATCGAGACGCGCTTCGTCACTTGATGGCCTCAGCGTCAGCGCCGCTCGCAGCGCCGTCAGTGCCCCGGCACGGTCACCGGCTTTTGCGAGCGCCTGCGCCTTGCGTCGCTCGATCTCGCAGGCGTCGGGCGCCACTCGCTCGATGAACGCGCATAGTTGCGGCTCGGACAGCACGCCGACGAACGAGTCTACCGGCCGCCCGTCGACGAACGCGACGACGTATGGAATGCTGCGCACGCCGTACTCGGCGGACAGCTTCGGATTCTCGTCCGAGTTGATCTTCACCAGCCGGAAGCGGCCAGCGTAGTCTTCTTCGAGCCGCTCGAGCATAGGACCGAGAGCGCGGCAGGGCCCGCACCACGGCGCCCAGAAATCGACCAGCAACGGCACCTCAAGCGACGCGTCGAGCACGTCGCGCTGAAACGTCTGTCCACTCGTGTTGATCATCAGCACCTCCAAATCATCATTTGGAGGTGCTGCGGCGCCGGATCAAGAGGGGCGCTGCTCCGGCGGCCGACGCCCGCACGCCGCCGGCGTCGCTCCCCGGCTCAGCGGGTGCCGTTGATCTCCGCATAGAACGCGTCGCTGTTCGGCTGGCGTCCGAGGAAGGCTTCGACCAGCGAATGCGGCTTGCGCTGGCCACCCGAGGCGAGGATCGACTGCCGGTAGCGCTTGCCGACCGCCGGGTTCATCAGCTTGCCGTCGAATGCCGTCAGCATGTCGAGTGCGATCACCTGTGACCACATGTAGCCGTAGTACCCGGCCGCGTAGCCGCCGAGCAGGTGGCCGAAGCCCGCCGGGAACATCGAGCCTTCGACGAAGCCGAGCGGGCCGGCGTTCTCGATGGCGATCCAAGGCGGCATCGGCGCGCCCGGCTGGCCGGTGTGGAGCTGCATGTCGTACAGCGCGTATTCGCCCTGGCGCGCGAAGAAACTGCCGCGGCCGAACTTGCGTGCGGCTTCGAGCTGGGCGATCTGCTCCTTGCTCAGGCGCGGACAGGTCGGGCAGATCTGCGCGAACAGCGCCAGCGGCTCCTCGCGCCGCGCCCATTCCTCGAACATCTGCGATGGCGCCTCGACGAAGTCGCGTTTCACCGAGGTACCCGCCTGGTCAACATAACGCGTCTTGGACAGCACGCCGTGCAGCACGTGGCCGTATTCGTGCAGCAGCGTCTCGAGTTCGTCGTGGTTCAGGCCCTTCGCATTGAGGTTGGCCACCAGCACCGAGATCGGCGTGCGGTTGGCCAGCGTCGAGACGCCGCGCACCGGGAACGCGGCAGCGTGGTTGTACTTGCCGTCGCGCGGGAAGAGATCGAGGTAGATGCCGCCAACAAACACGCCACGCTTGCCGTCGGGCAGGCGCTCGTAGACGTCGTAGTAGCGCACGTCCGCGTGCCAGCGCGGCACGTCACGCGCGACGAACTCGACGCCGTAGAGCGTGCTGGCGAGCCGCATCGCATACTGCACGCTGGCCTCGGTCGGGAAGTACGCGCGCAGCGCCTCCTGGTCGATGCTGTAGCGCGCCTTGCGCACGCGTTCCTTCAGGTAGTTGACATCCCAGCGGTTGAGCTTCGTATCGGCGACAGCAGTGCCGTCGATCCTTGCCTTTTCCGCGCGCAGCTCTGCCAATTCCTTCGCCTGCAGCGGTACAGCGGCCGCCTTGACCTGGTCGAGGAATGTGTACACCGCGGCCGGCGTCTGCGCCATGCGACGCTTCAGCGTGTAGGTTGCGTAGTCCGGCTGCCCGTGCAACTGCGCCAGCTCGTACCGCAGCTTGAGCGCCTGCTCGAGAATCTTGAGGTTCTGCTCGCCGCCTTCGCGGTTCTTCGCCATCCAGACGCGGCGGCGCGCATCCGCATTGGTGGCGAGCTCGAGGAACGGCACGATCGTCGGGTAATCCATCCCGAGCACCAGGTTGCCCTGGTCATCGCGCTTGCGCGCGGCAACCCAAGCCTCAGGCATTCCGGCCGCCTCGGCGGGGGTGAGGGTGACGGTCGTGCCGTCCTCGTTGATGTTCTTCTGGAACGTCAGCCCGAGACGATCAAGTTCGTCGATGATCTCCTTGGCGCGCTTGCGCTTGTCCGGCGGCAGCGTCGCACCGCCGTCCTCGAACTTCTCGAACAGGTCCTGCTGGTAGATGGTGTCAATCAGGTCCTTCGGCTTGACACTCTTCACCCGCTGGAACAGGGCAGCGCTCTGGTACAGCTCGCTCTCGAACGGCATCAGCTTCTCGAGGCACGCCTGGGCGGCGTCGCGCGTGGTCTTGTCAGGCGCCACACTCTGCAGCAGGTAGACGGGATAGGCAAAATCGGCAAAACGGCTCGAAAGGGCGTTCAGTTCCCCGAAGATGTTGCCGGCTCCCTTGCGGGCCTCCATGGCCTTCTGCTGCTTCCGCACGGCGGCGAGTTCGCCGTCGCAGCGCGCGGCGATGGTGGCGGCGTCGAAGACCGGAATCGTCGGCCGCCCGGTCGGAGCGGCGGCGGTCAGTGACGGGGCCAGTGACGCGACCAGCAGGATCGCCGCCGTCGCGTGTCGGTGCATGAACTTCATGGGTTCCTTCCCGGAAATCGGCTGCAGCTCGCAGCGAAGGGCGCGAGCTTAAGGATTCCCGCCCGCGGCTGCTGAAAGGCTGCGACGGACTGCGCGGCGGTGCGACGAAACGCGCGATTGCCGGACGAACCGGGGGCGGCGGGCGCAGCCGGCTCTAGGCCTCCGGAGCGGCGTTCTTGCGCTGCTGCCACAGAACGTCGCTGCCACCGGCATGACGGTTCAGCGTGCGCGCGAGCACGAACAGCAGGTCGGACAGCCGATTGAGGTAGTGACGCGGCCCGACGTTGACCGTCTCCACGGCGCCGAGCGCGACGACGGCCCGCTCCGCGCGGCGACAGACCGTGCGGCTGACATGTGCCAGCGCGGCAGCGCGCGACCCGCCCGGCAGGACGAACTCCGCCAGCCGCGGCAGGCTGGCGTTGTAGTGCGCGAGGCGGGCATCGAGCCGCGCCACCTGCACCTCCTGCACCATCGTGTAACCCGGAATGCAGAGCTCGCCGCCAAGGTCGAACAGATCATGCTGGATGTCAACCAGATCGCGGCGAACCTCGTCGGGCAGCGGCTCGGTCAGCAGCACGCCCAGCGTGGAGTTGAGTTCGTCGACGTCGCCCATCGCCGTCACGCGCAATGCATCCTTGCGCGTGCGTGTGCCGTCGCCAAGGCCGGTCGTGCCGTCGTCGCCGGTGCGCGTCGCTATTGTCGTCAGCCGCTTGCCCATCTGCCTGCGCCCCTCGGTGTATGGTGAGGCCGTGTACCCGATCGGACCCGGATTATGAACGCGCCCGCATCCCACGCCCCGCTTCCCCCCACGCTCGTTCATGCCTTGACGGAACGCTTCGGTGCGCGCTTCTCGACTGCGGCCGGGGTGCGTGACCACCACGGCCGCGATGAGTCTCCGTACGCGCCGATGCCGCCGGACGCGGTCGTGTTCGCCGAATCAACCGACGACGTGGCTGCCGTCGTCGTCCTGGCCGCGGCGCACCGCGTGCCGGTGATCCCCTACGGCGTCGGCTCTTCGATCGAGGGGCACCTGCTGGCCGTACACGGCGGCATCTCGATCGACCTCAGCCACATGAATGCCGTGCTCGCCGTCAATGCCGAGGACCTGACCGTCACGGCGCAGGCAGGCATTACGCGCAAGCAGCTGAATGCCGCGGTCAAGGACACGGGCCTGTTCTTCCCGATCGACCCCGGCGCGGATGCGACGGTCGGCGGCATGGCGGCGACACGTGCCTCCGGCACCAACGCGGTGCGCTACGGCACGATGCGCGAGAACGTTCTGGCGCTGACTGTCGTCACGGCCGAAGGCAAGGTGATCCGCACCGCAAGTCGTGCGAAGAAAAGCTCGGCCGGCTACGACCTGACGCGCATCTTCGTCGGCAGCGAGGGCACGCTCGGCATCATCACCGAGGTCACGCTGAAGCTCTATCCGCAGCCCGAGGCGATCTCGGCGGCGACCTGCTCGTTCCCCAGCGTCGACGCCGCCGTGCAGGCGACGATTGCGACGATCCAGCTCGGCGTACCCATCGCGCGCTGCGAGCTGCTGGACGCGCTCACCGTGAAGGCGGTCAACCAGCGCGACCGGCTCGGCCTGCCTGAACTGCCGCTGCTGCTGTTCGAGTTCCACGGCTCGCCCGCGAGCGTCGAGGAACAGGCGAAAACGGTGCAGGGGATCGCCAGCGAGCACGGCGGCCAGGGCTTCCAGTGGGCGACCCAACCGGAAGACCGGACGCGCCTGTGGGAAGCGCGGCACAACGCCTATTTTGCGTGCCTGCAGCTCAAACCCGGCTGCCGCAGCTTCACGACCGACGTCTGCGTGCCCATTTCACGGCTTGCCGAGTGCATCACCGAAACCATCGCCGACACCGCGGCGAGCTTCCTGCCGGCGCCGATCCTCGGCCACGTCGGCGACGGGAACTTCCATTGCGCGATCCTTGCCAATGCCGACGATCCGCGCGAGGTCGAGGAGGCCGAGCGACTGAACACGCGCATCGTCGAGCGCGCAATCGCGATGGACGGCACCTGCACCGGAGAGCACGGTGTCGGCATGCACAAGATGGGCTTTCTGCGCGCGGAGCACGGTGACGATGCGCTCGACCTCATGGTGAGGCTGAAGCGCGCGTTCGATCCGCTCGACATACTCAACCCCGGCAAGATCGTCGCGCGCTGATGAGACCGCTGGCAATGTCGACGAGCGGGACCTCCGCTGGATGGGTGTTGACGCTAATCGGCACGCGGTGCGATGACCGTGTCAGGTCACTGGGGAGCAGGAAGAATTCACGCTTGCTGCTCGCGCTGCTGACCATGGTTGCACTCCTCGTCTGCGCTTCGGCCGATGCGCAGCGCGTCGGCGGTGTCGGTGATCGACCCGGTTTTCGGAACCAGGGAGGAGTGAATCAGGGACAGCCCCCGGCCGTATATCCGGTTGTGTCCGTGGACGGCCATGCGCAGACAGTGCGCCTGCGCGCGGCCGATGGCTCAACGGCAGACGGTCTATGTCCCGGACGGTGTCTGTGACCTTTCCAAGCTCGGCAACGGCGACAAGGTCCAGGTCAATTCTCTCGAGGCCTACGGCATTGACAACAAGCCGAGCGCGGCGAACATCTGGCCGGTCAACTAGTCCGACTGCATGACGGGGCGGGACGCCTTTTCACAACAGCTGCGGAGTCGCGGACCGCACGGCGCCGGCGCCTCAGCCGAAGACCCGCTCGACCGTCCAGTAGAGCCCGACGGCTGCAATCAGCAGCGAAGCGGGAATCACGACCCGGGCCCGGTACCAGAGCCGATTCCGGAACCAGAGGCCGACCGTCAGGAGCGCCAGCGCAATCACCGCGAGCTGGCCCAGCTCGACGCCGACGTTGAAGGCGATCAGCGCCGGGAGGAACTCGCCCTTCGGCAACCCGAGCTCTGTCAGCACGCCAGCGAAGCCCAGCCCGTGCAGCAGGCCGAAGCCGAATACGACCCAGACCCGCCAGGGCTTGAGTTCGCCGACGACGATGTTCTCCACCGCGACGTACACGATGGACAGCGCGATCAGCGGCTCGACCACCGACGCAGGCAGTGAGATGACGCCGTACAGCGACAGCGCAAGGGTGATCGAGTGCGCCACGGTGAAGGCCGTCACCTGGTACAGCAGCGGCCGCCAGTGCACCGACAGCAGGAAGATGCCGACCACGAAGAGGATGTGGTCCAGGCCCTTCGGCAGGATGTGCGTGAATCCGAGGACGGTGTAGTCGCGGAACACGTCTGCGGTCGTGCGCACCGGCACCAGCTCCGGGTCCAGCTGGAACGGTGCGCTCGTCTGGCCGGCCATCAGCCAGTCCGCCCGCACGATCTCACCACCCGGCATCGCCAGCCGCAGCGCGCTCTCACCGTACTGCGGCGCGTAGCGCCAGGTGAAGGCCTCGCTGCCGGGCGGAATGTCCCCGGCCAACCGGATCGTTGTCAGGCGCTCGACGCGCGGATCGCCCACCGGCGGGATCTCCACAGCCATCACCCGTGCGGCGACGCGCCGGCTATCGAAGCGCAGGTCGATGCCCTCGAGAAGGCGGGGAGCGGACTCGTCGAAGCGGGTCCGCAGGGCCTCTGCCGGCAAATCGCGCAAAGCGTTGTACACGCTGGCCTGGGGCGCCTGGCTGGTGTCATCGTGTTCGGGTCCGATGCCGGCGAGCAGCGCCTCGAGGTTCAGCTGCAGTGCCGCCGACCAGGTGCCGTCGTCGCTGAACGTGACGGTGGCGATCGCCGGCCGCAGGCGATGCGCCTCGGCAATTGGCGCAACGAACAGGCCACTGATCAGCAGGCTCGTGAACAGCCAGGCAGGCAGCCAGGTGGCCAAGGATGGTCGGCGGGTCAAGACGGCGTCTCGTTCAGGGGACTGTGCGAGACTAACGTAATGCTGTCGCGCCGCACCAATCGCCCGCTCCTTGCCGCTGTTCTCGCCTGCGCGGCGTTCTGCCAGGTCACCGTTGCTGACGCCCATGACTTCTGGATCGAGCCGGCGGCGTTCAGGCCGGCAACGGGCACCAGCCTGCCGGTGAAGCTGCGCGTGGGCGAGGATTTCAAGGGCACCAGCCAGCCCCTCGTACCCGGCTGGATCGTGGATTTCTCCGTCAGCACGTCAGCCAGTCGCGAGCCGGTGAAGGGCTTCGCGGGCGACGATCCGGCGGCCACACTGCCAATGAAGACACCGGGCCTGCGGCTCCTCGGGTATCACAGCACCCGCTTCCTCGTGGATCTGGAGGCCGGAAAGTTCGACCAGTACCTGCAGGACGAGGGCCTCGAGTCGGTTCGCGCGCTGCGGCGCCAGCGCGGCGAGGAGAAGACAAACGGGCGTGAGTACTACTCACGTTGCGCGAAGTCGCTGGTCAGTGCCGGTGACGGGCCGGGCACGGGATTCGACAAGGTGCTGGGCTATCCGCTGGAACTGATTCCGCGGGCCAATCCCTACGCGCTGGCGCCGGGAAAATCCCTGCCACTACTGCTCACCTACCAGGGCAAGCCCCTCGGCGGCGTGCTCGTCGTCGCTTTCACTGCCGATCAGCCGGCCAGACGGTTCAAGGCACGAACAGGACGCGACGGCACTGTGACACTGCCCCTCGACCGGAGCGGCCGGTGGCTGGTGAAGGCCGTGCACATGATCGAGCGGCCGGACAGCGATCCGGCGGCCGACTGGGAGAGCTTCTGGGCATCGATCACCTTCGAGGTTGCCGGAACTGCTCCGGCGCTGAAGTGATCCGCTCCTGCGTCAGCGTAACCGGCATGCTGCTGGCGACCGGGGCCGTTCAGGGCGACCGGAGCGTGTAGTAGCGGATCGCCTGGCGCATTAAGCGCCCTCTGATGCCGCGCGCCACTTTACCGGGCAGTACTCGATGAACGACAAGGCTGCTTCCACGTCAGGACAGACGGACACTTGCACCCGACCTCGGTCGACCCTTGTCGACAACATCTGGCCTCCTTCTCCTTGCGCCCACTCGAAAGTCGCACTGGCGCCTTAAGCACAGCCAGCGACCGAGTCAGCGTGGACAGCGCCCGCGCCTGCGCTCCCGATCGGTCCTGACAGGCTTGCCGAGCTTCGACGAGTTCGTCGTTGGTCCGGACGGCATCGGCCGTCGCAACCTGCTCCTAGCGCTCCGCGTAGAGACCGACCCCCTCGAACAGCCGCGACCCTCGTTGTCCCTTGCCAGCGATCATGCGGTTCGCCCGGGACTGGCTGGCACCCAAGGCCGCGGCAACCTTTCTGGCTGAGCGATTCCGCGAGTCCAGCGGATCTCAGCCGCCTTGGCGCGCGCTCGTTATCACCCGGGAGCAATCATGAGTGATGCACACCTCAGTGCACTCTTCCATTCAACCGCCACATGCCGCGAGCACTCCCGGTCGGCTGTTTCTGATTCGCTGCACCGTTAGGGACTTCTCGACGGCATTTCCGAGCTCTCGACTGCATTTGGCGAGATCAATACCATGAAGTGCACATAGTTACTGTGCGGTTCACTTTTAAATCAAACGCTTGATTCACATGCTACACTGCGCCGCAAAATGAATCCTGAACTCAACCTACCCCGCGGTCCGCTCGCGCCCGAACCTTCCGGCCCGTCCCGTTCGCCTGAAACGAACGTCGAGCGGACCTTCGATCGCGGCGTGCTTGCGCGCGAGCAGCTGGTAGCGGCCGCTACCCGGATCTTCGCGGCCAAGGGCTATGCGGCCGCCACGACGCGCGAGATCTGCGAGGCTGCCGGCGTGAACATCGCCGCGATCCACTACTACTTCGGTGACAAGGAAGGCCTGTACCGCGCCGCGCTGCTGCAGCCGATCGAGGAGATGACGGCCGCCTTCGGCCGCTTCGATGATCCGGCACTGACGTTCGAGCAGGCGATACGCATGTTCCTGGCGCCGTTCATCGCTCCATCCGCCGACAACCTCGAGCGCGACGTGATGCGCATCCATCTGCGCGAGATGATGGAACCGTCGGACGTATTCCGCGAGATCACCGCGCAGACGATCGTCCCGGCACACAACCTGTTGGTCAGCACCCTCGCGCGCCACTGCGGGCTGGCCGAACCCGATACCGATGTTCACCAGCTCGCCTTCGCGACGGTGGCCATGGCCCATGACTACTGCATGTCGCGCGAGTTCATGAAGATGCTCGCGCCCGACGTGCTGGACCGGCCCTGCGCGATGGAGCGGATCCTCGATCGCCTCGTGGGCTACAGCCGCGCGCTGCTCGACTACGAGATCACGCGCCGGCGCACCGAAGCAATCAAGGAGCGACCCTCCGGATGAATCGTCCAACACTGAATGCAGCGTCCCGCGTCACCGCGCTGGCCGCCGTCGCCGGCGTGGCCCTGCTGTTCGTGGGCTGCGGCGACGATGCCGCCAAGCAGGCGAAGAGCGAGGCCAGGGCCACGGCCGCCCGGCCCGCACTCACGGTGGCGCTCGCCATTCCACAGCAGGCCAACTGGCCGCAGACGCTCGCCGCCCATGGCAGCGTCATGGCGTGGCAGGAAGCGATCATCGGCGCGGAGCTTTCAGGCTTGCGCGTGACCGAAGTTCTCGTGAATGTCGGCGACTCGGTCAAGCGTGGCCAGCCACTTGCAAGAATCGCAGCCGAGAGCGTGCTCGCAGACCTCGCGCAGGCGAAGGCCTCGGTCGCCGAGGCCGAGGCCGCGCTGGCCGAGGCGAAGGCCAACGCGGAACGTTCGAAGCAGCTGCAGTCGCAGGGCTTCATCAGCTCGCAGGCGACCATCCAGGTCCTGACCGCGGAGCAGACCACCGCCGCGCGCCTGGCGGCGGCGCGCGCGCGCGTGCAGGCCGAGGAAGTGCGCCTCGCCCAGGCCCGCATCCTCGCCCCGGATGATGGCGTGATCTCCGCACGCACCGCGACGGTGGGCTCACTGACGGCACCGAACCAGGAGATGTTCCGGCTGATCCGCGGCGGGCGTCTCGAATGGCGTGCCGAAGTCACCGGGTCGGAACTGCAGAAGATCACACCGGGAATGCGCGCCGTTCTGACGACCGCCAGCGGCACGCGCATCGACGGCACGGTGCGCGCGGTCGCGCCGGCGGTCGACCCACTCACGCGCAACGGGATCGTCTACGTCGACCTGCCACCGGGAAGCGCGGTGCGCGCCGGCACATTCGCACGCGGCGAGTTCGAACTCGGCAGCGGCAGCGCCCTGACCCTTCCACAGAGCGCCGTGGTGCTGCGTGATGGGTTCTCCTACGTCTTCCTGGTCGGCGCCGACAACAAGGTCGTGCAGGCCAAGGTCGATGTCGGCCGTCGCGTCGGCGACCGCATCGAGATCGTTGCCGGGTTGCCGCCGTCGGGTCGCGTCGTCGAGACCGGCGCCGGATTCCTCGCCGATGGCGACACCGTGCGCGTCGTCGACGCGGCGGCGCCGGTCAAGTCCGCGCAGAAGTAGGGACGGATGAAGCGGCCCCCACGCTCACTTCGCTCGCTGCCCCCCGCGGGGGCGTGCCAGTGCCTTCGGGCGGCCGGGCGGCACTGACATGGCAATCAATGTCTCCTCGTGGTCGATCCGCAATCCGATCCCTTCGGTCCTGCTGTTCGTGATGCTGACGTTGATCGGCATCGTCGGCTTCACGGCGATGAAGATCCAGCAGTTCCCGGACATCGACCTGCCCACCGTGACCGTGGTGGCGTCGCTGCCCGGCGCAGCCCCGGCACAGATGGAGACCGAGGTCGCGCGCAAGATCGAGAACTCGATCGCGACACTGCAGGGCATCAAGCACATCTATACCAAGGTGCAGGACGGCACTGCCACGATCACCGTCGAGTTCCGGCTCGAGAAACCGACGCAGGAAGCGGTCGACGACGTGCGCGATGCGGTGACGCGCATCCGCTCGGACCTGCCGGGCGACCTGCGCGACCCGATGATTTCGAAGGTCAACCTGTCCGGTGCGCCGATCCTGACCTACACGGTCGACTCGGAGCGCCTCGACGACGAAGCGCTCTCCTGGTTCGTCGACAACACGGTCACCAAGAGCCTGCTGGCGGTGCGCGGCGTCGGTGCCGTGGCACGCGTCGGTGGCGTCAATCGCGAGATCCGCGTCGAACTCGACCCGGCGCGCATGCTGGCATTGAATGCGAGTGCCGCCGACATCTCGCGTCAGCTGCGGCAGATCCAGCAGGAGGCCTCGGGCGGCCGCGCCGACATCGGCGGCGTCGAGCAGTCGGTGCGCACGATCGGCACCGTGCAGTCCGCGGCCGAACTGGCGGCGATGGACATCGTGCTGTCCGACGGTCGCCGCATCCGGCTGGACCAGGTCGCGACCGTCAGCGACACCGTCGCGGAACAGCGCTCGGCTGCGCTGCTCAACGGTCGGCCGGTCGTCGGCTTCGAGATCACGCGCTCGCGCGGCGCCGGCGAAATCGATGTCGCCGACGGCGTCCGCGCCCAGCTCGAAAAGCTCAAGGCCGAGCACCCGCACATCCGCATCACCGAGGCCTTCAACTTTGTCGACCCGGTGCAGGAGAACTTCGACGGCTCGATGTGGCTGCTGCTGGAGGGTGCGCTGCTTGCCGTGCTGGTGGTCTGGCTGTTCCTGCGCGACTGGCGCGCGACGCTGGTCTCGGCGGCGGCACTACCGCTGTCGATCCTGCCGACCTTCGGCGCGATGTACTTCCTCGGCTTCTCGCTGAACGTCGTCACGCTGCTCAGCCTGTCCCTCGTGGTGGGGATCCTCGTCGACGATGCGATCGTCGAGATCGAGAACATCATGCGTCACCTGCGCATGGGCAAGACGCCGTACCAGGCGGCGATGGAGGCGGCTGACGAGATCGGTCTCGCGGTGATCGCCACCAGCTTCACGCTGATCGCGGTGTTCCTGCCGACGGCCTTCATGAGCGGCGTTCCGGGCAAGTTCTTCGTGCAGTTCGGCTGGGCCGCCGCGATCTCGGTGTTCTTCTCGCTGGTGGTCGCACGGATGCTGACGCCGATGATGGCCGCCTACCTCCTGCACAAGCCGCAAGAAGGAGCATCGGCAGCCGCGCTGGCTGACGATCTACCTGGGCTGGGCGCAGTGGTGCCTGAAGCACCGCGTCGCAACGCTGCTCGGCGCCGCGGCGTTCTTCTTCGGCTCGTTCGCGCTGGTGCCGCTGCTGCCGACCGGCTTCATTCCGCCGGATGACCTGTCGCAGACGCAGGTCTACGTCACCTTGCCGCCCGGCAGCACGTTCAAGCAGACGCTCGCCGCGGCCGAACAGGCGCGCGCGATCGTCGAGAAGAACCCGCACGTGAAGCTCGTCTACACGGCGATCGGCGGCGGGGCGGCCGGCTCGAACCCGTTCGAGCCGCGCGGCGCGGCTGAAGCGCGCAAGGCGACTTTGACGATCAACCTGACACCGCGCGGCGACCGCGGCGGCACCAGCAAGCAGGAGATCGAGGGCGAACTGCGCGCGGCATTGACCGAACTGCCCGGCGCGCGCATCACGGTCGGGCTCGCCGGCGCACAGGAGAAGTACGTGCTGGTTCTGGCCGGTGAAAACGGCCCGGTGCTGGCCGATCACGCGCGCAAGGTCGAACGTGAACTGCGCACGATTCCCGGTATCGGCGGGGTGACCACGACGGCGAGCCTGGTGCGGCCGGAACTCGTCGTGCGGCCGGACTTCGCGCGCGCCGCCGACCTCGGCGTCACGTCGGCGGCGATCGCCGACACGTTGCGCATCGCCACGGCCGGCGACTACGACCAGGGGCTCGCGAAGCTCAACCTGTCGCAGCGGCAGATTCCGATCGTCGTCAAGCTGCCGCCCGATGCACGCCAGGACCTGCAACTGCTGGAACGGCTGCCGGTGCCCGGCAAGAACGGCCCGGTGATGCTGGGCAACGTCGCACGACTGTCGATCGACGGCGGCCCGGCCGAGATCGACCGCTACGACCGCCTGCGCAATATCAACTTCGAGATAGAACTCAACGGCCAGCCGCTCGGCGAAGTCGAAGAACAGGCCCTCGCGCTGCCGAGCCTGCAGACCCTGCCGCCGGGCGTGATCCAGACCACGGTCGGCGACGCCGAAGCGATGAACGAACTCTTCGCCAGTTTCGGCCTCGCGATGCTCACCGGCGTGCTGTGCATCTACATCGTGCTGGTGCTGCTGTTCAAGGACTTCGTGCAGCCGGTGACGATCCTGGTCGCGCTGGTGCTGTCGATCCCCGGCGCGTTCCTGGCACTGTTCGTCACGCAGTCCGCCTTGTCGATGCCGTCGATGATCGGACTCATCATGCTGATGGGCATCGCGACCAAGAACTCGATCCTCCTGATCGACTACGTGATCCTCGCGCGCCGTGACCACGGTCTCTCGCGCTGGGAAGCGATCATCGACGCCTGCCGCAAGCGTGCGCGGCCCATCGTGATGACAACGGTGGCGATGGGCGCCGGCATGATGCCGATCGCGATCGGACTGGGCACCGACCCGAGCTTCCGCGCCCCGATGGCGATTGTCGTGATCGGCGGGTTGATCACCTCGACCTTCCTCAGCCTGCTGGTGGTACCGGTCGTCTTCACCTATGTAGACGACTTCCTTTCCTTCATGCGCCGGCGCATCCTGCACCGTAAGCCGACCTCGCCTGCGGCCGCCCCGCAGGCTTCCGGAGCCGAATGATGCTGAGCCCAATTGCGTCCCGCCGCGCGCGCCTGCTCGCTGCTGGCGCCAGCGTTGCGCTGGCTCTCGGTCTGCTCGCGGGCCCGGTCGTGGCCGAGGTCGACGAGGCAACGAGCGTCACCGCACCGCTGTCGACCTACGGCGCAGTCGAATACGAATGGACCGACCCGCTGCGCGGCCGCGCCGTGCCCGTCCGCCTGTACCTGCCCGCGGCAATGGAGCCGGGCGCGCGCACTCCACTGGTGGTGTTTTCACATGGCATCGGCGGATCGCGTCGTGGCTACAGCTACCTCGGCAGCCACTTCGCGGCCAACGGCATCGCCAGCCTCCATGTGCAGCACGTCGGCAGCGATCGCGCGATCTGGATCGGCAATCCGTTCAGCCTGATCGGTCGCCTGCACGACGCCGCGCAGGAACGCGAAGCGGTCAACCGCGTGCTGGACCTGCGCTTTGCGCTCGACCAGTTGCTGGCAGGAGAACACGCATCGAAGGTCGACGCCGCGCAGATTGTCGTCGCCGGGCACTCGTACGGCGCGAACACGGCGCTGCTCGCTGCCGGCGCCCGCGTGGAGCGTGACGGTCGGGTGCTCGAATTCCGCGATCCGCGCTTCAGCGCCGCGATCCTGATCTCCGCGCCGCCGTTCTACGGTGAGTCCGATCCGGCGCGGATCCTGAAGCACGTGACGGTGCCGACGCTGCACATCACTGCCACCGAAGACGTGATCCAGATTCCCGGGTACTACTCCGGCGCGAGCGATCGCGTGGCCGTGTTCGAAGCGATTGGCAGTACGCGCAAGACGCTGGCGGTCTTCGCAGGCGGTTCGCACAGCATCTTCACCGATCGCTCCGGTACCGGAGGCGTGCAGTTGAACGCCCAGGTGAAAGTCGCCACGCGCGAGCTGACGTTGGCTTTCGTCACGCAGGTGTTCAGCGGCACCGGTGATGCGATTGAACGCTGGAGCGAGCGTTACCGCCCGATCGTCGCGCGCGTGATCACGGCGCCGCTGCGCTGAACCCCCTTAGCGGCCGTCGCGCGCACCGGCCGCGCGCCCGGCCGGAGAGGTGGTCCACTGGACCGGCCCCGGATGCGGGCCTTCGAGCCACTCCCGTGCATCCGCGCTGCCGAGCAACTCGGCTTCGAAGAACGCCTGCACCGACCACAGCACCGCCAGGCGTGCAGCGCGTTCTCCGGCCGACGGCGCGCGCGGCACACCACTCGGCACCATCGATGCGTCGGCCGGCGCGCGCCGCTGGATCGAGCCCCCCTGGGACGGCACTCCGCTACCCGGGACGCGGCTGGTGCGTGTCGGCGACTCGTTGCGCGGCGTCGGACCGGTTCCGCCCGGCATCGGCGCGCTGGCCATCGCGGGTCCCACGCTGGCACCGGGCGCCAGCGCGCCGACCAGTGACGCTGTCGGCAACCGCAGTTCGGTGACGCGCGCATTGCGCAGCTCCGCGACCATGGCGCGGCGCTGCTTCGAAGTCATGCCGAGTCCGTAGGGATCGGTTTCGGACAGACCATAGGCCACCAGAAGCGGCGTGACGATGCCGCCATAGCGCTGATGCATCGCCGGCCCTTCGAAGCCGACGTAGGGAGCGAGCAGCGCCGCGGCGCCGATCCGCGGCTCAATGGCTGGCGCCTGCCCGCGCGCCATCGGCTCGCCTAGCAGCCATTGGACCGTCTGGGCGCCAAGTCCGATGCCGACCGCGCCGATCCGTCGCAGCGCCGCCGCGGGCAGCCACGCCGGGGGCTGCCGCACCAGCGCATCCAGCACAAGGCGGACATCGGCGCCGCGCTCGGCCACTTCGGCGGGGGCGTACATCCGCCGCGCTGCCTGCGTAAAGTCGGCGCGGCGCGCGTCCGGCCCTTGCCAGACCGTGGCGTCATTTCCCGGATGTCCGAGCGTCACCACCGCAAAGCCGGCACCGGCCAGTGCCTCGATCAGGGCGGGAGGTGCCCAGGTTCCCTGCCCCAGGGCGGGCAGCACGAGCAGCAGTGCCTGCGGCGCCACTCCGTTCGGGACACTCCATTGCGCCGCGATGGTCCGGTCGCGGCCCGGATCGATCCATTCGGCTGCGCCCGAACTCACCGACAGGGGCGATCCGTCGCGCCAGGGCGTGGGCGGCAAAGGTGTGGGCGCCGCTGCAGTCTCTGGGGGTGCGGTCTCGAACGGCAATGCCGGCGGGGCCGGCGTCGAGCATGCAGCGAGCAGCACCACCGCCGCCGCACTGAGCACCAGACCCGCCGTCCAGTAGGTCGAGCCTCGCGTCAATCCTATTCCCACGGAATCCCCTTGTTCGCCGCGCATCAGAAGCGCCGAAAGTTTCCGTGATGTTGCCGCAAACTCGGCTGAGGTCCTCCGGACACGGTGGCGGTCCCTGCGCCTCCGGCGTTAAAGTTCCCGCTTTGACTGGCTGGGCACCGCGGTCCGCGCCGCGCGTGATACCGTCATCACCATGAACGCACCGGTCGACCTCGCGCATCCGCCAACGCAGATGCTTGCCGAGCGAATTCCGCTCGAAGGCAGCGGCCCGGTGGATGTCGAACGCCAACGCGCTGTCGTCGCACGGCTGCGTACGTTCCTGCCCGAGCATTGCGTGCTCTGGCGCGACGAGGACACGCGGCCGTACGAATGCGACGGCCTGACGCTGTATCGGCAACTGCCGATGGTGGTCGCGCTGCCGGAAGACGAGGATCAGGTGGTGCAGATCCTGCGCGCCTGCCATGAACTGAAGGTGCCTGTGGTCCCGCGGGGCGCCGGCACGGGACTCTCGGGCGGCGCGCTGCCACACGGCCAGGGCGTGCTGCTATCCCTCGCCAAGTTCAATCGCATCCTGAAGATCGATCCGCTGGCGCGCACGGCGACGGTGCAGCCCGGCGTGCGCAACTCCGCCATCTCCGAGAGCGTCGCGCACCTCGGCCTGTACTACGCGCCTGACCCGTCGAGCCAGATCGCGTGCACGATCGGTGGCAACATCGCCGAGAACGCCGGCGGGGTCCACTGCCTGAAGTACGGCCTCACCTTGCACAACGTCCAATGCGTGCGTGGGGTGACGATCGAAGGCGACATCGTCGAGATCGGCTCCGCAGCCCCGGACAGCGCCGGCTACGACCTGCTGCCATTGGTGGTCGGCTCCGAGGGCCTGCTGCTGGTGCTGACCGAAGCGACACTGAAGCTGGTGCCCAAGCCGCTGAAGCAGCAGGTGGTCATGGCCTCGTTCGACGACATCGAGAAGGGCGGCGACGCGGTGGCAGCCGTCATTGCGGCCGGCATCATCCCGGCCGGCATGGAAATGATGGACAAGCCGGCGACCGCCGCCGTCGAGCCTTTCGTCAAGGCTGGCTACGACCTCGATGCCGCGGCGATCCTGCTGGTCGAATCCGACGGCACGCCGGAGGAAGTGGCCGAGGAAATCGATCGCATCAAGGCCGTGCTCGACAACAGTGGCGCAACGCAACTCAAGGTCTCGCAATCCGAGCCCGAGCGCCTGCGTTTCTGGGCGGGGCGCAAGGCGGCATTCCCGGCTGTAGGCCGCATCTCACCCGACTATTACTGCATGGACGGCACGATCCCGCGCAAACGCCTCGGCGAGGTGCTGAAGGCGATCGGCACGATGGAGCAGAAGTACGGCCTGCGGTGTGCCAACGTCTTCCATGCCGGCGACGGCAACCTGCACCCGCTGATCATGTTCGATGCCAACGACCCGGCGTCTGTTGTCAGCGCCGAGGAGTTCGGTTTCGAGATCCTCGAACTCTCGATCGCCGTCGGCGGGACGGTGACCGGTGAGCATGGGGTTGGCGTGGAGAAGATCCACCAGATGTGCCAGCAGTTCGACACTGAGACGCTGCAGGCCTTCCACGCGATCAAGCGCGCCTTTGACCCGCCGGGGCTGCTCAACCCGGGCAAGGCAGTTCCGACACTGAACCGCTGCGCCGAGTACGGCAAGATGCACGTGCATGGCGGCCAACTGAAGTTTCCGGACCTGCCGCGGTACTGATGGTGACGAGGCCGCGTTTCCCATTGCGCCGTCGCTGCATCGCCTTCCGCACTTCACGATGAGCGAACCCGAGCATCCGGCGCTGAAGCGCCTGCGCGACCGCGTGCGCGAAGCCACCGCTCGACGCACTCCGCTGCGCATCCGCGCCGGCGGCACCAAGGACTTCTACGGCAACCCCACCACCGGTGAGCTGCTCGACCCGCGCGAGTACTCGGGCATTGTCGACTACGCACCGACCGAGCTCGTCGTCACCGTCCGCAGCGGTACACCGCTGGCGCAGCTCGAAGCGGCACTCGCCGAGCAGAACCAGATGCTGCCGTTCGAGCCGCCGCACTTCGGCGACGGTGCCACGGTCGGCGGTGCCGTGGCCGCCGGACTGGCGGGACCGCGGCGCGTCGCGGCCGGGTCGCTGCGCGACCTGATCTTGGGCGCCAGCGTGATCAACGGCAACGGTGAAGTGCTGGCCTTCGGCGGGCGTGTGATGAAGAACGTCGCGGGTTACGACATGGCACGCACTCTCGCAGGTTCGCTGGGCACGCTCGGCGTGCTGGTCGACCTTTCATTGAAGGTGTTGCCGAAGCCCGTGGCCGAACGCACGCTGCGCTTCGATCTTGACGAGGCCACGGCGATCCGCCAGCTCAACGAATGGGGCGGACAGCCGCTACCGATCTCGGCCAGCGCGTGGCTCGATGGCGTGACGTATGTGCGCCTGTCCGGCGCACGTGCGGCGGTCGACGCCGCGCAGACCCGGCTGGGTGGCCGCGTGGTCGACGATGCCGATCGCTGGTGGGCCGAACTGCGCGAGCAGCGCCTGCCGTTCTTCGGTGGCGACGACACGCTGTGGCGGCTGGCTGTGCCTCCCACCACGCCGCCACTGCGCCTGCCCCACACCCTGCTCGAGTGGCATGGCGGCCAGCGCTGGGTGCGCGGAGAGCATGTGGCCGAGGCCATGCATCCTCTCTGCACCGCGCTCGGCGGCCACGCCACTCGCTTCCGTGGCGGGGATGCGCGCGTCCCGGCGTTCCAGCCGCTCGAGCCCGTGCTTGCGCGCCTGAATGCGCGACTGAAAGCAGAGTTCGATCCGGCGGGCATCTTCAACCCAGGCCGGCTGAATGTGGTGAACTGATCCATGCAGACGCAACTGGCCGACTGGATCCGAGATACGCCCGACGGCAAGGAGGCGGACGCGATCCTGCGCAAGTGCGTGCACTGCGGCTTCTGCACGGCGACCTGTCCAACCTACCAGCTGCTCGGTGATGAGCTCGACTCGCCGCGCGGCCGTATCTACCTGATGAAGCAGATGCTCGAAGGCGTCGAAGTCACCGCCAAGACGCAGCTGCACCTGGATCGCTGCCTGACCTGCCGCAGCTGCGAGACCACCTGCCCGTCCGGTGTGCAGTACGGTCGGCTGGTCGACATCGGTCGCAAGCTCGTGGACGACCGCGTGGAGCGCCCGATGACGCAGCGCTTCATGCGTGGCGCGCTGAAGGCCGGACTCACCAGTCCCTTCTTTGCACCGGCGATGAAGATGGGTCAGCTGGTGCGCCCGTTGCTGCCGGCCAGCCTGAAGGCCAAGGTACCCGCCGCACAGAACGCCGGCGCATATCCGTCAGGTCAGCACAAGCGCCGCATGATCCTGCTCGAGGGCTGCGTGCAGCCGGCAATGGCACCGAACATCAACACGTCGACCGCGCGCGTACTCGATGCGCTCGGCATCGAGGCCCTGCGACCCACGAAGGCAGGCTGTTGCGGGGCGATCCGGTATCACCTGAACGACCACGACGGCGGACTCGATGACGCCCGTCGCAACATCGATGCCTGGTGGCCGCTGATCGAAGGCGGCGCCGAGGCGATCGTGATGAATGCCAGCGGCTGCGGCCAGCAGGTGAAGGAATACGGCCACATGCTCGCGCGCGACCCGGCCTATGCCGCCAAAGCGCAGCGCGTCGGCGACCTGACGAAAGATGTCGCCGAGATCCTGCCCGCGCTCAGCGACGAACTGAAGCGCAAGCTCGGCAACGGCGTCGCCGGCAAGGTGGTGTTCCACTCGCCGTGCACCCTGCAACACGGGATAAAGGTCAAGGGCGCGGTCGAAGCGCTGCTGACCTCACTCGGCGCCACGGTGCCGCCGGTCGGCGAGAGCCACTTTTGTTGCGGCTCGGCCGGCACCTACTCGGTGTTGCAGCCGGACTTGTCGATCCAGTTGCGCGACCGCCGCCTAGGCCACCTGCAGGCCCCGCAGCCGGACGCGATCCTGTCTGCCAACATCGGTTGCATCACGCACCTGCAGAGCGGCACCGAGACGCGCGTGATGCACTGGATCGAGTGGCTCGACGAGCGCTTGAACCCGCGCTGACGAATGCTTGAGGCACTGGCGACGCTGCTGGTCTTCCAGGCGATCGGCGAGGTGCTGAGCTACCTGCTGCGCCTGCCGGTGCCCGGTCCGGTGCTGGGCATGGCGCTGCTGCTGGGCCTGCTGTTGTTGCGACCGGCGACGATCGACGGGTTGCGACCGACCTCGTTGGAACTCCTGAAACACCTGTCGCTGCTGTTTGTCCCGGCCGGGGTCGGCGTGATGCTGCATGTTGCACGCATCGGCAACGAATGGCTGCCGATCGTCGTCTCACTGCTCGTGAGCACGGCGCTCGCCATCGCCGTCACCGCATTGGTCGTCAGATGGACCGCACGACGCTTCGCGCTCGATGACACCGAGGCTTGACTCGATCTGGGTCTATCTCGCCGCCACGCCGCTGCTCGGCCTGACCGCGACGCTGCTCGCCTACATCGTTGCCTACAGGATCTACCAGCGCAGCGGCATGAATCCGCTCGCCAACCCGGTGGCAATTGCCGTCGTCCTGCTCGTGACACTGCTGGCGCTGACCGGCACGCCGTACCAGACCTACTTTGACGGCGCGCAGTTCGTGCATTTCCTTCTCGGTCCGGCGACCGTTGCACTGGCCGTGCCGCTCTACGACCAGCGTGCGCGGCTGGCGCGCCTGTGGTTGCCGCTCACCCTCGGGCTGGGCGCGGGCGTAGTCACGGCGATCGGTTCGGCGCTGGGAATCGCGTGGGCGCTAGGCGCATCGCGCGAAACGCTGTTGTCGCTGGCACCGAAGTCGGTGACGACGCCGATCGCGATGGGCATCGCCGAGAAGATCGGCGGCCTGCCATCGCTCACAGCCGTGTTCGTGATCCTGACCGGCATGATCGGCGCGATCATCGCGCGACCGTTGCTCAATGCGCTGCGGATCGACTCGCATGCGGCGCGCGGATTTGCGGTGGGAGTGGCCGCGCACGGCATCGGCACCGCCCGCGCGTTCCAGGTCAGCGAGCAGATGGGCGCGTTCGCAGGTCTGGCGATGGGACTGACCGCGCTGGTCACCGCCTTCATCGCACCATGGATGGCGCCGACGCTCGTGGCGCTGCTGTCGCGCTGAACTTTCGCGGGACCCCATGCGACGCGAATCGAAAGCGCCGATCGACCGCCTGTTGAACCTGGGTCCGAAGTCAGCGCAGTGGCTGGCGGCGATCGGGATCAGCACTGAGGCCGCACTGCGACGTATCGGCCCTGTGCCGGCATACGTGCAGCTAAAGCGGATGCGGCGTGGTGTCAGCCTCAACCTGCTCTATGCAATGGTAGGTGCCCTTGAGGGAGTGCACTGGACCGAGATCCGTCGCACGCGCCGCCTCGAACTGCTGCTCGAAGTGGAAGACCATGAAAAGCGCCATTCGCCGCACCAGTGAAGCCCGGCCCACGAAAAGCAGCGCGCAGTCCTGGAAGGTTCGTTGCGCGCTGCGCTTAGCCGGGCCGAGAGCCGACCGTGGAACGTCGGCCCTGGTGCCTGATCAAGAGCCCTACTGGGTGAAGCGACCGTGGGCTTTCATGCGATCACACATCGCTTCGTTCGGGCCGCCGACGGCCTGGCCCTTTTCCTTCGCACGCGCCTGGATCTGCTTGCTGAAGTCCGCCATGTACGACTTGCACTCGTCGTACGATGCCAGGCTCTGCATCTTGGCGTGGTGCGCGGTGCGTTCTTCGTCGGTCAGCAGCGAAGCGCCACGACCCATTCCCGGCCCATACCCCGGTCCCATGCCTTGACGCATCCCCGGTCCGGCGCCTGCACCACATCCTCCTGGTCCATAGCCGGCACCGCAGCCCGGTCCGCCGCCTGCTCCAGGGCCGGTTCCCGCCGCACACCCTTGCCCGCCGCCTGGCCCGTAGCCCGCACCGCAGCCCATGCCATGCCCGGGTCCGTAGCCACCGTGCGCCAGAGCCGTACCCGCTGCCAGCACGACCGTCGCCGCTGCCAAACCGAGACTCACGATCATCCTGCGTTGTCCTGTCATCCGCGTCATCACGATCTCCCTTGAAACTGATGAACGCAGATTAGGTTTGCTGCCCGGCGCGCACTTGTGCACGGTCAAGCGCCGCCGGTCGCGGGATGTGAGAGTCGTAACGAAGTGTTTCTGCGGCGCCGGGCCGCGAGTTCACTGGAGCGTTTCGGACGCAATGACGCGTACACCGGCGTCGGAAAACGCACGCCGCGCGGCATCAAGCGAACCCCCGGTGTCGATCGCGCGGCAGGCATCATCGATGACGATCGCCTCGAAGCCGCGCAGGCGCGCATCGAGGGCGCTCCACGCCACACAGAAATCGAGCGCCAGCCCGGCGAGGTATACCGTACGCACGCCGCGCTCGTTCAACAGCCCGGCCAGTCCGGTCGGCGTCCTGCGGTCTGCTTCGAGAAACGTCGAGTAGCTGTCGGTATGCGCGTGGTAGCCCTTGCGGATCACGCCCTGTGCGCGTGGCACGTCGAGCCCGTCGGCGAACGCCGCGCCGCGAGTGCCCTGGATGCAGTGGTCCGGCCAGAGCACCTGATGCCCGTAGGGCAGCTCCATGGTCGAAAACGGCACCTGGCCACGGTGCGACGACGCAAAAGAGATATGACCCGGCGGATGCCAGTCCTGCGACAGCAGCACGTTGTCGAACCGGGTCGCGATCCGGTTGATGACCGGGATGACTTCATCGCCCCGATCGACCGCGAGCGCCCCGCCCGGCAGGAAGTCGTTCTGGATGTCAACGACCAGCAGGACGGCGTCACGGCGCATCAGCCAACGGCCTTGCCCATCTCCTCGACGACTTTCTTGGCATCGCCGAACACCATCATCGTCTTCGGCATGTAGAAGAGCTCGTTGTCGAGGCCGGCGTAGCCGGACGCCATCGAACGCTTGTTGACGATCACCTGTTTGGCCTTGTAGGCCTCGAGGATCGGCATGCCGGCGATCGCGGACTTCGGGTCCTTGGCGGCCGGGTTGACGACGTCGTTGGCACCCAGGATCAGCGCGACGTCGGCCTCGCCGAACTCGCCGTTGATGTCCTCCATCTCGAACACCTGGTCGTACGGCACCTCGGCCTCGGCCAGCAGCACGTTCATGTGCCCCGGCATGCGGCCCGCGACCGGATGGATGGCGTACTTCACCTTCACGCCCTTGGCGATCAGTTTGTCCGCCAGTTCCTTCAGCGGATGCTGCGCGCGGGCGACGGCCAGGCCATAGCCCGGCACGATGATCACGGTCTCGGCGTTCTCCATCAGGAAGGCGGCGTCGTCCGGCGAACCCGACCGCACCGGGCGCTGCTCGGCCTTGCCGCTCGCTACCGCGACTTCACCGCCAAAGCCGCCGAGGATCACGTTGAAAAACGAGCGGTTCATCGCCTTGCACATGATGTAGCTGAGAATCGCGCCCGACGAGCCGACCAGCGAACCGGCGACGATCAGCATGAAGTTGTTCAGCGAGAAGCCGATGCCCGCTGCGGCCCAGCCCGAGTAGCTGTTGAGCATCGATACCACGACCGGCATGTCGGCACCGCCGATCGGGATGATGATCAGCACTCCGAGCACGAAGGCGATCGCCAGCATCGCCCAGAAGGCAAACCAGTCCTGCGTGAACGCGAACCACAGGCCGAACACCCCCATCGCGATCGCCAGCGCGAGGTTCAGCATGTGCTGGCCCGAGAACACGACCGGCGCTCCCTGGAACAGGCGGAACTTGTACTTGCCCGACAGCTTGCCGAAGGCGATCACCGAACCCGAGAACGTGATCGCACCGACGAATGCACCGATGAAGAGCTCGATGCGGTTGCCCGTCGGAATCAAGCCCTTGCTGTCGGCAATTCCGAAGGCGCCGGGCTCGGCCACCGCCGCGATCGCGATGAACACCGCCGCCAGGCCGATCATGCTGTGCATGAAGGCGACCATCTCCGGCATCTTGGTCATCTCGACCTTGAACGCGATCGTGGTGCCTACCGCGCCCCCGACCACGAGACCGACCAGCACCCAGACCATACCGGCAGTGGCGATCTGCGGCGCGAGCTTGTAGACCAGCGCAACCGTCGTGACGATCGCGATCGCCATGCCGACCATGCCAAACGCGTTGCCGCGGCGCGAGGTGCTGGGATGAGACAGTCCCTTCAGCGCCTGGATGAAGAACACCGAGGCGACGAGGTACAGCAGGATGACGACGTTCATGCTGAGTGCCATCGCTCGCCCCTATTTCTTCTCGGCGGAGCCTGCCTTCGGCTCCTTCTTTTTGAACATCTCGAGCATCCGCCGCGTCACCAGGAAGCCGCCGAAGACGTTGACGGCCGCGAGCGCGACGGCCAGCACGCCCATCGTCTTGCCGAGCCCGGTCTCGGTCAGCGCCGCGGCGAGCATCGCGCCGACGATGATGATGGCGGACACCGCGTTGGTGACCGACATCAGTGGCGTGTGCAGGGCCGGAGTGACGTTCCACACCACGTGGTAGCCGACATAGATGGCCAGCACGAAGATGATCAGGTTGATGATGATGGGGCTGACAGCTTCCATGTCGTCTCGCTCGCTCGATTCGGTCGTCAGTTCTTGCGCTTGATTTCGCCGCCGGTACACATCAGGCATGCCATCACGATGTCGTCCTCCGCGGGCATGATGAAACTGGCGTCCTTGTCGATGACGAGCTTCAGGAAGTCCAGCACGTTGCGGGCGTAAAGCGCCGAGGAATCGGTCGGTACTGTGGCCGGGATGTTCGGCTGGCCGATGATGTGCACGCCGTACTTCGTGACGGTCTTGCCAAGTTCCGAGAGCGCGCAGTTGCCGCCCTGCTCCACGGCCATGTCGAGGATCACCGAGCCAGGCTGCATGCCCTTCACCATCTCTTCGGTGATCAGGATCGGCGCCTTGCGGCCGGGGATCAGCGCGGTGGCGATGGCGATGTTGGTCTGCTTCAACCGCTCGCCGACCGCGGCGGCCTGGCGCTGCATCCACGACGCCGGCATCGGTCGCGCGTAGCCGCCAACGCCCTGGGCGATCTCCCGTTCTTCGTCCGTCTCATACGGCACGTCGACGAACTTGGCGCCCAGCGATTCGATCTGCTCCTTGACCGCCGGCCGCACGTCCGAGGCTTCCACCACGGCACCGAGACGCTTTGCGGTGGCGATGGCCTGCAGGCCCGCGACACCGGCGCCGAGGATCAGCACGCGGGCCGCCTTGATCGTGCCCGCCGCGGTCATCATCATCGGCAGCAGCTTGCCGAACGCGTTGGCGGCCATCAGCACCGCCTTGTAGCCCGCGATGTTGGCCTGCGACGACAGCACATCCATGCTCTGGGCGCGAGTGGTGCGCGGGGCCGCCTCGAGGGCGAACGCCGTCAGCCCCACCGCATTCATTGCGGCGATGCCCTCGTTGTTGAACGGCTCCAGCATACCCACCAGCACCGTGCCGCGCTTCATCAGCGCCAGTTCCTGCTCCACCGGAGAGCGGACCTTGAGCACCATGTCGGCGCCGAGCGCCTCGGCAGGGGAACCGATGACCGCGCCGGCCGCGGTGTAGGCGTCATCGGGAAAGCTCGACGCCACTCCGGCACCGGCCTGTACGACGACTGCATGCTTGCCCGTGACCAGTTTCTTGACCGTTTCCGGGCTGGCGGCCACGCGGGTTTCGCCCGGACGGACCTCTGCGGGCACTCCGATCTTCATTCAGCAGTCCCTCTCGCTCGTACGTTCTACCGTCGGCTCTTGTGCCGCCCGCACGTGAGCCGAAGAGGCGGATGCGGGTCTTGAAGGCGGTCGCGGCCGATAGAATCGCGACTTTACGCGAAAGCCCACCGCCACCGCACGCCGCGCTGCCGCGGCGGCATTCCCGATGCCTGCCCCCTGGAAGCCCAGTGTCACGGTTGCCGCGATCGTCGAACGTGACGGCCGCTTCCTCCTGGTGGAAGAGGAGACGCCGGAAGGCATTCGGCTGAACCAGCCGGCCGGCCATCTTGATCCGGGCGAAAGCCTGATCGATGCCGCCGTGCGCGAAGCGCTCGAGGAAACAACCTGCGCCTTCACGCCTGAGGCATTGCTCGGCGTCTACATGGCGCGCTCTGCCTCGGCCTATGAGGCCGTACCGGTGACGTATGTGAGGTTCGCGTTCCTTGGAACCGTCGGCGAGCCGGACCCGGCGCTACAGCTTGACGACGGCATCCTGAGGACGCTGTGGCTGACCGCGGACGAGGTGCGCGTGCGCATTCGCGAGCACCGCAGTCCGCTGGTGATGAAGTGCATCGAAGACCACCTCTCGGGCCAACGGTTTCCCTTGAGCGTGGTCCACACGCACCCCTCTGCCATCACATGAGCAGGAAGAGGGTCGTCGTGGGGATGTCAGGTGGGGTCGACTCCTCGGTCGCGGCGTGGCTGTTGAAGCAGCAGGGGTACGCCGTTGTCGGACTCTTCATGAAGAACTGGGAAGACGATGACGACGACGAGTACTGCTCGACTCGGCAGGACCTGATCGACGCGGCGGCGGCCGCCGATGTCATCGGCATCGAACTCGAGGCGGTCAACTTTGCGGCCGAATACAAGGACCGCGTGTTCGCCGAATTCCTGCGCGAATACTCGGCGGGACGTACACCGAATCCCGACGTGCTGTGCAACGCCGAGATCAAGTTCAAGGCCTTCCTCGACCACGCACTCAAGCTCGGCGCAGAGCACATCGCGACCGGACATTACGCGCGGGTCCGGGAGCGCGAAGGCCAGTTCGAACTGTTGCGCGGGGTTGATCCTGGAAAAGACCAGAGCTACTTCCTGCACCGACTGAACCAGGCACAACTGGCTCGCACGCTCTTTCCGGTGGGCGACCTGCGCAAGCCGCGGGTCCGCGAGATCGCGCGCGACATCGGCTTGCCGAATGCCGCCAAGCGCGACTCGACCGGCATCTGCTTCATTGGCGAGCGCCCGTTCCGCGAGTTCCTGAGCCGGTATCTGCCGATGCAACCCGGCCCGATCCGCGACGAGAGCGGACGCGTGGTCGGCGAACACGTGGGACTGGCCTTTTACACGCTGGGTCAGCGCAAGGGCATCGGCATCGGCGGCCGGCGCGATGGCTCGGGCGAGCCCTGGTTCGTCGCACGCAAGGACATGAAGTCCAACACGTTGTGGGTGGTCCAGGGTCACCATCACCCGTGGCTGATGAGCGACAGGCTGACAGCGATAGACGCGGCCTGGGTCAGTGGCCAGCCGCCGACGGCCGGCACCCGCCTGACCGCCAAGACGCGCTATCGCCAGGCCGACGCGGCCTGCGTCGTCACCGCCGTGGACGGCGATCGGTTCGAGCTGGTGTTCGACGAGCCACAATGGGCGGCTACGCCGGGCCAGTCGGCCGTCCTCTATCGGGAAGAAGCTAGTCTGGGTGGTGGAGTGATCGAGGGAACTTCGATGGCTAAGCTACCTCGAAACGAGACCCTCCGGCACGCCACCCCATGAGCCGCAAGGCGCTTTTCTTCTCCCTTTCGCTTTCCGTTGCCACAGGCAGCGGACTGGTCGCGTGTGGGGGCAGTGACGATGACGCGTCCGTCGCGGTACCGACGTCGTCGCCCAGTCCGTCGCCCTCGGCATCACCCTCGCCTCCGCCGACGTCCTCCCCTGCGCCATCGAACGGGCCGTCGCCAACGCCTGCGTCCCCACCGCCGCCGCCACCACCACCTCCGCCACCGTCCGCACCGGCCGTTCCTTTCGAGATCAATGTCCAGTCGCCGCCGGCGCCGATTTCCAGCGGTGTCAGTGCGAAGCTCACCCTGTTCGCGACCGGCTTCTCGGCGCCGTGGGGCATGGCCTTCCTGACGGACGGTCGCCTGCTGGTCACGCAGAAGGCGGGACAGCTGAGGCTCGTCAGCGCGGATGGCGCCACGGTGTCCGGCCCGATCACCGGAGTACCAACGGTCGATGACGCCGGCCAGGGCGGATTGCTCGACGTTGCCCTTGATCCGTCCTTCGACCTCGCGACCAACCGCCGCATCTACCTCGCCTATTCCGAGCCAGGACCGGTGGGCTCCGGCATCAACGGCACGGCCGTCGCCAGCGCCGACCTCAACGCCTCATTGACCGCACTGGGAAATGTAAAAGTGATCTTCCAGCAGCTGCCCAAGAAGGCCAGTGCCGGTCACTATGGAGCGCGGCTGATCTTTCGTACCGATGGAACGCTCTTTGTGACGTTGGGTGAACGGCAAGGCTTTGCCTCCGAGGCGCAATTGCTGACGTCGCAGCTTGGCAAGGTGGTCCGCATCAACAAGGATGGCTCGATCCCCGCGGACAATCCCTACGCCGCAAACACCGACCCACTGGCTCGAGCGGTCTGGAGCTACGGACACCGCAATCCCCAGGCGGCCGCGCTGCATCCGGCGACCGGCGAACTGTGGGTGACCGAACACGGACCGCAGGGGGGTGACGAGGTCAATCTTGCTCGACCCACCCGGAATTTCGGCTGGCCGAATGTCTCGTACGGCTGCAACTACGGTGCGACGCCGGGCACAGCGTGCCGGATCGGCGGCGGCACGCATAACGCGCCGTACACGCCGCCGCTGGCCTTTTGGTACGCGACTTCGACCGCGCCCGGTGGGTCGGCGTTCTACACAGGCGACAAGTTCCCGGAGTGGAAAGGCAGCTTCTTCGTCGGCGGCCTCGCAGGGAAGACGCTGTGGCGTTTTGTGCTGACTGACGATGCGATCACCGGTCAGGAGCCGTTTTTTGCCGGCCAACACGAGATCCGCGATCTGAAGCAGGGGCCGGACGGCTTCCTCTACCTCATCAGCCGCAACACCAGCCAGATCTATCGCATCGAGCGCTAGCTGGGTCGGGCTGCGGCAGTGCGCGTGACGGCTTTCGAACAGCGCGTCATCACCGGGTTCTCATGACAACTCGAGTTTTGCGGCGGTGCCGCATGCTCTATCCTCTCGGAGGTTACGGGAGGAGCAAGTGTCGATTGTCATTGCGGGGACGGGCTACGTCGGACTGGTAACCGGCGCCTGCCTGTGCGAGGTCGGTCATTCAGTGTTCTGCGTCGATATCGACCCGAAGCGGGTCGAACGGCTGAAGGCTGGAGAGGTGCCCTTCTACGAACCAGGCCTGGCGGCGCTGGTGGAGAGCGGCGTTGAGTCCGGTCGGTTGTCGTTCACGACGTCCCTCAAAGACGCCTATCGGCACAGCAAGGACGATCGGACGCTGAGCGCGCCGGTCGTGATGATCGCGGTCGGTACGCCATCGAGCGAAGACGGCTCGGCCGACATCAGCGGCGTGCTGCAGGTCGCAAAGGACATTGGCGGGGTCATCGACGAGTACACCGTCGTCGCATCGAAGTCGACCGTTCCCGTAGGAACGGGCGATCGCGTCGCCCAGGCGATCGCCGAGGCCGGTGCCGACCCGAAACTGTTCGATGTCGTCAGCAATCCCGAATTTCTGAAGGAGGGCGCGGCAGTCGACGACTTCATGCGTCCGAGCCGCATCATCGTCGGAGCCAACGCGCCAGCCGCCGAGAAGGTGATGCTGGAGCTGTACCGGCCGTTCAACATGAACCACGACCGCGTGCTGACGATGAGCCGGCGCGAGTCCGAGCTCACGAAGTACGCCGCCAATGCGCTGCTCGCCACCAAGATCAGCTTCATCAACGAGGTCGCGAACCTGTGCGACCGGCTCGGAGTAGATATCGACAACGTGCGCCGCGGCATCGGCTCGGATCCGCGCATCGGCCATGCCTTCATCTACGCCGGTGCGGGCTATGGCGGCTCGTGCTTTCCGAAGGATGTGAAGGCGCTGATCCACACCGCAACGACGATCGATGTCGACCCGCTGGTGCTGCGCGCCACGCATGAGCGCAATGAGCATCAGAAACACTACGTCCTCGATCAGGTAAAGCAGCAATTCGGCAGCGATCTCACGGGGCGGGCGTTCGGGGTGTGGGGCCTGTCATTCAAGCCGGGTACCGACGACGTGCGCGAAGCGCCGGCGCTAACCATCGTTCGCGGCCTACTGGAAGCCGGAGCGACGGTCCAGGCGTTTGATCCAGTCGCCGCGAGCCTGTTCGAGAAGCAACTGACGGAAGCCATGGGACGCCGCGATCGCTTCCAGCTGGTCACCGACAAGTACGCTGCACTCAACGGCGCCGATGCGCTCCTCCTGATCACCGAGTGGAAGGAATTCCGCAGCCCCGATTTCCGCAAGATCCGCGGCCTGCTGAAGCAGCCAGTGATCTTCGACGGCCGCAACCAGTACGATGCGGCGCGCCTGCGCGCGGAAGGCTGGACCTATGTCGGCGTCGGACGCGGAGTTCAGCCCGCCTGATCCGATAGAAAAGCGCCAGTTCCAAAGGTGAAGTCATGAAGGTCCTCGTCACCGGCGCTGCCGGTTTCATCGGCATGCACGTTGCCCAGCGGCTGCTCGCACGCGGCGACACGGTGGTCGGTCTCGACAACCTGAACGACTACTACGACGTCAACCTGAAGACTTGCACGGCTGAAGCAGCTCGAAGCACTCACGACTTCTCGCTTCCGCAAGATCGACGTCGCCGACGGACCAGCGATGGACCGGCTCTTCGCCGCTGAGAAGTTCGACCGCGTCGTCCACCTCGCGGCGCAGGCCGGCGTGCGCTACTCGCTGACCCATCCGCACGAGTACGTGCGCTCGAACATCACGGGCTTTCTCAACATCCTCGAGGCCTGCCGCCACCACCCGGTGCAGCACCTGGTCTACGCCAGCAGCTCGAGCGTCTACGGCGGCAACACCCGGCTGCCGTTCAAGGAGTCCGACAACGTCGACCACCCGGTGAGCCTGTACGCCGCCAGCAAGAAGTCGAACGAACTCATGGCGCACACCTACAGCCACCTGTTCGGCATCCCGAGCACCGGGCTGCGCTTCTTCACCGTGTACGGCCCGTGGGGCCGGCCGGACATGGCGCTCTTCCTGTTCACGCGGGCGATCCTGGCGGGCGAGCCGGTCAACGTGTTCAACCACGGCAAGATGCAGCGCGACTTCACCTACATCGACGACATCGTCGAAGGCGTCGTGCGCACGCTCGACCGCGCGCCGCAGGCGAACCCCGGCTTCGATGCCGACCATCCGGACCCGGCGCACTCCTGGGCGCCGTACCAGGTACTGAACATCGGCAACCACGGCCCAGCCGGACTGCTCGAATACCTTGACGCGCTCGAGGACGCTCTTGGGCGAAAGGCGCAGCGCAATTACCTGCCGATGCAGCCGGGTGACGTGCCGGCGACGTTCGCGGATACCACCCTGTTGACCGAATGGACGGGGCACAAGCCGGGGACGCCGATCCGCGCGGGCATAGCGGGGTTTGTCGCCTGGTACACGAAGCATTACAGCTCCCGCTAGCCTCGCGCGGCACTCGCCTTATCGAGACCGGTGAGCCGCGCCGGGGCGAATCCCTTAAGGCGGCACCTCGGCCCGCCGTTCCAGGCGTTTGCGGGCTGCACGCCTAGCTTAGTATCGATCCTCTTCAGACGTACCTATGACCATTGGTACAACCATAGGCCTTCGCCGCCGGCGGCTCTAACGGACAGAATGAAAAGGCAAAGAATGCACCACCTGCTTAAGACAACAACTCAACGTATCTGGCGGTTCTCCGTCGAGTAATCTGACTCTGTGAAATGGCGTATAGCCAGACACGCTCACTTTTTTATTCCAGCAAATGAACTCTGCTTACCACTTCTTGCGCGCCGTGACGCAACCAGCGTACAAAATCCAGGGTATCGGCTTGGGTCGAGTCTGCGAGTTAATCCGGCGAGCTGTTGCCAGAAATGCTCCCTTGACACCGCTGGTTATTGAAGACTTCCGAGGAAGCGCGAGATTCAATTGCTACCTGCGAGATCATATGGGCAGTCAGATCTTCTTCCGGGGCAGCTACTCCGGGGATCAACTGCTGTTGCTCGAGCAAATTCTCGAGACGTCTGTCCGTCTTTGTCGACGTGGGTGCCAATCAAGGCGAGTTCACGATCGCTGCAGCCAACATCATTCGACATGGAGAGATCATTGCAATTGAGCCTATCGAACAGTTTCGAGAACGCCTTGCAGAGAACATTCGCCTTAATGGCCGGTCGAATGTTCGCGTCGAGCCTATCGCCCTAGGCGACGAGGAGGGTTTCCTACCGATATTTGATGCGGAGAGCGCCTTCCCCGATGGCACTATGCACGACGGACTTACTACGCTCTTCGCCTCGGCAAGCAGAAGCCGTTGCTGCGGGATTGTGCCAGTCAAGACACTTGATGCCGTTCTGGCGGAACTTGCCGTCACCCGGGTTGACGTCATCAAGCTCGATATTGAGGGCGCAGAATGGATGGCCCTTCGAGGCGCCGCAAGAACGCTCTCGAAATATCGACCTATTCTCTCATCCTTGAGATCGGCAGGGAGACCTGCCGGGCTGCAGGCTATGAACCCGAGGACTTTGTCGCATGGCTCCTCAGTCAGAACTATCAGCTTGAGAGAGTGGTCGATGGTGGTAGAGCGGAACCGATTGTCGTGGGTTCGTGCCGCCTTTCAGAACATCGTTGCTCGCCCGGCATGACGGCCGCATCGCGGCGAAGACTGCTTATCTTCATCTACTCCATGGGGGGCGGCGGCGCAGAGCGCGTCGCAGCAAACCTCGCCAACTACTGGGCTGCGCGGAGGCTGGCAGATCAAGCTCGTCACGTTGGCTTCCGGTAGCCCAGATTCCGTCAGGGTCGCATCCCGCGATACGCAGGGCTTCTCTGGATCTTGCCAAGGAAAGCCCAAACTTGGCAGTTGGTTTCCTGCAGAACTTTCGGCGGGTGATGTCCTTGCGGCGAATCTTGCGCGAATTTGAACCCGATATCGCCCTTAGCATGATGACTGCCGCCAATGTCCTCCTGGGCTTGGCTGCAATTGGAGGGCCTTTTGTAGCAGTGGGCTCGGAGCATGTGCACCCGCCGAAAGTATCCGCTGAGTCCGGTTTGGGACAGACTTCGCCGAGTCATCTATGGCCGGCTCGATGCCGTCGTTGCGCTAACGACGGAGACAGCCGACTGGTTGAAGGCAAACACCGCCGTTCGGGTGGTCACCGTCATCCCGAATGCGGCGCCCTGGCCCCTACCGGTGCAGTCCCGAATTGTGGAACCCAATGACGTCTGCCGCCCGGGAAGACATGTGCTATTAGCTGTGGGACGCCTCGAAGCCGAAAAGGGCTTCGACTTGCTCCTGAGCGCGTTCGCTCCGCTGGCGAAGGATACTCTTATTCTGGGATCTTGTAATCATAGGGGAAGGGTCGTTGCGATCGTCGCTTGAAGGCCTGGCGCTCGTCGCAGACCTGCGGGGGCGTGCCTTCTTGCCGGGGCGAGTAGGGAATCTCTCCGAGTGGTATCAACGCGCGGACCTGTTCGTAATGAGTTCGCGCTTCGAGGGATTCGGCAACACGCTCGCCGAAGCGCTGGCGCACGCAGTGCCGGCAGTGAGTTTTGATCTCCTGCCCTTCAGGCCCTCGTCACATCATCCGTCACGATGTCGATGGGCTGCTTGTGCAAGCTGACGATCTGACAAGCCTGAGGGCAGCGCTGGATCGATTAATGGGCGACTCTTCGTTGCGTCAGCGCTTCTCCTCGCGGGCCGTTGATGCCAGGGACCGCTTTTCCCTGGAGCGCGTCGCCGGCCTCTGGGAAAGGTTGTTCGAGGCCGTATTGCTGAACGAAGGCGCCAGTGAACCAGTTTTCAAACACTTGAAAACTGCCAAAGATTGGCATGTAGAAACGCTCACTTCGCGCGCATCGTGCGGATCCGAGGTGAGTAACAATCCTGACGACACTCGTTCCGCCGGCGACTGCTCTGCCGAATCCTCCTCGTGACTCGCGACATCGCACGGGTACTGACCTTATCTGCGTTAACGCAGATAGCCGGCTTTGGGAAGAGTGTTCTCATCGCCTATTACTTCGGAGTCAACGCCGAACTGGACGGCTACTACCTAGCGCAGGCCATTCCCGCATTGTTCTCCAGCGTCAGCACTTTATTCCTTCAAACCGGGTTGCTCACGGTCTATGTGAACCACTTGGCCCGAGGTGAATCCGAAGCGGCGGCGGCACTACTTGCAAGAATACTTCTCGCACTGGCTGCCCTTGGCATTGCAATCAGCGCCGTTGTCTCCGCTTCGGCACCCACCCTCGTGTCGTTGATTGCACCTGATGCATCCGCGTCTGTCCAAGACTCGGCCGTGACCTCGTTGCGGATCCTGGCGTTCTTGCTTCTCTTGAATGCCTGGTGGACTGCCTCTCGTTGATCCTGAGCGCGCATGGATTCTTTGCCTTCGCCGCGCTGGCGCTTATCGTCAATGCCGTCGTCGCCAGCTTGCTGCTCGTCTATTTGCCGAATCGGGGCCTCGAGACCCTGATCTGGGGCACGCTGATCGGCTTGGTTGCCCAGCTCTTGCTGGTTGGCTACGAAACTCGACGGCGGCGTATCAAGCTTGCCTGGCGGGTTCCGGTCAACCTGCGGCCGACCTTCCTTGCCGGAGCGGGCATCATTCCAGGGGTGCTATTCGCACATCTGAGCATCCTCGTCCCACAGATCGTCGCTGCAAGACTTGGCGACGGCGCCATCGCAACATTCTCCTTCGCCATGCGCTTGCATGGCGCTGCGACGCAAGTGCTGGCGGTTGCGCTGTCAACTGTCCTCCTCCCCAGCTTCGCACATGCGGCCGGGAGAGGTGAGCTCTCGGCAATTTCCGCGCAGTTGAAGCGGAGCTTCCCCGTCGTCGCTTTGATTTCAATTTCAATGCTGCTGTGGGTAGGTCTTGTCGGCGAGTCGCTAGTTTCGCTGGCCTTCGAGCGTGGTGCCATTCGATCAATCCGCTTCTGCTTCGGTGGCCTCCGTATGGTTCTGGTTGACCGTAGGCCTATTGCCAACGATATGGGGTGCACTTCTTGCAAAGGCCTTGCAAGCTCTTCGCTTGGGCTCGACGATAAGTTTGATCGCGCTGTTGGGGCTAGTAATGACAACCTCGGGATGTTTGCTCCTTTCGGGGGCCGCTGGATTGCCTGGACTAGCGCTTGCGCTGGGGGTCGCGTCGTTGTGTATGGCTATCGCTAGCGCGATTGCGCTTGCCAAACGTCTCGGGGTTCACGCACGGCTGCCGGCAAGAACAGCAGTCAATTCTTTGATCGCAATGGTCGTCGCAGCCGTAGCGGGTGTCGCGCTCCATACCGTGGACGGCTCGGCGCTGCACTTCGCACCCAAGCCACTCGCGCCAGCCGTGATCACACTTTGCATAGCGCTCGGAACGGGGCTGGGTCTGCGATTCCTGCTGCGGAGAAATCTGCAGCAACGTTGAAAGAACGCACTCTGAAGAGTCAACATTGTCCGGCACCCGGCACCGGCACGGCCATCTGATGCGGACGAGCATCGAGCAGGCGAATGCTAGGCAGCGCCCGCGCCGTCATAAGGAAAGTGCTCGACCTCGGTGGCGACGTCTGACCCGCAATCGATGACACTCCGGGCGGCGGCACCCAAGTGCCAGTCTTCCTCGAACCGCTCGTTCCTCGCCGAGGCGATGTGTCCGGTCGCCCATCTCAGCGTCGCACTCCACTTCCCGCGACCCGCCAAGCTAAGGCCTCGGCGGCGCAGGCAATGATCCGAAATTCGGGAGATTTCAAAAGGATAGCTGGCCCGCGTCCGTCTATCATCGATCATCGGAACAAGGAAACGGTCGCTTGCTAGCGACCCGCCATGGCGACGGGAAAGCTGGATTCCCTTCAACGGGGCAGGACTGGCGCGGAACACACCTCGATGGACTCTGGCATCGGCGGACCATGCACGTCGCATTGGTGATCTGGTCACTCGTGGCGGGCGGGGCACAACGGGCGCTCGTCGAGATCGCGGGGCATCTCGTCCAGCGAGGCCATGTGGTGACCCTCATCACGATGAAGGACGGTAGCACCGACTTCTTCGCTACCCCGGCGGGAGTCCGGAGAGTGGCACTGGCGGATCGAGCAGCGGGAAGCCAGTTTCACTCGAGGGCAGTCCTGGGCATTCGAACCTTCTTCGCACTGCGTTCCGCCCTGCGGGAATCGCGTCCCGATGTGGTGTTGAGCTTCGTCGACATCACAAACGTTTCTGTCCTGCTGGCCTCTGTGGGTCTTGGTACACCCGTCTTGATTGGGGAGAGGACGTATCCGCCTTCGCACAAGATTGGACTGCTCTGGCAAGCGATGCGCCGAATCAGCTATCCGCTCTGCCGACGGTTGGTCGTCCAGACGTCCGAGGTGGCGGAGTGGGCACGATGCTACCTGCCCGATCGACGCATCGCGACGATTCCGAACGCAGTGCCCCGATTTGCCCTCGGCCGCGCCGGGTGCACCGAACCCCGCCGCCAGGTCGTGCTCGGTGTCGGTCGCCTTGTGGACGCGAAAGGCTTCGATCTGCTCATTCGAGCGTTCGCGCTCTCCGAGCTCGGAACGAAAGGCTGGCGCCTGGTAATCCTCGGTGAGGGTCCGATGCGAGCCGCTCTCGAGAACCTCTGCCGCGTCCTCGATGTCGCGGGCTACGTCGACCTGCCGGGCGAAACAACGGACCCGGCCGAGCAGATGTCGACTTGCGCGATCTTCGCCCTGTCATCGCGCTACGAAGGATTCCCGAATGTACTGTTGGAAGCAATGGCGTGCGGAGCGGCTCCGGTTGCGTTTGACTGCCTCAGTGGACCGCGCGACGTCATTGAGCACGGCGTCAACGGGCTTCTCGTCCCCGCAGGCGATGTCCCAGCGCTCGCCGCTGAGTTGTCGAACCTCGCACGCGACCCGGCGCGCCAAAAGCGCCTCGCTTCCAACGCGGAGCGGGTCGCAGTCAGCCATTCGCCGGACGTGATCCTCAAGAAGTGGACCGAATTGCTGGAGTGCCATGCATAGCGTCGGATCCGTACGCACCGGCTTGCTTCGCCGCCTTCGAAGAATGGTCAGACCGCTGCAGAATCCTTTGCTGCCAACCATCACGCTCGATCATTTGCGCGACCTGCGCATCGAGGAACTCAAGTCGGTGATGGACTTCGTCGAAGCGCGTGGGCGGCTCCTCGAGATCGGCGCTGGGCGCGGATGGCAGGCTGCCGCCTTGGCCGCGGCCGGGTTCGACGTCGAAGCGATCGACATCGCGACGGACGACTCCGCAACCCCGCCCACCTGGCCAGTCAAGCACTACGACGGCCGACGCTTCCCTTTCGGCGATGCTTCGTTCGACGTCGTCTTCTCCTCGAACACGCTCGAACACGTTTCGGATCGCCACGCCTTCCAGGCGGAAATTCATCGTGTCCTGAAGGACGATGGCTTCGCTATCCACATCGTTCCGTCCGCCGCGTGGCGCATATGGACCAATCTCGCCTTTCCGTTGCGCTACTTCTTCGTCCCGGTCAGGCACGGCGAGCACGCGGGCAACGCGTGGTCCGAGATCGCAGAATTCCGCGAGGCAACGTGGCGGCGGGTCTTTACCGCCAATCGGTGGAAGGTGGTGCACAGTGCGCCGACGCGACTCTTCTACACCGGATGCTCGATTGCCGACGCACACCTGTCGATAAGACACCGACGTGCATTGAGTCGCTACGTGGGCAGCGCCTGTCATGTCTTCGTAGTCAGGAAGGCCGCTGAGGGCAAGGGTGGGATTGCCAGGAAGACCGCCCCGGCCGGGAAGCAAATCGATGAGTAATGTCCATGCCGAGACGGCGCCGCGATTCGCGTTCGGCAAGAACTGGCACGACTTTCTGCAGACGGTCGGTCCGGTGCACGTGGCTAAGTCGTGCGAGGGGCTCGCTACCCTGCTCGGCGGCGTTCACAGTCTCGCCGGCAAGCGCTTTCTCGACATTGGCTCCGGCAGCGGGTTATCGTCGCTCGCGGCACGCCAGTTGGGAGCGAAGGTCCTGTCGTTCGACTACGACGCCGACAGCGTGGCGGCGAGCGGCGCGTTGAAGGAACGATTCCGGCCGGGCGATCCGGAATGGAACATCGAGCGCGGATCGATCCTGGACCCTGACTACGTGCGGCGGCTCGGACAGTGGGACGTTGTCTATTCGTGGGGCGTCCTTCACCACACCGGATCGATGTGGCAAGCGCTCGAGAACTTCGCTGCTCTCGTGAAGCCCGGCGGAACGGCTGCGCTGGCGATATACAACGACCAGGGATCGGTGAGTCGGCGCTGGACGTCGATCAAGCGAATGTATTCGCATCACGCGTGGTCACGGCCCTGTCTGCTCGTATACGGCTTGGCGCGAATCTGGGGATGGCAGACCCTGCTTGACTTCAAACGGCTCACACCGTTCGCCACATGGCGGCGCTATGGAGAGGAACGCGGGAATGTCTACTGGCACGACTTGGTGGACTCGATAGGCGGGTACCCCTTTGAGGTCGCGAAACCGGACGAAATCTTGAGTTCTTTCGGGACCGCCACTTTCGGCTAGCAACGCTGGTTACTCGGCAAGGTCGTGGTTGCAACGAGTTCTGCTTCACGCTCGATGGGTAAGCATTCCGACTCCGAGGGTTACTTTGAGTTTCGGGATGGCTCGAGCGGCGCGCGTAATCGCCCGTTATGAACGTCACTTTCGTTACTAGCGGCCTCGGAACAGGTGGCGCAGAGTTCGCGCTGCTTCGACTGTGCGAGGCGTTACACAAGCGTCGAGTTCGTCCTGCTGTCGTGTCGCTATTGGATGAGGGCCAAGTCGGGGCTCTCTTGCGCAAGGCCGGGATCCCCGTGCTCGCCCTAGGCCTCCGGGCTCCGGCGGCTTGGCTTGGGATGCAGCGCGCTTTCAGTGCCTTTCATCGTCAACGACGGCCTGACCTGGTTCAGGGCTGGATGTACCACGGGCAACTTAGCGGCGCTTTACCTGAACGCGGCAGTCACTCCGGTGGCGTGGGGTGTGCGGCAGTCGCTCTCGGGTAACAGAGACAAGCTGTTCACGCGGCTCGCAATCCGCGCGTCAGCCCAGATATCCACGCGCCCTTCCGCCATTGTCTACATTCGGTAGCAGCGAGGGCTCAGCATGAGGAGATTAGCTTCTGCGCTCATCGAGCGAGTGTCATTCCGAACGGCTTCGACCTCGCCTTGTTCCGATTTGACCGTGCCGCGCGGGTTTCGCTGAGAAGCTCCCTTGGACTCGAACCCGAGCATATTGTCGTCGGTCACATTGCGCGATTTCACCCCTCAAAGGACCACGCCAATTTCCTACGCGCTGCCGGGCGCGTTTCATCGACAAACAGCGCCGTTCGTTTCGTTCTTGCCGGCAGCGGCGTAGACGCGCTCAACAGAGACCTTTCCCGGTTGATCGTGCGCCATGGCCTTGAGGGACGCGTGCGCCTGCTCGGAGCGCGTTCTGACATCCCCGCCCTTATGACTTCTTTCGACGTCTTCTGCTCCAGCTCAAGCGGAATGGAGGGATTTCCCAACGTGGTGGCGGAGGCCATGAGTTGTGAAGTGCCGTGCGTCGCTACGGATGTCGGTGATGCAAGTGATGTAGTCGGCGCAGCTGGAACAATTGTTCGGCCAGGTGACACCGGCGCGCTAGGGGCCGCAATAGAGCAGATGATCTGTATGCCGCAAAGCCGGCGCAGTCGTCTTGGAAAGATGGCGCGGCAACACATTGCGAGCCGCTACTCAATCGATGTGATCGCCGGACAGTACCTTCAGTTGTACGAAGCAATTCTGCGTCTCGAGAGGGACCTCGATATGTGCGGCATAGCAGGAGTCTGACACGGCAGAACGGTAGCCGCGATCATGGTTCACTTCTTGAGGTCGGTCTGCGCTTAGCCAACGCGATCCGCCACCGTGGGCCCGACGACAGCGGCGTTTGGACCGACGCCCAGGCCGGTATCGCCCTGGCCCAGCGCCGCCTGTCGATCATCGACCTCTCGCCCGCCGGCCACCAGCCGATGGTGTCGGCCAGCCGCCGTTACGTCATCGTCTTCAACGGCGAGATCTTGTAGATCTCGCCGTTGAAGACGATGACGTAACGGCGGCTGGCCGACACCATCGGCTGGTGGCCGGCGGCGTTCGATGATCGACAGGCGGGCTGGGCCAGGGCGATACCGGCCTGGGCGTCGGTCCAAACGCCGCTGTCGTCGGGCGTATCGCGTTGGCTAAGCGCAGACCGACCTCAACTGAACCATGATCGCGGCTACCGTTCTGCCTTGTCAGAACTCCTGCTATGCCGCACATATCGAGGTCCCTCTCGAGACCAGAATTGCTTCGTACTACAACTGGAGGTGTCCGGCGATCGCATCGATTGAGTAGCGGCTCGCAATGTGTTGCTTCCAAGATCACTGCGCCGGCTTTGCGGCATACAGATCATCTCCTCTGTTGCGGCCCCTAGCGCGCCCGGTGTCACCTGGCCGAACAATTGTTGCGCCGAGCTCCATCACTTGCATCACCGACATCCGGTAGGCAGCGCGCGGCACTTCAGCAAGCTCATGGCCTCCGCCACCACGTTGGGAAATCCCTCCATTCCGCTTGAGCTGGAGCAAGACGTCGAAGGAATTCAGGATGAGGGGCGGGGATGTCAGAACGCGCTCCGGACAGCGGCACCGCGTCAAGGCCATGGCGCGCGATTCGACCGGGAAAGGTCTCTGTTGAGCGCGTCTACGCCGCTACTACCACAAGACGAACGGCGCTGTTTGTCGATGAAACACGCCGCAGCGCGTAGGAAATTGGCATCATCTTTGAGGGGTGAAATCGCGCAATGTGACCGACAACAAGATATGCTCAGGTTCGAGTCCAAGGAGGCTTCTAGCGAAAACCGCGCGTCGGTCAAATCGGAACAAGGCGAGGTCGAAGCCGTTCGGAGGATGACACTCACTCAATAACACAGACTAATGTCCTCATGCTGAGCCCTCGCTGCTCCGAGTTGTAGACAATAGCAGAAGGCGGCATGGAGTATGTTGGGCTGACGCGCGGATTGCGAGCCGCGTGAACAGCTTTGTCTGTTACCCGAGAGCAACTACCACACACCCCACGCCACCGGGTGGCTCCGCCCTCGCTCAGGTAAAGCACCGCTAAGTTGCAGTGGTACATCCAGCCCTGAACCAGGTCAGGCCGTCGTTGACGATGAAAGGCACTGAAAGCGCGCTCGACCTAGGCAACACGGGCATCCGGCCTTGCGCAAGAGAGCCCCCGACTTGGCCCTCATCCAATAGCGACACGAGCGCGGGACAAACTCGACGCTTGTGTGACGCCTCGCACAGTCGAAGCAGCGCAAACTGTCCGCCACCTATTTCGAGGCAGCGTAACAAAAGTGACGTTCTCATAACAACGACGGCGCGCCACTCGAGCCGTCCGAAACTCGAAGTAACCTTGGGAATTGGGATGCTTCTCCATCGAGCGTGAAGCAGAACTCGTTGCAACCACGACCTTGCCGAGTAACAGCGTTGCTCACCCAAAGTGGCGGTCCGAAGAAACTGGAGAGAGATTTCGTCCGGTTTTTCGCGACCTCAAAGGGGTACCCGCCAAATAGCCAAAAATCCATGCCGAGGGACGATTCAGCCGGTCTCCATAGCGCCGCCATGTGGCGAACGGTGTGAGCCGTTTGAAGTCGAGTGCCGTCCAGATTCGCGCCAAGCCAGTATCGAGCAGGAGCGGGCCATGACAGCGCGTGATGCGAATACATTCGCTTGATCCGACGTCCAGCGCCAACTCGCCGATCCCTGGTCGTTGTATATCGCCAGCGCAGCCGTTCCCGGGCTTCACGAGAGCAGCGAAGTTCTCGAGCGCTTGCCGCATCGATCCGGTGTGGTGAAGGACGCCCCACGATCAAGCAACGTCCCATCGTCCGAGCCGCCCCGACGTAGGGTCCGGATCGATCCGCGCTCGATGTTCCATTCCGGATCGCCGCCCCGGATCGTTCCCCTTCAACGCGCCGCTCGCCGCCACGCTGTCGGCTCGTAGTCGAACGACAGCCTTCGCTCCCAACTGGCGTGCCGCGAGCGACGATAACCCGCTGCCGGAGCCAATGTCGAGAAAGCGCTTGCCAGCAAGACTGTGAACGCCGCCGAGCAGGGTAGCGAGCCCCTCGCACGACTTAGCCACGTGCACCGGACCGACCAGAAAGTCGTCGCCAGTTCTTGCCGAACGCGAATCGCGGCGCCGTCTCGGCATGGACATTACTCATCCGATTTTCTTCCCGGCCGGGGCGGTCTTCCTGGCAATCCCACCTTTGCCCTCGGCGGCCTTCCTGACTACGAACATGACAGGCGCTGCCCACGTAGCGACTCGTCCGTGCTCTATCGAGCAGGTGCTGCGTCGGCAATCGAGCATCCGGTGTCAAGAGTCGGCGTCGGCGCACCACCTTCCACCGATTGGCGGTAAAGACCCGCCGCCACGTTGCTCGCGGAATTCTGCGATCTCGGACCACGCGTTGCCCGCGTGCTCGCCGTGCCTGACCGGGACGAAGAAGATGTAGCGCAACGGAAAGGCGAGATTGGTCCATATGCGCCACGCAGCAGACAGAACGATGTGGATAGCGAAGCCATCGTCCTTAGGGACACAATGAATTTCCACCTGGAAGACGTGGCGATCCGAAACGTGTTCGAGCGTGTTCGAGGAGAAGACGACGTCGAACGAAGCATCGCCGAATGGGAAGCGTCGGCCGTCGTAGTGCTTGACTGGCCAGGTGGGCGGGGTTGCGGAGTCGTCCGTCGCGATGTCGATCGCTTCGACGTCGAACCCGGCCGCGGCCAAGGCGGCAGCCTGCCATCCGCGCCCAGCTTCGAGGAGCCGCCCACGCGCTCGACCAGTGTGTTGATGCGCAGGTCGCGCAAATGATGTCGGACGTGATGGTTGGCAGCAAAGGATTCTGCTTCAGGTACTGACCTACTTCGAAGGCGGCAAAGCGAGCCCGTGCGTACGGATCCGACGCTATGCATGGCGCTCCAGGCAATTCGGTCCACTTGAGGTACAGCATCCGGCGAAAATCGCTAACTGCGACCCGCTCCGCGTTGGAAGCGAGGCAGCTTGGCGCGCCAGAATCCTGGTGCGAGGTTCGACAACTCAGCGGCGAGCGCTGGGAAGGGTCATCGCCTGCGGGGACGAGAACCCGTGACACATGTTCAATAAGACGTCGCGCCGAGTCCGCTGAGGCAGTCAAACGCAACCGGAGCCGCTCCGCGCGCCATTGCTTCCAACAGTACATTCGGGAATCCTTCGTAGCGCGATAGCAGGGAGAAGATCGCGCAAGTGGACAGCATCTGCTCGGCCGGGTCGTTTGTTTGGCCGCCGGCAGGTCGACGTAGCCCGCGACATCGAGGACGCGGCAGAGGTTCTCGAGGAGCAGCCGGACCCTCACCGAAGACCAGGCGCCAGCCTTCGAGACCGAGCTGCGGAGCGCGAACGCTCGAATGAGCAGATCGAAGCCTTTCGCGTCCACAAGGCGACCGACACCGAGCACCTGGCGGCGTTGCACCCGCGCAGCCAGGCGATCGGGCACTGCGTTCGGAATCGTCGCGATGCGTCGAATCAGCAGTAGCATCGTGCCCACTCCCCGCCACCTCCGGAGTATCTGGACGACCAAGCATCGGCGGAGCGGAACTGCTGATCGGCGCATCGCTTGCAGGAGCGGTCCAATCTTGTGCGAAGGCGGGAGTACGTCCTCTCCCCAATAGACATGTTCCAACGCCACCAGAGGCCAGCAGGACAGAAACGTTTGTGATATAAACAAAACTAGACACCACATCAGAACGCGATTCCGGGCGGAACGCAGTGCGAAGAAGGTTCGAATGCCCAGGACTGCCTCGAGTGAAACTGGCTTCCCGCTGCTCGATCCGCCAGTGCCACTCTCCCGACTCCGCCGGGGTAGCGAAGAAGTCGGTGCTACTGTCCTTCATCGTGATGAGGGTCACCACATGGCCTCGCTGGACGAGATGCCCCCGATCTCGACGAGCGCCCGTTGTGCCCCGCCCGCCACGAGTGACCCAGTAGTGCGACATGTGCATGGTCCGCCGATCCAGCGCCAGTCCTGCCCCGTTGAAGGGAATCCAGCTTTCCGTCGCCATGGCGGGTCGCTAGCAAGCGACCGGTTTCTTGTTCCGATGATCGATGATAGACGGACGCGGGCCAGCTATCCTTTTGAAATCTCCCGAATTTCGGATCATTGCCTGCGCCGCCGAGGCCTTAGCTTGGCGGGTCGCGGGAAGTGGAGTGCGACCGGCATGGGCGACCGGACAGCATCGCCTGGGCGAGGAACGAGCGGTTCGAGGAAGACTGGCACTTGGGTGCCGCCGCCGGAGTGTCATCGATTGCGGGTCAGACGTCGCCACCGAGGTCGAGCAGCTTTCCTTATGACGGCGGGCGCTGCTGGCATCCGCCTGCTCGATGCTCGTCCGCATCGGATCGGCCGTGCCGGTGCCGGGTGCCGGACAATGTTGACTCTTCAGAGTGCGTTCTTTGCAACATTGCTGCAGATTCTCCGCAGCAGGAATCGCAGACCCAGGCCCCGTTCCGAGCGCTATCCGATATTGACAGGCTGCGCGCGAGTGGCTTGGGTGCGAAGTGCAGCGCGACGTCCACGGTCGTGGACGCAGACACCCGCTACGGCTGCGACGACCATTGCGATCAAAGAATTGACTGCTGTTCTTGCCGGCAGCCGTGCGTGAAGCCAGACGTTTGGCAAGCGCAATCGCGCTAGCGATAGCCATACACAACGACGCGACCCCAGCGCAAGCGCTAGTCCAGGCAATCCAGCGGCCCCCGAAAAGGGGCGACATTCCCGAGGTTGTCATTACTAGCCCCGGAGCGGCGCGATCAAACTTATCGTCGAGCCCAACGAAGAGCTTGCAAGGCCTTTGCAAGAAGTGCACCCCATATCGTTGGCAATAGGCCTACGGTCAACCAGAACCATACGGAGGCCACCGAAGCAGAAGCGGATTGATGCAAAATACACGCACCACGCTCGAAGGCCACAAACTAGCAACTCGCCGACAAGACCTACCCACAGCAGCATTGAAATTGAAATCAAAGCGACGACGGGGAAGCTCCGCTTCAACTCGAAGTAGAGAGCTCACCTCTCCCGGCCGCATGTGCGAAGCTGGGGAGGAGGACAGTTGACAGCGCAACCGCCACACTTGCGTCGCGGCGCAGTGCAAGACGCATGGCGAAGGAGAATGTTGCGATGGCGCCGTCGCCAAGTCTTGCAGCGATACTCGGGATGTTGGATCGCGCCCTTGGAATGATGTCCGCTCCGGCAAGGAAGGTCAGCGGCGGGTTGACCGGAACCCACCAGGCAAGCTTGATACGCCGCCGTCCGAGTTTCGTAGCCAACCAGCAAGAGCTGGGCAACTCGAGCCGATGAGCGTGCCCCAGATCAGGGTCTCGAGGCCCCGATTCGGCAAATAGACGAGCAGCAAGCTGGCGACGACGGCCCTGACGATAGGCGCCAGCGCGGCGAAGGCAAAGAATCCGGATTGCGCGCTCAGGATCAACGAGAGGCAGTCCACCAAGGCATTCAAGAGAAGCAAGAACGCCAGGATCCGCAACGAGGTCACGGCCGAGTCTTGGACAGACGCGGATGCATCAGGTGCAATCAACGACACGAGGGTGGGTGCCGAAGCGGAGACGACGGCGCTGATTGCAATGCCAAGGGCAGCCAGTGCGAGAAGTATTCTTCAAGTGGGGCTCCACTTCGGATTCACCTCGGCCAAGTGGTTCACATAGACCGTGAGCAACCCCGGTTTGAAGGAATAGAGTGCTGACGCTGGAGAACGATGCGGGAATGGCCTGCGCTAGGTAGTAGCCGTCCAGTTCCGCGGCGTTGACTCCGAAGTAATAGGCGATGAGAACACTCTTCCCGCAAAGCCGGCTCATCTGCGTTA
>CAVXZK010000003.1:0-366646 GCA_963766365.1 uncultured beta proteobacterium
GACCATCCGATTCCCGCGGACAGACCCGCCGCCACCGCCTTTCGGTTCAGCACGGCCAGGAGCAGCGAGCCGGCAAGTCCGGCCGGAAGCTGGCCGCGCAGTAGCTTCAGGCCACGATGCAGTCGCACGCGCACCGTCGAACGGGTCTCGTCCAGCTGAGTCGCGATGTCAATCGGATCCATGCCGCTGAGAAGATGCAGCTCGAGAGGCAACCCGTACTTGTCCGGCATCTCGGCCAGGGACTCCCGGAGCAGCTCGACGAGTTCCTCCGGTGGCGGCGATGGCCGAGGGATCCACCTGCTGAGTTCCGATGGAGGCATCTTCCCCCTCGGACACGGGCTCGAGCAGCGCGGACTGTACGCGGATGTGCGCGGCGCGGCGCCGCGACGAGCGCGCGAGCGTCGCCGCCCTGTGGGTGAGGATTCCCTTCAACCAGGGCAGCAGCGGCCTCGACCGGTCATAGCGATGGGCGCGCTCGAAGGCCGTGATCAGCGTCTCCTGCACCAGGTCCTCGCTGTCTTCCGGAACGTGGCCGAGACGGCGAGCGAGTCGCAGCAGAACGGGACGGCATCGGATGACGAGACGCTCGAGGGCGACGGCATCGCCTTCGTCCACGTACCGCTGGTACTGAGTTTCGAGCAGTTCGTCCATGGGAAACGACCGCGGCCCGAGTTCTCTACAGTAACGCTCGGTGAGCGTCGGCGCCAGCCGCGAGGGCCGGGCATGGTGAGCCCTCGGCCGCGAGATACGTGAAACTTCTTCGCGATGAGGCGGCGATGCCACGCGAGAATGGTCTCGGGCTTGACGATGGTCGCGAGGCGCGCGGAGCGCGTCGAGCCCGACATTCTTGGCGATCCTGGCGAGCGTGGACCGATCGGCGTCGTCGAGGGGACACGCTTCGGGAGCTTCGATCGGAGGATTCGGTTCTCGGCGGCGAGGTACTCGTTGCGGAGGCGGAGTTCCTCGTCGACGGAGCCGGTGATGTAGGCCAGTAGACGACGCCAGGGCATGTGGGTGTTCCGGATCTGGGCGAAATCCGGCGAGGCTACCTGCTCGGAGCGTAGGATCCAGGGGCGGATGGGAATCTTGACCGTACGGGTTCACCCAGCCGGAGAAGAGGGCGAGGAGCAGGGTGAGGGCGGCGTGAGGTGGCTGGAGCATGGTCCGGGAGACCGTGGAGGCGGGCGACGCAACTCGCTACGATTCAGGGCGTTCGAATCGTCGATTACCACGGGCAAGGCCCGCCTCGATGGTCCTTGGGGCAAAGCCAAAGTCGCGAACTGCGGCCGTGTTGTCATTCGACTTGGCCAGGAGCAGCCGCGGAATCTCGTCCGGGACGATGTCGATGGAGACCGAGTCTCCCGGCGGTTCCCGCCAACACGCGGGCCCAAGCAGCGGGGACATGCAGCGCCGCCGCCGGGGCAAATGGAGCAGCTCTTCAATGCGCTCGATCAGCTGCAAGTACGTCATCTCCTGGGGGCCCGCCAAGACGTAGGTCTGGTCCGAGGACGCCTCCGACAAGGCAGCTTGCAAGACCACTTCCAGGACGTCCTGGACATGCACGGGGTTCAGGAAGTAGTGTCCAGAGCCGAGGACGGGCACCACCGAACGACGCTTCAACGTGGCTACCAGCGATGCGATCGGATCGCTGCCACCGCCCCCATAGACCTCCGCGGGGCGCAGAATCGTGAACGGCAAACCGGACGCGCGGACGACGTGTTCGGCCTCTTCCTTACTCGCGGCATAGGCACCACCGTCTGCGCCAAGCGCGCGCGTGCTCAGGAACACGATCCGAGGAGCGCCGTGAAGTTCCTAGTTCACGCAAGAGATTTGCGGTGCCTGCGACGTTGACGTCTCGGTAGAGCTGAGGCGCTCTGCTGTGGGTGATGGCCGCCATGTGCAGCACGACGTCGAAACCGCTTAACTTACCCGCGAGAGACGCGGGGACGGTCAAGTCGCCCTCGACACACGCCGCATGACCTCCTGGAAGGCTGCGCGCACGCCTCGTTAACACGACTACATCGTGGGGCTCCTGGGCGAGCCTCGTGCGCACGGCGACACCGATCTCCCCCGTTGCACCCGTGACCAAGATCTTCATCGACCCAGCTACTTCCCCTTTTGAATTCGCGGAGTCTGTACTTGAGCAAGTTGCGCAGGAACTCCAACAGGGCAACGGGCCGGACAAACGAGGCACGTCCCTCGAGTGCTGTGAAGTTGGTGGGCAACTCCTTCACCACGAGGTTTGCCCTTCGCGCCTCGAGCATGATCTCCGCATCGATGAACCAATCGTCCGAATGCAGGTCCATTCCCTCCAGGGCGGCGCGCGTCATCATCTTTGGCTTGGCGTTAGCATCGGAGGTCCCGATGCCCGGAAAGAGCACGCGAAACAGAAGGTTGTAAGCGGTTGAGATAAGTCTCCGCTTCCAACCATCCCCGCGCGACACGCGGTAGGTCTTCGCAAGGTCACACTCGCCACTCGACATGAGCGCAAAAAGCCGCACAACATCGACCACCGGCATTTGCCCATCCCCATCGATCACGGCGATCAGGTCGCCCTTCGCGAGGTCGAGGCCCTTACGCATGTCCCAGCCCATCCAGCCTTTCTTGGGCAGGACGCAGCAGCGCACGCGATTGTAGCTAGCGGCCAATTCACGTACGACTTCAGGCGTTTCGTCGTTTTCGCCTTCGACGTAGTTTCCCACGAGGATCAACTCGAAGTCCGTGATGCTCGCAGTCTGAAGCGCCTCGATCGCCTGCGCCACGACCGCACGCGCCCGCACTCCTGAGCGGTAGGCCAGGACTACAATCGAGAGCAACGGCGTGTCGCCACCTGCTTGCGCGAGGTCTTGTTCTGATTCCATGATCAGCCCCTCAGCGCCAGACGCCCATGGCCTGTCGAATCATGAGCGACATGGGGCATCATCCTCTCAGCCTCGACAAACCAATGCCCCCGCCATAAGAAAAACGGGCGCGAAGGATTTGCGATTGAATTGACTTCAGGCCGGCGCTGTTGAGGCGAAGATGGAATGTCGAGAAGGCCATTGTTCCACAAACGGCGCAGTAGGTGCCGCCGCTATTCATGACGAACCACGCCATTCTTTCCCGCCGAGTCGTTGTCGGAGGCGAGCACCAGGGACTGGTCGAACTCGGTCGTCGCGCACTCGGGCAGTCTTCGGGTCGCGAGCGCTCATCGGGAACCCTCTGCCGGTCGAACGTGGACACACCGGACCTCGGGCGAACGTCTGGCGCCCCCAGCCCGCCGGGCCACCACTGCGGCTGCCAGGCGTCGAGCCATTGCGCACCACCCGGGTTAACGAGGATCCACTTGCGCTCGCCGCTGCTCCAGCGTACGGGGCGTTCCTCGGCAGGCCTGCTGATGATGCTGCGGAGGACCGGGTCAGCAGGCCTGAACCAGCGCTGCTTCGTGCGTTCCTCCGGCACGCCGAGCCAGACGTGCAGGATCGGCAGGAAGTCACGGATGTCCGGCAAGGGCGGGTCGATGAAGAGCACTCCCTGGTCTGCAGGAAGTGCGTCCATGATGGTGCGGGTGGCGGTGACGAGAGCCCGCACGCGGCGCGACTCCTGGTCATACTTGCGCCTCTCGATGCCGTGGATGGCAAGGACGTTCGCGGTCACCCAGGCAATGAGCGCTATCCAGGGAAGGGACCCGAGCACCCTGGGTCGGGCGCAGATCACCCGCCCCTGGAGGAAGAGCGCGGTGAGCAGGAGGGCGAACCCCGGAGCGGCGTTGTAGTAGCTGCGCTCGCCGATGATCTCGGGCTCTCCGGGGAGCACGGCCATGTGCCCGCCGAGCAGGAGCGCGAGAGCCAGAAGCGCCGTGGACGGCCGCGCGCCCACGGGCAGTTCGCCGCCACGCCGGAGTCGGGAGCAGATGATTGACCCCACGACGGGTACGACGAGCACGGCCACGCCGATGAGGTGGAGCCCGGTTCCACCGAACCGCCATCTGGAGAACTCGAGAGGCAAAGGCAGGTGACCCAGAGAGCGCAGTAGCCGGCCCAGGAGGTGAATCGGGTGGCTCCATTCGAGCGCGATTCCAACGCCTCCCGGGACCTGCACATCCCCGCCAGGTGACGAGAACGGCGAGAAGGATGAAGGGCAGCCAGGCCAGGAGCCGCCGCGGGCGCCAGAGATCACGCGGACCGTGGGCCCACACCTGAACCGCCAGCATCCACGGCACGAGGTTGACCGCGGACTGCCGAAAGCAAAAAGCGGCGGCAGCAAACCCAAACGAGGCGACGAGAGCTGGAATCCCACCGCGGTCGAGATGGCGGAGCCAGAAGAGCAGCGCGGCCAGCGACAGGACGACTTCCTGTACGCCCTCCTGAGCACTCATCCACACCACGGCCTGATGCGGGGCAAAGAGGGTGGCGAACAGCAGTGCGGCCACGAAGGCTGCCAGGCGGCTACCGAACAGGCGGTGGGTCAGAACCAGCATCAGGAGAGCGGCGGCCAGATGACACAAGACCCCCATACAGAAGTAGGGCAGCGGATTCGTCCCGCCGATCGTCCAGAGCAGCCGGAAGCTCAACTCCTGGCCGGGCCGGAAGTACTGGTTCGGAAACGGGAACCCCGCACCGTTGGCAACGTGCCGCTGGTCGTCGATCCGCCAAAAGTCGTTGTCCAGGCACGGGCCATAGGCGAGCAGGACGAAGCCTGCAACCAGAAGGCTGGCCGGAATCACCCATCCCATTCTGACTCGTTCGCTGGTCATCTGGCTCGCGGGTTCCTCTGGAAGGGGTCGTGCTTCCCGGAAACGTCGTCCGACACCGATTCTCGGTGGAGTGTCAAGATTACCGCGGATGCTGATCGGCGTCGAGGTCGATCGAGAAGGCCGTCGGCGCGTAGTGGAACTCACCGACCAGCTCATCACTGGCAGTCGTCGAGAATGCACGGAGCGTGGGCGGGAAGTGAGCAGGGTCGTCGTGATGACATTCGCCGTCAGGCGACGCGGAAGTAGCGGCGGTCAAGTCCGCCGAGGATGACGCGGCTCTGGAACTGGCCGAACTCGACCAGCGCCCTCCGGACGCCCTCTCGCCGTCCGCCACCGGTCGCCTCGCGGGCCTGGCATGCGGGGGCGGTCGAGATGAGACCTGCTCCGACCGACCAGATGCCTGAGCTGAAGACGGTGGCCTCCTGCTCCGGTAGCCAGCGGCGAGATCCTTGGTGAAGCAGCGAAAACTGGCAGCCCATCCCCGCCGGCTCCGGCAGATCGTTGCTGCCAGAGTGAATGTCCCTCAGAGTGTTCCGGCGGCAGAATGACAGAGTCGGGATGCTGCAACGTGGGCAGGGTTCGCAGGACTACCGGGCAACGCGGCTCTGTAGATTACGAGTTCGGCGGAGAGATAAACATGACAATCGAGAAGACGAGTTGGGAGCGGTTCTTCGACGCTCACGCACCCATCTATACAGGACAACGTGTTCACGAAGAACACCGTCGCCGAGGTGGATTTCCTGCTGGAGGAGTTGGCCCTACAACCGGGCTGTTCGATACTCGATGTCGGTTGCGGGACAGGACGCCACTCGATCGAGTTGGCGAAGAGGGGCTATGCGGTCACGGGCTTGGACCTGTCCGCGGAAATGCTGGCGCAGGCAAAACAGGGTGCAAAGGCGGCAGGCGTGAAGGTGAACTGGATCCGTTCCGATGCGGCGCGGTTCGCGCTCAGCCGAGCAGTATGACGCTGTCGATCCGGTGGCATCGTCAGAACGTCGACTTGTGTGACCCTGCACCTTGGGCCCAGGGGGAGCCGCGCGGAGCGGAGCCCCTGGCGTAGCTCCGGCGGAGCGCGGCGTTCCGGGGGCGAAGCCCCCGGGAGGTGGGGGTCTGGGGGAGGGGCTGAGGAACCTGTGGACAAGCTGCTGATGGAGTCCAGGGTGCGGAACGGAACGTGCCAGGCGCCGAAGAAGCGCATGGCCGAGTCCTCGAGCGTTTGTTTTGCTGTGAGTACCAACAGACAGCCGCCGAGGAACTCGACCATGCCCCGTCATCATCTCCTGTCCGTGCAAGGCGTCAAGCCTTCCCGTGTCCGTCGCGTGAATCATGATGTCGACGGGACCTTCATCCAGCTCCGCGTACCGTGGGAGGGAGGGTGTCCCCTGTGCGACCGGCGCTGCGACGCCGCGAATGTTGCCCTGGCCGAAGGGAATCTTCGGGTTGCGCGTGACCTTCTTTTCGACCGTGTATGCGGCAAAGGCGGCGAGCAGTGCGCCACCCCCTGGCAGGACGCCGAGGACCGATCCGAGCGCGGTGCCGCGAAGTACAGCCGGTACGGCCTCCTTGAATTCCGCCATGGTGGGGAGGAGCTTGCCGACCTTGTCGGTAAAGACCTGCCGCTGGCCCTTGTGTTCGAGGTTCGCAATGATTTCGGCGAAACCGAACACACCCATCGCGACTGCGACGAAACCGATGCCGTCCGCGAGCTCCGGCACGTCGAAGTTGAAACGCGCCACGCCCGAGTTGACGTCGGTGCCGACCAGTCCCAGCAACAGTCCGAGCACGATCATCGCGATCGCCTTGACCAGGGAGCCGGACGCCAGCACCACGGCGCCAATCAGGCCCAGCGCCATCAGCGAGAAGTACTCGGCCGGCCCGAATTTGAATGCGAGCTCGACCATCGGCAAGGCGAGCGCGGCCAGGATCAGCGTGCCAACCGTGCCCGCGAAGAACGATCCAAGCGCGGCCGTGGCCAGTGCGGCTCCCGCACGGCCGCGCCGCGCCATCTGGTAGCCGTCGATGCAGGTGACAACCGACGAGGATTCACCTGGCAGGTTAACGAGGATCGCGGTGGTCGAACCCCCGTACTGCGCGCCGTAGTAGATGCCCGCCAGCATGATCAGCGCGGACGTCGGTTCGAGCGCATAGGTCATCGGCAGCAGCATTGCAAGCGTGGCGATGGGTCCGATGCCGGGCAGAACGCCGATCAGCGTGCCAATCAGCACTCCCGCAAAGGCGTACGCGATGTTGGCGAACGTCAGCGCCGTCGAGAAGCCGAGCGCGAGGTTGTCGATCAGGTCCAAGGTGGCCTCAGTCGCGCAGGAAGACGGGCATCACCGGCACCGTCATGCCGAGGCCGTAGATGAAGACGATCATCACGAGCACGCCCAGGAAGGCTGTGAGCAACAGCACATCGCGCAGGCGGAACTCGTCACTGCCGTAACTGGAGATCATCACCAGCGCGGCCAGTGAGACCAGCAGGCCTCCGGGGCGCAGAAGCAGCCCGAACGCCACCACCGCGCCGAGCACGAAGGTGAGCGGCTTGAAATGAAACCGATCGACGCGCCCGTCCTTGGTCTGCGCTGTCAATCCACGGATCGCAATGACGGCACCGAGCAGCAGCAACAGTCCGCCAAGCATGGTCGGGAAGAAGGCAGGCCCCATGCGTGCCGCTGTGCCCATGTCGTACTGGCGAGCAAAGACGACGAAGAACACGCCGAACGCGGCGAACATGATTCCGGACCAGAAGTCCTTGGCGTCCCTGATCTGCATCTCGGTTCCGGAAAATCAGTCGACGCGCGCGCCGGAGAACTTCACGACCTTCTCGTACTTCGCGAGCTCCCTGCGTACCAGCTCGGCAAACTGTGCCGACGACATCGGGGCCGGTTCGGCTCCCATGCGCGCCAGCCGTTCGCGCATCTCCGGTGTGCGCAGGGCCGAGGTCATCGTTTCGTTGAGCCGGGCGACCACGGCGGGTGGGGTGCCGGCAGGTGCAAAGACACCGAACCAGGTCGATACGTCGAAACCGGCCAGGCCGCTTTCGTTCATCGTCGGCACATCAGGCATCGACGGCGCGCGCTGCGGGGTCGTGACCGCCAGTGCCTTCAGCTTTCCGGCCTTGATCTGCGCCGTGGCCGATGCGAGATTGTCGAACATGAAGTCCGTCTGGCCCGCCAGCAGGCCCAGTTGTGCCGGCGCCGCGCCGGCGTACGGGATATGCACGGCCGAGACACGGGCCTGCGACTTCAGCAGCTCACCGGCCATGTGTCCGGCGCTGCCGTTGCCGCCCGAGGCGTAATTGAGCTGTCCCGGGTTGCGGCGCAGGTAGTCGAAGAGATCTCGCGCCGAGGTGATCTTCAACTGCGCCGCGCGTTCCGGTGTCATCACGAGGACGTTCGGCACATGTGCAATCAGCGTGATCGGCACGAAGTCCCTGATCGGGTCGTAGGGCAGCTTGCTGAAGAGCCACGGATTGACTGCATGCGTCGCCACCGCGCCTATCACCAGCGTATAGCCGTCGGGCGACGATTTCGCCACCTGATCGACGCCGAGGTTGCCACCGGCCCCAGGGCGATTCTCCACCACGACCGTACCGAGACTCTCCTTTAGCCGCTCGCCCAGTGCGCGTGCCGCGGTATCGAGCGGACCTCCCGCCGGATACGGAACGATCAGTCGGATGGGCTTGGTCGGAAAGCTGGGGGTCTGGGCAAACGTTGCAGCGCCCAGGACGAGCGCAAACGCAGCGGCCAGCGCCTGCAGGGCGCGATTCACGTGCTGTCTCCTTGAACCGATAATTCTTCTAGTAGGTCGAATTAGAGCGGAAAACGACCGCGCCGTGTCATGGACTGGGAGACCACTGCTTGGCATTCATGACCACTCGTCTGACGACATCCCGTCTGGTGCTCGACCTCATGGCGCCGGCGCACGCCGCGATGCTGGCGGAGTTCTTCCGCCGTAACGACGAGCACCTGCGGCCGTGGGACCCGCCGCGACCCCGCCGCATCATCGAAACGAGTTTCTGGGAAGCCGAGGCCGCGCGGGCCGCGGAGGACTATCGCGACGGTGGCGTCGCTCGCTGGGTGGCGTTGTCGCGTGACAACATGGATTGCATCATCGGTCGCATCAACTACACGCAGATCGTGCGCGGGCCGTTTCAGTCTTGCATGCTGGGTTACGCGATTGATCGCGGTCATCAGGGCAAAGGACTTATGTACGAGGGCCTGCAGGCCACGCTGACGCATGCCTTCGAGGTCCTGCGGCTGCATCGCGTGCAGGCCAACTACATACCCGAAAACCATCGCAGCGCGCGGCTGCTGCAGCGTCTGGGGTTTCGCGTGGAGGGCCTGGCCCGCAACTACCTGTTCATCAATGGTGCGTGGCGGGACCACGTGCTGACCGCGCTGACGACGGCGCACTTCGATACCGGGGTATTCAATGCGGCCACCTGAGTCGTCGGGTTGCCACGCTAGGCCGTCGGGCGCTGCTGGAACCCGCCGCCGAGCGCGTCGTCTTCTTCAGCAGCCGTGGCAGCCCGCTGGGTGATCTCGGTGACGAAAGCACCGGGCGGACCGCGTCGTGCCCAGGCGTGCAGCAGTTCGACCTGATCCGGCGCGCCGACCACCACGGCTTCGACGCTGCCGTCCCTGCAATTGCGTACCCAGCCCTCGAGGCCCAGAGCTTCGGCCTGCCGGCACATCGCGAAGCGGTACCCAACGCCCTGGACGCGGCCCTGGATCAGCAGGTGCAGTGCGGCGATCACACGACCCCCGCCGCACGCAGCCGGGCAATCTCGGCAGCACTCATCTGAAGCCGGTCCCGCAGCACCTCGTCGGTGTGCTCGCCGAGCAGCGGTGGTGCCCGTTCGTGCGTCGCCGGCGTCTCCGACAGCTTGATCGGATTGGCGACGAGCGGAACGGTGCCGGCGAGCGCATGCGGCAGGTCGATGCGCATGCCACGCGCGGCCACCTGAGGATCGGCCAGTGCCTGCGCGATGTCGTTGATCGGCCCGCACGGGACCTTTGCCACATCGAGTGCTTCCACCCAGTAAGCCACCGGACGCTCGCGCACGATCGCCTCCAGCATCGGCACCAGCACGGCGCGGTGGCGCACCCGGTCCGCATTGCGCACGAAACGCGGATCAACCGCGAGATCCTGCCGCCCGGCGATCTCGCAGAACTTGACGAACTGTGCGTCGTTGCCGACTGCGACGATCACATGCCCGTCAGCGGCAGCGAACACCTGGTAGGGCACGATGTTCTGATGCGCATTGCCGGCACGGCCCGGCGCGCGGCCGCTGGTCAGGCAATTCATGTTCATGTTGGCGAGCATCGCCAGCATCACGTCGTACAGCGCGAGGTCGATGTACTGGCCGGTCCCGCTCCGCTCGCGGTGCGCGACGGCAGCGAGGATGGCCACACTGGCGTACATGCCCGTCATCAGGTCGCTGACCGCGACGCCGGCTTTCTGCGGACCGCCCCCCGGGCGATCGTCGCGCTCGCCGGTGATCGACATGAAGCCGCCGCTGCCCTGGATGATGAAGTCGTATCCCGGCTTCTCGCGATGCGGCCCGGTCTGGCCGAAGCCGGTGATCGAGCAGTAAATCAGCCTCGGGTTGAGGTCCGAGAGCGACGCGTAGTCGAGTCCATAGCTGGCGAGCTGATCGACCTTGTAATTCTCGACGACGATGTCCGACTGGCGTGCCAGGCGGCGGAGAATGTCCTGCCCCTCGGGACGCGTGATGTCGACTGTGACGGATCGCTTGTTGCGGTTGGCCGCCAGGTAGTACGCCGCTTCCGAGGTGTCATGGCCTTGTGCATCGGCCAGGTAGGGCGGCCCCCAGGCTCGGGTGTCGTCGCCACTGCCCGGCCGCTCGACCTTGATGACATCGGCGCCGAGGTCGGCAAGCAGTTGCGTGCACCACGGCCCGGCGAGCACGCGGGTGAGGTCCAGCACACGCAGATGGCCGAGCGCGGTCGTCATGGCCGTCGAGGTTAGCAGCGCGCCGCGACGCAGGCGAGGGCGCTGCCGGCCCTTAAACTGGGCCGATGTTGCTGTCTGGAGCACCGCCCGGATGAACTCGTCGCGCCGCTGGCAGTTGCGCGCGAACCTCTCGCCGGTCAGGTGGCTTTCCGGCATGCGGATCGAGCACGTCGCCCCGGATTTCCGTTCCATCACCGCTGCACTGCGTCCACTCGCGTCCCGCGTTGGCGGCGAGGCGCCTCACACCGGCGCCTCACTGTATGCGCTGGTCGATCCCTGTTTCCTGGTTATCGTGCAGCACGCCGTCGGTCCGGATTACCTGGTGTGGGACAAGGCAGGATCGATCGAGGTGCTGGCTCCCGGCCGCGGCCGGGTGTGGGCACGGCTGGAACTCCAGGATGACGACCTACGGCGTATTCAACAGATGACGGTCTCGGGGGACAAGCATCTGCACCTTTTCAGCGTCGAAGTACGGGACGCGGATGGCATGATCATTGCGCGGATTGAGAAGATGATCTACGTACGCAAGAGGGGGACTTCAACGTGAGCCATTTCCAGCCGTGGCCCTGGCCGCGGGTGCTGGCCCATCGGGGCGCGGGCAGCCTCGCTCCAGAGAACACGCTGGCAGCGCTGCGTGTCGGGTTCGAACGCGGCTATCGCGCGGTCGAATTCGATGCGATGGCGCCGCTCGATGATGTTGCGGTGCTGATGCACGATCCGACCCTCGAGCGCACCACCGGAGTGTCGGGTGCGGTGACGGCGCGGCATGCCGATGAAATCGTTCAACTTGACGCGGGCCGGTGGTTTTCAGAGGCCTTCGTTAGGGAGCCGGTGCCCTCGCTGGACCAGGCGTTGCAGTTTTGCCGGTCCCACGGGATCTGGCCGAACGTCGAGATCAAGCCGGCGCCGGGCCATGAAGCACGCACCGGCGCCATCGTGGCGCAGGGAGTCGCCCGCGCCTACGCCGATGCATTGAAGGAACATGGTGACCAGGCCAATCTTCTTGACGTCCGCGTGCCGCTGCTGTCGTCGTTTGCCGAGGACGCACTCGTGACGGCACGCGCCGCTGCCCGCGACGTGCCGCGTGCGCTGCTGATCGACCAGTTGCCCGCCGACTGGGCCGCGCGTCTCGAGCGGCTGGGGGCAGTCTGCGTCAATACGAACCACGAGTACCTGACGCGGGACGCCGTGCGGACCGTAAAACAGGCCGGCTACTGGCTGTTCTGCTACACGGTCAACGACACCGAGCGCGCCCGCGAACTGATTGCCTTTGGCGTCGACGCGTTCTGCACCGACCGGATCGACCGGATCGGGGCGGACTTCGCCTGACTTACCTCGGCGGCTGCGTCTCGGCGAATGACGGCCTGGCTGCGAGCTTTTCAGACAGCCGTGCAAGGTTCGGGTATTGGCCGCGCCAGTCGATCGAGCCGAAGCGAAAGTCCATGTAGCCGAGCGCGCACCCCACGGCGATATCGGCCAGCGTGTACGCCTGGCCGTTGCACCACGGCTTTTCGCCCAGCCCGCGACTCATGGCGGCGATCCCGGCGCTTACCTTGCTCATCTGCCGGTCGATCCACTGGGTGCTCTGCTGCTCAGGCGGCCGTTGGGTCTTCTCGAGGCGCGCCAGGATCGACGCATCGATCACGCCGTCACCGAGCGCCTCCCAGGTCCGGACTTCGGCGCGTTCGCGTCCCGAGGGCGGAATCAACTTCGAGACCGGTGTCATGCCATCGAGGTACTCGACGATGACGCGCGAATCAAACACCGCGCCGCCGTCTTCCATGATCAAACATGGCACCTTGCCCAGCGGATTGGCATCCTGGATCCGTGAGTCCGGCGCCCAGACGTCCTCGATCTCGAGCTGATAGTCGATGCGCTTTTCGGCCATCACGATGCGGACCTTGCGCACGTACGGACTCGTCAACGATCCCAGCAGGCGAATGCTCTTGCTCACGCGGCAGGACTCAGGCTTGATTGGACGGTGAGTATATCGGCAGCACGGGCGCCGGGCCGCGGTCGCGATCGAGTCGAGATGAACGTGGCCTGTTTGCTACACTCGATTCGCTGCTCTTCCGCTAGACAATCCATGCCTGAAGAGCGCCTGCCCCGCGGACCTGCCGTGTCCCTCGAACTGATCTCCCTGACCGCGATTTCGCCGCTCGATGGCCGCTATGGCCGGCAGACAGCCGAGCTGCGCGAGGTTTTTTCCGAGTATGCGTTCATGCGCGAGCGGCTGCGTGTCGAGGTCGAGTGGCTCGTGAACCTCTCGATGCTTGGCCTGCCGGAATTGCCGCGCCTGCCGCGCGATGCCGAGGCTCGGTTGCGCCAGCTGGTCTCCGACTTCGGCATCGAGGACTGCACCGAGATCAAGGCGATCGAAGCCGAGACCAACCACGACGTCAAGGCGGTCGAGTACTTCATCAAACGGCGCACCCAGGATGTGCCGGCGCTCGCGCATGCGTCAGAGTTCATTCACTTCGCCTGCACGTCCGAGGACATCAACAACGTCTCGCACGCGCTGATGCTGGAACGCGGGCGCTTCGTAGTCCAGGGCCGGTTGCGCAGCGTGCTGGCACAGCTGCGCGAGTATGCGCATGCCCATGCTGACCTGCCGATGCTGTCCCGGACGCACGGCCAGCCGGCAAGCCCGACCACGGTGGGAAAGGAGTTCGCAAACGTGGCGGTCCGCCTGGCGGCCGCCATCGACGCGATCGCGCGCGTTCCCCTGCTCGCCAAGATGAACGGCGCCGTCGGGAACTACAACGCACACCTGGCCGCCTACCCGACGATCGACTGGGAGAAGTTCGCGCGGACCGTCGTCGAAGGATTGGGCCTGACCTTTAACCCGCACACGATCCAGATCGAGCCTCACGATTACATGGCGGAACTGTTCGACGCGATGGCGCGCGCCAACACGGTGCTGCTCGACCTCGATCGCGATATCTGGGGCTACGTCGCGCTCGGATACTTCAAGCAGAGACTGAAACCCGGCGAAGTCGGCTCGTCGACGATGCCGCACAAGGTCAATCCGATCGACTTCGAGAATTCCGAAGGCAATTTCGGGCTGGCCAATGCGCTGCTGCGGCACCTCGCGGAGAAGCTCCCGGTGTCGCGCTGGCAGCGCGACCTCACGGATTCCACTGTGCTGCGCAATCTCGGCGTGGCCTTCGGTTACTCGCTGGTCGGTGTTGACTCCTGCCTGCGCGGCCTGCGCAAGCTCGAGGTCAACGAGGAGGGGCTGCGCACGGATCTCGACGAAGCGTGGGAAGTGCTGGCCGAGCCGGTGCAGACGGTAATGCGTCGCTATGGGGTCCCGAACCCCTACGAGCAGCTGAAGGCGCTGACCCGCGGCAAGGGCATCACGCGCGAAGCGCTGCGGGACTTCATCCTCACGCTGGACATTCCGGCGGCAGCTCGCGATGAGCTTTTGGCGTTGACGCCGGCGACCTACATCGGCAAGGCTGCCGAACTCGCCCGCCGCGCCTGAGCGTCAGTCAGTCTGCAGCGCTATCGCTCGCCTGGCAGCAGCAGGTAGCCAATCGGATCGTCGGGGCAGGGACCGAGCCCGCACTCGAGAAGGATGGCGATCACGTTTGCCGCCGCCAGCGCGACGAACACGCCAAAGGCGCCGACCTCGAACCCGTTCAGGCGCGCGGGACGCGCGGAACGGCCAGTCGTCACCGCGAACAGCATTACCCCGACATAGACGATCAGCGCGCCGTAGCCGACGAATGCCCACGTGTAGAAGTGCATGCCAAAGAGAGCCGAGCCGTAGCTGCCGGTGCCGGGAACGACATGCAGCGCGATTTGCCTCAGTGATGCACTGCCCGCGGCCGCCGCAGTCAGGAGCACGAGGCCGTAATTCGCGGCGGACGTCCCGGTGCGCAGGTTGAGCATCAGTCCGACACCGGCAACGAGAAAGCCGACACGCTGAAGCGCGCACAGCGGGCATGGCAGCTCGCCGAGTACCAGTTGGTAGAAGAAAGCCACCGCAAGAACCGCCGAGATGCCGTAAAGGGCCAGCGTGTCGAGCAGGCGATTCATCGCGGTCGTTCTCAGAGGGTGATCTTCAGCGTGTCGGTGGCGTGGTAGACAAGCCACCCGACCTGCACCGCCACCGTCGCCACGCCAAGCAGCAATGCCGCTTTCGAACGTCCCATCCACGCGAGAGCGGCGGCGACCAGCACCATGATGAAAGGCAGCACCATCACCATGCGGTTTCGTTCCCTTTGCCTGTTTGACGGGGTCCCGGATCCAGAGGTGGCGTCCAGTTCGACCACGCTCGCCGGGCCAGTGTAGTTCCGAACACTGCGCTCGGGCGGGCGCGCGCCCAGGACCGCGCCCGCGGTTAACCCGCATGGCTACGGCTGCTGAGTCGTGAATAATCGTGGCCGCCGCGCGACGCCGGTGTGACTCCGCGATCGTCTTGACGGGCGACGCAGTCTGGAAAACAAGCCGCGCAGAAAGTGTTCTAGTCGGTGTCTGGGCAAGAGGCCCGGTCCAAATTCTGAAAGGGAAATCATGAGGATATTGCTTTGTGCCGCGCTGGTCGCGGTCGGCGGCCTGATCGCTACTCCGGCCCACGCCCAGTTCTCCAAACCGGAGGACGCAATCCGCTATCGCCAGTCCGGCTACGTGATCATGGGTACCCAGATGGGCAGGATCTTCAGCGAGTTGAAGGCGCCGAAGCCGGACGTTGCAGTCATCCAGCGGAGTGCCAACATCGTCGACTTCGTCTCGCAGCTGCCCGGTGAGGGCTATGTGCCGGGCTCCGAAAAGGGCGGCAACCCGCCGACACGTGCCAAGCCTGAGGTCTTCACTGACCCGAAAGTGCGCGAGTACGGCCTTGAGATGCGCCAGGCGGTGACCAAACTGAACGAAGTCGCGAAGACCGGCGACATCGCCGCGATCCGTACGCAGTTCCAGGCGGCTGCCAAGACCTGCGACAACTGCCACGACAACTACCGCAACAAGTAAGTCCGGACTCCGCAACGTAAGCCCTGCCACGCGGCTGCGAGGCAGGGCGGCGACCCTTCGGGGCGGCTACAGACTGACAAGGTAGCCGACAAGACCGGCGGTGATCGCAGAGAACACTAGTGCGCGCATGCGCATAAAAGCGCTGTCCTCGGCCTCAACGATGACATGGCTCGGGTGCTTGCCGGTGATCATCGGGCCCACCAGCACCGCACCGCGCATGCTCGCGTAGTAGGCGACCGCTGCGACGTGCAGTCCGACCAGCGCGAATATCGCCCATTCACCGTATCGGTGGATCGTCGAAATCCGGTCCACGACCGTATCCGACGCGAGTCGTGCGAGCGGCCCTTCCGTGAAGCTGTCATCGCTGGTGAAGAGCCCGGTGGTCGCCTGCAGCAGCAGTGCGCTCAGCAGCGCAAGGACCGACAGCGCCCCGAGCGGGCTGTGGCCGGCGACGTGCCCCACGTGGCCACGCAGGTACGCGAGCACGACGGCGGGTGAGCGCACGAAACTGCCAAAGCGCGCGTAGTGGCTGCCGGCGAATCCCCAGAGGATTCGGAACAGCACGAGTGCAAGGATTGCGTAGCCCGACCGCATGTGCCAGTCCATCCAGAGCCCGCCGACCTTGGCGGTGACGACCGAGAAGACGACCAGCGTCGCCAGCGCCCAGTGAAACAGGCGCGTGGGCAGGTCCCAGATGCGCGTGCCCGCCGTCATTCTTGCGTGAATCGTGCTGAGGCCGCGTCTGATCGCCGGTCAGGGCCGGTCAGGGCACCAGTTCCTGGCCTTCTTCCTTCTTGACCGGCTTCACCAGGTCTTCGCGTTTGACGCCGAGGTACATCGCGATCGCCGCAGCAACGAATACCGACGAGTAGATGCCAAAGATGATGCCGATAGTCAGCGCCAGCGCGAAGTAGTGCAGGGCTGGTCCGCCCAAGAAGTACATCGCCAGCGTCATGCACAGCGTCGAGCCGTGCGTGATGATCGTGCGGGAAATGGTGGCGGTAATCGCGCTGTCGATGACTTCAACCGTCGTCATCTTGCGGAACTTCCTGAAGTGTTCTCGCACGCGATCGAAGATGATCACGGACTCGTTGACCGAGTAACCCAGCACCGCGAGCACCGCCGCCAGCACCGGCAGCGAGAACTCCCAGCGGAAGATCGCAAACATGCCGATCACCAGCACGACGTCATGCAGGTTCGCGACAATCGCGGCGACTGAGAACTTCCACTCGAAGCGGAATGCGAGGTAGATCATGATGCCGACGACGACGAGCAGCAGTGCCAGCGCGCCGTCGTGGGCCAGTTCCTCGCCCACGGCCGGGCCGACGAACTCGACGCGCTTCAGTTCGACGTTCGCATCCTGCGACTTCAGCGTCTGCATCACGCGTTCGGCCTGCTGCCCCGACGTGAAGCCCTTCTCGATCGGCAGCCGGATCAGAACGTCGCGCGAAGTGCCGAAGTTCTGCACCTGGAACTCGCCCCAGCCCTTCTGCTCGATCGCCCCGCGGATCTGCTCGAGGTTGGCTGCCTGCGGATAACTGATCTCGATTACCGTGCCACCGGTGAAGTCGACGGAGAGGTTGAGTCCCCGCGTCACCAGGAAGAACACCGCGATGCCGAACGAGATGAACGAGATCGCGTTCAGGACCAGCGAATAGCGCATGAAGGGAATCGTGCGCTTGATGCGAAAGAACTCCATCGTGGTTCTCCGATTCCCTTACTTGGCCGGCACCGAAGCCGCATCGGGTCGCCAGATCTGGCCGATCGAGAGCGTCTGCAGCTTCTTGCGGTAGCCATAGACGAGATTGACGATCGCCCGTGACACGAACACCGCCGAGAAGATCGATGTCAGGATGCCGAGGACGTGCACGACTGCAAACCCGCGCACCGGTCCGGAGCCGAAAGTCAGCAAGGCCACGCCGGCGATCAGTGTCGTGACATTCGAGTCGAGAATGGTCGCGAACGCCTTCTCGTAGCCCTCGGTGATTGCCTGCTGGGCCGTGCGGCCGTTGCGCAGTTCCTCGCGCACGCGTTCGTTGATCAGCACGTTGGCGTCGATGGCCATGCCGAGCGTCAGTGCAATGGCCGCGATTCCGGGCAGCGTCAGCGTTGCCTGCAGCAGCGACAGCAGTGCTACCAGCAGCATCACGTTGACGCTCAGCGACACCACCGAGACCAGGCCGAAGACGCGGTAGTACAGGATCATGAAGACGGCGATCGCCGCGAAACCGTAGAGCGTCGAGCGGAAACCGCGTTCGATGTTCTCGCGGCCGAGGCTCGGGCCGATCGTGCGCTCCTCGATGATCTCCATCGGCGCTGCCAGCGAGCCGGAGCGGATCAGCAGCGCGAGGTCTGTGGTTTCCTGTACCGAGAAATTGCCGGTGATCTGGAACTGGTTGCCGAATTCGCCCTGGATGCGGGCAACCGAGATCGCCTCGCCCTTGCCCCGCTCGTACAGCACGATCGCCATCAGCTTGCCAATGTTGTCGCGCGTGATCGCGCGCATCGCGCGGCCGCCGGCCTCGTCCAGCCGCACCGATACCGCCGGGCGCTGGGTCTGGCTGTCGATAGTCGCCGAGGCGTTGTTGAGCTGGTTACCGGTGACGACCACCTCTCGCTTCAGCACCACCGGTGTCACGGTGCCGTCGCTCTTGCGTTCGGGTACCGTCAACGCGCCGGCTCCACCGGAGGCGATTGCCTCCTGGTCGACCATGCGGATCTCCAGCGTCGCCGTGCGGCCGAGCAGCGACTTCGCACGCGCGACGTCCTGCACGCCAGGCAGCTGCACGACGATGCGGTCCGCTCCCTGCTGCTGGATCACCGGCTCGGCCACGCCGAGTTCGTTCACGCGGTTGTGCAGCGTCGTTATGTTCTGCTTCAACGCGTTATTCTGGATTTCCTTCTGCGCTGCCGGCGACAGCGTCGCGAACAGCAGCAACTCTGCTCCAGTGCCTTCCTCACGCAAGGTCAGCTCCTGCACCTGGCCGCGGATCAGGTCTTCGGCGCGGGCGCGCGTTTCGGCGTCGCGGAACTTGATCTCGATCTCGGTCGCCGACTTGCTGATGCCGGAGTGACGAATGTTCTTCTCACGCAGCAGCGTGCGGATGTCCGAAGTGAACGTCTCGAGCCGCTTGTCGACGGCAGCACGCATGTCGACCTGCAGCAGGAAGTGCACACCGCCGCGCAGGTCGAGACCGAGGTACATCGGCAGCGCATGCAGTGACTTCAGCCAGGCCGGCGTGTTCGAGATCAGGTTCAGCGCGACGATGTACGAAGGGTCGTCGGCGCTCGGGTTGAGCGCCCGCTGCAGTGCGTCCTTGGCCTGCAACTGGACGTCGGTGTCGCGGAAGCGCGCACGAATCGTCGAGTTCAGCGTCGTCGTGTCGAAGAACATGCCGGTTGTTTCGAGCTTCGCGTCCCTGAGCAGCGCCTCGACGCGCGACATCAGGGCGGCATCGACCTTCACCGTCGGCTTGCCCGACGACACCTGCACCGCAGGCGACTCGCCGAAGAAGTTCGGCAACGTGTACATCGCGCCGATCAGCAGCGCGACCACGATGACGATGTATTTCCAGAGGGGGTAACGGTTCATTTTCGATTCGACCTCGTGGTCGCGCCGCTACGCGGCGCACGTGCACTCGGTCGAGAGGCGTTAGCGGCCCGGTCTCCGGGCGGGCGGGCGCCCGGGCCGATGAAGACGGCACGAGCGGGTCGGGCGGGCACGGCGAACAACGATCGAGGCGCTTGTGGGTGACGATGCCTTAGATCGACTTGACGGTGCCCTTCGGCAGCAGGGTCTGGACCGCAGCGCGCTGCATCGACAGCTGCACCGGCTGGCCATTGACGGCGGCGACCTGCACCGTGATGTACTGGTCAGTGATGTCGGTGATCTTCCCGACGATGCCGCCGGCTGTCACGACCTCGTCGCCCTTGTTCAGCGCGTCGACCATCGCCTTTTGTTCCTTCTGGCGCTTGACCTGCGGCCGGATCAGAAGGAAGTAGAAGACGATGAAGATCAGCACCATGAAGCCAATCGACATCAGTGACGACTCGGCGCCGGGTTGGGCCGCCGGAGCGGATTGTGCATAGGCGTTCGCAATGAAGAACATCGGTTTCCCCGCTGGAAGATGTGGAATCGGGCGGGCCCACCCGAAGCGGGCCGCAGAACCGGCGGATTATAGGGCGCACCGCCCTCAGACGCCGCGTGCGCGGCTCTGGGTGAAATCCCTGCGGAAGGTCTCGAATCGGCCGGCCTCGATGGCGGCACGCGCCTCCCGCATCAGGCCCAGGTAGAAGTGCAGGTTATGCACGGTGTTCAGCCGCGCTCCGAGGATCTCGTTGACCCGCTGCAGGTGATGCAGGTAGGCACGGCTGAACTGACGGCAGGTGGCACAGCTGCAGCCCGGCTCTACCGGCTCCAGATCATTGCGGTAGCGGGCATTGCGAAGCTTCAGATCGCCGAAGCGAGTGAAGAGCCACCCGTTGCGCGCGTTGCGTGTCGGCATCACGCAGTCGAACATGTCGATGCCGGCGGCGATGCCATCGAGCAGGTCTTCGGGGGTGCCGACACCCATCAGGTAGCGCGGACGGTCGCGCGGCAGCTGCGGCGCGGTGTAGACGAGGATGCGCAGCAAGTCTTCCTTGGGTTCGCCGACCGACAACCCACCGATGGCATAGCCGTCGAAGCCGAGGTCGACCAGTCCACCGAGCGACTCGTCCCGCAGCGGCTCGTACATGCCACCCTGGACAATGCCGAACAGCGCGTTGCGGCGGCCGCGGGCCTCGCCGAGCCGCAGGAATTCATCGCGGCTGCGCTGGGCCCAACGCAGCGACAGTCGCATCGACGTCGCGGCCTCGTCCTTTGTGGCAGACCGGCCGTCGATCTCGTACGGCGTGCACTCGTCGAAGACCATCGCGATGTCGGAGTCGAGCACCGCCTGGATGCGCATCGACTCCTCGGGTGTCAGGAACAGCCGGTCGCCGTTGACGGGCGAGGCGAAGCGCACCCCTTCCTCCGCGATCCTGCGCAGCGGACCGAGCGAGAACACCTGAAAGCCCCCGGAGTCGGTAAGGATGGGTCGGTCCCAGCCCATGAAGCGGTGCAAGCCGCCATGCGCTTCGATGACCTCGAGCCCGGGGCGCAGCCAGAGATGGAACGTATTGCCGAGCACGATCTGCGCTCCGATCTCGACGAGTTCCCCCGGCGCCATCGCCTTCACCGTGCCATAGGTGCCGACCGGCATGAATGTCGGAGTCTCGACCGTGCCGTGCTCCAGCCTCAGGCGGCCGCGTCGTGCGGTGCCGTCGCTGTCAATAAGCTCGAAAGCGGCGCTCATGTCGCGCGCTCCAGCAGCATCGCGTCGCCATAGCTGAAGAAGCGATAGCGTTCGGCGATCGCGTGCGCGTACGCGGCGCGGATAGTCTCGACACCGCTGAATGCGGAAACCAGCATCAGCAGCGTCGACTTCGGCAGGTGGAAGTTGGTGATCAGGCGGTCGACGACACGAAACCGAGAGCCCGGCGTGATGAAAAGCGTGGTCTCGGCCGCCCCGGCTCGCACTTCCCTGCCGTCCGTCGCCGCCGACTCGAGTGCTCGCAGACTGGTAGTGCCGACAGCAACAATGCGCCGGCCGGCGCGCCGTGCCAAGTTGACTGCCTCGGCGGCGGCGGGCGGGATCTCGTACCACTCGCTATGCATCCGGTGGCCGGCCAACCGCTCGCCGCGAACCGGCTGGAACGTGCCGGCGCCGACATGCAGCGTCAGGTGTACCGACTGAACACCGTGGACGCGCAGGGTGTCCAGGATCCCGGGAGTGAAGTGCAGGCCGGCTGTTGGCGCTGCCACCGCCCCCGGCCGTGCCGCGAACACCGTCTGATACCGCTCCACGTCGACGGCGCTGTCGGCATGGCCGATGTACGGTGGCAGCGGCACGTGACCCTGTTCCTCGAGCACTGCGAGGACGTCGCGGTTGAAGCGCAGCAGGAAGAAGTCGTCGCGTCGGCCCTCGACGACTGCTTCGGTACCCTCGGCGAACAGCACCCGGCTGCCCGTCGCCGGCGTGTGGCTGGTTCGCACCAGCGCCAGTGCGAGCGTCGTTTCCAGAACGCGTTCCACCAGCGCCTCGACCTTGCCGCCGCTGGGCTTGTGCCCGAACAGCCGTGCCTTAATGACGCGGGTGTCGTTGAACACCAGCAGGTCATCCCGATCAAGGAGGCCCACCAGGTCACCAAAGCGAAGGTCGCGCAGCCCTTCGGGAGCGACATGCAGCAGCCGGCTGGCCGCTCGATCGGGCAGCGGATGCTGCGCGATCAGCTCGGGTGGCAGTTCGAAGTCGAAATCCGCGAGCGTCAACTCGCGTTCGGCGATGGCTTGACCGGCCATGCGTTCCCTCTGACGCGCAATGCACGCGTCGCAGTTACGTTGCGCGTGCCGCTTTCGATTGGTGCCGGGAAAGGGAATCGAACCCTTACGGTATTGCTACCGCGGGATTTTGAGTCCCGTGCGTCTACCAGTTCCGCCATCCCGGCTGGGCGGCGAATTATCTATGAAAGCGCGCGCTCGACCAAACCTGTACTCAGCGCGCGGCGCTCGAGGGGCGGTCCTTCACCACCACGGTACCCGCGAGCTTGTCGTGCCAGCCCTGCTTGCGCGCATCGAAGGCCACCCAGATCAGGCCGAGGCACAGCGGGATCATCGAGACGTAGTAGCCAAGGTAGCGGCCGACAAGCTGGCCCGTTGAGGCTCGCCGGCCGGTGCGCGCATCGACGATGCGGGCGCCAATCGCGATCTTGCCGGGCGTGGCCTGGCGGTAGACCCAGAACAGAATCACGGCGACCGCCGGCAGCACCCAGTTGAGCAGCACGTCAGCGGCGCCGCCCATCATGTCCGGTTCCACGAAGTATCCGGGGCCGTAGATCCAGTAGAGCAGGGGCACGATGATCAGCAGCAGAAGCACGCTGTCGATGAGCGCCGCGCCGACGCGTGCCCAGAAGCCGACGTACTCGGCCCCGGCCAGCCCGTCAGTTTCGTTGGCCATCAGATCTCCAGGTTGTCGATCAGGCGCGTCGTGCCCAGCTTCGCAGCCGTCAGGACCACCAGCGGTTCGCCGGACTGGACCTCGCCTGAGGCGGGGGCGTTCAGGTCGCGTTGACGTCTTACCGAGACGTAATCGACCTTCCAGCCGTTGGCCGCCAGCTCGCGGGCGGCGTCGTGTTCGATGCGTGCAACGTCCGTCTCGCCGTCGCGCAACCGGGCGCGCACCGCGTTCAGCGTCGCGTACAGGCGCGGCGCCTCCTTGCGTTCAATCGCGCTCAGGAAGCGGTTGCGCGACGACAGGGCCAGGCCGTCGGGGTCGCGCACCGTCTCGTGCGGGATGATCTCGGTGGGCAGCGCGAACTGCCGGCACATGTTGCGCACGATCATCAGCTGCTGGTAGTCCTTCTTGCCGAAGATCGCTACGCGCGGTTGCACGCAGGAAAAGAGCTTCAGCACGACCGTGCTGACACCGACGAAGAACCCGGGGCGGAACTCGCCCTCGAGGATGTCGCCCAGGTCATGCGGCGGTTGCACGCGGTAGTTCTGCGGCTCCGGATACATCTCCTGTTCGTTGGGCGCGAACAGCACGTAGACGTGGTTGTGCTTCTGCAGCTTCTCGATGTCGTCCTGCAGCGTGCGCGGGTATTTGTCGAAATCCTCGTTGGGTCCGAACTGCAGGCGGTTGACGAAGATCGACGCGACCACCGGATCGCCGTGCTGGTGCGCCATCGCCATCAGCGACAGATGCGCCGCGTGCAGGTTGCCCATCGTGGGCACGAAGGCGATGCGGTTCTGCCCCCGCAGCTGGTCCCGCAGGTCTTCGATCGTGTGGACGACTTTCATCGTGTCGGACCCGCAGAACGGGAGCGGTGGCAACGGCCGCGGATTGTAGAGGCAGGCCGCCGGCTCAGTAACCGTGTTCGGGGGCCGGGAAGCTGCGGTCCTTGACCGCGGTCACGTACGCGGCAACGGCCTCGCTGATCGCTGGCTGACCCTGCATGAAATTCCGTACGAAACGCGGCTTGCGGCCCGGGTAGACATCCAGCATGTCGTGCAGCACCAGCACCTGGCCTGAGACGCCGGCGCCGGCGCCTATGCCGATGGTTGGCATGCTGACCGCCTGTGTGACGCGACTGGCCAGCGCGCTCGGGATCAGCTCGAGCACCAGCATGGCGGCGCCGGCCCCATCCAGTGCGCGCGCATCGGCAAGCACGCGCTCGGCCTCGCCTTCGGTGCGGCCCTGGATGCGATAGCCGCCGAGCGCGTGCACCGACTGTGGCGTCAGGCCGAGGTGGGCGCACACCGGTATGCCGCGCTCGACGAGGAAGGCGATCGTCGGCGCCAGCCAGGCCCCGCCTTCGAGCTTCACCATCTTCGCGCCGGCCTGCATCAACTCGACGGCATTCGCCAGCGCCTGCTCCGGCCCCGCCTGGTAGCTGCCGAACGGCATGTCGGCGATCAGCCACGCACTGCTCAGTCCGCGGGCGACGCAGCGAGTGTGATACGCCACGTCCGCGACCGTCACCGGCAGCGTCGAGTCCAGTCCCTGCACCACCATACCAAGAGAGTCGCCCACCAGCACGCAATCCACGCCGGCAGCGTCGAGCAGCCGCGCGAAGCTGGCGTCATAGCAGGTCAGCATCGCGATCGGTTGGCCGGCGGTGCGCATCTCGCGCAGCCGCGGCAGCGACACCGCTTTGCGCGCGCTCGCTGCAGGTGCTTGTGGATGTGTGCTCATCTCAGGCCGCGAGGTTGAAGTATTCACGCCGACCGCGCAGCCGCGCGATGCGGTCGAGCAGGAGGGTGAAGTCTGCCGCGCTGTCGATCGGGTTCAGGTTCTCGGTGTTGACGATCAGGACTGGAGCGTCATCGTACTGATGGAAGAAGCGCATGTAACTCTCGGCCAGGGCGGCGAGGTATTCCTCGCCGACGCGTGCCTCGACCGGATTGCCTCGTCGCAGCACGCGCTCGGCCAGTTTCCCGGGCGGCGCCTGCAGATAGATCACCAGGTCGGGCGGCGGTGTCTGCGGTCGCAACTGCGCGAGTATCTGCTCATAAAGCTTCAGCTCGTCGTCGGCCAGCGTCAGTCGCGCGAACAGGGCGTCCTTGTCCAACAGGAAGTCGGCAAAGAGCAGCTCCTGGAACATGTCCAGCTGGCGCAGATCCGCCAGCTGCTGCACGCGCTGAAACAGGAAGAAGAGTTGGGTCGGCAAGGCATAGCGGGCGCGATCGCTGTAAAAGCGCTCGAGGAACGGATTGGCCTCGGGCTTTTCGAGCAAGGTGTGGCCATTGAAATGCTCGGCCAGTTTGCGCGTCAATGAGGTCTTGCCCGCACCAATCGGCCCTTCAATCGCAACGTAACGGTAGCGTCCGGCAATCATGCGAGCACGCTGAAAATGAGGCGCAACGCGCCAGTCCGGCTCGTCGCGTCCTGCAGCGCGTCCAGACGGTGAGCTTGCTTCATCGGCTGATCAGCAGGGACGTCGTCCGTGCGACGACCGTCGGGCCCGGCATGAGGATCTGCCGCTCAGGGCGCCGCCGGCGCCTCGTGTGGCTCGATACGCTGGTCTTCGACCGATTCGAGGAATGCAGAGGCGGGGCCCTGGCCTGGTATCCGGATGCCGGGATCCAGGTCGAGCAACGGCCGCAGCACGAAGGCGCGCAGATGCAGGCGCGGATGCGGCAGAGTGAGCGGCGTGCTCTGGATGATCATGTCGCCGAGCAGCAGCAGATCCAGATCGACATTGCGGGGGGCATTTTTCTTCAAGCCGCGCCGCTTACGTCCCAGCATCAGCTCGATGTCGAGCAGGTGCAGCAACAGCGCATACGGTTCGAGCGCCGTCTCGACTTTGGCAACGGCATTCAGGTAGTCAGGTCCCGGTGCATCGACCGGTGCCGAGCGATAGTAAGGCGACACGGCAATGAAGTCGGTCTGCTCGATCGAACGTAGCGACTCGATCGCCGAGTTCAGTGCCTCGGCGACGTCGCCCTGATTCGATCCCAGCCCGATGTACGCGATTCGCTTCACTGCGTCGCTCACGCCTCGTTTGTCTGGCCACCGGTGTCGGCCGTCTCGTGCCGTGCACCCCCCTTGCCGCGCGACCGGCGTCGGCGCTTGCGCGCCGGCCCTGCGGCCGAGCTTGTGCTCGTACTGGACGCCTCGCTGATCAACCGTTCGCGCTCTACCTCGTTCGCATGCGAGAAACGGGTCCACCAGTCGGCCAGTTCAGCCGGTATCTCATCGGCCGCGGCACGCAGCAGCAGGAAATCATAACCGGCACGAAAGCGCAGGTGCTCCAGAAGGCGGTACGCCGATCGGCCGTGGCGCCTCTCGAAGCGTGGCTGAAGGCCCCAGATCTCGCGCATGTCCGACACGAAGCGCCGCTGGATTGCCAGCTTCTCCGTCTGCGCGTCGACCGTGTCGTCGATCGCGTTGTTGAGCGCCGGGATCCGATGTTCGCCCTGAGCGGTGCGGGCATTCCACTTGACCAGCACGTCATGCCACAGCAGCGTGGCGAACAGGAAACCCGGGGAGATCGACTTGCCGGCCAGGACCCGTTCGTCGGTGCGGGCGAGTGCCTGCAGCACGAAACGTTCACCGGCCGGCTGCTCGAGGATCACGTCCAGCAAAGGCAGCAGGCCGTGATGCAGGCCTTCCATGCGCAGCCGCGTGATGCAGGCCACAGAATGGCCGCTGGTGAGCAGCTTGAGCATCTCGTCGAAGAGCCGTGCCGCCGGGACATTCTCGATCAGGCGTGCCAGCCGCGGGATCGGTTCGCGTGTTGCTTCATCGATGTCGAAGCCGAGCTTGGCGGCGAAGCGCACCGCCCGCAGCATGCGGACCGGGTCCTCGCGGTAGCGGGTCTCCGGATCTCCGATCATGCGCAGCCTCTTGTGGCGCAGGTCCTTGACGCCGTCGTGATAATCGATGACTTCGCGCGTGGTCGGGTCGTAGTAAAGCGCGTTGATGCTGAAGTCCCGCCGCGCGGCGTCCTCGTGCTGTTCGCCGAACAGGTTGTCGGCGAGCACGCGGCCGTGCTCGTCGGTCTGCCGATCCGGATTCTCGAGTGCGCGGAAGGTGGAGACTTCGATGGTCTCCTGCCCGAACATCACGTGCACCAGGCGGAAGCGCCGCCCGATGATGATGGCGCGGCGGAAGTGCGACTTGACCTGTTCCGGCGTGGCGTCGGTCGCCACGTCGAAGTCCTTGGGTGCGACACCGAGCAGCAGGTCGCGCACTGCACCGCCGACGAGGTAGGCGCGATGCCCGGCCTTCTGCAGGGTTTCGCACACGCGCAGCGCAGGCCGCGCCACCAGCTCCTGGTTGATGCCATGCACGTCCGCACCGATGCGCTTCGGTTCGCGGGACTTGCGCGGCTTGCGCGAAAAGAGCGTCGTGACGCGTGCGATGACGCGCTTGATCATGTGCTGCTCATCGTGAAGTCGGGTGCGAGCCCAGGCATGCGCGGGCTCGAACAGTTGCAGCACCGGCCGGCCGCGCTCGCGTGCTCACTTAGGTTCGGGGCGGGTCCGCCACGCTGCATGACGTGGTGGGACCACGTGTCCGCGCGGCCCATTGGCAACAACGTGTGGTCGAGAGCAAAGGGCGTGAGATGCATCGGCGCGATTCTAGAACCTATCCCAACGGTGTCTGCGGCGGCCCCGGTGCGTCCCAGAGGCCGCCCTGCAGCCATTCGCGCACCAGCGGCAGCGTGATGGAACGCTTGGCGGCAAGTGCATAGGCATCGAGCGCATCGAGGATGGCAACCTGGGTGCGCATGTCGCGCGACATGTGTGTCAACAGGTAACCGAGCACCTCCGGCGTCAGCGTGATCCCGCGCGAAGCGGCATGGGTGCGCAGCGCCTCTTCCTTTTCCGTATCGCTGAGGCCGTGCAGCTGGTACACGAGCCCCCATCCCAGCCGCGTCCGGATGTCGTCGCGCAACGCCAGTTGCGCCGGAGGTGCGCTCGCGCTCGCCACCAGCGCGGCTTCGCGCGAGGCGCGCACCTCGTTCTGCAGGACAAAGAGCCGTTGCTGCCGTACTTCGTCATAGCGATCGACGTCGTCGGCAACGTAGAGTCGTACTCCGGGCTCGAAGGCGATCGGTGCGCTCGACGCATCCATCCAGAGGCTCGCACCGGATGAGGCAACCGCGTGCAGCAGATGGCTTCGCCCGCAGCCGTCGCTGCCCCAGAGCACGACGAAGCGCTCGCCCCGACCGGCCACGACGTCACGCAGCGCGGCCAGTGCCTCGGCATTGCGGCCGACCACGAAGTTGTCGAGCGAGGGGCGCAGTGGCTGCAGCAGATCGAGAGCCAGCTGTCGCGGAGGGTGGGTCATGAGTGAGGGGCCGCGCCTTACAATCCAGGTTCTTGCGTTGTGCACGCGGCGATCGGCAAGTCTACCGGGCCGACATCGGCTCACCCGTCCATGAACCCAATCGATTACAAGCAGGCGGGCGTCGACTACGCCAGCATCGACCCCCTGAAGATCCGTGCACAGCAGGCCGCGGCAGCGACGGCCGGGCACCTGACGCGGCACGGTCTTGCCGAGGTTCCGGCCTCGCGCGGTGAATCGGCGTACGTCGTCGACTGCGGGGACTTCTACCTGGCCTCGATCACCGAATGCCTCGGCACCAAGGCCCTCGTCGCCGATGCGATGCGCGCGATCACCGGACGCACCTACTACGACCGGATCGCGCAGGACACGCTTGCCATGGCGCTCAACGACATCATCACCGTAGGCGCCACGCCGGTGTCGGTGCACGCCTACTGGGCAACGGGCGGCAGCGACTGGTTCAACGATGCCGAGCGCGCGCGCGATCTCGTCGAAGGCTGGCGTGCCACCTGTGACCGCAGCGGCGTGGCGTGGGGCGGCGGCGAGACGCCGGCGCTGGCGGGCGTGGTGGAGTCGGGGCGCATCGATCTGGCCGCCTCGTGTGTCGGACTGATCCGGCCCAAGTCACGGCTGACGCTCGGAAAACACCTCACCGCGGGCGACGCCATCGTGCTGCTCGCCTCGAGCGGCATCCATGCCAACGGGCTCTCGCTGGCCCGCAAGCTGGCCGAGCGCCTGCCGGAGGGCTATGGAACGACGCTGGCTGACGGCACGATGTATGGCGAGGCGCTGCTCGCACCCACCGCCCTGTACTCGCCAGTGACCGAGGCCCTGGCCGCGGCCGGCATCGTCCCGCATTACTGCGCCAACATCACCGGCCACGGCTGGCGCAAGCTGATGCGCCATCCCGGCGAATTCACCTACCGCATCACAAGCCTGCCGCCCGTGCCTGTCGTGCTCGACTTCATCCGCGCGCAGGCGGGTATCGACAACCGCGAGGCCTACGGCAACCTGAACATGGGCGCGGGCTTTGCGCTGTTCGTTCCGGCCGCACAGGCCGAGCAGTGCATCGTCATTGCCAGGGGCTGTGGCGTGGCCGCCTGGAACGCCGGGACGGTCCACGCGGGGCCCAAGCAAGTGGTGATCGAACCGCTTGCACTGACCTTCGCCGGCGACGACCTCCACGTCCGCGCCTGAGCGGAAGCGTCAGGAGGCTGCCTCCGCGAGTCCGTAAGCCGGTCGAGGGTCGGGCATGGCGCGCTGGACATCGCTCGCCGACAGGAGCGCGTGATCCGGCACGGCCGATGGCGGATGTCCGCCCGGAAAAACCGACTCGTGGAAGGTCGGACGGACGGCGGGGTCCGCTAACCAGCTGCCGTCCTGCGCTCCCATGCCGAGCGTCAATCCCAGCAGCCCGCTTAGGGCGGCCGCCAACACGGCCGTCGCAAGCCCGAGTGGTCGACGCGGCCGCCTTGTCTGGAAATGATCCCGTTTCATGCTGACCTCCATCGCTGCGTTTCAACCTGCAGCACGAGGCCAGTGTGCGAGTCGGCTTGTCACTATGCGCTGCGAAAATGCGTAGCGCCCATCCGCACTCTGCCGGATGGCCGCTGTCGGAAATTCACGCGCGGCGCAGGCCGGCTCGTTGGGTGGCTAGGAGGCCTTCAGCCGGTCGAGGCGCGTCAGCAGGCGCTTTAGCGCATCGCCGCTTCCGGCTTCGATGCTGAAATCTGTGGCCAGCGAGCGCAGCCAGGTCAGCTGCCGCTTCGCGAGCTGCCGTGTCGCCGCGATCGCCGCGGCGCGAAAATCGGCGTGGGACCCGCGGCCGTCGAGATGGGACCAGGCCTGTCGATAGCCGACGCAGCGCATCGACGGCAGGTCGGGCGTCAGGTCACCGCGCTGCTTCAGCGCCCGCACTTCATCGATGAACCCACAGGCCAGCATCGCATCGAAACGTTGCTCAAGGCGACGATGCAACTGCGCGCGGTCGGCCGGGACCAGCGCCACGACGTCAAGACGTGGCCGGTCAGCAGCGGGCTGCGCGAGCAGCGCCGACATTGGCTGGCCTGACACTTCGATGACTTCGAGTGCCCGCTGGATGCGTTGCGCGTCATTTGGCGCGAGCCGGGCTGCCGTTTCGGGATCGAGCGCGGCAAGCCGCGCGTGCAGGGCCGGCCAGCCAAGCCTCTGCGCGTCCGCGTCGATCGCCGCGCGTATCGCGGAATCGGCCGATGGCAACGCTGAGAGCCCGTCGCGGAGTGCCTTCGCATACAGCATGGTCCCGCCGACGAGCAGTGGCAGCTTGCCGCGGGCGCGCACCGCGTCGATGGTGGCCCGCGCATCGCGCACGAAATCGGCGGCCGAGTAGCGTTCGGCAGGATCGCGGATGTCGATCAGGTGATGCGTGACGGCCGACCGCTCGGCGGCCGACGGCTTGGCCGAACCGATGTCCAGCCCGCGATAGACCTGCGCCGAATCGACGCTGATGAGCTCCACCGGCCGGTGCTGGGCGATCTCGAGCGCCAGAGCGCTCTTGCCGCTCCCGGTCGGCCCCAGCAGCATCAGGGCTTCAGTCATGGTGGGAGACATCGCCGTGCCTGCGTACCAGCGTGAACGCGACCGCCGCACTCACGACGGAGCAGGCCGCGATCGTCAGGGTGAGCGGGTAAACGGTGCCGTCATAGCTCGCACCGATCCAGATGCCCACTGCAGCAGCACAGACCATCATCAGGAAGCCCAGCAGCGCGGCCGCGGCGCCGGCGGCATGCTTGAACGGCGCCACCGCGCCAGATTGCGCGGCAGGCTGGATCAGGCCGTGCGACATGCCAAAGAAGAACATCGGCAACACAATGGCGGGAGCGACATGCATTCCGGCCAGCGCCGCCGCCGCCAGTGCGATACCCGAGCCCATCTGCAGCACGGCGCCCGCCTGGATTGTCAGCTGCAGTCCGCGGTTGATCAGCCGGCGGCAGATCAGCGTGCCGAGGAGGTAGCCGGCCACCATTGTCGAGAACGAGAACGCGAACTGCGTGGCTGTCAGGCCGAGCACGCGGATCAACACAAAGGAGGAGCCGGACAAGAAGGCAAAGAGCCCTGCGTAGCTGGCCGACGCGGCCATCGTGTAGGCGCGGAACGCATCGGAGGCAGCGACCGAGCGGTAGGTGGCGAGGATCGGACCGAATGCCAGCGCGCGCGTCGGGCCCGGCTGCGTCTCCTTCAGCGCTGCTGCGCAGGCCACGAGAATGATCAGCGCGAATACGGCGAGCGCCGCGAACGACGAGCGCCATCCGAACGCCTCGTACAGCCTGGCACCGACGAGCGGGCCGATCAGCGGTGCCAGGCTCATCAGCGTGGCGGCACCAGCGAGCAGGCGCGCGCCGTCGACCGGTGCGTACAGGTCGCGCACCATGCCACGCGTGCCGACCAGGCAGGTGCAGGCGCCGATCGCCTGCAGGATGCGCCCGACGACTAGGGCGGAAATCGATGTGGCCATGGTGCACAGCAGGCTCGCGGTCAGGAACGTCAGGGCGCCCAGCAGGATCGCGGGCCGCCGTCCGTAGCGGTCGGACACGGGCCCGGCCACCAACTGCCATAGGCCGAAGGCGCCGATGAACGCCGATAAGGTCCACTGCACATCGGCGGCCGTCGCGTCGAAGCTGGCGGCGATGCCTGGCAGCGTCGGCAGGTAAAGGTCGGTCGACAGCGGCTGGAACATCGACAGGCCAGCCACGAGCCAGGTCGCCCGCCTGCGTGTCAGCGCCGGAGCCCTACCGGTGTGCGGAAGCGGCAATGTCACGGTGCCAGGCGCTCAACGTTGTTCTTGATTTCCTTGACCGAAGTGGCCGCGGCGTGCGCGGTGCTCTTGTAGAGTTCGAATGCAGCGTGTCATGAAGGCTGTTATGAGCGCCAATCCCGTCACCAGCGAAGAGCTGTGGCAATACGAATTCAGCCAGGTGGATGCCGAAATCTCGAAAATGGCGTCGCTCTGCGGCATAGACATGCTCGACCGTGCCCAGCTGCGGCGCGTGCTGGAAAACGATGCGAGTGTATGTACGCACAGCAACGAACTGGCCTTCGAGAAACTCCATACGCTGCTGAAAGCCCACTACCTGCTTCGCGACCGCGCGGCCGACCGCATCGGCGAGGCGGCGACCCAGAAGGCGATTGATGAAGTCGTGTCGGGGCTGATCCGCAAGTTCAAGGCGGCGCACACCGGGCAGGCGCCGCAGTAGTTCCGTCGGGCCCGTCTGCCTTGACGGGTGTGTCCGCATCGACACGGCGGCCGCTTCAGCGGCCGCGCAGGAACAGCCGGTCAAGATCGCCGACGCTCAGCTGCACCCAGGTCGGTCGGCCATGGTTGCACTGGTCGGCACGTTCGGTGAACTCCATTTCACGTAACAGCGCGTTCATCTCCTCAAGGGAGAGACGGCGGTTGGCGCGCACGGCGCCGTGGCAGGCGAGCGTGGACAGCAGTTCGTTGCGATGCTCGGTGAGGACTCGCGAGCCGCCGAACTCGCGGATGTCCCGCAGCAGATCGCGCGCCAGCGCGGCGCCGTCCGCCTGCGCCAGCAGCGCGGGGACTGCGCGCAGCGCCAGCTGCGTCGGCGATACCGCGGCCAGGTCGACGCCGAGTCGCGTCAGCAGTTCGCTCTCCTCGTCTGCGGTGGCGAGGTCGAGTGGCGAGGCGCTGAATACCTGCGGAATCAGCAGGCGCTGCTGCGGGACCGCGCGCGCATCCAGTTGATCCTTCAGCCTTTCGTAGACGATGCGCTCATGTGCGGCGTGCATGTCGACGATGACCAGTCCGCGCTCGTTCTGCGCGAGGATGTACACGCCGGCGAGTTGCGCGATCGCCATGCCGAGCGGGAGATCCGTCGCGACCGCGGCTGCTGCCGGCATCGAGACGGGACGCTCCGCGATCGCCGCCAGGTAACTGGCCACGGATTGCTCGACCCCGAGTCGCGTCTGCCCGCTCGTAACACGCATTGCCGTTGAGTAGGGTGCGGCCGTCTCCACCTTGGGCGGCTCGGTGGCAAGTTGTGCAGCCGGTGCCAGTGCGGCCTGCACGGCGTGCAGCACGAACTGGTGCACCGCCGAGGAGTCGCGAAAGCGCACCTCGATCTTGGTGGGGTGCACGTTGACATCGACCCGCCGCGGGTCGATCGACAGATGCAGGCAGTACATCGGCTGGCTGGCACCGTGCAGGACGTCCGCATATGCGGCGCGCACGGCATGCGCGAGCACGCGATCACGAACGTAGCGGCCGTTGACGAAGAAATACTGTGCGTCGGCGCGCGCCCGGCTCGCAGTGGGCGCACCGACCCAGCCGTGCAGACGGATCCCCGGGGCCGCCGCGCCGACCTCACGCTGTGCCGGGGCGAACTCCTCCGGCAGCAGCCGCAGTGCGCGCTGCTGTGCATCCTGCACCGGCAGCGAAAGCACCGTGCGGCCCTGGTGAATGACGGTGAACGCGACCGCCGGGTGGGCGGCGGCGACGCGCTCCACCTGGGTGATGCAGTGGGCAAGTTCCGTGGCCTCGGCGCGCAGGAACTTGCGTCGCGCCGGTGTCTTGTGGAACAAATCGGCCACCTCAACGCGAGTGCCGACCGTGGCCGCGGCCGGTTCCAGTTCCCCGGTCCCGCTGATCGACCAGCCGCTTTCCGAATCCGCCGTGCGCGAAACCATCCTTACATCGGCGATGGCGGCAATCGAGGCCAGCGCTTCGCCACGAAAACCGAGCGACTCGACACGCTCGAGATCGGCGAGATTGCCGATCTTGCTGGTGGCGTGGCGAGTGAGCGCCAGTGCCAGCTCATTGCGCGGGATGCCGATGCCGTTGTCCGTGACGAGGACGCGCTTGATACCGCCGCCGTCCAGGCGCACTTCGATCTGCGTCGCCCCCGCGTCGAGGCTGTTTTCCAGAAGTTCCTTGACGACCGAGGCCGGCCGCTCCACGACTTCGCCGGCCGCGATCTGGCTGATCAGCTCGTCATCGAGTGGACGGATGGGCGACCGCATGGCCTCGGTATTCATGCGGACGCATTATAGGAACCGCGTCGGCACGGTCGGTCGGGCAAGCCGCCTCGCGTATGATCCGCGCGCTCCGCTGGTCCCCTTTCCCGTACGCCACTCCGCATTGCCGCTGATGGAAGGCATCAACTGGCTCGACCTGTTCAACGCGATGGATCGCTTCCTGGTGGCGATCGTCGAGCGCAACGTCGTGCTCGTCTACGTCACGCTGGCGGCGATCTTCTTCTCCGAGACCGGACTCGTCTTCATGGCGTTCCTGCCCGGCGACTCGCTGCTGTTCGTCGCCGGAGCCGTGTCGGCCCTGCCGCAAGCGCAGGCCAAGGGCCTCAATGTTCACCTGCTGATGCTGGTCATCACGGTTGCGGCGGTGCTCGGCAACAGCGTCAATTACGCGATCGGTGCCTGGCTGGGCAAGAAGGTCTACGACGGAACGATTCGCTGGATCGACCAGGCCGCGCTCAGAAAGACGCATGATTTCTACGAGCGTCATGGCGGCAAGACGGTGATGATCGCCCGCTTCGTGCCGGTCGTGCGTTCCTTCGCACCGCTGGTGGCCGGCGCGTCGGGAATGGACTTCAGGAAGTTCCAGGTCTTCAACGTCCTGGGGGCCGCGATCTGGGTCGTGTCGCTGGTGTATGGCGGCTATCTCTTCGGCAACGTGCCGATCATCAAGGACAACCTCGGCATCATACTGATCGTCGGCATCGCGGCTGTGCTCGGGCCGTTGGTCCTTGCCGCCGTGCTCAAGGTGCTGCGCCGGCGGCGTGTCGCCTGACGGATTCAGCGGCGGAAGGCAGGAGAGGTCTTTGCTGCCGGACGCTTGAGCAAGGCTGCATCGTGTGCGGCTTCGGTACGCAGCCAGGTGACGAAAGCTTCGGCGGCAACGCCACGCGCTGACTCCAGCACCTCCAGGTAGAACCCTCCGACAACGGCGCTGCCCGCTGCACCGAGCGGCGCGACCAGCACGCCCTCGTGCAAATGCTCGCTGAGGTGCGGCCACTTGCCGACCGCAACCCCGGTGCCTTTCTTCGCGGCTTCGATCACCTGGTCGTAGTGCGAGAAGCGGAGCCATCCCGCGCCCTTGATGCTCTGCAGCTTCATCGCATCGAACCAGCGCCCCCAGTCGTACCAGGGGCGTCCATACAGGATCGTCTCGAAGTCCAGCAACACATGTCTAGCGAGATCGGCCGGGACCCGCAGCGGTCGCTGGCGACTGCTGGCCAGTGCCGGTGCACAAACCGGGAACTGCCGGTAGTCGAACAGCTTGTCCGCGGTTTGCGGCTCCATGTCCAGCGTGGCGAAGCGGATCGCGACGTCGATGAAGTCGCGCTTCAGGTCGATCGAGTCATTGCTGGCAACGACCCGCAGGTCGATCTCAGGGTGCAGTTCGGCAAACCTGGTGAGCCGCGGTACCAGCCAGGTGGAGGCCAGTGCCACCGTGGTCGTCACTGAGAGCGTGCGCCACGGGCCCGACGCGCGCTGCGTTGCGTTGTCGATCAGCGTCAGCGCTTCATCGATCGCCCGGTAAAGCTCTGCACCGGTCTCGGTCAGTTCGAGCGCGCGATTGACGCGCCGGAACAGCGGGCGCCCGATCTGTTCCTCGAGCGTCTTGATCTGGTGGCTGATCGCCGACTGCGTGACGAACAGCTCGCGCGCGGCGTGCGTGAAGCTCAGGTGGCGCGCGGCCGACCGGAACCCGCGTAGAAGGTCGAGGGACAACCGGGGCATCCGCTGCCTGTCCATGAGTTCAATTCATGCGAGCGGCAAGAAATGGTCGTTTGAGCTTCGTGCGAGCAGCGCCCAACAATGCGGCCACTTTAGTCCTCTGCCGCGACGCGGCCAACCAGCGAAGGAGCACTCCATGTCACGTCAAAGGAAGTCGGACCGTGCCTTCATGCCTCGCTTCATCGGTTCGCTGTTCGTCGGCCTGGCGGTGACGGCCGCCTACGCGGCCGGCTTGGCGGCGCCGGCGCAATCCGTCACGGTGCGGGTCGATCACTTCACTTACGAAGCATGGTCGTCGGGAGACATCGACACCCTGGCGGCGACGATGCGCGCGGCCCGACCCGCCTGGGTGGAACTCGTGGGCTGCGGGCCGGACTCGACCTGGGCGCTGCAGTCGGTGGCACAGCGGCTGAGTGACCTGCCGCTGCAGCTGCAGGCGCTGCCGCTGACGGCGCCAGCCTGTGCCGGCGCGTCGACGGCCAAGAGCTTGAATCAGGGTATTGAGACTTCCAGCGCCGAAAGGGTGGCGGTCGCGCGCTACTGGCAGCAGGTGATGCCGTAAGCGAGGGCCGGGCTTTCTGCGCTGCTGCCCGGGCACAGGGTAAATCCGGCAGCAGGGCACTGCTAGGTCAGGGGGTTGCGCGCCAGCGGCGGGTTCTTCGCGAAGTAGCGCTTGATGCCGACGAGGATCGCACGCGCCATCTGTTCCTGGTAATCGTCGTCGCGCAGCCGCGCTTCTTCCTCGGGATTGCTGATGAAGGCGGTCTCGACCAGGATCGACGGAATGTCGGGTGCTTTCAGCACCGCGAAGCCGGCCTGCTCGACGCGCGGCTTGTGCAGGCGGTTGACGCGCCCGAGCTCGCGCAGGACGGAATTGCCGAGCTTCAGGCTGTCATTGATCTGCGCGGTGGTTGACAGATCCAGCAGTACGCGCGCGAGCTGCCTGTCGTGCGAGGCGAGGTTGATGCCGCCGACCAGGTCCGCTTCGTTCTCGCGACGCGCCATCCACGCCGCGGCGCTGCTCGAGGCGCCGTTTTCCGACAGCGCGAACACCGAGGAGCCGCGTGCATCCGGCCGGATCCATGCATCGGCGTGGATCGAGACCATCAGGTCCGCTCGCACCGCGCGGGCCTTTGCGACGCGCGTGCGCAGCGGCACGAAGTAGTCCCCATCGCGTGTCAATGCGACGCGCATGCCGCTGTCGGCCATGATCAGTTCGCGCAGCCGCCGCGCGATCGAGAGCGTCACGCTCTTCTCGTAGGTTCCGCGCTTGCCGACCGCGCCGGGATCCTCGCCGCCGTGGCCGGGGTCAATGGCGACCGTGACGATCCGCTGCACGTCAGCCTCGTTGCGGCGCGTCGGGGGCGCGGACGGCGCACGGGCCAACAGTCGGTCAGCTTCCGGCGGTCGCTGAGAGGCCATGAAGTCCGAGTCGCGCGGCGTCGCCTGTTCGCGCAGCAGCGCCATCAGAGGATCGGGCGGTTCCACCGGATACAGGTCCATGACCAGCCGGTGCTGGTAGGGGCCCACCGGCTCGAGCAAGAACACCTGCGGCTTGATGTCTTCCTTCAGTTCGATGACGAGCCGGACCACCTTCGGCCGGTTCTGGCCTACGCGGATCACGCCGATGTACGGATCGTTCGGCTCGACCTTGGAAACGAGTTCCTTGAAACCGGGCGTTAGATCGATGCCTTCGACATCGACGACCATGCGCAGCGGCGGCGTGTCGCGAATGACGAAGTGACTGAACTTGAGTGGCTCGTCGTGCTCCAGCGCAACACGGGTGTAGTCGCGCGCCGGCCAGACACGCACGCCGAGGAGCGTGGCACCGCGCGCGATATGAAAGGGACTCAGCGCAAGAACGAGCGTGCCACCGGCAGCCTTGATCAATCCGCGGCGGTCGTGTCGAACTCCTTCAGTGCGCTTTCCAGACATGCTTGCCCCAGTGTGCTGGCCGCTTCCAGTGTCGCGACGCGGCCGTCGCCTTGCACTTGCAGCGTGATCGTGAGATCGGCGCGCGGCAATCGATCGCCCGCTCTCTCCGGCCACTCGATCGCGCAGAGGCGACCCGGACCAAACTGCTCGCGAAACCCCGCCGACGAGAATTCGGCGGGATCGGCAAATCGATAAAAATCAAAGTGATAGAAGTCTAAGCTCGAAATCGGCTGAGCTTCAAGCCCGTCGCGACCGGCGGCAGGCGGTTGATGCAAAGTCACGACATAGGGCTCCAGCACGGCAAACGTCGGGCTGCGGATCGGTCCACTCACGCCGAAGGCGCGCAGCCATCCGCGCACCAGTGCGGTTTTGCCAACGCCGAGGTCGCCGCGCATGTTGACTTGCAGCCCGTGCTCAGTGACCGCGCTCGCGTACTCACGGCAGGCCTGCGCCAGCGCGCGTCCGAGTCGTTCGGTGTCGGCGGCGGTTGGCAGGGTGCGCGTGAACTTTGCAGTCGGCGTGTCGTGTGACACCTAGAATCCCGGCATGAGTGCAGATCGCGGCGAGGATACCCGCGCGCCCGTCGTGGACGGCGCCGCGCTGGTCGAGCGTATTCGCGCGTGGGGTACAGCGCTGGGATTTTCCCGGATCGGCGTCAGCGACATTGATGTGTTTGAGGCCACGCAGCGGCTTGACGCGTGGCTGGAGAAGGGGCGCCACGGGACCATGGACTACATGGCGCGGCACGCCGGTTTGCGCGCCGACCCCTCGCGCCTGTTGCCGGGTGCGCTGCGCGCCATCACCGCGCGCATGGACTACCTGCCGTCGACGACGCGCGACGACTGGGCCGAACGCGAGCTCGGGCGCGTCGCGGACCCGAGCGCCGCGGTCGTATCGCTCTATGCGCGGGGACGCGACTATCACAAGGTGCTGCGCAGCCGGCTGCAGTCGCTGGCGGAAAGCATTGAAGACGCCGTCGGAACGTTCGGCTACCGCGTCGCGACCGATTCGGCGCCGGTGCTCGAAGTCGAACTCGCGCGCAAGGCCGGACTGGGCTGGCGTGGCAAACACACGCTGTTGCTGTCGCAGGATGCCGGCTCGATGTTTTTTCTTGGCGAGATCCTGACGGACCTGCCGCTGCCGGTCGACGCGCCGACGAGCGAGCATTGCGGCACCTGCAGCCGCTGCATCGAGACCTGCCCGACCGGCGCGATCACCGGCCCATATCAGCTCGACGCGCGCCGCTGTATCTCTTACCTGACGATCGAGCATGCTGGGTCGATTCCCGCCGACCTCCGACCTCTGATCGGCAACCGCATCTACGGCTGCGACGACTGCCAGCTGGTGTGTCCGTGGAACAAGTTTGCACGGCGCAACGCGTTGGCGGACTTCGACGTCCGCAATGGGCTCGACGAAGCGCGACTGATCGATCTTTTTGCATGGAGCGAGGACGAGTTCAATGACCGCACCGCGGGCTCTGCGATACGCCGCATCGGCCATGAGCGCTGGCTGCGCAATATCGCTGTCGCACTCGGCAATGCGCTGACCTCCGGGGCGGTCATTGCTGCCCTGCAATCCCGCCGCGGCGATCCGAGTGCGCTGGTGCGCGAGCACGTCGAATGGGCGCTTGCGCGCCACGGCGTTGCCAACGCGCTCAGCGCGGCACCAGGCTGATCGCCAGCGGCAAAGTCAGCATCGCCAGCAGCGTCTGCACGGTGATCGCGTATGCCACGGGCGCGGCGTGCCCGCCCATGCGCACGGCGAGGATGTAGGCACTCGAAGCCGTCGGCAGTGCAGCGAACAGCAGCACGATCAGCGCTGGCACACCGTTCAATCCGAGCGCGTGGACCAGGGTCAATCCGATAGCCGGCATGACCAGCAATTTAACCGCGACGAAATACGCCATCGTCGGGCGCTCCTCGTGCACCGACGCGAACGTCAGTCCGGCGCCGATGCACAGCAGTCCGAGCGCCAGGCTCGCGGTGCCGAGGCGCGACAGGAACGTGCCGAGCAACGATGGCAGTTCGAAGCCGAGGACGTTGGCGATAAGGCCAGAAACGGTCGCGAGAATCAACGGATTGACCGCCATCTCCCTTAGGACGCCAGTCTGCCGGTGGCGAGCCAGCGCGTAGACCGCAAAGGTGTTTGCCAGCGGAACGCAGATCGCGATGATCAGCGCCATCAGTGCCACGCCGCGCGGACCCGCGAGCGACTGCGCGAGTGCCAGTCCAACGTAGGAGTTGTAGCGGAACGCCGTCTGCACGCAACTGGCAAAGAACGCGGGCGTGGGCTTGAAGAGCCAGCGCGCTGCGAAGCCGAGCGCGACTGCGGCCAGAAACGCCCCGACCGCGGCGGCCAGCATCGGGCCTTCGCTCGCCAGCGTGAACTTCGCGTTGACGACTGACGTGAAGAGCAGCGGAGGAAACAGCGCGTAGTACACCAGCCGCTCGGTGCCGTCCCAGAAGTTGCGCGCGAATCCGAGCCGGCGCGCCAGTATCGCGCCCATCAAGATCAGCGCGAAATCTGGCAGCATCAGCAAGGCGTTGTTCATGTCCCGGCCGCCGCTTTCGACTTTGCTGGTGCCACCGCCGCCCCGTATAATCGCCTGCTTTCCTCAGCGCTGCTGTAGCTCAGTTGGTAGAGCAACTGATTCGTAATCAGTAGGTCGGTGGTTCGAGTCCACTCAGCAGCACCAGTAATTGCAGTTCTCCCTCCGATACGTCGTCGCTTTTGAGTGCTGACCGGCCCTACGCCGGCCGTTGGTCTTGTCGGAAAAGAGCGACGACTGAAGCCGTTGGCCGAATGCCCCACGCGGGCCACGTGGTGAACGTCCCGGAAGCATCGCATCGCGAAAACGACACGGCCCGCCAGTGGTCGGATGCCGATTGCGCTGCCTTTTCTGGCCGAGGTCATGCGAAGCCGGCGCAAGTCGAATGGTGGGCATCCAGGATCGGTGACATTCGTGTAGTTGATATCAATGCCGATCTGAGTGCGGACCTGCTGGATCAGTACGCGGCCGAGCCCGTACTGCGTTATCGCGGCAGAAACCACGACGGCAAACCGGTTCTGGACATCGTCTACCGCCGCGGTGCAGCCTTTGGGGCTCGCGGAAATAGTACCGTCAACCGCATGACGGGCACGATGGACAGCATGTTTCTGATTGGCAGGGATCACCGCCTTCCGCAGCGAGCATGGCGGGTCCGCTCGCGACGTGCGTGTTCTGAGGGAAGACGGCCTCAAATTCCGGTTCCTTGATTTCCCCGGACAGACACGACTGCTGAAGGTGGGCCGTATCTGCAGTTGGAAGAGGATGTGCCGCTTCGTCCTGCTGGCGCTTCAATGGTCAGCAGGTGGGCTGAGGCCGGCCAAGAAAGGACGTCAGGGCGATGTGGCAATTTCATTCAGAGCCGACATCGTTACTGGCCGGCGGGCCATATCGGCCGCCTTCACTGCCGGCCCGGGAATTCCGCATTGACACTGGGCCTCGGTTCGCATGGATGGACCTGCGCGCGATCTCTTACTTGCCTTATCGAGGCAAAGGGACTTCGTCCGAGTTGTACACACGGAGAGGGACTCAGTGCTCTATTGAACGGTCAATCACTTTCTCTCACGTTCGGCGCCCTCTATCCCGGGCGGGCTCTCAACACGCACCTGCGGGACATGGAGCATCGCGGCCAACTCCCAGTACATTGGTCGCGTGACGAGGCGTGCCACTCCATTGGCCAGCAAGGCGCAGGCCATGAGGCTCAACACCATGGCATGTCCGGACACCATTTCCATCACGATGATGAACGCGGTGATCGGGCCTGCTGTTGTCGCGGCAAGAAACCCCGCCATGCCCAGCGCAATGAGCGGGATCGCCGCCTGCTGGCTGACTCCGGTGATCAAGGCGATGTCGTGGCCGATCCCGGCGCCGATGGCCAGCGATGGCGCGAAGACCCCGGCCGGGACACCGCTCCAGGCGGAAAACCAGGTCGCCAAGAACTTCAAGACGGTGTAGACGCCCGGCAATTCAGCCTCGCCTGTGAGGAGCGACTTCGTGGGAAGGTAACCCGCCCCCGCTGTTGCGCCGTCGGTGGCGAGACCGATAAGGGCGACAGCCAGCCCGCAGCCTGCGGCAAATCGAAATGGAAACTCGGTCCGCCAGCGACTGAAGCGATCGGGCAGTCCCCGCAGCGACACGACCATCAGGCGTGCGAACAGACCACCAGCGAGGCCCGACACTACCGCCACCAGCACTCCCGGCAAAAGCAGCGACCATGACAGTCCTTCGACACGCAGGCTTCCAAAGTAGGTTTCATTGCCGAAGACGGCCACGGCCATCAGTCCGGCCAGGACGATGCTCGCGATCACCAGCGAACTGTGAGTTACCCCACGCCGCCGCGACAGTTGCTCAAGGGCGAAGACCACGCCGCCGAGTGGAGTGTTGAAGGCCGCGGCGATGCCCGCAGCCGCGCCCGCCACCATCAGGTCATGAGCGTCGATGCCTGATTGGGGCGACAACCAACGGCGCGCATGCAACATTGCGCCGGCGCCCACTTGCACCGTAGGACCTTCGCGTCCGATCGACAGACCTGCCAGGAGGCCGCCCGAAACCAGGCCGATCTTGTGCAGAGATAGGCGCAGCGAAACCAGCGAGGCACGCTGGTGCGCTTGCAGATCATCGTCAAGCGCGCGAACGACCTGTGGAATGCCGGACCCGAACGCGCCAGGTGCGAAGCGGCGAGTCCACCAGAGCAAGGCGACCGTCAGGATCGGAGTCCAGATCAGCATGAGGTAACGCCCGTACGCGGTCCACTGCTCCAGATGCCTGAAGCCGTCGACGGCAGCCTCGGCCAACAGCGTGAATCCGACAACGAGGAGCCCGGTCAGCGCGGCGTATGCGAGCACAGTGGAGCGGTCGATCCATTGCCGCCCACCCTGCAGTTCGGATCCAAGGTTGTGCCAGAAGTCCGGCGCTACGTCACGCACGGCTCGCAACGCGGCGCGAACAGCGATGCGACACCTCCGGCGCAGCAACGCGACGAATCGCCACCCTCTATGGGATCCGTCAGGCGCGGACTGCATACGATGAAGCGCGGGGAGCGAAACACGGCACGGGGCGGAACTCCACGTGGCCCGTACCCGAAACGCGCTCCAGGGGCCACCGGCGCTGCGAGTCCGGGCGCATTGGGTTGTTAGCAGCTACGTCTGTGCCAGCGGCGTGCGCGCCGCTCTGGGATCGACCTGTAGCAGCTTGACGAGCACTCCGAGATCGCGGTCGAGCCTGGCAAGAGTTCGAGAGTCAAGCTGGGCAAGCGCTTGCGGCAGCACACCTGTGGATGGCCCCGGAACGCGGCGCAAAACACGTCGCCCCGCCGGCAGCACCCGAAGCTGCACGGTGCGCCTGTCGCGGCCCGTACGATCCGACGCGACCAGGTCTGCCGCTAGCAATTGCTTGACCAGGTTGCTTGCCGTCGTCTGGTGAACATCCATTGCCTTCGCCAGTCCGCCGATGCCGATGTCCGGCTGCGCGGCGATTACGCTCAATGCCCAGAGCTGCGCACCCCCGAGGCCAGCTTGCTTTTCAACCCGCCGAAAATGTGTCTGCACCGCATTGAAGACCCGTCGGAACTGACGAAGAACGCGCATGGCGGATTCCGCTGGAATAGCATTCTCGCGAAGCTCTGCTCTTTCGCGTGACGCCGCGCGCTTGGTTCTCGCCATTGCCCGATCGTAGACGAAGCGTTCCCGATGCGCCGGTAGTGGGAATGAAAAAAGAGGGGCCGCGCGGGCCCCGGGAAGGAAGGTTTGCTTGCTTGCCTCCATGAGCAATCATGGATGCGGATAAATAGTATTTGCCTAAATGTATTTTTGCAAGTATCCATTGCCTATTGAAGAGAAGTCAGGCACCGAATGCCATTCCGCGGACGCCGCAAGGTCATTGCGAGTTGATCCGGCAGCGGAAGCGCGATCTGGAGATGGTTCCCCAATGCATCGGCTTTGTGGTGTCGTGGTGCCGCCAATGTGTCGAGCACTAGGTTTATGAAGTCGGCCCTTGACCACGGCGAGCGCGCGCGGGGTGACTGGATCATTGCCGATATCGGAGGGACCAATGCGCGCTTCACGCTCTGGTCGCCCAGCTCTGGCGTTTCCAGAGACGCCGCGGTGTCCTACCGCAACGATGACTTTTCAGATCTGCCTTCCTTGATCGACGCCTATCAACGGGCAGTCGGCCCAGGCCCGGCACGCGCCCTGCTTGCCCTTGCATTGCCTATGACGGACGGTCAGATGCAAATGACCAACCGACCCTGGACATTCACGGCGCGCGAGCTGCAACAAACGCTTGGTCTGAGCACGCTGTCCCTCGTGAACGACTTCGTCGCCGCAGCTGCGGGGATAGGCGGCCTGGCCGTCTCGGAGCTGATGCAGATTGGGGGCGAGCGGCCCGGGGCCGGGCCGCGCCTGATTCTTGGACCCGGGACGGGACTTGGGGCCGCCGCCATTGTCGGCGAGGCAGGAGCCGAGATCGTTCTCGCCAGCGAAGCAGGGCACATGGGTGCGGCACCGTCGCGAGAGGATGCACGTTTGGTCATGGAAACGGCACGGTCTCGCCATGGGCGCGCTTCGTGGGAGCGACTCTTGTGTGGCAACGGCCTCGCCGCGTTCGACGCGATCGCGCGTTCGTCCACGCACGTCCGGACCCCCGCGGAGGTCGCGCAGAGTGCGATTGCCGGCGACGGCGCGGCCAGGCGCGCGGTGGGCGGGTTTGCCTTTGCCCTCGGCGAGTTCGCGGGCGACCTGTGCCTGGCCTTCCGTGCCACCGGTGGTGTCTACCTGGTGGGAGGTGTGCTCCAGGGGCTGGACAGCGCACTGGACGTCGGAGCGTTGCGGGCAGGCTTCGAAAGCAAGGGACGCCTGCATGGTGTATTGAGCGCTGTACCGTGCTTCCGTGTGCTGGCCGCCGACGTTGCGATGCGAGGCCTGGGTCGGCTCCTTGACGGTTCCGTGCGCGCGCCGCTCGTTGAGGTGCGATCAGCAGATGAATCAATTCACGAAGTCCGATCTTGACCTCGCGGTCATAGGCAACTCGCGCATCGGCGCCCCGGTCGACACTCAGGCGAGCATCGTCTGGATGTGCGTGCCCCGCCGGTGCCCACTTAGCTGGGTGTCTTCGCGGCTCTGGCCTCAGAGTCGCAATCGGCAGATCGGGGCTTCGAATCCACTCAGCACCACCAACGCGCGTCGCTAGCGATCGCGTCATGCCGACCGTTTTCCGGGGCCGTTCGCCTTTTCAGCAGGTAAGGCAGCCAGAAAGCTCGCGACGGTCGGATAGATCAGGCGCGCGCGCAACTCGCGTTTCAGCCGCCGGTTGGACAGCTGGCGCGATTCCGTCATGAACGAATACATCATCGGCGACACCGCGGCCTTGAGTTCCGCGCGTGGCATACGTGGCGGACGCGGCAGACCGGCGGCGTCGGCAACCTCGTCGAAGTACTGCCCCATCTTGAGGCGACTGTCGTCGACAGTGTTGTAGACGCGTGTCGCCGCGCCTCGGGCGAGCGCGACGATCGCGACGCGGGCGAGATCCTCGGCATGGATGTGATTCGTGTACACGTCGTCCGGCTCGGTGAGCGCGGGCAGCTTCTGCCGCAGGCGATCCAGCGGCAATCGATCGTGCGCATAGATGCCGGGCACACGCAGCACCGCCGCATGAAGAATTCGCCGCATCTTGCGTTCCGCGTCAAGGCGGCGGAACGCCCGCTCATTGGCCGGCCGCAATCGCGCCGTCTCGTCAATCGCTCGACCGCCGTAGTCCCCGTACACGCCGGTCGTGCTGATGTACACGGCATGCTCGACGGTTCCTGCAAGTGCGACGCAGAGCAGGCGTGTTCTATTGTCGGACGCGCCCACATTGCCGGGGGGTGCAAGGTGGATCACACGGGATGCGAGCCCGCGCAGGCGGGCAAGCGAGTGGCGTTGGTCGAGATCTCCGATGATCGGCACGACGCCCGCCGCACGCAGCAGCGCAGTGCGCGCCGGCGTGGAGGTCAGCGCGATCAGGCGAAAGCGTGCCGCGAGGCGTGAGACAATGCGCAGCCCGACATCGCCGCAGCCGATGATCAGCAGGCGCGGCCGGCCCAGCTTGTGCCGTTGGCGAAATGCGAACGGCGACGGCGCGGGCCGATTCAATTCCATTGCGCGATTCTATGAGCTTCAAGGTCACGGTCCGCCCAAGCGGACGATCCTTCTCCGTCGAAGGAGATGAAACCGTGCTCGCCGCTGCGCTGCGGCAGGGCGTCGGCATCGCCTACGGGTGCAAGAACGGCGCCTGTGGCACCTGCCGCGGCAAGCTGATCGAGGGCCAACTGACGCACGGCCCGCATGCTGCCTCGGCGCTCTCGGCCGAGGACGAGGCAAAGGGCCTTGCCCTGTTCTGCTGCTCGCGCCCGCAAACCGACGTGACGATCGAGGCGCGCGAACTCACCGGTTTCGGCGACATTCCGATCAAGAAGATGCCGGCCCGCATCGCGCGCATCGAGCGCGTGGCACCCGACGTGGCGATCGTTTCGCTGCAGTTGCCGGCGACCGAGCGGCTGCAGTATCTGGCCGGTCAGTACCTCGACTTCATCCTGCGCGACGGCACGCGTCGCCAGTATTCGATTGCCACCGCGCCTCACGCGGACGAGCAACTGCAGTTTCACATCCGCCACATGGCGGGCGGGGTGTTCACCGACAAGCTGTTCGGCACGGACGCGCAGCCGATCAAGGAACGCGACATCCTGCGGGTCGAGGGGCCGATGGGCACGTTCTTCCTGCGCGAGGACAATCCGCGACCGATCATCCTCGTGGCGGGTGGCACCGGCTTCGCGCCGATCAAGGCGCTCGCCGAACACATCTTCGCCGAGGGCATCAACCGCGAGGACTCCGGCAAGGTGTTCCGGCCGGTGGTGCTCTACTGGGGCGCCAGGTCACGGCAGGATCTCTACCTCGATGGGTTGCCTTCCCGCTGGGCAGCCGCTGAGCCCAATTTCCGTTACGTGCCGGTCCTCTCGGAAGCGCGGCCGGAAGATGGCTGGACCGGCCGCTCGGGACTGGTGCACCGTGCGGTCATGGAAGATTTTCCCGATCTCTCGGCTCACCAGGTCTATGCCTGTGGCGCTCCGGTGATGATTGACGCGGCACGCTGCGACTTCAAGGAACTTTGCGGACTGCGCGAGGATCAGTTTTTCGCCGATGCGTTCACATCGAAGGCCGACCTGGTACGGCCCTGAAACATGGCCGCTGGCTTTCTGCGACAACGCTGGGGTAGACTGCCCGCCATGATGAAGTCAAACCTGTCCCGACGCGAGCGACGTGATGCGGATCTCCGCAGGGGAGCGCGCGCGCTGGGCTGACGACCGGAACACCGGAGTACCCACGAAAGGCCGCGAACCCCGCGGCCTTTTGTTTTTTGCGGCCAGGAGTCAACGATGAAGATCGATTACATGGCGGGCCTGATCGAAGAACTGCCGGAGACGCAGTGATGAGCACGCTGGCGATTTCCTTCGATCCCTTGCGGGTGGACCGGGCGCGCGTCCATCGCTGGCTCAGCCAGGAGGCTTACTGGTCGCTCGGCCTCGGTCGCACCGTCTTCGACCGCGCCGTCGACCACTCTTTGGTCGCCTCGGCCTACCTGGGCAACGAGCAGGTCGGCTTCGCACGCGTCGTAACGGATCGCGCGACTTTTGCCTGGCTGTGTGACGTCTTCGTTGCGCCGCCGGCACGCGGGCAGGGCATCGGAAACCGGCTGGTCGCGGCGCTCGTCGCGCACCCGGACCTGCAGGGGCTGCGCCGCTGGGGCCTGCGCACACGTGATGCACACGCGCTGTACGAACGCTTCGGATTCACGGCGCCGGCCGAACCGCAGCGCGCGATGGAGAGGCACAATCCACACGTTTACATGCCACCGGCCAGCGCAACGGCTGCGGACAGGAACACACCATGACGACACCGACTGTTTTCATCGATGGCGAGCACGGCACGACCGGGCTGCAGATCCGCGCCCGGCTCGAAGCCCGCCGCGACGTGGAGTTGCTGAGCCTGGCGCCGGAGGCGCGCAAGGATGTCGAGGCCAAGCGCGAGATCGTCAACCGCGCCGACTGCGTGATCCTGTGCCTGCCAGATGACGCTGCGCGCGAATCCGTCGCGTTGATCGCAAACGAGCACACGCGGGTAATCGACGCCAGCACCGCACACCGCACCGCGCCCGGCTGGGTGTACGGCTTTCCGGAACTGACTCGCACACAGCGTGGCGCCATCGCCGCCGCCCGGCGCGTGTCCAATCCAGGTTGTTATCCGACGGGGTTCCTGGCCCTGGTGCGACCGCTGCGCGAGCGCGGGCTGATTCCCGATGATTTTCCGGTCACCGTGCATGCGGTTTCCGGTTACTCGGGCGGCGGCCGCAAGATGATCGAGTCGTATGAGCAGCCGGCCGGCGGCGCGCGGCCGCAGGTCTATGGCGACTATGGCCTGACGCTGAAACACAAACACGTCGACGAGATGCAGCGTCATGGACTGCTCGCACGGGCGCCGCTGTTTTCGCCGTCGGTGGGCTACTTCCGGCAGGGCATGCTGGTGCACGTGCCGCTGCAGGTGGCCGCACTGCCGCGTGTCCTCAAAGGCGCCGAACTGCATGCGGTCTACAGCGAGCATTTCGCCGGCGAGGAATTCGTGATTGTGCGGCCGTTGAACGACACGGCGGCGCTGCGCGACGGTGCGTTCCTCGAGCCGGAGGTGCTCAATGAGACCAACCGCCTCGAGGTCTTTGTCTTCGCGAACGATGCGACGCGGCAGGCGCTGCTGGTGGCGCGGCTCGACAACCTCGGCAAGGGCGCGAGCGGAGCCGCGGTGCAAAACCTCAACGTGATGCTGGGCCTGCCTGAAGGGACGGCGCTCGACTGATGCTGTACACGCCGACACATTTCGCCGTCGAGCAGCGCACCACAGCGGCCGCGCTGATACGTGCCAATCCGTTCGCCACCCTGATCACGCTGGGCGCAGAAGAGCCGATCGTCTCGCATGTGCCGCTGCTGCTGGTCGAAGCGGGCAGCGACTGGCGGTTACTCGGCCACCTGGCACGCGCCAACCCGCACTGGGAAGCCTGGCGCGAGCGTCGTCGCGCCGTCGCGATCTTCCATGGCGGTGATGCCTACATCCCGCCGACCCTCTATTCGACTCGCAAGGCGGTGCCGACCTGGAACTACGCGGTCGTCCACACACATGGCATCGTCGAACCTTCACACGACAGCGAAGCCAAGGAACAGGTGCTCAAGGCACTGATCGATCAGCATGACCCGGACTACCGCTGCCAGTGGGATGAGCTGGACCTCGCCTACCGTGAGGGGATGAAGACCGGCATCGTCGCGTTCACGTTTGCCGTTGATCGCATCGATGCCAAATTCAAGCTGAGTCAGAACCGACCCGAAACGGACCGGGCGAGTGTGCTGCAGGCGATGCAGTCCGGCAACGACAAGTCGCGCATGCTGGCTGCATGGACGCTCCAACTCGCGACGCAGGGCTCATGAACGGCGCACGCGCACTGGAGGTGAGGCACACGACAAGCTATCGGTATGCGCGACCCCTGCGCTTTGCCCAGCATCGCGTGATGTTCCGGCTCCGTTCCGGGCACGATATTCGAGTCTTGGACGCGGGTGTGGACGCCAACGTACTGGCGAACGTCGACTGGATCCAGGACACGCGGTCCAACTGGGTCACGCTGGTGGCGCCGAAGACTGCCGCTGACGAGCTGCGCATCGAATGCCGCGTTCGCCTCTCGCATCGGGGCGTACGCGGCTCAACGAACTCCCGCTCGCGCCCCATGCGCAACGCTGACCCTTCGCCTACGCGCCAGACGATCGACGCGATCTCGGCGCGCTGCTCGAGCGCCACTATCCGGATCCGGAGGGCTGCCTGTTCCAGTGGTGCCGTCCGTTCCTGGCACCGATCGTGCGGCCCGACACGCGCGGTGTTGCGCCCCTATCTGCTCGGCGCGGCGGTGCTGGCCGTCGTGGCCGCTTGGGTCATCTACGCCCGTCGCCGCCAGGCGTGCGCGAGCGATGCGGCATGCGGCACCGTGGGTCCGGCCCGACGTGCGCCACTCTGGCTGGTTCTTGCCAGCACCATCGTGCTTCTGGCATTAATCTGGCAGCCTTGGATCGAGCCGCTCTTGCTTCCCTGGATACGGTAAGTCGACCGATGCAGCTCGAATCGACGATTACCTGCCCACTTTGCGGCGCGACATCGACCGAGATGATGCCTACGGATGCGTGCCAATGGTTCTATGAGTGTCCGTCATGCCAGGCGCTGCTGCGCCCTCGGTCGGGAGATTGCTGCGTGTTTTGCTCTTACGGAACAGTGCAATGCCCACCCAAGCAAGTCGGCGGAGCATCCTGCTGCGTGTAGCTTCGCGTTCGCCGCGCTACTGACCTCCGCGGAAGGCTCGACGCCCGCTTTGCGGCGCCATCGGCAACGCGAGTCGGCGACCGCTCCTAGCCGACGCCGGGCTAGTTTCAAGGCGAGCAGCCAACGCCGCTTGCCAGTCATCGGCGCGCTGTGCCGTCGTCCTGGTGGGGAATGAGCCCGGTTACTCCTCCGCGCTTGCCTCTTGCTCAATCTGCCGTCGCAGCTCGCGGAAGCGCGCTTGCGGATCGACGCTGAAGAGCGGATCGGGCGCGACGGGAACGGCTGCGCGTACCGCTTCCCAATCCTCGGCGGTCAGGTGTTGGGCTGCGCGTGCGAGGATTTTGGTGTCTTCGGTTCGGATGTGGTTTTGGTAATAGATGAGGTAGGTCGCCGCGGCCGCTTCAAGTTGCTCACGCGGCAAGATTGACCCTTCCAGCGCCGCCTCGACGTGCGCCATCAGCGTTGCACCAGTATGCGCGATCACGCGGTGCTCCTGCCGAAGTCGCGCCACGATCAGCTCAAATTCGGGACAGTGCGACGCCAGCCGCTCGAACGCCACGTCCTCGCGCGGATGGTGAAACTGGTCGCAGTACTCTCGCAGGTACGACACGATGTCCTGCATCAACGCGTAGTTCGGTTCGACGCCGGCGTGAAACACGTCGACCTGCTTCTGCAGCAGCCGCAGCATGCGAACGAAGAACTCGTGTTCCTCACGCCAGTGCACGACCGGATCGACCACAGCACCCTCTCCCGCGTTCGCTCTTACGCCAGTAAATCCGGACGATCGAATCAGGCATTGACCGGGATCAAAGCGAAACAGACGAGCCTCGGGGTGTCGTTGGCTGTGTCTACCGCATATGCGGGGCGCACCGTGGCGACGAATGCCTCGAAGGCGGCGTCGTTCGTTGGCTCCAGTCCTGGCTCGATTGTTCCGGGCAGAAGAACCGGATCTCTGCGTTTGCGTCCGATTTCAAGCGATCCTGCGCGTGACGTGGAGCGTCTGCACTTGGCCGGGGCCGGCGATATGCCGCTTCACTCCCTTGATGGACATCATCGGACGCTCTCACCACCGGGCATGGGCCGAGAGCCGTAGACTGCCAGTGCAATGAAGAGATCCTTAAAGTGCGGTCGAGATTGCATGAGGTATCTTGCCGTAGTTGCCGCAGCCTTCGTCACGTGCCTGTTGTCTCCTATGGCCAGCGCAACCGAAGAGCCAAAGTACACCGTTGTGCGTCAGTACGACGGTTTCGAGATCCGCGAGTACGCACCGTACCTCGTTGCTGAAGTCGTTGTCCCTGGCCCGGCCGACCAGGCGGGCAACCAGGGCTTTCGAATCCTGGCCGGTTACATCTTCGGAAAGAACAAGGGCGAGCGCAAGATCTCGATGACCGCGCCGGTCACGCAGGCGCCGGCGCCCGCCAAGATAGAGATGACCGCTCCGGTGACTCAGGCAGCTGTCAACGGCGGATACGTCGTGCAGTTCACGATGCCCAGCGAGTACACGCTCGAGACCTTGCCCGAACCCTTGGACGCTCAGGTCAAGCTCAAGGAAGTTTCGGGTGGCCGCTTCGCCGTTATCCGATACTCGGGCACGTGGTCCGAGGGCAACTACAAACAACACCTGGAGAAGCTGGAGCGTGGCCTCGAGGCAGCGGGGCTGCGCACGACGGGTAGCCCGATCTACTCCCGCTACAACGCCCCGTTTGTGCCCTGGTTCATGCGACGAAATGAGATCTGGCTCAAGCTAGTTTGAGCAGCCGGCACAGGGGTCCCCTTCCGGGCCAATTGCGATCCAACCGCGACCCGTGTCGAAGCGAGTAGAAAAGGCCCATGGCGCATACAGCAGCGACTTCCGCATGCATGAAGAACGCAAGAGTGACGTTGTCGAAGGGTTTGCGACGCCGCTGAGACAGCCGGGGACGGCGCGAGGCGGACACGTTCGATCACTCTGGGCGGCGATGCTCTGACTTTGACTGCTTTGGGGTCAACTGGCAACACAGCCGCTGCTGCAGCTACTGGACGAACACGACCGCTGGCCCGGGGACGGCGTCTCAGCCGCTGATATATGACCAGCCTTCCTTCTGGCGTTTGATGATCTGTCCAAGACCGGCCGGTACGTAGCCGATGTCGGGGAGCATGTCCTGCTTGGTGAGCTTCTGTCGGCCCATCGTCACTTCGCAGGCCTGTAGTTTGGCGCCGCGTTTCATCGAATCCGCGACACGCGTTGCCAGGGGCGAGTCGAACTTCAGCAGGCCGATGCCCCAGCCGAGCGCGATGATTTCGATCTCGACGTTGTCCTTGCCGTAGAGCTCCTGCAAATTCTCGACATAGTTGATGGCCTGGTTCCAGATCCGCTGCTCGGGCGTGCTGACCTGAATGATCACGTGCTGCTTGGCCGGTGCCGCCTGAGCTGCGGCCTGGCCGCTGATCAGAGCTCCGAACGCTAGTGCGGCGAGGAATGCGAACAGACGTTTCATGGGCGGACGCCCTCCTTAAGCGAATTGAGTCGACACCTTCGACAAGTCCCGAGCAAAGGTCAAGCCCCCTTTGGGGGTGGCGGTAACTGCTTGGGATCGGTCCGCAGACCTCAGGACGCGATGGACCTGGCGGCCACAGGTCGTGATCGCTACGGACCGCATGCCTGTTTCGTCGAAGCGCTGCCGTGGCCCGGGCGCGCGATAAGGAGTGCCTCGGCTCCGACCCCCGCGCGTCAGGCTGCTTCGCCGAGATAGGCTTCCCGCACCTTGGGGTCGGTCAGCAGTTCGTGCGCGTCGCCGCTCAGCGTGATCAGTCCCGACTCCATCACATAGGCGCGGTGCGCGGCTTCCAGCGCGAGGCGCGCGTTCTGCTCGACCAGCAACATCGGCACCTTGCGAGCGGCGACGGTGCGAATCACCTCGAAGATCTTTTCGACCATGATGGGCGAGAGCCCCATCGATGGCTCGTCGAGCAGCAGCAGTTTCGGCTGACTCATCAACGCGCGTGCCATCGCGAGCATCTGCTGCTCGCCGCCTGAGAGCGTGCCGGCGAGTTGCTTCGCCCGCTCCTTCAGGCGCGGGAAGATCGTGAACATCTCGTCGATGTCGCGCTTGATGCCGGCATCGTCGTTGCGCACGAACGCGCCCATCTGCAGGTTCTCGGTGACCGTCATGCGCGCGAACACGCCACGGCCCTCCGGAACCATCGCGAGCCCGCGCGCCAGCAACTGATACGGCGCCTGCCCGCGCGTCGCCTGACCCATGTAGTCGATTTCTCCGGCCCATGCCTGTGTGCCGGTGATCGCTTTCAGCGTCGAAGTCTTGCCGGCGCCGTTGGCGCCGATCAGCGTCACCAGTTCGCCCGCGTGGATCTCGAGGCTCACCCCCTTCACCGCCTGGATTCCGCCATAGGCAACCTTCAGTCCGACGACGCGAAGAACGACTTCAGCCATGCGACGCCGCTGCTATGCGCGCTCCCTCACACTCGAGGGGGAGGGACGGGGAGGGGGGAGCCCGATGCTCGCCCAGGCGGGCGGAGCGCGCAGCGCGCAGACCGCCATAGGAAACCTTCAGCCCAGCGACGCGAAGGACGACTTCGCTCATTTCTAGGCCGCCTTGGTGGCGACATTCTTGTGGCCGCCGCCCAGATACGCCTCGATCACTACCGGGTTGCGTTGCACTTCGGCCGGCAGGCCCATCGCGATCATCTTGCCGTAGTCGAGCACGGTGACCTTGTCGCACAGCCCCATCACGAGTTTGACGTCGTGCTCGATCAGCAGGATCGTGATCTGATCCCGGCTGATCGCTTCCAGCAGCGAACGCAGCGCGAGCTTCTCGGTGGCATTCATGCCGGCAGCCGGTTCGTCGAGCGCCAACAACTTCGGTTCGGTGGCCAGCGCGCGAGCAATCTCGAGCCGACGCTGATCTCCGTAGGCGAGCGTGCGTGCCTGGTAGTCCGCGTACTTGCGGATACCGACGTACTCAAGCAGTTCAAGAGAGCGCGCCTTGATCGCGCGTTCTTCTTCCATGGTCCGGCGCGTGCGCAGGATCGCTCCCAGCGCTGTGGCGCGCGTGCGCACGTGACGGCCAACCATCACGTTCTCCAGGGCTGTCATGTCTGGAAACAGCCGGATGTTCTGGAACGTGCGCGCGATGCCGGCCTGCGCCACGCGGTGCACCTCGGTTGGCGAATACGGTTTGCCGTCCAGTTCGAACGTTCCGGAGTCCGGCGTGTACAGGCCGGTGATGACGTTGAAGAACGTGGTCTTGCCGGCACCGTTCGGCCCGATCAGGCCATAGATTTCGCCGCGGGCGATCTCGATGCCGACGTCCGAAAGCGCCTGCAGGCCGCCGAAGCGTTTATTGACACCGGATACCCTGAGAACCACGTCGCTCATCACGCCCTCTGAGTGGCCGCGCGGCTCGCCGGGTTCACGCCGTGTTCCGGTGCCGGCCACAGGCCCTTCGGCCGGTACAGCATGATAATTACCATGGCCAGGCCGTAGAGCATCATGCGCAACACTTCAGCGTCGATGACGACATGGCCGAACAGGAAGGTCTGCACCGGGACGACGGTGTGGCGCAGCAGTTCGGGGAACATCGACAGCAGAATGGCGCCGAGGACGACCCCCGGGATGTGCCCGAGGCCCCCCAGCACGACCATCGCGAGCACGATGATCGATTCATTCAAGGTGAAGGATTCGGGTGAGACGAAGCCCTGAAACGCCGAGAACATCGCGCCTGAAACGCCGCCGAACGTCGCACCAAGCGAAAATGCCAGCAGCTTGACGTTGCGCACGTTGATGCCCATCGCCTTCGCCGCGATCTCATCCTCGCGGATCGCCATCCAGGCGCGACCAAGGCGCGAATCCTGTAGACGCACGCAGATGACGATTGCGATCAGCGTCAGCAGGAGAAACAGGTAGTAGTACAGGTGCACCGATGGGAAGCTGATGCCGAGGAACTGCTGCGTCCTGGCGAGACTGACGCTGCCGAAGGAGATCGGGTCGATCAGCGTGATGCCCTGCGGCCCGTTGGTGATGTTGACCGGTGCGTTCAGGTTGTTGAGAAAGATGCGGATGATCTCGCCGAAGCCGAGCGTCACGATGGCCAAGTAATCGCCGCGCAGCTTGAGCACCGGCGCCCCAAGCAGGATGCCGAACAGCGCTGCCAGCCCCGCGCCGAGCGGAATCACCACCCAGATCGAGTTGTGCAGTCCGCCCGGGAACATCTGCGCGATCCACGGGAAGGTGGAGGAAAGATGCGGCGATGCCAGCAGCGCGTACATATAGGCGCCGACCGCGTAGAAGGCGATGTAGCCCAGGTCGAGCAGGCCGGCGAAGCCGACGACGATGTTGAGCCCGAGCGCCAGCAACACGTAGAGGCACGCAAAGGCGAGCGCCCGGACCCAGGCGTTGCCGAGCAGGCCGAACACAAACGGCAGCACCAGCAGAACGACAGCCACAGCGGCAATTGCGAGCCACACCGCGGTGCGGTTCTTCGAAAGGCGAGGCAGCAGCGCGCCCACGTCAGGCCCGATCCGCCACGCGCTCGCCGAGCAGTCCCGACGGCCGGAAAATAAGCACGAGCACAAGGATCGCGAACGCGAACACGTCCTGGTAGTGGCTGCCGAGCACGCCCCCGGTCAGCTGCCCGATGTAGCCGGCACCCAGCGATTCAATGAGGCCCAGCAGCAGGCCGCCGAGCATCGCGCCCGGGATGTTGCCGATGCCGCCAAGCACCGCTGCAGTGAACGCCTTGAGCCCAGGCAAGAAGCCCATGTAGAAGTGCGCGACGCCGTAAGTGGCGGCCAGCATCACGCCTGCCAGCGCGGCGAGCGCTGCGCCGATCGCGAACGTGGCGGCTATGACGAAGTTCGGATTGACCCCCATCAGTCCGGCGACGCGCGGGTTCTCGGCGGTGGCGCGCATCGCCCGGCCCAGCTTGGTGCGATTGACGAGCAGCATCAGCCCGATCATTACGAGCGCCGACAGCAGGATGACGAGCACCTTGGTCACGGTCAGCGTCGCTCCGGCGAATTCGATCGGAATCGTCGGAATCAGTTGCGGAAAGGTCATGTAGTTCCGGCCCCAGACCAGCATGGCCACGGTCTGGATCACGATGGACACGCCTATCGCAGTGATCAGTGGCGCCAGCCGCGGTGCATTGCGCAGCGGGCGGTAGGCGACACGCTCGATCACGAGGCTCAGCACCACGCAGACCGGTATGGCGGCGAGCAGCCCGGCGCAGATCAGCACCCAGCCAGGCAGGCCCGGAAACATCGCCTGCAGCAGCAGGATGGTGGACAGCGCGGTCAGTGCACCCACAGTGAGCACGTCGCCGTGGGCAAAGTTGATCAGGTTCAGGATGCCGTAAACCATCGTGTAGCCGAGCGCGATCAGCGAATACATGCTGCCGAGCACGAGGCCGTTCAGGACCTGCTGGATGAAGGTTTCCATTACGGCCGGCTGACCTGTCGGGGATGGGCGGGGAGCCCTGGGTGGAAATCGCGATCGCGCATCGTAGCAAGGCGCAACCCGTCAGTTGGCGGGCAAAGAAAACGGCACCCGAAGGTGCCGTTATCGCGAAGCGGTACGCGCCTAGCGGACGGTCGAGATGTACTCGAGCTTGTCGCCCGAGACCTTGAACATCGAAATGGCGCCGTTCTTGATGTCGCCCTTTTCGTCGAAGGCGATCGTGCCGGTCAGGCCCGGGTAGTTGGTCGCAGGCATCGCGGCTGTGATCGCAGCGCGGTCGACCGTGCCGGCGCGCTTGATCGCATCGACGACGACGTAGACCGCGTCGTACGAGTAGGGGGAGTAGATCTGCACGTCCTGATTGAACTCCGCCTTGTACTTGGCCTTGAACTCCTCGCCCTTGGCCAGCTTCTCGACCGCCTCGCCGGCCATCGAGCAGTGCATGATGCCCGCAGCGTCACCGGCCAGCTTGACGAACTCCGGTGAGCACACGCCGTCACCGGCCAGCAGCACCGACTTGATGCCCAGCTGCTTCATCTGCTTGGCCATCGGGCCTGCGGTGGCGTCCATGCCGCCGTACATGATGACGTCCGGCTTGCTGCCGCGGATCTTCGTCAGGATGGCGTTGAAGTCGGTGGTCTTGTCGGTGGCGAACTCACGGGCGACAACCTTGATGCCCTTTTCCTTCGCAACCTTCTCGACCACGTCGGCCAGGCCCTGGCCATAGGCGGTGCGGTCGTCGACGATCGCGATGGTCTTGGCCTTCAGTGCGTCATGCGCGTAGTTCGCGAGCACGCCACCCTGCTGGTTGTCGTTGGCAACGACGCGGAACGTCGTCTTGAAACCCTGTTCCGTGTACTTCGGATTGGTCGCCGACGGCGAGATCTGCGCCATGTTCGCGTCGGTGTAGATCTTCGACGCGGGGATCGTCGTGCCCGAGTTCAGGTGGCCGACGACGGCGACGGCCCCCGAGTCGACGATCTTCTGCGCGGCGAGCGTGCCTTCTTTCGGGTCAGCCTTGTCGTCCTCGCCAACAATGACGATTTCGAACTCCTTGTCACCGACCTTGACGCCGCCCGCGGCGTTGATCTCCTTGGCAGCGAGCTTGGCGCCGTTCTCGTTGTCCTTGCCGAGGTGCGCAATGCCACCGGTCAGCGGGGCAACGTGACCGATCTTGATCTGGCCCTTCTGCGGCGCGGCGGGCGCAGCGGCCTTGGCGGCCTCGGCCTTGGGCGCTTCTTCCTTCTTGCCGCAAGCGGCAAGCGCGACGGCGGCGGCGATCGCCAGCGGCGCTAGCTTCATGACGTGGTTCATTACCTTTTCTCCTGAGTGACTGTCGGCCGGCTTGTGCGGTGTGTTCGAGACATTGACCGGGTTGTAATTCGTGGCGGCACCGCGCATACGTCGGGAGGGCTACGCCAGCGAAACCGTGGGATTGTACTCAGCCGGAAGTACGCCGCAAGGCAAGTGCCGCCCGGCGGGCCTCCAGCCTGTTGCGCGAAAGACGCGGGAGGCGGGCCGCCGGTCCCCCGTAGAATCTTCGGCGATTCTGCCTTCCGGGTGTGCAAGTTGCGAGTGTTGGTCCTCGGTGCCGGCGTGGTCGGTGTATGCACGGCATGGTTCCTGCGCGAGGCCGGGCACGAGGTTGTGGTCGTCGATCGGCAGCCGGCGCCGGCGATGGAGACCAGCTTCGCGAACGGCGGGCAGATTTCCGCGAGTCACGCGGAGCCCTGGGCCAACCCGGCCGCGCCGGGCAAGATCGTTCGATGGCTCGGTCGGGACGATGCGCCGCTGCTGTTTCGGCCGCGCGCGGAGCTGCAGCAGTGGCTGTGGGGCGTGGCGTTCCTGCGCGAGTGCTTACCCGGACGATCCGCCGCCAACATCCGTTCGATCCTGCGATTGGCATTGCACAGCCGCAGCGTCGTGAAGCAGCTGCGACGGGAACTGGCGCTCGACTACGACTGCGTCGAGCGAGGCATCCTGCACTTCTACACCGATCGCGGCGAGTACGAGGCCTCGCTGGGACCGGCGGCGCTGATGCGTGAGCTGGGCTGCGATCGCCGGTCGATCACCGCCCGGGAAGCCGTGGCGATCGAGCCTGCACTGGCCACGATTGAGCAGCGGATCGTCGGGGCGGACTATTGCGCGGACGACGAGTCCGGTGACGCGCACCGGTTCTCGCAGGCACTTGCCGCACGTTGTGCCGACCGAGGGGTCGAGTTCCGGTTTGCGACGGCCGCCACGGCGCTCCACGCCGCGGCGGGCCGCGTCGACGGCGCCCAGGTGGTCGGCCCCGGGGGAACCCAGGAGAAGATCCGGGCGGAGGCCACCGTGGTCTGCCTCGGGTTGGCAGCGGTACCGCTCTTGCGTCCGCTCGGCATGCGCCTGCTGATCTATCCGGGCAAGGGATACTCCGCGACCTACGCGGTGGCCGATCCGGATCGGGCGCCGCAGGTGAGCCTGACCGATGACGAGTTCAAGCTGGTCTTCTCGCGGCTCGGCAGCCGGCTGCGGGTGGCGGGCACGGCCGAAATCGGCGCCCGCGGGCTCGATCTGGATTCCGTGCGCTGCGCGGCGCTGACCCGGCGCACGCAGGAACTGTTCCCTAGGGCCTGCGACTACTCCCGGCCGCACTTCTGGGCGGGTCTGCGGCCGGTGACCCCGGCCAATGTTCCGTACCTCGGCCCGACCCGGTTCGCCGGGCTGTTTCTCAATGCCGGTCATGGCACCCTGGGCTGGACGCTTGGCCCGGGCAACGGCGAACTGATTGCACAGGCCGTTTCAGGCGGCGTGGCTGCCGTGGCGCTGCCGTCCGTCGGCGTCTGAAAGCAGCAACGCAAAGGGGCGCCGAAGCGCCCCTTTCGCGGGTCAGCCCGGGGGACTACTGCGACAGCACCCACTTGGCGAGCGAGGCAGCTTCCTGCTCGTTGACCTGCGGGTTGGCGGGCATCGGGACCTGGCCCCAGACGCCCACGCCACCTTCGCGGATCTTCTTCGCGAGTTTGGCGGGCGCGTCCTTGTCGGCCTTGTACTTGGCGGCGACGTCCTTGTAGGAGGGACCGACCAGCTTCTTGTCAGTGGCGTGGCAGGCCAGGCAGTTCTTCTGCTTGGCAAGCTCGGCCTGAGCAAACACCGGGCCGGCGGCAACGGCGAGGCCGAGGGCGGCTAGGGCAAAAACGTGCTTCATTGGGGGTCTCCGTTCGAGGTCGGGAAGGGGTGGCAAAAGACGGCTATCCGGTTGAAAGCTCGAAGATTCTAACGGCTTGGCCGCTTTTACGTTGACTGACGGCCTTCAGCGTTGCCACTGGCGCCGCTATAGTGGGCCACTGATCTGCGGGAGAGTCCGCATGTGGTTGCTCTGGCTCGGCGTTGCTCTGATCATCCTGAAGCTGCTGGAGGTCAGCGTCTTCGCGACCCTGTCGTGGTGGTGGATTGCTGCCGTGATGGCGCTGGCCATGTTCTGGTTCGAAGTCGTCGAAAGACGCCTGGGCCTCGACAAGAAAAAGGCGTTCGACGAAATGGAAGCGCACAAGAAGAAACGCATCAAGGATGCGCTGGAAGCGAACAAGGCACGGCGCGGGGTGCGGTAACACGCGTCGCTCCTGTACGCGATCGGCTACGTCGATCGCGTACAGGAGGACCGCCGCTAGAACAATTTCTCGTCCGTGATCGCGCCCTTGCTGGCGGTTGAAGCCAGTTTGGCGAATTTGGCGAGCACGCCCTTGGTGTAGCGCGGCGCTGGCTGTTTCCAGGCGGCACGGCGTCGATCGATCTCCGCGTCGTCGACGTTCAACTGCAGCAGCAGCTTGTGCGCGTCGATCGTGACCGCATCGCCTTCGTGGATCAGCGCAATCGTGCCTCCGACATAGGCCTCGGGTGCGACGTGGCCGACGACCATGCCCCAGGTGCCGCCAGAGAAGCGCCCGTCGGTGATGAGCCCCACGCTTTCTCCGAGGCCCTTGCCGATCAAGGCGGAGGTGGGCGACAGCATTTCGCGCATGCCCGGCCCGCCCCTCGGCCCCTCATAGCGGATCACGAGCACGTCGCCCGGCTTGATACGGTCGGCGAGGATCGCTTCCATCGCGCCGTCTTCGGAGTCGAATACGCGCGCCGGTCCGGTGATCGACGGGTTCTTCAGGCCGGTGATCTTGGCAACGCAGCCTTCGGGCGAGAGATTGCCCTTCAGGATCGCAAGATGTCCCTGAGCGTACATCGGCTTGGAAAACGGCCGGATCACGTCCTGGTCGGCGCGCGGCTCGGCCGGGATGTCGGCCAGCATCTGCGCCATCGTCTTGCCGGTGATCGTCATGCAATTGCCGTGCAGGAGGCCGTTCGCAAGCAGGATCTTCAGCACCTGCGGAATGCCGCCGGCGGTGTGCAGGTCAGTGGCGACATACTTCCCCGAGGGTTTCAGGTCGCACAGCACCGGCACCTTGCGACGAACGCGCTCGAAGTCGTCGATGGTCCAGGCAATGCCGGCGGAGTGCGCGATCGCCAGGTAATGCAGCACCGCGTTGGTACTGCCGCCGACCGCCATGATCAGGGTCACGGCATTCTCGATCGACTCGCGCGTGATGATGTCGCTAGGACGCAGGTTCTTCTTCACCGCCTCGACCAGGACGCGCGCCGCCTCGCGCGTGCTCTCGACTTTCTCGTCGTCCGGGTTCGCCTGCGTCGATGAGTACAGCAGGCTCATGCCGAGCGCCTCGAACGACGAACTCATCGTGTTCGCGGTGTACATGCCGCCGCAGGAACCCGAGCCCGGGATGCAGCGCCGCTCGATCTCCTTGAAGTCGGTTTCGTTGAGCCGCCCGGCGGTGAATTCACCGACCGCCTCGAACGCCGACACGATGGTCAGGTCCTTGTCCTTGTAGCGGCCCGGCTTGACGGTGCCGCCGTAGACATAGATCGCAGGCACGTTGCAGCGGGCGATGCCCATCATGCCGCCCGGCATGTTCTTGTCGCATCCACCTATGACGATGACGCCGTCCATCCACTGGCCGTTCACGCAGGTCTCGACGCAGTCGGCAATCACCTCGCGCGACACCAGCGAATACTTCATGCCTTCGGTGCCCATGCCGATACCGTCGGAAATCGTCGGCGTGCCGAATACCTGCGAGTTGGACTTGCACGCCGCGATTTCCTCGATGGCCGCGTCCGCCAGCCTCTGCAGCCCGGAGTTACACGGCGTGATCGTCGAATGGCCGTTGGCCACGCCGATCATCGGCTTGTCGAAGTCTTCGTCCTTGTAGCCCATCGCGTAGTACATCGCGCGGTTGGCGGAGCGGGCGACGCCGTGGGTCACGTGCTTCGATCGTTCGTTGTTCGGCATGGGCTGCGGTGCTGAAGGAGGGATGGAGAAGCGAACAGGCAATAATAGGCCAAGGCTTCATCCGGAGCCTCCTCCCGCAGAGAGTCCAGCGTGCCTGCAGTCCACCACTTCGATCCCGTTGCCTTTTCCCTCGGCCCGCTCACCGTCCGCTGGTACGGGCTGATGTACCTGATCGGGTTCGCGCTCTTCCTCATCCTGGGCAAACTGCGTTCGCGCGACACCTGGCGCGGGATGAGTTCGCAGGACGTCGACGACCTGCTGTTCTACGGCATGATCGGAGTCATCGTCGGCGGGCGCCTGGGGCACGTGATCTTCTACGGGCCGCTGTCGCACTACCTGGCGAACCCGCTCGAGATATTCGCGGTGTGGAAGGGTGGCATGGCATCGCACGGCGGCATTATTGGCGTCATCCTGGCGATGTGGTGGTTTGCGCGCAGCCGCAAGAAATCGTTCCTCACCGTGGCTGACTTCGTCGTGCCGCTGGTACCGCTGGGACTCGGCGCCGGGCGCATCGGCAATTACATCAACGGCGAGTTGTGGGGCCGGGTAGCCGACCCGGCGCTGCCGTGGGCAATGATCTTCCCGCAGGCGGGCGACAACCTGCCGCGCCATCCGTCGCAGCTCTACCAGTTCGCGCTCGAAGGACTGCTGCTGTTCGCGATCCTGTGGCTGTACTCGCGCAAGCCGCGACCCGCCGGCACCGCCGGCAGCCTGTTCCTGATCGGCTACGGGGTGCTGCGCATCATCGGCGAGGTCTTCCGCGAGCCGGAAGCACTGTACGGAGCCATGCCGCTTGGGCTGTCGGCGGGGCAGTGGCTGTCCGTGCCGATGGTGCTGATCGGCATGGCCTGCTTTGCCTACTTCTGGCGGCGGCCCACTCCCCGCTGAGTCAACGGCACGGCAATCAGCTGAGCGATGACCCTGATCCACTCCATCCGTGACGCCGCCCAGCGGCTGATCGCCCAGCGCGAGCTGGACGCTCTGCTGCGCACCTGCCGCCACCTGGTTTCGGCCCGCGGAGAGGCGGACAGTGCGGGCCTGGCCGCACAGGTGATCGACCACTACCGCAAGCTGCCTGAAGCGGCTCATTTGAGTTTCTTCGAGGCGCTGGCCGCTGGTTTCAATCCGGACCCGATCGAGGTGCTGGCGTCCGCAAAGCGTTATGCCGAGTCGCAGCACGCGGACGCGCTGGTGGAACTGATGTCCGTCTCCGAGCCTCCACGCCAGGAACTGCTGCGCCGCATAAACCGGGCGCCCGGCGGGACGGCCGCGATCGTGCAGATGCGACGTGCCCTGCTGCGCGCGCTGGACGCGCATCCGCAACTCGGGGCTGTGGAAGCGGATCTCCTCCATCTGTTGTCGTCCTGGTTCAACCCCGGATTTCTCGAAATGCAGCAGGTCGACTGGACGTCGCCGGCACGGCTGCTCGAGAAGATCATCCAGCACGAAGCCGTCCATGCGATCGATGGCTGGGACGACCTGCGTCGCCGGTTGCAGCCCGACCGCCGCTGCTTTGCGTTCTTCCATCCGCAGTTGCCGGGCGAACCGCTGATCTTCGTCGAAGTCGCGCTGCTCGATACGATTCCTCAGGCGATCGGCCCGTTGATCGAGAAGAACTCCACGCCAAGCGACGCGCATCGATTCAAGGTGGCTGCTTTCTATTCGATCAGCAACTGCCAGCCGGGCCTGCGCGGCGTCTCGCTGGGCAACTTCCTGATCAAGCGGGTGGCCGAGCGGCTGCAGGCCGAGATTCCTTCGATAAAGACGTTCTGCACGCTATCGCCGCTGCCGGGCTTCACCCGATGGCTCGACGCCGACCAGGCCGTCATGCATGTCCGCCTGCGCGCGCCGTTGCGTGAGCGGTGGCAGGCGGCACGTGATGAGCTCAAGCTGGGCGAGGAGCGCATCGCAGACCGCCTGGAATCGCACTGGCTCCCCGAGAAAGCCTCAGACCAGGAGCGCGCCGCGCTGCTGACCCTGGCGTCGATCTACCTGACCGAGGCGTCGCCGACGCGCGACGGCGATTCGGTGGCGAAGTTCCACCTTGGCAACGGCGCTCGCCTGCAGCGCATCAACTGGGCGGCCGATCTCTCGCGAAACGGCCTGAAGCAGTCCTGCGGCCTGATCGTCAACTACCTGTACGACCTCGCCCGCGTCGAGGCGTACCACGAGCGATTCCTTGATGGCAAGGTCGTGCACGCGCAGGCCGTGGCGCGGCTGGCATGATATCGACCAAGGCCGTCGGCAGAACGGCCTCGACATCCGCAACTTCAATCTTGCAGCCAGGAGACAACCCGTGATGAAACTTTTCAGTGCAGCGTTCGCGGCCGTGATCGCGCTGATCGGCGGCGCGGCACAGGCCCAGACGGCTTGGCCCGCCAAGCCGATTACCCTGATCGTTCCCTTCCCGCCGGGTGGTGGTACCGACGCATTCGCGCGGCCGCTCTCAGCGCAGCTGTCGAAGCAACTCGGGCGTCAGGTCATCATCGACAACCGCGGTGGTGCCGGGGGCACTGTCGGCGCGTCGATAGCGGCGAAAGCGGCACCGGACGGCTACACGTTCTTCGTCGGCGCCGTGCACCACGCGATCGCGCCGAGCTTCTATCCAAAGCTCGACTACAACATCGAGACCGACCTGATTCCGCTGACGGTGATCGCCAATCCGCCACAGATCATCGTCATCAATTCGAGCCGGGTGAAGGCCGAGGACTTCAAGTCATTCATGGTGCTGCTGCAGGCCAACCCGGGCAAGCTCAACTATGCGTCGGCCGGCAACGGCACGTCGCACCACCTGGCTGGCGAGCTCTTCAAGCAGCAGAGCAAGACCTTCATCGTGCACATCCCGTACCGCGGCGCCGGCCCGGCACTGCAGGACCTGATCGCCGGGAATGTCGACATGATGTTCGACGGGTTGGGGTCGTCGGCGCAACACATACGCGCCGGTCGCATCAAGGCAATGGCCGTGGCGTCGCCGAAGCGTTCGCCGGCGTTTCCGAATGTGCCGACCACCGCCGAAGTCGGCCTGCCCGACTACGTGGTGTCCACGTGGTACGGCATCTGGGGCGTCAAGGGAACGCCGAAGGACATCCTCGATCGCATGCATGCCGAAGTGGTCAAGGCGGTTGGCTCGGCCGAGCTCAAGGATATCTGGGCCAGCAACGGCTCCGATACCGCGACGATGTCGCAGCAGGACTTTGCGCGTTTCCTGAACAGCGAGATCAAGCGCTGGGCGCAGGTGACGAAGTCCTCCGGCGCGAAGCTCGACTGATCGGAGACAACGTGCCGGACGGGATGGTTCATGTCGCGGTAACGGGCGAGCTGGCGACCGTCACGCTCGATTCGCCCGGCAAGCTGAATGCCATCAGCGAATCGATGTGGCAGGCGCTGGCTCGCAATTTCGCGGCCCTGTCCGAACCGTCGCAACTTCGAGCCGTCGTGATCCGTGGCGCCGGCCACAACTTCGCAGCTGGCGCGGATATCGACGAATTCGAGCGAGTCCGCGGCGACGCGGCGAGTGGGCGCCGCTATCACCTCGAGACGATCGCCAATGCGCTCGATGCGATCAGCGCCTGTCGTGTTCCGGTTGTCGCCGCGATCGAAGGAGTGTGCGTGGGTGGCGGTCTCGAAGTGGCCGTCGCCTGCGACCTGCGCATCGCGGCCGACAGCGCCCGCATCGGTGCGCCGGTAGGGCGAATCGGCTTTCCGCTCGCGCTGCCTGAACTGGGGCCGCTGATTCGACTCGTCGGCCCGGGGGTCGCGTCCGAATTGCTGCTCGAAGGCCGGCTGCTGGACGCCGCTGAAGCGGCGACACGCGGCCTCGTCACCCGCGCCGTGCCGGCGGACCGTTTCGAGGACGAGGTGCATCACTGCCTGACGCGGATCGCGGCAGGCTCGCCGCGCGCTGCGCGCGAGAACAAGGCGAATATCCGGCGCCTGGCCGCGAGCGCCGGCCGCTACACCGAACACGAACTCGACGAGAGTTTTGGCTTCCTCGAGTCCGAGGACTATCGTGAGGGAGTTGCCGCATTCGTCGGCAAGCGGCCTGCGCGATTCACCGGGCGCTAGAAGTCGCAAGCGCGCGCCAGCGTTCCTTACTTGGCCTGCACCATGGGATCCACGACAACCGCCAACTTCTATGCGCTGGTCGAGCGGCGCTTCCCCGCTGATCTCGACTCAACCTGCATTGAAACGACCGACGGGTTGACGTACAGCTGGCGGGATCTGCATCACGCCAGCGGCCGGATGGCCAACTGGCTCACGTCGCTCGGGCTGCCACCCGGCGCGCGCGTCGCCGTGCAGGTGGAGAAGTCACCCGAATGCCTGATGCTGTACCTCGCGACGCTGCGCGCCGGGCTTGTTTACCTGCCACTTAACACGGCCTACCAGAAGTCCGAGATCGAGTACTTCCTCGCCGACGCGCAGCCGGACGTGGTGGTCTGCACGCCGACGCGCCTGGGAGAGATCGCGCCGCTGGCGAAGCAGGCGAAATGTCGACACGTGCACACGCTGGGTGAGGCGCGCGAAGGTTCGCTGTTGCAGTCCGCGGCGCCGCATTCGGACGCGTACGAGACTCGATGGTCGCAGCCGGACGACCTCGCCGCGATCCTCTACACGTCGGGCACGACCGGGCGCAGCAAGGGTGCGATGCTGTCCCACGCCAACCTCGCGTCCAATGCGCTGACGCTGGACGGGTTCTGGGGGTTCGCTGCCGAACGGGCGGCCGGCCGCAAGGACGTGCTGCTGCACACGCTGCCGCTGTTCCATGTCCATGGGCTCTTCGTTGCGGCTCACGCGGCGCTGCTGGCCGGCGCCAAGACGCTGCTGCTGGCGAAATTCGATGTCGCCCAGGTGCTGGAGCGGCTGCCGCGCTCAACTGTGTTCATGGGCGTGCCGACCTACTACACACGCTTGCTGGCCGAGCCGTCGTTCGACCGCGCTCGCTGCGCAAACATGCGGCTTTTCATCTCCGGCTCGGCGCCGTTGCTGGCGGAAACTCATCGCGAATTCGAACAGCGCACGGGGCACCGCATCCTCGAACGCTACGGCATGTCGGAGACTGTCATGCTGGTGTCCAACCCGTATTTCGCCGAGCAGGGCGAGCGCATCGCCGGCACCGTCGGCGTGCCGCTGCCCGACGTCGGCGTACGGGTGGTGCGGGAGGACGGCACGCCCTGTCCAGGCGGCGAGATCGGCCAGGTGCAGGTGCGGGGCCCCAACGTTTTCTCGGGTTACTGGCGCATGCCGGCGAAGACGAAGGAGGAGTTCACTGCCGATGGCTGGTTCAGGACCGGGGATGTCGGCCACTTCGGCGGCACCGGGGTTCCCGACCGCTACCTGACCCTCATCGGCCGCTCCAAAGACCTCATCATTTCCGGCGGCTACAACGTCTATCCCAAGGAGATCGAGGGCTACATCGACGAGATGCCAAACGTCGTGGAGTCCGCAGTCATTGGGCTGCCGCACCCCGACTTCGGCGAGGCTGTGGCTGCCGTCGTCGTGTCCCGTCGCGCCGGGGCACTTGACGCGACGGCCGTCATCGACGGACTGAAGGGGCGCATTGCCAATTACAAGGTGCCCAAGCGCGTCTTCGTCGTTGAAGACCTGCCGCGCAACACGATGGGCAAGGTGCAGAAGAACGTGCTGCGCGACCGCTACAAGAGCACGTTCACGCCGCCATCGCGACCATCGGCCTGAACTCCGGCGTACGCCGGAGTTCCGTGAGCGGCACCGCCAGAACCGCCTCGACGAAGCCGGTCTTGCCATTGGTATAGGCATCGCGGTCGAAGCGGAAACGTGCGGCCAGGCGCCGCTTCAGCTCGGCGTAGCGTTTTGCCAGCCACGCGTCGCAGCGCAGCGAGTCGCGGAACTTAAGGTACCGCTTCCAGTACAGGCCGTTGACTTCGACCACGTGCACGTGATGTGTACGGATCCCGCGCACGACTCGTTTGAAGAACCGCCGATCAGGCAGCGCGCGCTCGTACTCCGGGATGTACTCGTAGCCGTAGAGGCTCAGCCGGTCGCAGTGGCGTTCGAATTCGTCGAGCGAACGCACGCCGACCAGCATGTCGATGATCGGTTTCGCGGAAAGACCCTGCACCGACGTGCTGCCGATGTGTTCGATCTGCGGATGGAGGTCAGTGAGGGCAATGTGGATCAGTTGGCTTTCGATGCGGAAACGGGCAGGCCAGGCGGCGTCGTAAGGGACGACGGTGATCGGATCTTTCATCGGAGTCTCCAGGATGTCTTGGGCAGGAGCGCAGCTCGGTCTGAGCCGCGACGGGTCACTGCTGCGGGACAGAGGCCTGGGCCAGCGGACTGCGTGTGGGAAACCTGGTTATCTCCGCGAGTGACAGCACAAACGCGACGTCGGCAAGGAATCGGGCTGAGATCATTCTCGGTCTCCGTGTGGTCTCGGGTCTGCGACGACATGCCGCAGCGCATGACCGCAATTTAGGAGGGCCGGAGAGCCGGGGCAGCCGCCTATTGCGTGCGTCCAACCCGGAATATTCGACAGCCGGGCGCTCAAGGCGACGGAACCGGGGCCGCGCGGTCCGATCTGCGCGTGAGCCCTGGCGGGCCTGCGAGGTCCGATGACGCGCTACCAGCGCGCCGGCGGCTTGCGATGGATGGTGATCGTGCGGTTTTCGATCGTTACATAGCCGCCGATCGTCAGATCCTTGAAAATCCGGCTGATCATGTCGCGCGAGGCGCCGACCCGGTCGGCGATGTCCTGCTGCGTCATGCGCTCGGGCACCACCAGCTTGCCGCCGTCTTCCTTCGCTAGCGACAGCAGCAACCGCGCTACCCGGCCGTAGACATCCATCAGCGCAAGGTTCTTGACGTTGTCGGTCGCGATGCGCGCACGGTCGATCAGCGTCGAGATCAGCGCCATCGCGATGTCGGGATTTGCGCTGATCGCGCTGCGCAGTTCATCGCGGGTGACGACAGAACAGGAAGTCGGCTCGAGCGTCATCACTGAGGCCGAACGCGGCCGCCCGTCGAGAGCCATTTCGCCGACGTAGTCGCCTGGCCCGTAGATGTCGAGGATCATCTCGCGGCCTTCGTCGTCTGAGACGTAGACCTTGACCTTGCCGGAGAGGATCACAAAGAGGCTGTCGCCGCGGTCGCCCTCGTTGATGATGACCGCGTTCTTCGGAAATGTCCGCACCTGGCCGCGCGTCGCCAGTTCGCGCACCATCGGATCGCCGATTTCGCTGATCGCCTGCTCGCTCGCTGTCATGGGGGGCCTGCTGCGTCTTGTTGTCACGCCATTATGCGGCGCGCCGCGGGGGCGGGGAAGCCGTCGGCTCTAGTAGGCCTTGTACCCCTTGTATGCCATGTAAGCAGCCAGCAGGAACAGCAGCATCGCAAAGATGCGCTTCAACGGCCGGGTATTGAGGGAGTGGGCCACACGCGCGCCGAGTGGCGCCGTCAGCACACTCGCGGCCGCTATCGCGAGCAGCGCCGGCAGGTAGACGAATCCCACGGTGCCCTCGGGTAGCGCCGGAACACCGCGCCCGGCGAGGATGTAGCCGATCGTGCCGGCCGCAGCGATGGGGAAACCGAGCGCGGCGGAGGTTGCGACCGCGTTGTGGATCTTCACGTTGCTCCACACCATGAACGGCACCGAGATGAATCCTCCTCCGGCGCCGACGAGGCTGGATATGAGACCGATTGCGCCGCCCGCGCCGAACATGCCAGCACCCTTCGGCAACTGGCGCGTCGGTCGCGGCTTGCGGTCGAACAGCATCTGCACCGCCGAGAAGCCGACGAAGGTCGCGAAGACCACCGACAGCCAGAACGTCGGCAGCCGGCCGGCGATCTGTGCGCCGATCAGCGAGCCGACCAGGATTCCTGGCGCCAGCAGCCAGACGACCGGCCACAACACCGCGCCGCGTTGGTGGTGCGCCCGCACCGACGACAGCGACGTGAACAGGATCGTGGCGAGCGACGTGGCAATTGCCATGTGCACGATGTGCTCGAGCGGGTAACCGCGCCAGGTAAAGAGCAGCGTCAGGAACGGCACCATCAGCATGCCGCCGCCGATGCCGAGCAGGCCGGCCGCGAAACCGGTGAACGAGCCGAGCAGCAGCAGCGCAACGATGAACACCGGTTCCATCAGTTGCGCTCCTTCAACAGCTTGCGCCTGATGAAGGTCCACTCGCCGGCCGATACCGGGGTGATCGAAAGTCGGTTGCCACGGCGCAGGACCGCCATTTCCGCCAGTTCTGCATGTTCGCGCAGCTCGGTGAGGGGGATCAGGCGCGTCTTCTTGAGCGCCCGGATGTCGACCAGCTGCCAGCGCGGCGCCTCGCGCTTCGACGCGGCATCGCAGTAGGGGCTCTTGCGGTCGAACTGCGTCGGATCCGGATGGACCTTGCTCGCGACTTCTGCGAGCCCGGCGATGCCAGGTTCCGCGCAGCTCGAGTGGTAGAACAGCACGCCATCGCCGATGCGCATGTGGTCACGCATGAAGTTGCGCGCCTGGTAATTGCGCACTCCGGTCCATGGGACAGTCTGGGCAGGCATGGCCAGCGCGTCGTCGATCGAGCACTCGTCCGGCTCGGACTTCATCAGCCAGTAGTTCATGCAACAGGCGGAGGCAGGTTGAGGCAGGTGACAGCGCGGCGACCGAAAAAAGGCCCCGCGGCAGGCGCGCTTGTCGTCGCGCGCCTGCCGCATGGGCCCTGGTTAAATCCCCGCCTGTGCCGCCCGGCCGGATGTCCTGAACCATGGGTTCAGGGTGGTCGCTGTCCGCGTCGTTTAGGTTCAGCAAACGCGTGCCGATCGCACCACGACGCGAGTCCAGCAACCTTGCGCAAAGCGCATCGGTTCAAGGAACTAACGACCTTTGCGCGAGCACCGCAGGGAAACTTGTTCTGCTTCCGCGCCGATCGGAGCGCGCCAGCAGGTATTCGGGCGAATTGTAGCGCCGGGTCCGTCGGCCTGAGACGACGAAGTGACGGCTAGAACAGTTTTTCTTGCGGCAGCAGCGCATCCTCGCACGTCTGCAGCATGTCACGCACGCGGCGCCGGACGTCGCCGAGCTCGATGCCATCGGAGCTGCGCGCCGAGAAGAGCTCGTGGGCGATCTGCAGGGCCGCCATGACGGCAATGCGGTCCGCGCCCATCACTTTTCCAGCAGAGCGGATCGCCTGCATCTTGCCGTCGACGTAGGCCGCGCACTTGAGCAGGGCGTCCTTTTCTTCCGGCGTGCAGGCCAGACGGTATTCACGCTCGAGGATCGTGACGGTCAGGTGTTCCATGGCGCATTCGTCGAGGTTGATGGCGTGGGCAGTCGTTCCATCAGGCCATCGAGGCGGCGGCTCGCTTCGTCGACACGCATGCGCATCGCCTCGAGCTCGCCCGTGGCGGTCGCCAGCTGCGCCCGCAACTGCTGGTTCTCGGCGCGCAGCGACTGCACGAGGTGCGCGAGTTCCGAGACCTTGGCGGCGAGCTGATCGAATTCTTCGAGCATCGAAGAATCGTAGCACCGCGCTTTGGGGCCGATCCTGTGGAGTGCGGCGGCGCCCGCCAGCTTTCCTGGGCTAGACTGCCAGTCGCCAACGGTGCCGAAGGATGATGCCTTCGGTGAAACGGGAAACAGGAGGCGTGTGAAGGTGCGCGCCAACCTGTGCTGCCCCCGCAACGGTAAGCAGGTGCGCATTGCGCACGCTTCGCACAGGCCACTGCGTCGAACACCACGCGGGAAGGCGCGAGGCAAAACCTGCAGCCCGGAGACCGGCCCTTGGCAGGAGGACGAGCCGCGGGGTGCCGGCCAGCCGGACGCCCCAGCGCGTTTCCAGCTCAGCCCCACTCCCGTTCGTTCACGTACGGACCATTGCCGGCGGAGGGCCGGCGTACGGGAGAACCCATGGTTCACGTCCCTGCCCACGCCGGCCGCCTGGCCGCGGCGGGCGCGGCTGTGCTCATCGCGATGCCGCTGCGAGCGCAGCAATCCGCCGAACTGCCCCCGACCGTCATCACGCCGTCGCGTGTTTCCCAGTCGATCGATGACGCACTGCCTGCAACGTCGGTGATCACCCGCGGAGACATCGACCGCTGGCAGGCCGTCGATGTCGTCTCCATCCTGAATCGCGAAACCGGCGTGCAGTTCGCGCAGGCGGGCGGTCGCGGAGCGGCTTCGTCGCTGTTCCTCCGCGGTTCCGGCACATCGCAGGTACTGGTACTCGTTGACGGCGTGCGCCTGAATGCCGGCACCAGCGGCGCAGCGGCGCTCGGCGGTATTGCGCTCGACGCCATCGACCGGATCGAGATCGTCCGCGGCAACCTCTCTAGTTTGTACGGCTCCTCCGCGGTGGGCGGCGTCGTGCAGATATTCACGCGCGCCGGCAGCGAACGCGGTGTATCAGTCAGTACCGAGGCCGGGCAGGGTCGCACCGCGAATGGGCGGGTGAGTGCCGGCACCGACATCGGGTCCACGCGACTGGGCGGCGCGTTGGGGGGCGGGACGACGGCGGCGTTCTCTGCAATCAACCCGGCACGCGGGGTCCCGAGCGCCTTTACACCCGGCGCGAATCCGGACATTGACGGAAACGACTACCTGTCGGCCTCGCTGGGGGCCACTTACCGCGACGGCGACTCGCTGGCGGCCGTCAACGGCTGGTTCAATCGCAATCGCACCGAGTTCGACAGCACGGCCGACGGGCCTGCTGCCGCGCACCTCGAGAAGTCCCAGCTCGCGGCCGCCAACGTGCTTGCCCGCACGGTCGTGACGCCGGGCTGGGCGACCCAACTGGCGCTTGGCGCGAGCAGCGATCGCAGCACCAACGTTGTCAGTGATCCGCTGTCGTTCAACAACGGGGAGTTCAACGCCAGCAACCTCGCCGTGACCTGGACCAATGAGATTGACCTGACACGCGCGGTCCGCGCGCAGATCGGCGTCGAGTATCTGCGGCAGGCGGGCGATTCGACTTCGTACGACGCGAGTTTCAGCGGCCAGTCACAGCGTTACACAAGATCAGTAGGCAGTGCCTGGACGGGGGCCAACGGCAACTGGGGGCCACACCAGTTCCAGCTCAACGTGCGCCACGATCGCTATTCGGATGTCGACAGCGCCACCACAGGCCTGGCGGCGTATGGCTTCAAAGTGAACAACGAATGGCGCGCGACGGCGCAGTTGTCGAACGCGTTCCGGGCGCCGAGCTTCAATGACCTTTACTTCCCGTACTTCGGCAACCCGGAACTCGATCCTGAGCGGGCTTTCAGCGGAGAGCTGGGCCTGCAGTTCGTCGGTACGGTGGCCACGTTGCGCGCAGCGGTGTACCGCACCGACACACGGGACCTCATTGTTTACGACCCGGCGAGCTCGCGCGCACAGAATATCGACGAGGCGCGGGTCACAGGACTCGAACTCGACGGCACCTGGCGCAGCGGCGCCTGGCTGCTGGGAGCCAATGGCACCGTCCTGCGTGCCGTGAATGACCAGACCGGCGAACGCCTGCTGCGGCGGGCGCCGTGGATCGTCAACGTCTCGGCAACCCTCGATCCGGGCATATGGAGTGCGGGACTCGAGATCTCGGTCGTGGGCCCGCGCGACGACCTGGACATCAACACGTTCGAGCGCGTGCAACTCGCGAGTTACACGCTGGTGCGGGCGGTGGCCACATGGAGGGTCCTCCCGGAGGTGACATTGCGCGCCCGCATCGAGAACCTGTTCGATGCCGAGTACGAGACGATCAGTGGCTACAACGTGGCGCCGCGCATCGCGATGCTCGGTGTCGACCTGCGGTTCTGACATGCGGACAGGAAGTCCCTCCGCGATCCTCGTTCTGGCCGCGGCTGCCGGTGCGAGCCTGGTGGCGGCGCTGGCTGTCGGCAGCGTGACCCTGCCTCTGCGCGAACTGATCGGCGCGGCTCTCGGGTCCACGTCGGCAGGCGCGGACATCGTGCTCGGCCTGCGGGCGCCGCGCGCTTTGTCGGGGTTCGCAGTGGGCGCGACTCTGGCCCTGTCGGGGGCCTTGTTGCAGGCGCTCCTGCGCAATCCGCTGGCCGATCCATACGTGCTCGGCATTTCCGGTGGCGCCGCGGTGGCCGCCCTGGCTGCGCTGGCGCTCGGGCTCGGCGCGGTCGCAGTCCAGGCTTCAGCGATCATCGGTGCGTTGCTGACGCTGGCGATCCTGTTCGTGCTGGCGCGGCGGTCGCTTTATTCGACCGACATGAGTGGCGGTGAGCAGGCGGCCGGCTCGGTACTCCTCACGGGGGTGATGCTCGCTTCCTTTGCGGCAGCGCTGATGAGCCTGGTCCTGGCGCTCGCACCCGATGGCCGACTGCGCTCGATGATGTTCTGGCTGCTGGGCGACCTTTCCGGTGCCACCGATCCGTGGCCCGCGGGGCTGACTCTGGGGCTGGCCCTCGTGCTGCTGCTGTTCGCGCGGGGCCATGCGCGATCGCTGAATCTGATGCTGCGCGGCGACCTGCAGGCCTACACGCAGGGCGTGCGGGTCGACGTCACGCGTCGACGACTGGTGCTGGTGGCCGCCATTGCGACTGCGAGCGCGGTCACGCTCGGCGGGGCTGTGGGCTTTGTCGGGTTCGTCGCCCCGCATCTCGTGCGCATGTGGATCGGCAACGATCAGCGCGTCGTGCTCCCGGCCTCGATGCTTCTTGGTGGCACGCTAGTCGTCGTGGCCGACACGGTCGCACGAACGGCTTTCGCGCCGCTGCAACTGCCGGTCGGGGTTCTGACCGCGCTGATCGGCGTCCCGGTATTCCTCTGGTTCCTGGGGCGACGCTGATGGAACGCCGGCTGCTGGAGCTCGTTGACTTGACGCTGCGAACACCGCAGCGCGTGCTCGTCCATGCGCTCAGCGTGACGATCGCGACGGGCGAGCGTTGGGCGGTGCTGGGACCCAATGGAGCCGGCAAGTCGACCCTGCTTGCGACGATCGCCGGAGCGCGTCCGGTCGACGCGGGCGCGGTTCGTCTCGCCGGGCGCGACGTTCGCACGCTCCGGGCGGATGCCCTGGCGCGTGAGCGTGCCCTGCTGACCGATCGCTGGGTGGACCCCTTTACCTGCTCGGCACTGGACACTGTATTGACGGCACGCTATGTGTTTCGCGACGAAGTCTGCGCGGAGGCAACGGCGCGCCGATGGCTGGCCAGCCTGGACTGCGAGGCGCTCGCCGACCGTGATGTGCGACGCCTGTCGCGCGGCGAACGGCAGCGCGTGGGCATCGCCACGGCACTCGCGCAGGAGACACCGCTGGTGCTCCTCGACGAGCCGACCGCGCACCAGGATCCGCGCCATCAGGCGCTGGTGATCAGCGAGTTGGCAGCGCTGTCCGGCCGGGCGCAGGTGGCGAGCCTGCACGATCTGAATGCCGCCGCGCGCTTTGCCACCCACGCGTTGATGCTGTGGGGCGACGGTCGCACGCTGGGCGGACCGACCGAGGATGTGCTGACGCCGGCCGTCCTTTCGGATCTCTTCGGGACGCCGATTTCGCGCATCGAGACCAATGGTGAGGCGTTCTTCCACGTCCACCGGCACGCCGCGTGACACTGTGCCGGGGCTTGCCTAGACTGCCGCGATGCCCATCATTCTGATCGCCAATCCCAAGGGCGGCGTCGGCAAGAGCACGACAGCCACCAATCTTGCCGGTTACTTCGCGCGTCGTGGACACGCGACGATGCTCGGTGATCTCGACCGCCAACAGTCTGCGCAGGCCTGGCTCGCCATTCGCCCCCGCGTTCTGCCGCGGATTCAGTCATGGGACCGTTCCGACGACAAGGTGGCGCGCCCGCCCAAGGGAATCACGCATGTCGTGCTCGACACCCCGGCCGGCCTGCATGGCCATGCGCTCAAGGACGCGCTGAAGCTGGCCGATCGGGTCATCATCCCGGTGCAGCCGTCGCTGTTCGACATCTATGCGACGCAGAATTTCCTTGGCAAGCTGGCTGAGCGCGGCGTCCTGAAGGACGATGGCCGGGTCGGTGTCCTCGGCATGCGCGTGGACGCACGCACGCGCGCCGCCGAGCAGTTGCAGCGCTTCGTCGAGCAACTGGAAATTCCGGTGCTCGGCTTCCTGCGCGACACGCAGAACTACGTGCAACTGGCGGCGCACGGCCTGACGCTGTGGGATGTGGCTCCCGGCCGAGTCGAGCGCGACCTCGAGCAGTGGGGAAGCGTGCTCGAGTGGGTCGAGCGCGGGTCGTGACCTATTTCGGCGTGACCGCGTATTCCCGCGTCGCGACCGTCGTCGACTTGCTTTCGCCCTTCAGGTAGAGCGGCACGTGCACGATAACGCGCTCGGTGGCGGGCACCGTGAACTCCACGGTTTCGTTGAACTTGCCGCTGCCGGCAGCCACCGCAGTGAGCCTGTTCGCCAGCATCGCACTCTTCGAATCCTGCACGACGATGCCGATCGCACCGCCCGGGTCCGGCACGCGGTAGGTGCCGCCGATCACGAGCTTTACGGTATCCCCCGCCTTCAGACTGTCGCCGTCGGGCTTGACGTCAACGATCTTGATTTCCCGATCGGGCGGGGGGGCCGGTGGAGCAGTCGGCGCAGTCGGCGCGTCGGCGGCCGGCGGTGCAGTGGGCGCGTCTTCCTTCTTGCTACAGCCCATCAGCGCCACGGTGGTCGCGACGGCGACCACCACGACGGCTTGCACCGAGATCCGACGCCTACGTGAATTCATGTGTCCCTCTGTCAATTCTGCAGCCCTGCAATTTACTTGATGCCGACGCGGCGGGTCCGCTCAATTGCCGCGCAGAGCACCTCGATTTCCTCGGGCAGGCGCGGCCCGTGCCGGTTCAGGCGATCGGCGTCGAGGGTGTAAAGCTGGCCATGCCGCGTTGCTGAGAGCGTCGGAAAGCGTTGCCAGAGGCTGAGTGCTGCGCCCGGCCTTCCGCCCGGCTCCGCCGTGATGATGGCCTGCGGATCGACAGCAATCACGGCTTCGATCGACACCTGGGGAGCGATCGGTGCCAGGTCGGCAAACACATTGCGGCCGCCGCAGAGCGCGATCGCTTCGCTGATCACATGCCGGCCTGACAGCGTCATCAGGGGCTGGGCCCACACCTGGTAGAAGACGCGCACGGTGCTCCGATTCGCGTACTGCGCGCGCAATGACGCGATCTTCGCGCTGAAGGCGTTTGCGGCCGGCATGCCATCGCGCCCGGTCAGCGTGCCGAGTCGCTGCAGCGATCGCGCGACGTCATCCAGCGTGCGCGGCTCGCTGATGAACACCGGTACGCCGAGGCGCCGGATCGACGCAATCACGCCGGGCGGAAATCCGCTGCCCCAGAGTACGACGAGGTCGGGACGCAGCGTCGCAATGCGCTCAAGGTCGACGCTGTGAGCGCGGGCTATCCGCGGGATGGTCGTTGCCTCTGGCGGGAAATCGGCGTGCTCCGTCGTCCCGACGATGTAGCTGCCGGCTCCGATCGCAAACAGCTGCTCGGTCGCATGGGGTGCAAGGCTGACGATTCGCGTGGCGGGAACCGGCAGCGTTACAGTCGCGCCGTCATCGTCCATCGCGGTGACGACCGCCGATGTCCCCTGGGTGGTGGCTGTCAGCACCAGCGCGAGCAGCGCCCGGGCCGAGCGGCGCAGCCGTATCACGGCCGCGCGGGGGTGGCAGCCGTCGCAGGCTCCGTCACGAAGCCGATCTTCAGCAATCCGGCCTGTTGCGCGGTCGCCAGCACGAAGGCGATGCGTTCGTAGCGAGTGGCCTTGTCGGCGCGCAGGTGCACTTCGGGCGCTGTCGACTGCTGGCCCGCCGCGGTGAGGCGCGCGCGCAGCTGGTCATCGCTGACCACGTCGGCATCCCAGTAGATGAGCCCGTCGGCATCGATTGACAGCTTGATGGTCGCGGGCGTGACATCTGCCGCCGGTGCCGCCTCGTTTGGCAGGTCAAGCCTGATCGCGTACGACAGCAGTGGCGCCGTGATGATGAAGATCACCAGCAGTACCAGCATCACATCGACCAGCGGCGTGACGTTGATCTCGGCCATCGGCTGATGCGTGCCACCGTGGCGTTCGAAGCCGCCGAAGGGCATCAGGCTTTCCCTGCCAGCCGCGAGCCGGTCGTCAGCGTGGCGTGCAGATCATGCGCAAAGCCATCGAGCTGGCCGAGCACCAGCCGGTTGGCGCGCGTGAAGGCGTTGTAGGCCAGCACCGCGGGGATTGCCACCGCAAGGCCAAAGGCCGTCATGATGAGCGCCTCGCCGACCGGTCCTGCCACCTTGTCGATCGCGATCTGGCCCGACGAGGCGATGTTGAGCAGCGCCCGGTAGATGCCCCAGACCGTGCCGAACAGTCCCACGAATGGGGCCGTGCTGCCGACTGAGGCGAGGATCGTCAGACCGGCTTCGAGTCGACCCGCTGCTTCGTTGATGCGCTGGCGCAGCGCGCGGGTGATGAGCTCGGATCGATCGATCCGACCTGCCAGGCTGTTTTCCGCCGCTGGGTGAGTCGCCGCGTTCGCCGCGCCGACAGCGAGCGGCACGAACACGCCCTCGCTGTCGACCGGTTTCAGGCGGGCCACGGCGGCATCGATCGTCGGCGCGTTCCAGAACTCGTCGATCTCGCGCGAGGCGCGGCGCACGCGCAGCCAGCTCCACGACTTCCACAGGATCAGGAACCAGCTCGCGACCGACATTGCGAGCAGCAGGTAGGCGGTGAAGCGGATAACGCCATCCGCCTGTTCCCAGAAGTGGGCCAAGCCCAGACCGTCGGCGATCATGAGAATCCGAGCACGTCGAACATGTCGAACAGGCCGCGTTGCTTGTCGGCGAGGAAGCGGGCGGCGCGCAGGCTGCCGTTGGCGTACGACTGTCGGCTGCCCGAGCGATGCGTGATCTCGATGCGCTCGCCGGCACCGGCGAACATGACGGTATGGTCGCCGACGATGTCGCCGCCGCGGATGGTCGCGAAGCCGATCGACCCGGCGCGCCGTTCGCCGGTATGGCCTTCGCGTGCGTAGACCGCCAGTTCCGCCAGCGGTCGGCCAAGCGCGCCGGCCACCATCTCTCCCATCTTCAGCGCCGTGCCCGACGGCGCGTCGACCTTGTGGCGGTGATGCGGCCTCGATGATCTCGATGTCGTAGCCGTCATTGAGCATGCGGGTCGCGGTCTCGACCAGCTTGAAGGTGACGTTGACGCCGACGCTCATGTTCGGCGCAAAGACGATTGCGATTTCGTCGGCGGCTGCTCGAATCGCACTCTTGCCGGCAGCGTCGAAGCCGGTCGTGCCGATCACCATCTTCACTCCTGCCGCGACGCAGGCGTCGAGGTGGGCAGTGTCGCTTCGGGCCGCGTGAAATCGATCAGTACATCGCTGCCCGCCAGCGTCGCCAGGTCTGAGGCCACGCGCACGCCGGTCGAGCGGCCGAGGGTCTCGGCGCAGTCGCGTCCAAGCACGGCACTGCCCGGGCGATCCAGCGCCGCCGCGAGCGTGAAATCGTGCTGCGCGAGGGTGGCCTCGATCAGCATCTGGCCCATGCGACCGGAGGCGCCGGCAATTGCGACTTTCATGGATGAGGGCGGGTGACGAGCTGTGGCGAGCGCAATCGCTATTCAGGTGACTGGGTGCCTGGAATGGTCTGCGAGCCCGGGCCCGGCGTCGATACATCCGGCATCGGAATCGCGGGCTGCTGCGAAGGACGCGCCACGCGCCGGGCGGTCGGGCCGAGGATCAGTGCGTCAGCTTCAGCGTCCGGGGGCATCGGGTCGGCCGTGAACTTCTCCAGCCGGTTATCCGCAAAGAGCAGCGTCAGGCGCCGGATCTGCACCTCACCGCGGCGCGGATTCAGGTAGATAGATGTAGTCGACCCGGTCTTTGCGGAACTCGTTGGTCAGCAGCGGGGTACCCAGCATGAAGCGAACCTGGTCGCGCGTCATGCCGATGCGCAGCTGGTCGACCATTTCCTTGGTAATGATGTTGCCCTGGTGCACATCAGGCCGGTAGGGGCCCAGGAATGTCGGTGCCCACGACAGCGCCGATGACACGCCACCCTTGACGCTGGAATTGACGCTGTACATCGACTCGCAGGCGGCAAGCGCCAGCGTGAGGCTGCAGGGGATGATCAGGCGATGCAGGCGCATCAGTACAGGGCGGCGCGACGTGGGTCGAAGGCGGAACCCGTATGATACTCAGAGGCGCCGCTGAAGAAGTGTGCCCAACTGCCGTCATGCCCAATCGCACGTCAACGTCGAGCGACCTCAAGAACATCGGCCTCAAGGCCACGGTGCCGCGCCTGAAGGTGCTGGAGATCTTCCAGCGCAGCACGGCGCTGCACGGACTGCGCCACATGAGTGCTGAGGACGTCTACAAGGCACTCATCGCAGAGAATATCGATGTCGGTCTTGCCACCGTCTACCGCGTGCTGACGCAGTTCGAGCAGGCCGGGTTGCTGTCGCGCAACCACTTCGAGGCCGGGCGCGCGATGTTCGAGCTCAACGAGGGCTCGCATCACGACCACCTGGTGTGCCTGACCTGCGGCCGCGTCGAGGAATTCGTCGACAGCGAAATCGAGGCCCGGCAACATCAGGTCGCCGCCGAGCGCGGCTTCAAGCTGCAGGAACACGCGCTGTCCCTCTACGGCGAGTGCACCAAGCCCAACTGCGAATACCGGCGCAAGGAGTAGTCAGGCGTCGATGCGCTGCCGAGTCGTGGCATCGAACCAGTGGACCGCCCTGGCAGTGAAGCCAAGGGTCAGCATCGAGCCCGGCGCCGGGTGGTCCTGCGGCCCGGTGCGCACGATGATGTCGTTACCGGCAACGATGCCGTGGATGAGATGCTCCGCACCCAGCACCTCGACGGTCTCGACGCGCATGTCGAGACCCCGACCGCCGGGCTGCATATGCTCCGGGCGAAGCCCCATCACCAGTTCACGTCCCGCCACTGCAGGGACGGCGTCCGGCAGCGTGATCTGCACGCCGTCCCTGGCAGTGAAGGTGCGGCCGTCCGCCGAGGTCCGGCCCTCGAACAGATTCATCGGCGGCGAGCCGATGAAGCTCGCGACGAAAGTCGTTGCCGGCCGCGAGTAGACGTCGTCCGGCGTGCCGACCTGCTCGGCCCGGCCCGCATTCATCACGATCATCCGCTGCGCCAGCGTCATTGCCTCGACCTGGTCGTGCGTGACGTACAGGCTGGTGGTCCGCAGCCGGCGGTGAAGCTTCTGGATCTCGAGCCGGGTCTGCACGCGCAGCTTGGCATCGAGGTTCGACAGCGGCTCGTCGAACAGGAACGCCGCGGGCTCGCGCACGATCGCGCGTCCCATCGCCACGCGCTGGCGCTGTCCGCCTGACAGCTGCCGCGGTTTGCGCGCCAGCAGCCCGTCGAGTTCGAGGATCGTGGCTGCCTCGTTGACGCGCCGGTCGATGTCCGCCTTCGCCAGCTTGCGGATCTTCAGGCCGTAAGCCATGTTCTCGTACACGCTCATGTGCGGGTAGAGCGCGTAATTCTGGAACACCATCGCGCAGTCGCGATCCTTGGGCTCGAGATCGTTGACGACGCGGTCGCCGATCCTGATCGTGCCCGATGAGATCTCTTCCAGGCCTGCGACCATGCGCAGCAGCGTCGACTTGCCGCAGCCCGAAGGGCCGACCAGTACGACGAACTCGCCGTTGGCCACGGTCAGGGTGATGCCGTGCACGACCTGGTTCGTGCCGTAGGTCTTGCGCACATCCTGGAATTCGATCGACGCCATTGTTCGTTCTTCTACTTTTCGGTCTCGACCAGACCCTTGATGAACCAGCGCTGCATCAGCAGCACGACTATCGCCGGCGGGATCATCGCCAGGATCGCTGTGGCCATGATGAGGTTCCACTCGTTGGCCGCATCGCCGCCGCCGATCATGCGCTTGATGCCGATGACGATCGGGTACATGTCCTCGCTGGTGGTGATCAGCAGCGGCCACAGGTACTGGTTCCAGCCGTAGATGAACTGGATGACGAACATCGCCGCGATATTGGTGACCGACAGGGGCACGAGAATCGTGAAGAAGAAGCGCATCGGGCCGGCGCCGTCGATGCGTGCCGCCTCCGCCAGTTCATCCGGCACGGTCATGAAGAACTGCCGAAACAGGAACGTGGCGGTGGCCGAGGCGATCAACGGCATGATCAGCCCCGGGAACGTATTGAGCAGTCCGAGATCGGACATCACCTCGTAGGTCGGCGTGATGCGCACCTCGACCGGAAGCATCAGCGTGATGAAGATCATCCAGAAGAAGAAGTACTTCAGCGGAAAGCGGAAGTACACGATTGCGAACGCCGACAGCAGCGAGATGATGATCTTGCCGACCGCGATGCCGACCGCCATCGTCAGGCTGACCAGCATCATGCGGCCGACGGGAGCCCGGGAGCCGATGTCCCCGCCTTCGAAAAGTACCTTGCGGTAGTTGTCGATCAGCAGGTCACCGGGGATCAGCGACATCGGCGCTGCCTCGACTGCCTCGGCCGTGTGTGTCGACGCGATGAGGGCCAGGTACACGGGGAAGGCAATGACGACGATCCCCGCGATGACAACCGCGTAGGACAGCACATCAAGCCAGCGGCGCTTTTCGACCATCAGTAGTTCACTTTCCGCTCGATGAAGCGGAACTGCAGTACGGTGAGCGCGATGACGATCGTCATCAGGATGACCGACTGCGCGGCTGAACCGCCGAAGTCCAGCCCCTTGAAGCCGTCGTGGTAGACCTTGTACACGAGGATCGAGGTTTCCTGCCCCGGTCCGCCCTGGGTCACGGCATCGACGATCGCGAACGTGTCAAAGAACGCGTAGACGATGTTGACGACCAGCAGAAAGAAGGTGGTTGGCGACAACAGCGGGAAGACGATGCTCCAGAAGCGCCGCCATGGGCCGGCGCCATCGATCGCCGCCGCCTCGATCAGCGACTTCGGGATCGCCTGCAGGCCGGCGAGGAAAAAGACGAAGTTGTAGCTGATCTGTTTCCAGACCGCGGCCATCACGAGCAGCGACAGCGCCTGTCGGCCATTCAGAAGGAAATCCCAGTGCACTCCGGCGCGGTTGAGCCAGTGCGCAACCACGCCGAGTGTTGGGTTGAACATGAAGAGCCACAGTACGCCGGCAATCGCCGGCGCCACCGCATACGGCCAGATCAGCAGCGTCTTGATCGTCGTCGCGCCGCGCAGCAGCCGGTCGGCGAAGACCGCCAGAAGCAGCGCTATGCCGAGGCCAAATCCGGCGACCAGTAGCGAGAAAACGGCTGTGACGCGAAACGAGGCGATGTAGCCGGGATCGTTGAAGAGAACGCGAAAGTTTTCGAGGCCTACGAACTCGACGTTGGAACCGAAGGCGTCCTGTATCAGGACGCTCTGGTAGAGCGCCTGCCCGGCGGGCCAGAAGAAGAAGATGATCGTGATCGCGAGCTGGGGTGCTACCAGCGCGTAGGGCAGCCAGCGGCTGCGGAAGAAGGCGCGCTTTTCCAAGTGCGCAATTCGAGCGGTACGCTGGGCCGGCCGCGGACGCGGCCGGCCGCACGGCCTACTTGCTTGTCTTCTCGAAGCGCTCCAGTTGCTCGTTACCGCGCTTGATCATGTCGGCCAGTGCCTGCTGCACGGTCTTCTTGCCCGACCAGATGTTTTCCATCTCCTCGTCGTTGATCGTGCGGATCTGCACGAAATTGCCGAGGCGGATGCCGCGCGACTTGTCGGTCGTCTTCACGATCATCTGCTGCACCGGGACGTCGGTGCCCGGGTTCTTGTCATAGAAGCCCGACTTCCTGGTCAGATCGTAGGCCGCCATGGTGATCGGCAGGTAGCCGGTCTGCTGGTGGCTCTTAGCCTGGATCTCCGGCCTTGAAAGGTAATTGAAGAAGTCCGCAACGCACTTGTACTCGTTCGGCTTCTTGCCCGACATGACCCACAGGCTGGCGCCGCCGATCACGGTGTTTTGCGGCGCGCCGGCAACGTCCGGGTAATAGGGCAGGGTCGACATGCCGAACTCGAACTTGGCATTCTTCTTGATGTTGCCGTAGGCCGACGACGATGCCGTGCTCATGATGCATTCGCCGGAGTAGAACGGCGCGTCGCCCGCATTGCCGCGGCCTTTGTAGACGAACAGGCCCTGCTTGGCCATGTTGGCGAGGTTCTCGATGTGGCGCACGTGCAGCGGCGTGTTGAATGCCAGGCGCGACGAAGTGCCGCCAAAGCCGTTGTTCCTGGTCGCGAACTCGGTGTTGTGCCAGGTGGAGAAACTCTCGAGCTGGGTCCAGCTCTGCCAGCTCGTGGTGAATGGGCACTTTTCACCGCTGGCCTTCAGCTTCGCGGCCGCCAGTGCGACCTCGGGCCAGGTCTTTGGCGGCTTGTTGGGGTCCAGGCCGGCTTTCCTGAAGGCGTCCTTGTTGTAATAGAAGACCGTCGTCGAGCTGTTCAGCGGGTAGGACATCATTTGCCCATTGGGCGCGGTGTAATAGCCGGTCACCGCAGGCACGTACACCTTGGGGTCGAACTTGTATCCGGCCTTGTCCATCACTTCTCCGACCGGGACGATCGCTCCTTTGGAGCCCATCATCGTCGCGGTGCCGACTTCGAAGACCTGCAGGATATGAGGCGCATTGCCGGCTCGGAACGCGGCAATCGCTGCGGTCATCGAGACGTCGTAGGCGCCCTTGTAGGTGGTCGTGACCTTGCACTGCTGCTGGCTGGCATTGAAGCCGCCCGCCAGCCCGTTGACCCAGTCCCCGAGAGCGCCAGGCATCGAGTGCCACCAGTGCACTTCGGTCTGGGCCAGCGCGCCGGTTGCACCGAGCGCGAGCACGGCAGCCGTTGCACTCTTCGCGAAAGTCTTGCGGAACATGGGTCTCCTCCGTTAGTTGAACTCTGGCTAAACAACGAGTCGCGACTGTTACGATAGCCCGCCTGTGGTTCCCGGGCAAAGTGCGCCTACGCCGATGCTCTCCGCCGGTCGTCTCCCGCTTTACGCCAGCCTGGTCCGCCTGGACAAGCCGGTCGGCACACTGTTGCTGCTGTGGCCCACCCTCACTGCGCTCTGGATTGCGTCGGACGGGGTGCCGAGCGCACTGCTGGTCGCGGTGTTCGTGCTCGGCACGTTCCTGATGCGCTCGGCTGGCTGCGCCATCAATGATGCGGCCGACTTCCGCTTCGACGGCTATGTGAAGCGCACCGCCAATCGCGTGGTTGCCCGCGGCGACGTGAGTCCGCTGGAGGCGGTGGCGGTGGCCGCCGCACTTTGCGCGCTCGCGGCCCTGTTGCTGCTATTCCTGAACGAGGCGGCGATGCGCCTGGCTCTCATCGCCGCGGCCGTCGCCGGCACGTATCCGCTGGCGAAGCGATTCTTCCCGATACCGCAGCTGTATCTGGGCGTGGCGTTTTCCTTCGGCATCCCGATGGCCTTTGCCGCCGTGCTCGGAGAGGTGCCGCGGCTCGGCTGGCTGTTCTTCGCCGCGAACATGTTCTGGGTCGTCGCCTATGACACCGAGTACGCCATGGTGGACCGGGACGACGACCTGAAGCTGGGCATCCGCTCGTCGGCCGTTTTCTTCGGTCGCTGGGATGTAGCAGCCGTGATGGCGTGTTACGGCGGCTTCTTCTCGCTGATGCTGCTGGTCGGTTATGGTATCAATGCGAGCTGGCCGTACTACGCGGGCTGGTCCTTCGGCGTCCTGTGTGCGCTCTACCATCATGCGCTGATCCGCGCACGCACCCGCGAAGGCTGCTTCGCCGCGTTCCGCCACAACAACTGGGTCGGCCTGGCGTTGTTCGCCGGCACCCTAGCGCACTACATGAAATGAGTCGCGCGACGCAGCGCGACGGCGGCGAGCCGACATCTTGCACGCGCTGGCCGTGTATCGACGCAGCCACGTTTCGTTTCACTCGCCAACGACGCGCGGGAGCTGATCGGACTGGCGTCGCCTGGTTTCGGTATCAGCGCGTGCGCTGTTCGTCGCCACCGTCCGCATCAAACTCCTGTCCCATTTCGGCCGCACGGTCGCGAGCAGCACGTACGGCTGCGACGATGCGACGCCGCACATCGTCGCGCTCGAATCGGGCCAGCGCGGCCGCTGTCGTGCCGCCTTTCGAGGTGACCCGCTCGCGCAGTACGGCGATGGGCTGGTCCGACTGTTGCGCAAGGCGGGCGGCGCCGACGAAGGTCTCCACGGCGAGCTTGCGGGCCTGCTCGGCGTTGAATCCCATTTCGTGGGCGGCTTCCTGCAGCGCCTCCATGAAATAGAACACGTATGCGGGCCCGCTGCCGGACACAGCGGTGACCGGGTCGAGCAAGGATTCATCCTCCAGCCACAGTACCTCGCCGACTGACCGCAGGATGCGATCGGCCTTGTCGTGCTGGCTCTTCGATACGTCGGGCAATGCGACAGCCCCGGTGATGCCGGCGCGAATCAGCGCCGGGGTGTTCGGCATCGCGCGAACGACGCGCTGATGGCCGAGCCAGCGGGCCAGCGTGCGGCCCTGCACCCCGGCCACGATCGAAACCACTACCGGGTCGCCCAGGTACGGAACGACGCCGGCCACCGCCTCGCGCGCCTGCTGCGGCTTGATCGCCAGAACGACCACCTCGGCGTCGCGCAGCCAGTCGCCGGGATGCTCATGCGCGGTCACGCCAAAGTCGCGGACCAGGTCGTCGCCCTTGGTCGTGTCGGGGTCGAGCACGTGCATCGCTGCCGTCACCATGCCCCCGGCACGCATGCCGCCGAGCATTGCGTGCGCCATGTTGCCGCCACCGATGAATGCCACCTTCACGCTGCCTTCCTTTCCCGTTCACCGAAGATCGCAGTGCCGACACGCACCATAGTCGAACCGGCGGCCACCGCGGCCTCGAGGTCGGCCGACATGCCCATCGAAAGGGTGTCGCAGCCGGGGTAGTCCCGGCGGAGTGCCTCAAACAGCTGCTTCATGCGCAGCAGGGGTTCGACCTGCCGACCGGGTTCGTTTTCCGGTTCCGGGATCGCCATCAGACCACGCAGCTGCAAACGCGGCAGCGCCGCCACCCCCCGTGCCAGCACCTGGATCTCGGCGGGCGAGACTCCGTTCTTGGTCGCCTCCCCGCTGACATTCACCTGCAGCAGCACATTGAGCAGCGTCCGTTCGGCCGGCCGCTGCTGCGACAGGCGTTCCGCGATCTTCAGGCGGTCGACCGACTGCACCCAGTCGAAGTGCTCGGCGATCCATCGCGTCTTGTTGCTCTGGATCGGGCCGATGAAATGCCACGTCGGCGCTGTGACGGGAGCCAGGTCCCGGACCCGGGCGATCTTCTCGACCGCTTCCTGGACGTAGTTCTCGCCAAAGTCGGTCTGGCCGCAGGCCAGCGCGGTGGCGACGGCTTCCGCCGGGAACGCTTTGCTGACCGCGACCAGCGTGATCGTGTCTGGAGCACGTCCGGCGCCTCGCGCAGCCTTGGTAATGCGCTCGTGAACCCCCTGCAAATTGGCTTGCAAGGTTTCTCGCAACCTGGACATAATCGATCGCAAAGCCGCTAGAGACTTATTTTTTCTGGCTTTTTTGCTGTTCCGCCGGCGCTGGCGAGGCCTACGCTAGCCCCTTTGAAAGCCCGTGCCCACTTCGGGACGGGCCGACGACTCGCCCTGGAGCACCCGCGTTCCGCCATGGACATCTCAGAACTGCTCGCATTCTCCGTCAAAAACAAGGCGTCCGACCTGCACCTGTCGGCCGGCCTGCCGCCGATGATCCGCGTGCATGGCGATGTCAGGCGCATCAACCTGCCGCCGCTCGAGCACAAGGATGTCCACGGCATGATCTACGACATCATGAACGACTCGCAGCGCAAGCAGTACGACGAGAACCTGGAGACCGACTTCTCGTTCGACCTGCCCGGTCTGGCGCGCTTCCGGGTCAACGCGTTCAACCAGGACCGTGGAGCGGCCGCCGTCCTGCGGACGATCCCTTCGCGGGTGCTGTCGCTCGAGGAACTGCAGTGCCCGCGGCAGTTCGCCGACTTTTCGCTGAAGCCGCGCGGACTGGTGCTGGTGACGGGTCCGACCGGCTCCGGCAAGTCGACGACGCTGGCCGCGATGGTCGACCACGTGAACAACAACTTATACGGTCACATCCTGACGATCGAGGATCCGATCGAGTTCGTGCACGAAAGCCGCAAGTCAGTCATCAACCAGCGCGAAGTCGGGCCACATACGCTTTCGTTTTCCAACGCCCTACGCTCGGCGCTGCGCGAGGACCCGGACGTGGTGCTGGTCGGCGAGTTGCGAGACCTGGAGACGATCCGCCTGGCGCTGACCGCCGCCGAAACCGGTCACCTGGTGTTTGGCACGCTGCACACCTCGTCCGCGGCCAAGACCATTGACCGCGTCGTCGACGTGTTCCCGGCGGCCGAAAAGGAAATGGTTCGAGCGATGCTGTCGGAGTCCGTGGTCGCGGTGATTTCCCAGACGCTGCTCAAGGTCAAGGACGGCAATGGCCGCGTGGCGGCACACGAAATCATGGTGGGCACGCCGGCCATCCGCAACCTGATCCGCGAGAATAAGGTTGCGCAGATGTACTCGATGATCCAGACCGGCCAGCAGTTCGGCATGCAGACGCTGGACCAGACGCTGCTCGAACTGGTCCGCCGTAATGTCGTGTCGATCGGCGAGGCGCGGCAGTACGCGAAGACGCCCGAAAACTTCGCTTAAGGCAGGAAAGAGACCATGGAACGCGACCAGGCCACACGATTCGTCCACGACCTGCTGAGGCTGCTGCACAGCAAGAAGGGCTCGGATCTCTTCCTGACGGCGGATTTTCCGCCGGCCTTCAAGATCGACGGTCGCGTGCTGCCTGTCTCTAACCAGCCGCTGACGGCGCAGCACACGAGCGAGCTGGTGCGCGCGATCATGAACGATCGTCAGGCGTCGGAGTTCGAGAAGACCAAGGAGTGCAATTTCGCGATCAACCCGACCGGTATCGGTCGCTTCCGGGTCTCTGCGTTCGTTCAGCAGGGCAAGGTCGGCATCGTGTTCCGCACGATTGCCGATCACATCCCGACGTCGGATGAACTGAACCTGCCGAACTTGGTCAACGACCTGGCGATGGCCAAGCGCGGCATCATCATCGTCGTGGGCGCGACCGGCTCGGGCAAGTCGACGACGCTGGCGGCGATGGTCGGCTACCGCAACGAGAACAGCAATGGCCACATCATCACGATCGAAGACCCGATCGAGTACGTCCATCCCCACAAGAACTGCATCATCACGCAGCGCGAGGTGGGTGTGGACTGCGAGACCTGGCAGGTCGCGCTGAAGAACACGCTGCGCCAGGCGCCTGACGTCATCCTGATCGGCGAGGTGCGCGAACGCGAGACGATGGAACACGCGATCGCCTTTGCCGAAACCGGTCACCTGGTGATGTGCACGCTGCACGCCAACTCCACCAACCAGGCGCTCGACCGCATCATCAACTTCTTTCCCGAGGAGAAGCGCGCGCAGTTGCTGATGGACCTGTCACTGAACCTGCGCGCGATGGTGTCGCAGCGGCTGATCCCGTTCAAGGACCGCAAGGGGCGCATCCCGGCGGTAGAGATCATGATCAACAGCCCGCTGGTCTCCGAGCTGGTCTTCAAGGGCGAGGTGCACGAGATCAAGGAAGTGATGAAGCGTTCGCGCGAGCAGGGCATGCAGACCTTCGACCAGTCGCTGTTCGACCTGCACGAGCGCGAGCAGGTTTCCTACGAAGACGCGCTGCGCAACGCCGACTCGGTCAACGACCTGCGTCTGCAGATCAAGCTCAACAGCAAGCTGTCGGGCGGGGTCGCCGGCATCCACAAGGGCATCGAGCACCTCGGACTGACCGGGTAGCCGGCAGCGAGTCGACAACGGGGCGCTCGGCGCCCCGTTTTCATTTGGTCCGGGGTGCGCCGCTACACTTTGTGTCTCCCACCTTCAGGGGCCAGCCATGACCACGGTCTACGACTTCAGCGCCAAGACCATCGACGGCAAATCACGCAAACTCTCTGACTACAAGGGCAAGGTGCTGCTGGTGGTGAACACCGCCAGCAAGTGTGGCTTCACGCCCCAGTACAAGGGGCTCGAGGCGATCTACAAGAAGTTCAAGGACAAGGGCTTCGCAGTGCTCGGATTTCCGAGCAACCAGTTCGGCCAGCAAGAGCCCGGCCCCGAGAGCGAGATCGCCGAGTTCTGCGAGATGAACTACGGCGTCACGTTTCCGATGTTCTCCAAGATCGACGTCAACGGCGACTGCCGCGCATCCGCTGTTCAAGTACCTGACGACGACGAAGAAGGGCTTGCTCGGCAGCGAGGGCATCAAGTGGAACTTCACCAAGTTCCTGATCGGCAAGGACGGCGAGGTGATCGAGCGCTATGCGCCGACGACAAAGCCGGAGGATCTCGAGAAGGACATCGAGAGGGCGCTGGCAGCGTAGCGCCGGCTGTGCCACATCAAGCAGCAATTGCCTCTGATGGGACGAGGCGTGCGGGGCCAGCTACTCCTTATGAAGAAGATCCTTGGCCGGTTTTAGCCGGCCCGCGCCGATGCGGTGGGGCAGATTGGGCCCCGGAGCGATCGCTTTTGATGTATTTGCAAGCTCCCGGGCGAGCTGCGGCGCAGCCATGCTGGTTCCCATCAGTCGAACGGTCGTGCCGCTTCGCACGCCCGTTGCACGGACGCCCGCAACTGCTGCAGATCGGTCGGTGACGCAAGCGTTGTCAGGTCCGGTGCGCGGACCTCGCGTGGGGCCCGAAGAAGAGTACGGTGCGACGCTTGCATCGCTGAACCTGTAACCGGCGGCAACGATTGACTTTGCTCCGGTTGCAATTCCATTCAGCGTCCCTTCGCGTCGGATCACCGAACCCGCTGCTTCATCGAAGCGCTTGTCAGGTGGCACGAAGCGGCTCACCGCGAGCGCGGCATCGGTCAGATAACTGGCCTTTGCTCGGCGGCGCGCTCCCATGTTGTGGTCGGCGCGCGCAAGGTAAACGTGGATATCTCCCTTGACATTGGCCCGGCCCGGCTTGAACTCGACTGTCCACTTGCCATGCTGTCCGCGGAAGGTGGGGTCGCGGTCCTCTGTCGGATGCACGACGAGCAGCGCCTTCGTTGAGTTACCCACCTTTCTCAGGCGGGCATACCAGTTGGTCTGCGCCCAAGGTTGACCGGGCAAGATATCGACCGCAGTGCTGCCCGGAGGAGCGACACGCAGTCTCGCATCAGCCGGTGCAATTCCATTCGGCCACCAGATCTCCAGAAAGGCTGGCGTTCGTCCATCCGGCGGCACCATCCAACTCAGACTGCCGCCGCCCAGGTAGTCGACCTGCGCATGAGCGCGGGAACTGTAGGAATTGCCAGCTGCCAGTGAGACGAACAGGTCATTGCCGAGCGCTTTCTGATCGGCTACGAGGTCGTCGATAGCGACTTCTAGGATCGACGTGCCATCGTGCGGTCCGGTCTGAGGACCCCAGCTGAGATTGACCACGATTGTCTTTGTCTGAGCTCCAATGCACTCCATGATGTACATCAGGCCGTCCAGTGCGTAACGCTTGAGCCAGAGGCCTGATGGATCATCGATCGCCGCCAACGGAAACTGCACGAAGACGAACTGCCAATCCTCCGCTCCGCACAGCAGGTCCGTCACATGTGCTCCATGCGCCGCTGCGCGCCGCAATCCGGCCAGCCCTGCCGCTGAATAGACGAGTTCCTGCGATTTCTTCTGTGTGATCAACGTCTTGAGGTCCTGTTGGGACCATTGTCCGCCGTAGTTGAAATCGCATGCGGGTGACGGGCCAGAGACGACGTCAAGTGGAAACCCTATCGCCTCGGGATCCTGATTCCACAGCCACAGAGTGCGTGGACCGCCATTCGACAGGAACCTGCTGTTCGCAAAGGCACAACCGTCGTCGAGCACCGCGGCCAGGATTTTCGAGTCCGACTTCAGTCCTTCTAGTGCCACCCTGGGCTGACTGACAGGACCGCTTACCGGGGTGCTTAGCTCCATGAGCGTGGCAAGCGGATTCGCGGCCTGGACGAACGCAGCTGCGTTTTCGACCGGGACCGATACCGACCAGACTTGTCTGACCTTTGACATCTTTCCGCCGGCGTAGACCTCCGGTACGACAACGCCATGAGAATCTGCAATCGAGCGGGCCTTTTTCGCATCCGCAGGCGACTTCCATTGAATCAACAGGCCCACCGATTTCGACTTGGCCGCCCGGGCGCCACCAGGCAGGAACCTGAATTCTGTGGCGAGCCCCCAATCCAAATAGTCGTCATGCGGCACAAAGCCTTCTCCCTTGGACGTTCCCATGGTGGCTCCTTAGATGTCCCACTCCGCTGCGGCCAACTCCGCCACCTTTTCAAGATAGAGCGACTTGTTCACCGTGACTGAGGTGCTTCCCGTCGTGCATCCGAATGGATTCTCGGATCCGTCGCCGAGGTAGTCGTTCTTGGCGTCGTCCCCGGCTCCTGTCGGGACGAATGTCCTGTCGAAGCAATTGCCTGTCGTGATGCCGCTAGCAAACAGAAAGAACTCACCCAGCGAAAACCCGAGCGCCTGCCCCGCGGGAGCGTCGATCGGAAAGTGAACACCGGCTACGGTCCTATTGACACTGATTCGTCTGGCTTGCAGATAGAGTTGTTTGTAAGCCGCGTCCGTCTTCTTGATCTTCAGTAGTCCGCACAAAGCGACCACCGTCGCAAAGGCCTGCGCGGCATGGCCCATCGGGTAGGTGCTGTGACCTGGCGTTGTGATGATGGGCTGAACCTGCGGCGAAAGGTCCACCGGTCGATAGCAAGCGAAGGCGTGCTTGAACTTCGACTCGACTGCAATTGTGAATTGGATGGCTATCGTCAGCCACTCCATCGTCCACTTCTTTCGCGCAACGTTCAGGCCGCTGACGGCTGCAATGAATGCGAACTGATTGTCGATCTGGGCGAGAATTTCCAGGGCGCGTTCATCGCGCAGTTCGGCCCAGCTTTGGACGAAAGGCAGCTGGTCTACAAAAAATGCTAGACCGGGTCGCTTCAACTCGACAAGGTCCTGATTGCCGTCTCTGCATGAAACGGTGTACGTATCCGGCGTCGAAGCCGTGTAGTCCAGCTTGCTTGTGAGTTCCGTGACTCCGAGGTTGATCCGCACCCAAGGATCCCAGCGGACAAGCGCGTCTGCGCTGTCCAGAGTTGGGGGCGCACCGCCGTTCTTCAGGAAGCTCGCGTGCTTGTCGCGATCGAACGTTCCATCACGACTCGACATCAGGGCGCTCGCGAATAGCGGGTTGGCCCATTCGTCCATTAACGTGCCAGAGCCTCCGGTTCCCCCAGTTCCTCCGGTTCCCCCAGTTCCTCCGGTTCCTCCGGTTCCCCCAGTGCCTCCAGTTCCCCCCGTGCCTCCAAGCGCTGCCATGTTCTTCTCCTGAAATGATGGTCCGTAAGTGGAATGACGGTTGGCACTCCCCCATGGGGCTCACGGAACGCCGGCCCCTCGCATCGCCTTCGCGACTTGCTGTCCAAACGGGTAGAGAGCGGCCACGGAATGCGCCTCATAGGCCGCAACGGTGTAGTCCGGTCTGATTCTGTGCAGCTCGGACGCTGCTGCGCGAGCTTGCTCATCGCGCCCGAGCGCTGCGTTCGCAGTAATGAGCATGCGCAACGTCGACAAGTGCTGTCGGTTGCGGCGCCGCGAAGCTTCGCACCATCGGACTGCTTCTTCGTACCGGCCGGCACTGAACTCGCACGATGCCATCAGAGACTCGTAGTAGTAGCGCAACGGGTCCATCGGAGACAGCGCGAGTGCGCGGTGCCCCGCCTCTAGCGCGGCTGCCGAGTCGCCCTTGAACGCGCGCAGCACGGCGAGAAACAGCCAGGCGAAGCCTTCACTAGGATTGACTATGCAGGCTTCCTGCAGTCGCATGTCCGCTGTCGCCAGGTCCTTCTTCAGGTGGCAGTAGACGAATCCTTCGATCGCCAGTGCCAGCGCGCTTGAAGGCTCCAGGTCGAGCGCGCGATGCGTGCGTTCCAGTGCAAGGGACGCCGCCTGCGCCATGTCGGCGACGGGGGCGCCCTGTATGGATCGAAGCACATACCACTTGCCCAGCCACGCGTATGGCAACGCAATGCGGCGATGGCGCTCGGTCAGAGACTCCAACAGGCGTCGGCTTGTCGCGAATTCGTCAGGGTTCGCGCGATGCATCATCGCAATGCCGCCCAGGAACAACTCATAGCTGTTTAGCGATGGCAACGGGCAGACTACCGCCTTGGAGACTGCAGTCTCGAGTATCTTCTTGTGCACCGTGTCAGCCAGCTCGTGAATGAGCTGACTGTCGAGTGTGAGCAGATCGCGCCACTCGCCATGCATCCGCCCGGACCACACCACGTGCCCCGTCAAGGTGTCCGATAGCTCTGCAGAGATCAGCACGTGACTACCGGACACAGTGTGGGAACCCGACACCGCGTATCGAACTCCGAGTCGGGTCGAAATTTCGTTCAGCGATGTCTGCCTGTCGCGGAAGTGCACGGTCGAGAGCCGCGAAACGACGTGAAGGCCAGGTGACTGCGAGAGCTGTGCGATGACGCCGTCCGCGATGATGTCCCCAATGCCTGCGGACGGCGTCGTAGAGAGCAGGTCCGCAAACGGAATCACCGCGAGTGATACGCATAACTGCGCGACGTAGCTGTCCCGGCTTGGGAGGCTGTCAGTTTGTCGCGCTGGTCCGAGTCGGTAGACGCGCACCGTGCGCTCGACATGCTTAAGGTGGCAGTCTCCGAGGTCCTCAACGTCGGCGTCCAAGGTGTCGCTCAGAAGGTCGCGCGCTTGAACTGTTGCGACTGTTTCACCACCCTCGGCTAGTGCCGCTACCCGTGCTGCGAGGTTGACGCCGACGCCGTAAATGTCGATCTTTGAGTCGAAGATGTTTGATGCATGCAGTCCTGCCCGCAAAGACATCCTGCTTCCATCTGTCAAAGGCTCGCACAGGGTCGCCATCCAGTCGTGCATGGCGGAAGCGGCCTTGACGGCTTGACGTGCGTCCCCGAACTCGATCATCAGACCATCGCCCAAGCTCTTGACGAGGCGGCCCGCAGTCGAGGGCAGAACGACCTCCTGGACATGAGCGATGAACGCCTGCCAACGGCTGATGACACCCCGCTCGTCGAGTTCCATGAGACGAACCGATTCCACGAGGTCAACGACCAAGACGACAGCGCGGCGACTCGGCAATTCGAGTCCCGCATTAACCGGCGGCAGACTGTCCGTAATCACATCGGTCCTTCGCGGTTCAGGGCCAGCCGACGACCTCGGTCTAGTCCGAAATCCGATGCCATTTGCAAACGGTACGTCTGCCAGCGCCACGTGCTTCCTCACCATTCAGTGCTGCCCGATTTTGAGCGGGCCGCGCGTGACGCCTAAAGTGAAGATTCGGCATGCGCTGGTAGGCATGCGCAGCATTGCACCGCCCGCAAATTCACACAAGACGTGATTGAAGACCTCGTACCGACTAAGCGCGGCTTGGTCGAACGCTAGTCAGCGGCGCCGGCGCGCGGCCGATACTGCCCCCCCACCAGCTCGAACCGGAAGAACCGGCACTCCAGCGCACCGTTGTAGAGCACCGGCTTGCGGGTCTCGGCCAGACGCATCTGGCGCGGCAGCTGGCGGTCGGCGGTGAGGAACCAGGCGTGCCAGCCAGGGAAGGCCGACTTGAGGCGATCGCCCACCTCGCCCATCATCTTCGGCACGCTGGTGGAGCGCGGTGCACTCTGCTCACCGTACGGCGGGTTGGAGATGATCATGCCGTGCTCGGCCGGGGGCTCCGCCAGTCGCGCATCGGCAGCGGTCAGGTGCAGTCGGCCGTCTGCAAGAAGCGACCCGAGTCCCGCGAGCCCGGCGTTGATGCGTGCCTGCTCGATGACACGGGTGGAGATGTCAGAGCCGGCGATCTTCGTATCGACGGCGTCGTCCACGTCGCCTTGTGCCCGACTCAGCAACCGGCGCCAGGCGTGCCGGTCGAATGTCGTCAGGCGTTCGAACGCGAAGGATCGGTTCAGGCCCGGGGCGCGTCGGGTCGCGATCGAGGCCGCCTCGATGACGATCGTGCCGCTGCCGCAGAAGGGGTCGTAGAGCGGCACGTCGGGAGTCCAGCCGGACAGCGCCAGCAGGCCTGCGGCCAGGTTCTCCTTCAGCGGCGCCTCGCCCTTGTCGGCGCGCCAGCCGCGCTTGAACAACGGTTCGCCGGACAGATCGACGTACAGCGTCACGGTGCGTTCGTCGAGGTAAGCGAACACGCGCACATCCGGGTCCTGTCGGTCGATCGACGGTCTCTCGCCGGTCAGGACACGCAGACGGTCGACGATGCCGTCCTTGATGCGCAGCATCGCGAATTCCAGGCTGGTGAGTGGCGAGCGCGACGCGGTGACGTCCACGCGCAGCGTCTGCTGCGCCGACATCAGGTCCTGCCAGCGGATCTCCTGGGTGGCGTCATACAGGTGCTGTTCGTTTGTGTAACCCCGGCGACCCACCTGCCAGAGGACCCGGCTGGCGATGCGCGAATGCAGGTTGGCGGCGTAACCGGTTTCCTGTGAACCGGCGAAAGCCACGCCGCCGGTCTCGGCACGCACCGACTGTGCAGCAAGCGCATCGAGTTCGTCGGCGAGCGCCGCCTCGAGGCCGCGCGGGCAGACCGCAAAGTAGTTGTGAAGTCGGGAGGTCACCGGCGCCGTATCAGTAGGGCGCCTGCGCGCCAGCGCTCAGGCGCGGGAGAGTGCCCGGTCGAGGAAATCCAAGCGGTCCTGACCCCAGAACAGTTCATCGTTGAACACGTAGGTCGGTGCGCCGAAGACTCCTCGTGAAATCGCCTCCTGTGAATGCATCACGTAACGCGCCGCTACTTCGGCTGCGCTGGCGTGCGCGACCAGCGCCTGCGCGTCGAGCCCACGTGCCTGGGCGATCTCGAGCAAGGTGTCGCGCGATGAGATGTCGCGATCCTCAGCCCACACCGCGCGCAGGCAGTCGCCAGCAATGTCCAGCGCGGAGTCGACGCCGTTGCGTTCCAGTACCGCGAGGATCAGCGTAGCGGCAGCCTCGGCCGGGACGGGAAAGAACTTCGGCTCCAGAGTCAGTGGCACCCCGAGGTAATCGCGCCAGCGCTTCAGTTCCATCATTCGATAGGCGCGCCGCTGCGGGGGGCGGTCTTTCAGGGGCAGCCCACCGGACACGGGGAAGACCTTGCCGAGGTCCATCACGCGCAGGTTGACCTGCGCGCCATGACGCCGGCAGATCTCGCGAAATCGCTCGTGTCCCAGGTAGGTGAACGGGGACACGGGTGTCATGTAGTAGAAAACGTTGGTAGACATCATCTATTCCGGTCGTTCGTTCCGCAGGCAGCGCCTTCAGAACGGTTTGCCGACGGCGAGCGCAACGATCGCAAACAACGCCAGCACGGGCACTTCGTTGAACCATCGAAACCAGACGTGCGTGCGGCGATTGCTGCCCGCCACGAAGCGCTGGTACAGGACCGCACAGTACGCGTGGTAGGCGGCCAGTCCCAGCACCAGGACAAGCTTCACGTGCATCCAGCCGCTGGATTTGCCGACTCCGTATCCGCCCCACAACACCAGTCCAAAGATCACCGCGAGGACACCGAGCCCGGTCATGAATCTGAGCAGTTTGCGTGCCATGGTGAGCAGGCGCTCGCGCGTCGGGGCATCCTCGACATCGGCCAGGTTGACATAGATGCGGGGAAGGTAGAACAGTCCGGCAAACCAGCTGATGACGAACACCAGGTGCAGTGTCTTGAGCCAGGTGTAGGCAGTCATGGAGCAGGCGCGAGGCGGCCGGATCTCAGCAGCGGATCTCGCCCTGGCCGAAGACGACGTACTTCAGCGACGTGAGCCCTTCGAGGCCGACGGGACCACGCGCGTGCAGCTTGTCATTGCTGATGCCGATCTCGGCGCCCAGGCCGTACTCGAACCCGTCGGCAAAGCGCGTCGAGGCGTTCACCATGACCGAGGCGGAGTCCACCTCGCGCAGGAAGCGCATCGCCGCCGTGTAGTCCTCCGTGACGATCGCATCGGTGTGCTTGCTGCCATAGGTGTTGATATGGCTGATGGCCGCGTCGATGCCGGCCACGACCCGGATCGACAAGATCGGCGCGAGGTACTCGGTCCGCCAGTCCTCCTCGTGGGCCGGCCGGCAGGCAACGCCGGCAGCACCGAGCAGATCCTGCACGACTGCGTCACCGCGCAGTTCAACGTCCTTGGCGGCATAGATGCGGCCGAGTTCGGGCAGCACGCGCGCCGCGATCGGTGCAGCCACCAGCAGCGTTTCCATCGTGTTGCAGGTTCCGTAGCGCTGCGTCTTGGCGTTGTCGGCGATCCGCACCGCCTTGGCCGGGTCGGCAGCGGCATCGATGTAGACATGGCAGATGCCGTCGAGGTGCTTGATCATCGGCACCCGGCTCTCCTGCATCAGCCGTTCGATCAGGCCCTTGCCGCCGCGTGGCACGATGATGTCGACGTATTCAGGCATCTTCACCATAAGGCCGACGGCACTCCGGTCGATCGTGTCGACGAGTTGCACGGCTTCAGCCGGCAATTCCGCGGCCGACAGCGCTTCGCCGATCAGGCGCGCAAGCAGGCGGTTGCATTCGATCGCCTCGGAGCCCCCGCGCAGGATCGTCGCGTTGCCGCTCTTGATGCACAACGCTGCAGCGTCGATCGTCACGTTCGGTCGGCTCTCGTAGATGATTCCGATGACACCGAGCGGCACTCTCATCCTCCCGACGCGGATGCCACTGGGCTGAGGACGCACGTCACTGATCTCGCCGATCGGGTCCGGGAGTTGCGCCACCTGCTCGACCCCGGCGGCCATCTGTTCGATCGTTGTTGCACTGAGCGTGAGACGGTCGACCATCGCCGCCGTCTGCCCGTCCGCCCGCGCGCGGGCAACATCACGCGCGTTTGACGCGAGCACGGCCTCGCATTCGTCGCGCAGTCGCCGCGCCAGATGGGCGAGGGCGGAGTTGCGCTGGGCGGTGCCGCTGGCGGCCATCGTTGCCGACACCGCGCGCGCCGTGCGGCCCACATGCTGCATGTAGGCCGCAAGGTCACCGCCGAACGCCGACTGCACGCGGTCTCCCGTAGGCAGCGGACTGTCACGCGGGGCGAGGCGGTTGTCGGCGGGAGCGTTCACGGGAGGCGCGGGCTAGTTTGCGATGTCGAGCGCAAGATCGGTCAATTCTAGCCAAGGGTCGCTGTCGGCCTGGCGCGCGCGGAGGCCCTTGGCCAGGCGATCGACACCGGCGATCCGCCTCAGCGCGCGTTCAATGCGGTCAGTTTCCACTCGCCCGATGGCCCGTTCGAACAGCCGGTCGCGCGGACTCCATACGCGATTCTCGCGCGCGGCCATTGCGAACGGCCGGCCGGCATCCACCTGGGACTTCACGCGGGCCAGCGTCCGCAACTCCTCGGAAATCGCCCAGACCACCAGCGGAATCGCCTCACCCTCGGCGCGCAGGCCGGACATGGTCTTCGCCACGCGTGCCGCATCGCCGCCGATCATCGCCGCCTGCAACTGGAAGATGTCGTAGCGCGCGACGTTGAGCACGGCGTCGCGCACCTGATCTACCATCAGCTCGCCGGCCGGGTACAGCAGGGCGAGCTTCGCGATCTCCTGGTGCGCCGCCAGCAGGTTGCCTTCGACCCGCTCGGCTATGAACTCGAGCGCATCCGCCGAGGCCCGCTGCTGCTGGCGCCCCAGTCGCTGGCCGATCCACTGCGGCAGCCGCGCACGATCCACGGCATCGATGTCGACCCAGAGGCCGGCGTGGGCGAGTGCACTGGCCCAGCGTGTCTCGCGAGTCTTGCGATCGAGCCGCGGCAGGCTGAACAGCACCAGGCTGTCATCCGGTGGTGACTGCGACAGCGCTTCAAGGGCGGCTGCGCCGGCGACGCCGGGCTTGCCGGTCGGCACCCGCACGTCGACGATGCGGCGCTCGGCAAACAGCGACATGCCCTGCGTGGCCTGCGCCAGTCGCGACCAGTCGAAGCGCGCATCGGTGTTCAGCACTTCGCGTTCGCTGTAGCCGAGGCTGCGCGCAGTGCTCCGGATCGCGTCCTGCGCCTCGAGCGCAAGCAGGGCCTCATCACTGCTCACCGTAATCAATGGCGGCATCGTCCGGTCGCGCTCGGCCCGTGCAAGCAGCGCAGGCAGGCCATCCCCCTTCGTTTGCATGGGATCAGCCGGTTTCGGTCCGTATGCCGGCAAGGCGGCTCACCATCTGCCGCACCAGGTCGTTCTGCATGTCGCGGTACAGCAGTCCTTCCTCGGATTCCTTCGCCAGGAGGTCCGACTCGTTGAACGTGATGTCGCGACGCGCGAGGAGATCCGTCGGTTCGATCAGTTCGAGCGCGTCCTTGTCGAGTACCCGGAAGCGGATACGCAATCGCAGCTGGTATTCGGTGGCGCGGCCCTGTGCGTTGATCGCCAGCACCTCACGTTCGCGGTTCTCGCCCAGCAGTTCGAAGATCGCCTGCGCTTCCTTGCGGTCGGTGACGATCTGCACGTTCGTCGACGAACGCAGCAGCCGCGATATGTCGGCGCCGATCGCCGAGTTCACGGGCAGCGCCAGGTAGATCGTGTCGACCGGAAGGTGCTGTGTGCCGCGCAGCCGGAACCCGCATGCCGCCAGCGGCAGGCCCGCGAGCGCGAGGAGCAGGCGCCGACGCATCACACCACCACGTTGACCAGCTTGCCTGGCACCACGACGATACGTTTCACAGCCTGGCCGGCAACGAATCTCTGCACGTTGGCATCGCCGATAGCAGCCTTCTCGATCGCCCCCTTGTCGGCTGCGGCCGGCACGCGGATCGACGCGCGCAGCTTGCCGTTGACCTGAACTACGAGCTCGATCTCGTCCTGCTCGAGCGCCGCCGGATCGGGCTGCGGCCATGGGGAGTCGATGATCTCGCTCGCGGTCTGCCCGGCGTAGCCGAGGTCATTCCACAGCGCGTGCGTGATGTGTGGCGCGATCGGGTAGAGCGCACGCAACAGGATGCCAACGCTCTCCTGCAGCACTGACGTTTCCGCCGATGTCGCGCCGAGCCTGGCATCTTCCAGGGCGTTCAGCATCTTCATTGCCGCCGAAACGACCGTGTTGTACTGCAGGCGCTCGTAGTCGAAATCTGCCTGCTTCAGGTGGGCGTGGATGTCATGTCGCAGCGCCTTGGCGGCCGGCGGCAGCGTGGCAGCGTCGAGCGGGACCGGCGACTTGAACGCCTCCTGCCGCTCGCTGCAGAAGTTCCACAGGCGACGCAGGAAACGGTAGGTGCCTTCGGCGCCCGAGTTGCTCCAGGCAGCGCTCTGGTCCGGCGGGCCGGCGAACATCACGAAGGCGCGGGCGGTATCGGCGCCGAACTTGCCGATGATGTCGCGCGGCTCGACGACGTTGTTCTTGCTCTTCGACATCTTCTCGGTGCCACCGTAGGCGACCGGCTGGCCGTCCTCGCGCGCCGTCACCTTGACCGGCCGGCCCTTGTCGTCGTACTCGATGTCGATCTCCGCCGGGTAGAACCACCGTTTCTTGCCCGCGGCGTCCTCGCGGTAGTAGCAGTCGTGAGTCAGCATGCCCTGCGTGAACAGGCGGTTGAACGGCTCGTCGAATTTCACTAGTCCCAGGTCGCGCATCACCTTGGTCCAGAAGCGCGCGTACAGCAGGTGCAGCACCGCGTGCTCGATGCCGCCGATGTACTGGTCCATCGGCATCCAGTAGTCGTTGCGCGCGTCGACCATCGCGTTTGCGCTGTCTGGCGAGCAGTAGCGCATGTAGTACCAGGACGAGTCGACGAAAGTGTCCATCGTGTCGGTCTCGCGCCGCGCGGGCTTGCCGCAGGTGGGGCACGAACACTTCAGGAATGGTTCGTACCTGGCCAGCGGACTGCCACTGCCGTCCGGGATCAGGCCTTCGGGCAACACGACAGGCAGGTCCTGCTCCGGCACCGGTACCGCGCCGCAGGACTCGCAGTGGATGATCGGGATCGGCGTCCCCCAGTAGCGCTGGCGCGAGATGCCCCAGTCGCGCAGCCGGTACTGCACCTGCTTGTCGCCGAGTCCCTTGGTCTTCAGGTCGGCCGCGATCGCATCGGTGGCTGCGTTGTAGTCGAGACCGTCGTACTTGCCTGAATGCACGCAGGTGCCGCGCTGCTTGTCGGCGTACCACTCCTGCCAGCCGTCGAGCGAGAACACCTCGCCCGGCACGCCGATCACCTGTTGGATCGGCAGGCCGTACTTCTTCGCGAACGCGAAGTCGCGCTCGTCGTGCGCCGGCACGCCCATCACTGCGCCCTCGCCGTAGCCCATCAGCACGTAGTTGCCGATCCACACCGGCACCTCGGCGCCGGTCAGCGGGTGAGTCACCGAGAACCCGGTGGCGACGCCCTTCTTTTCCATCGTCGCGAGTTCGGCTTCCGCGTGGCTGCCCTTATTGCACTCGTCAATGAAGGCAGCGATGTTGGCCCGTCCCTGTGCCAGTCTCGCAGCGAGCGGATGCTCGGCCGCGATGGCCATGAAGGTCACGCCCATGATCGTGTCGGCGCGCGTTGTGAATACGCGCAGCAGCTTGCTCTCGCCGTCGAGTTCGTAAGGGAATCCGAAGTTGACACCGACGCTCTTGCCGATCCAGTTCTCCTGCATCGCCCTAACTTGTGGCGGCCACTCGAGCCGCTCGAGGTCGGTGAGCAGTTCCTCGGCGTACTGGGTGATGCCCAGGTAGTAGCCGGGGATCTCGCGCTTCTCGATGATCGCGTTGGAGCGCCAGCCGCGGCCGTCGACCACCTGCTCGTTGGCGAGAACGGTCTGGTCGACCGGGTCCCAGTTGACGACCTGCGTCTTGCGATAGGCGATGCCCTTTTCGAGCATCCTGAGGAACATCCACTGGTTCCACTTGTAGTAGTCGGGCTTGCAGGTGGCGAGCTCGCGCGACCAGTCGAAGGCCAGCCCCAGCGGCTGCATCTGTGCCTTCATCTCGGCGATGTTGCCGTAGGTCCACTCGGCCGGCGCCACTTTCTTGTCGATCGCCGCGTTCTCCGCCGGAAGGCCAAAGGCATCCCAGCCCATCGGCGTCATCACGTTGTACCCGCGCATCCGCAGGATTCGGTACATCACGTCGTTCAGCGTGTAGTTGCGCACGTGCCCCATGTGCAGCTTGCCGCTTGGGTAGGGCAGCATCGAACACACGTAGAACTTGGGCTTGGGCTGCCCCTGCGCATCGTTGACGTGCTCGACCGCTCGGTAGGCCTGGATGCGCTCCCAGTGAGATTGCGCTGCCGCTTCCACCGCCTGCGGGTCGTACTTCGGTTCCATTGCACGTCTAAGTGTCTGATTCGAGGGAGCGATTATAGGGGCCGCTACACTCCTGACCGCTCATGAATCTGCTGCAGAACCTCAACGAGCAGCAACTTGCTGCCGTCACGCTTCCGAACCAGTCCGCCCTGATCCTCGCCGGTGCCGGCAGTGGCAAGACGCGCGTGTTGACGACGCGTATCGCCTGGCTGATCCAGACCGGCCAGCTGTCGCCGCAGGGCGTGCTGGCGGTGACCTTCACCAACAAGGCGGCGAAGGAAATGCTGACGCGGCTTTCGGCGATGCTGCCGATCAACACGCGCGGCATGTGGATCGGCACTTTCCATGGCCTGTGCAATCGGTTGCTGCGCGCACATCACCGCGATGCGGGGCTGCCCTCGACGTTCCAGATTCTCGATTCGGCGGACCAGCTGGGCGCGATCAAACGGCTGCTGAAGGCCAACAACATCGACGACGAGCGCTATCCGCCGCGCAACCTGCAGCTCTTCATCAACAGCTCCAAGGAAGCCGGTCTCCGCGCGAAGGATGTCGAGGTCAACGACGACTACAACCGCAAGTTTGTCGAGCTCTATTCGACGTACGACGCGCAGTGCAATCGCGAGGGCGTGTGCGACTTCTCGGAACTGCTGCTGCGCTGTTACGAACTGCTCGACCGCAACGAGATCCTGCGGCAGCACTACCAGGACCGCTTCCGTCACATCCTCGTCGACGAGTTCCAGGATACGAACAAGCTGCAGTACGCGTGGCTGAAGCTGCTCGCCGGAGGGAAGAACACCATATTCGCGGTCGGCGACGACGACCAGTCGATCTATGCGTTCCGCGGCGCCAACGTCGGCAACATGGCTGACTTCGAGCGCGAGTTCCGGGTGCAGAACCTGATCAAGCTCGAGCAGAACTACCGCTCGGTCGGCCACATCCTGAACGCGGCCAACGCGCTGATCGCGAACAACGCGCGCCGCCTCGGCAAGGAACTGTGGACCGACGCCGGCGAGGGCGAGCCGGTGCGCATCTACGAGGCGCAGACCGACGGCTACGAGGCCGCCTGGCTGGTCGACGAGGTCAAGGGTCTGATCGCCGAAGGTCACGCGCGCGCCGAGATCGCGGTGCTGTACCGCTCGAACGCGCAGTCCCGTGTGATCGAGCATGCCCTCTTCAACGGCGGCATCCCGTACCGCGTCTATGGCGGACTGCGCTTCTTCGAGCGCGCCGAGATCAAGCACGCGCTTGCGTACCTGAGGCTGATCGAGAATCCGGCGGATGACACCGCATTTCTGCGCGTCGTGAACTTTCCGCCGCGTGGCATCGGTGCGCGCACTCTGGAGCAGCTTGCCGATGCCGCACGCCCCGGCGCAAGCAGCCTGTATGCCGCGGTGGGCAGCATGACCGGCAAGGCCGGGACTAATCTCGGCGGATTCGTGAAGCTGGTCGACAGCCTGCGCTTCGAAACCGCGAGCCTGTCGCTGTCGGAAATCGTCGATGTCGTTGTCCAGCGCAGCGGCCTGATTCCGCACTACCAGACAGAGAGGGAAGGCCAGGAGCGCATCGAGAACCTGAACGAGCTGGTGAACGCGGCCGCTGCCTTCGTGCAGGAGGAAGGCTACGTCGCCGACGCACCCGGGACGCAGGGCGAGACCGAGGCCGCGATTCCATCGCCGCTCGCGGGTTTCCTGTCGCATGCGTCGCTTGAAGCGGGCGACAACCAGGCCGAAGCGGGCCAGGACGCGCTGCAGCTGATGACGGTGCATGCCGCCAAGGGGCTGGAATTCTTCGCCGTATTCATCACCGGACTCGAGGAGGGCCTGTTCCCGCACGAGAACAGCCTGACGGAGCTGGACGGGCTCGAAGAGGAGCGTCGTCTGATGTACGTCGCGATCACCCGCGCGCGACGGCGGCTGTACGTCAGCTTTGCGCAGAGCCGGCTGTTGCACGGCCAGACGCGCTACGGCATCAGGTCGCGCTTCCTCGAGGAGTTGCCGGAAAATGCGGTGCGGTGGCTGACGCCGCGGGCCGCGGCCGGTGCCGGTGGTGGACGGTTCGGGCAGTGGCACGATGCCGGCGTGCGGCCTTCCGTAGCCAGCGCGCCGCCGGCGCGCTCGGCCCCTTCGCATGGCGTGCGCGTCGGTCAGGCGGTGCGCCACGCGCGCTTCGGCGAGGGCGTGGTCATCAACCTCGAAGGCAGCGGCGACGATGCTCGTGCCCAGGTGAACTTCGGGCCGCTCGGTGTGAAGTGGCTGGCGCTGGCGGTGGCCAAGCTGACGCCGGCCTAAGCCGCGCTCGCCTCGGGTGTACGCGATCGGCTTTGCCGATCGCACGTGCACCCTCGGCGGAACGCCAAGTCAGTCAGCTGCGCTCCGGAGCGGCCGCGCGCTACGCCGAGGGACAACCCCAGACACTCCACCCCGCGATGCACCTCATAGTGCCAGGCCTGCCTTTCCCTCCTCGCCGGGCGAGGAGGGCGCAGGGAGGAGCGCAACTTCCCCCTCGCGCGGCGAGGGGGCAGGGGGAGTGCCGTGCAGTTGAATGTCGGCGGAGCGCGCGGCCGCTCCGGAGCGCAGCCGACTGATTCAAGCGCGCGCGTTAGGCGCGGCGCGCGTGCCGCTCCGAGTGCACGTGCGACCGCCTGCGGTCGCGTACACGAGGAGCGCCCGACTCCCGTACATCCGCCGCGCTACATGGTCGGCGGCTCCGCCGGCGGTGAAGTCACCGAGCGCGGTTCCAGGACCGCGCGGTAGATCGGATACTGGGTTGAGTACGCGACGCTGGTCAGCACCAGCGCGATCGGCGCCAGCAGCATCGAGCCGAGCGCGGGCGATACCCCGAGCAGGTTCATCAGCATCGACGCGACCCACGACACGGCAAGGACCAAGGCGCCGACCGCGAGGCCGAGCACGAGAAAGGGCCAGCGATTGCGCCAGCAGGCGAATAACGAGAAGAACATCGCCTTGCCGAGCGGCTGGCGATGCCACGCCACGAGCTGCGGAGAGAACCAGGTCAGCATCAGGATCGGCGTGTAGAGCAGGGTGGCGACGCCGATCGCATCCCAGGGCACATTGGAAGCCACCGAGGCCGCATCGACCTGACCTTCGATGACCTTCCAGTTGGCGAGCTCGTCACGCGCGAACAGCGTTGTCGCCACCACCATCAGCAGGATCAGGCCGGCGTGGACCAGGCCGAGCCTGAGCAGCGCGTTACGCTGCGGGCCCTTGAAGCCATCGATCAGCAGCGACGGCAGCGGCATCACATTGCGTTCGGCATCCCGGCCAGCGGCGGTGACGCCGAGCGTGCCGAACGGCACCAGCAGCGCCGCCAGCGGCAAGCCGACCAACGGAATGTTCGCGACGATCATCAGCGCCATCGAATACAGGATGACGAGCGCGGTGAACGCGAATGCCTGGCGCCTGTAAAGGGCGAGTCCTTCGCGCAACCAGGACCATCCGGCCGACGCCGGCAGCGTTCTGACTTGCATGGTCGGAGTTTATCGGCGCCGGGTCAGGCGGCAGTGGTGACCCACGGCAGGGTCGCATCGGCGATGCGGTGCTCGAGGATGCGTTCGAAATGCGTCGGGTCATGCGGCGTCAGCACTTGAGCGGGACGCGGCAGGTAGTAGTCATACAGGCGCGAGATCCAGAAGCGCAGCGCAGCGGCGCGAAGCACGGTGCGCCAGCACTCGTGCTCCTCTTCGGATAGGGGACGCACGGCGTTATAAGCGTCGACCATTGCCTGCGCGCGCGCCATGTCGAACGCGCCGGTCGCGAGATTTATGCACCAGTCGTTCATCGTGACGGCGAGGTCGAACAGCCAGATCGAACAGCCGGCGAAGTAGAAGTCGATCAGGCCGCCGATCGATTCCCCGGTGCCGTCCTTGATGATCAGCACGTTGTCGCGGAACAGGTCGGCGTGGATCGGGCCGGCCGGCAGTCGTTCGAAGCGCGCGCTGCGGAAGAACGAATCCTGGTAGATGAGCTCGTCAGCCAGTCGGTGAAACAGCTCGTCAGGCACATGCGGCTCCAGCTTGGGCACGGACTCCTTCCACCAGCCGATGCCGCGCAGATGGGGCTGGAACAGCGGAAAGTCAGCCCCGGCAAGGTGCATCTTCGCCAGCACAGTTCCCACCATTGCGCAGTGCCCCGCGGTCGGATTCACCACTGCTTTGCCCTCGAGACGGGTGACGATGGCTGCGGGCTTGCCCTTGATCTCGGAGAGCAGCGCGCCACTGCGGTTCTCCTGGGGCGCCGGGACGGGCAGGCCGCGGCGCGCGAGATGCCGCATCAGTTCGAGATAAAAAGGCAACTGCTTGAAGGTCAGGCGCTCGAAGATCGTCAGGACATAGCGCCCCTGGGTGGTTGTCAGGAAGAAGTTCGTGTTTTCGATGCCGGAGGCGATGCCCTGCAACTCGGCCAGCTCGCCGATGCTGAATTGCGTGAGGAAACTCGCGGCTTCGGCGCGAGTGAGCGCGGTGAAAACGGCCATTGAAGAAGGGGCCGACGATCTAGCGGGGAGTGGACGAAGACGGTGGTGGTGGCAAGGCGGGAGCCGGCCGTTCTTCCGGGCGACCCCATTCAAAGGTGAAGAACTTCGGCACTGAAAGGCCCGATGAAGTCTCCGTTGCGGACGTCGGCTGCCGACCTTCGCGGTTGGTGATCGTATAGGTGCGGCCGGTGAGCGCGGGCGTCACGCGGATCTCGCTGATCCGGTTGGACGTGCGTATCTGTTCAATGCGGGTCCGTGGCTCGTCCGCCGGCGGCGGCGCTTTGGCGTCGGCCGCGGAAGGCACGAGATCGGCACGGGTGGGGCCACTGGGCGGTCGCGATGCTTCGTCGGCTTCAAGCGCCTGCCGCTCGGCCGCGGGAAGTTCGATCCGCGGGCGCGGTGCGCTGGCTGCGGCAGCAGGCTTGGCCGGCGCCGCGGTTGTCTGTGCGGCAGGACCGGCGCCGGGTGCCTGGGCGGTGCCTTGCGCCACCACCGGCATGGCCATGCAACCCGCGAGCGCGAGCGCCGCGGGCTTCAGGAGGCTGCGACAGTCATGACGCGAGGATGTGGATCGCATGGAAAGCATTCTAACCGTGCCTCTGGGGACGCTGCCTCTGCACCGTTCCTGAGCGCGCTGATTCCTAGAGATAAAGCAACTGTTCGCGCTCGGTCGCGCTCTGCTCGAAGCCGCGCGCGTCGTAGAACTCGAACAGCGCATTGACGACCGAGTCACTGTCATCGACGACGCGCATCATCCCGAGATCAGTGTCGCTGATCATGCCTGCAGCGGCGACGGTATCCTGCAGCCACTGCAGCAGTCCGTTCCAGAAGGCGGAGCCCACCAGTACGACCGGCATCTTCCTTCCCTTGCCGGTCTGCATCAGCGTCAACGCTTCGGAGAGTTCATCGATCGTGCCGAAGCCGCCCGGCATCACGACATAGGCGGCGGCGTATTTGACGAAAGCCACCTTGCGGGCAAAGAAGTGGCGGAACCGCAGCGAGATGTCCTGATACGGATTGCCGTGCTGCTCGAACGGCAGCTCGATATTCAGGCCGACCGAGGGCGAGGCACCCTCGAAGGCGCCCCGGTTGGCCGCTTCCATGATGCCCGGGCCGCCGCCGCTGATGACCGCAAAGCCGGCGTCTGAGAGCTTGCGCGCGATCTCGACAGCCAGTTCGTAGTTCGGCGTGCCCGGAGCGGTGCGTGCGCTGCCGAAGATGGAGACCGCCGGGCGGATCTCCGACAGCCGCTCGGTCGCTTCAACGAACTCTGAAATAATGCCCCAAAGCTGCCATGACTCCCGGGCCTTCTGGCTGGTGGCGCGCTCCGGCATCGTGACTGCACGCAGGCTGGGAATGTTCTTGCGGTGGTCGAGCACTTTCAGTCCTCCATGAAAACTCTGTTGCTGCTCGATGGTTCGAGCTACCTCTATCGCGCTTATCACGCGCTGCCGGACCTGCGTACGGCGGCGGGTGAACCGACGGGCGCGATCCGCGGATTCATTTCAATGTTGCGCACGCTGCGCCAGCAGGTGCCGGCGGACTACATCGCCTGCGTGTTCGATGCGAAGGGTAAGACCTTTCGCGACGACCTGTACGCGGAATACAAGGCAAATCGGGCCGCCATGCCGGACGATCTGGTGGCACAGATCGAGCCGATTCATGCGGCGGTGCGGGCGCTCGGCTGGCCGGTGGTCGAAATCGAGGGCATCGAGGCCGACGACGTGATCGGCACGCTGGCGCGGCAGGCCAGCGAGCATGGATTGCGCACTGTGATCTCCACCGGCGACAAGGACCTCGCGCAGCTGGTCGATGGGCACATTACGCTGGTGAACACGATGAGCGGCGAAACGCTCGATGTGCCGGGCGTGTCGGCCAAGTTCGGCGTGCCGCCGGCCCGGATCGTCGATTACCTGACGCTGGTCGGCGACAGTGTCGACAACGTTCCTGGTGTGGACAAGGTCGGTCCAAAGACTGCCGCCAAGTGGCTGCAGACCTACGGCTCGCTCGACGCGCTGGTGCAACGTGCCGACCAGATCACCGGGGTCGTTGGCGAGAACCTGCGCAAGGCGCTGCCGTGGCTGCCGACGGCGCGCACGCTGGTGACGATCAAGACCGACTGCGACCTGTCTTCCCATGTCCCCTCGATCAGTGCGCTTGCGGTCCGCGATGAGGACGCCGAGCGCCTGCGTGAGCTCTATCGGCGCTACGAGTTCAAGTCCTGGCTGCGGGAGATCGAGGCCGCGGCGACAGTTGCCCTCTCGGACCCGCCGCCGGACGCTGGCGCAGTCGCGGCGCCCGGGCGTGACACCCGCACGCAGTACGAGATGGTGACGACGCGCGCGCAGCTCGACGACTGGCTGCAGCGCATCGGGGTTGCGGATCTCACCTGCATCGACACCGAAACGACTTCGCTCGATCCGATGGCAGCGCGGCTGGTCGGCATTTCGCTGTCGGTGGAACCGCTGAAGGCCTGCTACATCCCGCTGGCTCACCGCTACGCCGGAGTGCCGGAGCAGCTGCCGTTCGAAGACACGATGGCGGCGCTGCGGCCCTGGCTCGAAAGTCCGCACCATCGCAAGGTCGGGCAGCACCTGAAGTACGACACGCATGTGTTTGCCAACCATGGCGTGCATCTCGCCGGCGTGGCGCACGACACGCTGCTCGAATCGTACGTTCTGGAGGCACACCGCAACCATGACATGGATTCGCTCGCGGAGCGGCACCTCGGGCGCAGGACGCTGACCTATACCGAAGTCTGCGGCAAGGGTGCGAACCAGTTGTGCTTCGATGAAGTGGCGCTCGACCGCGCGACCGACTACGCCGCGGAGGATGCCGAAGTCACGCTGGCGCTGCACCACGCGCTCTGGCCGCAGATCGAGCCGAACGAAAAGCTGCGTGCGGTCTACGAGGACATCGAGTTGCCGGTGGCGCAGGTGCTGTTCCGCATGGAGCGCACAGGCGTGCTGATAGACCGCGCCAAGCTCGAGGAGCAAAGCCGGCAGCTGGCACAGCGCATCGGCGAGCTCGAGCAGGAGTCGATCCAGCTCGCCGGCCAGCCGTTCAACCTCGGCAGTCCGAAGCAGATCGGCGAGATCCTGTTTGGGCAATTGAAGCTGCCGGTAGTGAAGAAGACCGCCAGCGGCGCGCCGTCGACCGACGAGGAGGTGCTGGAAAAGCTGGCGGAGGACTATCCGCTGCCCAAGCTGCTGCTCGAGCACCGGGGACTGTCGAAGCTGAAGTCGACCTACTGCGACAAGTTGCCGGCGAATGCCGATGCCAGCGGCCGCGTGCACACCCACTACGGCCAGGCGATCGCCGTGACCGGACGTCTGTCGTCGTCGGACCCGAACCTGCAGAACATTCCGATCCGCACGGCCGAAGGCCGGCGCATCCGCGAGGCCTTCATCGCCCCGCCGGCGCACCGCATCGTCTCGGCGGACTACTCGCAGATCGAGCTGCGCATCATGGCGCACATCTCGGAGGACACCGGCCTGCTGGAGGCGTTTTCAAAGGGCGAGGACATCCACCGCGCCACCGCGTCCGAGGTCTTCGGGGTCCCGGTGGGCGAAGTGACGAGCGAGCAGCGGCGCTATGCGAAAGTCATCAACTTCGGGCTCATCTACGGCATGAGCGCGTTCGGCCTGGCGTCGAACCTCGGCATTGAGCGCGAGGCGGCCAGGAGCTACATCGACCGCTACTTCATGCGCTACCCGGGCGTAGCGAAGTACATGGAGTCGACGCGCGCGCTGGCCAAACGCCAGGGCTACGTCGAAACGGTGTTCGGCCGGAGGCTGTGGCTGCCGGAGATCAATTCACCCAACGGACCGCGTCGTGGTGCCGCCGAGCGCGCTGCGATCAACGCACCGATGCAAGGCACTGCGGCCGACCTGATCAAGCTGGCGATGATCGCCGTCGATCGATGGCTCCGCGAGTCCGCGCTGGGGTCGCGCCTGGTCATGCAGGTGCACGACGAACTGGTGCTCGAGGTGCCCGACGCCGAGGAGGCGCTGGTGCGCGAGCGCCTGCCCGCGTTGATGGCCCAGGTGGCGGAGCTGCGCGTGCCGCTGCTCGTGGACCTGGGCGTCGGCGACAACTGGGACGAAGCGCACTGAGGAAGCGGCCGCGACCGGTCCGCGCGACGGCACGACGACGCGGAAATCACGCCAGCATCTTGGCGCCGGCGATCAGCAGCACTGCAGCGAGCGCCAGACGCAGCGCCCTGTGGCCGAGGCGTCGCGAGCCGTAGGTTGCGCCGATGAAGCCGCCGACGACGACGGCCGCGACCCAGTAGGGCAGCGCCTCCGGCAGCGTTGGCTGGCGACTCAGCAAGCCGAGGAGCCCGGCCACCGAGTTCACCAGGATGAAGGCTGCCGTCGGCGCTGCGCTTTCACGCACTGTCGCCCAGCCGGTCAGTACCAGCAGCGGGCTCAGGAAGATGCCGCCACCGACACCGGTCAATCCCGAAAGCAGCCCGATTGCCGCGCCGAGGGTGAGGGCCAGCCACCACGGCGGTGGCCGCCGCGCCGGGCGCGAGCTTCCGCGTTCGCTCATCGCGTCGTGGAACAGTCGGGCGGCCGAGAACAGCAGCACGATGCCGACCAGTACGCCGAACCACGCGACCGGCAGCTGCGTGCGGCCGCCGACGAACGCCATCGGCATGGCACTCACGGCAAACGGCAGGAACAGGCGCCAGGCGAAGCCGCCGGCTCTCGCGAACTTGTACAGCGATATGGAGGACACCGCGACGTTCATTACTAGCGCAGTGGGGCGCATGATCGCGGCTGGCACGCTCGCCAGTCCCATGGCCGCCAGGTAACCCGACGCGCCGCCATGGCCGACGGACGAGTACAGAACTGCTGCCGCGAAGAACAGCGCAGCGAGTAGCGCGTCCTGCGCGGTCACGGCAGCTCAGCGAAGCAGGTCAGTGCGGCAAATCAGCGCAGCAGGTAACCCACCGGGCGCCAGGCGCCGGACTGCAGCATCACGGTGACGACCTCTTCACTTGCAGGATTCTTCTCGAAGTCGCTGGCAAAACGGACCATGACGTACTCGCCTTCCGGCGCTCCGGGAATCGAAGCGCGGTACGCGGTACCGGTCGGCGTCCGCGACTTGAACGCACCGAATTCGGATCGGTTCTTTGGCACCCCGTCGACCCACTGCTGGCGCGTGACGCGCTCGCGGAACGCCGACGCGGACTCGTCCCAGGCTTTGCCGTACTCGGCGCCGTCGATGAGCTTGAGCCATTCGCCGGCGGCCTTGGCGGCGGCGGCTTCCTTGGCGGCCGTAGCGGGATCGGCGGCGGGTGCCGCTGGCGCTGCTGGAGCCGTCGGTGCGCCCAGTGGTCGGCTCAGGCCGCCGCCCATGTCGGCAGGCGGCTTGAGCTGGGCTTGCGCGGCGCCGGCACCAAAAGCGAGAACAAGGAACAAGGCACGAAGACGCATGACGATCCTTTTTGCGACGGCGAACCGCAACACCGTTCAGGTCGGCGTGTAGGCGAGACGCACGTAAATGGGGGCGAACGGAGTCGCCTGGGTGATTTCGATCAGCGCTTCGCGCGCGAGTTCCAGCAGCGCGAGGAAGTGCACGATCGCCACCGGTGCGCCACGGCGCGGGTCGAAGAGGTCGGCAAACTCGACGAAGCGCGTGTTCTGCAGCCGGCGCAGGATGAAGCTCATGTGCTCGCGCACCGACAGTTCTTCGCGGGCGATCCGGTGGTGCGCGTGCAGCTTGGCACGCTTCAGCACGTCGACCCAGGCGTCGCGCAGGTCGATGACGTTGACGTCGGGGAAGCGCCGCTCCATCGTCTGCTCGATGGTCACCATGACGCGCACGAAGTCACGGCCCAGGCGGGGCAGCTGATCGAGCTGCTGCGCGGCCAGCTTGATGCGCTCGTATTCGAGCAGTCGGCGCACGAGTTCCGCACGTGGGTCCTCGACTTCTTCGCCGGTGTCGGCCTTGCGCAGCGGCAGCAGCATGCGCGACTTGATTTCGATGAGCAGCGCTGCCATCAGCAGGTACTCGGCGGCAAGCTCCAGGTTCTTTTCGCGGATCTGGTCGATGTACGCCAGGTACTGCACTGTCAGCGGCGCCATCGGAATGTCGAGCACGTTGAAGTGCTGCTTGCGGATCAGGTACAGCAGCAGGTCCAGCGGGCCCTCGAAGGCCTCGAGAAAGATTTCGAGCGCGTCGGGCGGGATGTACAGGTCATCCGGCAGCCGGAACAGCGGCTCGCCATAGAGGCGGGCCAGCGCCACGCCGTCGACGACGTCGGGCGTCAGGTCCGCCGCTGCAGCCAGCACGACGGCGTCATCGTCTGCCTGCGCCGCGGGGTCGTGCGCGTGGGGATTCGCGGGGGTCAACTACTTCGCCTTGGGCTGGTAGACATAAGCCGGCTGCGCGAGCCCGGACTCGCGGAAACGGCGGTACATGTCCGGATCCATGCGCTTGTCCCACCAGATCGCGCGGCCTTTCTTCTGGCCGGGCTCGATATTCGGATCTGCTTCCTTCATTTCGCGCAGGAAGCGCCCGATTTCGGACTCGTAGTTGGCGGACATGCGGTGGCAGCGGCAGGTTGTGTAATCTGGAGCGGCGAAGTTTACGCGAGCGGGGATGGCGACATGGTTCGATGGCTGATGAGCTTGGGTGCGCTGGTGGCGGTCGCCGCGTGCGACCCGAGTGGGCAGGTTGTCGAGGACCTGCGTCTGACGCGACTCAAGGTCGGCGAGTCGACCGAGCAGGACGTGCGCAAGCTGTTCGGCAATCCGTATGCGGTCCGCGATGTCGATGGTGGAAAAGGGCTCGTGTATCCGCTCGGCCCCGAAGGCGTGCATACCTTGTTGATCAAGATCGGTCCGGATGGCAGGTACCAGGGCCGCGAGGATCTGCTGACTCGAGCCAACTTCCAGCGCATCAGCGCCGGCATGAAGCGAACCGACGTGCTGCCGGTGCTCGGTCCGCCCGGGCGCACCCAGGAATACAAGCTGAAGGAGGAGACCGCGTGGGAATGGCGCTTCAAGGATGGCGCCGTGGAGCGCGTTTTCGTCGTGATGTTCAACGCCGCAGGGCAAGTGGTCTCGACGGCGGTTGAGGAGCCTCCGCGCATCGGCGGCGGCTGACCCGGCGGAGTTTCAGCGCTTGCGTTTCGATATCGCGGTGACAATGCCGCGCAGGATCTCCAGCGGCGGCGGCGGACAGCCGGGAATGGCAACGTCAACCGGGATGACGTTCGAAACACGTCCGCAACTCGCGTAGCTCTCGCCGAAGATCCCGCCGGTGCAGCCGCAGTCACCCACGGCGACGACCAGTTTCGGCTCGGGCGTGGCCTCATAGGCGCGCCTCACGGCGATCTGCATGTTGCGTGCGACTGGCCCGGTCACCAGCAGCATGTCGGCGTGACGCGGGCTTGCAACGAACTTGATGCCGAGGCCCTCGATGTTGTAGTAGGGATTGTTGAGCGCGTGGATCTCGAGCTCGCAGCCATTGCAGGAACCGGCATCGACCTGGCGGATCGTCAGTGCACGGCCAAGCAACGCGAGCACGTCGGCCTGGATCCGCTCACCCTCCACGCGCCAGTCATCGTTCGGCTGCGGCGCCGTCTCGGTGCAAAGGCCTACCTTCAACAACTGTCGGGTCAGCAGCAGCATCAGAGGTCCTGGCCCGAATAGCTCAGGTTGAATGACTTGTTGATCAGCGGAAAGTCGGGAACGATGTTGCCGATCACCGCATGTTCGATCAGCGGCCAGTTCTGCCACGATGGATCGTGGCAGTGGCAGCGCCGCACGGTCGACGAAGCGTCGGTCTCCAGCGCGACGAGCACTTCGCCGCGCCAGCCTTCCACCCAGCCGATACCGAAGCGCGGTGTGGCAGCTTCGGCCAGGGGCACGCGGCTGTCGCCTGCCGGCATCTGCTCGACGATGGTTCGGATCAGGCGCAGCGATTCGATGATCTCGTCGAAGCGCATGGCCACGCGTGCCGCGACGTCGCCGCGGCTGTCCTTGGCAATCGCGACGTTCAGCGCGTCATACGGGGAACATGGCAGGTCGACACGCAGGTCGTGCGCGATTCCACAGGCGCGTCCGGCCAGCCCGGTCAATCCCAGGAGCGCCGCAAGTTCCGGCGTGACGATGCCGGTTGCCTGGAAGCGATCCTGCAGTCCGGCATGCTCGTCGTAGATCGTCCGCAGCCTCCGGACTTCGCGTTCGATCTCGAGGCACTGCGCCCGCACCTCTTCGAGCCCGGAGCGGTCGGGCTTGACGGCGACGCCGCCCGGCACGATGCAATCCATCAGCAGGCGGTGTCCGAAGATCCGGCCGTTCGCGCGCAGCCACAGCTCGCGCAGGCGCGAGAACTGTGCGAGGCCGAACGCGAGCGCGGCGTCGTTGCCCAGCGCGCCGAGATCTCCGAGGTGATTGGCGACGCGCTCCCGCTCCAGCAGCAGCGCCCGCAGCCAGGCGGCCCGCAGCGGAACCTCGGTGCCGGTCGCCGATTCGGCGGCCATCGCGTAAGCCCACGCATATGCGACCGTCGAGTCGCCCGAAACGCGGCCTGCGAGCCGATGCCCCTCGGTCAAGGACATGCCATCGAAACGCTTCTCGATGCCCTTGTGCGCATAGCCAAGCCGCTCCTCCAGCCTGAGCACCTTCTCGCCGACGATCGAGAAGCGGAAGTGTCCAGGCTCGATGATGCCGGCGTGGATTGGACCCACCGGGATCTCGTGCACGCCATCGCCGCTGACGCTGACGAACGGGTAGAGCTCCTGCTCAACATCGAAATTCCTCGCTCCGTCGCTGTCGCGTCGCAGCGGAAAGTAGTCCGGCGGCCACGCGCCGTGGCGCAGCCAGGGACGCTCATCGGCCGCACCGTCCGCGCGCACGCCAACCATGTCGAACGCGGCACGCTGCATGCGGTTTGCCGCCGGGAAGTGCATCGACAGATCGGGGTACGACGGCGAATCGCCGATCAGCACCAGGCGCGCGCAGGCAAGGCCATCGGCGAGGGCGTAGGCTGCGTAGACGGCAAACGCGTCATCGAGGTCGCGCCGATCCGATCCCCACAGTGCGACGAGGCGATGACCGGCGAGCGCCACCGCCTGCGCCGTGGCCGACCATTCCGCCGCGCTGGCCTTGGCGACGGCGATCGGCATCGCGCCGCCGAGCCTGCTGAACGTGAGTGGGGTTTCGTCAAGGCGCATGACTCAGCCTCCCGAGACCAGTCGGGCCGCCTGCTGGTACCAGCCCTCGAGGTACGGCGGGATGTACAGGCCCAGCAGCAATGCGAGCCCAAGATGCACGAAGACCGGAACCAGCGCCGGAGGGTGGGCCAGCGGCTTGACCGTGGTTTCGCCAAAGACCATCGGCTGCACTTTCGCGAGCACGGCGGCGAATGCCACGCTGAGCGCCAGCAGCAGGAAGGGCGTGGTCCACGGAAACTCGCGCATCGCGGTGGTCAGGATCAGGAATTCGCTCGCGAAGACACCAAACGGCGGCATGCCGAGGATTGCGAGCGAACCGATCATCAGACCCCAGCCGACCGTTGGATTCACGCGGATCAACCCACGGATCTGGTCCATCACCTGCGTGCCGGCCTTCTGGGCGGCGTGGCCTACGGCGAAGAAGATCGCCGATTTCACCAGCGAGTGAACCGTCATGTGCAGCAGCCCGGCGAAACTCGCGATCGGCCCGCCCATGCCGAAGGCAAAGGTGATGAGCCCCATGTGCTCGATCGACGAATACGCGAACATCCGCTTGATATCGCGCTGGCGCGAGAGGAAGAAGGCCGCCAGCACGACCGAGAGCAGGCCGAAGCCCATCATCAGGTCGCCCGCAAAGCGCGTTCCAATGGCGCCGTCAGCAAGCACCTTGCAGCGCAGGACGGCATAGAGCGCGACGTTCAGCAGCAGGCCCGAGAGCACCGCCGATATCGGCGTGGGGCCTTCCGCATGGGCATCGGGCAGCCAGTTGTGCAGCGGAGCGAGACCGACCTTGGTGCCATAGCCGACCAGCAGGAACACGAATGCCAGTGACATCACGGTAGGCTCAAGCTGGTACTTGGCGGCGTCGAGATAGGTCCACAACAGGCCGCTGCCCTCGGCGCCGATGACCCGCTCGGCAGCGAGGTAGAGCAGGATCGTGCCGAAGAGCGCCTGCGCGATGCCTACACCGCACAGGATGAAGTACTTCCAGGCCGCCTCGAGGCTGGCCGGCGTGCGGTACACGGCAACGAGCAGCACGGTCGCGAGCGTGGCGGCTTCGAGCGCGACCCACAGCAGTCCCATGTTGTTGGTCGTCAGCGCCAGCAACATCGTGAAACTGAACAGCTGGTACATGCTGTGGAAGAGCCGCATCCGCGGCGGCGTCATCTTGCCGTGGTCACGCTCGATGCGCATGTACGGGCGTGCAAACAGCGCCGTCGTGAACGCCACCAGCGCGGTCAGCGCGACCAGGAACACGTTCAGCGAGTCGACGAAGAACTGCTCCTTCAGCACGAGGATCGGGCCGTCCGCGATGATCTCCACGGTCAGGACAGCCGAGGCAATGAAGGTTGCCAGGCTGAAGGCGACATTGACTTCAGGTGCCTGATCCCGGTGCCCGATCAGCCCGAGCACCGCCGCCCCGACGAGGGGGATGCCAAGGATCGCGAGCAGCGCGCCCATCACTCTTCCTTCAGGCTTTCGAGGTGGCGGATGTCCAGGCTGTCGAACTGCTCGCGGATCTGGAACATGAACACGCCGAGGATGATGAGTGCGACCAGCACGTCCAGCGCAATGCCGAGTTCAACCACCATCGGCATGCCGTAGGTGGCGCTGGTAGCGGCGAAGAACAGCGCGTTTTCCATCGCCAGGAAGCCGATCACCTGCGGGATCGCCTTGGTCCGCGTGATCATCATCAAGAACGACAGCAGCACGCACGCCAGTGCGATGCCGAGCGTGCCGCGCGCGACCGACTGCGACAGTCCGGAGATCGGCAGCGCCAGGTTGAAGGCAAAGATGACCAGCACGATGCCCAGCAGCATCGTCGTCGGGATGTTGATCAGCGTCTCCACGTCCCAGCGCACGTTCAGTCGCTCGATCATCCGGTGCAGCAGCCACGGCATCAGCAGGACCTTCAGCGCGAAGGTAATCGCTGCCGAGTAATACAGGTGCGGCTGCCCGGTGAAGTGCGCCATCACGGTGGTCGATGCGGCAAGCACCAGGCCCTGCAGCGTGAACAGGTGAATCAGGGTCAGGACGCGCCGTTGCGCCAGCAGTGCGAACGACAGCAGCAACAGGGCTGCCGCGAAGAGATTTATGAGCTGCGTGACGAGGCTCGGCATCGGTCAGGCCCCCAGCAGGAAGTGCACCAGGATGCCGATCACGGCCAGCAGGAACGCTCCCGCGAGAAACTCCGGGACGCGAAAGATACGCATCTTCGCCGACAGCGTTTCTATCAGCGCGAGTGCGGCGCCGCCGATCGCGAGCTTGCCTATCAGCACGGGCAGGGCGAGCAGCATGCCGACCGGCTCATGCACATAGGCGATGCCCCAGGGAAAGAAGATCGCCAATCCGATGCACGAGTAGGCGAAGAGCTTCAGGCTGGCGGCCCATTCAAGGAGCGCCAGGTGTCGACCGGAGTATTCGAGGATCATCGCCTCATGGATCATCGTCAGCTCGAGGTGCGTGGCCGGGTTGTCGATCGGCACGCGCGAGTTCTCGGCGAGTGCGACCATCGTGAAGGCGACGCCGGCGAACGCGAGGCTCGGATAGATCGCGAACTCCTGGGCGCCGATGGTCTCGACGATGTTGGCCAGTGAAGTCGACTGGGTCAGGAACGCGGCGGTGAACAGCACCATCAGCAGCGCCGGCTCAGCGAGAAAACCGATCAGCATTTCGCGGCGCGCACCGAGCGTGCCGAAGGCGGTACCGATATCCATCGCCGCCAGTGCGATGAAGGCCCGCGCCAGCGCAAACACGCCCACCAGTGCGATGGCATCGGCGGCCGAGGCCAGCGGCAGGTCGGTCGACACCGTCGGCACGATGCTGCACGCCAGCACCATTGCGCCGAAGACGATGTAAGGGGCGAAGCGGAACAGCGGACTGGCATTATCGGCAATGACCGATTCCTTCCAGAAGAGCTTGTGCAGCGTGCGGTACGGCAGCAGCAACGGGGGAGCGCTCTTGTTCTGCAGCCAGGCGCGGCACTGGTTGACCCAACCGGTCAGCAGCGGTGCGCCGAGCACGGCCAGGACAATGGCCACCAGTTGGGCGGTGGCGCTGTAGAAGCTCATCGGAACACCAGCACAAGCATCACCAGAAGGGTGACGAAGCTGTACATCAGGTATGTGGAGATCCGCCCTTGCTGCAGCAGGCCGACAACGCGCGACGTGGCCTCCGTGACGCGCGCGATCGGCAGATACAGCCAGTGCCAGAAGTGGTCGCTAGCGACGAGCCGGTATGAGGGCTGTGTGTCAAACGGTGTCGGCAGGTGCCGGTCGATACGGAAGAACGGCTCGAAGACCTGGCGGATCGGCTGACCGAAGCCCTCGGCCGTGTCCTGCATGCGCGCGTTGAGCAGCGGGAACCCGCAGTCCCACGGCGCGGCGCGGCGCAGCCGGCCGTGATAGAGCTTGCGCACGAGGACGAACGCCAGCGCGAAGCATCCTGCAAGCAGCAAAAGGAACAACAGCGGGCTGTAGCTGGCGCGTTCGGGCGAGACCGGCGCGAGGAACAGCCAACCGCTGGCCAGGACTCGGGGGCCGATGCCGTCGGCCACGAGTGCACGTGTGACCGGATCGATCAGCGTGATGACCTGGACCGGGAACAGTCCCAGCAGAACGCAACCCGCCGCGAGCCAGATCAGGCCCGCCCGCTCCCGTCTGGCGGCATCGTGCGAACTCGCCAGCCGGGGTTCGCGCGGCTGGCCCAGGAAGATCACGCCGAAGAACTTCACCATCACGTAGCCGCCGAGGGCGGCGACCAGCGCGACGCCGGCTGCAACCACCGGCACGAGGTTGTTGACGAAGGTGCTCTTCAGTCCGAGCGTGAAGAGGAAGCTTTGCAGCAGCAGCCACTCGGAGACGAACCCGTTGAGCGGCGGCAACCCGGCAGCAGCCAGTGCGCCGACCAGCGCTAGCCAGCCCACCCAGGGCATGAACCGCAGCAGCCCGCCCAGCTTGCCGAGGTTGCGCTCTCCGGTCGCGTGCAGCACGGCGCCGGTGCCGAGGAAGAGCAGGCTCTTGAAAAAAGCGTGGTTCAACGCGTGGTACAGCACGGCGGTGAGCGCCAGCGCCGCCATCGGTGCCATGCCGTAGCCGAAGAACAACAATGCCAGGCCGATGCCGACTATCAGCAACCCGATGTTCTCGATCGACGAGTACGCGAGCAGGCGTTTCATGTCGGTCTGGATCGCGGCAAACACCACGCCGAAGAGCGCGGTGACCAGCCCGACCACCAGCGCAAGCACACCCCACCACCAGAGCTGCGTGGGCAGGATATCGAAGCTGACACGCAGCAGTCCGTAGATCGCGGTCTTGAGCATCACGCCGCTCATCAGTGCCGACACCGGCGAAGGCGCGGCGGGGTGCGCCTCCGGCAGCCAGATGTGCAGTGGAACGATGCCGGACTTGGCCCCGAAACCGACGAACGCCAGCAGGAAGGCGACCGACGCCCAGAAGGGCGACAGCTGCTGGGCGCGCATGTTGGCGAACGTGTAGTCGCCGGTATTCGCCTGCAACACCCCAAAGCACAGAAGAATCGCGAGCGCGCCGATGTGTGCAATCAGCAGGTACAGGTAACCGGCGCGGCGAATCTCGGGGATGACATGATTGGCCGTCACCAGGAAGAACGACGACAGCGCCATCAGCTCCCACATCACCATGAAGGCGTAGGCGTCGTCGGCCAGCAGCACCATCGACATGCTGGCGAGGAACAGGTGATAAAGCAGGCACAGCAAACCCGGCGGCGTGCCCTCGCCTTTGCGGAAGTAGCCTGAAGCAAACGCCGAGACGCCGGCGCTGACGCTGCCGAGCACCAGCAGGAAGTACGCCGACAGTGGGTCGAGTCGAAGGTGGAATGGCAAGCCGGGCAGGCCGAGTGGCAGTACAGCCGTCTGTGGCGTTCCCAGCAGCGCGATCACCGCACAGGACGCCAGCGCAACGCTGACCAGCGCCCCGAGGGGAAATAGGACGCGCGCCACGACGAAGAAGCCGTGCGGCCGAATCAGGCCGGCAGCACCGATCGCGATCCACGTGGCGATTGCCGCCAGGATCCAGTCGATGGCCAGCCAGTCCCCGGGGGACGTCACGACCGGTGCCTCCGGCGCAGGCCGCCCGCCTGCTTCGATGCCACCATCAGCCAGTTCGGCAGCGGACGATCACCCGAGTGCTCGATGATGTATTCGCGGATCAGCTGACGCACGACCTGCGACGGCGTCAGGTCATGCTCCGCGCAGATCTGCTCGAACATGGCCTTCTTGCGCGGATCTAGCAGCAACGTCAGGCGCGCTGTCTTGGATTCAGTCTTGGCAGGCATCGCTGGCTACGGTCGGCGGGGTGAAGAATGCATGTTAATCATATGTGCATCAAAAGCGAATGCCGAAATTGTCGCCGACTGGCTGACAATTGAAAGTGATGAATCCCGCGCAATGGACTGGCGCTTGATCGCGGTCAAGCGACAGTGAATGGCCGAGGCCTACCGTGGCTCTTGGCATTCCAGCCACTCATCTGGAGACATCGAATGCACAAGACCAAGCTTGCCTTGCTAATGCTCGCTGCCTGCGCCGCGTCGGCCACGGCCCAGGAACCGACGTAGCGCAAAGACGTCGGACCGATGGTCGCCGCCAAGTGTGGTGCATGTCACGGCGCCAACATGCCCGAGTACAGTGACTGGATGCTGCTGGGCGACGAAAAGCGCAAGACCGTCGCTCCGCGGATAGATTCCTACCCGACATTCATGACCTACGTGGTCTGGCCCGGAACCGGCGCACTGATGCGTCGCCTGGACGACGGCAAGGCGGCTGGCGGCAAGCCCGGCAACATGTACCAGTACCTCGGCGGCAGTGACGAGGAGCGCGCCAAGAACCTGCAGGTGGTCAAGACCTGGCTGGGCGACGGCGCGTGGAACCTCAATCGCTGGAAAGCGCGCGGCGACGTTCCCGGTGTGACCAAGGAGCAGCTCGAGAAGGTCCAGGCCAAGTACTGAACACGGCTGCGCCCCAAATTCGAAGCTGCGGCATCGCGGCTCCGCGTCCTCGCTTGCAGGTGTGTGCTTGGCCGGTCTGAGGACCAGCTGGCTACTTCACGCGCATCCCGGGTTGCGCACCCGCATGCGGATCGAGCAGGAAGATGCCCGGGTTGGATTTTTCGTCTGCATGGCTGGCCGCCAGCACCATGCCCTCGCTGATGCCGAACTTCATCTTGCGCGGTGCGAGGTTCGCGACCAGCACCGTGAGGCGCCCGACCAGATCCTCCGGTTTGTAAGCCGACTTGATCCCCGAGAAGACGGTGCGCTCGCGCCCCTCGCCCGCGTCGAGCGTCAGCTTGAGCAGCTTGTCGCTGCCCTCGACGTGCGACGCGGTGATGATCTTCGCGATGCGGAAGTCGAGCTTGGCGAAGTCGTCGATCGTGATCGTGTCGGCGATGGCGGCACCGCCCGGTAGTGCCTTGGCCGGCTCGGCCTCGGCCGGGGCTTCGAACAGGGCGTCGATCTGTTTGGTTTCCACGCGAGCCATCAGGTGCTTGTAGGGGGCGATTTGTTCCGGAGCGACGGTGAGATCAGACCACGCAAACGGCCGATTCATGCCGAAGAGCTCACGCGCGACGCGTTCCGATGTCGCCGGCAGGATCGGCGTCAGGTAGATCGTCAGCACGCGGAAGCACCGCAGCACATCGGTACAGACGGCGTGCAGCAGTTCCCGGCTGGCGGGATCCTTGGCGAGCTCCCAGGGCTTCATCCGGTCGAAATGCTCGTTGGCGAAATCCGCGATGCGCATCACCTCGCGCAGCGCCTTGCCGAATTCGCGCTGGTCGAGCAGTGCGGCGATGTCATCGCTGGAGGCAAGCGCCACGGCCAGGCTGCTGGTGGAAGCATCTCCTGACGCGGCAAGGCGGCCGTCGAACTGTCGGACCAGGAAACTCGCCGCCCGACTGGCGATGTTGACGTACTTTCCGATCAGGTCGCTGTTGACCCGCTGCATGAAGTCGTCGGGATTGAAGTCGACGTCCTCGACGCGGCCGTTGAGTTTGGCCGCGACGTAATAGCGGAACCACTCGGGGTTCATGCCCAGTTCGAGATAGCGCAGCGGGTCGATGCCGGTGCCGCGGCTCTTGCTCATCTTTTCGCCGCTGACCGTGATCCATCCGTGCGCGTAGATGTTGTCCGGCACCTTGCGGCCGGAGAACTTCAACATCGCCGGCCAGAACAGTGTGTGGTGGTAGACAATGTCCTTGCCAATGAAATGAATCTGCTCGACATCGGCGGCAGAGACGAATTCGTCGAAACTCCGCGGCTCGCCGTTGGCCTTTGCCTTGCCGCTTGCGAAGTAGTCCTTGAGAGACGCCAGGTATCCGATCGGCGCGTCCAGCCACACATAGAAGAACTTGCCGGGCGCATCGGGGATAGCGATGCCGAAGTACGGCGCATCGCGCGAAATGTCCCAGTCGGCCATGCCCTTGCCGTCCGCACCCAGCCACTCCTGCGTCTTGGCGTAGACCTCGCCCTGCAGCGTCTTTTCGCCATGCCGGTTGGTGCCCGCGGCCCAGCTGCGCAGGAACTCGACGCAACGCGGATCGGACAGCCGGAAGAAGTAGTGATCGGAGCTGCGCAGTTCCGGCCGCGCGCCCGTCAGCACGGAATACGGTTCGATCAGGTCCGTCGGCGCGTAGGTCGAGCCGCAGACCTCGCAGTTGTCACCATATTGGTCCTTGGCGCCGCACTTCGGACAGGTGCCCTTGATGTAGCGGTCGGGAAGGAACATGCCCTTCACGGGATCGTAGAACTGCTCGATGGTCTGCGTGCCGATGAGACCTTCGGCCTTCAGTGCGCGATAGATCGCTTGCGACAACTCGACGTTCTCGGGCGAATCGGTCGTGTGCCAGTGGTCGAAGCCGATATGGAAGCCGTCGAGGTAGCGCGGGCGCGTGGCGCGCACGTCGGCGATGAACTGCTGCGGCGTTTTGCCGGCCTTTTCTGCGGCGATCATGATCGCCGCGCCGTGTGCGTCCTCGGCGCCGACGAAGTGCACCGCATGACCACGCATTTTCTGGAAGCGCACCCAGATGTCGGCCTGGATGTACTCCATGATGTGGCCGACGTGGAGCGGGCCGTTGGCGTAGGGCAGGGCAGTGGTGACAAACAGGCAGCGGCGAGTCATGGCGTGAAGGCTCCGATGTGCGATATGCCGCGGGTGCAACCGCGGCGGGCTGTCAGTGCGACAGCGAGCACATTCGAACGCGCGCGCGGCCGCCGACCGCGCGGGTCGGAGGGATCAGCAGGCTGGGGCGGCGCATCGTCGTCGGTTTCTCGGGGCAGGTCCGATGGAAGGCATTCTATCAAGGGGGTCTTCGGGCGAGGCGCTCAGCTAAACTCTTCGGCTCGACTCATTGCCTAGCCAGGAAGATCCACCATGGCCCTCAGCGTTGACCGCGTCAATCAGGTGCTCGCGGGCATCATCGATCCCAACACCGGCAAGGACCTCGTCAGCACGCGTTCCGCGCGCAACGTCCGCGTGGAGGGCGACGACGTCAGCGTGGACGTCGAGCTGGGCTACCCGGCGGCCAGCCAGATCGAACCGACGCGTCGCCGGGTCATCGAGGCGCTGAAGGCCGCTGGCGCTGCCAACGTCAGCGCGAACGTGACGATGAAGATCGTTGCGCACGCAGTGCAGCGCGGCCTCAAGGTGATGCCCAACGTCAAGAACATCATTGCCGTCGCCTCGGGCAAGGGCGGGGTCGGGAAGAGCACCGTCGCTGCCAACCTGGCACTGGCGCTTGCTGCCGAAGGCGCCGTGGTGGGCATGCTCGACGCCGACATCTACGGCCCCAGTCAGCCGACCATGCTGGGAGTCTCGGGCCAGCCGGAATCCGTTGATGGTCAGACGATGGAACCCAAGGAGAACTACGGCCTGCAGGTGAGTTCGATCGGCCTGATGGTCGATGCGGACCAGCCGATGGTCTGGCGTGGCCCGATGGTGACGCAGGCGCTGCAGCAACTCCTGGGACAGACCAACTGGAAGAACCTGGACTATCTCGTTGTCGACATGCCCCCGGGCACCGGCGACATTCAGCTGACGCTGGCGCAGCAGGTGCCGGTCACCGGTGCGATCATCGTGACGACGCCTCAGGACATTGCGCTGATCGACGCCAAGAAAGGCCTCAAGATGTTCGAGAAGGTCAGCATCCCGATCCTCGGCATCGTCGAGAACATGGCGGTGCACGTGTGCTCGAAATGCGGCCACGCCGAGCACATCTTCGGCGCCGATGGCGGCAGGAAGATGGCTGAACAGTACGGCGTCGACTACCTTGGTAGCCTGCCACTCGACATTCGCATCCGCGAGCAGGCCGATTCGGGCCGGCCGACGGTCGTTGCCGAGCCGGACAGCGCGATCACGCAGACCTACAAGGAGATCGCCCGCAAGGTGGCCGTGCGCATCGCCGAGAAGGCGAAGGACATGTCGCTGAAGATGCCGACGATCAAGGTCTCCAATACCTGAACGCCGGAGTGCCGCCCGCGTCTTGAGCACTCGCTCAGTGGAATAGCGGCGACAACGGCCCTTCGGGGGGTGAGCTGCCGTCGTATTTACTTTCTGGCATCCCCCGAAGCGGTACGCTCCCCGACACCACGTGGCCACTGCGTCACCTCCGGGGCTCTAATCTGAGCAGATCGCTGTAAAGCGCGCCGACAGTGTTTTGACCCCCGCTTGTCGGAGGTCGTGGCCAGTTTCCTCCTTTTGGTCGGCTTTCCCGGCCCCGTTGACACGTATCAGGCCGCCCGTGCGCATTTGAGAGGGCCTCCGGGCGTCCGGTGACTCGAACGTTCAGATGAATGTCGCTGGCATCGTTGATGCAACGGATAGGTACATGGGTACCGAACGTCATCTCCGCCGACGGCGGCTTGCAAGCCTCCTCGCCAGGTTGTCCGGTACGGGGTCGGGGACGGCGGCGCGCCGACGATTCAGACACGGCCCGCGCCACGAATCGGACTTGGCGCCCACTGCGGGAATCGCCATCGGAGTGGTCGTCGGCATCCTGGTGTGGGCTCTGGCAGTGGCATTTCTTCTGGCGTGAGTCCCGTTAGCGACGGGCGGCCTCGCGCGCGTCTCATCCCGATTGCTGGTTTGACGGCTCGGCGCAATAGCCGAGCTTTCTGCGTCTGGTTTCGCCCGGCCGGCTAAGCCTGTTACGCCGCACCGTGCCGTCAGGCCTCGGGGCGAGAAGGATGAAGCGTCCGTCGGGAGCAAGAACCGGTCGGGCTACGGCAAAGTCTTAGCCAAGCCTCCGTATGACTGGAATCAAACAAATTTGCGTCGGCCGCGTGCAAACGGCGTCGGAAGCCCTTCCGATCCTGCGCCGAGTGCCGCATAGTCCGGGTTTTCACCGCCCCGGGACATCAGGCAGGTACCCGTTCCGGAAGGCCGTCAGGCCGTACGCGCCGACAAGAGCGCGCTCTGCACGACCATGTCATCACTAGGAGGCAGTCAATGAAGATCAGCAGGAAAACTCTCGTTTCGGCCGCTGTATCCGTCGCGTTCGCGTGCGGCACTCTCGCCAGCGGCACTGCGCTGGCCGTCGACAAGATTCGCTGGGCCGTGCCGATGGCCTTTGGCTCGAACCTGACCGCGCTGGGCGACACCATGCCGTGGGTGGCGAACCTGCTCGACAAGATGAGCGATGGCGCCATCAAGCTGTCGGTGCAGGAGCCCGGCAAGCTGATTCCGCCGCTGGCCGTGTTCGACAACGTCAGCACCGGCAAGGTTGAGGCGGGCTATTCGTGGATGGGTTACGAGATCGGCAAGTTGCCGGCCTCGGCGCTGTTCGGCGCCACGCCGTTCGGCCTGGAGCCCGACGAGTACATCGCCTGGTTCTACTTCGGCGGCGGCGACAAGATGCTGAAGGAGCTCTATGCGCCGCATAACGTCTACCCGATCTTCTGCGGCACGATTTCGCCGGAAGCGGCCGGCTGGTTCAAGTTCGAGATCAAGTCCGTCGAGCAATTGAAGGGACTGAAGTTCCGCGCTGCGGGTCTCGGCGGTAAAGTGGCGCAGAAGGCCGGGATGTCGGTGACGCTGCTGCCCGCGGGCGAACTCTTCCAGGCGCTTGAAAAGGGTGTGCTCGACGGCACCGAGTTCTCGCTGCCGACGGTGGACGAGCAGCTTGGCTTCTACAAGGTGGCGAAGTTCTATCACCTGCCGGGCTGGCACCAGCCGTCGACGTCGCAGTTCCTGTACGTGAACACCAAGGCCTGGAACGCGCTGAAGTCGGATACGAAGGCGATGATCGAAGGCGCGTGCACCGCGGGCGTGACGATGGCGATCGCCAAGGCCGAGGCCACCCAGGCGCCGGTCATCGAGAAGTTCCAGAAGGAAGGCGTGAAGGCGGTCACGCTGCCGGACTCGGTGCTGCGCGCATTCCAGAAGGCAACGGACGAGGTAATGGCCGAGGAGTCCGCCAAGGATCCGACGTTCAAGAAGGTCTATGAGTCACAGAAGGCGTTCCAGAAGCAGCACAAGCTGTGGAAGGAACTCGGCTACCTGCCGCGCGGCTGGAAATAAGGCGCGACGATGGAGCGGCCGGAGGACCATGTAGAAACCCGGGCCGGGATGCCGGGAGGACCTCTGGTCCTCCCGCGCAACCGCATATCTAACTCCATTGACAGGATCATCGTCACTGCCGGCGACCTCGCGTCGTGGCTGTGGCCGATCCTGGTCATCGTGACCGTCCTGCAGGTGGTCCTGCGGTACGGGTTCGGGCAGGGATCGATCATGTTCGAGGAACTCCAGTGGCATATCTATGCCGTGGGTTTCATGATCGGTCTGTCGTATTGCGCTGACGTCGACCGCCACGTGCGCGTCGACGTCATCGCGGAAAAGTTTCCGCTGCGTACCCGCGGCTGGATCGAACTGATCGGCCTGGCGACGTTCCTGCTGCCGTTCGCGCTGATCGTCGCCTACGAGGGCGTGGCGTACGCCAAATCAGCGTTTGACTTCCATGAAGTGTCCGCTGCTCCTGGCGGCCTGCCTTATCGCTGGATCCTGAAGTCGTTCATCACCATTGCGTTCACCTTGCTGTCGCTGACCGCGTTTTCGCGTCTGACGCGATGCACGACGCTGCTGTTCGGTTTTCCCAAGGCCCTGAGTTCGAACGGCAAGCGCTGAGGACGAACATGGAACCGTATGAACTCATGGTCACCGCGATGTTTCTGCTGTTCATCGCGCTGCTCTTCACCGGTTATCCGATCGCCTGGCTGATGGCCGGTCTCGCCGTGTGGTTCACGGCGGTTGGCGTCGTGTTCAACGAATTCGGCGTCGATACCTTCCTGCTGAAAAACTACAGCAGCCTGACGATCATCGTCGACCGCATCTGGGCGGTGATGTCGAACTGGGTGCTCGTGGCCCTGCCAAATTTCATTTTCATGGGCCTCATGCTCGACCGCTCGGGCGTCGCCGAAAAACTGATGACGAACTTCGTCAAGGTTTTCGGCCGGCTGCGCGGAGGACTCGCGATCACCGTCGTGCTGATCGGCCTGCTGCTGGCCGCCTCGACCGGCATCGTCGGCGCCTCGGTCGTGCTGCTCGCGACCCTCGCTTTCCCGATCATGATGGAGCGCGGCTACTCGAAGGAACTGGCGTCGGGCGTCGTCGCGGGCGCCGGCACGCTCGGCATCCTGATCCCGCCGAGCATCATGCTCGTGATCATGGCCGACCAGCTGTCGCTGTCGGTCGGCGACCTCTTCATGGGTGCGGTGGTGCCCGGCGTGATGATGGGCGTGCTGTACATCGTGTACATCGTCGTGATCGCGCAGCTGAAGCCGCACATGGCACCGCCACCGCCGAAAGGGCCCGCGTTGACCGCGCGAGACATCGCGGAAAGTCTGTTCGCCGTCGTTCCCCCGGCGGCACTGATCCTCGCGGTCCTGGGCTCGATCTTCTTCGGCGTCGCCACGCCGACCGAGGCATCGGCGCTCGGTGCCGCCGGCGCGACGATCCTGGCCGCCATCAACAGGAAACTCTCATGGGAGACCGTGCGCAAGGTTTCGCGCGAGACCATGCTGACGACCGCCTTCATCTTTGGACTGTTCGTCGGCGCCAACGCGTTCGCGCTCGTGCTGCGCGCATTGGGCGGTGATGAGTTCGTCAGCCACCTGTTGACCGGGCTGCCGTTCAGCAAGGAAGGGCTGGTGCTCTTCATCCTGTTCATTGCCTTCCTGGCGGGCTTCTTCCTCGACTGGTTGGAGATCACGCTGATCATCCTGCCGCTGGTCGCTCCGGTCGTGAAGGCCGCGGGCTTTGATCTCAACTGGTTCGTCGTGCTGTTTGCCGTCTGCCTGCAGACCTCGTTCCTCACGCCTCCGGTCGGCTTCTCGTTGTTCTATGTGAAGGGCGTCGCGCCGAAGGAGATCACGACGCAGCACATTTATCGGGGTGTCATACCGTTCGTCTTGATCCAGGTATTCGCTGTCGCGCTGACGTTCTTGTATCCGAAGCTCGTGACCTGGCTGCCGGAGCTGATGTACGGGGTTCAGCGCTGACGCCGGACATCGCCTCATGCCGACAAGGAGCGTTTTGCAATGCCCGCAGACGCGTATGACTATGTGATCGTCGGCGCTGGTACAGCCGGTTGCCTGCTCGCCAACCGGCTGTCCGCCGATCCGGACGTCACGGTTCTTCTGATCGAGGCAGGCGGAAAGGACGACTGGATCTGGATCAAGATCCCGGTCGGCTACCTTTTCTGCATCAATAACCCACGCACCGACTGGTGCTACAAGACCGAGCCCGATCCCGGGCTCAACGGTCGGTCGATCATCTACGCGCGCGGCAAGGTGCTGGGAGGCTGCTCGTCGATCAACGCGATGATCTACATGCGCGGCCAGGCCGCCGACTATGACGAGTGGGCGCGCCAGACTGGCGATGCGTCGTGGGGCTGGGAGTCGGTGCTGCCGATCTTCCGCAAGAGCGAGGACTACTTCCGCGGCGCCGACGAAGCGCACGGCGCTGGCGGCGAGTGGCGCGTCGAGCCGCAACGGCTGCGCTGGGACATCCTTGATGCGTACCGCGAGGCCATGATCGAGGCCGGCATTCCAAAGATCGAGGACTTCAACCGTGGCGACAACGAAGGTTGCGGTTATTTCCTCGTCAACCAGACGCGCGGCGTGCGGCTCAATACTTCGCGTGCGTTCCTGAAGCCCGTGTTGAGCCGAACCAATCTCACCGTGATGACTGAAGCGCAGGTGCGGCGCCTGACTTTCGACGGGCGCCGCTGCACGGGCGTCGAGGTGATCCGCGGCGGCGCTGACAAGCGCATCAGTGCGCGCATCGAGACCATCCTTGCGGCCGGCAGCATCGGTTCGCCGCAGATCATGCAGCTGTCAGGCGTCGGTCCAAGCGCGCTGCTGCAGGAGCATGGAATCCCGGTGCTGCATGAGATGCCGGGGGTCGGCGAGAACCTGCAGGACCATTTGCAGCTGCGCATGGCGTTCAAGGTCAAGAACGTGGTCACGCTGAACCAGCGTGTGCACAGCCTGTTCGGCAAGGCGGCCATGGGGCTGGAGTACGCGCTGTTCCGCTCCGGCCCGCTGACGATGGCACCGAGCCAGCTGGGCGGCTTCACGCGCTCTTCGCCGCAATACCGCACGGCTAACGTCGAGATCCACACGCAGCCGCTGTCGCTCGACAAGTTCGGTGACCCGCTGCATCCGTTCAACGCGTTCACTTCAAGCATCTGCAACCTGCGGCCGGCCTCGCGTGGGTACGTTCGCATCAAGAGCCCGGACCCGCGCGCCGCGCCTGCGATCAACCCGCGCTACCTGAGCGCCGACGAGGATCGCAAGGTGGCGGTGGATGCGCTGCGGATCACCCGCCGCATCGCCGCCCAGCCCGCACTCGCGCGCTTTCAGCCGGAAGAGTTCCTGCCCGGACCCTCATTCCAGACCGACGACGAGATAGCTCATGCCGCCGGCAACATCGGAACCACGATCTTCCATCCGGTCAGCACCTGCAAGATGGGACGCGCGGACGATCGGACGGCCGTGGTCGATGCGCGACTGCGGGTGCGCGGCCTCGGCCAGCTGCGCATCGTCGACGCGTCGATCATGCCGACAATCACGTCCGGGAATACCAACTCGCCGGCGCTGATGATCGCGGAAAAGGGCGCGCAGATGATTCGCGAGGACCGCCGCGCGGTTTAATCGCCGGCGCCACCCGGCAATCAGCAGGATCTTTCACGCCAAGACATGTTCGACCTTGCCGCCGACTTTTCGGCGCAGAAGCCGAAGCCACTCGCTTTCAAGGCCGATCCTGCCCGGGCGGCGCGTGGCAAGGCCAAGGCCGACGAGACGTTGTGTACGGTGTGTCACCTGGGCGGCTTCATTGGCCAGAACGAGATCCCGCGGGTGGCCGGCCAGCAGTACGAGTACGTCGTCAAGCAGATGCGCGACTTCAAGACCGCGAAGCGCACGAACGATGCCGGCAACATGGCCAGCGTCTCCAAGACGCTTACTGACGAGGACATCGTCAATCTCGGCCATTACCTGGCGGGTCTGTACTAAAGCGATGCCGGCCTTCCTCGTCGGCACCATTCGCGTCACCGCACCCGACGCCTGGCAGCGCTACGTCGAGCGCGTCGGAGCCACCTTCGGCCCTCACGGCGGCCGCGTGTTGATGCGAGGCGCGAAAGCGGCCGAGCTGGCCGGGCAGGGTCACGGTGAGCGCATCGTCATTGCGGAGTTTCCCGACCTCGAGTCGTTGCAACGGTGGCATGCGTCACCGGAATATCAGGAACTCATCGCCTTGCGCGAGGCTGGCGCCGAGGTCGTGCTCACGGCCTACGACAGCTAGGCGCGCGGCGTACGAACTTCGGTACAGAATACGGCGATGGCAAGATCGCATGAGACCTTACGCATGACCTCGCCTTTCGCGCTGGTGGGCGCACTGTCCGCGCTGCTGCTGCTCGTCGTCGTTAGTGCCGGTTGCAGCCGGAGCGAGCAGTCCATGGTTGCGCCCGCCGGAAAGACCGTACCGCCGCCGGTGATGCCGTCACCGCCCAAGCCACCGCCATCCTTCTTTCGCGACCATTACGCGAAGCTGGAAGACTGCGTCTACGACTGGGGCTATGCCCAGAAATGCCTGCCGGTGCCACCGGGTTCACCCGACCAGCAGGCCGGGGCGAATTTCATCGGCCCGACCTATGCCAAGAACTACCGCGAAGAGACACAGGTGCACCTGCGCAAGGAAGCCATCGACGGCGGCTATGCGCAGACGGTTGCGACCGACGCAAGTGACAGGTCAATCAGCAAGTCGGAAGTCAAGCCCTAGCGCGGGCGCTGCCGCTGACCCTGCGGTCGGCATCATCAACTCCGCCGCCTTGCTGCTCTGACACCCGGCAGCGGCCGCCCGTCGCGCGCCGCGCACACCGCAGGGAGTCGCATCTCCCGGGCGGGCCGGCATCGTCTACGCTCCGTCCTTGCCGAGGGACTCGGCGACCAACAGCACACGAGAACGGGACAACGCGCATGCTGCTGTGCCAGATCAGCGATCCGCACATCGTGCCGAGAGGCCGACTGGCCTATGGCCGCATCGACACGGCGAGCATGCTCGAGCGCTGCGTCAGCAAGGTGCTCGCGTTACCGCGCCAGCCCGATGCGACCGTCGTCACCGGGGACCTCACCGACCATGCCACCGCGGAGGAGTACGGCACGCTGCGCGAGCTGCTCGCGCCTATCGCGACCTGTATGCCGCTGTACCTTGCGGTTGGCAATCACGACGACCGCGATGCGCTACGGGCGGCGTTTCCGGAGCATGGTCATCTCGCCGGCGAGGGCGGCTTTGTCCAGTACGTCGTCGACGACTTTCCGGTCCGGCTCATCGTGCTCGACACGCTGATTCCGCGCGCGCCCGGTGGCCGGCTGTGCGCCGATCGCCTGCGATGGCTCGATCTGACCCTGGCGGCCTCGCGCCGGCCGACGATCGTGGCGCAGCACCACCCACCGCTCGTGACCGGCCTCACGATCATGGACGAAATGGCGCTCGAGGATCCCGCCGCCGAGGCGGCGATCATCAGCAAGCATCCGCACGTCGAGCGCGTGATCTGCGGGCACTACCACCGCAACATCCAGGCGCGCTTTGGCGGGACGATCGCTTCGGTGTGCCCGAGCGCGGCCCATCAGCTGATGCTGAACCTGGTTCCCGGCGCGGACATCCGCTTTACGTTCGAGCCCTCCGAATTCCATCTTCACTTCTGGAACGGTTCGCAGTTGATCACGCACACGGAGGTCGTTGAAGACTTCCCGAGCTGGGGGTCACGCGACTGATCGATACGCCATGTTCCTTCGCTCCGTGATCGAGTCATCGCCCCAGGCGAGCAGGGAGACCCGCGCATGGTGAAGTGCCCCGCCTGCGGGGAAGAGAACCCGCCCAAGTTCCGTCTGTGCGGCTACTGCGGCGCGCCGCTGGCCGCCGCTGCCGCGGCAGCGCTGCCTGCACACGAGGTGCGCAAGACCGTCACGCTCGTCTTCACTGACCTGAAGGATTCGACGGCGCTGGGCGAGCGCCTCGACAGCGAGGCGCTGCATGAGGTGAAGGAGCGCTACTTCGGCGCGATGGCCGAGGAGATCAAGCGCCACGGCGGCAAGATCGAGAAGTACATCGGCGACGCGATCATGGCGGTGTTCGGGCTGCCGCGTGCGCACGAGGACGATGCCCTGCGCGCCGTGCGCGCCGCCGTCGGCATGCGCGAGAAGCTCAAGGAACTCAACGCGACGCTGGAAAAGCACTTCGGTGTCACGCTGGCCGCACGCACCGGCGTCAACACCGGCGAGGTGGTCGCCCTCGACGACCCGACGGCCGACCAGAAGCTTGCCACCGGCGATGCCGTCAATGTGACCGCGCGTCTCGAGGCTGCGGCGCCGGCCAACGAGATCTACATCGGCGACGTCACCTACCGGCTGGTGCGCGATGCCGTCGAGGCGGAGGCAGTCGAGCCGCTGACGCTGAAGGGCAAGTCGCAACCGGTGCCGGCTTTCCGCATCATCAGCGCGCAGGGGCTGTACGGCAACGAGCGACGGGTCGACACGCCAGTGGTCGGCCGCGACGCCGAACTGGCCGCGCTGCAGGCCTCGTGGGACGCTGCCGTCGCAACGAAGCGCGCGCACCTCGTCACGGTCATTGCCGATGCCGGGGTCGGCAAGTCGAGGTTGGTACGCGAGTTGATGGACCGCGTCAGCAGTCAGGCCCGACTCGTGTTCGGCCGCTGCCTCGCCTACGGGGAGGGGATCACGTTCTGGCCGCTGCGCGAGATGGTGGTGGCGGCGGCGCAGATCGAACGCGACGACACGCCCGAAATCGCCCGCGCCAAGCTGCTCGCATGCGTCGACGACGAGGAAGTCGCCGACCGCCTCGCCTCGGCCGCGGGCCTGAGTCCACGGCAGTTCCCGCTGCACGAGATCAACTGGGGCGCGCGGCGCTTCCTGCAGCACCTGGCGAAGGACGGCCCGGTGCTCGCGATGATCGACGACATTCATTGGGCCGAACCAGCGTTCCTCGACCTGCTCGAAAACCTGCTCGAGACCGTCGAAGGTGCGTCTGTATTGATGGTCGCCACGTCGCGCCACGACCTGCTCGAGACACGCGCCGAGTGGGGCACGCGGGAGGATTCGAAGCGCCTGGTGCTGAAGCCGCTGTCGGACGAGGCAGCGACCCAGGTCGTGTCCAACCTGCTGGGGGCGGCCGGCCTGCCTCAGTCGCTGGTCAAGCGCATCGTCGATGCGGCGGAAGGCAATCCGCTGTACGTCGAGCAGATGCTGTCGATGCTCGTCGACACCGGGACGGTAAGCGAAGACGGTAGCCCGGTTCCGATCAAGGGTGATGTCGACATCGTTGTGCCACCCACGATTCACGCATTGCTGGAGGCGCGGCTCGACAAGTTGGAACGGTCCGAGCGGGCGGCGGCCGAGCCTGCATCGGTCATCGGCATGGAGTTCCCGCGTTCTGCCGTTCAATCGCTGGCGCCACAGCAGCTCAAGGACCGCGTCGGCGATCAGTTGCAGGCACTGACGCGCAAACACTTCATCCGCCCTTCCGCGGTCGAAGACGCCGATCCGCGATTCCGCTTCGACCACCATCTCGTCCGCGACACCGTCTACAACGGCCTGCTCAAGCGAGCGCGCGCAACGATGCACGTCGAGTTCGTGAAATGGGCTGACCAGGTCAACGCCGAAAGCGACCGCGGCCAGGAATTCGAAGCAATCCTCGGCTATCACCTCGAGCAGGCGTACAAGTATCTGGGCGAACTTGGACCTATCGACGACGCCGGAGCAGAGATCGGGCGTGACAGCGCGCAGCGTCTGGCGTCCGCCGGCCGCCGGGCCTTCGCACGTGGTGACATGCACGCCGCAAGCAATTTGTATTCGCGCGCAGTCGCGTTACTTGCGCCTGACGATTCTCGCAGGGTCGAGCTATTACCAGTCTACGGCGAGGCTCTGATGGAGATTGGTGAATTCGCTCGCGCGCGTATTGTCCTCGCTGATGCGACCGAAGCCGCCGAACGCCTGGCGAATCCGCGAGCGCTAGCCGCTGCGCGGCTCGTGCTCATGTTTGTTCGGCTTCACAGCGGGGAGCAAGGCAACTGGAGCGTGGAGGCTGAAGCGGTAGCAAGCGAGTCGATTCCGGTATTAGAACGTCTGGCCGCAGACGAAGAATTGGCAAATGCGTGGCGCCTGATGGCGCTCGTTCATCAGAACGCCGGACGCCACGCCAAGGCTGCAACTGCAATAGAAAGAGTCATCGTGCATGCACGCCGCGGCGGAAACCAGCGACTTGTTGCCCGCAGTGGTTTGGGGCTTGCCTATAGTGCTTTGTTCGGACCGACTCCGGTCCGTCAGGCGATCGCGCAGTGTGAAGCCGTGGTTTCCGCGGGCATGAGCGACCGCCAACTCGAAGGCTTGGTCTTGTCGAAGCTTGCGCAATTGAAGGCGATGAATGACGAATTTGGTGCTGCGCGCGCGCTGTATCACCGCGCGCGCTCCATGCTAAATGACCTTGGCGAAGGCGTTCGCGCAGCATCGACTTCCCTTGACCTTGTTGTCGTCGAGCGGCTCGCCGGGGATCTCGCGACTGCCGAACGCGAAGTGCGCGTTGACTACGAGTTCTTGGACCGGGCCGGCGAGACGTACTTTCTCGCGACGATGGCAGCTCAACTTGCGCGAGTCGTTCGTGAGCAGGGTCGTGACGACGAGGCGTTGGTGCTTTCAACTGAGGCCGAGCGGAGAGCAGCAGCTGACGACATTGACGCACAAGTGCTCTGGCGCTCTGTTCGCGCGCCAATTATTGCGCGCGCCGGCGAAGTCGAGCAAGCGGAGCGTCTTGCTCGGGAAGCGGTCGAACTGGCGAGTTCTACTGAGGACCTTGTACTTCAGGCCGATGCGATGTTCGAGCTTGGCGTCGTCCTTCAGATTGCCGGCCGCGTCGATATGGCGCGTTCGTTCGCCGAAAAGGCCGCCTCAATATTTGAGGCGAAAGGCGACATCGTCTCAGCCGCAAAGTCAAGGGCGTGGCTCACCACGATCTAGGCACGCCAGGAGAAACGCTTGACGTGCCTTAAAGTCGCGCCCGGCGGCTCACCAGGAGATCTTTCCATTCTCCTTGGCGAGGATCTTGATCTGAGCAACGCCCTTTAGTGAAGGGTCAGCCTTAACCTCGGGGTCGCTCGCTTTCAGAACCCGGCGATCAATGATGCATCGATCGACCAGATTGAGCGGATCGGACACTTGCGCGCAGGCATCAATCGTTTCGATGTCGTTGTAATAGATTGTGACCTTACCGATACTTCCCGTGAACAATGTGTCGTCACGCCGAAGGATGATCACGATGTACTGCTTCAGCGGATCGGTGACCGGCACGGGAGGCGTCTGCTCCGCGGGAGCAAAGCGCAGCTTGGTTCCCCCCACCTCCTGGTCCGTGACTGTCACCTCGAACGTTGCGAGGCAACCGGCAAGCGTCGGGCAACTGGCGGGTGCTTCATCTTCTTTCAGCTGCGAGAAGCCGAAGTTGTATCCGCTCGGCAGAGCCGGAACGCTAAGGAGCGAAGCGTTCGGGTCGGTTGCGGTCGGTACTCCGCCCGTGCCGGTAAAGACCGAACCGCCGCCCTTTCTAACGCCGCTCTTCACGAGGATCGCGCTGGTTGTTCCCAGCGTGACAACCTTCGGGGGCATCACTGCGTTGGAATTCGGCGCGCTTGGGTCGTCGTTCGTGCCCTCAGCGAAGTAAACCGTTCCACCAAGCGTGAAGGATCCGTTCAGTCCCGCGGCCTCACCCGGATTCAGCGGCGACTTGAAGAAGATGGCAAACGTTTTCGTCGGGTTCTGGGCCTGCAGCTGACCCACTTGGCAAACCACGCCTTGTTTCGCAGTGGCATCGAACGTGCAGGGAGAGCCGGGATCTTCGATGAACACAGGTTCCGGCAATGGGGCCAAAACGGAGTTCACCGCCGAGAACGTCGGCACGTACCGCACTTTATTGATGGTGTTCCCACTGTCGTTGGTAATCGTCACCAGGTAGGTGACCACGCTTTCCAGCGCGGGCTTCTTGTTCTGCGCCGGCTCGCTGTAGCTGATCGCATCTGATACAGCTGTCGCGGACACGCTGACTTGCCGCGGCGCGTTTTGGGCGTAGGACGTTGACGAAATCGCGGAAACGAGCAGTACCGAACTGATCGACATCCATAGACCGGTCTTCTTCACGAGGTTCTCCTGTTACAGCAAATAACATCGCGCTCCTACCCAAGCGCGACACTCAGTGAAAACACCAGCTGTCCCCCCGACAGGCGCGGTTAGAGGTGGCCCGCGCTCGTCGTTCAAAGCGCGGACTGCTATCGAAGAATCCGGCACTTCGTCGCTTTGAGCGCCGCAGCATGACCAAAACACGGTATCAAGTCAACGCGCTTAGTGGCCGCCGGTCGGACACATGCGACTAGGCGCTTCGGCTGGTCGGATGACGGTGCCTTGCTATGCTCCGCCGCGACTCGCCACTGCACCAAGGCCGCTCAGCGCCTCAAGTTGGTGCGCCGCACGATGATCAAGACGTCCAGCGGGTCGCCTCTGGGGGATGAATGAGCGACGCCGTGGTGCGTTCCAACTGGTTGGGTTCGTTGTTTCAGCGTCGCGGCATCGCACGCGGCGACATCGCGGGAGGAGTCACCGCCGCGCTGGTGCTTCCGACCATCGAGGGCGGTTACGGGCTGATCGCCTTCGCCGCGCTCGCGCCGGACCAGGCAGCGATCGGCTTTCTTCTCGGCGCGGCCACTGCCGGCATTGCCTGCATCGTCTCGATGATTGCCGGCGGTCGCGGACCGATGCTGAGCGGTTCGAGCGCCGCGCTGGCGTTGCTGCTTGCCTCTCTGATCGGTTGGCTGATTGCCGATGCGAGATTTCTCGGCGCCGACGGGCGGCCGTTCATGCCACTGCTGCTGGCATTCACCGCGCTCGGGGTGATGCTCGCCGGCGTCATGCAGGTCCTCCTGGCCAAGCTGAAGCTGGGCGGTCTTGTCCGCTACGTGCCGTACCCGGTGCACGCGGGCTACATGAACGGAGTCGCGGTCGTCATGGTGGGCGGGATGGTGCCGCACCTGCTGGGCCTGCCCTTGGGTTCAACAGCGGCTGACTGGCACCAGACCAGCTACCTCGCCCCGGTGATTGCGCTGGTGGCGCTGGGGCTGGCGCTGAAGGCGCCGGCGTGGACACGACGCATTCCGCCCTACCTGACGGGATTGCTGGTCGCGACGGCCTTGCATCATCTGCTGTCTGCGACGCCACTGGCCTCTGCGCTCGGTCCGCAGTTTCAGGCGCCGCTGTTCGAGTGGCCCGGGCTCGACGTGATGGCGCCGATTGCCGATCACGTCCAGAGTGGTTTGCTGCGCGACATGATCGGGCCGTTGCTGCTCTTTGCGGCCGCTGTGGCGATGATGTCCACGCTGCAGACGGCGCTGGCCGGATCGACGACAGACGAACTGACGCATGTTCGCCGAGACAGTGAACGTGAGCTTCTTGCGCAGGGGGCAGCCAACATCAGCGTGGGCGTGATCGGCGCGCTCCCGAGCGCCGGATCCTCGATGCGCAGCAAGATCAATCTCGACGCCGGTGGCAGTAGCTCGATGTCGCGCGTGGTCTTTGGCCTGGCGCTTCTGCTGGCGATGGCGTACGGCCTGCAGTACATGAGCCTGGTGCCGATGGCGGCCATCGCCGGTGTGTTCTGTGCGGTCGCGTACTCGCTGATTGACGACTGGACGCGAACTGCCACCAAGGTTCTGTGGCTCCAGTCATGGAAGTGGCGCGCGCCGGCGGCGCTGATGGAAAGCTACCTCGTGATGCTGCTGGTGGCTGGCGTCACGATCTTTGTTTCGCTCGCGCTCGCAATCGCGCTCGGCACGCTGGTGGCGATGATCCTGTTCATACGGAGCAACAGCAAGAAGCCGATCCGGCAGGTGGCGCATGGCGATCGACGTCGCTCCCGCAAGGTGCGTCCGGCAGAGCAGGGCGATCGGCTGCACGCGGAAGGCAAGCGCATCGCCATCGTTGAACTCGATGGCGCGCTGTTCTTCGGCACGGCCGAGCAGGCAAATGAGGAAATTGAACACCTCGCGCACAGCGCTGAATACATCGTCATCGACTTCACGCGCGTGACCGACGTCGACGCCAGCGGCGCCCGGGTGCTCCTGCACACGGCATCGGCCGTCCGCAGCGCCGGCAAGCATCTGCTCCTGGCGGGGTTGTCGCAGCGCGATTCGCGTACACGCATCATCCGCGACATGGACGTGCACGCGCGCCTCGCCGATGCGCAGTTCTTTCCGGACCTCGACCGAGCGCTTGAATCGGCGGAGGACCAGTTGCTTGCGTCGCTGACCCATGCCACGTCGGCTGGCGATGAGACCTTGCGGCTGGAGCAGACACTGATGGGCGCAGGATTGAGCACGGAAGAGATTGCTGTCTTGGCCCCGATGCTTCGGGAGCGACAGTTCAGGAAGGGCGAGGTGGTGTTCCGGCGCGGTGATCCGGGCGATGCGATGTACGTTTCGTTGCAGGGCTCCATCGGCATCTGGCTGCGGGCCGATCCGGCAAGCGGCGGTGAAGATCGCCGCATGGTGTCGTACGCGCCGGGCGTCGTCTTCGGTGAAATGGGATTGCTCCAGAACCAGTCACGGTCGGCCGATGCGATCGCCGAGGATGAGACGGTGGTGCTCGAACTCTCGCGCGAAAACTACGAGCGCCTGCTGGTCGAACAACCGGTCCTCCACGGCAAGCTTCTGCTGAGCCTGGGTCTGCTGCTGTCGTCCCGCGTCCGCGCGTTGACTGACGAACTCCAGGTCGAGCAGACCGTACGCTGATTCGTTCTCCGCCGAGCACGGCGGACTGCTTGACGCGCTGCACGCTGGACCCGCCAGCGGAAACCCGGAAAATTCCCGCGCATGGTTGCTGCCTCGTACCCCCATCGCGATGCGCTGCTGGCTCATCAGCTTCGAACGCTGCTTCCCGATGTGCCGCCCGCGGCGATCGAGTTCATGCAGCAGCACCTGCAGTGGGTCGAGATCGCCGCCGGCGAAACGCTGATCGAACAGGGCGCGGTCGGGGACTCGGCCTACCTGACGATCAGCGGACGAATGCGCGTCTATGTCTCGGCCGACGGTTCGGCGCCGCGCATGGTGCGCGAACTGTCGCGTGGCGAAGTGATCGGCGAGATGAGTCTTTACACCGGCGAACCGCGCTCAGCCACGGTGGTTGCGGTGCGCGACTCGGTGCTGGTGCAACTGGCCAAGGAACAGTTCGAGTCGCTGATCCTCAGTCATCCGCAGGTCTCCCTGACCTTCACGCGGCAGATGATCCGGCGGCTGCAGACGGAGCACGAGCGCCACGCCGTGGCCGCCCCGGTGACGATCGGGCTTTTGCCGGTGTCCGCGGGTATCGCGCTCATCGACTTTGCGCAGGAGCTTTCCGCGCAACTGGCGCGTTTCGGCCGCGTGACGATGGTCAGCGCGTCTGTGATCGACGCCGCCCTCAATGATGCCGGCATCAGCACGCGCGAGGACTCCGAGGCGGATCACCGCATCTCGCTGGCGCTGGACGCTCTGGAAGCGCAGCACGATTTCGTATTGCTCGTCGGCGACGCCGCACCGAATGCGTGGACGCGGCGCTGCATCCGCAACAGCGACGAGATGCTTCTGGTCGCCGACCCAACCCAGGTGCCGGCGGTGCATCCGGTCGAGTCCGTGTGCCTCGACGGCCGACCGGCGCGGAGCGAGGCGGCCGAGATCCTCGTGCTGCTGCATCCGGCCGATGCCGTCACGCCCAAGGGCGCGCGGGGCTGGCTGACGCGCCGGCCTGTCACCAGTCACGTCAACCTCCGCCTCGGACTGGAGCGCGACATGGCGCGGCTGGCGCGCCTGTTGAGCCGCACCGCCGTCGGGCTCGTGCTGGCCGGTGGTGGCGCGCGCGGCTTTGCGCATCTCGGCATCTGGCGCGCCTTGCGTGAACGCGGCATCGAGGTCGATGTCCTCGGCGGCACCAGCATCGGCGCGATCATGGCCGCGCTGATTGCCTTCGATCAGCCGTTCGACAAGGCGATCGATGTCACGCGCCGGGCCTTTGGTAGCAACCCGACCGGTGACTACAACCTGCTGCCGCTGGTCTCGCTGATCAAGGGTCGCCGGGTGCGGAAAGCGGTGCACAGCTCGATCGACGAATTGGCGGGTGGCCGGCTCGACATCGAGGATCTCTGGAAGGGCTTCTTCTGCGTCGCCAGCAACTATTCGCAGGCGCGGGAGCAGCGCATCGCCAACGGTGACCTGGCGCAGGGCCTGCTGGCGAGCTGCGCCATCCCGGGGGCGCTGCCGCCGGTCGTGCGCGACGGAGACCTCCTCTGCGACGGCGGCACCTTCAACAACTTTCCCGGTGGACGCGATGCGGGAGCTGCGCGGCATTGGCAAGGTGATCGGCGTCGACCTTGGCGTGCGCAGTGCCCACCGGCTGGAGATCGACGACGTGCCGGGCAGCTGGGCACTGCTGCTCGACCGATTGCGCCCACGCAGAAAGCGCCGCTTTCGCCTGCCGTCGCTTACCGCCTACCTGCTGAACATCACGATCCTGTACAGCACTTCGCGTCAACGCGAGGCGCAGCGCCTGACGGATCTCTACTTCTGCCCGCCGCTATACAGGGTCGGGCTGCTGCAGTGGTCCCGTTTCGACGAGATCGTGCGACAGGGCTATGACTATGCGGCGCAGCTGATCGACGGGTTGCCGGAAGCGCAGCGCGCATTGTTCGGCCTTGCGCCTCGCAACGAACGCCAGGAGGCCGACGATGCGCAACTTGGATGAAGAGATCGCGAAGCGACTGGCCGAGGCCGCTGCCTCTGGCGAGCTGAGCAAGGCCGAGGGTTACGGCAAGCCGTTCGCCGAGATCGACAGCTGGAACGAAACGCCCGCGGCGCTGCGCATGCCGTTCAAGATCCTCAAGGACGCCGGTGTCGTGCCGCGCGAAGTCGAGATGTTTCGGGAGCGCGCGGAACTCGCCGCGCGACTGAAGACCTGCACCGATCCAGTCGAGCAGAAAGCGCTCAACCAGAAGCTGATCGATCTCGAGCAGGCGATCGCGCTGCGGCTGGAAGCGCTGCGCATCAAACCGTCGCTGTAGTTGGGGAGGGACCAGCAGCGGGTGCGGACAGCCGAAGTCGTGCAGGTAGGCAGGCGAACACAGAACGCCACTGGCCGGGGTAGTCGCAGATAGCTCGCCGATCGATTTCATTGATGAAAACTGCGGAATGTGTCGAGATGTCTTTACAGACTCCGGGCATCCCGGGTCGTGCGTCCCGCGTAGCGACTCCTCGACCGCGGCGGAGCCCTTCGGATGGGCGGTCGACTTCGCCGTCAACGATTTGTCAGCGGCGGATTGAGGAATGTGACGACCAGATTCTGGTGCGGTTCCATGGAGCGATGAGGCGCCGATTCCTTCGGCCAGTCCTTGAAGCTGACGGCTGCAGGCATTTCAAGAGCGACGCACTCTCCGTCGGCGGCACGTCACTCGTTTGGACTGAGCGAAGCCTCGACGCGTTCAGTGTCACTGCAGTGATGGCGGCATTCATCGATCTCGGCATACCCGGGATCTCCGTAGTCATCGTTTGTGAAACCGACACCCGCTCCGCTGTTCGGGCCGGCTGAACGCCGCCGGGCAGAGTAGCTCGTTCGCCGCTGTGGGGAACAGAGGCCGCGGACGGGCCGATCTCGAACCGGCGGATGTAAAGTTTCTCGACAAGCCGCCGAACGCTCGAAACGACGAGCCTCCTGAACCTTCACTCGACGAGCGGATTCGGGCATTGTGCAAGGGCGTGCGTGCCGGCCGTACGGCGCGTGCTCAGCGGTTACGGCGAGTGCACGAGCGAATCGGACTCAATAACGCCGATGGTCATTGCGGAGAGGAAGATGGCTTCTGGGACTCAGCGGAGCCCTGGACAGTGGCTCGGCGTGGTTACGGCGGTCGATGCCCTCCGGTACTCGCAGCCATTACCTACGTCGGCAAATGGGATCCGGCTTTCGGACCGGCGTTCCCGGATCTGGGCTGGCGTGGTGAAGTGTCGTTCTTCATCCCGGACGCCTGTCTCGCCCTCTCGGGATTCGTCTCGAACGCCGATGCTTGCTCAGGCTACGACATGAAGTTTGTCGGCGGCGAAGTGGAGCTTCTACAAACTCAGTGATCCGACCAATCCTGCCTTCCAGGAAACGTTAGTCTTCGATCCGGTTGCGTCATTACTTGCCGGCGTGGACCTCGATGGTGGCTTTCCTACGGGTCTATGGGGCGCGTTTCTGACTCCAGAAGCTTCGACGCTGGAACTGGCAGGAGCGCCATATACGCAGTTCTCATTGTTTTTCGAGGGAGATCTGGCGCGATTGTTTTACAAGACGGTCAAGGACGGCAAGGAAACGTCCGGGTTCAGTGACCGAATTGCTGATGACGGCAGTCCCTTCATCACGTTCAGCGTTGTCCCGGAGCCGGGATCTCAACTGCTGATGCTGATGGCGCTGCTGGCGATTGCGTTCGTTGCTCAGCGCCGGACCGCTAGGTCGTCGCGATAGGCTCCGAGGCAGATATCGATGAGCGGGAGAGCGCGCTGATCATCGCCTCATCGAGGCTCCAGAGTCCGCCCTACTTTCCAGTTGACGTCGAATTCAGCAGGGGTGCTGGCGGCGCGGTAGGCCGCAATGCGCGCCTGCTGGCGGCTTTCCGCCCGGGGCGACCGTCCCAGGTGGAGCGATTCACGCGCCTTGGCGGTCACTGCGCGCGATGCGTACCGCGCGCTCACCGTTGCCCTCCGATGTGGTGCAATTCGGCTGCATCTTCCAGGCAGTCCAGCAGCTCGTCCCACATTTCGAGGTCGTGCAGAGCCCGCATCGCTGCTTCGAGCCGGGTTCGGGCGGAGACGATGTCTCCCGCCTGAAGATCGCATTTGCCCAGCCAGCGGAGCGCGTTGGCTTCACCGCGCTTGTCGGCTGCCTCGCGGAATAGCGTCAGGGCGCGCTTGAACCACACGTTTGCCTTGTCCCAGTCGGGAAGATGGCAGGCCAGTTCGCCCAAACCCAGTTGACAGTCACCCTCAGCTTCTTGCCACTTGATGTCTTGCGCGATGGCCAGGGACTGCATCAGGTGCTCGGTCGCGGCCGTGTCGTCACCGGTAAAGGTGGCGATCTGCCCCAGGTGAATCAGCCCGATAGCCTCTCCCTGCCGATCCCCGAGTTCCCTGAATATCTGAAGCGCTTCGAGTTCTGCGTCCCTAGCGCCGTCCGCATCGCCCGCGAGCAATCGGGGCAGTGACAAGGCAGACAGTGTCGCGGCGATCTCGACAGGACTCCCCAGTCGGCGTCTCAGCTCCAGGCACCGTTCTAGCATCACGCGGCTTTCGGCGTGGTCGCTCTGGCTACCCGCAAGCTGGGCGCTCACATAGAGCGCCCACCCATGTGCGAGATCCGACTGCCGAATGGACGGTAACTGGAGAGCGGCCCTTACGTAGGCGCGCCCTTCGGTCGTGTAGCCACGAAGCTCCCAGAATCGCTCCAGCGCGACAGCCAGTTTGATGGACGTGAATGGGTCAACCGCCCCCGCAAGAGCACTCGCCATCGCACTGCGAACGTTGTCCAGATCAGACTCGATGCGCTGTATCCACTCTGCCTGCGCGGGCCCAGTAATTCCGTCGCGGGCCTGTTTCGACAGGGCGAAGTAGTGCTCGCAATGCCGCGCGGACATCGACGGGAGTTCGCCGGCTTCTTCGAGTTTCTCGCGCGCATAGTCGCGAATCGTTTCGAGCATCCGGTAGCGTGCCGTGTCCTCACTTTCGTCGAGTGTGACAAGCGACTTGTCGACCAGCGAGGCGAGCAGGTCCATCACGTCGTCGGCGGCGAGTGGTTCGGTCCCGCAGACCTGCTCCGCCGCAGTGAGGTCGAAGCCGCCGATGAAAACGCCCAGTCGAGCGAGCAGCGTGCGCTCCTCGGGGGAAAGCAGGTCGTAGGACCAGTCGACCAGTGCCCGCAGGGTCTGCTGCCGCTCCTGCAGGACACGTGCACCGCCGGTGAGGATCTTGTAGCGGTCCTTCAGGCGCGCGTTGATCTCGGTGACCGATAGAGCCCGCATGCGCGCAGCGGCGAGTTCGAGCGCCAGCGGGATGCCTTCAAGGTGGGATACCAGTTCCGCGACGGCGTTTACCTGGCTGCCGTCCAGCGAGAAAGTCGGCTTGCTCTGCCGTGCACGCTCGATGAAAAGGCGCACTGCGGGCGACTGTGACACCTGCTCGAGGTTCGCGTTGCTGGCCGGCAGCGGCAACGGGTGCACCGGGTAGCTCTGCTCGCCGGGCACGTGCAGCGCCTCGCGGCTGGTCGCGAGGATGCGGACGTAGGGCGCTGCGCGCATGACGGCATTGGCCAGCTCCGCGGACGCCTTGACCAGGTGCTCGCAGTTGTCGACGACCAGCAGCACGCGTTTCGGCTTGAGGTGCGCGCAGACGGACTGCAGCGGCGAACGATCGGGCTCCTGAGGCGCGCCGATGACCTGGATGGCTTCCGACACGACGAGCGACTCGTCGCGCAGCGGCGAGAGATCGATGAACCAGACACCATCCGGGAACCGATGCATCAGTTCAGAGGCAACCTGAAGGCTCAGGCGCGTCTTGCCCAGTCCTCCCATTCCCAGGAGCGATACCAGCCGCGCCTTGTCGAGCAGCGCTTTCACCTCCTCGATCTCGGTATCGCGGCCAACGAAGGTCGAAGACTGGAATGGAAGATTGTTCGGGATGTCCTTGACCGGTATCCACCAGTCGGCCGCCTTGACGACGCGAAAGACCTTTTCCGAGTCGGCAGGTGCGACGAGTCGCGAGCCCGGTGGGCCGACCTCGAAGATCTCGATCGGGTCGGCGACGCCCTTGACGATCCAGTGGCCGTGCGACTCGATCTTCAGGGTCGTCGCTCCAAGGGCTTCGCGGGCTTCCGCTGTCATCAGCGTCTGCCCGCCACGGGCCAGCGACATCACGCGCGCGGCAGTCGGTTTCGCAAGGCCCTCGACCTCGATCGGCTTTGCTCCGAGTGCGACGTCTTCGGCACTGTTCTGGCGCAGGATCACCGGCCCGACGTGCAGGCCGGCCCGCGCCGCGAGCGGAACCGCCAGCGTTGCCAGTGCAGGGTGATAAGCCATCGCAAACGCAACCGCATCGGCGGCGCTGTCGAACAACATCAGCATGCCGTCGGTCTTGTCGATTTCGCGGCCGCCGTATTGCTTGCAGCAGGTCGCGAGCGGCCCGATCGTGAGCCGCCCAGGCGTCCGCCATCGCGTCATCGCCAATGCGTTCGGCCAGCTTGGTGCTGTCCACAACGTCGGTGAGGAGCAGGGCTCGGACGTCAGTCATCGCGTCGCCTTCCAGCGGATGCAGTCACGGTGCTTGCGCTGACGATGTGTCGTTTCCAAAAGGTATGTGGCGGTTTTGAGCCCAGCGGCGCGCATTCCAGTCTACCGGCCGGTCCCCGAGCCGGTGGCTAGGGGATTTCAGCAGACGTCTGTCATTCCCGGGCGGCCCGCAGTTCGCTAAAGTCGGTCGTGCGCGATATAGACTGCATCGATCGTTTCCCGGAGGCACTCCGATGAAGATTCATGCCACACCGCTGCTGTTTCTCCTTGTCCCGTTGGTCGCGATTGCGTCGCCCGATGCAGGCGAGGGGCGCAAGCTCGTGCAGACCCACAAGTGCGAGACCTGCCACCAGGAGAAGGTCTACGGTCCGGTGGGCACGATCTACCTGCGAAAGGACCGCAAGGTCACGAGCTGGGCGAAGCTCAAGGCGCAGGTCGCTGGCTGCAACTCCATGCTCAAGATCGGGCTCTTCCCGGAAGACGAAGAACACATCGCCACTTACCTCAACCAGACGTACTACAAGCTGCCGACGAAGTAGCGAGCCGCTCCTCGGGGCGGGGGTCCGCTGCCTTTAGGGAGTCAGGGCAGAACGGCACGATCGCAGCCGACGCCAGGCAGGACGGCCCGCCCGCGCCCGATCTCTCAGCCGCTCATAACGCTCGTCGAACGCCGGCGCCGCGCCATTCCAGGCGGCGTTCGGACCGCGGCTGCGCCGCCCGGAACAGTTCCAGTCGACGTTCGGGCTACCGCACTCCTGCGGTCCCGCCGGCATCAACATCAGCCGTTCGGCGGGTTTGCATGGCCCCGCCAACACACTAATTTTTGCTGCCGGGTCGACCCTCCTTTCCGGTGTCTGCGCGCCGCCGCACGCCTTGTTCGCGGCGCGCGTGCAGGGCGGGTCTCTGGCTTGGAAAGAACTCGAAACGACCATGCGCGGTTTGACTCCTCTTGCGGCCTTCGCGCTCTGCCTCGCAGCGGGCTGCGCCTCCGGGCGTCTGCCCGATGCTCGTGGCATGGACGTCATCGTGAAGGCCCGGCCAAGCGCCGTCGCCGCCGACACTTCCGGCGCGCGAACGATCGCAAAGATCACACAGTGCGAAGCCGAATTCGTCCGGGTACTTGCTTCAGGCGCGTTCGTCATCCGGTTGTGGCCAACGCAGCGCGCACCAGAAGTGCAGAGGTGTCTGACTCAACTCAAGGCGCTGCCGGGCGTTGAGTACGCCGAGCCGGACGCCGCAATGAAGGCTTCCTGAGGTACTCGCCATGAACTCCGTACTCACGTGTTGCCATCGACTGGGCGTTGCGTCGACCGCGCTGCTGCTTCTTGTTCTTGCCCCGGGCGCACACGCGCAGGGAAAGAAGGCCGGCCCGCCAGCGCAGCCGGTCTACGCCGGCATCATCGTCAAGTACAAGGCGACTTCCTCGGCACGTGCCACGGCGATGAGCGCAACGACCATGCGCAGCGTCGAAGACCGTGCCCGGGTGAAGATCGCTGCGTCCCGACAGGGCGCAATGGATCTGTCGGTGTATCGCTTCGCGAAGCCGATGGCCGCCGCGGAGGCCCGCGCAGCGGCGGCGCGCATGGCCCTCGATCCGAATGTCGAGTACGCCGTGCCGGACCAGGTGATGCGCGCGCACCAGGTCACGCCGAATGACCCGGATTACGCGATGAAGCAGTGGAACCTGCAGGTGCCGGCGTCGGCGGCCGGTGGCACGAACCTGCCGTCCGCCTGGGAGCGTACGACCGGGTCGAACAACATCGTCGTCGCTGTGGTCGACAGCGGGATACGGTCCGGACACCCGGACTTTGCGGGCCGCCTGTTGCCGGGCTACGACTTCATCAGCAGCGATGCCTACGCCGCCCGCGGCTATCCGCCCAACTGGAACGCCGCCGACGGCGACGGGCGCGATGCGGACCCGACCGATCCGGGCGATTACGTGAACGACGCGTTGTTGGCGATGCTGCCGCCGGATCATGGCCTGACACCGGGCCAGAGTTCCTGGCATGGCACGCACGTGGCCGGGATCATCGGCGCCGCGAGCAACAACGGCGCCGGTGTCGCCGGTGTCGACTGGAGTGCGCGAATCCTTCCGGTGCGAGTGCTGGGGCGTGATGGCGGAACCACTTCGGACATCGTCGACGGCATCGCCTGGGCGGCTGGCCTCAGCGTACCGGGCGTTCCTGCGAACACGACGCCCGCGCGCGTCATCAATCTCAGCCTGGGCGGTCCCGGTGAGTGCAGCCTTGCGTTCCAGGATGTCTTCAGCCGCGTACGCGCGGCCGGGGCCGTCATCGTTGCCTCGTCCGGCAATGAAGGCATCCTGTCCGTGTCGCAGCCGGCCAACTGCACCGGCGTCATTGCCGTGACAGCCCACAGCCGCGACGGCGATAACGCCAGCTATGCCAACGTCGGAACCCAGGTGGCGGTCAGCGCGCCGGGCGGTGGCTGCGGCTCGAATGCGCTGATCGACTTCGACGGCGCGCTCGACCGCTGGAACATGTCCTGCGCTGGATGCCATTCGATCGATGCCCAGCGCGCCCAGATTGCGGCACGCGCCCCGACCGGCCTGACGTTCGTAAAGGCTCGTGCAGCGCTGCAGGCAGCACTGCAGGGTATCGACCTCGACGGCACCGAGACCGGCATGGAAGCGCTGGCTCAGGGCCTGTCGCCGGTACAGCGCAACGATCTTGCGGGATTGATCGCCCAGCAGACCTGCTCCGGACCGACCGACCGGGTGATCTCGACGGTCAATGCCGGCATGACGATACCTGCGGAAGAAAGCTACGGAAGCTACGCGGGCACCAGCATGGCGGCACCGCACGTCAGCGGGACCGTCGCGCTGCTGCTGGCGCTGGCGCCGCGCCTGACGGCCGACGAACTGAGGTCGGTGCTGCAGTCGTCGGCACGTCCGCACCCGGTCGGGACCTACTGCGAAGCGCTGAAGGGCACGTGCGGGACGGGCCTGCTCGATGCCGATGCGGCCATGCTGCACGTGCTGAATAACCGTCCGACCGTGAGCGCGGCGCTGCAGGGCGCTGCCGGCGTCCGGCCGCTCGGCACGTTCACCCTCGTCGGGAACGTGAAGACGCTGGGAGGACGCTCAGCGCCGGCAAGCGGAATGACGTGGCGCCAGATCTCCGGACCGCCCGTCCAGATTCCGTCGTCGGCAGGCGCATCGGTCGCCCTGACCGCTCCCAGTGCCGGACCGCTCGCGTTCGAGTTCACCGCGGTGGACTCCGGAGGGTATACAGCGACGACGTCGGTCACGGTGACCGTCAACACGCCACCGACGCTCGCGCCGATTGCGGCCAGCAAACTCAAGAAGGGACAGTCGGCTTCCGGTTCCATTCGTGCCACCGACCCCGAGGGAGACGCGATCACTTACGTGCTGATCAGCGCTCCTCAAGGCCTGACGCTCGACGCGGCGACGGGGGCATGGTCCTGGAAGCCGGGCGCGGACGGGGACTTCTCGATGTCGGTGATGGCTACGGATGCGTACGGGAGCAGCAGTCCGGCGACCGTGGCGCTGAACGTCGAGAAAGGTGGCGCTGGTTCGCTGCCGGGGTGGCTGGTCGCGCTGCTGCTGGCGGTTCCTGTCGCTCGACGCTACTCGGCCCGCCCTCGCTGAGGAGGCGCAGCGAGCTGCGCCTCAGGAAACGCATCCCGCCGGCGCGCTCGTTCTTGCCGCCACCGGAACCGGCGTGAGGATGCGGTAGCCGTACTTCATGCCGGTCATTTCCGCGAGTATGGATACGGCGATCTCGGGCGGTGTGCGGGCGCCATTCTTCAGCCCGACGGGTCCATGCAGCCGCTCGAGCTGTTCTGCGCTGACGCCAAACTCGAGCAACCGCTCCTTGCGCTTCGCCTGATTCTTCAGCGAGCCAATCGCGCCGACGTAAAACGCTTCGCCTTTCAGCGCCTCCATCAGCGCCAGGTCGTCGAGCTTGGGGTCGTGCGTCAGCGCGACGATCGCCGTGTGCTTGTCGGGCTTGAACTCGACGACCGTGTCGTCCGGCATCGTGCGCACCAGCTGGGTTCCAGGCACCAGCCAGCCATCGGCGTACTCCTCGCGCGGGTCGCAGATCGTCACGGCGTAATCCAGCGCCAGCGCCATCTGCGCCACGTAGTGCGTCAGTTGTCCGGCACCGATGACCAGGAGCCGCCAACGTGGGCCGTACGCAGTGACGAGCCGCGCATCGTTGCAGTCGAGAACATCGGTGCCATCGCCTTCGGCCAGCGTGACGGCGCCGCTGCGCAGGTCGAGCGTGCGCACCGTGTGTTTGCCCGCCGCCACGCGCGCCAGCAGCTCGCCGATCTGTGCGTTCGTTCCCAGCGGCTCCAGCACGACTTCAATCGTGCCGCCGCACGGCAGGCCGAACTTGAACGCCTCCTCGGCCGTGACGCCGTACTTGACGCGCTCCGGACGCGATGCCGCCGTGGCCTGGCGCCGCACGCGATCGACCAGATCATCCTCGATGCAGCCGCCGGAGACGGAACCGACAACCAGGCCGTCGTCGCGGATGATGACCAGCGAGCCGACCGGGCGGGGTGCCGAGCCCCAGGTCCGCACCACGGTACCCATGACGACTCGATGGCCGTCCTTCAGCCACTCGTCCGCTTTCCTGAGAACCTGCAGATCAACGCTGTCCATGAGTCCGGCGGCGCCGCGGCCCGCCTGAGCGAGGGAACCAACTCGATTCTAGTGCGATGCCGGCGCGGTGCTGCGGCGCGGCATCCGCCGTGAAAACGCGATGTCACGCGTGCACGGTTGCGCCGGGCTTTTCGCTGCTGTTAATGTCCAAGGCTCCACCGCCCGTGCAAGAAGAGGCGGTCCGCACGCTCATCTAAGGAGACCTGGATGCCTGTCCCGCTTTCGCTGCGGGTCAACGGCAAGGCCGTCTCGGCCCACGTTGATCCCTCCCTTTCCCTGGTCAACCTGCTGCGCGAGCAGCTCGGACTGACCGGCACGCATGTCGGATGTGACACCGCGCAGTGCGGCGCGTGCACGGTCCACGTCAATGGTCGTGCGGTCAAGAGTTGCAACGTGCTGGCGGTGCAGATGGCCGGTGCCGAGGTCATCACGATCGAGGGCATCACGCCGGCCGAGGGCATGCACCCGATGCAGACGGCGTTCAAGGCCTGCCATGGGCTGCAGTGCGGCTTCTGCACGCCGGGCATGGTGATGAGCGCGATCGACCTGGTGCAGAACCATCCGCACGCAACGGACCAGCAGATCCGCGAAGGACTGGAAGGCAATATCTGCCGCTGCACCGGCTACCAGAACATCGTCAAGGCCATCGCGCAGGGCGCGGCGGCGATGAAGCAGGGGGCGTGATGAACGATCCGAAAGCCGGTTTCATCGGCAAGTCCGTCGAGCGCAAGGAGGACTTCCGCTTCCTCAGCGGAAGTGGGCAGTACACCGACGACATCACGCTGTCGCACCAGAGCTACGGCTATTTCGTGCGCAGTCCGCACGCGCACGCGAAGATCCGCGGCATCGACGCGGCTGCCGCGAAGAGCGCCCCGGGCGTGCTCGGTGTGTTCACCGGCGCAGACCTCGCGGGCATTGGCGGGCTGCCGTGCGGTTGGCTGATCAACAACATCGACGGCACGCCGATGAAGGAGCCCAAGCATCCGGTATTGGCCGAAGGCAAGGTGCGATATGTCGGCGATCATGTCGCGCTCGTCGTCGCCGAAACGCTCGCGCAGGCCAAGGCTGCGGCGGCTCTGGTCAACGTCGATTACGAGGTGCTGGCGCCTGTTGTCGACACTGCGACCGCCGACCAGACGAAGTCCGCCGTGCACGATGAAGCGCCGGACAACGTCTGCTACGTCTGGGGCTGCGGCGACAAGGCGGCGACCGATGCTGCGTTCGCCAAGGCGGCGCATGTCACGAAGCTCAGTTTCGCGAACAACCGGCTGATCCCGAACGCGCTCGAGCCACGCGCCGCCAATGCCTCGTACGACCGTGGAGCGGATGCGTACACCCTCTACGTATCCAACCAGAACCCGCACGTCGAACGGCTGCTGATGACGGCCTTCGTGCTGGGCCTGTCGGAGCACAAGGTACGGGTGGTCTCGCCCGACGTCGGCGGCGGTTTCGGGTCGAAGATCTATCTCTACGCTGAAGAAACCGCGCTGGTGTGGGCCAGCAAGCCGGTGGGCCGTCCGATCAAGTGGACCGCCGAGCGCTCCGAAAGCTTCCTGTCCGACGCGCACGGCCGCGACCATGTGACGACCGCCGAACTTGCACTCGACAAGAATGGCAAGTTCCTTGCGCTGCGCGTGCACACGACGGCGAACATGGGCGCGTACCTCTCCACGTTTTCGACCTGCATTCCAACGATCCTGTACGCGACACTGCTGGCGGGCCAGTATGCGACGCCGGCGATCTACTGCGAGGTCAAGGCGGTCTTCACCAACACCGCGCCCGTCGACGCCTATCGCGGCGCGGGCCGGCCCGAAGCGACGTACGTCGTCGAGCGCATCGTCGAGACCGCCGCGCGTGAGATGAAGATCGATCCCGTCGAACTGCGCCGGCGCAATTTCATCAAGACGTTTCCCTATTCAACGCCGGTCGGGCTCACCTACGACACCGGTGACTACGAAACGACGCTGAAGCGCGCCCTTGAGCTGGCGGACGTCAAGGACTTCGCGACGCGCAAGGCGTGGAGTGCCAAGCACGGCAAGCTGCGGGGGCTGGGCTATTCGTGCTACATCGAGGCATGCGGACTGGCACCGTCGAGCGTAGCCGGCGCCCTCGGTGCGCGGGCGGGACTGTTCGAAGCCGGCGAGGTACGCGTGCACCCGACCGGCACGGTGACGGTGTTCACCGGGTCGCATTCGCACGGGCAGGGTCACGAGACGACATTTGCGCAGGTGGTCGCCGATCGCCTCGGGATCCCGATCGAGAACATCGACGTTCAGCACGGCGACACAGACAAGATCCTGTTCGGCATGGGCACCTATGGATCGCGCTCGATTGCCGTGGGCGGCACGGCCATCATGAAGGCGGTCGACAAGGTCATCGCCAAGGGCAAGCGGATTGCCGCGCACCTGCTGGAGGCGAGCGAAGCCGACATCGAGTTTGCCAACGGTGAGTTCCGCGTCACCGGCACGGATCGCAAAAAGGCGTTCGCCGAGGTCTCGCTGGCGGCGTATGTGCCGCACAACTATCCGCACGACGAGCTTGAGCCGGGGCTGAACGAGAACGCGTTCTACGACCCGAACAACTTCACGTATCCGGCCGGATCCTACGTCTGCGAGGTCGAGGTCGATCCCGAGACCGGCGTAGTCACCATCGATCGGTTCGTTGCCTGCGACGACTTCGGCAACGTCATCAATCCGATGATCGTCGAGGGCCAGGTACACGGCGGGCTCGCACAGGGCATCGGCCAGGCGCTGCTCGAGCACGGCATTTACAACGAGGACGGCCAGCTCGTGACCGGCAGCTACATGGACTACGCGATGCCGCGCGCGGATGATTTCCCGACGTTCGTCGTGGAGACCGCGAAGGGCACGCCGTGCACGCACAACCCGCTCGGCGTGAAGGGCTGCGGCGAAGCGGGTGCGATCGGCTCGCCGGCGGCAGTGATCAACGCGGTCACCGATGCGCTCTGGCACCTTGGCATCAAGGACGTCGCAATGCCGGCGTCGCCGCACGCGGTCTGGAAAGCGATCCGCGCCGCGTCCCACCACTGAGCCGAGGAGATGACGATGGAAACGATGCACTATCACCGCCCTGCCTCGGTGGCCGACGCGGTCAAGCTCGCCGGCCAGCATGGCGATGACAAGATCCTGGCGGGCGGGCAGTCGACGCTGCCGTCGATGCGGCTCGGCCTGCTGTCGCCCACCGGCTGGATCGATCTCGCCGGGATCACTGAACTCCAGGGTATCTCCGTGAACGGCGGCACTGTGGTCATCGGTGCGATGACGACGCATGCCGCCGTCGCCGCCTCGGCAGATGTGCAGTCGCGCATTCCTGCACTGGCGCAGCTGGCCGGCGGCATCGGTGATCGCCAGGTACGCAACCGCGGCACGATCGGCGGCTCGATCGCCAACAACGATCCAGCGGCCTGCTATCCCGCCGCCGTGCTCGGCCTGGGCGCGACGGTGCAAACCGACCGCCGCAAGATCGCCGCCGACGATTTCTTCAAGGGCCTGTACGAAACCGCGCTCAATGTCGGCGAACTGATCACCGCGGTCCACTTCCCGGTGCCCGAGAAGGCCGCCTACGTGAAGTTCAAGCAGCCGGCATCGCGCTTCGCGCTGGTCGGTATCTTCGTTGCCAAGACCGCGGCCGGCGTGCGCGTCGCGGTGACGGGTGCGGGGCCGGGGGTGTTCCGCATGAAGGCACTCGAAGACAAGCTGGCCGCCAACTTCGCGCCCGAGGCCTGCGATGGTGTCAGCGTGCCGGCGACAGGCCTGAACACTGACCTGCATGCATCCGCCGAATACCGCGCGCATCTCATCACGGTGCTGGCCAAACGCGCGGTCGCCGCGGCGGGCTAGCGAGTGCAGCCCGGCCGGCTTCGGAAGCAGCGGAGGATCGAATGAGCAGCGTTCCGTACACACCTGCCGGGTATCACTCGGTGACACCTTATCTCGCGGTGCGTGACGCAGCGGCGGCAGTCGAGTTCTATCGCCGCGCCTTTGGCGCCGAACTGGTGATGAAGCTCACGATGCCGGACGGCAGGTACGCGCACGCCGAGATCAAGATCGGCGACTCGCACATCATGATGGCCGAGGAGAACCCGGAGTGGGGCAACCAGAGCCCGGTAGCGCTGGGCGGCTCGCCGGTGTCGTTCATGGTGTACGTGCCGGATGCCGAAGCCGCGTTTGCTCGAGCGCTCGCGGCGGGATGCACCGAGGTGCGCCCGGTCGAGGACCAGTTCTATGGGGACCGTACCGGAACGCTGAAGGATCCATACGGGTACCAATGGTCGCTCGGCACCCACATAGAGGACGTCAGCGAGGCGGAAGGCCAGAAGCGCATGGAAGCGATGTTCGCCAAGTAAGGGCAGGCCGCGGATGGAAGCGAAACAGCTGCACCGTGGTCGTCTGATCGACCACGTGCACCTGATCGCGCATGACCTCGCGGCGAGCAAGCGCTTCTATGCCGCCGCACTCGGCGCGCTCGGCCGTCGCATCGAAGGCGAGGGCGAACACTACTTCTGGTCCGATGAGCTCTTCGTCAGCACTGCCGACGCGCACACACGCGGCGCGACGCGCGTGCACCTGGCGTTCCAGGCGCGCGACCGCGCCGCCGTCGAGCGCTTCCACGCAGCGGCCATCGCCGCCGGTGGACAGGACAACGGCGGGCCGGGACTGCGTCCTTATCACCCGGACTACCACGCCGCCTTCGTCATCGACCCCGACGGCAACAACATCGAGGCGGTGTTCCATGGGCCTGCCCAGCGCTCGACGCCCTCCGTCGTCATCACCTTCTGAGCCGCTCGTCACGACAAGGAGGCGCCGTGAGCACGATGCCTGAACTGCGCACCGACCGTCTGCCGATCAAGCTGGACGCGACATCGAACGGCGAGTTTGCGCCGGTGCCATTGCCTCGCGTGGCCATTGAGGCGCGCTCCCTTGCGCGAGACGCCGTCGTAGAAGCCGCGCGTCGGCTTGCTGTGCCGCGGCGTCGCTACCTGGTGTCGATGCTCGGCGCCGCGGCCACGCTGTCGGCGTTCAACCGGGCGTTCGCTGCCGCCGGCAGGCGCGGCGGGCATTACGCGGTACCGCCCGAGGGGCAGTACGAACTCGCGGCGGCGCAGGCGGCGGTGGGCGGCGACGAGTTCATCTTCGACGTGCAGCTTCATCACGTGAATCCGCAAGGGGCGTGGCGGAAGGCCGCCGGACCGAACGCTTTCAAGGGTATGCCGAACAGCAACTGCGGCCAGGCCGACCACGTCGAGTGTTTCTCCAGCGGTGCGCTGCTGAAGGACGTGTTCATGGACAGCGACACGGCGATGGGCGTGCTGTCGCATGTGCCAGGGGGCATGGACACCAATCCACTCGACTTCGAGGCGGCGGGCGACGCGCGTGGCCGCCAACACGCTCGACGGGACCGAGCGCCTGCTGCTGCATGGCCGCTGCATGCCCACGCTGCCCGGCGAACTCGAGGGCATGGACGCGCAGGTCGCCCGCTTTCCCGTGGCCGCGTTCAAGACGTACACGCAATTCGGTCCGCGCGACGGCGCCGCCGGCTTCTTCCTCGACGACGACAGGTTCGGTGCCCCGTTCATCGAGCGCGCACGCAAGCTCAAGGTGCGCAACATTGCCGTGCACAAGGGCCTGGCCTTCGGCCCGCGCGGCTACGAGTACTCGATCTCCCGTGACATCGGGCCGGCGGCGCTGCGGTATCCGGACATGACGTTCCTGATCTACCACTCGGGATTCGACACCAGCGTCAGCGAGGGCCCGTATGACCCGCAGGCGAAAGCCGGCGTCGACGTGCTGTTGCGCTCAATGCGCGAGGCGGGCCGTCCGAAGAACGTCTACGCGGAGCTCGGCAGCACCTGGCGCTTCGTGATGCGCGATCCGGACCAGGCCGCGCACCTGATGGGCAAGCTGCTCCTGACCTTTGGCGAGGACAACATCCTGTGGGGCACGGACTCGATCTGGTACGGCAGCCCGCAGGACCAGATCCAGGCCTTCCGCGCCTTCGAGATCAGTCGTGAATTCCAGGACAAGTTCGGCTACCCGGCGTTGACCACGGCAGTGAAGCGCAAGATCTTCGGACTCAACGCGGCACGCGTTTACGGGCTCGATGCCGGCGCGGCGCGGCGCCGGCTGTCGAAGGATCGCGTGAAGAAGGCGCGCGACGATTACCTGAACGATCCCCGGCCCAGCTTTTCCACCTACGGGCCGCGCACCCGGCGCGAGTTCCTGGCGCTGCGACAGTGGCTCGGCGGCATGCCCTGAGTGCCAGCGTCACGGCGCACGGCCGATGGCGTAATCTCGGAATCGCCGAGGCTTCCGCATGACCGACCCCATCATCCCCACATCGATCGACGCCACCGTCGCACTGCTCGCCTCGCGCGACTACGTGGCGGACCGGCAGCTCGCCACCGCTGTCTTCCTTGCGCTGAAACTGCAGCGGCCGCTGTTTGTCGAGGGTGAGCCGGGCACCGGCAAGACCGAGATCGCCAAGGTGCTCGCGGCAGCGCTCGATACTGAACTGATCCGCCTGCAGTGCTACGAGGGTCTGGATATCAACGCCGCCGCGTATGAATGGAACGTCGCGCGCCAGCTGGTCGAGATCCGCCTGGCTGAGGCGTCGGAGGCAAGTCGTGAACGACTGTCGAGCGAGCTGTATACCGAGCCGTTCCTGATCGAGCGCCCGCTGCTGCGCGCGCTGATGCCGCACCCGCGCCCTCCGGTGTTGCTGATCGACGAACTGGACCGCACCGACGAGCCGTTTGAGGCCTACCTGCTGGAGGTCCTGTCCGACTTCCAGATCACGATTCCCGAGTGGAAGACGGTCAAGGCCGACACGCCACCGATCGTCATCATCACGTCCAATCGCACGCGTGAAATCCACGATGCGGTGAAGCGCCGTTGCCTGTACCACTGGGTTGGCTACCCGTCGGCGGCGCGCGAACTGGAGATCATCCGTCGCAAGGTGCCGGACGCCGGTGCCGCGCTGTCGCAGCAGGTCGTCGCGTTCGTGCAGTCGCTGCGCGGCATCGAGCTCTACAAGCTGCCGGGAGTCGCCGAGACGATCGAGTGGACGCGGGCGCTGCTTGCGCTCGACGCCGTGGCGCTCGAGCCGGAGACCGTCAACAACACGCTCGGTGTGCTGCTCAAATACCAGGACGACATCGCGCGCATGCAGGGCACCGAGGCCGCGAAGCTGGTGGAGCGGATTCGCGAAGAGGCGCGGGCCCTTTCACCCGTGCGTTCCTGACGCCGTTCGCCCGGAGTCCAGGTGTTCATCGGTCACTTTGCGCTGGGCTTCGCCGCCAAGCGCGTCGCGCCGCAGACATCGCTGGGCACCCTGTTCCTTGCCGCGCAGTTCGTGGACCTGCTGTGGCCTTCGCTTCTGCTGCTCGGCGTCGAGCGGGTTGCGATCGATCCGGCTTTGAGCGGGGCGCCGCTCGTCTTCGTCCATTACCCGATCTCGCACAGCCTGCTCGGGGCCTTCGGCTGGGCTGCAGTGCTGGGAGTGGCGTATTTCGCGGTGTCGCACCAGCGGCGTGGAGCGTGGGTGCTGGCGCTGCTGGTCGTCAGTCACTGGGTGCTCGACCTCCTGGTGCACCGGCCCGACTTGCCGCTGCTGCTTGCAGGTGGCCCGAGGCTGGGAATGGGTCTCTGGGACTCGCCAGGCGTGGCGCAGGTCCTCGAAGTCTCACTGTTCCTGGCGTGCTTCGCGGTTTATCTGCGAACGCCCGCCGGGAAGGGCGCCGGTCTCAAGCCGTGGGTGCTTGCGGCAGCGCTGCTCGCGATCCAGATCGCGAATGCAGTCGGCCCACCGCCCCCGTCTATGGAAGCGATCGCGTGGGTCGGACAAGCGCAGTGGCTGCTTGTCGCGGCAGGTTACTGGGCTGATCGACCCACCCGGGGACGACGCGGCTTGCAGGAGCGTACTGTGGTCGGGGGCCGTCCATTCGGGGCAGGGCGATGACGAGCGCCGATGCAACGCCACGCCCGGGAAGTACCCTTCCCGGCCGCCTCGCGGAGAACGTCATGCACTTCGCCCGCGTGTTGCGCGATGCCGGCCTTCCGGTCGGTACCGACCGGGTGCTGTTGGCGTACGACGCCTTGCGCGCCGGCGGCATCGAGTCGCGCGCGGACTTCTATGCGGTGCTCTCCGCCTGCTTCGTCAGTCGCGGCGAGCACCGCACGCTGTTCGACCAAGCCTTCCACATCTTCTGGAAGGATCCGGACCTGCTCGGCAAGATCATGCGGCTGCTGATGCCGCAGATGAAGCAGAAGGCGGACGCCGCGCTGCCGCCGGAGAACCGCCGGCTGGCCGATGCGATGTTCAAGGGCACGGCGCCCAAGCCGCCGGAGCCGATGGACAGCCAGCGCATCGAGATCGATGCGGCGTTGTCCTGGACCGACCGCGAGCAGTTGCGCAAGGCTGACTTCGACACGATGAGCGCCGCGGAATGGGCAGCCGCAAAGCGACTGCTGGAGCGCATGGATCTCTTCTTCGCGCGACTGCCGACACGGCGCGATGCGCCGTGGCTGCGGGGTCACCGGATCGACCTGCGCGCGATGCTGCGGGCTTCGGCGCGGCAGGGCGGGGACATCACGCGGGTCACCTATCGCCGCCGCCGCACTCGTCCCGAGCCCCTGGTCGCGCTGGTGGACATCTCTGGCTCGATGAGCCGCTATTCGCGCATGTTCCTGCACTTCCTGCACGCGATTACCGCGGGTCGTGACGCCCACAACCTGCGCGTGCATTCGTTCCTGTTCGGGACGCGGCTGACGCACATCACGCGGCAACTCGCTGCCCGCGACCCGGATGTCGCCGTGCGTGCCGTGATCGAGTCGGTGGACGACTGGTCGGGCGGCACCCGCATCACGCAGGCGTTGCACGAGTTCAACCTGAAGTGGGCGCGGCGCGTGATGTATGGCTCGCCGACCGTGCTGCTGGTGACGGACGGGCTGGAACATGGCGACACCGGGCCCCTGAGCCGCGAGGCGGAGCGGCTGTCGAAGTCATGCCGGCGTCTGGTCTGGCTCAACCCGCTGCTGCGCTACGAAGGCTTCGAACCGCGCGCCGGCGGAGTGCGTGCGCTGCTGCCCTACGTCGATGCGTTCCTCCCCGTGCACAATCTGGACTCGCTGCTGGATCTGGCAGCGCAACTGACGGCCCCGGACCATGCCAAGCCGGCGATGGGGCAGGGAGCACGACGGTGGAACTGAAAGGCGAGCGCACGCTGCCGGTCGGCCGCGATCTGGCCTGGGCAGCACTCAACGATGTCGACGCACTGAAGTCGGCGGTGCCGGGCTGCGAAAGCATTGTGCCGGCCGGCGACAGCGCATTCGATGTCGTCGTCAACGCGGCGATCGGCCCGGTCAAGGCGCGCTTCAAGGGCAAGCTGCAGCTCGCGGACGTCAACGCGCCCGAGTCGTACACGATCCGTTTTGACATGCAGGGCGGACAGGCGGGCTTCTCGCGGGGCGAAGCGCGGGTCCGCCTGGATGCCGTTGACGCGAACACGACGCAGATGAAGTACGACGTCGATGCATCCATCGGCGGCAAGCTCGCGCAAATCGGTTCGCGCCTCATCGACGCGGCCTCGGCGACGATGGCCGATCGCTTCTTCAGCACGTTCGCGGCGGATCTTGCGGCCAGGTATCCACCGGCCGTCGGTGCGCCGGCCGCGCCGCTCCCAAGATTGCCCGGCTTCTTCGCGACGCTCTGGGCATTCCTGAAGAGGCTGTTTGGAGGCCGATGATGCGCCTGCCTGCCTGGACTCAGGACCTCGCACCACGTAACCGCGAACTGGTGGCGGCCATCGAAGCGCGCCGCGGCGGCGCGCTGCTCAACCTCGATCGCATGCTGCTGTGGTCGGAGCCGCTGGCGCGCGGCTGGAACGCGTATCTGCGCGCGATCCGTAATGAACTCGCGCTGTCGCCGTTCCTGCGCGAACTGGCGATCTGTGTCGTGGCGCGTCTCACCGGTGCGCAGTACGAGTACCACCACCATGCGCCGGAGCTTGCGAAAGCGGGGGCGACCGCTGCGCAGCTGGCCGTGCTGGACGATCCGGACGCCGCGGCAAGCAGTCCGCTCTATGACGAACTGCAGCGCACGGTGATCCGCTTCGCGATCGCCAGCACGCGCGATGTCAGGATCCCCGACGAGGTGTTCGACGAACTGAATCGCCGCCTGCCGCCGAATGAACTCGTCGAACTCGTGGCGGCGACCGCGACCTACAACATGGTGGCGCGATTCCTGGTTGCGCTGGACATCACCCCAGAGCACTAGCGATTCCGCAAGCCAGAGGGCACGGGCCGAGGTCGGGCGACAAGGTTCGTGCCAAAGCACTGCACCGAGAGTATCTTGTGCAGTCTTCGACAGGACGGCCGCGCAACGCGGGTGACCTTGCCGAATCGAGGCGGGCATCGATGAGGCCCGTGCCTTCGCCGCGAACAGGTGTTTTCAGGGCCTCTGACTCAAACACGGGAGGCATCGCATGGCGACCTATATCGTTCTGGCCAACTACACCGATCAGGGCATCCGCAACGTCAAGGACACAGTGAAGCGCGCCGATGCCGTGCGTGACCTTGCAAAGAAGTTCGGCGCAACGGCGCGCGAGTTCTACTGGACCTTGGGTAACCACGACGTCGTCGTGATCTTCGATGCTCCCGACGATGCCGCGATGACAGCCCTCAGCCTGACCGTTGCCGCTGCCGGAAACGTGCGCACCCAGACGATGCGCGCGTTTTCCCGCGATGAAGTGACCGGTGTGCTTGCGAAGGTTGGATAGGGACGAGCGCCTGGACCCGCGATCCGTCCGACCGGGCGGATCGGCGCGACACAAGGGCTCAGGCGAGGGCCTCGGCGACCAGTTCGGCGATGTCGCGCGCGGCGATGCGGTCGTCTTTCTGCGCCAGCCCATCGCCGACCATCACCGCGCAGTAGGGGCACGCGGTCGCCACCGTGCTGGGCTGCTGGTCGAGCGCCTGTTCGGCACGCACCACGTTGATGCGGGTGCCAATCGTCTCCTCGAGCCACATGCGGCCGCCGCCGGCGCCGCAGCACATCGCCTTGTCGCGCGAAAGCGCGAACTCGAGCGTCGCATCCTTCGAGATCGCCTGCAGCACCCGCCGTGGCGCGTCGTACTCGCCATTGTGGCGACCGAGGTAGCACGGCTCGTGGAAGATCACGCGCTCATGCTTGCGTGCGGGCTTCAGCCGTCCGTCGGCGATCCACGCGTCGATCGCCTGCGTATGGTGCAGCACCTCGTAGTGGCCACCGAACTCCGGCAGTTCGTTCTTCAATGCATTGAACGCGTGCGGGTCGCAGGTGACGATGCGCTTGACGCCCAGCGTGTTCAGCGTCTCCACCAGCGTCGCGGCCAGTTGCTGGAACACCATCTCGTTGCCGAGGCGGCGCACACATTCGCCGGTGGAACCTTCCTGCGGTCCGAGGATGCCGAGCTTGATGCCTGCTGCCTGCGCGACACGGACGAAGGCGCGCGCGATCTTCTGCCCGCGCGGGTCAAAGGACGAGGCGGAGCCGACGTAATAGAGGTAGTCGAGTGCTGCGACTTCGTCCGCGCTCGCGACGACCGGCAGTCCGAGTTCCTTCGCCCAGTCGCCGCGCGTGCCGGCATCGAGCCCCCATGGATTGCCCTGTGACTCATAGGCGGCGAACACGCGATTCAGCTCGTGCGGGAACTCGCCCTCCATCATCACCTGCCGCTGCCGCAGGCGGTAGAACTTCGGCAGGTGCTCGAGGTGAATCGGGCATGCGACCTCGCAATAGCCGCAGGTGGTGCAGGCCCACAGCGTCTCCTCGCTGATCGCGTTGGTGACCAGTGCCGGAAGCTGGACGCGTGCGCCGGCGCGGATCGCATTCCGCTCCTTGACCAGGTGATGCTTGATCTCGTCGTTGACCCACTTCAGTGACAGCGGCTTGCCGGTCAGGAAGGTCGGGCACGCATCCTTGCAGCGGCCGCACTCGGTGCAGGTGAAGGCGTCCAGGCCTTCCTTCCAGGTGAGGTCGAGCGCGGTTTTGGCGCCGATCTGCAGCTGGTCGGGATCCGCCGTGTCGTCCATCAGCGGCGCGAGATCGACCTTTGGCACCCGGTTGGCGGGGACATCGCGCCCGAAGTAAACGACCGGCAGCGCGGTGACGATATGGAAGTGTTCGCCTATCGGCAGGATCGCCAGGAACGTGAACACCGTCGCCATCTGCAGCCAGTAAAAGGCGTGGAGTCCAAAGTCGATGGTGCCCGGGGAGAGTCCCGTGACCAGCGAGGCGAGCGGACCACCGATCCACGCCCACGCCTGTTCGTGCGCAATGGCGGGCACGGTCGGCGAGTACTTGGCAAAGCGGAACGCGTCGAACCCGAAGTCGGTCACCATGATCGCGAGGATCAGCGTGAGCACGAGCAGCGCTTCGCGGTTGGGTTCGAGCCGGCGCGGGCGGGTCACGAAGCGTCGCCAGAACCCGTATCCGACGGCGATCAGCACCGCAAGTTCGATGAAGTCCTTGAACGCGGTGTACCCGGCGCCGAACGCTCCCGGGATCGTGGCCAGTTCGTCATAACCGATGACGATCAGGTGGAGCTTGCGGATCAACAGAGTCAGGAAACCGAAGAAGATGACCGCGTGCATCAGCCCCGATCTGAAGTCCCCCGTCAGCAGTCGAGACTGGCCGAAGCCGAGACGCATTACGCGGCCAAGCCGCGTCGCCGGATCATCGAGCCGATTGTCGGCGGCGAGTGCCGCGACGATCGACAGCTTGCGCCACGCGAGTGCGCCGAATGCGGCAAAACCGGCCAGCATCAACAGCGTGATTCCGAGCGGACTCATGGGCGTCGGGACGCGAACAATAGGAACGGCCATTGTCCGAGCGCGACCGCGGCACAGGCTGACGCCGATCAACGGGCACGGTCGGGAGGCCTGCGCCCGACGCGACAGGGTGAAGCAGCGGAGTGGCTGGAACGCGTGTGTCAGCGCGAGGAGGGCAGAGTGGCGACCGGCTCGGCGACGTAGAGCGTCCAGCGCGCTCCGGAAACCCGCTCCTCTACGCACACCCCCTGCGAGCAAGCACCCATGCGGAAATGATCCTGGTCGGCAGGAAACCGCACCGCCGCCGAGGGGTCCGCGCCCTGCCGGTAACGCGCCAGCGAGGCGTCGTCGGATGATCCGGTCTGCCAGGTCGCCACGCCATTGCGTACCGACATGGCGGTTACGCGCAGGTCGGCAACAGCGAAGGACCGGTAGTCGCGGCGCTCGACGGTACCCACGACGAACACATAGCGCGGACCGGTGGCGCTTTCGTGCTTGCCGAGCAACAGCCCAAACACGTCGTAGCCATCGCGCTCGGCGACGAAGGATTCGACATCGGTCGCCGCGAAGACGATTTGCCCCGGCCGCCGCACTGCAGCCGAGCGCAGGCCCGGCATCTGCGAGAGCACGGACGGATCGCCGCTTCCCGCCTGCGTCACGTGCTGCCCGAGCCGACGCTGCCACTCGGTGATCACGGTCATCGCGGCGGCCTCCGGCATGTGCTCAACGGATGCCGGGGCTGCCGGGCGGGGAGCGTACGTCGCACAGCCGTTCACCAACAGTGCGAGCAGCAGGCACGCGAGCAGGCGAGGCGTGGCACGCTGCATCGCGCTACTCCTTCTGCGGCCGAGCGTCGGCCTCGGAAGAGGTTTGCGCCGAGCCCGACTCCTGGAGTGCCGTCGTTCGATAAGCCAACGTGCCATCAGGCGAAGTCTCCATGGGAATCGATTCGCCACGGGCCAGTCGGCCCAGGTGCTCCGCGGTGCTCCATTGCCACGCACTGCGGGCCAGGTCGTAAGGTGTTGCGCCCGCAGCATTACGCGCCTGCGGATCCGCTCCCGCTCGTACGAGCATGACGGCAATCGCCGCGTGGCCACCGCGCGCCGCCAGATGCAACGGTGTCGTGCCGCCGTCACTGGCGGCGCGCGGATCCGCACCTCCAGCCAACAGCCGTTGCATCATCGGCGCATTGCCACGCAGCGCCGCCTCGTGCAGCGGCGTCCTGCCGAACAGGTCGTGTGTGTTCGGATTGGCACCCGCTTTCAGCAGAATGGAGGCGATGTCGGTCTTGCCACTCGACGCGGCGAGCATCAGTGGAGTCACGCCATAGTTCGCAGCTCGGTTCGGATCCGCGCCGCGAGCAATGAGTTCCTGCACCGTCGTGTTGCTGCCCGCGCGCGTGGCTGCATGCAGGGGCGTCTCGCCATCGATGTCCGCCGCGTTGACCTCGCCCGGTGCAACGGTCAACTGCCTTACCGCGACCGCGTCGCCGGACCGGGCAGCCCACCAAAGAGTGCTGCGGCCGAGCGCGTCGGGGCTCATCGCGCGGTTCGAGGGGGCAGTCGTGTCCGGCTTCGTGAAGCACACGGCGGCCATCGTGACGGCCCCCTTTTCGTTGGTCTCGTGGCCGTAGTCGAGTCCGTAATAGCGCGACAACTCGCGCTCGATCGCCTCGAACTGTGCCCGCCCGCGTGGCTGGCCGCGCTCGTCCCGGTACCAGTCGATCGCATCGGCGCAGCGCTCGCGCATCAGTGTCCTGATGCGGCCGCTGGTGTAGCGCACAAACTTGTTGGGATTCAGGACTTCGTTCCAGTGCGGCGTGATGAATACGGTGAGGAAGTCCGAGTCCGCTTGAATCTGCACGCGCCAGAACTGGCCGTCGCGAACCAGCATCGGCGGCATCGTGCGCGACCCGACACGGATCGTTTCCGTCAGGTTGCGATAGAACTGCATGCCGGCGAAATCGGCCGCCAAGTCGCCATTGGAATGAATGCCGGTCGTCATGATGCCCAGCACGCCATCCTCGGACGTCAGCAGGTTACGGGATGTCGACGCGATGGCCGATTTGATCGCCTCCTGCTCCGGAAGGCCGCGCTTGATGCGCCTTTCGTACTTTGCGTGATAGATACGGCCCACATTGATGAAGTGGACCAGCTTGTCGGTGCCGAATACCTCGCCGCCGGCGCTGACAGTGCCGGCCCGGAAGAAGGTCCGCACCGCCTTGGTCAGATCGATGACCAGCAGCGGATCGTCGTAGATCGATTGCATCGGCCGGTACATCGTCACTAGCCCGGGAAACTGCGACTGCACGGGTTCGGAGATCAGCTGGGCATCGAGAAGTTCGTTCGCCGGGATCGCGGCGAATACGTGCTCCCAGACCTTGCCGGCAATGAAATCCGATGAATGCAGTTCTGCCAGGGGTGTCGTCGTCGGCTGGCCTTCAAGCGCCGCGCCGATGGCCGCATTGGTCTCGTCAACTGCCCCGACGATGGCGTTGTGGAAGATCCGCGAGAAATACGGGCCAAGGTCGGCGAAGTTTCGCCCGACCGGCAAGGTGTACTGCTCTGACTCGTGCGCCTGCGCCGGCGAGGCTGGTATCAGAGTCAGGCCGCAGCTCGCCAGCAGTGCCGCCAGGACGCCGGCGAGGCGACGTTCGGAGCGACGCGGCACCGCCGTTCCGTGCAAGACGACAGTCGGGGAGGAAATCCGATGCATCACTTTCGCTGTTCCGCACGCCATGGGCTGCCTCGCAGCCTGGCGAGTGTGAAGATTTTACCTTCGCCGCCGGCGGATTTCGTAATGCTCAGGTCTCGCCGCGGCGGGTTCGATCCGGCCAGGGCTTCCAGCGGCGGTGGACCCACCACCACTGTTCCGGCCGTCGCACGATCATGCGCTCAAGCGCCTGGTTGTACGACCGCGTTGTCAGCCGGATCGCTTCATTCGTATCGGGATGTTCGGTAGGCAGGATTTGTGCCTCAAAGCGCAGTACGTGCTGTCCATCGGGCTCGCGCCAGCTCGACGCCGGGACAACGGGCGCGCCGGTCGTCAGCGCAATGACAGCCAGGCTGCGAAATGTTCCGGCAGGGTGGCCAAAGAACTCCGCCAGCACGCCGTCCTTGCGGTTGGCGTGCTGGTCGAACGGGAAGACGACCAGGTCGCCCGCCGCCAGCCGATCAAGAATGGCGTCGAGCCCGCCGCGCTTGGGCAGCACCCCGAAGCCGGCCTTGCGGAAGCGGCGGGTAACGAGTCGATCGAGCCACTCGGGCCGGATCGGACGACGAACGAAGTGGAAGCGCCCGTGAGCCTGGGGGAACTGCGCCAGGCCTGCGGCCGTGGCGACTTCGAAATTGCCGAAGTGCCCCGTCAGCACCAGCACACCCTTGCCGAGCTCGTGGGCGGTCAACAGTGCCTCGAGGTTCTCGACCCGCACCATCGCCAGGCGTCGTGACTGCGGGAGCCACGGAAACCACACGAACTCCCAGAGCAGCCGGCCGAGATGCCCGTAGTGTGCCTGCGCCAGCCGTTCGATTTCGCTGTCGTCGACGACCTCGCCGTAGACACGTCGGAGGTTGTCGAGAACAACCTTGCGGCGGAATGGCAGCAGCCGATACAGCAGTCGCGCGGCATGCGACGGTGCGGCACGATCGGCCTGGGCCAGGGCGACCGCCGACGCCTGAGTGCGGTCGTGGGTCAGCGAGAGGCTGATTGAACGCAGGCGATTGCGTCCGAGTGCAACCTGGGCGTCATCGCTGAGCTCGATGGCGGGCGCGCCGTACGGATCGCGCCGCACCGAGAAATCGGTTGGCCCGAGCGCACCGAGCGCCGCTTCACGTGGGAAGAGCTTGACGCAGGCTTCCTTCGCGGCAAAGCGTGCCGCGAGGCTGGCGGCCCGCCCCTCGCCTTCGCCGGCGTCAGCCAGTTCCTGTGCGGAAAAGAGCTTCAGAAGATCACTTGCTGGCGTTTCGGCCAGCAGCCGCTCGATGCGAGCGACGTCGACCGAATCGACGCCGCAGCGGGTCGAATCTTCCCGTGCTGCCGGTGCGTCCGGCAGGACGCTCACGAGGCTGTCGCGCGCAGCAGGCAGGCGGCGTTCGTGCCGCCGAAACCGCGCGACAGCAGCAGCGCGATATCGCTGCGCGGGACGCGATGTTCGCGCGTGGCGTTGATTGCACTGCAGGCTGGATCAAGAGCACTTAGCGCGGCGATGCCGGGCACGACCCGGGCGCGCAGTGCCGCCAGCCCGACAGTGGCCTCGGCCAGTCCGGAGGCAGCGAGCAGGTGTCCGAAGGACCACTTGAATGCCGTGACCGGGGGCATGTCGGTGCCGAACACGCGAGCCAGTGCGCGGGCTTCGGATACATCCGAGTTCGCGGTGCCATTGCCGTGCGCGATGATCATGCCGACGTCGGCCGGTGCCAGGTCCGCCGCCTCCAGGGCCGCCTGGAGCGCGCGCACAAGGCCATCACCGTCTTCGCTGACCGGCAGCAGGCCCAGTCCGTCGCTGCCGTTGCCGGCGCCGAGGAACTCGCCGAGGACGGTTGCACCACGCTCCTGCGCTGCGGACTCGGTCTCCAGCACGAGCGCGGCGGCGCCTTCCCCCATCACGCTGCCATCGTGGCGCGCATCGAACGGCCGCAGCGCCTGATGCGAAAGCAGGCCGATCTGGTCGTAGTACAGCATCGTCTGCGGCTCGATCTCGGCATCGTGCGCGGCGGCGACAGCGCGTGTGCACTCGCCGGCGCGCAAGGACTCAGCAGCCTCTGCGATCGCGAGCGGTCCGCTGATGCTGTGGTTCGTGATGCAGGCGTTGGGCCCCTTCAGGCCGTGACGGATACCGACATGGCCGAGCACATTGTTCGGCAGCGAGCGCAGCAGCCACATCGGATTCACCGTCGCCGAAAGTTCTCGGCCAAAGGTTTCGAGGCTGCCAGCTGACGTGGCAATCAATGGCAGGTAGTCGTACTGATTGGCAAACGCACCTCCGCCGGAGCCGACGAAGACGCCGGTCGCGTCGGCAAACCGCGTGGCCGCCGCCTCGTCGAGCGCAGCACGCCATGCGGCGAAGCCTGACTGCTCGATCGCCCGGTCGGCGGCAAAGAGTCCGAACACATCAGTACGCCGGATGAACTTCAGCAACTTGCGGTCGCCCGTCAGCGCCCCGGCGTTGTAATCACCGACTTCGGCGGCGATCGGCACCGGCCATTGGCTGGCATCCCACTGTTCGATCGGGCGGATCGACGTGCGACCCGCGAGGATCGCTTCGAGCACCTCGTCCGGCGAGCGACCGGACCCGCAGATCACGCCGGCGCCGGTGATGAGGATGCGTTCCGGTTTCATGCCTGGCAGTCGTGCGTCAATGGCCGCTCGCGATGAGTGCGTCCGCATCTTCCGGGTGGCGGAAAGCCAGGCAGCTGTTGGATCCGCCGAAGCCCAGTGAATTCGAAAGCGCAATTCGAATACGCCGCTCCCGCGGCGTGCCACGTATCACGTCGACGTCGCAGTCCGGATCGAGCTCGCGCAGATTGGCGTTGACCGGCAGCGTGCTGTTGTGGATCGCGAGCGCGCAGACGGCCGCCTCGACGGCACCCGCGGCCGCGATCAGATGGCCCATGACGCTCTTGGTCGAGCTCACCGCAACCTTGCGCCAGTCCGAACCGAACACCGCCCGGACGGCCGCGCATTCGCTGCGGTCGTTCATTGGTGTCGAGGTCCCGTGTGCATTCAGGTAACTGATGTCGTCGAGCGTGGCGCCGGCGTCGGCGATCGCCGCGCGCATCGCCTGGATCGGGCCGTCGCCGGACGGATGCGAGTCCGTGATGCGATAGCTAGACAGCGAGTTGCCATCGCCGGCGAGCTCGGCGTAGATGCGCGCGCCGCGGCGTCGCGCCGCTTCCCATTCCTCGAGCACCAGGAAGCCCGCGCCTTCGCCGAGCACAAAGCCGTTTCGCGACGCGTCGAACGGACGACTTGCGCGCTCGGGCGTGTCATTGTCCGGCGACACCGCATTGAGGAGGCAGAAGCCGGCGAGGCCTACCGGATTGATCATCGAATCGAAACCGCCGGCCAGCACGCGATCGGCGACGCCACGGCGTATGAGCTTCATCGCGGTGCCAACAGCCTGTCCACCGGACGCGCAGGCGGTGTGGACCGAGCTCGCGTAACCGCGCATGCCGAAAACGCGCATCAGCAGTGCAGCGCCTGCCGAAGACTGGCTGCGGCAGAAGGTGAGCGGATCGGCGGCCGAGCCGTGCGCGGAGAGCAGCCGCCCGGGCTCGAGTTCGCCATTGCTGGCGGCGTCCTCTTGTACCTCGGCCAGTTCGTCGTAGGTGACGCCCATCATGCCGGTGCCGACAACGCAGCCCCAGCGCGTGGCAGTGTCGGCCGTCGGGCGGATGCCGGCATCAGCGAACGCCTGAGACGCGGCCACGAGCGCGAAGCGGTGCGATCGGTTGGCGAGCTTCAGCAGCTTGCGGTCTCCGGCCGCCTGCTCGACGAGCTCTGGCGACAGGTTCTTCACTTCGGCGGCAATGCGCACCGGGAACCCGCGTGCATCGAAGTTGCTGATCGGCGCGACGCCGCTGCGCGCCGCGAGCAGGGCTGACCACGTCGCAGCGACGTCATTGCCGGCCGGAGTGACGAGGCCGAGCCCGGTGATGGCGACGCGGCGGCGTTGAGTCATGTCGTGAGCTTCGCGGCGGGCACCATCTCGATGCGGCCGGTCGCGATGGTCTTGCCATCGTTGCGCGCTGCAAGCTTCAACTGTGCGCGCTCGCCTTCAGCGGTCAGCAGTTCGATGTCGAGTTCGAGGGTGGTGCCTGGGGTGGTGAAGGAACGGATCTTCACGTTGCTGACGCGTGACGGCATCAGCGCGCTGGCAGCCTGTCCCGGCATGGCTTCACGCGCCACTTCGGCGGAGAGCGTCGCCATCGCGTCGAGCAACAGCGTTCCCGGAAACACCGGACGCCGCGGGAAGTGATCGGCGAAGTAGGCGACCTCATCCCGGCCGGGTATCTGCAATCGGGCGCGCAGCCGCCGTCCGGCCTCGTGCTCGATCGGCTCGAGCTGCGGCGCCGGCACGCCTGCAAACCGGCCCGCGCTGGCGCCAGCGTCGCAGAGCGTCACGAAATCCGCGCGCATCGCCTCGCGGGTGTCAAACTCGTCCATCGGCAGCATCGGCCCGACGCAGTCCACGAGTTCGAGCGCGCATTCGCCATCGATCAGCGCGCGACCGCTGTAAGCGACCGCCTCGGCGTCGCACCTCGCCAGGTCTGCTTCCAGCGTCAGCGTCTGGCCGGGCTCGGCGATCCGGTGGTAGCGCGTTTCGGATGCAATGCCAGCCACCGGGCGCCACGCGAAATCCAGCTCGGCCATCGCGGCCCACGCGGCAAGCTGTCCGACGGCCTCGGCCATCAATGAAGCAGGAAACCGGCTGGCGCTCGCCGGCACCGTGTACTGGCCTTCAATATGGCGACCCGAACAACGCGTGATGCGGTCGACAAAGGAGAAGGCGCGAAAGCGCTCGCTCGTCATTGCCCTGCTGCCGGCCGAGGTGTCGTGTCAGGCCGTCGCTTGCGCCGTGCGCTGCGCGCGAATGACGACTTTGCAGAACGTTTCGGGAGTGAACAGGCGCGGGATGTCGGCTGCCTTCAGCGGCGTCTTGATGCGCTCGGCCGGGACCTCGTCCAGGAATTCCCTCAGCCGCGCCAGCCCGGCGTCGGTCACGATGCCCTTGTTCTCGAATTCGGCCTCGGGCAGCGGGCCGCGCGCATCCTCGACGATCTTGCCGCGCGGGATCTTCACGCCGAAGCCGCGCTCGAGCCGGAACACCAGGTCGAGGAAGTCGATCGACTCGGCATCCAGGCCCTCGATCAGCGGCACCTTCGGCTTCACGTCGTCCACTTCGCAGCCGAGCGCGTCGGCAATGATCTGCGCGACCTTCGGAAAGACGGCATCGATATCTTGCTGGCTGATTGCCTGTTCTGACATTCCCTCACTCCATTTTGAAGCCGCCATCGACGTGCAGCACCTCGCCGGTGATGTAGTCGGCGAAGCGAGACGCCAGAAACCAGACGGCGTGCGCCACGTCTTGTGCCTGCCCGTAACGGCGCAGGAGGATGCGTGCCTTCACCTCGTCGCCGGCCAGATCACGCACTTGCTGCGACATCTCGGTCTCGATCACGCCAGGGGCCACGCAGTTTACCGTGATCTTGCGCGAAGCCAGCTCGACCGACATGGCTCGCGTGAAGGCGTTGATCGCGCCTTTGCTGGCGGCGTAGTTCGCCTGGCCGCGGCCAGGCTTTTCCCCGGCGACCGAACTCAGGTTGATGATGCGGCCCGAGCGCTTCGAGATCATGTGCGGGACCACCGCTCGCGTGACGTTGAAGACACCGCCAACGTTGGTATCGAGCACAGTGCGGATGTCCTCGTCTCTCAGCAGCGCAAGCAGGTTGTCGCGCACGACACCGGCGTTGTTGACGAGGATGTCGATCCGCCCGCGGCCGCCGATCACCTGCTCGATCGCGGCACTGACTATCGCCGCATCGGCGATATCGACCTGCATCGCCTCGGCCTTGCCGCCGGATGCGGCCACTGCAGCGACCACCTCGCCTGCAGCCTCGGCGTTGCCACGGAAGAAGAACACGACATCGACGCCGTCACCGGCGAGCCGCTCGACAATGGCGCGGCCGATGCCGCGGCTGCCGCCGGTGACCAGCGCGACTTTCCCGGCGAGTCCGGAATCGGGGGCCTGCGTGCCTGTCATCGCGTTCAGCCTGAAATGGCGAAGCCGCCATCGACAAAGAGGGTGTGGCCGTTGATCATCGCGGCCTCGGGCAGGCACAGCAGATAGACCGCGCCGGCGACGTCTTCAGGAGTCAGTACCGGCCCGGCCGGCGAGCGCGCCTTGAACGAGGCGATCAGTTCCTCGCGATTCGGGAAGTACGATAGCGCGTCGGTCTCGACGACACCGGCGCTGACCGCATTGACGCGGATTCCGCGTGGGCCTAGCTCCTGCGCCAGCGAGCGCACCAGCGACTCCAGCGCAGCCTTCGAAGCGCCGATGAACGCGTAATTGGGCATCGCGCGCACCGAACCGAGGCTGGACATCGCGATGATGCGGCCGCCGGCGCCCATCATCGGCGCCGCGCGCTGCGCCAGCAGGTTCAACGCGAACGCATTGGTTTCCATGCACCAGCGCCAGTGTTTGAGCGTCATGTCCATCGCTGGCTTCAGCACACCGCTGGCAGCGTTGCTGACGACGATGTCGAGCTGGCTGAAGTGCTTGCCGAGCTCGCCGAACATCTCGTCGACACTGTCAGGGAGCCCGACACTCGCCTTCAGCGCGATGGCCTTGCGACCCAGGGCGCGAAACTCCTCGCACAGTGCCTCGGCTTCCTCGTGGCTGTTGTAGTAGTTGACGACGACATCGCAGCCGGACTGCGCGAGCTTGCGCGCGATCGCGCGGCCGATTCCACGGGCGGCGCCCGTGACCAGAGCGGTCTTGCCTGCCAGGGGCAAGGACGACAAGGCGGATCGGGAAGTGTCTGCGACGGGCATTGTGGCGAGAAATCGCGTTGGCGTGCGAGTGCACCGGTGCGGCGCGACCGCGATTGTATTGCTTTGACATGCGGGTGTTTTGTCCGCTTGAATCCGGTATCCCACCGTAGAGGAGTCCCTCCATGACTGTAGCGCCCGACTTCGACAGGGCGGCCGCGCACCGCTACTTTGCCGCGCACTGTTTCAACACTGCCTGGGACCTTCTCGACAAGTCCGACCGCACGGAAGAGGACAACCGTCAGATGGTGGCGCTCAACATGGCGTCGCTCTATCACTGGTCGCAGCGGCCGGACTGCACGGACACGAATCGTTCGGTCAGCTACTGGCAGGCGTCGCGCATCCACGCTGTGCTGGGGCTCGCCGACGAGGCCTGGCGTTACGGAGAGACCTGTCTCGAGTTCAGCAAGGCACTCCCGCCGTTCTACCGAGGGTTTGCGCACGAGGCGCTGGCGCGCGCTGCTTCAGTCGCGGGCGATGGCGCCCGGGCCGCTGAGCAAGCGGCCATGGGCCGTGACTACGCTGCTCAGGTCACGGACGAGGGGGACCGCAAGCGGCTGCTGGATGACCTTGCGGTCTTCCCCTGACGGCCTGCCGCCGGTGGGCGGGTGGATTGGCTGATTCGGCCAGCGCGGGGAGCGCGGCACTAGCCGCAGCCTCAGCCCACCGCGCCGGTGTTACGACCCCGCCGAGATCCCGTTTTCCTTCACGACCTTGCTCCAGCGGTCAATTTCCTTCTGCATGAACGCCTTGAACTCGGCCGGCCCCTGGCCGGTGATGGTCATGCCCTGCGCGCCAAGTCGCTCGGCCACGGCCGGATCCTTCAACGCCTTCTGCACTTCGGCGTTCATCCGGTCGATGATCGCAGTAGGAGTCTTGGCCGGCGCGATGACGCCCCAGTAGGCGAGCGCTTCAAAGTTCCTGATGCCGGTTTCGGCCAGCGTCGGCGTGTCAGGGAGGCTGGGATGGCGCTTGGCGCCCGTCACGGCCATCGGCCGTACCGTCCCAGCCTTGACGTGCGGCATCACCAGGAACACGGTGCCGATGCCAAGTGGTGTGTGTCCGGCGACCACGTCGTTCATCAACGGGCCACCGCCGCGGTACGGGATATGGGTCCAGGACCAGCCATCCTGCTTGCCCGCCTGGATCATCGCCAGGTGTCCCAGGCTGCCGGTGCCGATCGACCCGATCGTGATGCCCTTGATGCTGCGCGCGTCGGCGTTGACGTCCGCGAACTTGGCGTACTTCGACTTGCTCGACGCGACGAGCGCCATCGGCGAAGTGCCGATCAACGTCACGTGTTCCAGTCCCTTCATCGTGTCGAACGAAATGTTCGGGATCAGGCTCGGGTTGGTGCCGTGCGTATCGAACACGACGCCGAAAGTCGCGCCATCCGGCGCGGCCTTTGCCACTGCCGCGGTGCCGATCGAACCGGAGGCGCCGCCGATATTCTCGACGACCACGCTTTGACCGAGCTGCTTGGTCAGCTGCTGGGCGAGTACTCGGGACACCTGATCGACCGATCCCCCCGGCGGGAATACCGCGATCAGCCTGATCGTCTTGTCGGGCCAGGTCTGGGCGCCGGCGGCGCCAGCCGTAAGTGCCAGGGCCAGCATGGCCAGGGCGCGTTGCAGCATCAACATCGTTGTCTCCTGTGGCGCAGTTCGTCGGTGGCGCGCGGGAGCGCGAGCTTAACGACGCGCTGAGGCCGCGTCACCTGCCGGGCAGCGGATCGGCATCCGCGGTTTCCCGAGCCGCATAGCGCGCGGGCGTCCTACGGCCGCGCTCAGAACACCGCGCCGCGCGCCTCGATCGGCCAGAGGTCGATCACGACGTCGTTGCGTGAGACAACGATGACGTCGTGCAGGTTGATCGTCGGGTCAATGTGGCCGGGGATCAGCAGCGGCTTGTCGCCGAGCACGAGGTTGGGGCCTTCGTTGCCGACGCGAATCAGCACGGTGTGCTCGTCGGACACGCCACGCACCTGCCAGCCTTCGAACGCGGGCATCGCCGGACCCGAGTCGGTCGAGAATGCCTTGAGCCCGGCGTCCAGCGTGACGCGGTCGCCTCGGGCACTCATTACCGACGAGAGGATGTACAGCGCTGGCTCGAAGGCCGGAGCAATCGGGTCGAACTCGTTCTTCCCGTAATCGACGTCCATCAGCACGTAGGAGCCGGGCTGCACTTCGTTGTAGACGCCGCTGCCGGTTTCGTACGGGAACGTGCCGGTGCCGCCACCGGTGACGATGTCACAGGTGAGCCCCTCGGCCAGCAGGCCGTCGCGCGCCGCGCCGGCCAGGCCCGCCGCCAGCGTGATCGCCTGTCGCCGCTCCCGCACCGAGCGACGGTGCTGGGCGGAGCCGTAATACGCCTGCAGCCCGCGCAGCCTGAGGCCCTTGTGCAGCTTGATCTCGCGGGCCAGGTCAACGACTGCCGCCGTGTCGGGCACGCCGGCGCGGCCGTGACCGACATCGAGCTCGATGTAGACCTCAAGTTCGGCGGCCAGGGCGCGGCACGCGGTGGCGAGCTGGCGCACCTGCTTCACGTCGTCGACGCAGACGCCGATGGTGGCCTTCGGATAGCGCACCGCCAGGGAAGCCAGCGTCGTGACCTTGCGCTTGCCGATGATCTCGTTGCTGACCAGGACGTTGTCGATGCCGCCGGAAAGGAAGACCTCGGCCTCGGAAACCTTCTGGCAGCAGATCCCGACCGCGCCGGCGGCCATCTGTCGCCGCGCAATCTCCACGCACTTGTGGCTCTTCGCATGCGGTCTCACGCGCATGCCGCGCACCGTCGACGACTTCATCAGTCGTTCGAGGTTGGCCTCGAAGCGGTCGAGGTCCAGCACCAGCGCGGGCGTGTCGACATCGTGCAGCGCATCGCCGACGCGCGCGGGAATCCAGCGCAGTTTCATGGGGCCGAGTCTAGCCGGCGGGGCGATGAACCCGACGCCCATACAATCGCGTCTTGAGGTGAAGCCAAAACCATTGACCGCCGTCGAGCGGTGTGACCGAGATGAGCATCAAGAACGACAAGTGGATCCGCCGCATGGCGGCGCAGGGAATGATCGAGCCGTTCGAGCCCGGCCAGGTGCGCGAGGTGAACGGGCAGAAGATCGTCAGCTACGGCACGTCGAGCTACGGGTATGACATTCGCTGTGCCGACGAATTCAAGATCTTCACCAACATCAACCACACGATCGTCGATCCGAAGGACTTCGACCCAAATTCCTTCGTCGACATCAAGAACAACGTCTGCATCATCCCGCCGAATTCCTTCGCGCTGGCGCGCACCGTGGAGTACTTCCGGATTCCTCGCAGCGTGCTCACCATCTGCCTCGGCAAGTGTCTGACGTCCGACAGCCGCGTGGTGGATGCGGCCACCGGCGCATATCTGCCGATCACCGAGTTTGGCTGGGGACGCAAGACGCTGTCGATGCAACAGTGGCAGCTGAAACCCTCGCGCGTTGCTGAGTTGATTCCTCAGGGGCGACAACAGGTCTTCACCCTCAGAACAAAGGCCGGGCTTCGGATCCGGGCGACGGAAAACCACCCGTTCAGGCAGCTACATGGCTGGGCCGCATTGGGTACCCTCAGACCAGGCGACCGGATTGCCGTCGCGAATTACATTCCGGTGTTTGGGGCAACACCGCTGCCGGACTGGGAAGCCGCCCTGCTGGGCCTGATGATCTCGGAAGGGCAGTGCGACACTCCGGGGCACAGTCCGACCTTTACCAGCTCCGATCCGGTGCTCGCCAGCCTGCTGGAGACTTCCGTGGCCGACGGGAAGCTCGGCTGCGTCGTTCGCAGGCCTGGTTACGGCTATCGGATCGTCAATCACGCAGGACGTGGCGGCGTGCCGGCTGCCAATAGAGCGGCGAACTGGCTGAAGAGCCATCGCCTGAACGTCGTCGCCGGCGAGAAGTTCGTTCCTCAGGCGATCTTCATGGCCCCGAAGGCGTCGGTGAGGCGCTTCCTGCAGGCACTTTTCTCCGGCGATGGCGGCCTGTACAGGGCGGGAGGAGGGTTCTTTCTCGAGTACTACTCGAAGTCGCGGCGGTTGGTCGAAGACGTTCATCATCTGCTGCTGCGCTTCGGAATCTTCGGACTTTTGCGCGAGAAGCGCACGAACCTCGGAACCGAGGCCCACAGCGTGCAGATCACGGATCGGAGTCAGATCTCGCGCTTTGCGCGCGAAGTCGGTTTCTGGCCGGAGTCGGTCAAGCAGAAGAGGCTTCAGCTCGAAGTACTGCCCGCGATGAGTGAGACGCGGCTGAAGAGCAATTTCGACACGCTTCCGCGTGAGGCGTGGATCGACATCCGGGCCGCCGCCAATGGCAGATCGCTACGATCGATCGGGTTGACGAGGACGCAACCGTCGCAGTCGGTGCCGAAGTCCTTGGCGGTGCAGGTCGCGCAGTCGATCGCAAGTTCCGAACTCGCTGCTCTCGCCGACGGCCCCATGTGGGACGTCGTCCAGTCGATCGAGCCTGCAGGAGAGGAAGAGGTCTTCGACCTCCACGTGCCGGGTGCGCATAACTTCGTCGCGAACGGAATCGTGGTCCACAACAGCACCTACGCGCGCTGCGGCATCATCGTCAACGTCACGCCGCTCGAGCCCGAATGGGAAGGGCACGTGACTCTCGAGTTTTCCAACACCACGCCGCTGCCCGCCAAAATCTACGCGCACGAGGGCTGCGCGCAGGTGCTGTTCATCGAGGGCGACGAGGTCTGCGAGACCTCCTATAAGGACCGCGGCGGTAAGTACCAAGGCCAACGCGGCGTGACGCTGCCGCGGACCTAACGCTCGCAGACGCCGGAAGCGGTAGTTTTGCTGACGGTGTTGCCTCGCGCGGCATCGAGTTCAGCAACACATCGAAACGCCGTCCGCTTGGCAAGAGTGCGACGATGAGCCTCTGTCGCGTGGGCTTCAAAAGTGTCGCCTTTCCTTACGTCGACCGGCGCGTGTGGGCGAAGTCGCCGACCAAGCCGTTGATAACGTTGCGATTCGCCGGAGCTCCGTGCTCTGGCTGAGTTCTTGCTTAAGCGTCCGTCCACCCTGGGGGGTGTCCAAGGAGGGACAATTGAAAACGCGTTTGTTTACCTCATGCGTCGCACTCGGCGGTGCGTTCCTCACCTGCACCGCATTCGCAGCACCTGTCATCACAAGGGTCAATTTCTTTACTGACGTAATGGGGCCAAGCGCGACCTTCCCGGTTGTGGCGGGAAGCTATCTGCATCTGGATACGACGGCTACCTCGCCTTATCTGCCGTCCGAGGTCACCGCAACGGCGACGTATTCGCCCGATCCGAGCATAGTGCGCCCGCTGATCTTCTACACTGGGCCGATCTTCGCGGAGAAGAACTTCGACCGTTTCCTCACTAACCTGAGCCTTACGAGTGCGTGGAACCTGCGGGTAACCGATCCTTCCGGATCGACGGACGGTGTTTTCGATGCCATTGCGGATCCTGAATTCCTGCCACTGGTGCTGAACCTGCACGTCGTCCAGGACGGGACGACTCCGGTTGTCGCGTGGGATCTTCCTGATCTGAGCGCGTTTGATGCCGACCGCATTCGGGTGCGAGTGACCGATGCTGACAGCGGCCTGCAGATCTTTCAGAGTGAGAACCTGGCCGTCTCAACAACGAGCTACATGATTCCGGACGGAATCGTGGACATCGGTGGGTCCTATGAGTTTCGCGTGCTGCTTGACGACCTGACGGGTGCCTTCGGGGACTCCTTCAGAACCCTGGAGAATCGTTCCAACACTTTCACTGGCGCGGTCTCGATCGTTCCGGAGCCAGGAACCCTCGCGCTGCTCGGCTTGGGCATCGCGGGCCTGGCCGCCCTGCGTCGCCGATCGCGATAAACCGTCACGCCCCGGCGTCAGGAGCACGGGCGCAGTCCGGTGTCGGACGGCGCCCGAACTACCAAGCAGCCTGACCGCCTGACTCCCGCTTCCCGGCCGATTCATTTGTCCTCGGCGGAAGCTGGCTAGACCAGCGCTTGCCTAACGCTCCATCGATTTGACCTTCGGACGCGGCACGTCGGGCTTGGGCGGGCGCGCCTCGGCCGGTTCGTTTTTCGGTGGCGCTGCCGCCTGGACCGGGACAGTCGGCGCGGCGCGGGAGGAATCCGCCACGGGCGGCCCGCGGTGAACCTGCGCGGGTGGCGCGGCGCGCGGAGCTTCGCTTGGCAGCGATCCGCGCTGAACCTGCGGGGGCGGGGCCGCGCGCGGTGAGGTCGAAACCGCGGAGGCCGCCGGCACCTTGCCGCTCGATGGCGGGGCCATCGGCGCCGGTTGGCGAATCGTCGGCGGCGCCGCAGGCGGCGTACGCGCCGGCTCGGCCGGAAGAGGCTTCTGCAGCTGCTGGTACGGCGGCACGACTTCCGCCGGCAAATTGGGTTTCGGGCGCGGCGCTTCGCGCTCCGGCAGTTGGCCTGGGGCCGGCGGCAGCGGGCGCGGTTCGACGCGCCGAATCGGCGCGGGCTGCGACAGTGGGCGTTCCGCGCCCGGCAGCGATGGTTGTGGCGTCAAGTTGTACTTCGGCGCCGTTTGCGCAACGTTCGGCTCCCGACGCATGGGCGGCGGCAGCGGGCGTGCTCCCGGCGCGTTGGCAGGAGGGCTGTCCGCCACGGCCACCGTGCGCTTGGGCCGCGGCGGCGGAGCCATGGGCTTCAGGTCCGCTACCGGCTCGGTCCGTGCCGGGAGGCGCACCTTTGCAACGGGTTCGTGAAAGCGTGAGCCCGGCACCACCGTCGCGCCCGGGCGTTGGTTCACGTCATGTGGTACGCCGCGCGGCGGTTGCTGGATGACAGTCTGGTTGATCACTGTCACGTAGGTAGTGCTGGTCCGATAGTGCGGGCGGTACCGGTGCCACGGTGCCAGCGGATACCAGCCCACCACCGGCCCACCAAAGCCGATTGACACGGATGTGCCGCCGCCGACGAATCCCACCAGCGCAGGCGCCCAAACCGGCCGCGCGATATAGCCGCCGGGCCACCATGACCAACGACCCCCGAGCATGACCCAGCGGCCGTAATGGAACGGCGCATACCCCCAAGGCGCGGCGTCGACCCAGGTCCAGCCCCACGGCGCGATCCAGCGCCAGCGACCGTCGCGATACGGCGCCCAGCCGGCCGGCACGGCCCGCGGCACCCACACCGTGCCGTAGGCGGCATCAGGCAACCAGTCGCCGTAAGCGTCGAGCTCTTCGTACCCGGTCATATACGGCGACACGTAGCGCGCTGCCTGCAACTGCTGATAGCGCAGGTCTCGCGCAAGCGCCCAGTCGTCCAGCGCGGTCGACATTGCGGCGGCGAAGCTCATGTTCGACTGAGTCATCACCAGCGCCTGGCCGGGGCCCACCATGACGTTGCTGGCTCCGTAGAGCACGTGGACCTGGCCGTCAAAGTTCGTGATGTTCAGCGGTGAACCATCGATCGCGTCGATCCGATAGCGGCCGGGCGCTGCCAGGTTCAGTTGTACGCCGGCGACGAGGACGGTCACGACCTCGCCCTGCTGCGCCGGCGCCAGGCGTATGTTGACGACACCTCGTTCCAGATTGAATGCCTTTATGCCGAAGTCGAGCTGGCTGAAGCCGCCGGCGCTGCCCGCGCCGAGCCGCAAGGCGTGCGGGCCGACGCGCACCTCTGTGCGGCCGTTGCTGGTAGCCAGGCCGGTGCCCACGGTGACGACGTCGTTCAACTGGGCGGCATCCCACTGGCCGCCCCCGTCCTCCTCGGCGCGCCAGATGCTGACCTCACCCTCAATCGCTGCGACTCGGCCGGCGATCATCGGCGGGCCGTCGGCTTGGGATGCCGTGGCGGCACCGGCGCTCACCGGCATTGCGGTGGCGGCACAGCCGCCGATCAGAAGGCCAACAATCAGGCCGATCCAGTGACGCATCAGACTCTCCTGCGAGCGCTCGAAACGGAATCGAGCTTCTGCACATCCAACGGCCGGTGCGCCGATCTGTTGACGTCGAAGCGGCCGCCGGTCGGTGTGACAATTCGTTACTTCTGTATCAAGTCGCTTGCCCCCTCGCCGCTTGCGGGGATAATCCGCAGCCTTCCAACGCCGTCCGCCGGCCTCACGGGCTCCACATGCGTTTCCGCTTCCCCATAGTGATCATCGACGAGGACTTTCGTTCCGAAAACGCGAGTGGCCTCGGCATCCGTGCGCTGGCCAAGGCGATCGAGGCCGAGGGAGTCGAGGTGCTCGGCGTCACCAGCTTCGGCGACGTTGCGAGCTTCGCGCAGCAACAGAGCCGTGCGTCCGCATTCATCCTGTCGGTGGATGACGAGGAGCTTGCGGAAGGCAACGGCGACCAGGAAACCGTAGCCAAGCTGGCAGCGTTCGTGCGCGAGATCCGCCGTCGCAACGCGGATATCCCGATCTTCCTGTACGGCGAAACGCGCACGACGCAGCATTTGCCGAACGAGGTGCTGCGCGAATTGCACGGCTTCATCCACATGTTCGAGGACACGCCGGAGTTCGTCGCGCGCTACATCGTGCGCGAGGCGCGTGCCTACCTCGACACGCTGGCGCCGCCATTTTTCCGGGCACTGGTCCACTACGCGCAGGATGGCTCGTACTCGTGGCACTGCCCGGGTCACTCGGGCGGCGTGGCCTTCCTGAAGAGCCCGGTAGGACAGATGTTCCATCAGTTCTTCGGCGAAAACATGCTGCGGGCGGACGTCTGCAACTCCGTCGACGAACTCGGCCAGCTGCTCGATCACACCGGTCCGGTGGCGGCGAGCGAACGCAACGCGGCGCGCATCTTCGGCGCCGATCACCTGTTCTTCGTCACCAACGGCACGTCGACGTCGAATAAGATCGTCTGGCACTACGTCGTTGCGCCGGGTGACGTGGTGATCGTCGACCGCAACTGCCACAAGTCGATCCTGCATGCGATCACGATGACCGGCGCGATCCCGGTGTTCCTGACGCCGACGCGCAATCACTACGGCATCATCGGTCCGATCCCGCTCAAGGAATTTCAGTGGGAGTCGATCGAGGCGAAGATCCGCGCGCACCCGCTGATCGGCCAGGAGTGGGGGCGCAAGGGCAAGCCGCGCATCTTGACGCTGACACAGAGCACCTACGACGGCATCGTCTACAACGTCGAAACGATCAAGTCCCTGCTTGACGGCCGCGTGGACACGCTGCACTTCGACGAGGCTTGGCTGCCGCACGCCGCGTTCCATCCGTTCTACCGCGACATGCTAGCGATAGGCGGCCCGGCAGAGCGCCCGCGCAACCGCGAATCGATGATGTTCTCGACGCAGTCGACCCACAAGCTGCTGGCAGGGCTGTCGCAGGCGTCGCAGATCCTGATCGAAGACGCCCAAACCGAAAAGCTGGACCGTTTCATGTTCAACGAAGCGTTCCTGATGCACACGTCGACTTCGCCGCAGTACGCGATCATCGCCTCGTGCGACGTGGCGGCGGCGATGATGGAGCCCCCCGGGGGTACCGCGCTGGTCGAGGAGTCGATCTCGGAAGCGCTCGACTTCCGCCGCGCGATGCGCAAGGTCGAAGACGAGTACGGCGATTCGTGGTGGTTCAGGGTCTGGGGACCGGACCACCTCGTCGGACAGGGCATAGGCACGCGCGAAGACTGGATCCTCAAGCCGGGCGATGCCTGGCACGGCTTCGAACAGATCGCGCCCGGCTTCAACATGCTGGATCCGATCAAGGCCACCGTTATCACGCCGGGGCTCAATCTCGACGGCTCCTTTGTCGATCCGGGTGTGCCAGCCGCGGTCGTGACGAAGTACCTGGCCGAGCACGGCATCATCGTCGAGAAGACCGGGCTCTATTCCTTTTTCATCATGTTCACGATCGGCATCACCAAGGGCCGCTGGAACACGATGGTCACGGAACTGCAGCAGTTCAAGGACGACTACGACCACAATCAGCCGCTGTGGCGGGTGATGCCCGAGTTCATCCGCGCCTTCCCGCAGTACGAGAAAATGGGGCTGCGCGAACTGTGCACGGCCGTGCATACGATCTACCGCGACAGCGACATTGCGCGCCTGACGACGGAGATGTACCTGTCGGACATGGAGCCGGTGATGAAGCCGGCCGACGCCTATGCGCAGATGGCACACAGCGCGGTCGACCGCGTGCCGATCGACCAGCTTGAGGGTCGCGTTACCTCGGTGCTGCTGACGCCGTATCCGCCCGGCATTCCGTTGCTGATCCCGGGCGAGCGCGTCAACCGCACGATCGTGCGCTACCTGCAGTTTGCCCGCGAGCTGAACACGCGATTTCCAGGCTTCGGCACTGACATTCACGGCCTCGTGAAGCAGGACGTCGATGGTCGCAACGAATACTTCCTCGATTGCGTGCGCTGATGGCCGCGATTTGCAGCAGTCCGCGCGACAGGGCACGGGTCCGCCATGACTGAAACTTTCTCCGGTCTGGCCGCGCTGGCGATGATGGGTTTCATGATCGCGTTCGTGGTGCTGATGCTGTTCATGGCGCTGATCCAGCCGCTCTGGTGCGTCATCGATTGCGCCATCGACAACAAGCGCGGGACGACCAGCAAGGTGGTCTGGATCATCGTGCTGATCGTGCTGTATGGCCTGGCGAACTGGTTCTATGGAGCGTTCGCGGCGGCGGGTCCGGCGCTGCGTCGACTGACCCGGCTGGCGTGGGCCTTCGGCATCGTGCTGCTGCTGGCCTTCGCGGCGATGTACTACGCGCACCCGGATTTCCGGCGCGGCATCGAACAGGAATGGCGTCACCGGCGCGAATTCATGGTTCTGGTCGACACGGCCGGGCCGACGGACGTCGCTGCCCTAGTTGCGCATGGCCGCTGACCCGATCGATCTGCGCTCGGACACGGTCACGCGGCCAACGGACGCGATGCGCGCCGCGATGGCGGCGGCGCCGGTCGGCGACGACCAGTACGGCGAGGACCCGACCACGAACGCGCTGCAGCAGCGCATTGCCGAACTGTTCCGCAAGGAGGTCGCGTTGTGGCTGCCGAGCGGCACGATGGCCAACCAGGTGGCGTTGCGCGTGCTGACGCGGCCGGGCGACGATGTCATCGTCAGCCGCGAGTGTCATGCGGTGTGGCACGAGACCGGCGGTTCGGCCGCGAACGCCGGGGTGCAGTTCACCGAGATCGGCCAAGGCGGCGTCTTCAACGTCGATGAATTCCTCGCGGCCTGCAAGCCGCGCGGCCATGCAATCTATCCGCCGACCACGTTGCTCGAGATCGAGAACACGCACAACCGCTCGGGCGGCATCGTCTTTCCGCAGCGGGATGCGGTTGCGCTGTGCGCCGCCGCGCGCGAGCGTTCGATCTCGACGTTTCTCGACGGTGCACGCCTGTGGAACGCGGAGGTGGCGAGCGGCGTGAGCGTCGCCGAACTCGCGGGCCCGTTCGATCTGGTGGCCGTCGCGCTGTCGAAGGGGCTGGGTGCGCCTGGAGGCTCGCTGCTGGCCGGATCGCACGAACTCATCGAACGCGCCACGCGCTATCGCCGCATGTTCGGCGGCGCAATGCGTCAGACGGGAATCTACGCTGCCGCCGGCCTGTATGCGCTCGATCATCATCGTGCCCGCCTGGTTGAGGATCACGCCAACGCGCAACGCATCGCCAGGCGACTCTGCGAGAACCCGCGGATCGATATCGATCTCGCGACGGTGCAGACGAACATCATCGTGTTCCGGTTGCGCGCAGGCGCACCCGATGCCGCCACTGTCGTCGAGCGCGCGCGCGAACGTGGCGTGCTGCTGTTCCCTTTCGGAGCGCGCACGCTGCGCGCGGTGACCCATCTTGATGTGAGCGCCGAGCAGTGCGATCGCGCGGCGCAGGTCCTTAGCGACATCGTCTGACCCCCAATCCTGCAAGCAAAAGGAGAAACAACATGACGAAGAAGATCATCACGGTTTTCGGCGCGACGGGTGCCCAGGGCGGCGGCCTGGCCCGCGCCATCCTCGCGGACAAGACGGGGGAGTTCGCCGTACGTGCAGTCACGCGAAAGCCGGATTCGGACGCTGCCAAGACGCTGGCGGCCGCAGGCGCCGAAGTCGTCGTGGCGGACCTCGACGAAGCGGCGAGCTTGCAACGCGCGATGAGCGGCGCGTTCGGCGCATTCTGCGTGACCAACTTCTGGGAGCACTTCTCGCCCGAGAAGGAACTGGCTCAGGCCGCGGTCCTCGCCGAGGCGGCCGCCAAGGCCGGCGTGAAGCACGTGATCTGGTCGACGTTGGAGGACACGCGGGCGTTCTTCCCCGCCGACGGCAAGCGCATGCCGGTGCTGATGGGCAAGTACAACGTGCCGCACTTCGATGCCAAGGGCGAGGCGAACAAGCTCTTCACCGGCCGCGTGCCCACGACGCTGGTCAATACCAGCTTCTACTGGGACAACCTGATCCACTTCGGCATGGGGCCGAAGAAGGGGCCCGACGGCGTGCTCGCGATCACGCTGCCAATGGCCGACAAGAAACTCTCGGGCATCGCGGTCGAGGACATTGGCAAGTGCGTTCACGGGATTTTCAAGGGCGGCGTAGCCAACGTCGGCAAGACCTTCGGCCTCGCCGGCGAGCACCTGACCGGTGCACAGATGGCTGCCGCGCTGTCCAAGGCGCTGGGCCAGACCGTGCGCTACAACGCTGTCACGCCGGAGCAGTTCCGCGGCTTCGGGTTCCCCGGCGCCGAGGACCTCGGCAACATGTTCCAGTTCTATGCCGAGTTCGAGGACTACTTCACCGGCGCCCGCCCGCTCGACGTGGCGCGCAGACTCAACCCTGAGTTGCAGGACTTTGCGACCTTCCTGGCGCGCAACGCGGGTCGCATTCCGTTGGGCTGATCGTGTACGCAGCGGACCGAGCGGCGTCGGGCAGGAGGGCGTCGCTGGGGCGCAGGCGCCGGGTTACACTCGCAGTTCGCTGAAGTAGGTCGAAGCGGGAGAGCGCGTCCGAGTCCTCGGAGTCGGATGCCGCCGAAGGCGCAATCTCACCCGGAATCGCTCAGGTTCAAGAACCGCTTCGTCACCGGCGACTCTGGAGAGACCGCGGCCGCTAGGTGCGCGGCGCCGAAGGGGCAGGGGCCGCGTTGCGGCTCCCGAACTCTCAGGCAAAAGGACAGAGGGGTGCGGATCGACCACGGTCGGACTGCGCCCCTTAACTTTTTGCGGGAGCTCCATGGGCAAGCGAACCCCTCTTTACGACACGCACGTCGCCTCCGGCGCGAAGATTGTCGACTTCGGCGGCTGGGACATGCCGGTGGCCTACGGCTCGCAGATCGAGGAGCACCACGCAGTACGCCGCGACGCCGGCATGTTCGATGTCTCGCATATGTGCCCGGTCGATGTCGAAGGCGCCGATGCGCGCGCATTCCTCAGGCGACTCGTCGCGAACAACGTCGACAAGCTGACGCAGTCCGGCAAGGCGCTGTATGCGTGCATGCTGAACCACGCTGGCGGCGTCATCGACGATCTCATCATCTACTTCCTGCGCGATGACTGGTTTCGCGTCGTCGTCAATGCCTCGACGGCTGACAAGGACCTCGCCTGGATGGAGAAGGTGCGGCTCGACGGCGACTTCAATGTGACCATCAAGCCGCGGCGCGACTTGGCGATGATCGCGGTGCAGGGGCCGAACGCGCGTGCGAAGTTCTGGCAGGTGCGGTCCGCAGCGAAAGCCGCGACTGAAGGCCTTGGGCCCTTCTTCGCCGCCGAGGTGGGTGAGCTTTTCGTTGCGCGCACGGGCTATACCGGTGAAGACGGCTTCGAGGTCATGATGCCTGCCGAGCAGGCGCCGGCTTTGTGGAAGGACCTGAAGGCCGCGGTCGTTGCCGAAGCCGGTCTGGGCGCGCGCGACACGCTGCGCCTCGAGGCCGGCATGAACCTGTACGGCAACGACATGGACGAGGGCGTATCGCCGCTCGATGCCGGCCTGGCGTGGACCGTGGACCTGAAGTCACCACGTGATTTCGTCGGCCGTGCTGCGCTGGAGCGCGACGGGGCTCGGCGGGCCGTCGTCGGCCTCAAGTTGCTCGACAAGGGCGTGCTGCGCTCGCATCAGAAGGTCGTGACCGCCTCGGGCGATGGTGAAGTCACCAGCGGCACGTTTTCGCCGACGCTGGGATTCTCGGTCGCGATGGCGCGGGTGCCACGTGAAGTCAAGGTCGGCGACACCGTGCAGGTCGATATCCGCGGCAAGCTGCTGCCGGCGCAGGTCGTCAAGATGCCGTTCGTGCGGAACGGCAAGGCACTGATATGAGCGTCGCAGGTGTACGCGTCGCTGCGCGCCGCACGTGCACCTGCTCCGATTGATTTGCGGGTCGGGCTTCGGGCGGCCGGGCGCCCGACCCGAATACAAGAGCTAAAGGAGAAACGATGAACATCCCTGCCAACTTGAAGTACACCGCCTCCCACGAATGGGTGAAGCGCGGCGACGACGGCCTGCTGTGGATCGGTATCACCGATGCCGCACAGGACATGCTCGGCGACCTGGTCTTCGTCGGCGATTTCAAGGTCGGGGCCGCACTGAAGGCCGGCGAGACTGCCGGCGTGGTCGAGTCGGTGAAGGCGGCGTCCGACGTCTACGCTCCGGTCGAAGGCGAGATCGTTGCCTTCAACGACTCGCTGGGTTCGGAGCCGCAGCAGCTCAACTCCGCGCCCTATGAGGCCTGGATCTTCAAGATGAAAACGACCGCGTCGATCGATGGCCTGCTCGACGCCAAGGCCTACGAAGCAAACGTCGCTTCTTCCAAGTAACCGCCGCGACGGCAGACTCCTGCAGATTCCGATACCGCGATGACCACACTGAACCAGCTCGAGAACCACTCCGAATTCCACGCGCGCCACATCGGCCCGAGCGACCCCGAGGTTGCCGAGATGCTGAAGGTCGTGGGCACTTCATCGCTCGATGCGCTGGTCGACGCGATCGTGCCAGCCTCGATCAAGCTGGGCGCGCCGCTGGCGCTGCCCGATGCGGTGACCGAGGAGGGGGCGCTGGCACGGCTACGGGGCGTCGCGGAGAAGAACAAGCTCTACCGCAGCTTCATCGGCCAGGGCTACTACGGCACGGTGACGCCCAAGGTCATCCTGCGCAACATCCTCGAGAACCCCGCCTGGTACACCGCGTACACGCCGTACCAGGCAGAGATCTCGCAGGGACGGATGGAAGCGCTGATCAACTTCCAGACCATGGTGGCGGACCTCACCGGCATGGAGATCGCCAACGCCTCGCTGCTGGATGAAGCGACGGCGGCGGCGGAAGCGATGACACTGGCCAAGCGATCGGCCAGGAACAAGAGCAATGTGTTCATCGTTGCCGGTGATTGCCATCCACAGACGATCGAGGTGATCCGCACGCGAGCGGAGCCGCTCGGCATCGAGGTCAAGGTGGGCGTCGCGCCGGAACTGATGAAATCCGGCGACTACTTCGGCGTGCTGGCACAGTATCCGTCGACCTCCGGGCTGATTCACGACATGCGGTCGTTTGTCGAGCAGGCGCATGGCGTCGGAGCGCTCTTTTGTGTTGCGACGGACCTGCTGGCGCTGACGCTGCTGGAAGCACCCGGCAAATGGGGCACCGAGCAGCAGTCGGCCGACATCGTCGTCGGCAATTCGCAGCGCTTCGGCGTGCCGTTCGGCTTTGGCGGACCGCACGCGGCCTTCCTCGCCTGCAAGGATGCGTTCAAGCGCTCGATGCCCGGCCGGCTGGTCGGAGTCTCGGTGGACTCGCAGGGCAACCCGGCTTACCGCCTGACGCTGCAGACGCGCGAGCAGCACATCCGGCGCGAGAAGGCGACCTCAAACATCTGCACGGCGCAGGTCCTGCTGGCGGTCATCGCCAGCATGTATGCGGTGTATCACGGACCCGAAGGCCTCGCGCGCATCGCGCGTCGCGTGCACCGCCTGACCGCGATCCTCGCCGAGGGACTGAAGCGCGTTGGCCTGCAGGTCAACGGATCCTATTTCGACACGCTGAACGTCGGCGGTGTCGATGCCGCCAAGGTCCACGCGTCCGCGCGCGCCGCCGGCATCAACCTGCGCGAATTCAGCGCGCGCGATTTCGGCGAGCGCGCAGCGGGCCTCGTCGGCATTGCGCTGGACGAGACCTCAACGCGGGCCGACGTGCAGGCGCTGTGGCGCCTGTTCGGTGTCTCGGCAGACGTCGATGCGCTCGATCGCGAGATCGACGCCATGCTCGATGCGTCGATCCCGGCAGGACTGAAGCGGACGTCGCCCTACCTGACGCATCCCGTGTTCAATGCGCACCACAGCGAGCACGAGATGCTGCGCTACATGCGCTCGCTGGCCGACAAGGACCTCGCGCTCGATCGCACGATGATCCCGCTCGGCTCGTGCACGATGAAGCTCAACGCCACCAGCGAGATGATCCCCGTCACCTGGCCGGAGTTCGCGAACATGCATCCGCTCGCGCCGGCCGACCAGACCGAAGGCTATCGCCAGCTGATCGCCGAACTCGAACAGATGCTGGTCGAGTGCACCGGTTACGACGCCGTCAGCCTGCAGCCGAATTCCGGCGCGCAGGGTGAATACGCCGGCCTGCTGGCGATTCGCGCCTACCACCGCTCACGCGGCGAAGGCCACCGCAACGTCTGCCTGATTCCCGAGAGCGCGCACGGCACCAATCCGGCGTCGGCGCACCTGTGTGGCATGGAAGTCGTGCCGGTGAAGACCGACCGCAGCGGCAACGTCGACGTCGCCGACCTGAAGGCAAAGGCCGAGCAGCATTCGACGAACCTGGCCGCGCTGATGGTGACGTATCCGTCGACCCATGGCGTGTTCGAGGAAGCAATCGTCGAGATCTGCGAGGTCATCCATGCGCACGGCGGGCAGGTCTACACCGACGGCGCCAACCTGAACGCACTGGTCGGCCTGGCCAAGCCCGGCAAATATGGTTCGGACGTCTCGCACCTCAACCTGCACAAGACCTTCTGCATCCCGCACGGCGGCGGTGGCCCGGGCGTTGGGCCGGTCGCGGTCAAGGCGCACCTGGCGCCTTTCCTGCCCGGCACGCTCGGAGGCAAGAGCCGGGTCGGAATGGTGAGCGCGGCCAACTTCGGCAGCGCGAGCATCCTGCCGATCTCATGGATGTACGTCACGATGATGGGCGCCACCGGCCTGCGCAAGGCCACGCAGGTGGCGCTGCTCAATGCGAACTATGTCGCGAAGCGGCTGGCGCCGCACTATCCGACCCTGTATGCGGGCCGCAACGGCTTCGTCGCGCACGAGTGCATCCTCGACCTGCGGCCGCTGAAGGAGGCAAGCGGCATTTCCGCCGAGGACGTTGCAAAGAGATTGATGGACTACGGCTTCCATGCGCCGACACTGAGCTTTCCAGTCGCCGGTACGTTGATGGTCGAGCCGACAGAAAGCGAACCGAAGATCGAGCTCGATCGCTTTATCGACGCGATGATCGCGATCCGCGAGGAGATTCGCGCGGTGGAGGAGGGCAAGGTCGACCGCGACGACAATCCGCTGAAGAACGCCCCGCACACGGCGGCGATGGTGATGGCGGAGAACTGGGCGCACGACTACGCGCGCGAGCGCGCGGCGTTCCCGCTGACCTCGCTGAAGCGGCAGAAGTACTGGCCACCGGTCGGTCGCGTCGACAATGCGTACGGCGACCGCAACATCATGTGTTCGTGCGTGCCGATGTCGGCGTACACGGAGGATGTCGCAGCGACGCCGGCCTGATCTGGCCTGGCCCACAAGCGAAACGGCCGCGCATCGCGCGGCCGTTTCGCTTGCAGATCGCTTCAGAAACCGCTGACGTCCAGCCGGCCGCCGCTCACCGTCCTACCGGTCAGCGAAGACGTTGGAATCGCAGATCCGAGTATCGCAGCCTTGATCTGCGCTGCCGTGGCGCCGCTGTTAAGCGCGGCATACAGCGCCACAGCGCCGGTCACATGCGGCGTCGCCATCGAGGTGCCGCTGTAAGAGGCATAGTTCGAGACGAGCACACCCTTCGAACGCTTCGGCACCGTAGACCAGATGCCCGAGCCGGGCGCGCCGAGGTCGACACTGGTCGCGCCGTAGTTTGAGAAGCTCGATCTGGCGCCAGCGGAGGTGATCGCGGCCACCGCGATGACGTTCGCGCTCGTGTAGCTCGACGGATAGTGGGGCGTCCTGTCGTTGTCGTCGCCAACGCCGTCACGGCCACCGTTTCCGGCGGCCGCAACGAAGAGTATGTCGGCGGCTCCCGCGCGATCAATCGCATCCTTCAGGGCCTGCGAGAAGCCACCCCCGCCCCACGAGTTGTTGGACGCGACAAGCCTGATGCCGTGCCTGGTCTTCAGATCGGTCAGGTAGTCGACCGCCTTGATCGCGTTGGCTGTCGTGCCGCCGTTGCTGCCGAGGAACTTGGCGTTGATGAGCTTCACGGACCAGCAGACACCGGCCACGCCCTTGCCGTTGTCTCCGTTGCCACCGATCGTTCCGGCCACATGCGTGCCGTGGTCGTCATTGACGCCGTCGAAGACCGTGTTGTTGTTGCCGTCGAAGTCCCAGCCGTATACATCATCGACGTAGCCGTTGCCGTCGTCGTCGACGCCGTTGTCCGCGGTCTCGCCCGGGTTCTTCCCCGCGTTGGCGACGAGATCATCATGGGTGTACATGTAGCCCTCGTCGATGATGCCGACGTAGACGGACGCGCAGTTCGTCTTGCCCGCTGCCCAGGCTTCGGCGGCCTGCGAGCCGTACGGGTTGGCAGGACTGCTGGCGTCGCCGTACATGCCCCACAGCGATCCGTTGGTGTAGTAGGTGTCGTTCGAGATCGCCTGGCGCCGATAGATCCAGTTCGGCTCGGCGAACTCGACGGCTTGCTCGTTCTGCAGGCCGCGCATCGCGGCGGCGACGCCGAGTCCGAACGGCAGCCTTACCAGGTGCAGGTCGCCCTTGCCGTCGCTGCGCTGATGCGTCATCACCACATCGTCCACCAGTGTCGCGTTGATGCGGCCCAGCGCTGCGGCCTTGTCGACGTCGGCCAGGCCGCGGCGGAACTGCACCAGCATCTGGCCTGAAACATGCTCGCGCGCTTCATCCCGGAGGGACTGCTCGACGAGGTCGGGTCGACCCTGTGCAAGCGCGGCGGACGCGCCTAACGCCAGGATCAGCGCGATCAGGTTCATCGACAGGCGTATCCGCATGGGTCTCTCCTCGAACATTTCCGATAGGGCGGCAACGAGGGAAATCTAGCCTGCTCGGCGAGCCGGACGGAAGTGTCAACAAGCAGGTCGAAGCTAGTCCTTGCGGTTGAGGAGCGCTGGACCTGACGAACCGGCCTTCCGCGGCGTCGCGCTCACGGCGGACGTGGGTTCTCGAACCCATTGTTCACAGGAGGCTCGACTCGCTACCGGTCAGCGAGTACCCTCCGGCGCCTGCGACTGCGCCCGTTGCGGGGCGAGTAACGAGGCTGGGAGGGGACATGAAAACACTGCTTAAGTGGATCGGCGGTCTCGCTTTACTCCTCGTGCTGATTGGAGGCGCGTTGGTCATCGCTGCCAACCTGCTGTTCGATCGCAAACGCGATCGGGTGGTCACGCTCGACGTCAAGGGCGTGACCGTGGTCAGCGACGAGGCGGCGCTCGCTCGTGGCAAATACTTGTTCGCGTCGCGCGGGTGCGGCGACTGCCATGCCGCTAACGGCGCCGGGCGCGTGTTCATCGATGATCCCGCGAGCGGGTTTGTCGTGCGCTCGCCGAACATCACGCCAGGCGGAGTCGTGGCCAAGTACTCCGACGTCGACTGGGTGCGCGCGATCCGTCACGGTGTCAGGCCCGACGGCCGGGCGTTGTTCGTCATGCCGAGCGAGGACTACAACCGGTTCACCGATGCCGACGTCGCCGCATTGATCGCCTACGCGCGCACCCTGCCGCCGGTGGCGGGCGAAGGGGCGTCATTCCGCGTTCCGCTGCCAGTCAAGGCGCTTTATGCGGCTGGCGTGATCAAGGATGCGGCGGAGAAACTCGACCATAGCCTGCCGCCTGCAACTCCGGTACCCGAGGGGGTGACGGCCGAGCACGGCAAGTACGTGGCCAATCTTTGTCTCGGTTGCCATGGTCCGGGTTTGGCCGGTGGCAAGATTCCCGGCGGTCCGCCTGACTGGCCTGCGGCGTCGAATCTCACGCCGGGACCGGGAACCGTGATGACCACCTATGACACGGCCGACAAGCTGAAGGCGATGTTTCGCAGTGGCAAGCGCGCCAACGGCACCCCGATCGCGGTCATGCCTTTCGACACGCTGCGGGAGCTAAACGACACCGACGTGGCCGCCGTGCACGCCTACCTGAAGACGCTGCCGCCATTGCCCGCCGGCAAGTGACGGTTTCGCCGCGGCGCGCAGTGCTGACTCGCGGCGACGTGCAGTCCGGACGCAGTGATGCGATGCTGCGGTAGGGCACACACATGGCTGTCAGCGTTTTCGACCTTTTCAAGATCGGTATCGGGCCGTCGAGTTCGCACACGGTCGGGCCGATGCGTGCGGCGCGGCTGTTCGCCCTGCGGCTGGAGGCCGACGGGCTGCTCGATCGAGTGACCGGTGTCGACGTGCAACTGCACGGCTCGCTGGGAGCGACCGGCAAGGGCCACGGCAGTGACAAGGCGGTCCTGCTCGGACTGGAAGGCGAAGAGCCGGCTACCGTCGACGTCGAAGCGATCGCGGCGCGACTCCAGCACATCCGCGATCATCGATCGTTGCGCCTGTTGGGCCGACGGCCCATCGCGTTCGACGAGCGCACGCATCTGCACTTCCTGACGAAGCCGCTGCCGTTTCACGCCAACGGCCTGCACTTTGCCGCCGTCGACGGCGAGGGCAGCGAACTGCTGTCGCGGACCTATTACTCGGTGGGTGGCGGCTTCGTCGTCAGTGAGGAGGTGGCGGCCGACGGCACCGCGCAGAAACGAATTGCGCCCGATACGACGATCCTGCCGCTGCCATTCCACAGCGGCACGCAGCTGCTGGAGCAGTGCCAGTCGAGCGGCCTGTCGATCGCACAGGTCATGCGCGCCAACGAACGCCATTGGCGCAGCGACGCTGAGATCGATGCCGGACTGGCACAGATATGGCAGGTGATGCGGGCCTGTGCCGCGCGCGGACTGGTCACCGATGGCGTGCTGCCTGGCGGTCTAAAGGTGAAACGTCGTGCTGCAGAGTGGTATCGCAAGCTGGTCGCTCGCGAGGGTGGCGACCCGCTGGCGGCGCTCGACTGGGTCAACCTGTGGGCGCTGGCGGTGAACGAAGAGAACGCGGCGGGTGGCCGGGTCGTCACGGCTCCCACCAACGGTGCCGCCGGCATCCTCCCGGCCGTGCTGCATTACTACACGCGCTTCGTTCCCGGCTCCAGCGACGCCGATGTCATCGACTTCCTCCTGACGGCTGGCGCCATTGGCATCCTGTACAAGGAGAACGCCTCGATCTCTGGCGCCGAGGTCGGCTGCCAGGGCGAAGTCGGCGTGGCGTGCTCGATGGCGGCCGGCGCACTTACCGCGGTGCTCGGTGGAACGCCTGAACAGGTCGAAAACGCGGCGGAGATCGGTATGGAGCACCATCTGGGCCTGACCTGCGACCCGGTCGGCGGCCTGGTTCAGATCCCGTGCATCGAGCGCAACGCGATCGCGTCGGTGAAGGCCATCAACGCGGCGCGCATGGCGCTCGCCGGTGACGGTACCCACTTTGTCTCGCTCGACCAGGTGATCAAGACGATGCGCGAAACCGGCGCCGACATGCAGACCAAGTACAAGGAAACGGCGCGCGGTGGTCTTGCGCTCAATGTGATCGAATGCTGACGGGCGCAACGAGCGTCCTGTTCGCGGGACTGACGGCGATGTTCGTATCAGCTTGGGTCGAGCGGTTCTTCTTTTATCCCGACAATCTGCGGTACACGACGCCGACGCAGTTCGGATTGCAGGCCGAGGATGTGTGGGTCACCGCACCCGATGGTTCGAAGCTGCATGCGTGGTTCCTGCCTGCGCAGGGTCAGGCCAAGGGCACGGTCTTGCATCTTCACGGCAACGCGGCCAATGTCAGCAACCACCTGCCGCTGGTCGCATGGCTGCCGCCACGCGGGTTCAACGTGCTGACGCTCGATTACCGGGGGTTCGGACGGTCGCAGGGCACGCCATCGCTCGACGGTGTCGTCGACGACGCGGCGGCGGGGTTGAACCACTTGCGCAGCCGCAAAGATGTCGATGCGACACGCCTGATTGTCGTCGGCCAGAGCCTGGGTGGCGCCACCGCGCTGCGCCTGCTGGCGCGCGACTCCGGTGGCGTGCGACTCGCGGTGATCGATTCAGCGTTCGCCAGTTACCGGCAGATCGCGCGCGAGGCTGCCTCGACCGCCGGTGTCCTTGCGCCGTTGGCCCCGTTCGTGATGAAGGCGTTCCCTGGACCGGAGAAGGACCCGATCACGGCCTTGCGCTCGGTTCACGTTCCGTTGATTTTCGTGCATGGGACGCGCGACGCGGTGATCGCGCATGACCACAGCGCGCAACTTCACGCCGCCGCCAACGCGCCGAAGGATCTGTGGACGGTCGACGATGCCGAGCACGTGGCCGTCTTTGGCGACCCGGGCCCGTGGCGAGACCGGCTGGCCGCAGCGCTCGAGGCCGCGGTGCGCTGATGACTGAAGGTGCGCAGCCGCTCGCCGGCATCCGTGTCGTCGAGTTCACGCACATGGTGATGGGCCCGACCTGCGGCATGATCCTGGCCGATCTCGGCGCGGAGGTCGTCAAGGTCGAGCCGGTCGGCGGCGACAACACGCGCAGGTTGATTGGCTCGGGCGCCGGCTTCTTCCCGATGTTCAACCGCAACAAGAGGAGTCTCGCGGTCGATACCAGGGACGCCCGCGGCCGCGAGATCGTGCTCAAGCTGGTCGCGACCGCAGACATCTTCAGCGAGAACTTCAGGGCCGGCACGATGGCGAAGCTCGGATTCGAGTACGCCTCTCTTGCAAAGGTGAATCCGCGGCTGATCTACGTGTCGCACAAGGGCTTCCTGCCGGGTCCCTACGCGAACCGTACTGCCTTGGACGAGGTCGTGCAGATGATGGGCGGCCTTGCGTACATGACCGGTCCCGAGGGGCGGCCACTGCGGGCCGGCAGCAGCGTCAACGACATCATGGGCGGCATGTTCGGTGCCATCGGCGCACTGGCCGCACTGCACCAGCGTACGCAGACAGGCCGTGGCCAGGATGTGCAGGTCGGGCTCTTCGAAAACAACGTCCTCCTCATGGCGCAGCACATGATGCAGACCTCGGTCACCGGCAAGCCAGCCGCGCCAATGCCGAGCCGCATTTCCGCGTGGGCCATCTACGACGTGTTCACCGTCAAGGACGGCGGACAGATCTTCCTTGCAGTGGTCTCCGACACGCAGTGGGCGAGCTTCTGTGACGCGTTTGGTTTCTCGGATCTCAAGGCCGATGACCGGCTTGCAGGCAACAACGACCGCGTACGGGCCCGCGACTGGATGATGCCGATGCTGCGCGAGCGCCTTGCCGGGAGGTCCGTGCAGGAACTCGGTGCAATGTTCGAGAAGCATGGCCTGCCGCATGCGCCGATCACACGGCCGCAAGATCTCTTCGACGATCCGCATCTGAACGCGACCGGTGGGCTGGCGACTGTGAAGATTCCGGCGAGTGCCAGCGGTGCCGGTCGCGAGGTCGAGGCACGTACCCCGCTGCTGCCGTTGGCGCTCGGCGGTGCGCGGCCGCCGGCGCGACGGGGACCGCCGGCGCTCGGTGAGGACAGCATCGAGGTATTGCGTGGCCTTGGCTATCGTGATGACGAGATCGCTGGACTGCAGTCGGCGGGTGTCATTGCCGCCGCGGGCAGCGGTCGGGCGAGCGACACGGAAGCCGCAAGCGGCTGAGCTTGCGAGTCATGCCGTTGACTCCCGAGGAACTGCACCGAATCGCCGCATGCACGCTGGCGCACTACAACGAGCGTGCGGAGGCCTTCTGGGCCGGGACGCGGGACCACGATGTGAGCCAGAACATTGCGGCGCTGCTGCAGCATGTCGAGGCAGCGCCGCCGCTCGAGCTGCTCGACTTTGGATGCGGGCCTGGGCGCGACCTCAAGACGTTCAGGTCCCTCGGGCATCACGCGACGGGCCTCGAGGGTTCAGCGCCGTTGGCAGCACTGGCGCGCGCGCATAGCGGCTGTGAAGTCCTCGAGCAGAACTTCCTCGATCTGCAGTTGCCGGGCAACCGGTTCGACGGCGTATTCGCCAATGCGTCCCTGTTCCACGTGCCGAGTCAGGCTTTGCCACAAGTCCTGCACGCATTGCACGAGGCACTCAAGCCGAACGGCGTTCTCTTCAGCTCGAACCCGCGCGGCGACGGCCAGGAGGGCTGGAATGGCGATCGCTATGGGGTCTTCCACAACTGGGATTCCTGGAGTGACTACATGACCGCCGCCGGGTTCGTGGAACTGGATCACTACTTTCGACCCGCAGGATTGCCGCGGGAACAGCAGCCGTGGCTGGCCAGTGTCTGGCGCAAGCCGGGGCCATGAACGGTGCGAATCTGCGTCAGTGCCGCACGTACTCCACGAAGTCGACGGCGAACGGCCGCTCATCGGTACGCGCGTGGTGGTCGCGCGCGGCTTCCCGCCATTGCGCCGGGTCGGGGGCCGGGAAGCGGGTGTCGCCATCGAAGTCGTGGTCGATCTCCGTGATCAGCAGCCGATCGGCGCGCGCGAGCGCGAGCCGGTAGAGTTCGGCGCCGCCGATGACGAAGGCCTCGGGCGCACCGTCACAGAGCCCGAGTGCATCGTCGAGGCTGGTCACCACTTCGGCGCCGGGCGCCATGTACGCCGAGTTGCGCGAGATGACGATGCTGCGTCGGCCCGGCAGAGGCCGACCGATCGACTCCCAGGTCTTGCGCCCCATGATGATCGGGTGCCCCATCGTCACGCGCTTGAAGTACGCCTGCTCGCCCGGAATCTTCCACGGCATCGCGTTGTCCTTGCCGATCACGCCGTTGCGGGCGCGGGCGACGATGAGCGTCAGGCGGGGCTGGGTCATGGCTTGAGCGAGGTCGGCTTGCGGGCGAGCAGCGTGGCGGCGATCGCCCCGACAACGAAAACGGCGGCGATCCAGTCCTGCCAGCCCGGTATCTCGCCGACGATCCAGGTGGCCGAGAGAATACCGACCAGCGGCACCGCCATGATCGAAAACGCACTGGCCGTGGCCGGCAGTTCACGCGCCAGCCCGAACCAGATGATCTGCGAGACGCCGTAATTGATCGCAAAGCTCCAGATCAGCGCCGCCCACATCGGGGCCGAAAAGTTCCAGGTCGGAAACGGCTCGCTCACGCCAGCGACAACCCAGAAGGCCGCGCTCGACAGCAGCATCATCCACACGGTGATCACCGGCGTCGGCAGTGCTAGCCGGCTGCGGCGCATCAGGATCGTGCCCAGTGCCCACGACACGGCGGCCAGCTGCATCCAGAGGATGCCGAGCGGGTTGCCCGCGAGCGTAAGAAACTCGTCGCCGAGCAGCAGCAGGATCGCCGTCATGACACAGAGGGCGGCCCAGGCAATGCGCGGTGTCAGTCGCCCGTTGAAGAAGACGATCGACAGCAGCACGGTCCAGACCGGCATAGTGAAGCCGAGGATCGCCGCACGGCCGGAAGCCAGCGCGTGCACTCCGAGGATCGAGAAGAAGTGCCAGCCGAAGATGTTCGTGACGGTCAGGCCCGCCATGGCCGGCCACGCACTGCGTGGCAGGCGCATGTCCTGGCCGCGTGCCGCATAGAATGCGAACAGCAGCAGCGCGCCGCCCGTCATCGTCACCGCGCGGAAGTAAAGCGGGGTGAGTTCCCGCAGCGAGAACTTCATCACGGGCCAGTTGAGGCCCCACATCAGCGTGAGCGCCGCCAGCCCGAGCAGCGCGTGGCCGCGGAGCGCCGGGCCAGGACCGGTTGCCATGGTCAGGCCCTAGACCGCAACCGGCGCCTTGATGTGCGGGTGCGGGTCGTAGTCGACGATCTCGAAGTCGTCGAACGTGTAGTCGGAGATCGACGAGGGCCGGCGCCCGATCCTGAGGTGCGGATAGGGGCGGGGCTCGCGCGCCAGCTGCTCCTGCACCTGGTCGAAGTGGTTACTGTAGATGTGGCAGTCGCCACCGGTCCAGACGAAGTCACCGACGCCCAGATCGCACTGCTGCGCCACCATGTGCGTCAGCAGCGAGTAACTGGCGATGTTGAATGGCACGCCGAGGAAGATGTCGCAGCTGCGCTGGTACAGCTGGCAGCTCAGCTTTCCCTCCGCGACGTAGAACTGGAACAGCAGGTGACACGGCGGCAGCGCCATCTTCGGAATGTCGCTGACGTTCCAGGCCGAAACGAGCAGCCGGCGCGAGTCCGGATTCGACTTGATCTCGCGCATCACCTGGGAGATCTGGTCGATCGAGCCGCCGTCGGGTGTCGGCCACGACCGCCACTGCACGCCATACACCGGTCCGAGTTCGCCGTCCTCGCGCGCCCACTCATCCCAGATCGTGACCTTGTTGTCGTGCAGGTACTTGACGTTGCTCGAGCCCTGCAGGAACCACAACAGCTCGTGAATGATCGAGCGCAGGTGCAGCTTCTTGGTCGTGACCAGCGGGAAACCCTCGCCAAGATCAAAGCGCATCTGGTAGCCGAACCAGGAACGAGTACCGGTGCCGGTCCTGTCGGCCTTGACCGTGCCATGTTCGAACACATGGCGCATGAAGTCTTCGTATTGGCGCATGGGGGGATTCTATCGGGCCGCGGCCGCGTTTCCCGCGGCGCAGCAATAGAGTGCGCCACCAGTGGTCGCTGCACGCCGCTTGCAGTAGGCTGCGCCACCGCGCCAGGCGGGCGAAACAGAGCACACCACGGGGGAGACATGAGCGAGAACCGGCTGATACTGGACTACGTCCTCGACCACGAGGCAAAACTCGGTGATCGCGTCTACATGACGCAGCCGATCGGCAACAACCAGGTCACGGACTACACCTGGGCGCAGGCGGTGGACCAGTCACGCCGCATGGCGGCGCACCTGCAGAGCCTCGGCTATCCGCAGGGCACGCGCATCGCCATCCTGTCGAAGAACTGCGCTCACTTCATCATGGCCGAGCTGGCCATCTGGATGGCGGGTTACACGACCGTGGCGATCTTCCCGACCGAGACCGCCGAGACCATCAACTACGTGCTGACCCACAGCGAATCGAGCCTGCTCTTCGTTGGCAAGCTTGACACCTGGCCGCATCAGCAGCCGGGCGTGCCCAAGGGGCTGCCGTGCATCGCGTTTCCGCTGGCGCCGAAGACCGACTTCGACACCTGGGACGCGATTGTCGCCCGCACTTCGCCGCTCGCCGGCAAGCCGTCGCGAAAGGCCGATGAGCTGGCTATGCTGATCTACACCTCCGGCTCGACCGGGACGCCCAAGGGCGTAATGATCCGCTTCGACGCGTTCACGCGCGCCGGCGAAGGCAGCTCAGACGTAGTGCAGCGTCTTGTCGGCGGTACGGACAACCGCATGCTGTCGTACCTGCCGCTGGCGCACAGCTTCGAGCGCACGTGGGCCGAGGGAGCGTCGCTGGTCAATGGGGGGCTGCACCTGTTCTTCGCCGAGTCCCTCGACACCTTCCTGCAGGACCTGCAGCGCACCAGGCCGACCTTGTTCCTCTCGGTGCCCAGGTTGTGGTTGAAGTTCCAGCAGGGCGTCTTCGCGAAGATGCCGCCCGCCAAGCTCGACCGGCTGCTCGGCATTCCGATCCTCGGCAAGATTGTCGCGAAGAAGGTGCGTGCCGGGCTCGGGCTTGATCAGGTGAAGTTGGCGGGCAGCGGATCGGCGCCGATCCCGCCCGGCCTGATCGACTGGTACCGGCGCATCGGCTTGCCCCTGTACGAGGGTTACGGCATGACCGAAGACAGCTCGTACTCGCACATGTCGGACGTCGAGCACAACGCTCCCGGCTACGTCGGCGTGCCCTTGCCCGGCGTGCAGGTGCGCATCAGCGACGAGGGCGAAATCCTGATCAAGTCCCCGGGACAGTGCAGCGGCTATTACAAGCAGCCGGAGTTGACCGCGGAGTCGTTCACCGAGGATGGCTTCTTCCGCACGGGGGACCTCGGCGAGCGCCGCCCCGACGGCCTGCTGAAGCTGACGGGCCGCGCCAAGGAGTTGTTCAAGACGGCGAAGGGCAAGTACGTCGCCCCGGCGCCGATCGAGAACCGCATCAACGCCCATCCGATGGTGGAACTGTCGCTGGTATCGGGGGTCGGCCAGCCGGCCGCCTACGCGATGGTGATCCTGGCAGAGCACTTGCGGCCGCGCATGAAGGAGGCGGAGTTGCGCGCTCAGGTCGAGGCGGAGATGCACCAGCTTCTGCAGGAGATCAATGCCGCGGTGTCTGACCATGAGCAACTGCACATGATCGTCGTCGCGCAGGATCCCTGGTCGATCGAGAACGGCTTCCTGACCCCAACGATGAAGGTCAGGCGCGGCCGCATCGAGAAGGCCATGGAGCCGCACGTGGAAAGCTGGTACGCCACCAAGCGGCGCGTGCACTGGCATTGACGAGGGATGGACAGCAAGCCGCTGCCTGCGCGCCATGGAGGTGACCGGGTAGCCGAAGTGCTGCACGCGCACGGCGTGCGCTTTGTCTTCACGCTGTGCGGCGGGCACATCTCACCGATTCTGGCGGCTGCCAAGGCGCGCGGTGTCCGCATCGTCGACACACGGCACGAGGCCACGGCGGTATTCGCCGCGGACGCCTACGCACGCGTCACCGGTCGCCCGGGAGTCGCGGCCGTCACCGCGGGCCCCGGACTGACCAACACGATCACGGCCCTGAAAAACGCACAGCTGGCGCAGAGCCCGGTGGTGCTGATCGGCGGCGGAGCGCCGACCGCACTGCAGGGCCGCGGAGCGCTGCAGGACATCGATCAGCGCTCACTGGTCGCGCCGCACGTCAAGCAGGTGGCGCAGGTCAAGCGCGTGCGCGACCTGGGGCCGGCGATGAACGAAGCCCTGAGTGTCGCGGCGAGCGGCGTGCCGGGCCCGGTGTTCGTCGAATGCCCCGTCGACCTGCTGTACGACGAGACGTTGATCCGGCAGTGGTACGCCGATGCCGCGGGCAAGGGCAAGGCGATCGGCGATCGGCTGCTGCGCTGGTACCTGAACCGTCATGCGTCGCGCATGTTCGCGGGCGCGGATACGGGCGGCACGCCGGCCGTGATCCACGTTGAAGCACCGCGCGCACCCGAAGCATCGATCGCGCGTGCGGCGGAAGCGCTGGCCAGGGCCGAACGGCCGTTGTTCGTCATCGGCAGTCAGGCACTGCTGATGGCTGATCACGCACCCGCGATCGCGGAGGCGGTCACCCGGCTCGGGATTCCGGTGTACCTCTCCGGCATGGCGCGTGGCCTGCTGGGCAGCAGTCATCCGCTGCAGATGCGCCATGCGCGCCGCAATGCGCTGCGCGAATCGGACTGCGTGCTGCTGGCCGGCGTGCCATGCGACTTCCGCCTGGACTACGGCCGTCATGTGCGCCGCTCGGCCACGCTGATCGCGGCGAATCGCAGCGCGAAGGACGCGCGCATGAATCGCCGACCGACAGTCGCGGCGATCGGCGATGCCGGCCTGACGCTGGAAGCCCTGGCGCAGCGGCTTGGCGCGCGCGCGCAACGCCCTGAGTGGATTGCGCTGGTGCGTGCGCGCGACGAGGCGCGCGAACGCGAGATCGATGCGCAGGCCGTGACGGCCGGCGAGCACGTGAATCCAATCGCTTTCTTCCGCGCGCTCGATCGGGTGGCTGGACCCAACGCGGTCATGGTTGCCGATGGCGGCGATTTCGTGGCGACGGCGTCCTACATCGTCCGCCCGCGTGGCCCGCTGACCTGGCTGGACCCCGGCGCTTTTGGCACGCTGGGCGTCGGTGCCGGCTTTGCGCTGGGTGCGCAGGTCGCGCGGCCGCAGGACGAGGTCTGGCTGATCTGGGGCGATGGTGCCAGCGGTTACGGCCTCGTTGAGTTCGACACGTTCGTGCGCCACGGCAAGCCGGTCATTGCCGTGGTCGGTAACGACGCCAGCTGGGCGCAGATCGCGCGCGAACAGGTCAAGATGCTCAACGACGATGTCGGCACCGTGCTGGCGCGCAGCGACTACCACGCCGTGGTGCAGGGATTCGGCGCGGCTGGCCTGGTCATCAGAAACGTTGGCGAGGTCGAGCCGGTGCTGCAGCAGGCCCGTGAGATCGCGCGCAGCGGCAAACCGGTGCTGGTCAACGTCTGGCTCGATCGCACCGACTTCCGCGAGGGTTCGATTTCGATGTGACCGGGCCGCCTCAGCCGCTGACCGCGGAACCGGGCGGCGACGGGTTACGTTCCTCCCGCGAGCGCGATCCGCCTGCGCAATTGCTCGGCAGTGGCTTGATCGCCGGCCTTCTCCGCGAGCGCCAGCTGCACCCCGAGCCATGCCAGCAGCGGCCGCCGCCATCCCTGGGCCGAGGCGGTGTCGACAGCGAGTGCGATAGCCGCAGGGTTCGTGCGGCCGCCCTGGAACAACACTCCGGTGGCGACAAGCCGGGACAGCGGATCGTCAACGGCCTTCAGCGCCGTCAGCGCCGCATCGCTGCCAAGGCCGGCCGTCGCGACGCGCCGATACTGTTCCGGCAGTAGTGCAATGTCCTGTGGCTGCACGCGGTTGGCGAGGAAGTCGGCGTACGCGCGCTCGGAGGCTGTTGCATCAGATCGCAGCTTCTCGAACCCTTCGCACGGCTGGACATCGAGACTGGCGACGCGCACCGCGCAGCGTGTGAGTTCGGCCAGCGCGACCTGGTCCGCGCGGCCCGTGCTGGCGAGTTCACGGCGGGCGAGATCGAATTCGACATTCGCGATCCGGGTGTCACCCGCCAGATACGCGGCGACGGCGCGATCGAGCGCCGCCTTGGCGTTTGTCTGCCAGTCCGGCGCCGAAGGGCCGGTGCTGCAGGCGGCGAGCAGCAGCACCAGGGATCCCACGCTGCAGTACGCGAAGCGCATGAAGCCGGTCATGGCAACTTGATCTCCGCGGGTTTCGCGAACGGCCAGCGACGGTTGACCTCGTCGATCATCCCGCTCACCTTGCGCAGGTTGGCATCGATCTCGGCACGCAACGCGGCGAGGTCAGTCGAGGCGGCGCGCGCATTGCCCGCGATGGCCTGCGCGTCGACCAGGATCGCATCGACCTTCTTGAGGCTTTCGCGGGCCTCCAGAAGAGCAGCGTTCAACTGGACGATGGCAGCGCGCGCCTCCGGCATCAGGCCTTCGGCGCCGAAGACCTGCTGGTCAGCCTTGGCGGCGAGGCCATCGATGCGCGCCAGCAGCGCATTCGTTCGATCCAGCGTCACGACCAGTTTCTGTGCGTCGGCGTCATTGCCAAACAGCACGCCGAGCGCGCCGCGCGGCCCCTTGATCCGCTCGGTTGCGCTTTGCACGTTGCCCAGCGTGCCGGCCAGGGCCGAGTCGGCGCTCGTGAGTTGCGTCAGGTTGCGGATCAGATCGCGCGTCTCGGATACCAGCCGGGGGATCTCGGCAGTCGCATCGCCCACCAGAACCCGTCGCTCGGCGCCGGCAGGCAGCGGCGGATCACTCAGGACGCCACTGAAGGCGCGCAGGTTGGTGTTGCCGAGCAGGCCACGCGTCAGGGTGAACACGCTTGATTCACGCAGCCAGCGCGCGTCCTTGTCCGGTACGTCGATGAGGATGCGCGTGGTGCCGTCGGCGGACAGTTCGATGCCACGGACACGGCCGATCGGGAAGCCGGCGAACGTGAGGTCCATGCCGACCGAGACGCCTTCCGCGTCGTCGGACAGCAGCACAAGCCGCTGCGAGGGTTCGAAGACACCGCGCGCATAGAGCAGGTACGCCGCCGACGCAGTGAACAGCAGCACCAGGAGCCCCACCAGCAAAGCGGCACGGAACTCGAGTGATTCGGAGGTTCGCGACCCAGGGGTTCGTTCGTGGCTCATGGTGACGGCTTCAGACGTAGTTGCCCACGAGCGAGGCGACTTCTATCAGCAGGATCATGAAGAAGAGCCGCACCAGACCGCGCAGTTCGGCACTGGTGCGAAGGCGCGGGTTGGGCCGATCGTAGAGAACCGAGGCGATCGGAATCAACCCCACCGCGAGGCTCAGGCCCAGCGTCTTCAGCGTGAAGATCAGCGAGAGTGCCGGGCTGAACACGCGACCAAACGTCCGCGTGTAACTCGCAATTCCGCCCGCGGTGAAGCCATGAACCCAGACATAGGCCAGCGCGGCGGCGACGACGCAGCTCACTGCCGCCAGGAGCAGCACGGAGAACGTACCTGACACGACGCGCGGCAGGATCTCGCGCTGCAGCGGCTCGGTGCGGTTGGGAGACGTTCCATCGAAGGCGCCGCGCTCGTGCAGCACCGCAATTTCCGCCGCGTTTGGCAGTGCGCAGCGCAGCGCCACGAACATCGCTGCCGTCAGCGGGATCAACTCGAGGACCAGCACGCGCACGACCATTTCGAGCGCGAAGCGCGACAGTCCGTAGCTCACCGATGTCACGACCACGATGTGGATGATCACCAGGCTGATGATCGACGTCAGCAGGGTGAACCAGAGCAGAATCGGAGCCGTGTCCTTGACCAGGTGCCGCGCCAGCGCCGCGAGATTCGGTCCGCGGTAGCTCGAAGGGGAAAACGCGAGGACCAGCAGCTTGGCGCTGAACAAAATGATCCGCCCCCATCCGGCGAACCAGTCGAGCGCGGACCGTCCCAGGTCGGACAGCGCGCCCCATGAGGAAGCCAGCGAGGTCATGGGAGCGATCATAGGGGGCACGCGAGTGTCGCTCAGTCGCCTGTACACGTCTGTCATGAAGCGTGACTATGATTGTCCAAGGGGCGCTCGTATCTGAAGCCGAGAGCCGATCTGCATCACAATGGACAATTCCCCGGCGTTCGCCGGGCCTCGAAGGTCAACTCAACGGAAGGGGTGGCACATGAATTTCATCATCTGGCTCGTGGTGGGTGGCCTGATCGGGTGGGTTGCCAGCATGATCATGAAGACCGACGCGCAGCAAGGCGTGTTCCTCAACATCATCGTAGGCATCGTCGGCTCGATGTTGGGCGGGTGGCTGATTTCGCCGCTATTGGGCGCAGGAACCGTCAATCAGGGCGACTTCAGCCTCGGCGGCCTGATCGTGTCGCTCATCGGCGCGGTCATCCTGCTGGCGATCGTCAACCTGTTCCGGCGCGGCAAGGTGCGCTGAGATACGGCTTCGGCCCCGGCAGCGCTGTGCGCTCGCCGGGGCGGGTTCACGCCGCGAATTGCAGTGCGGCCAATCGACCGTACAGGCCGCCGCGGACGATCAACTCCGCGTGTGTGCCCGCATCGACGATCCGTCCGTGATCGAGCACGAAGATGCGGTCGACGCGCTGTACGGTCGCGAGCCGGTGCGCAATGACGATCGTCGTGCGGCCGCGCATGGCTGTCTCCAGCGCTGACTGCACCGCGCGCTCGCTTTCGGCGTCGAGCGCCGAGGTGGCTTCATCCAGCAGCAGCAGCGGCGCGTCCTTCAGGATGGCGCGCGCAATGGCGAGTCGCTGGCGCTGGCCGCCGGACAGGCGCAGGCCGCGTTCACCTACCTCGGTGTCGTAGCCCTGCGGCAGGCGCAGCACGAACTCCTCGACGCGTGCGGCTTGCGCGGCCAGCCGCGCCTCCTCGGCCGTGGCATCGGGCCTGCCGTAGCGGACGTTGTCGAGCACCGAGCCCGAAAAGATCGTGGCCTCCTGGGGCACCACCGCGATGTGGCGCCGCAGTTCGTCGAGCGCGAGGTCGCGCACGTCCACGCCATCGACCCGCAGGCGGCCACTGGTGATGTCGTAGAAGCGCTGCAGCAACTGGAACACCGTGCTCTTGCCGGCCCCGGACGGCCCTACCAGTGCGACGGTCTGCCCCGGTTCGATCGCCAGCGTGAAGTCACTCAGTACCGCCTGTTGCGCACGCGACGGGTAGTTGAAGCTGACGCTCTCGAACTGCACGTGCATGCCGCCCGCCACGCGGGCCAGGGGACGCGGCAGGTCTGGCGAGTGGATCGGCGAACGGGTATGCAGCAGTTCCATCAACCGCTCCGTTGCGCCCGAGGCACGCATCAGCTCGCCCCAGACCTCGGCGAGGACGGCCACGCTGCCAGCCACCACCATGATGTAGAGCGCGGTCTGGCTGAGTTCACCGGCGCTGATACGTCCTGCCATGACCGCCTGCACGCCGCCGTACAGGCCGTAGAGCAGCGAACCGAAGACCCCGACGATCAGGAACGCCGTCAGCAGGGCGCGCGTGCCGGTGCGCCGGATCGACGTCGCGAACGCGCGCTCGTTCGCCTCGGAGAATCGGCGTGTCTCGGCGCGCTCCTGCGTGAAGCTCTGCACCACCGGAACCGCGTTCAGCACTTCGCCGGCGATCGCGCTGGAATCGGCGATGCGATCCTGGCTCGCGCGCGACAGCCGCCGCACGCGCCCGCCGATCAGCATGGCGGGTGCGACGACCAGCGCGATGATGCCGACGACCGTGAGCATCAGCCGCGGGCTGGTCGCGATCAGCATCGCTATCCCGCCGACGAACAGCACCGCGTTGCGCAGTCCCATCGAGATGCTCGATCCGACCGCGTTCTGGATGACGGTGGTGTCGGTCGTCAGTCTCGAAAGGACCTCACCGGTCTTCAGGGTCTCAAAGAACTGCGGGCTCTGCGTCAGCACGTGCGAGTAGACCGCATGCCTCAGGTCGGCCGTCACGCGTTCGCCGATCCACGTGACCATGAAGAAGCGTGCCGCGGTGAACACCCCGAGCGCCACCGCGACGGCGAAGAGCAGACCGAAGTGGCCCCGGATCGCGACCAGCTTGTCGCCGAGCTCACTGCCCGCCGGCATGGCCAGTCCGTTGTCGACCAGCAGCCGGACCGCATACGGCATGGCCAGCGTTGCGCTTGCTGCGAGCACCAGGAACAGCAACGCGATCGCCACCTGCCGTTTGTAGGGTGCGATGAACGGCAGCAGGCCGCGCAGCGGCTGGAGCTTCTTCGGCGCAGTCGCCGGATCAGCCATCAGCGCGTCACCACAGCGGCGAGGTCAGTACGCCCCAGCTCGCGAGGACCATCAATGTGCCCCACGCGAGGAACGCGACGACGAAGGGAGTTCCACGGGACTTCGGGTTGCGGGCGTAGGCCACGGCGTACCAGATGCGTGCCACGACCCAGACCGCGCCGATCGCCGCTGCGATGCGAGGGCTGAAGTAGATCGCTGCCAGCCACATCGCCGGCAGGAAGATGACGACGTTTTCGAGGGTGTTCATCTGCACGCGGAAGGCTCGCTCGAAGCCCTCCGGTCCGGTCGTGGCCGGCGCGTTAATCTTGTACCTGCCGCGCGCCACGCCGACATACCAGGCGCAGCCGAAGAGCAGTGTCAGCGTGGCGAGCGTGATCAACGCCGGCCAGTGCATCGTGGTTCCCACCTAAACCTCCCTCTAAGTCGCCACCCAAGCGTAGCGGTGTTTCGATGGGCTCTTGCGCTACAGCCGCATCGGCGCGACGTAACCGGTCATCTCGAGGTAGCCGCGGCCCACGCGCTGACCGCCTTCGAGCAACTCGCTCGCGCCCTCCCAGTACACGGCGCCGGCGGACGCACGCGAGTCGAGCTCCTGGTCGTTCATCAACGGACGCGTCTCGAACCGGCGGTCACCGACGACGATGCGCTGCGCCACGGGATAGCTGGCATTGGTGCGCGGCGAGCGCCAGGTCGAGACGGGTTCAAACCGCACGGCTTCGCTACCGAACGTACGCACCGCGCCGCCAGGCGAGCGCAGGGACGCATAGGCATGAACGATGTTCCCATCGTTCTTCGAGCGGATCTGGAACGCCGTCAGTGCGGTGCCGTCGGCAAGGTTCATGCCGATCCAGTCCCAGCCGACGGCGTCCTCGGCAAGCACGCTGCTCGACCATTCGTGATCGAGCCAGCCGCTCCCTGTCGCTTCCCGCACGGTGCCGTCCAGTCGCAGGGTGGCGCGTATCGCCAGCTGCGGCTGGCTGTAGTAGAAGCTTGCCTGCTGCGTCAGCGGTCCTTTCTGCGAATAGCCGTCACGGCCCTGCAGCAGCAGAGGCTGCGTCGGGAGTGCGACCAGCGCAAGGTCGAATCCGCGCGCCGGAATGGCACCGCGGTACTCGCCGCTGTCAGCCTCCCGTACGAAAGTCCGGCGATCCAGTCGCACGTCGGTGTCGGCTGTGGCGGCATCGACCAGGCCAAAGCCGACGCGCTGCGCGCGCTCGTCCTTCAGCAGTACTCCGCGCGCAGGGTCGGCGATGGCGGCGTGCGCAATGATCAGTTGCTGCGGCGAGAAGCGACTGTCGCTCGGCGCGACGGTGGTCCGCACGCGGAAAAATGTCAGCTGGAACCCGAGCGACTCGCGCCCGGGCATGTCGAGGAACCCCGTCAGGTACCACCACTCCGTGCGGTACTCCGGATGGGCGCCGTGGTCGCGAGGAAAAACCAGGGGCCGCGGTGTCACCCGCGCGTACTCGACCTCCGCCCGCGCGCTTCGCCCGAGCGGAGCGGCGCCAGCCGCCAGCAACAACGCACGCCTGCTAATCCGCACGACCCGCCATCCCTTCCGCCGCTGCTTGCATTGCTGCCTTTGTATTCGCACGAAGCGCCGGGCCGCTCCCAAGCGTCGTGCGCACTTCCATCGCGCGAGGTGCACGTGCGACGCGCAGCGCGTACACCGAGCGCGCCATCACCAATCTTCGCTGACCGCGCGCACGGCCTCGCCCGAGGCGGCGCGTCTTCCGGCGAGCAATGCGGTCAGCGTCGCGGTTGCAAGCAGGGCGGCGATGAGCAGTGCGATCAGGCCGACCGGGACATGGAGTTCCATCGTCCAGTGAAACGACTGCGGGTTGATCACACGGATCAGCACCAGCGCCACCGCAAATCCGACCGCAAGCCCGCTCGCGATGCCGAGCAGCGTGACCAGCAGCCCCTCGATCGCGAACTGTCCGAGGATCTGCCCGCGCGTGACGCCGAGGTGGCGCAGCATGCCGAATTCCTTGCTGCGTGCCAGCGCCTGCGATGAGAACGTGGCGGCAATGCCGATCAGCCCGATGATGATGGCGGCCACTTCGAGCAGGTAGGTCACCGCGAAGCTGCGGTCGAAGATGTCGAGGCTCAGGCGCCGGATCTCGCCGGGCTGCAGGAACTCGGCCTGGTCGCCGATGTCGAGCCGGTCGCGCACGGCGTCGATGACATCGTTGGGCCGCACGCCTGGCGCCAGCCACAACGCGGCATCGGTCCGGACGGCATCGCCGGTGATGCGTAGGTAGTCGGAATCACGCAGCGCAATCGCTCCGCTCTGGCGCGCATAGTCGCGCCAGGTGCCGACGACCAGGAACTCGTGCTCGGCACCGGCCAAGGGTATGCGAACGCGCTCGCCTACGTCGACGCCGTACAGTTCGCTCATCGGCTCGCTGATCCAGGCCGGCGGCGGATCACCGGCGTTCCAGCCGATCGCACGCCCGATCAGAGGCAGTGCCGGGCGCGCTACCTCAAGTGGGCGAATCAGCAGGGTCACGGGTGGCCGCGCTGGGTCGAGGATCACGCGGGCAAAGCGCGAGAACTCGGCGCGCTGCACGCCGGGGGCGGTGGCCAGGATCGCGCGGTCGCGTTCCGAGAAGTACGCCGTCGTTGTCGATTCGCCGCGGCTGCCGGCCCGCACGTAGAGGTCGGCCGGGAGCACCTGGCCGAGCCAGACATCGAGCGATTGGCGGAAGCTCGTCACCATTGTTGCCATCGCCACCATCAGCGCAAAGCTCGCGACGATGCCGGCGAGCCCGATGGCTGCGCCGGCCGGTGCCTGGGCCAGCCGTGTCGTCGCGCCCAGCCACGGCACGCTGCGCGAGGCCCGGCTGGCATGGCCAAGGCGCTCGAACACCGCGTGCGCAACGCGGGGCTGAAGCATGATCGCGCCCACCAGCAGCAGGGCCACCGCGACGTAGCCGAAGATCGGCAGGTCGCCCAGCGGCGGCAGCAGCGCGGCTCCCGCGCCGAGCGCAAGCACCAGACAGGCCGGCCACAGGGCGCCCGCGAGTGGCTTCAGTGCGTCAAGTTCGGATCCGGCCTTCAGCGCCAGCGCCGGCTCCACGCGGGCGGCCTCGCGCGCCGGACCCCATCCTCCGGCGATCGCCGCGACGATTCCGAGGACGAAGAAGGCAGCGGTCCAGCCGGGGCTGATCCAGAGGCGCGCCTGGGCGCCAGCGAAGAAGCCGCTGCCGAGATCCCCGCCCAGCGTCGCGAGTGCGGCCGCGGCCAGCCCGAGTCCGAGCGCGATCCCGAGCGCCGAGCCGATCACTCCCGCAATGGCGGCTTCGCCGACCAGCCAGCGCTGCAGCTCGCCGGCTGTCAGTCCGCTGATGCGCAGGAACGCCAGCTCGGTGCGGCGCGCGACCACGGCCTGCGCCTGCAGCGAGAACACGAGGAACGCGCCGGTGAAGAGTGCGACCAGGGCCAGCACGTTGAGATTGACCCGGTAGGCGCGCGACACATTGGAAACGCGCTGCGCCGCTTCGTCCGGCGTGCTGACCGTCACGCCAGGAGGCAGCAACGCCGCAATCCGGTCACGGGCCGCCGCCGGACTGGCGTTCGGCGCAACCTTGACGTCGATGCGATGCAGGCGTCCGACCTGCTTGAACCGCGTCTGCGCCGCGCCGATGTCCAGCACCGCCACTTCGTCGCCGACTCTTGCACGCGGCAGGCGTCCCGCGATGCGCAGTTCGACGGCGTCCGGACCGACCTGGAACTTGAGCGAGTCGCCCGGCGCCACACGAAACCGCTCGAGTGCGGCGGGAGACAGGTACAGGCCATCGTCGAGCAGCGCAAACGTCTCGCGGTCCTGCGCCTCCGGTTCGCCGATCAGGGCGGGCGAGAACTGCGCCGCGCGGAAGACATCGACACCGATGACCTTCAGGGTTGCGAGCCCCGCGCTCGAGCGCGGCATCGTCGGCACGGGCGCCTCGACCTCAACGATCGGGCTCGCCGTGTCGACTTCGGGCAGCGCCGCGATGCGCGCATACAGTTGCTCGTCGAAGCCGAGCCGTCCGCCGCTGACCGAGAAGTCCGCCTCGCCGAGCACATGGCGCACCGCGCCGGAGAACTCGTCGAGCGCGGAGGCGTTGATCAGGTTGATCGCATAGCCGAGCGCCACGCCGACCGCAATCGCGATGATCTGCACGATTGCCCGCAGCGGGTGGTGGCGCGCGTAGCCGCCGGACAGGTGCGCGAGCAGCCACGTGATCACCGGCCGGCCGCTCGTTCCTGCACGACCAGTTGGCCGTGGTCGAGCCGAAGAACGCGATCGGCGGTGGCTGCCGCCGCTTCGGAATGCGTCACCAGCACGCCGGCTGCCCGGCGGCTGCGGATCTCGCGCGCCAGCAGATCGAGCACGATGTTTGCCGTATCAGGATCCAGATTGCCGGTCGGTTCGTCGGCCAGCACCAGCGCGGGGCGATGCACCAGCGCACGCGCCACGGCGACCCGTTGCAGTTCGCCGCCCGAGAGTTCGCGCGGCATGCTCGACTCGCGCCCGGCGAGTCCGACTTCAGCCAGCAGTTCTGCAGCGCGCTGCTCGCGTGACTCTGGCGGTTCACCGAGCAGGACCAGCGGCAGCGCGACGTTCTGCACGACCGACAGATGGGGCAGGATATGGAACGCCTGGAACACGAAGCCGAGCTTGGTGCGACGTGTCAGCGTGCGCGCGGTGTCGTCCAGGGCGGCGATGTCGGTGCCGTCGATCACCACGGAGCCGGTATCGGGGCGGTCCAGGCCGGCGATCAGGTTGAGCAGCGTGGACTTGCCGGAGCCGGACTCGCCAACGATCGCGATGTATTCACCGCTGCCGGCCGTGAGCTGCAACTGGTTGAGGACGACGCGTTCGCGATAGCGCTTGGTCAGGCCGAGAATCTGCAGCATGCAGTCGATTCTACGGGTGGCCATCTGCGCGCCTTGCGTTGCTGCGAGGTCGCGGTGACTACAATCGGGTCCCGATTTGGTCACCGTGTGAGCCTCGATTGAGCGACGTCGTCAGCCTGGGTGCGATCCGCGCCGCCGTCGAGCGCCTGCGCGGTCACGTCGAGGAGACGCCGTGCGTGCATTCGCGAACGTTGTCGCAGATCATCGGGGCGGAGGTCTTCCTCAAGTTCGAGAACCTGCAGTTCACCGCCTCGTTCAAGGAACGCGGCGCCTTGAACAAGCTGTCGCTCTTGACTCCGCAGCAGCGGCAGAGCGGGGTGATTGCCGTCTCGGCGGGTAATCACGCCCAGGGCGTGGCCTATCACTCTGAGCGGCTCGGCATCCCGGCCGTCATCGTCATGCCCCGCTTCACGCCGATGGTGAAGGTGGAGCGCACGCGTGGCTTCGGCGCCGAGATCATCCTGACCGGCGACACCTTTGACGATGCCCGGCAGGAAGCTTCATTGCTGGCCGCGCGTCGCGGGCTGACGATGGTGCACCCCTACGACGATCCCGACGTCATGGCCGGGCAGGGCACGATCGCGATCGAGATGCTGAGGCAACAGCCGGAGCTCGACTGCCTCTGCGTAGCCATCGGCGGCGGCGGGCTCATATCCGGCATCGCGACGGCGGCGCGGGCGCTGAAGCCCGGCATTTCGATCATCGGGGTCCAGACCGACCAGTTCCCGTCGATGTACGCGGAGTTCAAGGGCGTCGAGATGCCGACCGCCAACGCGACGCTTGCGGAAGGCATCGCGGTCAAGCTGCCCGGCGAGCTCACGCGCGCGATCGTCAAGAGACTCGTCGATGACATCGTGCTGGTCTCCGAAGGCGACATCGAGCAGGCTATCGTCATGCTGCTCGAGATCGAGAAGACGGTCGTCGAGGGTGCCGGGGCGACCGGCCTGGCCGCGCTACTCCGACATCGCGAACGCTTCGCCGGACGCAAGGTCGGGCTGATCCTCTGCGGCGGCAATATCGATCCGATGGTCCTGGCGGACATCATCGAGCGCGGCATGGTTCGCGCCGGCCGGCTCGCGCGCATCCGCGTGCACACACGCGACGTGCCGGGTGAACTGGCCCGCGCCGCCACGCTCATCGGCCAGGCTGGCGCCAACATCGAGGAAGTCGAGCACCAGCGGGCCTTCACGACGCTGCCGGTGCAGAACGCCGAGCTCGAGTTCGTGCTGCAGACGCGCGGGCCGGAGCACATCGAAGAAGTCCTGCGCACATTGCGGGATGCCGGCCTGTACGCCGAGACGCACCCCTACTGAAACTGTCTGACGTTTGATCGCGCACAAGCGCGCTCCACGCGCGGTGCGCCACGCCGGTGCAGGTCACGCATCGACGCTGTACTTGACGTCGAAGCAGCTTGTTCCAGATCATCGGCCGCTTCGAACGCGTCGCTACCGTATCGTGCAGATCAGTGAAGAGGGAGGCGGCATGGTCGCAGCGCGAACCCCGAACGTGTCTCGTGCCGCAGAGCGACGCGCCGGCGGCGGCAGGGTCGTGAAGCGCAAGGCGAATTCGCGGACACCCAACTGGTCCGCGAAACTGCGGCCTGAACTCCAACCCGAAGTCGTTACCGACAGGCGCTTCGGTGATCGCCTTCTGCTGCCGACACCGCTGCTCGTGGCCGAAGAAATCGCTCGCGTGCCGGCCGGCGCGACGCTCTCGGTTTCGCAGTTGCGCAGCCGGTTGGCCAAGCGTTTCGGGGCTGAGCGCACCTGTCCCCTGATGACCGGCATGTTCGTCAAGATCCTGGCGGGGGTCGTTGCCGAAGATCTCGCGCAGCGACGCCAGCCACGCTGGCCGGTGTGGCGTCTGGTGAATGACAACGGCACGCTGAGTACGACGTGGCCGCTCGGCGCGCTCTATCGCGCCACTCGGTTGCGCGAGGAGCGCGTGAAGCTCGGACGCAGGGCCGGAGCCTGGCAGGTCCTGCCAACCGAAGCGGGCTGACCACACCGAGAGTTATCCCGGGGTTGTCACACGGCGCCGCAAGGCGTCGTCGCTCGTAGACTGCGGCATGGATGTGTCGCAGGGTGCGCGTCGCATGAAGTTTTTCGATCGGCTGCCCGTCGCTGTCGACCCGGCGACGGAGCTGCGTGCCGGGCTCGCCGCGAGCCCGGCCGTTATCTCCCCGAAGTTCTTCTACGACACCCTCGGCGCGCGTCTCTTCGAAGCGATCTGCGAGCTGCCCGAGTACAGCCTGCCGCGTGACGAGCAGGAGATCTTCGCGCAGCGCACGCCGGAGATTGTCGCCGCAGTCGGCGACGGCGCCACTTTCATCGACCTCGGTGCCGGCAACTGCGCCAAGGCCGAGCGCCTCTTCGCAGCGCTCCGGCCGGCACAGTACGTTGCGGTCGACATCGCCGCCGCCTTTCTGCGGGAGCAGCTGGCGGCCGTGGCCCGCCGCCATCCCGACATCGAGGTCGTTGGCGTGGCCGCCGATTTCACGCACCGGCTCGAACTGCCGGACGCGGTGCGTACGCAGCGCCGCGTGGCCTTTTATCCGGGGTCATCGATCGGCAACTTCCCCCCGGCCGAGGCGACGGCATTCCTCTCCCAGGTGCGCCAGATCGGCATGGGTGGCCACCTGCTGTTGGGCGCGGATCTCGTGAAGTCGCCGGATGAACTGGTACGGGGCTACGACGACGCGTTGGGCGTGACCGCGGCGTTCAATCTGAATGTGCTCAATGTGGCGAACCGGCTTGCCGGCACGGATTTCGAGCTCAACGACTGGCGCCATGTGGCTTTGTTCAACGAGCCCGAAAGCCGCATCGAGATGCACATCGAGGCGCGCCGCGCGGTGACGGTGACCTGGCCCGGGGCCGAACGCCGCTTCACCGAGGGCGAACGCATCCACACCGAGAACTCCTACAAGTACACGCTGCCCGGACTCAGTGCGCTGTTGCGCGCGGCCGGCTACACGACGGTACGGACGTACACCGATCCGGCCGACCGTTTCACGCTGGCGTTGGCGCAGTAGGCGCCGCTTCAACCTGTCAGCGGGCCAGCCGAACCGTTGCGTAGGCGTACGGATATTCGCCGCGGAACCAGTTGCGAAATGAAGCGCGCGCCAGGCGCCGCGCGGTGCGAGGTGAGCCACCCTTCATCACGAAGTGCTCGCCGTCGAAGAAGTTGGCCGAGTAGCCGGGGTAGTACGCCCTCGGCGCGAAGCCTTCAAAGCCGGCAAAGCGAGTCGCAGTCCACTCCCAGCCGTTGCCCAGCATCTGCTCTGCCCCTTCGGGCGTTGCTCCGGACGGGTTGGCGCCCACAGGCACCGGGTCCCAGCCGACGAAATCGAGGTTCGCGCGCGACGCGTCGGGCTCGCTGTCGCCCCACGGATAACGGCGCTGTCCGTCGCCGTAGGCGGCGCGCTGCCACTCCGCCTCGGTCGGCAGGCGTGCGCCGGCCCAGGTTGCATAGGCGGTCGCCTGCTGATGTGTCAGGTACACCGGCGCGTCCAGCCGGCAGTGGCAGGGTGTCGAACATCTGGCGCAGCCACCATGCGCCGTCGCGCTGCGCCCAGAAGTGAGGCACCGGACCGCCCGCCGCGACGAAGCGCAGGTATTCGCGGTGAGTCAGCTTGTGACGTGCGATCTCGAAGCCGTCGACCTGGACGCTGTGCCGGCGGAAACTCGTTGTCCCAGCCGAAGCTGCCCGCGGCCTGTCCGAGTACGGCCGACCCCGCGGCAATCCGGACCCACGGATCGCCGCGGCGGTTCGGCTCCGGGACGCGATCGCGCAGCCCTGCCGCCGGCGCGCGCTTGCGGCTCGGCGGCATTTCATGCAGCAAGTAGCAGAGCGTCTCGGCGTGCATCCAGCGGTGCTCGAGCGCGAGTCAGCACGCGTTCGTACGGCAGTTCGTCCCAGACCTCATCGAGCAGGGCGCGCGTGCGGGCGACATAGGCGAGCACCTCGTCGAGCTCTGGCCAGTCGGACGGGCTGGTCCGCCGGCGCCTGTCCCGGGGCCGGGTCGATGCCTGCCTCGAACAGCCGATCGAACGACGGCTGAAACGACGGCGGTCGAGCACGCCGCGACCGAGCTGGTTCCAGTCGAAGGCGTCGAAGTGCCCGACGTAGAAGACCAGCCGATGCCGGTCAGGAATCGGCCGCTCATAGAGGGATCGTCGAGCGACCAGCCTGAACAGCGCATCCGTGTGCGCCCTGGCGTTGGCGACCTCCCGATGGAGCCGGGCCGCCGTCCTTTCCTGGGTCAGTGCATCCATTTCGCCTCACCATACCCCGCACCGTTGAACGGGCCAACCGCGCTTCCGTAGGACCCGCCGGCAAATGCCGAGCCTAAGGCTCGAACTGTGCCCCAAACAGCCTAGCGCTCTCAACCTGCGCCGCGGCGCTCCGAAAACAGGAGGAGAGCCCCCGCCGCAAGGCAGGAACACATGAAGACCGTAACCCTGGAAATAAGCGAAACGACCGACGAGCGACTCACCGCGCTGGCGCAGCGTCGCGATGCCACGCCAGGCCAGTTCGTCGAGCTCCTGTGTGCCTCGCTGGACCGCGAAACGCTGGAACGCATCATCCAGCGCGCAATCCGCGACGACTCCGTGACCTCGGAGCCGGGCGTTGCCCGGATTCCGGAGCGGCTCCCGCGACGCTAAACGCGCGGACCTCGGGCGAAGCGGGCGCCCGAACGTGTCCCACCACGATGAAGTCCGCGGCGCCAGTCCGGGCCGCGGCCACGGCCGCGCGCTATCGGCGCATCTCGAAGAGCGATCGTCTCCGGGTCCTGCCCCTTGAGGGCTTCGGCGATCTGCTTGCGCGCCTTGATGAACGGCGAGTTCTTCGCTTCGACCGCCAGGAACTCGTCGAGGTCACCGTGCTCGCGCTGCAGCCGCGGCACGAGGTCGAGGAAGATGTCGGTCAGTTCCGGATCGAACTGGCTTGCCCTTCAGTGACGCGATCTCGGCCAGCGCATCGGAAACCTTCCACGCCTCCTTGTAGGGCCGCTTGTGCGTCAGCGCATCGAACACGTCGGCGAGCGCACTGACGCGCGCCGCGATCGGGATCGCCGTCCCGACGAGCTTGGTCGGGTAACCCGCGCCGTCCCAGCGCTCGTGGTGATGGCGTGCGATCTCCTCGGCGATGTGCATCTGCGGAATGTTCGACTTCGCCAGGATGTCGGCGCCGGCCGTCGTGTGCGTCTGCATGATCTCGCGCTCGCCCGGCGTGAGCTTGCCCGGCTTGAGCAGGATCGCGTCCGGCACCACCAGCTTGCCGATGTCGTGCAGTCGCGCGGCGAGGTCGATCAGGAAGCAGACGTCCTCTTCCAGCCCGATCTCCTTGCCGAGAATCGACGCGAGGCGGCCGACGCGATAGCAGTGCTCGCCGGTCGTGTCGTCGTGCAACTCTGCCGCGACCGACTGCTGCTCCAGCAGCAGGATGCGGTTGCGCATCAGCTCGCGCTCGCCGAGCTGGATCCGCAGCTTGCCGCGCTGGTTGGCCATCACGACATCTATGGACCCCGGCGAGAACGCGGATTGTTCGACCTGCTTTAAGTATTGCTTGTGGTGCATCAACACCTGCGCCGCCTTCGCCTCGCGGTTCAGCGCGAGCAGTTCATGCAGATACACGAGCGCGACGTCTGGTTGTCCCGCGGCCTCGTACCCGGCAATGCAGACTGATAACGCATCACGAACCTCGGACCGAACCGAATTGCGTGCGTGTTCAAGCGATCGCTTCAGGCGAGTCAGCCCTATGTCAGCTCGATTGGAGTGGACGTCCACAAGTCCACTCGTGATAGCGGCGAAGTATTCGGCCCGTGCGGTTGGCGCTTTCTCCGAGTACATTCGAGCGGTGTCGCAGTGTTCCCGCGCATGACCGACCTCGCCGATCTCAAGGAGCAGCCGCGCATAGTTTGATTCTGCGTTGGTTCGATCAAGACAGTCCGACGCGGTGGCAGGGTGCGGGTTCAGTTCGATGGCTCGCCGTACTGCCCTGATCCCGGTCCGCACATCGTGCAAGTGCAGGGCGCAGATCGCCACATTGCTCTGTGCCTGGTGCTCGACGGTCGCGTGGATCAGCGATTTGCCTGCAAGTGTGGCAGCACGCTCAAAGCACTTGAGTGCATCGGCGTATTGCGCGGAATTCATCAGCGCGACGCCCAGATTGTTCCAGACCGGAGCTTCTTGCTCCTCCTCGTCCAGCTCTCTGGCGACTTGCAATGCCTCTGAGTAGGCTTCGGTCGCCCCCGGCAGGTTTCCCGTTTCCATCTGCATCACACCGGCAATTGTGAGGGCCCTTCTCAGCAGCCTCCTATCGCCCAGCCGCCGCGCGAAGGCTTCGGCCTGTGTTGTTGCCAGCAGTGCGGTCGTTCCTTGATTGGACAGGAAGTAATAGTGAGCGACGGTTAACAGACACTCGACGAGCTGCGTGCTTGCCTCTTCCGCGGGCGTGTCTCCGAGTGTCTCAAGAGCCTTGTGGAAGGCCTGCGCAGCGTCGGGTGAAGGCGCAGCCAGCAGTTGCCGAAGCTGACCAAGTAACGCAGCGGCATCGACCGATGCGTTACGAGCCTTTGAGGTCGTCGCGGCTTGTGTCATGTGCGATGGGGTTTCGGCAAACGGGCGCACCCCTCACGGCGTAAAGGGCTTGCCTTTTTCCACAAGTGCTGTTTACATTGCGTCTACCTCGTCTATCGGCCGATATGCGAGGTACTTGAACTCAAATTCGATCGAATGTGACTTTTGCGGAAGAGGGGATGGCCATGGACCAAGTCGTCGAGCAAGTCATTGAAAAACAAGAAGAAGTTGTCGAACTTTCTTTGGCCGAATTGGCCCAGATTGGGGGCGGCGCTTCACTTTCGTTCCTATAGCGGTCGCAGACTGATGACAAAGGGCGCTTCGGCGCCCTTTTTGTTGTGCGCCCAGCATGGGCGTGATCTTTGGGGTGCAAGTCCCCGGCCGAGCTGGCCACAGCGAGGCGAGTGAAGCGCAACTGCGCGAGGGTGACCGAGCGTGGGGAGGAAGCGTGGAGCGTAAACCGTGAGCCGAGGTACACGAACTGCATCTGAGGCGACGCTGGCCGGGACGAGCGGGCAACAAGACGCGAAGTTCCTGTGGCCAAAGGCTGGCGACGTAAATGTGGCGGTGGTGCGGTGAAGGATCGCGTTCTTACCTGGGGAGATCTGGCCTTATGGGTGAAAGCCCGACGCTGATGAAGCGGAGCCAGAAGTCAGCCGAGGCCGTAGTACCGGGCGCAGGTCATCCGGGAAGGGCTGAACGAGGAAGACGGCGACGAGACGAGCCGCTTGGTGAGGCCATGCGTCAGAAGCCGGGGCGACCCGGGGGCGTGGTGACCGGTGAGGGTGAAGCCCGAGCCGGGGCTGCGACCGACGGAGCCGAGCTGGCGCGGAGCGCACAGACGAGCCGAGGGGCCGATGATCTGCTGATGCGGGCGTTGGCCAGAGAGAACCTGTTGGCGGCGTGGAAGCGCATGAAGGCCAACAAGGGCAGTGCCGGCGTCGACGGACGCACGGTGCAGGACACGGCGGCGTATCTGAAGCAGGTGTGGCCGGCCATCCGGGAGCGGCTGCTCGACGGGACGTACCGGCCTGAGCCGGTGCGGCGCGTGGGCATACCGAAGCGCGGTGGCGGGGTGCGCGAACTGGGGATACCCACCGTGGTAGATCGGTTGATCCAGCAGGCGTTACTGCAGGTGCTGCAACCGCTGATCGATCCGACGTTCAGCGCGCATAGCTACGGCTTCCGGCCGGGGCGCAGCGCGCATGATGCGGTGCTGGCGGCGCAAGCGTACGTGCAGGCTGGCCGCCACTGGGTGGTGGATGTGGATCTGGAGAAGTTCTTTGACCGGGTCAACCACGACATCCTGATGGACAGGCTGGCCAGACGCATAGCGGACCGACGGGTGCTAAAGCTGATCCGGCTGTATCTGCAGGCGGGCATCCTGGCGCATGGGGTGAGCATCGAGCGCGACGAGGGCACGCCGCAAGGCGGGCCGCTCAGCCCGCTGCTGGCCAACGTGTTGCTGGACGAGGTGGATCGGGAGCTGCAGCGCAGGGGGCACTGCTTCGTGCGCTATGCCGACGACTGCAACGTTTACGTGGGAAGCCGCCGGGCGGGGGAGCGGGTGCTGCGAGCGCTGCGCGGCTGTTATGCGAGGCTGCGACTGCGGGTCAACGAAGCCAAGACGGCCGTGGCGGCGGTCTGGGGACGCAAGTTCTTAGGCTACTGCTTCTGGCAACGTAACGAAGAAGTGCGCAGGGCGGTGGCTGCAGAGGCGATCCATCGGATGCGGCAACGTATCCGGGAAATCACGCGGCGCATGCGCGGCCGCAGCCTGGAACAGATCGCGCAGGACTTGAATGCTTACGTACCGGGCTGGAAGAACTACTTCGGCTTGGCGCAGACGCCTTCGGTCATGCGCAATCAGGACAAGTGGCTACGGCACCGGCTGCGGGCGATCCAGCTCAAGCACTGGAAGCGCGGTAAGACCGTCTTCCGGGAACTCAAGCGCTTGGGTGCCGACGATGCGTCGGCCCGACGGGTCGCGAGCAACACCACGAGCTGGTGGCGCGACAGCCGCATGACGCTGAATCGGCTGCTGCCCAACGCCTACTTCGACCGCCTTGGAGTGCCCCGATTCTCCTGACCTCAACTTCTCGAACCGCCCGGTGCGGACCCGCATGCCGGGTGGTGTGGGAGGGGCCCGATCAGCGATGATCGGCCCCTATCCCGATTGCCTGCGCGGGAAGGGGGCCGCCAGCTGAGGGTTTCCGCCGGATTGGAATCTGCATTAGAAGCGCCATATTCGACGTGATTGGAGTCCTCCCCGTCGAACCTTTGTTTGGCAACTCATCTGGGCTGTCCCTCGGCCCAGCCAGCTTCGATGCTCAAGACTGCCCCTGTACTGCTCGCGCTCGCGGTTGCTGCAGGCGGTTCGGCCGCTGCCGACTTGGCTTCAACGCAGCACCACCGCGTCCGCATCTCGACGGTCACCTCGGGCCTCGAACGCCCGTGGGGTCTCGCCTTCCTGCCTGACGGACGAATGCTCGTAACCGAGCGCGCGGGACGGCTGCGGGTGGTCGGCAAGGACGGCAGGCTGGATCCGGTACCGGTGGCCGGGCTTCCCCGGGTCGATGCGCAGAGCCAGGGCGGGCTGCTGGACGTGGTGTTGCATCCGCAATACGGCGCCAACGGCTGGGTCTACTGGTCCTACGCGCAGAAGGATGCCTCGGGGAAGAACGGCACGGAGGTCGCCCGCGGCAAGCTCGCTGGCGGACCGGGGGCCTGGCGAATGGAGTCCGTTGAGGTGCTGTTCCGCATGGCGCCCAAGAGCAGCGCCGGCCTGCACTTCGGCTCGCGCATCGTCTTCGACCGCGCCGGGCTGATGTACGTGACGCTGGGCGAACGGGGCGACAAGGACCGGGCGCAGAAGCTTGACGACCACGGCGGCAAGATCGTGCGCCTCACCGACGACGGCAAACCGGCGCCCGGCAATCCGTTTTCCGGCGATCCGAAGGCGAAGCCGGAGATCTTTTCGTTGGGCCACCGCAATGCCCAGGGCGCCGCGATCCATCCGCAGACCGGTGTCCTGTGGGCCAGCGAACACGGCCCGCAGGGCGGTGACGAGCTCAACGTCATCAAGGCCGGCGTCAACTACGGCTGGCCGGTGATTACCTACGGCGTGAACTACATGACCGGCACGAAGATCGGCGAAGGCACCGAAAAAGCCGGCATGGCCCAGCCGGTGAAGTACTGGACGCCGTCACCGGCGCTCTCGGGCCTGGCGTTCTACGAGGGCGACAAGTTTCCGAAGTGGCGCGGCGACATCCTGATCGGGACCATGAAGGCTGACGCGCTGATCCGCGTTCGGCTCGACGGCGAGCGGTTCGTTGAGGACGAGTTCCTGCTGAAGGGCGAACTGCCGCGTGTGCGCACGGTGAAGGTGGGACCCGACGGCTACGTCTACCTGCTCACAGACGTTTCGAACGGCGCGATCCTGCGGCTCGAACCGGCGGACTGAGGGACCTCCCGGGCGCCGCGCTGAGGGGATTCGCGGCGCCGAGCGCCGCCCAGGCGGCGCGGCGCGGATTTCGCAATCAGCCCTCGATGCTGATGCCGTGGCCCTTCGCGAGTTCGCCAATCACTGCCGCCTGCGCGAAGCCGTCGGCGCGGAAGATCTCCAGAACGCCCCCAACGGCGCTTGGTGCGCACGCCACCAGAAGCCCGCCACTGGTCTGCGGATCGGTCAGCAGCGATTTCATCGTTTCGTCGACATTGTTCAACGTGACGTGCTGCCCGTAGCCGGCCCAGTTGCGGCCGGAAGCGCCGGTGACATAGCCCTGTTGCGCCAGTTCACGCACGCGGGGCAGCCAGGGGACGTCTTTCACGCGCACGTGCGCCGCGAGGCCGCCGCCGAGCGCGATCTCGTTCAAGTGGCCCAGCAGCCCGAAGCCCGTCACGTCGGTTAGCGCGTGCACTTCGGCCAGCTCGGAGAGGATGCGGCCCGGCGTGTTCAGCTTCGTGGTGCTGGCGATCATGTGCCCGTAGTGCTCGGCATCGAGCGCGTCCTTCTTGAGCGCCGCGGAGTAGACGCCTACGCCCAGCGGCTTGCCCAGCACCAGAGCGTCACCGGCCTGCGCGCCGGAGTTGCGCTTGACCCGACTCGGATGCACGAGGCCCAAGGCAACGAGTCCGTAGATCGGTTCGACCGTGTCGATCGTGTGGCCGCCAGCGACAGGTATGCCCGCCGCGGTGCAGACCGACTCGCCGCCCTCGACGATGCGGCGGATCACCTCGATCGGCAGCTTGTTGATCGGCATGCCGAGCAGCGCCAGCGCCATGATCGGCGTGCCGCCCATCGCGTAGACGTCGGAGATCGCGTTGGTCGCCGCAATGCGGCCGAAGTCGTACGGGTCGTCGACGATCGGCGTGAAGAAGTCGGTCGTCGCAATCAGCGCCTGCTCGTCGTTGAGTTGATAGATCGCAGCATCATCGGACGTCTCGATGCCGACCAGCAGCTGCGGCGGCACGATGCCCTTCGCGCCCTTGAGGATCTCGCCGAGCACGCCAGGGGCGATCTTGCAGCCGCAGCCGCCGCCGTGGGCAAACGAAGTGAGCTTGATCGGAAGTTCGGTGGGAGCGTTCATTCTCAGGCCGCGTGCTGGTGTGTCACGGCCTGATTATGGAGGAGCCCGCGCACCAGATCGCGCACGGCGGCGCGCTCGACCTTCGGATCGAACAGCCACGCGCGGGCACGGCACGCCGATGCCAGGCGGCGCAGGAAGGCACGGTCCGTCGACGCGCGTTCGACCAGCTTGGTCGCTGCGCGAACCGCGCCGACCGGAAAGATGCCCGGATAGTCGCGTCCAACCATTCCTAGATTGCCGTCCGCGTCCGAGACGATCACCGGTGTGCCACTGCGTATCGCTTCGAGCACGACTTGTGCCCCGCCTTCGATCCGGGACGGATGAAACAGCAGCGCGGCATGGCGCATCAGCTGGCGCGCCCGTGCACGAGGCAGCTCGCCGAGCCACTGATAGTTCGGCGTCCGGGCCTCGGTCCGGTGGGCCGCCGCCGCATAGCGGACGTCGAGTGCGGCCCCGGCGTGCAGAACGCGCACCCGGGAGTCGGCGGGCAGGGAAAGCGCCATGTGCATCGCCGCCAGAGGATCCTTCTCCTCGCGCAGATGGCCAACGACCGCGATGTCGAAGGTGGTGCGACGGCGCGCTCCGCGTGCCAGCCTCCGCGCTGACTGGAAGATCACCGTGCACTTGCTTCGGTAACGCGCCGGCAACGCCTGGACACCGAGTTCCTGCAGGACGACGAGGCGATCGGCCAGGTCGAGCGAGCGCTGGGCTGCGTGGCTGTGGGGCAAGTCCCGGTACAGGTCCGTGCCGGTGAGTACGACTCCGAGCGCGCCCTCGGGGTAGTCACGGCGGAAGGCGTCGACAGAGTCCGCGGATTTGCGCGCGTGCAGCGCGATCATCACATCGCAGGGTTTGCCGTCCCAGGTCTGCAGCACGCGGACCCGATGGTCGGGCCGCAGGAAACGGGCCCAGCGCGCGGCCGTGTGCCAGTTGCCGGTGTTCGCTTCGCGCGAGGCCGGCGTGATGATGCAGACAACGGGTCGGGCAGTCTTCAACGCGTTGGGTTCAGGTGGCGTGCATATGAGCCGGAACGCTTGCGCCGGGGCAAATCGAGTATAGGTAGGGGAGCACTGGGCTGGGACCTATCCGATCGGTCGATATGCGGCAGGGAGGACGGCACGCCGTGCAGACTGGATGCCCGCCGGCCGGTTTTGCGGAGCCACGGTCTTGCGGAATACTTGCGCGCCATGCGAACTGCAACCGCCCCGCTCGCCCGTGCCCGTCCCCGGCTCATCGCGCTGGCGATGATGTCCGTCGCCTCATCGCTGAATGCCCAGGGGCCAGTCGCCAATGGACTGGCCGGCAGCTATGTCGAGGCGCAGGAGCTGGGGCGGCGGGACGAGGCCGACGAAGCGACGCGCGATTACCACCGTACCGTGTTGCTGCCACAGTTCAGCCAGCTGTATCGCGTCCACTTGCGCGAGTGCAGCACCAGCGTGCCGCAGCCGGAATCGACGCCGTTCTCGTTCGTCGCCGCGCTCGGTGCGGACGGGCGGGTGCTGCGTGTCTGGAGCGATCGCAGCACCAACGTCTACCAGTGCGTGCGCGGGCGGCTGCTTTTCGACCGCTTTCCCGCGCCACCGCGTGTGCCCTTCTATCTGTACATTCACATGCGCTTCGTGAACCCGTCACCGTCCGAGGCACCCGGGCCACGCTGACGCCATGCGCCGAATTGTCCTGACGCTGCTGACCCCATGGCTGACAGCCTGCGGCGGCAGTGAAACTGCGCCATCGGCTGCGGCAACTCCGGCGCTTGCCGTTGACATCGTCGCCGCCGGAGACATCGCGGACTGCGGTCCCGACGGCCAGATGTTTCCGGATGCAGCGCGCACCGCAGGGCTGATCGCGCCGTCGGACGTGTACGTGCTGACGCTGGGAGACAACACCTATCCCATCGGTGCGCCGGCCGAGTTCACGGACTGCTTCCAGCCGACGTGGGGCCGTTCCAGGGAACGACTCCGGCCCAGCCCCGGCAATCACGACTACATAGCGATGGACGCCGAGGGCTACTTTGGATACTTCGGTACTGCGGCAGGGCCGGACCGGCGCGGCTACTACAGCTTCGAGATCGGCGCCTGGCATGTCATTTCGCTGAACAGCAATGTGGACGCAGGCGTCGGGTCGGCGCAGTACACGTGGCTGCAGGCGGACCTGGCCGCATCGAAGGCGTTTTGCACCCTGGCCTACTGGCATCACCCGGTATTCAGCTCGGGCCCGCACGGCAACGACCCGCGCATGGCCGACATCTACCGGCTGCTGCACGCGGCCGGCGCCGAACTCGTGCTGGTCGGGCACGACCACGTTTACGAACGCTTTGCGCCGCAGAATGCAGACGGGCAGGCCGACCCGGTGCGCGGCGTTCGCAGCTTTACCGTCGGCACCGGTGGCGCGCGACTGTACTCGTGGAGCACGATCCGATCGAACAGCGAATTCCGGGACAACTCGAGCCACGGTGTGCTGCGCCTGACCCTGGTCGAGGGGAGCTACGGCTGGGTGTTTGTACCGGTGAGCGGCGATGCGCGCGACGCAGGCTCTGCAGAGTGCCAGCGGTGAGCGGGAGCCACTGCGGCGGCTACAGCAGACGATTCTGGAAGATGTCGATGCAGCGGCCCGCGCCCTGACAACGGCTTACGGCATCTGAATCTTGCCGCCGCCGCCGAGGCCGCCGGGCGGGAACCCCGCACCACCCTGGCCGGGCAGCACGAGTGACGACGCAGCCTGGCGCCGCATGTCCTGCAGTTCCCTGACCGTGCGCTCGATCGCGACCTTCGCTGCGCCGGCGTAGCCCTCGACCGCTTCGGCCAGCGTCTTGGCCTCGATATCGAAGCTGATCGGCAGCGGCCCCATCTGCGTCATGATCTGTGCCTCGCCGGTGTAGACGACCGGCCGCGTGCCGTCGGTGGCACCCATAGTTGTGACCGGCACCATCGCGCGGATCGTGCCGACCTTGCGGTCGGTGTAAATCTCCTCGCGGTACAGCGTCGAGGCATCCATCTTGATGTCGAGGTCGGCGGCAGTGGCCATTTGTTTCTCCAGCTTGTGGTGCAGGCGACAGGATCGCGCCTGCACGTGCCGGGACGGACGGCAACCCGGCGGCCGCCGAGTATAGGGGAGGGGCACGGTGCGGGTGCCGCTGACCCGGATCAAGGGCGCTGTTGAACCGAGCGGCTAGCCTGCCGGATTCGCGCATTGGGAGCCTGGGTGCACCGACTACAGGAACGAGGGCTGCGGCCGCTGCGCCTGCGGCAGCGGGAGCTGTTGCCCATCGTCCAGGGCGGCATGGGCGTCGGCGTATCCGCGCATCGTCTGGCCTCGGCAGTGGCGCGCGAGAATGCACTCGGAACGATCGCTTCGGTGGATCTGCGTCATCACCATCCTGACTTGATGGCGCAATGCAAGGATGTCCGCAACCGCACCATCCTCGATCGATTGAACCTGATCGCCCTCGACCGCGAAATCCGCCTCGCGCGCGAACGGTCCGAGGGGCGTGGGGCGATCGCCGTCAACGTGATGAAGGCAGTGGATCAGCACCCGGCACTGGTGCGGCAATCGTGCGAGTCCGGGGCCGATGCGATCGTCATGGGCGCCGGATTGCCGCTCGACCTGCCGGACATGTGCGCGGACTTTCCGGAGGTGGCGCTGATACCGATCCTTTCGGATGGGCGCGGTGTCGCGATCGTGGTGCGACGCTGGCTGCGCAAGAACCGCATGCCGGACGCGATCGTCATCGAGCACCCGCGCTATGCGGGAGGTCATCTGGGTGCGACCCGCATCGAGGACCTCAACGATCCGCGATTCGACTTCGATCGCGTAATCGACGAGGTGATGCTGGCCTTCCGTGAGCACCAGATCGAGGGCGAGAAGATCCCGCTGATTGCGGCAGGCGGCATCAATTCGCCGGCGAAACTGCGCGCAGTCCTCGCGCTCGGCTACTCGGCGGTGCAGGTCGGAACCGCGTTTGCAGTGACCGAGGAAGGCGACGCCCATCCGAACTTCAAGAAGGTGCTGGCGGGCGCGCAGCCCAGCGATATCGTTGAGTTCATCAGCGTTGCAGGTCTTCCGGCGCGAGCGGTCCGGACTGTCTGGCTGGACCGCTACCTGCGGCGCGAATCGGTGCTGCAGCAAGAGGCCGCCGACTGGGCGGCGAAGAAGCTGCCGCTGGACCCGATCGAGCGGTGCAGCGGCGCACTGCAGTGCCTGACCACCTGCGGACTGCGCGATGGCATCGCGAAGATCGGCCAGTTCTGCATCGACACGCAACTCTCGGCGGCACTGCGCGGAGAACTGTCGCGCGGCCTGTTCTTCCGCGGGGCGGCAACAGTGCCGTTTGGCACCGCGATCCGTCCGGTGCGCGAACTGATCGACTACCTGCTGACCGGTCGCATGCCGGCGGATCTTGCCGCGGCCTGAGCAGCGCGGCGCTATTCGAGGCCGATGGGGATGCCCATCACGGCGTTGAAGCCGCCGTCGACGTGCGTGATCTCCGCGCTGATGCCGGCCGCCAGGTCCGACAGCAGGAACGCCGCGACATTGCCGACATCCTCGATCGTCACATTGCGGCGCATCGGCGCGGTGCTCTCGACAATCGAAAAGATCTTCGAGAAGCCCTTGATGCCGGCAGCCGCGAGCGTCTTGATCGGGCCGGCGGAAATGCCGTTCACGCGAATGCCGCGCGGGCCGAGGCTGGCCGCGAGATAGCGGACGCTGGCCTCGAGGCTCGCCTTGGCCAGGCCCATCGTGTTGTAGCTCGGTACCGCGCGCTCCGCGCCGAGGTAGGTGAGGGTGAGCAGCGAAGCGTTGCGGCCCTCCATCATTGGCAGCGCTGCCTTCGCCAGCGCAGGAAAGCTGTAGGCGGAGATGTCGTGGGCGATGCGAAAGCCCTCGCGCGACAGCCCTTCAACAAAGTCGCCGGCGATCGCTTCGCGTGGGGCGAACCCGATCGAGTGAACCAGGCCGTCAAGCGCGGGCCAGCGCTGCTTCAGGGCATCGAAGGCCGCGTTGATCTGCGCGTCGTCGGCGACGTCCATGTCGAATACGAGGTCGGAGCCGAATTCCGAAGCGATCTCGGTGATCCGCTCCTTGAAGCGGTCGCCCACGTAGGTGAATGCGAGTTCGGCGCCTTCACGCTTGCACGCCTGCGCGATGCCGTAAGCAATCGAGCGGTTCGAGAGAACGCCGGTGATGAGCAGTCGCTTGCCGGAGAGAAATCCCATGGTTTTCTTCGCGAAGGTGTGCCGGGGAAACGGGCGCGCAGTATAGGCGTTGCCACCCGACGCACCGGGTCGCCCGAGCTACCGGGTGGCTGCGACGACCTTGCCGTTGCCGGCGCGTGGCGCGGGCTTGATTGCCGCCTTGGCGGTGGGCTTGGCCGGCGCTGCCTTGCGCCGTGCAGTCTGCTGCTTGTTTTTCGCACCTTTGCCTGCGGCCCGGGTCCGCGCTGCCGGAATCGTCAGTTCCAGCCGCTGGCCGGCGAACAGCGACGGCGTCGTCAGGTGGTTCCAGACGATCACGTCCTTCTCGTTGACGCGGTAGCGACGCGCGACTGAATGCAGCGTGTCGCCACGGCGCACGCGGTAGGTGACCTTGCGCAGGTTCGAATGCTCGGGTACCAGGGCGAAGCGGGCATCCAGGCTGTCCGCCGGAATGTCGCTCTCCATCGTTTCGTCACGCGGGATCAGGATCGTCGAGCCAGCACTGATCAAGTAGCGCGGCGGGATGCGGTTCGCCTCGCGCAGCTTCTCCTCGCTGATCCCTGCGCGTCGCGCCACCGCGGCCAGCGTGTCCGCAGGCTTCATCTGGTAAACGGTCCAGCTCGCCAGCGGCTGGCCCGTCGCATCCCAGGCCGCGAGGTTGGCGTGGAAACGATCGACGTTCTTGGCGGGTAGCAGCAGCTTGGCGCCGCCGGCCCCGACGATGACCGGCCGGTTGAATGATGGGTTCAATGCGCGGAAATCGTCGACCTCCATTTCCGCGAGCCGGGCCGCTGTGTGCACATCGATGTCGCGCGTCTTGTGGACGGCAACGAAATACGGTGTGTCGTCGATCTTGGGTAGCACGACGCCGTACTTGCCGGGATCGGCGACGATGTTCTTGATCGCCTGCAGCTTCGGCACGTAGTACCGCGTTTCATTCGGCATCCTGAGATCGGTGTAGCCGGCTGGCCTGCGCGCCCTCTGGTTCTTCGCGATGGCCCGCGCCACGGCGCCTTCGCCCCAGTTGTAGGCCGCGAGCGCAAGGTGCCAGTCGCCAAACTGGTCGTACAGCTTCTGCAGGTAGTCGAGCGCGGCACGGGTCGACTCGACGACGTCGCGTCGCTCGTCGAGCCACATGTTCTGCTCCAGCTCGTAGTTCTTCCCGGTCGAGGGAATGAACTGCCAGAGGCCTGCTGCCTTCGCCGAGGAGACCGCCTCGGGGACGAATGCCGACTCGACAAAGGGGAGCAACGCGAGCTCGGTCGGCATGTCGCGCCGCTCGATCTCTTCGACGATGTGATACAGGTAGCGGCTCGACCGCTGCGCCATGCGATCGAAGTAATCGGGCTGGTTCGCGTACCAGAGCGTGCGGTTCTCGGCCAGTTTCGTTTCCAGGTCCGGAATGCGAAAGCCGCGCCGTATGCGCACCCACAGGTCGCCCGGGAGCGGCGTGGGCGGCACCACAACCCGTTGCGCGGCCGGCTTCCCGCCCACGCGCGGTTGCGCGCCCCACTCCCGCTCATCGTATGGCCATTCGGAAGTGACGTCGGGCAGCGTTTCGAGCAGTTCGCCCAGCGGATCGCCCGATGGCGCTGCCGAAGGGGCGACCGTTGCGGCGGTCGGGACCACGGGTGCAGCGTCCGCCTGCGGCTCGGTGGCAGCCGAAGCGCTGGCGAACGCGAATACGCAGAAAGCCGCGCAGGCGGACGCGAAGGTTGCGGAGCGCATCGGCGGAATTTACAGAAGTATTACAGCCCTGGGGAGCTGACTATGGCCTAGCGTATCGACATCAAGCGAAGCCATTCTTCCACTTCCTGAGTGCGGCAAACGTTGTAACGGCCTCCGTTTCAGCGCCTTTTTCCCGTCGCGCTGCCGCATCCCGTATCGCCGGCACATCACACCGCATGAAGGGATTCGTCGCGAGTTCGAGTCCGATCGTCGAAGGTACGGTCGGTGTGCCGCGCTCACGCAGCGCCGCAGCATCCCGGGCGCGCTGCTGGAGCGCGTCATTGCCGGGTTCGACGGCGAGCGCGAAACGGATGTTCGCCAGCGTGTACTCATGCGCACAGTAGACGCGTGTGGCGGCTGGCAGCGCCGCGAGTCGATCGAGCGAATCCAGCATCTGTGGGGGCGTGCCCTCGAACAGGCGCCCACAGCCGCAGGCAAACAGCGTATCGCCGCAGAAGACAACGGGCGGATCGAGCGCATCGGTGAAGTACGCGATGTGGCCGGCCGTATGGCCGGGCACGTCGAGTACCGTAAAGGGAGTACCGAGCACTTCCAGTTGATCGCCGCCGCCGAGGCGTACGTCGACGCCGTCGATGTCCTCCTTGCGCGGGCCGTAGACCGTGGCGCCGGTGGCGCGCAGCGCCATGACGCCGCCGACATGGTCGCCATGGTGGTGGGTGACTAGAATCGCGGCGAGCTTGAGTTGGCGCGCTGCCAGCGCCTGCTGTACCGGTGCCGGATCGCCCGGGTCGACAATCGCCGCCTGCCCGTCGCGGCTGAGGAGCCACAGGTAGTTGTCGCTGAAAGCAGGCAGCGGGGTGATGGCGAGATTTGAAGCACGGGACATGGCAAACACCAGATGAATTCCAGCGATTCGATTGTGAGGCTTTCCGAGTTCCTCTGCTCGCCGGCGGGCCGCTATGTGCTCGACTGGGAACAGATGCAGATCGACGCGGCGGTGGCCGATGTCTTCGGCTATCACGCGCTGCAACTCGGCTTGCCGGAGATCGATGCGCTGCGCGAAAACCGCATGCCGCTGCGCTTCTGCGCCGCGGATCGACAGCTCGCGCTCGAGGTTCCCGATGCGGAGGAAGTGGGTTATCGACGTCGTGTCGCGATCATCAACCGGTACGAGGAGCTGCCGTTCGCGACGCATTCGATCGACCTCGTGGTCATGCCACACATCCTCGAGTTCGCACGCGACCCGCACCAGGTGCTGCGCGAAGTCGAGCGCGTGCTGGTTCCGGAAGGGCATGTCGTCGTCACGGGTTTCAATCCGGCGAGCCTGTGGGGTGCACGGCAGTTCACTTCGCGCCTCGGCGCGACACCGTTCCTGCCGCGTGAGGGCCACTTCATTTCTCTCTCACGCGTGAAGGACTGGCTGAAGCTCCTGTCATTCGAGTTCGCGCGCGGCCGCTTCGGGTGCTATGCCCCTTCGGTGCGAACCACGAAATGGCTCCACCGCTGGCGCTTCATGGAGAAGGCCGGCGACCGCTGGTGGCCGATGTTCGGCGCGGTTTACCTGCTGACCGCGGTCAAGCGCGTGCGCGGCATGCGCCTGATTGGAGCGGTATGGAAGCGCAACGAGGAGCGCACCCGGCAGTTGTCTCCCGTGGGTACGAGCCGAATCGCACTGCCGACGGGCGATGCGCAGTCCGCCATCGTGCTCGGCGACGAAACGGCGGCCAACGAACCGCGAACCTGGGTGCGCCGCGGATGAGGCATGCACGCAGCGTGCCGATCGGGGCGCGGAAAGACGGCGAGGGGGAGAGCGTCGAGATCTGGACCGATGGCGCGTGCAAGGGCAACCCGGGGCCGGGAGGCTGGGGCGCACTGCTGAAGTACGGAGATCACGAGCGTGAGCTCTTCGGCGGTGAAGCGCCGACGACCAACAATCGCATGGAGCTCACCGCAGTGATCGAGGCGCTCGGCTCGCTCAAGCGCCGCTGTAATGTGGTGGTCCATACCGATTCGCAGTACGTGCAGCTTGGCATCACCGAGTGGCTGCCCAACTGGATACGGCGTGGGTGGAAGACGGCGGACAAGAAGCCGGTGAAGAACGCCGACCTGTGGCAGCGCCTGCAGGCGGCCGCCGCGCGTCATGAGGTCGAATGGCGCTGGGTCAGGGGCCATGCCGGAGACGCGGGTAATGAGCGCGCCGACGAACTGGCGAACCGCGGCGTCGAGTCGGTGTCTCATTCTGCCGAGTAACCGCTGGCGCCGCGGAGTCGGGTGCTAAAGTCGCAGCTCCCCTCCGGGCGCCTGTTCAACTCCCCAATCAATGAAGCATCGAGTCACGATCATCGCGATCGGCGTGCTTGCCGCCGTCGCCGTGGCGGCTTACTTCGCGCGAGATGCCTTCGCGCCGGGCCCGAACCCCGTGGCGGGTGTCAAGGCGGAATCGAAGACCGACGCGGGCAGCGCATTCAAGTCAGACGCGAAGGGCGTCCCGAGCAAGAGTGGTCCCGGTGGGCCGATCCCGGTCGAAGTGGTCAGCCTCAAACCCTCGAGCGTCAAGGAGGATCTGCAGGCTGTCGGTTCGCTGCGTTCAAACGAGAGCGTGATCCTGCGTCCGGAAGTTTCCGGCCGCATCGCGGCGATCGGCTTCAAGGATGGGCAGGCGGTCCGCAAGGGTCAGGTGCTGATCACGCTGGACGCGACGCTGAACGAGGCCGAGGTGGCGCAGGCGCGGGCGGAATACGACCTGGCGTTGTCGAACCTCAAGCGCAGCGAGGACCTGGCGAGCCGGCAGTTCATCAGTTCGAGCGCGCAGGAAACGGCGGCATCGAACGCGCAGGTGGCCGAGGCCAAGTACAAGCTAGCGCAGGCACGCCTGTCAAAGATGCGCATCATCGCGCCCTTCGACGGTTCGGTCGGCATCCGCAAGGTCAGCCTCGGCGACTACGTGAAGGATGGCAGCGACCTGGTGAATGTCGAGGACGTGCGCGTGCTGAAGGTGGACTTCCGCCTGCCCGAGCGGAACTTCGCGCAGGTTGGCGTCGGCCAACCGGTCGAGATCGTCGCTGACGCGCTGCCGGGCGAGCGCTGGCAGGGCCAGATCGAGGCGATCAATCCCAAGGTGGACGCCGATGGACGTTCCCTCGAAATCCGGGCGCGCCTCGAGAACACCGCCGGCAGGCTGCGTCCGGGGATGTTCGTGCGAGTGCGCGTCATCGTCGGCGAACGCACGGACGCGCTGCTGGTGCCGGAGGAATCGATCGTGCCGCAAGGTGGCCAGTTCTTCGTCTACAAGGTGGTCGACGGCACGGCGCGGCGCGTGCCGGTGACCATCGGCGTTCGACGCGATGCGAAAGTGGAGATCCTGCAAGGGCTGGCTGCCGGCGACCAGGTGGTGACAGCGGGCATGCGCCTGTCGCGCGACGGACAACCCGTCCGCGTGCTGTCGGGCGGGCAGGGTGGGACCGATGCCGGCAAGGCAGCAGCGCCCAAGAACGAGCCCGCACCGGGCGGCGGCGGTGCGGCGAAGTCCAGCGCTCCCCGAGGCAGCGGCTCGTCCTGAGCGCCTGATCCTCGGAGACCACGATGAGCCTGTTCGAACTGTGCATCCGCCGCCCCGTCTTTTCGACGGTGCTGTCGCTGCTGGTGCTCGTCATCGGACTGGTTTCCTACTCGCGCCTAGCCGTGCGCGAGTATCCGAAGATCGACGAGCCGGTGGTGAGTGTGTCGACTGGCTACCCGGGTGCGTCGGCCGACGTGATGGAGTCGCAGGTCACGAAGGTACTGGAGGATTCGCTCGCCGGCATCGAAGGCGTCGAACTTCTGACCTCGTTCAGCCGTTCCGAGCGCAGCAACATCAATGTCCGCTTCCGCATCACGCGCGACCCGGATTCGGCAGCCGCCGACGTGCGCGACAAGGTTGCGCGCGTTCGCGCTCGGCTGCCGGACAACGTCGACGAACCGGTCATCTCCAAGGTCGAGGCCGACTCGTTCCCGGTGATCTGGATGGCGGTAACGGCGGGCAACAAGACGCCGCTGGAGGTTTCCGACTACCTCAACCGTTACGTCAAGCCGCGCCTGTCGGTGCTGCCGGGCGCCGCCGACGTCTGGATCTTCGGCGAGCGCAAGACGGCGATGCGCATCAACGTCGACCGAGACCGGCTCGCGGCCTACCGGCTGACCCCCGGCGACATCGAGGATGCGCTACGGCGGCAGAACATCGAGTTGCCCTCGGGCCGCATCGAATCGGCCCAGCGCGAATTCCCGATCGTCGCGGCCACCGATGTCAGCACGCGCGAGCAGTTCGAGAACCTTATCGTCGCAGTCTCCAGTGGATACCCGGTGCGGCTGCGCGACGTTGCCGAGGTCGCGGTCGGGCCGGCCGAGGAGCGCGTCATTGCGCGCTTCCGCGGCGAGCCCTCGGTCAACATGGGGCTGGTCAAGCAGGCCACCGGCAACCCGCTCGAGTTGTCGCGTGCGTTGCGGGCCGAGGTCGCCAAGATCAACGAGACGCTGCCGGCAGGGATGAGGATCAACATCGCCTACGACTCGTCGGTGTTCATCGAGAAGTCGATCGAATCGGTGTTCACGACGATCGCGGAAGCCGTGGCCCTCGTCGTGCTCGTGATCTTCTTCTTCCTGCGCAACCTGCGGGCGACGCTGATTCCGCTGGTGACGATCCCGGTGTCGCTGGTCGGTGCGTTCGCGCTGATGTACGTCTTTGGCTTCACGATCAACACACTGACGCTGCTGGCCATGGTGCTGGCGATCGGCCTGGTGGTGGACGATGCCATCGTCGTGCTGGAGAACATCTACCGCAACATCGAGTCCGGCATGGACCGCGTCAGTGCAGCGGTCAAGGGCATCAAGGAAATCGGCTTCGCGGTGGTCGCGATGACACTCACGCTGACGGCGGTCTACGCGCCGCTGGCGTTTGCGACCGGGCGCACCGGTCGGCTCTTCATCGAGTTCGCGCTGGCGCTGGCCGGCGCGGTGCTGGTATCCGGATTCGTCGCGCTGACGCTGTCGCCGATGATGTGCAGCAAGCTGCTCAAGCACGAGCCCAAACACGGCAAGGTATTCACGCTGATCGAAGGCTGGCTCGATGGCCTCACGCGTGGCTATGCTCGCTCGCTCGCCTGGGTGCTCGACCGGCGCTGGATCGTCGTCATCCTCTGGGCAGTCGTGGCCGGCCTCGGCGGGCTGTTCTTCTCGCTGCTCCGCTCGGAGCTCGCCCCGCTGGAAGACCGCGGCGTGATCTTCGGACGGCTGCAGTCGCCGCCGGGCTCCACCGTCCAGTACACCTCCGAGCAGTTGCGTGCGGTCGAGAGCTACTACGACACGATTCCCGAGGCCGCGGCCTACAACGCGATCGCCGGTTTTCCGACCGTCGACTTCGGTAACGCGATCCTGCGTCTGAAACCCTGGGAAGAGCGCACACGCAAGCAGCAGGACGTCGCGCGTGAGCTGAACGCGAAGTTCTCGCAGTTGCCGGGCGTGATCGGCTTCGCGGTCAACCCGCCGTCGCTGGGCCAGTCGCCCCGCTCCCTGCCGATCGAGTACGTGATCATGGCTCAGGTCTCGTACGCTGAACTCGACCGCATCGTGCAGAACTTCATCGCCGAGGTCAGCAAGACCGGCATCCTGCTGAGTCCGCAGTCCGATTTGCGGTTGAACACGCCGGAGTTGAAGGTTGCCGTCAACCGCGACAAGCTCGGCGATGTCGGCGTGTCGGTCGAAACTGTGGGCCGTACGCTGCAGACGATGCTCGGCGGCCGGCAGGTCACGCGCTTCAAGAAGGACGGCGAGCAGTACGACGTCATCGTGCAGGTGGCACCGCGTGACCGCAGCCGGCCCAACGACATCAGTGACATTTACGTACGCGGCCGCGACGGCACGATGGTGCAGCTCGCCAACGTGGTCGATGTGGAGGAGGGCGTTTCGCCGCAGTCGCTGAACCACTTCCAGCGCTTGCGCGCGGTGACGATCACCGCGCAGGTCGCGCCCGGCTACGCGCTCGGCGATGCGCTGAAGATGATGGACGAGACAGCCAAGCGCGTGCTGCCGCCGGGGGCACTGACGGACCTGGACGGCGTTTCGCGCGAGTTCCGGGCCTCGCAAGGCTCGATCTACCTGACGTTCGTGCTCGCGCTGATCTTCATCTACCTGGTGCTGGCGGCGCAGTTCGAAAGCTTCGCCGACCCGTTCGTCATCATGCTGTCCGTGCCGCTGTCGATGACCGGGGCGCTGTTCGCACTTTGGGCGACCGGCGGCACCTGGAACATCTACAGCCAGATCGGAATCATCACTCTGGTGGGACTGATCACCAAGCACGGCATCCTCATCGTCGAGTTCGCCAACCAGCTGCAGGGACGCGGCCAGAACCTCTTCGAAGCGGTCAGGCACGCGGCCGAGCTGCGCCTGCGCCCGATCCTGATGACTACCGGGGCGATGGTGCTGGGCGCGGTGCCTTTAGCGCTTTCTGTGGGGGCCGGCGCCGAAAGCCGCATTCAGATCGGCTGGGTGATCGTCGGCGGACTGGCCTTCGGCACGCTGCTGACGCTGTACGTAGTACCGACGATGTACACGCTGATGGAACAATGGCTGGGCAAGTGGATGGGGTCGCATCATCATCATGACGTTCCCCAAGCCGAGCCGGTGCGGCACGGAGCTGAGTAGCGCGATGCGACTGGTCGTACTCGATACCGAGACCACGGGTCTCGAAGCCAAGGAAGGCCACCGGATCATCGAGGTCGGTGCGATCGAAATGGTGGCGCGCCGGATCACCGAGCGGCGCTTTCATCACTACGTCAATCCGGAGCGCGACAGCGACGAGGGTGCGCTGGCGGTGCACGGGCTGACCCGGCATTTCCTCGAGGACAAGCCGAAGTTCGGCGAGATCGCCGATGATCTGCTGGAATTCGTCAAGGGCGCCGAAGTCATCATCCACAACGCGGCCTTCGATCTCGAGTTCCTCGATGCCGAGCTGGCGCGGCTGGGACGTCCGCCGTTCGTGCAGCAGTGCGTCAAGGTGACGGACTCGCTGCAACTGGCGCGCGAGCAGCATCCGGGCAAGCGCAACTCCCTCGACGCGCTGTGCGAGCGCTACCAGGTTTCGAACGCGCATCGAACCCTCCACGGAGCCCTGCTCGACGCTGGGCTGCTGGCCGAGGTCTATCTGGCGATGACGCGCGGCCAGGACAGCCTGACGATCGACGACATGTCCGAAGAGGGAACGCTCGCCAGTGTCGGTCCGATCGACATCAGCCAGCTGATCGTCGTCGTCGCTGCTCCGGAGGAACTGGCGGCGCACGAGGCGGTGCTCGATGCGATTGCGAAGGACGCCAAGCTGCTGCCGGTCTGGCGCGCGGCGGCGGTGGCTGCTACGCCGGCCTGATCTTCTCGCGCAGTTCGCGCTTCAGCACCTTGCCGGTGGCGTTCTTCGGCAGCTCATCGACGAAGACATAGCGCTTCGGCCGCTTGAAGCGAGCGATGTGCTCGAGGCAGAAGAGGTCGATTTCCTGCGTGTCCGGCACATGGCCGGGTTCCTTGACGAGCACCGCGACGACCGCCTCGCCCCATTCGGCATGCGGCTCGCCGATGACCGCCGCCTCCTTGATGGCCGGGTGCATCAGCAGCACCTCCTCGACCTCGCGCGGATAGATATTCGATCCGCCGGAGATGATCAGATCCTTGCTGCGGTCGACGAGCGTGAGGTAGCCGGCGGCGTCGAAGCGGCCAAGGTCGCCGGTGTGCAGCCAGCCGCCGTGCATCGCCTCCGCGGTGGCCTGCGGGTTGTGCAGATAGCCGGCCATTACCGTATCGCCGCGCACGCAGACTTCGCCGATGGCATCGGCGGCGACCGGCTGGTCGTGTTCATCCAGGACGGCGACTTCCACACCCACCTGCGCTCGTCCGACGGATCCGAGCCGCTCGAGACGGCGTCCGTCGTGGTCGTCCATGTGTTCCGTCGCGGAAAGCGCCGTAATCGTCATCGGCGATTCGCCCTGGCCGTAAATCTGCACCAGGCGCGGGCCGAGCACTTCCAGTGCACGCACGCTGTCGGCGACGTACATCGGTCCGCCGCCATAGATGATCGTCTTCAGCTTGTCCGGCGCACTGCCGCGTTCGACGTAGACGTCGACCAGCCGCATCACCATCGTCGGCGCGGCGAAGAACTTGGTGTTCGGCGTGTAGGCAAGGATGTGCTGGATCTCGTCGACGTCGAACCCGCGCGCCGCCGGGATCAGCTGGGTCACTCCGACGGCGATGTTGGGCACCGTGTACAGGCCCGAGCCGTGCGACATCGGCGCCGCATGCAGCAGGTGGTCACCGACGGCGGCGGCATCGACATCCGCGAGGTAGTTGAGCGTCATTGCCAGCAGGTTGCGGTGCGTGAGCATCACGCCTTTCGGCCGACCCGTGGTGCCGCTGGTGTAGAACAGCCACGCGGTCTCCGCGGCCCTCGGCTCCTCGCGGGGTGCGGCCTCGGTTGTATGCAGCAGCCGGCGGTACCCGCCGCTGTCGACATCGATGAAGTCCGTCTGCCCCGCCGTGCGCGCCGCGCTGATGGCGCTGCTTTCGGCATCGTCGGTGATGAAGCACACGCGGGCGCCTGCATCATCGAGGATGAAGGCAACTTCGCGTGCATGCAGCCGGGAATTGATCGGAATGACGCACGCTCCGATGGTCCAGCAGGCATACAGCAGTTCGACATACTGTGCGCAGTTCTTCATCAGCATGCCGACGCGGTCGCCTGAGCGAACGCCCATGGCCTGCAAGCTGCCCGCCAGGGCGAGCGTGCGCGTGGCCAGTTTTTCGTAGGACAGCTCGATACGATCGCGCTCGATCACCGCGATGGCGCCCGGCAGGCGGCGTGCGGTCCGGAACAGGGTGTAGGCGAGGTTCAAGTGGCTCTCCGCAGCTTGCCGATATCCTAGTGCGCAGGCGGCGGTTTTGCCTTGTTATGCAATAATTCGCGCCCTCGCCGGCGCAACCGGCGCAGCCATCGCAGCCAAACGGGTGGTTAGCTCAGCGGTAGAGCACTGCCTTCACACGGCAGGGGTCACAGGTTCGAACCCTGTACCACCCACCAGATTCCCGGAAGTCTGCCCTTGACCACAGTCCGCACCCGCATCGCTCCCAGCCCCACCGGCATGCTGCACCTCGGAACGGCGCGTACGGCGCTGTTCTGCTGGGCATTCGCGCGACATCACGGCGGGCAGTTCATCCTGCGCATTGAAGACACTGATCTCGAACGTTCGACCGAGCATGCCGTGCAGGTGATCCTCGATAGCATGACGTGGCTCAAGCTCGACTACGACGAGGGCCCGGTCCGGCAGACGGAGCGACTCGAGCGCTATCGCGCGGCGGTCGATCGCCTGATCGCGGACGGCAAGGCCTATCACTGCTACGCGTCGAAGGAGGAACTGGAGCAGTTGCGCGAAGCGCAAATGGCGCGCGGCGAGAAGCCACGCTACGACGGGCGCTGGCGGCCGGAGAATGCGCACGGAAAGACGCCGCCGGCCGGCGTGAAGCCGGTCGTTCGGTTCCGCAATCCGGACAGCGGCGATGTCGGATGGAACGACCTGGTGAAGGGGCCGATCTCGATTTCGAATTCAGAACTCGACGACCTGGTGCTGGCGCGCGGAGACGGCGTGCCAACCTACAACTTCGCGGTGGTCGTCGATGACATCGACATGGGCATCACGCACGTGCTGCGCGGAGACGATCACGTCAACAACACGCCGCGCCAGATCAACATCTACCGCGCGCTCGGCGCTCCGCTGCCTCGGTTCGGGCACCTGCCGATGATCCTCGGCCCGGACGGCCAGAAACTGTCCAAACGCCACGGGGCCGTCAGCGTGTTGCAGTACGACGAGGACGGCTTCCTGCCCGAGGCGGTGTTCAACTATCTAGCGCGCCTGGGCTGGAGCCACGGAGATGACGAAAAGTTCTCGCGTGAGCAAATGATCGAGTGGTTCGACCTCGAGCACGTGAACCGCGCGCCGGCGCAGTACAACCTCGACAAGCTGCTGTGGCTGAATGGCGAGTACATGAAGGAGACCGACGACGCGCGCCTGGCGGCGCTGGTGGCCGCGCGCATCGAGGCGCGCGGCGGCACGCTCGCCGGCGGCCCGCCGCTGGAGCGCGTCGTCGCGCTGTTCAAGGACCGTGCGAGGACATTGAATGAACTGGCCGACGGTGCCTTGCTGTTCTACGGCGAGCCGTCCCTGGATCGTGCGCTGCTGGCCGAGCACCTTCAGGGGGCCAGTCGCGATGCCGTGCAGTTGTTTGCCGAGCGCCTGGGCGGAGTGACGTGGGAACGCACGGCCATCAACGGCCTCATCAAGCAGATCGTCACGGAACTGAAGCTCAAGATGCCGCAGGTTGCCGTGCCGCTGCGCGTCGCCGTGACCGGCCGCACGCAGACCCCGTCGATCGATGCCGTCCTGGAACTGACCGGCCGCGAGGTCGTGCAGGGACGGATTAGCGCGGCCCTCTCAGCGGCGCCTTAGCGGTGGAACTTTCGAGTCGCGGCTCGGCAGGCGGCGCTTCGGCCCTGTTTCGAAAACGGCTATACTTCGCGGCTCTCCGTGGGGGTATAGCTCAGCTGGGAGAGCGCTTGCATGGCATGCAAGAGGTCAGCGGTTCGATCCCGCTTACCTCCACCACCGGATAAGCAAGTGGACGAAGCAGCATCGTCCGCGTGCCTGTCCCCTTCGTCTAGAGGCCTAGGACACCGCCCTTTCACGGCGATAACAGGGGTTCGAATCCCCTAGGGGACGCCATAAATCAAAGTCCAGGTCTTGACTGACCTGGGCTTTTTTTCGTCCGCTCTGCCTCGCGCTAGCGGTACGCCGGCGCCTCCTGGCATTCGAAATTTCCGCGCACGAAGTCGTTGTAATAGCGGCCCTTCGACGAGGTCTTCTTCCAGGCGCTGACCGTTTTCTCCGGAACGCCGCAGAAGTGGTACCAGATGCCTTTAAGGCTGACCAGTACGTACTGTTCCCGCTCGTCGTAGCAGATCCTCTTCACGTTCTGGCTGCGCCAGATGTTTTCGCAGTGGAAAGGTGCGAGATCGACCTCGCCGCGGGACTTCACGTAGACGCGCTCGGCCATCGCGCCCTGGGCGGCGGCGAGCAGCGCGATTCCAATGATGATCTGCAGGATCTTGTGCATGGCTGGTGACTCCCGGATATCCATTGGAGCACCGGAACTTGCGCTGCCCCAGTCACTTATCCGGACTACCGCAACTGGCCGAGCGCACTGTCGCCAGGAGTCCGCGACTAGCGCGCGGCGTTGCGCGCCTCGTTCGCCCGCTTGAAACGCGCCTCGGCGTCGGCGACCTCGCGTTCAAGACCGGCAATACGTGCTTCGTACTCCTCGGTCAGGCGGCTGCCGCCTCCTGCGAGTCCGCGACGTTCTCCCGGCAGGGGTTCGCGGCCCAGTTCGAGCCGGCGCTTGGCCACCTGGACCGCCGTTTCCGCCGCCGCAATTTCCTGCATCGCCGCGTCAAGCGCGCCGGACTGCGATCCCGCCGGGCTGCTGGCCAGGCGCGGTGGAGGCGACGTTGCGGGGCGCGCCGGGGTGGTGGCTGAACTCCCGGCAGAACGGGGACTGCTCTTCGTAGAGCGCTCTTCCAGGATCTTGCTGCCGGCCGGCGGAGAGTCAGTAAAGAGGATGCTGCCGTCGGGCGTCTGCACCTTGTAGATGCTCTGTGCCGCGGCCAGGCTGGGCAGTGCGATACACATCGCGATGAGTAATCGGCGCATGGAGGCTCCTTCAGGCGAGGACGACGATAACCGTTACAACGCTGCGGGGATATCGCCGGACGACGGTCAAGCACCGGCCATTCCGGTGTTTCAGATCAACGCATTGGCCCCGCCGGTCGATCGGTCCTGGTTATCCACAGTCCGCACGCAGGCCGGGTGGCAGAATTCCCCCATGAGCGGTACGCAGTTCGTCCACCTTCGCCTGCATTCGGAGTTCTCTGTCGTCGACGGCATCGTGCGCATCGACGACGCGGTTGGCAAGGCGGCGGCGGACGGACAGGGTGCCCTGGCACTGACCGATAGCGCCAATGTCTTCGGCGCCGTGCGGTTCTATCAGGCGGCGCGAAAGTCTGGGATCAAGCCCATCATCGGCTGTGATGTCTGGGTCACCAACGACGCCGATCGCGACAACCCGCACCGCCTGCTGCTGCTGACGCAGGACCGCACCGGGTACCTCAACCTGTGTGCGCTGCTGACGCGCGCGTTCCTGGAGAATCAGCATCGCAGCCGGGCGGAACTGCGGCTTGACTGGCTCGAAGCCGACGCCGGAACGCCGGCCCGGGGCCTGATCGCGCTGTCCGGCGCCCGCCTCGGCGAGATCGGTGCTCACTTGATGGCAGGCAAGGGCGAGGCGGCGACGCTGGCCGCGCAGCGGCATGCCGCTGCGTTTCCCGGCCGTTTCTACCTTGAACTGCAACGCACCGGTGAGCCTCGCGACCAGGCGTGTACGCAGGCGACGCTGGCCCTCGCTGTCCGGCAGGGATTGCCCGTGGTGGCGACGCACCCGATCCAGTTCCTCGAGCCCGGCGATTTCCGTGCGCACGAGGCGCGGTTCTGCATCGCCGAGGGGTACACGCTCGCCGACCCGCGTCGTCCGCGACGTTTCACGCGCGAACAGTATTTCAAGACGCAGGCGGAGATGGCAGCATTGTTTGCCGACGTGCCGGTGGCGCTGGCCAACGCGGTCGAGATTGCACGTCGCTGCAATCTCACGCTTGAACTCGGCAAGCCGCAGCTGCCGCGCTATCCGACGCCGGCTGGCGTCACGCTGGATGACCATTGCCGCGATCTGGCGGCAGCCGGTCTCGAGCGCCGCCTGGTGTCGCTGTACCCCGACGAGGCGGCACGTGGGTTGAAGCGACCCGAGTATGCGGCCCGCCTCGACCTCGAGCTGAAGACCATCGCGAAGATGGGCTTCTCGGGGTACTTCCTGATCGTCGCCGACTTCATCAACTGGGCCAAGAGCAATGGCATCCCGGTGGGCCCGGGCCGCGGCTCGGGGGCGGGCTCGCTGGTCGCGTATTCACTCGGCATCACGGACCTCGATCCGCTGCGCTATGGACTGCTGTTCGAGCGATTCCTCAATCCCGAGCGCGTGTCGATGCCGGACTTCGACATCGACTTCTGCCAGGACAACCGCGACCGCGTCATCGACTACGTGAAGCAGAAGTACGGTGCCGAGGCGGTATCGCAGATTGCGACCTTCGGAACGCTGGGTGCGAAGGCGGTCGTGCGCGATGCCGGCCGCGTGCTTGACCTGCCGTATACCAAGTGCGACACGCTGTCGAAGCTGATTCCGCACAACCCGGCCGACCCGTGGACGCTCGATCGCGCCCTGAGGGAGGAGCCCGCGTTCGCCGACGCCGTCAACAGCGACGAAGAGAACCAGGAGCTGATCGCGCTCGCGCGGCCGCTGGAGGGGCTGACGCGCAATGTCGGCATGCACGCAGGTGGCGTGCTGATCGCGCCGGGCAAGCTGACGGATTTCTGCCCGCTGTATTGCGCGCCGGGCGCGCAAGGCGCGGCGATCAGCCAGTTCGACAAGGACGACGTCGAGGCGATCGGCCTCGTCAAGTTCGACTTCCTCGGACTGACGACGCTGACGATCCTCGACCTGACGCTCGAGTACGTGCGGCGGCTCGACCCGTCGTTCTCGCTGACGCTGGAGACACTGCCGCTCGATGACGCGAAGACCTATGACGTCTTCAAGCAGGCGGCGACGGCCGCGATCTTCCAGTTTGAATCGCGCGGCATGCGCGAGTTGCTGAAGCGCGCGAAGCCCGACCGACTCGAGGACCTGATCGCGCTCAATGCGCTCTACCGCCCGGGGCCGATGGACCTGATCCCGGACTTCATCGAGCGCAAGCATGGGCGGCAGCGCGTCGAATACCTGCATCCTTCGGTGGAGCCGATCCTCGCCGAAACCTACGGCGTGATGGTCTATCAGGAACAGGTGATGCGCATCGCGCAGGTCGTCGGCGGCTATTCGCTCGGCGCGGCCGACCTGCTGCGTCGCGCGATGGGCAAGAAGAAGCCCGAGGAGATGGCCAAGCAGCGCTCGATCTTTGTCGAGGGTGCGGGCAGGCAGGGTGTGGATGCGAACACCGCGACCGAGCTTTTCAACCTGATGGAGAAGTTCGCCGGGTACGGCTTCAACAAAAGCCACTCGGCAGCCTACGCGGTGGTGGCCTACCAGACCGCGTATTTCAAGGCGCACTATCCGGCCGCGTTCATGGCGGCCAACCTGACAGCGGTGAAGGACGACACCGACAAGGTGAAGGACCTGATCGAGGACTGCAAGGCGCTCGGCCTGACCGTGCAGGCGCCGGACATCAACGCCGGCGGCTGGCGCTTCGAACCGGTGGACATGAAGACGATCCGCTACGGCCTGGGTGCCATCAAGGGTACGGGGCAGGGCGCGATCGAGGCGATACTGGCCGCGCGTGCGGAAGGCGGACCGTTCACCGATCTCTTCGATCTGTGTGCCCGTGTCGACAAGCACGTCGTCAATCGCCGTGTCGTCGAGGCACTGGTGCGCGCGGGTGCGCTCGACCGCCTGCATGAAGATCGCGCGATGCTGCTGGCGACGGTGGGGCGCGCGATCGAGGCGGCGGACAGCGCGGCCGCCAGCGTCGGGCAGGCAAGCCTGTTCGGCGGCGGCGAGGCGTCTGCGCGGCACATCGAGTACGTCAAGGCCATGCCGTGGAGCGAGCGTGAAAAGCTCTCGAACGAGAAGCTCGCGCTCGGGTACTACTTCTCCGGGCACCTGTTCCGGGAATACGCCCCCGAGGCACGCAAGCTTGCACCGACGCCACTCGCGGAAGTGCGCCAGGCGCGTGATCAGGTGAAGCTCGCCGGGGTCATCGTTTCCGCGCGCAGCCAGAACACGCGACGTGGGCGCATGGGCGTGGTCGTGCTCGACGACGGGACCGCACAGCTCGAACTGATGGTCTTCTCGGAGCTTTATGACCGCAAGCGTGCGCTGCTGAAGGAGGACCAGCTGCTGTTCGTCGTCGGCAAGGTGCGTTTCGACGAGTTCGCTCAGCGCCTGTCGATTTCAGCCGATGAACTGATGGATCTCACCGAGGCGCGCTCCAGGGCGGCGGCTCGCCTGCGCATCGAACTCGAAGGCACCGCGGATGCCGGGCGCCTGCGCCAGGCGCTGAGTCCGTACCGGATCCAGGGCAACGGCAATGGCGGCGGGTGCCGGGTCGTCGTCTGCTACAGGAACGCCGCCGGGAGTGTCGACGTTGCACTTCCCGAGGACTGGCGCGTCCGTCCGGACGATCAGCTGATTGCGGACCTGCGCGGCCAGACGCGCGTCTTGCGCGCGAGTTTCAGCTACAGCCAGTAAGCACAGCTCGTCTGCTTCGGCCGCGTCAGCGTCGCCCGCCAGCCAGCTCGACGGACCGTGGATGCGAGCGCAGGCGCGCCATCGCCCACACGCCGATCGCCGGTCCGATGGCCAGCGGCGCAAATGCAAAGTTCCAGCCCAGTGCCTCGACCCAGTGCGGCATCAGGTGAATCGTCGCCAGTGTCAGCGTGAAGCCCATCGCGGTCTGGAACGTCAGCATGGTGCCGACACGCGTGCGATCGGCCAGTTCCGCGATGGCCGCGGAAAACTGCGCGGAGTCCGCCACGATCGCGATACCCCAGAGGACACAGACGAGAATCAGCAGCGTGGGTGAGCCGCCATAGAGCATCCCGATGAACGCGGCGCAGCTCCCGGAAACGCTCATCGCAAGAATTGTGATCGCGGTGCGGCCGACGCGATCGGCGAGGTAGCCGGCGGCGATGCAGCCGATCGCTCCCGCCCCGATCGTGGCAAAGGCGCCCAGCTTGGCCGCGGCAGGCGCTATCTCCGGCGAGAGCGTCAGCGCAAAGCTGGCGTGCAGGAACACGGCGATCCACGCCCACATCGCGTAGAGCTCCCACATGTGCCCGAGGTAGCCGAGGTTGGCCAGGCGCAGCGGGACGTCGCGCCAGGCCGACAGCACCGCGCGCGGATCAAACGGTGGCGCCGGCGCGCGTGCCGGGCCGATGCCGGCGAAGCCGATCAGTGCCGCGGCACCGACGGCGCTTGCCGAGGCGATCGCCACCGGGATGCGCCAGTCGACACCACCGAACACGTTGAACAGGTGTGGCGTCGCCGAACCGAAGGTCAGCGCGCCCACCAGGATGCCCACCATCAGTCCCATGTCACCGCGCGCCCAGGTTGACGCGAGCTTCATGCCGACCGGGTAGACACCGGCCATGGCCATGCCGGTCACGAAACGCAGCAACGGCGCCGCCATCGTCGTCGGGTCGATCAGCAGCAGCAGGGCGTTGGCGCCCGCACCCGCCAGCGCGGCCACCGCGATGAAGCGGCGTGGATCGAGCCGATCAGCCAGTCCGAGCAGGGCGCTCACCAGGCAGCCGACGACGAAGCCGGCCTGGACGGCACTTGTCAGTGCCGCCTGCATGAATTTCGATAGATCGTATTGCGCGACCAGGGACGGCACGACCGCGGTGGCCGAAAACCACAGCGCCATCGCGCCGACCTGGCACAGCGCGATGACCGCGATCGAGCGTCGCTTCGAGGCCATGACGATGCGCTCTTGTTTTCCGCCGCGCTCAGGCGCGTGACGGGTATTGATCGAGCCCGCGATCCGCTCGCGTTGCCCGGTCACGAATGCGTTGCTGCAGCCGGTCCCAGTTCTCGCCCTCGGCGCGCCGATCGTTCTCGCGGTGCCACAGATGCAGGACACCGGTCGCGTAAGCGCCTTCCTTGCGGCGCACGCCCGAGTTGATCAGTCGCACAGCGAGGTCGGAGTCTTCGTAACCCCAGCCCTCGAACACCTCGTCGAAGCCGTTGACCCGATGCAGGTCGCGGCGCCAGACGCCGAGGTTGCAGGTGCGCACGCGCTGCCAGCGCCTGGATGCGAGCTTGCGCAGTGGCCCAAGTGGCAGATGGCGCAGCGGCAACGTGCGGTTGATCTGGCCGCGCTGGTGCGCCTGCTGCCACTGTGTGTCGGTCCAGCGATGCAGTGGCTCGCCCGTAGCCAATGCCTCGCGCGTGAACGACTCCGTAAGGAGGATGCGGTTGCCGGCCACCATCCATTCGGGCTCGGCCAGCGCGCGGTGGCGGGCAATGAAGTGCGGGCGTGGCACGCAATCGCCGTCAAGAAAGATCATGTAATCGCCGCTTGCGGCGGCGGTCGCGCGGTTGCGTGCCGCACCAGCGCGGAACCCGCGGTCCTCCTGCCAGAGGTGTCGCATGGGCACCAGCGACTGCCGGCTCGCTTGCTCAACCAGCCTGCGCGTGTCGTCGCGAGAACCGTCGTCGGCCACCAGCACCTCGAAGCCCCGGTCCGTCTGTTCGGCCAGGCCGTCCAGCACCGCACGCAGCGCGTCAGGCCGGTTATAGGTCGTGACCACGACCGAGACCTGCATGGTCACTGCCTGAGGCTGGGCGGCAGCGACGGCTCGCTCGTCAGCTTCTGTGTGCGCTCGGTGTACTTAGCGTAGCGATAAAACGTGCCCTCGAAATTCGAAAAGGCGATGACGAAGCCGGCCCAGCCATCGAGGAAACCCAGTCGAATCACATAGTGGCGCAAGAACGCGCCAAGACCGTGCGCCAGCGCCTTGCCCATCGAGGGCGGTGTGTTGCGCTGTGCCAGCCGCTCAACCCCGAGGCTTGAATAGCGCTGCATCTTGTGAACGATCTGCGCCAGATCCCTGAACGGCACCTGTGCGATCGGCTCGGTCAGCGTGTCGAGTGAACCTTCCAGCACGTAGCTCTCGTGCACCGCGTCCTCGGTATAGCGCAGCTTTCCCCGGCGGAACAGCTGCGGCTGACGGTAGTCCGGATACCAGCCGGAATGCTTGATCCAGCGGCCAAGGAAGAAATTGCGCCGTGGTACGCGGTAGGCATCGGTGGCATCCGCCTGCTCGATGACGCGGCGGATCTCCGCGGCCGCTGCCTCGGTGCAGCGTTCGTCCGCATCCAGTGAAAAGATCCAGTCGCCCGTGAGTTGCGCCAGCACGTCATTGCGCAGCTTGCCGAACCCTTCGAACGGCACCTGCATGACCCGGTCCGTATACCTGCGCGCGATCTCGGCCGTGCCGTCGGTCGAGTACGAATCGGCGACCAGGATCTCGTCGGCCCAGGTGACGCTGCGAAGCGCGGCTTCAATCTTGTCGGCTTCGTTGTAGGCGATGATGTAGACGGAGATTCGCGCCATCCCGGCTCCAATGTTCAGGCGCAAGCTTAAACGCCCGCGCCTGCCGTCCCGGCGTGGTGTCGGGCGTCGCTACACTATGCCGTCGCTTGCCGCGTTGTTCTCGCTGGCACGCGCCCTTTCCAACCATGAGCACCCCCGATCCCCGCCTGCTCAACGACCCGAATCTGCGCCGGCTGCTGCGCATGGTGCTGTCGCACCGCCGGTTGCTGGTATTCGGACTGATCGCGACCGGCGTCAGTGCGGCCACCGAACCGCTGATCGCCAGGCTGGCCGGCGTGCTGACCGACCAGGCCCTGTTCCAGAAGGAATTCTCGGCCGTCATCTGGATGCCGATTGCCTTCGTGGGTCTGTTCGTCGTGCGCGGCCTGGCGATCTTCGGCGGCTCCTACCTGCTGAATCGAGTGTCGCAAGCGGTGCTGGTCGACCTGCGCATGTCGATGTTCGACCGCATGCTGCACTGGCCGACGACGACATTCGAGAACACGCCGTCGGGTGTGGTGATTTCGAAGTTCGTCAACGAGGCAACCAACGCGCTCAATCTTGCAGCCGAGGTGATGAGCACCGCGGTGCGCGATTCACTGATCGTCATCGGCCTGCTCGCGATGCTGTTCTATTACAACTGGCAACTTACGATGCTGACGATGATCGTCGCGCCGCCCATCGGCCTGGCGCTGCGCGCCTTCAGTCGCCGGTTGCGGCGGCTGAACCTCGAGAACCAGGCGATGCTGGGTGAGATGACGCGTGCCGTCCAGGAGGCACACGAAGGCCAGCGCGTCGTCAAGGTCTACGAAGGCGCGGACTACGAAAGCGGGCGCTTCCGCCAGATCAACGACAAGCTGCGCGGTTTTGCGATGCGGATGCAGGTCGCGTGGTCGGCCGCGACGCCGATCGCCCAGGTGCTCGGCGCCATCGGTGTCGCGATCGTCATGACGGTGGCGCTGTGGCAGGCGCAGAACACCAAGGCGTCTCCCGGCGAGTTCGTGACGTTCCTCGCCGCCGCGTTGTTGCTGCTGCCGGCGCTGCGTCATCTGTCATCGCTGAACGGTCCGCTGGCACGCATGGCCGCAGCGTCCGAGAGTGTCTTCAAGATGATCGACATTGCGCCCGAGGATGACGCTGGCACTAGGGACATCGGTCGTGCGCGTGGCGAGGTGGCGTTCAGCAGCGTCTCGTTCCGTTACGCGGGCGCCGAGGCAGATGCCCTCACGGACTTCAACCTATCGGTGCGCGCGGGCGAGATGATCGCCTTCGTCGGTCCGTCGGGCGCTGGCAAGACCACCGCCGTGCATCTGATTCCCCGCTTCGTACGCCCGACTTCCGGGGAAGTCCGGCTCGATGGCGTGCCTCTCGAGGAACTTTCACTCGCGAGCCTGCGCCGGCAGATCGCCCTGGTGTCGCAGGACGTCGTGCTGTTCGATGACTCGATCGCGGCCAATATCGCCTATGGCGCGCAGCGCGGCGCTTCGATCGAGCGCATACGTGAAGCCGCGGATGCGGCCTATCTCCTGTCGTTCATCGAGTCATTGCCGCAGGGGTTCGAGACGCGCATCGGCGAGAACGCGGTGAAGCTGTCGGGCGGCCAGCGGCAACGGCTGTCGATTGCGCGCGCGCTCCTGAAGGACGCGCCGATCCTGCTGCTCGACGAAGCGACGTCGGCACTGGACTCGGAGTCGGAGCGCTACATTCAAGCGTCGCTGCAGCGGCTGATGAAGGGGCGCACGACCTTCGTCGTGGCACACCGGCTGTCGACGATCGAGCGCGCCGATCGCATCGTCGTGCTGGAGCGCGGGCGCGTGGTCGAGATCGGATCGCACAGCGATCTGATCGGCCGTGGCGGCCTGTATGCCCGGCTGCACGGCATCCAGTTTGCATCGATGGACAACCCGGTGGAGGAGCCCGCCCAATGAACACGACGGCACGCCCGATCAGTCGCTGGCCAGTTCCGGAACTCGCGCAAATGCCCGAGGACATCCGCACCCGCATCCAGGAAGTCCAGGACAAGGCGGGCTTCGTACCCAACGTGTTCCTGACGCTCGCACACCGACCAGATGAATTTCGCGCTTTCTTCGCGTACCACGATGCACTGATGCTGCGTGACTCCGGCCTCACCAAGGGCGAAAGGGAGATGATCGTCGTGGCCACCAGTGGCGCCAACGAATGCGTCTACTGTGTCGTGGCGCACGGCGCGATCCTGCGCGTCTACGAGAAAAATCCGCTGGTCGCGGACCAGGTCGCTACGAACTACCGCAAGGCGGACATCACGCCGCGGCAGCGAGCGATGCTGGCGTTCGCGCTCAAGGTTGCGAACGACTCGGCGTCGATCGAACCGGCCGATTTCGAGCCGCTGCGCGCACACGGGTTCAGCGACGAGGACATCTGGGACATTGGCGCGATCGCCGCATTTTTCGCGCTATCGAACCGCATGGCGAATCTGATCAGCATGCGGCCGAATGACGAGTTCTACCTGCTCGGGCGTGTGCCCCGCAAGTGAGTCCGCAAGCCGAGCGCGAGCGGGCTGCCGACGCAACGAGTGCGCTCGGCCTCGACGCGATCCTGATCATCAACGTCAAGAGTTTCGTCGAACGCCGGCGGCACGTTGAAGCGCAACTCGCGCGCTTCAACCTGCACGGTGAGTTCATCCACGAGTTCGACGCCGACGAGATCACCGCCGATGTGGATCGGCGCTGGTTCGCCGGCGACCAGCTGAACCGCGGCCAGAAGTCGTGTGCGCTGAAGCATGTTGTCGTACTGCAGCGGGTCATCGAGCGCGGCTGGCAGCACTGCCTGGTGCTCGAGGACGATGTGGTACTTGCTGACGACTTTCCCGACGGTGTCCGCGCCGCACTGGCCGAAACACGCGACGAACCCCGACCGTACGTGATCTATCTCGGTGCGGGCGGCAACTTCTACACGCCGGCCAGCCAGCGCCAGCCCGGCCGGCGCATCTATCCGGCCAGCAAAGGACGCTTCACCGACTCCTACATCATCAGCGCGCAGGAGGCGGCGTTGCGACTGGCGCGCATCGAGGCGCAGCCGATGACCAAGCCGATCGACGTGGTGTTCGACACCATCGATCGCGCGGCGGGCATCCGCTTTCTCTGGCTGGAGGATCCGGTGGTCGAGCAGGGCAGCAAGCTCGGCGTGTTCCGCACGTCGCTAGAAGCTGCTCCGCCCAACTGGCTGCAGGGGTTGCGCTACCGCCTCGAGCGACTGCGGCGCAAGTACCTCTACCAGCTGTGGCGCTAGCATCGATCGCATGAGCGCAGCCCTGCTGGACAGCGACCGCGCAATGCCCGTGTCGCGCTGGATCGAGATCGCGCGCTGGTCGACGATCGTCGCGGCCTGCAGCGTGATGATCTCGCCGCCCATCGCCAATGCGGCCATGGCGATGATGCTGATCGGCCTGCTGGCGAGCGGGCAGGCACTGCCGCGGCTGCGCCAGGCGTGTTCCCAGCCCCTCGGCGCGGCGACGCTCGTGCTGATTGCCTTCATCGCTCTGGCGATGTTGTGGGCTGAGGTGCCGTGGCGCGAGCGTTGGGGCGCGTTCTGGACCTGGCGAAAACTCTGGATGATTCCGGTGGCGCTGGCGTTGTTCGGCCCGGCGTTGTGGAAGCGACGGCTTGCAGTGGCCTATGTCGCGGTGTGCGGCGCGGCGGTGCTGGCCTCGTTCGGCATCGTTGCCGTGACCGGCAGGCTGCCGACTGGCGTAGAGGATGTCGCCGGATCGCTGCTGCGCAATCACAGCGCGCAGTCCATGGCGTTTGCGGTCGCCGCATTCCTGGCCCTGTGGCTGGCTGCCGACCCGGGTCTCGCGCGTCGCTGGCGCTGGGCTGCGACCGTGTTTGCCGCACTCTTCGTCCTGAACATGGCCTTCGTCACCCCGGGTCGCAGCGGCTTGCTGGCGCTTCCGGTGATGCTGCTGGTGCTTGCCGCGTTCAATCTGCGCAACTGGCGCAATGCCCTCGCTGCGGCAGTGCTCGCGGTGCTGCTGGTCGGAGCGATGGCGCTGTCGCCGCTGGCACGTGACCGTGTCGCACTGGCGGTCAATGAATGGCAGAACGCATCGACGCTTACCGTGCCGACGTCCATGGGCATCCGCGCGGTGCTGTACGAAAACACGCTGGAAATCGTGCGCCAACGACCGTGGTTCGGCACCGGAACCGGCGGCTTCGGCGCTGCCTATGCCGCGCATGTGAAGGACAAGTACACCGACTGGCGCGTGCTGCCGACGGTCGACCCGCACAACCAGTACCTGTTCTTCCTTGGGGAGCAGGGCCTCTTCGGTCTGAGCGCCTTCCTGGCCTTCATCGGCGCGGCGCTTCTGGATCGCGGAGACGGCACGCGTGCACGTGTCGTCGCAGTCGCTTTGCTGCTCGCCTGGTGCGCGACGTCATTGCTCAGTTCGCATTTCAAGACCTTTTCCGAGGGCCATCTGCTGACACTGCTCCTCGGCGCGATGCTGGCGCGTCCGGTGCCGGACGGCGACCGCGCCCTCGTTCCGATGGTCCGGACCGACCCGGTGTCGTCATGACAATCCTGGTCCGGCTGCCGAACCACGTCGGCGACGCCTGCATGGCGTTACCGGCGCTGCATCTGCTGCGCAATGCCGGCCTGCGCTGTGCCCTGGTCGGTCGGGGTTGGGGAGACAGCCTGCTTGAAGGCATGCACCTGCACTACGTGACCATCCAGGGGCGGCTGCTGCGCGACGTGGCCAGCGTGAAACGCGCGCCGAGGCCCATCGAGGACGCCATGCGCGGTCTGGTACTTCCGAACTCGTTCGGGTCGGCTCTGCTGTTTGCGCTCGCCGACGTGCCCAGCGCGGGGCTGGCGACTGCTCATCGCAGCTGGCTGCTGCGTTGGCCCAGTCCGGAGCCTTCTGAATGTCACGAAGTCGAGCGCTTCTATGCGGCCGCGTTGGCAGCGCTGCGCGCCTGGGGCGTCACCACCGACCGAACTGCGCCGCCGCCGTCGCTGGACCTGCCATTGACGGACGAGCAGCGATCGGCGGCCGCGGCGGTTCGGCGCAGCGGCCGCGTCGTTGAGCCGTATGCGCTGTTGGCCCCGATCGCCACCGGCCTGCATCGGGGCAGGGTCAAGCACTGGGCCCATTTTGCTCAGCTGATGTCCGTGCTGCGCGATCGCGGTTTGACGCCGGTGGCGGCACCACCGGCGGCGGAGGTGGACGCCGCGCGTGCGGCCCTGCCGGGCGCCACGATCCTGCCGTCGGTGCCGCTCGGTGTTTTCGCTGCACTGGCCGAGAGTGCGGCGGTCGTCATCGCCAACGATTCGGGCACGAGTCACGTCGCGGCCGCCGTCGGTGCGCGCCAGGTGACGATCTTCGGCGTCACCGATCGCGCCCGTACGGGTCCTTGGTCAAGGCGTGCGGTGTGTGTCGGTGCCAACGGCGCCTGGCCAGGTGTCGATGAAGTAGTCGCTGCCATCGACGAGGCGCTGCAGCTGCCATGACGTCCACGCGCGTGCCGACGATTCTGCCGCCGCGACGCGCGCTGGTCGTCACGTTGCGATTCCTCGGCGACGCGCTGCTCTCGACGGCGCTGGTGCATTCGATCAAGCGGCGCTGGCCGGAGTGCGCGATCGACGTGCTGACGTTCTCCGGTACCGAAGGCGCGTTCGAGGGCAATGCTGACGTGGCTCAGGTGATGGCCGTGGATGAGCGTGCCTCCGCCGGCGAGACGATGCGACAGGTGCTGGCGCTCTGGCGTCGCTACGACCTCGCTGTGGTCGCGCAGACCGGCACGCGGCCATTCCTGTTCGGCTGGGCCGCGGGACGGCAGCGCGTCGGGCTGGTGTCCGCGGAGCCGGGCAAGTCGTGGTGGAAACGCGCGCTGCTCGACGGCTATGCGGTGTTCGAGGATCGTGGGGCGCGTGTTCTCGAGAATCAGCGCATCGCGCGCCTGCTCGGAATCGAGGAGTCTCCGACTGTGGTGCCGCCTTCGGCGGGTTGGGGCGTCGGTGAGGTCGCCGGCGCGCTCGGCTTCGACCCCGCTGTAACCCCGTTCGTCATCGTCCATCCGTCGCCGCGCTGGCGCTACAAGCAGTGGACTCGCGATGGCTGGCATGCCGTCGTGAACGACCTGGCGTCGCGCGGGCTGCGTATCGTCATCACTGGCGGCCCGGCGGCTGAAGAACGCGCTTACCTGGACGCCCTGCTCGATGGGCTCGATCGAGGTCTCTATGGCCGGGTCGATGGCCGATGGTCGCTGGCGCAGACCGCGGACGTCCTGCGACATGCAGTGCTATACGTGGGCCCGGACACGGCGACCACGCATCTTGCAGCGGCGTGCGGAACGCCGGCCACTGCACTCTTCGGCCCGACCGATCCCTCGATCTGGGGTCCGTGGCCGGCGCGCGAAGGCGCTGCGTATGCACGAGTCGCCATGCACCAGCGTCGCGGCAATGTAATGCTGCTACAGAACCCGGAGCTGACCTGCGTGCCGTGCCAGCTTGAAGGCTGCGAACGGCATCGCGGCAGCCATTCTCAGTGCCTCGATCGCCTGCCGGCGGAACGTGTCATCGAGGCGGCGGAGTCGCTGCTGAAATAGCGCTGCTCTACATCAGCACGATGTCGTACTGCTCCTGGTTGTAGAGCGACTCGACCTGCATCGACACCGGCTTGCCGATGAAGTCCGACAGCATGGCCAGCGCCTGTGACTCCTCCTCGAGGAAGAGATCAATGACGGTCTGCGACGCCAGGATGCGGAACTCGCGCGTCTCGTCGAACTGGCGCGCTTCGCGCAGGATTTCGCGCAGGATCTCGAAGCACACCGTGCGTGCCGTCTTGACTTCGCCGCGACCCTGGCACATGGGGCACGGCTCGCACAGCACATGTGCCAGCGACTCGCGCGTGCGTTTGCGCGTCATCTCGACCAGCCCGAGTTGCGTGAAGCCGCTCACCGTCATCCGGGTGCGGTCCCGGGCAAGCGCCTTCTTGAACTCGGCCAGCACCGCGTCGCGATGCTCGACATTCATCATGTCGATGAAATCGACGATGATGATGCCGCCGAGGTTGCGCAGCCGCAGCTGCCGCGCGATCGCCTGCGAGGCTTCGAGGTTGGTCTTGTAGATCGTGTCGTCGAAGTTGCGCGTGCCGACGTAACCGCCGGTATTGACATCGATCGTCGTCATCGCCTCGGTCTGGTCGATGATCAGGTAGCCGCCCGACTTCAGATCGACGCGCCGCCCGAGCGCCCGCTCGATCTCGGCGTCGATCGAGTACAGATCGAACAGCGGCCGCTCGCCGGTGTAGTGGGTCAGTTTGCCGGCGACACGCGACACGAACTGGGTCGCGAACTGTTCCAGCTTCTGGAAGTTCTCGCGCGAGTCGACATGGATCGTCGTGGTCTCCTCGGTGGCGATGTCGCGCAGCACGCGCTGCGCCAGCGAGAGCTCCTGGTAGAGCAGCGACGGCGCCGCGGACTGCTGCCGGCGCTCGAGGATTCGGCCCCAGAGCACGCGCAGGTAATCGAGGTCGTTGGTCAGGTCTTGCTCATTGGCGTCCTCGGCACTGGTGCGGATGATGTAGCCGCCCTTCTCGTCAGGCGGCACCAGGCGCTTCAGCGTGTCGCGCAACTGCGTGCGTTCGGCCTCGTCCTCGATGCGCTGTGAGATGCCGATATGAGGGTCCTGCGGCAGGTACACGAGCATGCGGCCGGCCAGGCTCACCTGCGTCGACAGCCGCGCCCCCTTGCTGCCGATCGGATCCTTGACCACCTGCACCAGGACGGTGTCACCCTCGTGGATCAGGCGCTCGATCGGCGGCGGCTTCTCCTGCGTGAACTGGCGGAACTCCCAGATGTCGGCGACGTGCAGGAAGGCGGCACGCTCGAGTCCGATGTCGACGAACGCGGACTGCATGCCGGGCAGCACGCGAGCAACGCGTCCAAGGTAGATGTTGCCCACCAGCCCGCGCGTCGCGCTGCGCTCGATGTGCAGTTCCTGCACGACGCCGGCCGTTAGCACCGCGACCCGCGTTTCCTGGGGGGTGATGTTGATGAGAATGTCTTCCATATTCGGTCGAAGTGTACGCATCGGCTTCGCCGATGCACGTGCACTTCGACCGGCACCGTTCGCGCTGCGCGCGAACCGTGCCGGTCCGAGTGCACGTGCGACCGCGAAGCGGTCGCGTACGCGAGGACCGCTATAGCGCTTTGATTCCCGCCTGCGCCAGCATCCGCGCCGTCTCGAAGAGCGGCAGGCCCATGACGCCGGTGTAGCTGCCTTCGATGCGCTCGATGAATATGGCGGCGAGGCCCTGAATGCCGTAGCCGCCGGCCTTGTCGTAAGGTTCCGGCGTCGCGCAGTAGCGTTTGATCTCGGCATCGTCGAGTGCGCGGAAGGTGACGGTCGATACCGAGGTTGCGCACAGCACCGGCCCCTGGATTGCGAGCGCAATCGACGTGCGCACTTCGTGGCTGCGACCCGACAGCCGGCGCATGAAGCCGGCAGCCTCCTCTGGGTTCGCAGGCTTGGCCAGAACCTCGTCGTCGACAATGACGACGGTGTCAGCGGCGAGCACTGGCCGAAAGATCATCGAGCGCATGCTGAGCACCTTGAGCCCGAAGGCTGCCTTCTCGCTGGCGGTGCGTTCAACGTATTCGGCAGGAGACTCCCCGCTGTGCTGGGCCTCGTCGACGTCCGGACCGCCGCGCGGCGAGGCCAGGCGCAGCAGCAAGGGATCGAACTTCACGCCGATCTGCTTCAGCAGCTCGCGGCGACGCGGACTGCGGGAGGCGAGGTAGATGGCCGAGTGCATCAGGCGCGATGGTAGGGATGGCGCGCGAGGATCGACCAGGCGCGGTACAGCTGTTCGGCAAGCAGCACGCGAGCGAGCGCGTGCGGAAGTGTCAGGCTGGAAAGCCGAAGCTGCAGGCGCGCCTCGCGCCGGAGGCCTTCGTCGAGACCGTCAGGCCCGCCAATCGCGAACGCGACGTTGTCGCTGCCATCGCGCCAGCGCCCAAGTTGCTCGGCGAGTTGCCGCGTCGTCCAGTCCTTGCCGCGTTCATCGAGCGCCACCAGGTGGGAGCCGGCCGGTACGGCCGCGCGCAGCCGCTCGCACTCCGCAGTGCGGCAGCGTTCAGCGTCATCTGCGCGAGCGTTGCGGGCCTCGGCTTTCAACTCCCTGAGCTCCACTCTGAAGTCCGCCGGAAAGCGGGCCAGATAGTCCTTCACCGCGGCGTCGACCCACGCCGGCTGCTTCTGCCCGATCGCCAGGATCAGAATCTTCATCGAAAAGGCGAGGCCAAAGGGCTTAGCGCTTCCGGGCCGGTGCCCTGCGCGTGGTCGTCTTACTCGCTATCGACGCTTCGACCAAGGACTTGAGTCGCACGGATTTGCCGCCCCAGATCTCCTCCAGGTTGTAGTAGTCGCGGATGGCCGGCTGCAGGATGTGCACGACGGCGTCGCCGCAGTCGACCAGCACCCACTCGCCGGTGTCCTCGCCCTCCGTACTGACGACAGAACCGCCGGCAGCCTTGACCTTTTCGGCCACGGAGGAGGCCAGCGCGCGCGTCTGCCGGTTCGAAGTGCCGCTGGCGATGATGACACGGTCGAACATGTCCGACAGCGCCGTCGTGTTGAAGACCTGAATGTCCTGGCCCTTGACGTCCTCGAGCGCGTCGACGATTACGCGCTGCAGCTTCCTAATGTCCATGCGGCCCGATGTAGAGGTGATGCGCCTGAATATAGTCGAGGACCGGAGGTGGCACTGAAGTGGCCAGTCGGCCGTCCTCGACGGCGATTGCGCGACTGTCCGAGCAGGCGCCGTACTTCGGTCGCTGACACGTCGACGGGCGTCATCGCGAGATCGACCACGTGCCCGGCCGGGCTATCGGCCAGGTCTCCGGGATACTTCAGGTAGCGCGAGTCGCGCAGCTTCTGCAGCACCGGGTTAAGTTGCGGTGGTGCCGCCGCTCTACGCGCGACCGCGATATGCGCGAGATCGGGGATGCGTTCCCACTCGCGCCACGTATCGAAGCGTTCGAACTGGTCTGCGCCCATGATCAACACCAGCGGAACGTCGGGTCCGAGCCGGGCGCGCAGGTCGCGCAGCGTATCGATCGTGTAGGTCGGTCCGCCGCGTTCGACTTCGGCAAGATCGACGATCATGCGGCGCCGCGTGAACGGGAGTTCATTGTCGATGGCGAGCCTAAGCATCTGTGCACGATGCTCCGCCGGCGTCAGGTCCTCCTTCTGCCACGGCTGTGCCGCCGGAACGAAATGCACCTCGGCGATTGGCAGGTTCGCCAGAGCGTCGCGCGCGAGTTGCAGGTGCCCCACATGGATCGGGTCGAAGCTGCCGCCGAGCAGGCCGATCGGTTCCATCAGTCGAGCACCATCACGCCCAGTCGCGCGGCTTGAGGAAATCGCTGTAGAGCCGCGCCTCGGCACTGCCCGACTCGGGATGCCAGTCGTACTTCCAGTGCACGACCGGCGGCAGCGACATCAGGATCGATTCGGTGCGCCCGCCGGACTGCAGCCCGAACAGCGTGCCGCGGTCGAACACCAGGTTGAACTCGACATAGCGACCGCGCCGGTACGCCTGGAACTCGCGCTCGCGCGGGCCGTACTCGCGGTGACGGTGGCGCTCGACAATCGGCACATAGGCATCGAGGAAAGCATCGCCGACGGCGCGCATCATCGCGAAGCTACGGTCGAAGCCCAGCTCGTGGAAGTCGTCGAAGAACACGCCGCCGATGCCGCGCGGTTCGTTGCGATGTTTCAGGAAGAAGTACTCGTCGCACCACTTCTTGAAACGCAGGTGCTTGTCCTCGCCGAAAGGTTGCAGCGCCTGCTTGCAGGTGGCGTGAAAGTGGCGTGCGTCATCCTCGGTCGCGTAGTAGGGCGTCAGGTCCATGCCGCCACCGAACCAGTACACGTCCGGCTGGCCTTCGGCCTTGGCGATGAAGAACCGCACGTTCATGTGCACGGTCGGCACATGGGGGTTGCGCGGGTGGAACACCAGCGACACACCCATCGCCTCGAATCCGCGGCCCGACAGTTCCGGCCGCTGCGCCGTGGCCGAGGGCGGAAGCTTCGATCCGACGACATGCGAAAAGCCGACGCCCCCGCGCTCGAGCAGGTTGCCTTCTTCGATGATGCGTGTGAGCCCGCCACCGCCCAGCGGCGAGCCGGCCGGCTTTTCCCAGCTGTCGGCACGGAAGGGCCTGCCGTCGAGCAGTTCGAAGACGCCGACGATGCGCTGCTGCAGGTCGAGCAGGTACTCACGGACCGACTGCGCGTCGACGAACTCCGGCGCGGCAGTGCCGGCGCTCATGCCGCCTTGAGGTGCCGGCCGATGAAGCCGAGCACTGTTTCGTACCACGCGACGATATTGCGCGGCTTCAGGATCCAGTGGTTCTCGTCCGGGAAGATCAGCAGCTCGCTCGGCACGCAGTGGTACTGCAGCGCTTCGAACAGGTTCAGCCCTTCGTTGATCGGGCAGCGATAGTCGAGTTCGCCGTGGATGATCAGCGCCGGCGTCTTCCACTGCTTGATGTGGCGGATCGGCGCGTAGCGGTCGAACCGGTCCGGCTCCGCGTAGGGATCCTCGCCGCCCATCTCCAGGTACCACCAGGCGGGGTGGTCGGTGGTGCCGGTGAATTGCGCCATCGTCGTGACGCAGGCGTGCGTGATCAGGCACTTGAAGCGCTGCGTCTGCGTGCCGATCCAGTTCGTCATGTAGCCGCCGAAGCTGCCGCCCATCGCCATGATGCGATCGGCATCCACGTCAGGGCGCTTCTCGATGGCATCGGTCACCGCCATCAGGTCCTCGTAGCACTGCTTGCCCCAGACATTGCCCCAGATGCCCTGGACAAAATCCTGGCCGAAGCCGGTGGATCCACGCGGATTCGGCTGGACGACGGCATACCCTGCGGCCACCGCCAGCAGCGGATTCCAGCGCCAGTGCCAGGCATCCGAACTCATGCCGATGGGACCGCCGTGGATCCACAGCAACGTCGGCAACTTGCCCGCGACCTTGGCGGGCCGTGTCACGAAGTACTGGATCGGCGTGCCGTCGGTCGACGGCGTAGTGCAGTGCTCGACTTCGACCCAGTCGGGATACGAAAAGCCCGACAGGCGCGCCAGTGTCTGCGGCGGTGAATCCGGTTGCAGCGTCACCGCGAAGGCCTCCGGCGGCTCGCGGAATGTCGAGCGGATCCCGACCACGCGGCCGTCCTTCAGCACGGTGATGTCGCTGTGCGAACCGGCACTACGCGCGACGGTGATGCGCTCCACTTTCTCGCTCTGCGTGTCGATGGCAAACACTGGCACATGGCCGTCCAGGTCTGCCGTGAAGACAAGCTTGCTGCCATCCGCGGTCCAGTCGCCCGGTTGCGGCCACGCGTCGAACGCGGCGCCGACTTCACGCAGTGAGCCGCTGGCCGTGTCGATCAGCGTCAGCGTCGGGCGCATCGCCTTCAATTTTGATCGGGTCGAACGAACCACTGCGAGCGTCTTGCCGTCCGGCGAGAACAGCGGCGTTTCGTTGTTGGTGTTCGTTGCTGCACCGAGCGTGCGCGCGGCCTTCGTCGCCACGTCGAACAGCCTGATCGCCGTATCCAGTTCACGGTCTTCGCCGACTGACTGCCAGGTGACCGCGATCATCTTGCCGTCCGCGGATACGTCGAGCGCCGGCTCGATCGACAGTTCGCGCCGGGCCTCGGGTGTCAGGTCCACGCGGCTGGTGCCGTCGGCTGCGCACACGATGAGGTGCGTATCGGCCATGTTGTCGTTCTGGTGCAGCCAGTGATCCCAGTGCCGCACCGGCTGCTGGCGAAAATGCCGCGCGCTGGTGTGTTTCTTGCGCCGATCAGTGGCCGTTTCGCGTTGCTTGTCGTGCTCAACGCCCGGCAGCACCGGGGCGAACAAGGCGAGCACCGCGGCCTGCCTGGCGAACCGGAATGACTCGACGCCCAATGGCTCGTCAGTCAACTGCTGGGGCTCGCCGCCTTCGGCCGGCAGGAGCCAGACCTGCATCCGCTTTTCAGCGTCCTCGTCCGGCTTCACCTCAGTGGGTTGCCGGTTTGACAGGAAGCCGAGCGCCCCATCGTGGCGAAAGAAGGGCGCCGCGTCCTTGCTGTCGCCGCGCGTCAGTTGGATCGGGGCGCTGCCGTCCGTCGGCACCTTCCAGAGGTCCGACACGTACTTCACGCCTTCGCGGTCCACGCGCTGCACGGCGACGGCAAGCCAGCGGCCATCCGGCGCCGCCGCGATCGACGAGACGCGCTTCAGCGCGATGTGCTGCTCAACGGTGTAGGGGTGGTGGTCATCTTCGTGCGTGTTCAGAAGGGGCCTGCGACGGCGCCCGAGGGAGGCGCCGGGGCAAAGGTCGAGCATTGTGGCCGAAAGCGTGCCGCAAGGCACCTTTCGCCGGCTGTCGGGGTCCGAGAGCCGGCGGGCGGCGCGCTAGAGCGTTCGCGGCCGCAGGGCCCGGTGACCGATGTCGTGGCGGTACTGCATGCCGTCGAATTGCACGCGCTCGACGGCGTCGTACGCGCTTTTCTGCGCCGCGCGTACCGTGTCGCCCAGCGCCGTCACGCACAACACGCGCCCGCCGCTGGTGACCAGCGTGTCGCCGTTGAGTGCCGTGCCGGCATGGAACGTGATGCAGTCGTCGCGGTCTTCCGGCAGGCGTGTGATCGCGTCGCCCTTGCGTGGCGCGTCCGGGTAACCGGCGGCGGCGACCACCACGCCGAGCGCTGTGCGTCGGTCCCACTCCGCCTCGACCTGGTCGAGTCGACCGTCGATCGCGGCCTCGAGCAGCATCACGAGATCAGACTTCAGTCTCGCCATGATGGGCTGTGTTTCCGGATCACCCATGCGGCAGTTGAACTCCAGGGTGCGCGCTTCGCCATCGGGACTGATCATCAGGCCTGCGTAAAGGAACCCCGTGTACGGAATCCCGTCGGCCGCCATGCCGTGGATCGTCGGCAGGATGATCTCGCGCATCACGCGCGCATGGATCGTCGGCGTGACGATCGGAGCTGGCGAATAGGCGCCCATGCCGCCGGTGTTCGGACCGCGATCGCCGTCGAGCAGGCGCTTGTGGTCCTGGCTGGTGGCGAGCGCCAGCGCATTGCGCCCGTCGCTCATCACGATGAAGCTGGCTTCCTCGCCCTGCAGGAAGTCCTCGATGACAACGCGCGCGCCGCTGTCGCCCAGCGTGTTGCCGACGAGCATCGAATCGATCGCAGCCTCGGCTTCAGCCACCGTCGCGGCGACAACGACGCCCTTGCCGGCGGCGAGGCCATCGGCCTTCGACGACGATCGGTGCGCCGCGCTGTCGTACATAAGCCCGCGCCGCGGCCGCTTCGGTGAAGCTCTGGTACTCCGCGGTCGGGATGCCGTGGCGCTTCATGAAGGCCTTGGCAAAGTCCTTGGAGCTTTCGAGCTGGGCCGCAGCGCGCGTCGGGCCGAAGACCCTGAGTCCGTGTGCACGGAACGCATCGACGATGCCGCTCGCAAGCGGTGCCTCGGGGCCGACCACCGTCAGCGCGATGTCTTCTGACTTTGACGAATGCAGCCAGTGACTCGTGGCTGTCGTGGGGGACGTTCTTCAGGTGACGGTCGCGCGCGGTGCCGCCGTTCCCCGGGGCGACGTAGACGCGCTGTATGCGAGGGGACTGCGCCAGCCGCCAGGCCAGCGCGTGTTCACGTCCCCCGCCACCCACGACCAGAACCTTCATCCCGTGCGCTCCGTGCCTATTCCTCGAGCGCCGCGGTCGTGTAGACCTGCTGCACGTCGTCGAGATCGTCGAGCGCGTCGATCAGCTTCTGCATTCTTTCCGCGTCCTCGCCGGTGAGCACCGTCTCGGCCAGCGGCTTCATCGTGACTTCGGCCAGTTCTGGCTTGAGGCCTGCCTTGTCGATGGCTTCACGTACCGCTTCGAATTCGTTCGGCGCGGTGATCACCTCGATCGTGCCGTCCTCGTTGGTGACGATGTCCTCGGCGCCGGCATCGAGCGCCGCGTCCATCACCGTCTCTTCCGACGTGCCGGGCGCAAACACCAGCTGTCCGCAATGCTTGAAGTTGAAGGCGACGGAACCGTCGGTGCCGAGGTTGCCACCGTGCTTCGACAGCGCGTGACGCACCTCGGCGACGGTGCGGGTCCGGTTGTCGGTCATGCAGTCGATCATCAGCGCGGCACCGCCGATGCCGTAGCCCTCGTAGCGGATCTCCTCGTAGCTCGCCCCTTCGAGCCTGCCGGCGCCACGCTGGATCGCGTTGGTGAGCTTGTCCTTCGGAACGTTGCCGAGCCGCGCCTTGTCGAGCGCGAGTCGCAGCCGCGGATTCATCGACGGGTCGGGTCCGCCGTCACGGGCTGCGACGGTCACCTCACGGATGATCTTGGTCCAGAGTGAACCGCGTTTGGCGTCCTGGCGGTTCTTGCGGTGCTGGATGTTGGCCCATTTTGAATGGCCGGCCATGGTGGGGCTCGAAAGCGCAAGCGTGGAAAGGATTGCAGTCTAGCGGACGGCCAGGCGCGGTCCGCGTCACCGCCATTGGCTAGACTGCGGCTGGCATCGAGGGGAAGAAATCATGAGCGAACCGCTGATAATCGCCATGGCCGGCGATACCGAGCTCGCGCTGCTGCCGGCGCTGGCGAACCGTCACGGTTGCATCACCGGCGCCACCGGCACCGGGAAGACGGTCACGCTGCAGAAGCTGGCCGAGAGTCTTTCACGCATCGGCGTGCCGGTATTCATGGCCGACGTGAAAGGTGACCTCACCGGCATCGCCAAGGCCGGCGCTCTCAGCGACAAGATGAAGAAGCGCCTGGACGAGCACCGGCTGCCCGAGCCGCAGTGGGGCGCGTGCCCGGTCACGCTCTGGGACGTCTGGGGCGAGCAGGGCCACCCGGTCCGGGCGACCGTCTCCGACATGGGGCCGTTGCTGCTGGCGCGCCTGCTCGGGCTCAACGAGACGCAGGAGGGCGTGCTTTCGATCGTCTTCAAGGTCGCCGACGACAACGGCCTGCTGCTGCTCGATCTCAAGGACCTGCGTTCCATGGTGCAGTTCATCGGCGATAACGCGGCGAAGATCAAGACCGAGTACGGCAACGTCTCGTCGGCCTCGATCGGCGCGATCCAGCGCGGCCTGCTGCAGATCGAGGAGCAGGGCGGTGACCGGTTCTTCGGCGAGCCGATGCTCAACATCGACGACCTGATGCAGACCGTCGACGGCAAGGGGGTGGTCAACATCCTCGCAGCCGACAAGCTGATGAACAGCCCGCGGCTGTATTCGACGTTCCTGCTGTGGCTGCTGTCGGAACTGTTCGAGAACCTGCCCGAGGTCGGCGACCGCGACAAACCCAAGCTGGTGTTCTTCTTCGACGAGGCACATCTGCTGTTTTCGGAGGCGCCGCCCGCGCTGCTCGAGAAGGTCGAGCAGGTCGTGCGCCTGATCCGTTCAAAGGGGGTTGGCGTCTTCTTCGTCACGCAGAACCCGCTCGACATTCCGGAGAAGGTGCTGGGCCAGCTGGGCAACCGCGTCCAGCATGCGTTGCGCGCGTTCACGCCGCGCGACCAGAAGGCCGTGAAGTCGGTGGCCGAGACGATGCGGGCGAATCCGAAGGTCGATGCAGCCAAGGCGATCACCGAACTCGGCGTCGGCGAGGCGCTCGTCTCGTTCCTCGACGCCAAGGGCACACCGGGCATCACCGAGCGCGCCTGGGTGCTCGCCCCCGGTTCGCAGATCGGGCCGATCACGCCGGAGGATCGCAGGAAGCTCGTCGCCGGCTCGGTGGTGGCTGGCACCTACGACAAGGTTGTCGACCGCGACTCTGCACACGAACAGCTGAAGGCGCGTGCCGGTGGGGGAGAGACGCTGCCCGCCGGCAAGGGCGGCTGGTACAGCGACGACTTCCGGAGGGCAGGCGGCAGGTGGCACATCCGGCGGTGGCTTCATGGACGGCCTGAGCGACATCCTGTTCGGGTCGACGGGTCCGCGCGGCGGCAAGCGCGAGGGCATGGTGGAAGCCGCGGCCAAGAGCGCGGCGCGCTCGGTGGGGTCATCGCTGGCGCGCGAGATCACGCGCGGCATGCTGGGCGGCTTGCTGGGAGGCTCCAAACGCCGGCGCTGACGCTCCGGCGGACGATGGACGCCGCGAAGTCATCAGGCGACCCGCTGCACGACTGAATGGTGATCGACTGGTCCGTAATCGAGGCCTGGCCGCTGGCGGACGCGATTCGCCGGTCGGTGTGGGCCTATCCGCTGCTTGAAACCCTGCACATTGCAGCGTTCGCCACGCTCGTGGGCAGTCTGCTGGTTCTCGAACTGCGTGTATTCGGTGCGCAAGCCGACACTCTCGCACGTAGCGCTTGGCCGCCTGGTGGTGCGCATTGCCGTCCCTGCGTTCGCGACGGCGGCTTTGGCGGGTTCCTTGCTCTTCATCTCCGATGCCGTGCAGCTTGCCGCCAATCCTGCTTTCCGGGTGAAGCTGGTATTGATCCTGATGGCGCTCGCGAATGCCGTCGTGTTTCATGCACGCGATTCGTTGCGGCGACATGACCGCATCGCGCGATGGCAGGCCGGCCTGTCGCTTGCCCTCTGGTTCGCCGTCATCGCGTCCGGCCGCATGATTGCCTATATCTGATCTCAACCTTCCATTAGGAATTGCCGTGATTCATCGCCGTCACCTCGTTCTCGCCGCGTTGGCGCTCGCTGCTGCGCCAGTTCTCGGACATCATGGCTGGTCCAGTTTCGACCAGGACAAGCCGCTTTACCTCGCCGGAACTGTGAAGTCCGTGCGCTGGCAGAACCCGCACGCCGAGTTCGTGCTCACCGTGCCGGCCGGGCTCGTCGTTCCGGCCGATCTGGCCAGTCGGAAGGCGCCGTCGCAGAGTCAGTCAGTCGACAGTGGCGGCATCTTCCGGAAGGCGATCGTTCCCGCCAAGGCCGCCGGTGACTGGGAGGTCGAACTTGCGCCGCTGTCGCGCATGTCGGCATGGAGCGTCACCGAGCTCAAGCCCGGCGATCGCGTGGAGGTTATCGGCTATGCGCTGGCCGGCGGTGACCAGCGCGTGTTCCGTGTCGAATACCTGATGGTCGGCGGCAAGATCTACGGACTTCGCTCGAGTCCTCAGTAAGCCATTGCCGGACTGTTCGGCCAATGGAGAAGCGAGCAGCGAGGCGCCGCGACGGTCAAACGCAATTCGGGCACTTACTGGGGGCGCTTCAGCGCGGAAATCGCTCGCCGAATGACGCTGATCGCTGCCGGCAGCGCGATGCAGTTCGACCGCGACGTCCGTGGCGGCTCCGACTAGTCTCGTTAGCGGATCGATTCCCGGGGCCCTCCCGCTCAGAGAATCCTGCTTAACGCCTCGGTATTCGGCGCCGTGCCAGAGCCCGCCGATCAGCATCGTCAGCAGCAGGTTCCGGTAGCGCCCCGCGCTCGATGTGCGATTGCCGCCGACGGCGATGTAGACGTAGTCGCGCAGGAAGCGCGACAGCGTAATGTGCCAGCGCCGCCAGAAGTCGATGATGCTGCTCGCCTTGTACGGCGAGCAGAAATTCAGCGGCAAGATGATGCCGAACATGCGCGACGCGCCGAGCGCCATGTCCGTGTAGCCGGAGAAGTCGAAGTAGATCTGGAACGTGTACGCGAGCGCTGCGCCCCAGGCCTCGAGCAAAGTCAACGGCGTGCCGGCGGCGGCCGCGCTGAAGGCCGGCGTGGCGAAGCCAGCCATGTCGTCGGCGATCACCGTCTTCTTGAACAGGCCGAGAATGAACATCGTCAGGCCTACGGCGATGTTGTCCCAGTTGAGCCGGTAGGTCGCGCGCTGATCGAACTGCGGCATCATTTCCTTGTGGTGCAGGATGGCCCGGCGAGTGCGCCGGGTGTCTCGTTTGATGCGCAATGGCTGCTCGCGCGTCGACAGCTCGTTCGCAACCGTGAGAATCTCCCTCTCGCTTGACGCGCGTGGATAGGCAAGGGACGGGATGCAGTTCACGATTGTCTCCGAGAAAAATTGGCGAGGCCAAGACCGGTGGGTCCATCAGGTCGAGAGTTGCACAGGGCGAGGGCCCATCCTGCACCGCGTGGACAGCCGCGGACGAGTCCAGGCATGAACGCTGAACGCAGGCGGCAGACCCTCGCACTCCTGCTTTCTTTGCTGTTTCACGCGCTGCTGCTGAGCCTGATCTTCGGTGGCGAGGGACTCGGGCCTCCCGGCTTCGCCTTCCCCTGGCGAGAGCGACGGATCGAGGCGCCCACTCTGCGGGTCATGTTGGTTCCGCGGCGCGTCGAGGCCGGCGAGCCGTTGCAGAAAGTGCCAGTCGAGCGGTCTGCTGCCGATAGGCCGACGGCGAGGCCATCCGCGCCTGCTGCGGTGGTGATACGGCCGGCAGCAGTGCCGATCGTGCAGCCGACCGGTCCGAAGGCAACAGTCGATCGAACGCCGGAGTCTGCGACCAGCGCGGCTCCTGCCAGGAAAGCACCTGCGCGCGTCGATCCGTCCGGTGACGCGGCGCCCCCGGCGATTCCCGCGCCGCCGGTGATCGCCGTTGCGCGGCCCGATGTGGCACCGGAGTTCGTGCCCGCCCCTGCAGCGGTGCCAGAGCCTGCGGTCGCGGCAGCGCCGTATGCCTCGAGCCCGCAGCCTGCCACCCCACCGCTTCGAGAGACTGGCAACGCCGCGCGGGTAGCCGCTGAACCGGCCGAGCTTGATCGTGCCAGGCAGGAGGCACGACAGCAGGCGGAAGAACTGGAGGCGGCACGGCAGGACGCAGCCCGTCAAGAAGCGGCACGTCTCGAGGCTGCGCGTCTGGAGGCTGAGCGCGAGGAGGCCGCACGAGAAGCGCGGCAGGAAGCAGCGCGACAGGAGGCGGCGCGACAGGAGGCAGAGCGCCAGGAAGCAGCGCGCCAGGAAGCAGCACGCCAGGAAGCAGCGCGCCAGGAAGCAGCGCGCCAGGAAGCAGCGCGCCAGGAAGCAGCGCGCCAGGAAGCAGCGCGCCAGGAAGCAGCGCGCCAGGAAGCAACGCGCCAGGAAGCAGCGCGCCAGGAAGCAACGCGCCAGGAGGCCGCACGGCAGGAAACCGCGCGCCAGGAGGCCGCACGGCAGGAAGCAGCACGGACAGCGGAAAGACGGGAAGAAAGACTTAGGGCAATCGGCCGACAGCTGGACGAGGAAGCCGGCCGGCGCGATGCGGCGTCGGCCGCTGCGCGCCAGACGCCTTTGCTCCCACTCTCGTTAAGCAGCGCACGCCGAGGCAGGCTGTTGGGTCGCACCGACTCCAACGCGGAGCTCGTGCGCTACGCGGAAGCCTGGGCCCGGAAGATCGAGCTCAACATGACAGTAGACATGGTCCGCGAGGTGGCGAAGCAGCCTCACAGGAACCCGATGGTGACGGTGGCCATTCGCAGCGACGGATCCGTCGAATCGGTGACGTTCGTTGTCTCCAGTGGAGTAGCCGAAATCGACGAAGCGGTACGTCGCATTGTGCAGAGCCAGTTGCCTTACCAGGCCTTCCCTCCGGCACTGGCCCGCGAGTTCGATGTGATCGAAATCCGCCGGACCTGGCACTTCGACGTGGCCGTCCGGTTGTACTGATCGGGCAATGACAGTCTTGGGGTGGTGCAGGTCGCGGGTCGTCCGCTCGGCGATCGCCCGACCGCGGTGTCCTGATGACGACTCGTCGTCGCCAATACGCTAGGGCATTGCGGCGACGTGGCTCCGGGCGTCCTGCACCACGAGGTGCACGAACTGCAGCTTCGCCACTACCGGGCGGGACATCACGAACGGGTAGAAGTCGAGTTGCCCCATGCTGCGGGCCAGTTCGTTAAGCACCATCGTCAGCTCGATCCAGCCGTTGAGCAGGTAGAGAAACCGGTCGGCGTCGGGGTCGTCCGGTGCGTACAAATCGGCCCGCGTGAACGGTTCTGCGTCCGTCTCCAGGTCGTCGGCCTCCAACAGTGTCGTACAGGCTTTCCAATCCGGGGTCCACGAGGCGTGCGATGGCGTGTCGCAGGATAGTCGTTCGCGACCGAGCAATGACGTGTCTTCGTTACGCCTGCGGCTCGATCGTCCAGTCGAGCCCGCGGCGCTCGGCCATCGCGCGGCCGACGGCAGTCCAGTCGGCGGGGCGGAGTGCACGCTTGAGCGCCGGCAGCACGACTGTCTCTTCCGCCTCGATGTGAGCGTCGTACGTGGATGCGAAGCGCGACACCAGCGTCGCGTCCAGCGCTGCATGCTGGCCCGCGCTGATGCGCGCGAGCACGGGGTCGAGTTCGCGCCACAGCGCGGCCATCGCAAGGTGTTCGGCCTCGATGCGCTCGAGCACGGCCAGGGTCGCGGCGTCGGTGCCGCGCTCGCGCAACCGGGGAAACATGTCGACCTCCTCGTCCTCGTGGTGGCGTGGCGCGGCCTCGTTGAAGTAGCGGCGGATCGATGCCGCGCCCACTTGCGCTTCGTCGTCGGCCCCGCTCGTCTCCACGTGCGCCTTCAACCGCCCGAGCAGGGCGGCGAAGCGGCGCACGCGCTGGTGGCAGCCGAGCCACATCTCAATCGGCTCGTCGAAGCTGGCGCCGGGGCTGCGAAACTCGATCGTCGATGTCATGGGCAAGCCTTACGGAGGGTCTACCGCGGGTTGGACCGCCGAAAACCCCAACCGATCTCCCACGGATGCGTCGAATTGCTTCCTAGCATGACACCTCGGCGCCCCGGCGCGCGTACCAGTGCCAGGTCCCGACCAGGCAGCTCAGGTAGAACACGCTGAAGAACACCAGTGCGGCCACCGGGCTGCCCGTCAGGTTGATCGACGTGCCGTAGGCGATCGGGATGAAGGCGAGGCCGAGCGCCGCGACGGCGGAGCTGAAGCCCAGCGTCGCCGCCCCTTCGGTGGCACCGACGCGGCGGGCCGCTTCCATCGCCGCCTTATCGTTCGGGTCCTTGACGCCGCGCTCGCGCAGCGTGCGGAAGATGATCGGGATCATCCGGAACGTCGAGCCGTTGCCCACTCCTGCCGCGATGAACATCGCGATGAACGCCAGCACGAAACCCATCAGACTACCGCCGGTGCTCGCACCCGGAAGGAAGATTGCAGCCACGAGCGGCGCGATCGTCATCACGAGGAAGACGCCCACCGTGATCCGGGCCCCGCCGACGCGGTCGGCCAGCCAGCCGCCAATCGGTCGCACCAGCGCGCCGAGCAGCGGTCCGACGAACGCGAAAGCGAATGCGTCGACCGTCGGGAACTGGGTGTTGACCAGCATCGGGAAGCCCGCTGCCAGGCCGATGAACGAGCCGAAGGTGCCCAGGTAGAGCCAGCTCATCCGCCACTGCTGCCGGTTGCGGAGGATCGCCACCTGTTCGGCGAAACCGGCCCGCACGGTGGCGATGTTGTCCATGCCGAACCACGCCGCGATCACGGCCAGCACAATCAGCGGCACCCAGATGAAGCCGGCGTTCTGCACCCACACCGGCACCACCGCACCCGCGATCTCGCGCGACTGCGCGCTGCCGCCCATGACGAGCAGCGCGCCACCGTACATCGCAAGCGGCGCAATGAGCTGCGCCAGGCCGACACCGAGGTTGCCCACCCCGGCGTTCGCGCCCAGCGCGGTGCCCTGCAGGCGCTTCGGGTAGAGGAAGCTGATGTGTGCCATCGAGGACGAGAAATTGCCTGCGCCCAGGCCGCACATCAGCGCGATCGCGGCGAACACGGCGTAGTTGGTGTTCGGATCCTGGACTGCGAAGCCGATCCACAGCGTCGGCAGCAGCAGCATCGTCGTGCTCCACACTGTCCAGTTGCGCCCGCCGAAGATCGGTACGACGAACGAATACAGCGCGCGGAACACCGCACCCGAGATCCCGGGCAGTGCCGCCAGCCAGAAGAGCTGGTTGGTCGTGAACTTGAAGCCGATGCGCGGCAGCTCGACGACGATCACGCTCCACACCACCCAGACTGCGAACGCCAGCAGCAGCGCGGGCATCGACACGAGCAGGTTGCGGGTCGCGATGCGCCGGCCCGTCGCCGCCCAGAACCCCTCGTCGTCCGGCCTCCAGTCGACGAGGACGTGGCGGCGTCGGCCCCTCGGCTCGAGATCCGCGCCTTCCAGCGCTGCGCGGGCATCGGCATGCTTGGCAAGGATGCCTTCGCGCTCGTTGCGCTCGGCGACCCACATCCAGACCATCGTGACGATGATCACGAGGGTCATCAGCATGAAGCAGCTGCTGCGCACCCCGATGACGTCGGCCGCGACGCCGAACATGATCGGCAGCGTGAACCCGCCCAGGCCGCCGATGACGCCGACGAGGCCGCCCACGACGCCCATGTTGGTCGGGTAGTGGTCCGCGAGGCTGCGGTAGACGCTGGCCTTGCCAAAGCCCTGTGCCAGTCCGACGATGAAGATCAGCACCGTGAACATCACGACACCCACGCCGATTTCCACCGCGACGTCGCCCCTGATGCCGTGGATGATCATGGTCGTGGGCGGATAGCTCAGGATGAACATGCAGATCAGGCTGACCCACATGACCCACCAGGTGACAGTATTCCCGCCCCACTTGTCGGACGCCCATCCGCCCAGCGCACGGATGGCTCCTGACGGCAGGTCGAACAGGATCGTCAGGAACGCCGCGGTCGCCAGCGGCAGGCCAAATTCGCCGACGTAGTACTTGGGCAGCCACAGCGCCAGCGCGACGAAGGCGCCGAACACGAAGTAGTAGGCAAGCCCGAAGCGCCAGACGCGAAGGTCGAGCAGGGGCAACAGCTGTTCCGACAGCTTGGGAACCTTGCGGCCCTGCTGCGCGTCCTTCCGATGCAGCGGGTCCTGAGTGGTCGTGAACCAGAACACAATCGCCATCACCAGCATCGCGACCGCATAGACCTTCGGAACCGCGCGCCACGAGGCAGTCGCGGAGGCGGCGATGATCATCGGCGCGATGAACTTGGTGAGCGACGAGCCCGCGTTGCCCGCACCGAAGATCCCCATCGCCGTGCCTTGCCGCTCCTTGCTGAACCAGGCGGACGTATAGGCAATGCCGACTGCGAACGAGCCGCCGGCGACGCCGACGAAGAGCCCCAGCACCAGGTATTCCCAGTACTCGGTGGCATACGACAGCATCCAGGTCGGGACCACCACGGCAAGCATCTGGAAGAAGTACACGATCCGTCCGCCGTAGCGGTCGGTGAGGATGCCCAGCGGCAGGCGTATCAGCGACCCGGTCAGGATCGGTGTGGCCACCAGCAGGCCGAACTCGGTCTCGCTGAGATTGAGCTCTGCCTTGATCTTGACCCCGATGATGGAAAACATCACCCAGACCGCGAAGTTCACGGCGAAGGCGATCGTGCTCGCGGCCAGGGCCGAGATCTGCTCGCGGCTGAGCGCCGGTTTGATGGTGTTGGCTGTCGTCACGATGGCCCTCTTCTTTGGTTCAGTCTTTTTTCAAGTTGAATGGCGGTGCTTGCAGGCAGTTGCTATCCGGGTTCGCCGCCGGCGCGGGCCTTCATCAGGATCGGAAGATGCACGAACGCCCAGGCAATCCAGACTGCTGTCCAGACGATCACGGCGGCCGTTGCGAGCACGCCGCCCGTGGCCGGTGCGAGCGGGCTCGCAATCCGCAGAAGCGTCGCGACCTGCAGCAGACAGAATAGAAACCAGACCAGGTTGTCCGCGACCAGCGCGATGCCGCCGTGGCCGCGGATCACGCGCGTGACCATTGCGAACACCAGGCTGCCGAGCATGCCGAGCGTCAGGGCATGCAATGGCGCCAGCCCGAGCCCGCCTCCGCCGAGCGCAAGCCGCAGGCCGGCGTCGGCCGCCGCCAGTAGCAGCGCGAGCGGCAGCCAGGCGAACGCGAGGTGCAGCATCGCCAGCAGGCGCAGCGACGGTCCGCGCAGGCTTTGCATCAGGCCCCAGCGGATCGCCAGCGCGGCCAGCGCGCTGCCTGCGACCGCCGCCGGCACGATGGCAAGCCACGCTGCGGCGCCGCGCAGCGCTTCGAACCGCGGCGCGTAGAGCACGACGCCCAGTCCGATCATCGCAGCGAGCAGCAGCGCCAGTACCCAGTTCGGCCGCCAGGGCACCAACCCGGCGACTGCGCTCGAGGTGAAAAATGGCAGGATCCGGTGCGCGACGGTCACGCTGATCGGGCCGACCGACCCGAACAGCAATAGCCATGCGGCCAGGCCGGCCGCGCCATAGTGGTGGGTGCCGAGTCCGGCGGCGAACAGCAGCGCCGCGGCGATGCCCACGGCCCAGAACAGAACGACGCAGCGGGCGTGCAGGCGGTCGGCGACCGGGCTGGCGCGCACCAGCGCGGCATAAGCGATGCCGATCGTGGTCCAAGCGATCACCAGCAGCAAGGCGCCGAATGCCGCGAGCGCGGCGCCGGCGAACGTGCCGGCCAGCAACAGGGCGATGCCGCCGATATGCAAAGCGAGTGGCCAGCGCAGCCGCTCGGCCGGCGGCGGGGTCACCTGCAGCCAGCGCGGACCGGCGGTGAACATGAAGCCGGTAATGTAGAGCGGCATGTACGCCGCCGCGAAAACGAACGCATGCGCGGTCGTCGGCGGCAGCGCGGTGACGACGTTCGTGCCGGTGTGCGGTGCAACCAGCATCGAGGTCCAGCCGAACGACACCGCGAGCAGCAGCGCGGTGGCGACGAAGAAGGCGATGCGGTGGGGCGCGAACCACAGGCTCGCCAGCGATAGGCGCTGTGCGTGCGACGGCGCGTCGGCCACCGCGGTCCGGGTGGCGCCGAGCACAGGGAGCGGAACCGCCTTCATCGAGACCTCAGACTTCAGCCGCCGGCACACCGCTGCTGTCGAGCGGGAGCTGGGCCTGATGCAGGTAGGGTCCAGTGCCGGCGTGCTCGGCCTGCGAGGCCGGTATGAAGCTTCCGAGCCCGACGTCGAAGACGTGCACTTCGCCGTCCTCGATCACGTAGTACCAGCCGTGCAGCGTCAGCGTGCCGGCCTCGACCCGTTCGCGCACCATCGGATAGTTCATCAGCCGCTCGAGCTGCAGCACGACGGCGCGCTGCTCGGTGCGGCGCAGGACCTCGGGGCCCGGCTCGGCCACGGGCAGGGCCGCCTCGCGCCCGAGTTCGAGCCACTGCACGAGATTCTGGGCCGCGGGCGGCACCTCACCGTAGAGGGCACGCACCGCGCCACAGTGGCTGTGGCCGCACACGATGATGCGGCGAACTTCAAGGTTCAGCACCGCGAACTCGATCGCCGCGGCCGTGCCGTGAAAGCCTTGCGATTGATCGTAGGGCGGCACGAACGCGCCGACGTTGCGGACGAGAAAGAGTTCCCCGGTCCGGAGCCCGTCAGCAGGTAAGGCACGATGCGCGAGTCGCTGCAGCCGATGAACAGCGTCAGCGGCTGCTGGCCGTCGTCGACGAGTTGCTGGAACTGGTCGCGGTATTTCGGAAAGGCGTCGCTCTTGAAACGCCGCAGCCGTTCGAGCAACTCGTCCGGCATCGCGCGTTCCGCGTGAACTACTGCACCAGCGGCGTATCGGCCGCAGCGAGGTCGACGCCTTCGAGTCTGGCCTGGCCGGCCAGACGCTGGACGTACTGACGCAGCGCGGTGGCGAACGCCTGGCGGTCGAGTGTCTGCCGCACGGCGTCCTTGACCACCTCGTAGGGCGGCACCGCGCCGGCGTCGCGTTCCAGCACTTCGACCACGTGGAAACCGAAACGGCTGCGTACCAGCCGCGGCAGCACGCCGACCTCCGGATGCCCGAACACTTCGCTGGCGAACTCCGGCGCGCACTCGGCCGAGGTCAGCCAGCCGAGTAGACCGCCGTCCTGCGCGCTCGGGCAGTTGGACAGCTGCGCCGCCGCCGGCGCGAAGCGGTCGACCTCGCCATGCGTCCGGGCGCGAAGATCCAGCAGGCAGGCTTCGGCGCGGCTCCGCAGCGCGTCGACGTTCGCGCCGGGCGTGACCGCGAACAGCACGTGACGCAGACGCGCCCGCTCGCCGACGGCGTAACGGTTGGCGTTGGCGGCATGAAAGCGTCGGCAGACCTGATCGTCGGCGACCGGCCGCACGAGTTCGCGCTCGAGCAGCGCGTCGATGGCATTGGCAGCAGCCTCGGTGATGACGCCGCGCTTCGGTGCCGGATCGTCTTGCGCGAGCAGGCCCGCACGCATCGCAGCCTGTCGTAACAGCTCGACGCCTGCACGGCTGCGCAGGTCCTCCGCCGTCAAAGTCTCGTCGTGTGCACCGATCGGCACGCCGTCCACGCTCGGCATGCCGTGCGCAACAGTCCGCTCGGTCAAGGCAATGGATTCAACCGTCATGACACGCGACTCGGTGTGTTCTGGCCAACCGGCACGTTCAGGCGCCGCGATCGCATGATCTGGTACGGGCGGAACAGGTAGGCCACTGTTGCCAGCCCACTCCATACGTGTACCAGCCGGCTGAACGGCAGCAGCAGGAAGATCGTCATGCCCAGCACCATGTGCACCTTGAACGGCCACGCGATCTCCGTCAGCAGGTTGGCATCGGGCCGGAACGTTGCCACCCCCTGCAGGTAGCTGGACAGGATCAGCATCGCATGCGCGTCGACGCGGTGCGCATAGGACAGCGGCAGCGTGATGAGGCCGAGCAGCAGCTGGATCCACAGGATGATCAGGATCGCGAGATCGGTGCGGTGACTGGTCAACCGGATGCGAGGGTCGAACATCCGCCGATGCAGGAGCATCGTCAGCCCGATGAAGCACATCGTTCCCGCGATGCCTCCGGAGACGATGGCGAACAGCTGCTTGGTCGGAGCGCTGATGAAGGGCTCGTAGACCCAGTGCGGCGTCAGCAGGCCCACGGTATGGCCGAACAGCAGGAACAGGATGCCGATGTGGAACAGATTGCTGCCCCAGCGCAGCTGCTTTGCGCGCAGCATCTGCGAGGAATCGCTCTTCCACGTGTACTGGTCGCGGTCGAAGCGGGCCAGGCTGCCCATGAAGAAGAACGCCAGGCAGAGGTAGGGGTAGACGTTGAAGAAGAAGTTGTTGAGCAGGTTCATGGCTATCTCCTCAGGCCGCCGCGCGGTTTGTTGCGCGGGCAGGGCGGACGACATGCACCGGCTGCACATCGTTCGGGCGCGACTGGCCCTGGGCGCTGCATCCGCCGAAGGCTTCGGGCTCGGCCCAACTCTCATCGATCGCCGGCTCAGTGGGAAGGGCGACTCGTTCGGCGCGCTCGCCGGCCAGGTCGAGCACCGCGGCCAGCACGCTGGCGTAGGGGCTCTGGCGCTCCAACAATGCGCTGAAGATCGCCCGCACGACATGGGCGATTTCGCGCAGGAACTCGCGCGCCTGGACGGGCGGCTGTGTGCTGGCGAACTCCAGTACGACGGGCAGGTAGTCGGGCAGCTCTCCCGGTGCGAGGTACAGGCCGGCACGCTCGTAGGTCTGCGCCAGGTCGACCATCGCGGGTCCGCGGTCGCGGCTGTCGCCGTGCACGTGCTCGAACAGGTGCAGCGCGGTGCGGCGGCCGCGATCGAAGAGCTCGACATACTCGGCTTCGGTGCGCAGTGGAGCGATGCTGGCGAGTTGGCCGACCAGCGCGTCCAGCTCCACCAGCCGACCGGCATCGAGCGCGGCCTCCGCGTGCAGTGCGTCACGCAACTGCGGCAGCAGCGCGCGCAGCTCGGGGTCGGGGTAGCGCAGCAGCCAGGCCAATGCGCGCAGCGTATGAGTCATCTTCGGTAGGGCAGAGTCGAATGGCTTCATCGTCACACCGTCGCCTTGATGGGGATCGTCCGCTTCTTTTCGCTCCCGAAGAGGCTGGTCTCGGTGACGCCTTCGCTGCAGCCGTTGCCAAAGCTGAAGCCGCAACCGCCACGCACGTTGAACGCGTTCTCGGCATATTCGCGGTGCGTCGTCGGAATCACGAAGCGGTCCTCGTAATTCGCGATTGCCATCACGCGGTACATGTCCTCGACTTCGGCACGCGTCAGGCCGACGCGTTCGAGCACGGCGGGCTTGTCGACCCCGTCGACGTGGCGGCTGCGCATGAAGACCCGCATCGCCATCATCCGTTCGAGCGCGCGTGCCACCGGCTCTTCGTCACCTGCAGTCAGCAGGTTCGCGAGGTATTTCAGCGGGATGCGGAGGCTGCGTACGTCGGGCAGTTCGCCGTTCATGCTGATTTCGCCCGCCTGCGCGTGCGATGTGACCGGCGACAGCGGCGGGATGTACCAGACCATCGGCAGCGTGCGGTACTCGGGATGCAGCGGCAGTGCGACGCGCCAGTCGACCGCCATCTTGTAGACGGGCGAGGCCTTCGCCGCGGCTAGCCACGCCTCGGGGATGCCGTCGGCGCGGGCCTGCTCGATCACGCGCGGGTCGCTCGGGTCGAGGAAGATGCCGAGCTGCGCCGAGTACAGGTTGCGGTCGTGCTCGGCGCTGGCGGCTTCCTCGATCCGGTCGGCGTCGTACAGCAGCACGCCGAGGTAGCGGATGCGGCCGACGCAGGTCTCGCTGCATACGGTTGGCTGGCCCGCCTCGATCCGCGGGTAGCAGAAGATGCACTTCTCGGCCTTGCCGCTCTTCCAGTTGTAGTAGATCTTCTTGTACGGGCAGCCGGAGACGCACATGCGCCAGCCGCGGCACTTGTCCTGGTCGATCAGCACGATGCCGTCTTCCTCGCGCTTGTAGATCGAGCCTGACGGACAACTCGCGACGCACGCCGGGTTCAGGCAGTGCTCGCACAGCCGCGGCAGGTACATCATGAAGGTGTTCTCGAACTGGCCGTAGATGTCCTTCTGGATGTCGTCGAAGTTACGGTCCTTGCTGCGCTTGGAAAACTCGCCGCCGAGGATCTCCTCCCAGTTCGGGCCCCACACGATCTTCTCCATCCGCTGGCCGGTGATCAGCGAACGCGGCCGTGCGGTCGGTGCCGCCTTCATCTCGGGCGCCGAGTGCAGGTGGTCGTAGTCGAAGGTGAAGGGTTCGTAGTAGTCGTCGATCTCCGGCAGGTTCGGGTTGGCGAAGATCTTCATCAGAAGCTGCCACTTGCCGCCCTGCCGCGGCACGATCGAGCCGTCGGACTTGCGGACCCAGCCACCGTTCCACTTGTCCTGGTTCTCCCATTCCTTCGGGTATCCGATTCCGGGCTTGGTCTCGACGTTGTTGAACCAGGCGTACTCGACACCCGGCCGGCTGGTCCAGACGTTCTTGCAGGTGACGCTGCAGGTGTGGCACCCGATGCACTTGTCGAGGTTCAGCACCATGCCGATCTGTGCGCGTACTTTCATGTTCAGCTCCCTTCTGATCGGCGTTGGCTAGGGGTTCTCGCCCTGTGACTGGTAGGCCTTCGCGAGATAGTCGTCGCGCGGCGTATCGAGCCAGTCGACCTTCTTCATCCTGCGCACCACGACGAACTCGTCGCGGTTGGTGCCGATGGTCCCGTAGTAGTTGAAGCCGTAGGACAGTTGCGCGTAGCCGCCGATCATGTGGGTCGGCTTGGTGACAATGCGCGTCACCGAGTTGTGGATGCCGCCGCGCACGCCTGTGATTTCAGAACCCGGCGTGTTGATGATCTTTTCCTGCGCGTGGTACATCATCGTCATGCCGGGGTTCACGCGCTGGCTGACCACCGCGCGCGCCGCGATCGCGCCGTTGATGTTGAAGAGCTCGACCCAGTCGTTGTCCTCGATGCCCGCCTTCTTCGCGTCATCCTCGCTCAGCCAGATCACCGGGCCGCCGCGATTCAGCGTCAGCATCATCAGGTTGTCGCTGTAGGTGGAATGAATGCCCCACTTCTGGTGCGGCGTGATGAAGTTGAGCAGGATCTCCGGATTGCCGTTGGGCTTGATGTTGTGGATGCCCGAGGTCGTCTTCAGGTCCACTGGCGGGCGGTAGCTCGAGAAGCCTTCGCCGAACGCGATCATCCAAGGGTGATCCTGGTAGAACTGCTGCCGGCCGGTGAGCGTGCGCCACGGGATCAGTTCGTGGACGTTGGTGTAGCCGGCGTTGTACGAGACCTTCTCGCTTTCAAGACCTGACCAAGTGGGCGAACTGATGATCTTGCGTGGCTGCGCCAGCACGTCGCGGTAGCGGATCTTCTCGTCCTCGCGGTGCAGCGCGAGGTGCGCGTGCTCGCGCCCGGTGATCTTCGACAACGCCTCCCAGGCCTTGACGGCGACGTGTCCGTTCGTCTCCGGGGCAAGCTGCAGAATCACCTCGCAGGCATCGACATCGCTGACGATCCGCGGACGGCCATCGACGTCGACACCGTTCAGTTCGCCGAGCTGCTGGACCTCGGTCTGCGTGTTCCAGCCGATGCCCTTGCCACCGTTGCCGGCCTTGGCCATCAGGGGGCCGAGCGAAGTGAAGCGCTTGTAGACGTTCGGATAGTCGCGTTCGACCACCGCGATCTGCGGCGCCGTCTTGCCCGGGATCAGTTCGCACTGGCCCTTCTTCCACTCCTTTACGTCGAGCGGCTGCGCCAGCTCGGCCGGCGTGTCGTGCATCAGCGGCGTCAGCACCACTTCCTTCTCGACGCCGAGGTGGCCGACGCAGACTTCACTGAATGCCTTGGCGAACCCTTTGTAGATCTCCCAGTCGGAGCGGGATTGCCACACCGGGTCCACCGCCGCCGACAGCGGATGGATGAACGGGTGCATGTCGCTGGTGTTGAGATCGTTCTTCTCGTACCAGCTGGCGGTCGGCAGCACGATGTCCGAATACAGGCACGTCGTGCTCATGCGGAAGTCGAGCGTGACCAGCAGGTCGAGCTTGCCCTCCGGCGCCTGCGCGTGCCACTCGACTTCGGTCGGCTTGGCGTCATCCTTGCCGAGGTCCTTGCCCTGCACGCCGTTTTCGGTGCCGAGCAGGTGCTTGCAGAAGTACTCGTGGCCCTTGCCGCTCGAGCCCAGCAGGTTGCTGCGCCAGACAAAGAGGTTGCGCGGCCAGTTCTGCGGCGCGTCCGGGTCCTCGCAGCTCATCTGCAGGCTGCCGTCTTTGAGCGCCCGCACGACGTAGTCCTTGGGCTCCATGCCCGCGGCCTGCGCATCCGTCACGACCTTCAGCGGGTTGGTCTTCAGCTGCGGAGCGCTTGGTAGCCAGCCCATGCGCTCGGCGCGTACGTTGTAGTCGATCAGGCTGCCGCCGAAGGCTTTCTTGTCCGCCAGCGGCGAGAGGACCTCCGCGACGTCCAGCTTCTCGTAGCGCCACTGGTCGGTGTGCGCATAGAAGAACGAGGTGGAATTCTGCTGGCGCGGCGGGCGGATCCAGTCGAGCGCGAACGCGAGTGCGGTCCAGCCGGTCTGCGGCCGCAGCTTTTCCTGGCCGACGTAGTGCGCCCAGCCGCCACCGCTCTGGCCGACGCAACCGCACATCATCAGCAGGTTGATGACGCCGCGGTAGTTCATGTCGGCGTGGTACCAGTGGTTCATCGCCGCACCGATGATGATCATCGACTTGCCGTGGGTCTTGTCGGCGTTGTCGGCAAACTGGCGCGCCACCGTGATGACCTGGTCGCGCGGCACGCCGGTGATCTTCTCCTGCCAGGCCGGCGTGTAGGGCGCGTTGTCGTTGTAGTCCTTCGCTCCGCTGCCGAGCCCGCGATCGATGCCGTACTGCGCGACCTGCAGGTCGAACACCGTGGCGACGAGCGCCTCGCTGCCGTCGGCCAGGCGCAGTCGCACGGCAGGAACTTTCGCGCGGTTCAGTTCGCCCTGCTGCGTGTTGTTCGGAAAGTGCGGCGTCGTGGCGCCCGCGAAGTAAGGAAACGCAACCTCGACAACTTCGTGCTTCTGCGCGCCATCTTCGAGCACCGAGAGCTTGACTTTCACGTCCGTGTTGCTTCGACCTTCCTTCGCCTCGAGATTCCACTTGCCGACATCGCCACGACCTTCCGGGCCCCAGCGGAAGCCGATCGAGCCATTGGGTACGACCACCTGGCCCGCCGCGTCGAAGGCCACCGACTTCCAGTCGGGGTTGTTGTCCTGGCCGAGCCTGTCGGCGAAGTCGCTCGCGCGCACGTAACGGCTCGGTGCCACCACCTTGCTGCCGTCCGCCAGTGTCGTGTTGTCGAGCCGCAGCAGCAGCGGCAGGTCGGTGTAGCGCCGCGCGTAATCGTCGAAGTAGGCGGAACGCTTGTTGAAATAGAACTCCTTCAGCGCGACGTGGCCCATCGCCATCGCGAGCGCGGCATCGGTGCCCTGCTTGGGGTGCATCCAGAGGTCGGCAAGCTTCGCGACCTCGGAGTAGTCCGGCGTGACCGCGACGGTCTTCGCGCCCTTGTAACGGACCTCGGTGAAGAAGTGCGCGTCCGGGGTGCGCGTCTGCGGGACGTTGCTGCCCCACGCGATGATGTAGGTCGAGTTGTACCAGTCCGCCGACTCGGGCACGTCGGTCTGCTCGCCCCAGATCTGCGGGCTGGCCGGGGGCAGGTCGCAGTACCAGTCGTAGAAGCTCATGCAGACGCCCCCGATCAGTGAGAGATACCGGCTGCCGGCCGCGTAGCTCACCATGCTCATCGCCGGGATCGGCGAGAAGCCGATCACGCGATCCGGGCCGTGGACCTTGATCGTGTAGACGTTGGCAGCGGCGATCATCTGGTTGACTTCCTCCCAGCTCGAGCGCACGAAGCCGCCCATGCCGCGCACCTTCTGGTAGTCACGACGGGCGGCTGGGTCTTCGACGATCGAGGCCCACGCATCGACGGGTGACTTGGCGACCTTCAGCGCCGTGCGCCAGCGTTCGAGCAGCCGTCCGCGCACCATCGGGTACTTCAACCGGTTGGCGCTGTACAGATACCAGGAGTACGAGGCGCCGCGCGCGCAGCCGCGTGGCTCGTGATTCGGCAGGTCGGCACGCGTGCGCGGATAGTCGGTCTGCTGTGTTTCCCACGTGACGATTCCGCCCTTGACGTAGATCTTCCACGAGCAGGAGCCGGTGCAGTTCACGCCGTGGGTGGAGCGCACGATCTTGTCGTGCGCCCAGCGGTTGCGATAGCCGTCTTCCCAGGTGCGGTCCTCGCCGGTCGCTACGCCGTGGCCGTTGGCAAAGGGCTCCTTCGGCAAAGTGAAGTGCGTCAGGCGGTCGAGAAAGTGACTCATGAGTGTCTCCGCAGCAGGGGAATCAGGGGTTCTTTACGTACGCATTGCGGCGCAGGTAGAACCACCAGTTCAGGATCAGGCACAGCGCATAGAAGATCGCGAAGCCGTACATCGCGTACTGCGGCGTGCCGGCCCGGATCTGCTCGCCGATGACGATCGGTGCGATGAACGAGCCGTAGGCGGCGATCGCCGAGGTCCAGCCCAGCACCGGTCCGGCCTGCACGCGGTCGAAGATCACTCCGACGGTGCGGAAGGTCGAGCCGTTGCCGATGCCACTGGCGGCGAACAGCACGATGAACAGCCCAATGAACGGCAGGAAGTACTGTTCGGGCGTAGCCGAACCGTAGGCGAGCATCATCACGTAGCCGACGGCCGCCGAGGCGATCACCATCACGACCGAGATGATCTGCGTGACGATCGAGCCGCCGACCTTGTCGGAGATCCAGCCACCCAAAGGCCGGATCAGCGCGCCGACGAAGGGGCCGATCCACGCGTAGGTCAGAGCCGACGGCGCGTTCGGATTCGGCAGGTGCTTGAGTACGCCGTCGGGTCCGATAACGTGGCTCTGGCCGAAGATCACGTTGATCGACAGTGGCAGTGCATTGGAAAAGCCGATGAACGAACCGAAGGTGACGATGTAGAGCAGCGTCATCGACCAGGTGTGCTTGTCCTTGAAGATCTCGAACTGCTTCTTCAGGTTCGGCTTCATGTCGCCGAAGGCCACCAGCTTCATCGCCAGCAACGTGGCGATGATGATCAGCGGCATTGCCACCCACATGTTGAGGAGCCCCAGGCCGGTGGCCGGCAGGTACAGATACAGGCCGATCGCCGCGGTGATCAGCGCGACGCCGTAGAGCAGCAGGATCTTGCCGAGCGCTGCCACGGTGGAGCCGATGTTCGGCGACACGGTCAGCAGGTTGTTCATGCCAAACCAGCCCGCGAACGCCAGCGGCACCAGCAGCACCAGCCAGATGTAGCCGGCGTTCTGGATATAGGTCGGGGTGCCGGCCGGGATCTTGCCGATCAGCGTGCCCGAGGGTTTCACCAGGGTCATCGGGTCGCCGCCGAGTGTCATGAACACCGCGGTGGTCATCACCAGCGGGATCAGGATCTGCATCGTCGTGACGCCGAAGTTGCCGAGGCCGGCATTGATGCCGAGCGCGGTGCCCTGCAGCCGCTTCGGGAAGAACGTGTTGATGTTGGACATCGAGCAGGCGAAGTTGCCGCCGCCGATGCCGGAGAGCAGCGCCATGAACTGGAACACCCACAGCGGTGTGCTCTTGTCGGTGAGCGCGATCCCGGTGCCCAGCGCCGGAATCATCAGCAGCGCCGTGGTCAGGAAGATCGTGTTGCGGCCGCCGGAGATCCGGATGAAGAACGAGGCCGGGATGCGCAGCGTGGCGCCGGACAGCCCCGAGATCGCTGCCAGCGTGAACAACTGCTGCTGGGTAAATGGGAACCCGAGGTTCGCCATCTGCACCGTGATGATTCCCCACATCAGCCAGACCGCGAAACCGCACAGCAGGCTCGGCACGCTGATCCACAGGTTGCGGTTGGCGACCTTCTTGCCGGTCGATTCCCAGAACGCGTTGTCCTCGGGTCGCCAGTCGACGATGTCGACTGAACTGGTGGGCCGCGGTGCGGCTCCGGCGGGTTGGACGGCTGCCATGGTGAGCTCCCTTGCTCTTTGCGGGTGGGTCAGGCGGCGGCGAGCTTCGGTGCGCCATGCACGACATCGCGTGCTGACGCATCGCACACTCCGGGGACGCGGACAACGGGTCTCAAAGTAGGGGTCAGAGGCGTTGCTTTCGTGACCCATATCAACCGCGACCGGAGGTTTCGACCTCAGGGGCAAGTCCGCCTACTCCCATGGGAGTAACGGGGATACTCCGGGCTGGCCGAGGTAGGGGCCGCAGTAGGCAGGGCCGCGGTTGATGTTGGTCAGGGACGGGCCGGGTGAGGCGGCTACTGTGCGCCGACAATGACACGGATGACGGGCTTTTCGTGGTTTCGACGACTGTGGTCGGGCTCGACGCTGGTGCGCGTCGGTGCCGTACTGTCGGTCGTGGCGCTGCTGTCGCTGTCTGTGATCGTTGCGGCAACGATCTTTGCGGAGCAGTCCACCGGCAAGGCCAGCGCCATCAATATCGCCGGGTCGCTCCGCATGCAGTCCTATGCACTGTCGACCCGCGTTGCCGACACGCGCGGTAGCGCCGCTGACCGGCACGAGGCCGCCGAAGCGGCGATCGTCGAGTTCGAGCGACGGCTGAAGAGCCCATCACTGATGACGGGCATTCCGGACGAAGGGTCCAATCCGGTCCACCGCACCTACTCGAGCATCGTCCACGACTGGGAATCGCGCATCAAGCCGCTCGCCCGCAATGCGATCGAGAACGAGGCCGACAGGGCGGAATTCCTCGCCGTGGTGCCGACGTTCGTCGGCAAGGTGGACATTCTGGTGCGTCAGATTGAAACCGACCTCGAGAGCCGCATCCAGTCGCTGCGACTGATCCTGGGCATCGGCTTCTTCGTGATGATGCTGCTGGTGGTGTCGGCGCTGTTCCTGCTGAACGCCGAAGTGTTCCAGCCGATTGCTCGGCTCGGCGAAGTGGCCAAGCAGGTGCGCACCGGCAACTTCACCGTGCGGGCCGAGAGCACCGGGCCCGACGAGATCGGCCAGCTCGGCCAGGCCTTCAATTTCATGGTCGACGACCTGGCGCGGCTCTATGGCTCCCTGGAGAAGCAGGTGGCGGAGAAGACACGCGATCTCGAGCGCCGCAACGAGTCGCTGGGGCTGCTGTACGAAACCACGCGGACCCTGGCTGAGAAGCCGCTCGATGCCGACTCGCTGGCGCGAGTGCTGGAACTGATCCGCAAGGTTCTCGGCGTTGAAAGCGGCGTGATCTGTTCGATTCACGCCGGCGCGGAACGTGGCCTGCCGCTCGCGCGGGACGAAGCGGTCGTCAAGGCCTGCATGGCGCGGGACTGTGAGCTGTGTGCCGGCAACGGCGGCGTGACCTGGCGAGTGGAACCGGGTCCCACCGGTGAACGGCGCGTGATCGGCATTCCGCTGGTGGAAGGCGGTGTTCGCTACGGCGTGATGCCGCTTGTGCTGCCGCCGAACAAGGGACTCGAGGTCTGGCAGATGGAGCTGGCCGAGACCCTGGGCCGGCATGTCGGGGCAGCCCTGGCCGCGACGGAGCGGCGCGAGGAGCACCGCCGGCTCGGGGTGCTCGAGGAACGAGCTGCCATCGCGCGCGAACTGCACGACTCGCTCGCGCAGTCGCTCTCGTACACCAAGATCCAGATCGCACGGTTGGCGGCCGCCCTCGAGCAGGAGGGCGGCGGGCCGCAGGTGGCCTCGGTGCTGGCGGAACTGCGCGAAGGCGTGGCCGGCGCTTACCGACAGCTTCGGGAACTGCTCACGACCTTCCGTCTCGGTCTCGGCGAAGAAGGGGTCGCGGGGGCTCTGCGCGACGCGGTGGCCGAGTTCGAGCGTCGCTCGGGAGTGCACGCGGCGCTCGTCAACGACCTGCTGCGCGTTGAGCTGTCAGCCAACGAACAGGTGCATGTGCTGCAGGTCGTACGCGAGGCGTTGACGAACATCGAGCATCACGCGCATGCGCGCAACGCGTGGGTGGCGCTGCGCCGGGGCGGCGATGGCGCGATCGAAGTGTCGATCGAGGACGACGGCATCGGTATCGGCGATCTGCGGTCGCCGCACGGCCACTTCGGGCTGTCGATCATGCGCGACCGCGCGGCACTCGTCGCGGGCGAGCTCAGCGTGGAGGCGCGTGCCCCCGCGGGAACGCGGGTGCTGCTGCGCTTCCGCCCGCAAACGACGTTCGCCGCGGCTCGGGCGATCACCGAAGAATCCAGGGAAGAGACGCGCGTATGAGCGAAGGGCGGCACACGATACTGGTGGTGGACGATCACCCGCTGTTCCGCAAGGGTGTCATCCAGCTGCTGCAGCTGGACCCCAGCTTTGAAGTCGTGGGCGAGGCGGGTGACTACGCGACCGCAGTGCGACTGGCGAGGGACAAGGAGCCGGACCTGACCCTGCTCGATCTCAACCTCAAGGGCAGCGGTGGCCTGGAGATTCTTTCCGCGTTGAAGGAAGAAGACCCTTCGAGGCGTGTCGTCATGCTCACCGTATCGGACGCACCCGAGGACCTGATGGCGGCCATCCGGGCCGGCGCCGACGGTTACCTGCTGAAGGACACCGAGCCCGAAGACCTGCTCGAGCGCGTTCGCGGTGCGCTCGAAGGGCGTACTGTGATCAGCGATTCATTGACGGCCGCGCTGGCCGATGCCCTGCGCGACGAGGCGCGTGGCGTCCGGCGCGACATGCGCGACCTCACTGACCGCGAGCTCGCCGTTTTGCGGTGTGTTGCTGGTGGGCAGAGCAACAAGGTCATTGCACGCAACCTTTCGATCACCGAGGGCACCGTCAAGGTGCACGTCAAGCACCTGCTGAAGAAACTCGGGTTCCGGTCGCGGGTCGAAGCGGCGGTGTGGGCCTCCGAGCAGGGGCTGCGAACAGCGACCTAGCGCTGCAGGCGCCTGTCTCCTGTGCGCCTGCCAAGGGCAGCCCCTTCAGTGCTTGCCTGAGACGATTAGCACTCTCGCCCCCTGAGTGCTTTGCCTTTTCCTGTCGGATTTGCAACATTTCTGGCAAGGGACTTGCTTATTGAAAGATCGAGCGCTCTCGCGATAGCGTTACATCACCACGGAGGACCCGTGACCGAAGACCGGAGGGCTGCATGAACTTACCTGCCACGATCCCGTCACCCATCTCGATTGCGGGATTCAAGGACGTCTACCAGATCCCGCGGGTCGAGGAAGCCCTTTCGGAACTTCAGGAACTCGGCAGCGGTGCCAACGAGGCGCTACGTGCCACCTACACGAGGATGATCCGCACCGGTGGCCAGCGCTTCGTCATCAAGCCGTCGGCGCTGCCGGACATCGATGGACTGATCCAGGAGCTGCCCAACTTCGAGGAGCCACTCGAGGACATCCGCAAGCAGCTGGCACTTTGTCTTTCTTCGGAAGATCCGCTGGAGCTCGAGCCGATGCTGCTGCTCGGTGATCCGGGCATCGGCAAGACCCACTTCGCGCGCCGCCTCGCCAAGCTGCTGGGCACCGGCTACAACTTCATCGGCATGAGTTCGCTGACCGCGGGATGGATCTTGTCCGGCGCCTCGGCGCAATGGAAGAACGCGAAGCCCGGCAAGGTGTTCGACGCACTGGTCAACGGCGACTACGCCAACCCGGTCATCGTCGTCGATGAGATCGACAAGGCGGGCGGCGATAGCCAGTATGACCCGCTCGGCAGCCTGTACACGCTGCTGGAGCACGATACCGCGTGCGACTTCATAGACGAGTTTGCCGAAGTGCCGATCGACGCTTCGGAAGTCGTCTGGATCGCCACGGCGAACCACTCGCGCAGCATTCCCGAGCCGATCCTCAATCGCATGAACGTGTATGCGATCGATCCGCCCGACACGGAGGGCTCACGCCGGATCGCGCAGAGCATCTATGACGAACTGCGCGCCGAGCATGCCTGGGGACGCGCCTTTCCGCCGCAGCTGGGCGGCGAGAGCCTGGACCGGCTGGCCCGGCTCAAGCCACGCGAGATGCGCCGGGTGCTGCTGGCGGCCTTTGGCAATGCGAAGCTCGACGGCCGCAGCGAGGTACGGCCCGAAGACGTTGTCGAAGACCGCGTCGCAAAGAAGGCGCGCATAGGGTTTTGATGTCCCCCGCAGACGCGAACGCCGCGGGTTCGCGCTTGCACCAGGCAGGAACAGTTTGACAAACGGTCTTGGTGTGGGCCGGGGCTCGTTGGTAGTGCAACGGCCGCGGTCGCAGCCGCCTTACTTTGCAGCGGGCGACAGCTTGACGGGCTGCTCGGCAGCGACGCGCTTGTAGACGGGTCCCCACAGCGGGTGTCCGACCTCGGCGTCGGTGAGCTTGAACGACGGGTCGGCGGCGAACGCGGCGCGAAATGCCTGTTCGCAATCGCTTGGGCGGTTGTAGGCGCAGGCAATGAAGGCCATGTGCTTCTCCGCCACCGCAACGTCATGAGGGTCGCGCAATCCCTCTGACAGTGCCCGCTTGAGCAGCGCTTCGGCGCGCTCGTATTGACCTTCCTCATAGAAGCGCAGTCCGCCGATGAAGGCGCGCTCGGCTGGCTGCTCATAAAGACGCGCGATGCTGACTGTCGCCGGAGGTGGTGGTGGCGGCGGTGGTGGCGGCGGTGGAGAGAAGATCGCGCAACCACCGAGTGTGATCGTCGCGAGCAGCGAAGCGGTGCGCAGCAGCGGCGGGCGGATGATGACGCTCATTGAAAACGATGGCGGATCTGTTGCGGCCGCTCGGGGGTGATGTCGACCTGTGCGAGGTACGGTGCCTGATCGCCGTTGCGGATCTCGATCGTGTGACGGCCGGCCGGCAGCGTCAGCTGGGTGAGCGGCGGTGTGGTGCCGCGCGCGTCGCCGTTCACGTAGACGGAGCCCCAAGGCGTAACGGCCAGTGCGACGATTCCCTGGGCGCCCGTCGCACCAGTCCTCACCGAGGTCTGTCGTGCCGTGGTGCTGCGAGCGACTGCGGGGGCGGGCCGTGGAGATCCGACGGCCGCGTAGTCGGCTGGCGCGTTGGCGGCAGAGTCTGACACCGATGCGGAGACAACAGGGACTGCCGCCGCGGAGTCCGCAGCAGGCGAGGGGGTCGCTGTCGCTGGTACGACCGCGGCAGCGCCGCGGCCGTCGACAAATTGACCTCGGTTCCAGATCCCTGCAAGCAGAAGCACCGCGGCGAGCCCGACGCCTGCAGCGATCGCGTGCCGACGCCATGACCTCGCTGCCGGGCGAGCGGACGGTTCGGCGCTGGGCGCGATCAGCGTGGCCACCGTCATCGTCGCCGCCTGCTTCGGCATGACGGCCAGTCGCGCGGGCATGCCGGTGATCGTGGCCGACCCGGGCATCGGCAGGTCGCCCCGATTGCCCCACAGGAAGGTCGTCAGGGCGTTGCGTACCTGCGCCGCGGTGCCGAACACGCGTGTCCCGCCGAGCTCGAGGGCTTGCTCCGCGACTTCCGCCAAGGCCAGCGGCGCGGTCGGACGCAGCTGGAGGATCGGGCTTTCCACGCCCTGGCCCTGCGCGCGCAGCGTCTTCACGTCCGGGCGCGTCCCCGTGAGCAGCAGATAAAGCAACGCGCCGAGGGCGCGCACGTCCTTGCGTCGCGCTTCACCCGAGAGTTCGTCGCCAAAGTAGGGCAGCATCCGGTCGGTGCCGTGCAGTTCGAAGTCGCCGGTCATGCCGCTGTCGATCCAGCCGCCGAAGCCGGTGACCTTCGGCGTGCGCTCGGGGCCCTGCAGATAGATGCGGGACGGTGAAAGATGGCCGTGCGGAATTGCGCGCGCATGGGCGAACTCGACGGCATCGGCGACGCGCGCAACGATGTCGGCCGCCTGCAGGAATCCCGGCCGGTAAGCTTCGGCAAGCAGTTCATCCAGCAGCTTGCCGTCAACCTTCTCGAGCGCGAGATAACCGATGCGGTTGACGTGGCCCGCATCGAAGACCGTGACGATGTTCGGGTGGTGAAGCTTGCCGGCCGCCTGCGCCTGGCGCATGAAGGCCTGTTCCACCCGTTCGTGCGCGGCGCGATCCTGGCCCTCGGCCGGATGCAACTGCACCGCTTTGACGATCAGTTCCCGATTCAGGACCGGGTCGAATGCCAGGTAGACCGCGGTGTAGCGGTCGCGCCGCAGTTCGCGCTGGACCGAATACCTTCCAATCAGCCTGACGTTGGATGACAGGTTCGGCGACTTGGGAGCGACAGTCTGCGACATCAGTCAGATTCCGCCTCGATGGATGGGCACTGCCCAATCGTGGTGCGGGCCGAGTCGGCGAGGCGCGTCATGGCGCATCGAGGCTAGCGGATGCACCGGCGGGACTCAACCGGCATGAACGTCGGAAAAGGGATGCAAACCTCGTCCGAATGACCGAACGCGGGGGACGCGCGACCGTTACTGCGTCGGGCGCGGCCATCTCGCGCCAGGTCAGAAACGGTGTTGCAGCGATATCGATTCGCCCGCTCGGAGTTCGACCCGCACGGTGAAGGGTGGCGACGTGTTGTTCCGCACTTCGATCGTATGTGCGCCAGGCGCAAGTGAAAGCTGCGTCAGCGGCGGCGAGACTCCTCGTCCGACGCCGTTGACAAAGACTTCGCCCCATGGAGTGATCGCCAGCTTCACCGTCCCATCCCGGACCGGAACGGCCTGGGAAGCCGCTTCAGCGCGCCGGCGCTGTGCCGCCTTGGCTTCGGCGTTCTTCGCTTCATCGCTCGGCGTGGCGATGGGTTCGGCGGGGGTTTCGGCGACCGGGGCGGGCAATGGGGCCGGCATGACTGGCACCGGCGTCGGCTCCACGACAGGCGGAGGCACGGGTTGCGGACGCAATGCGAAATAGATCACCGCCACCGCGCTCAGCAGTGCCGCGGCACCCAGCAGGGCCTTTAACGGAGCGCGCGACGGCGGGGCGGCCGGCATGACCGTCGACCGCGTGGCGGCCGAGACATCGGCCGACGGGGCACGCGAGCCGTCGACGAATTCGGCGAGCGCGTTGCGAAAGTCGGCAGCCTTCTGGTAACGCTGCGCGGGATCGCGCTCCATCGCCTTGCGCACGATCGTGGCGAGCGCGGGCGGCGTCTCGGGCCGGAGCTTCTCCACGGGCCGCGGATGCGCGGCGACCACCTGGTCCAGCGTCTCGTCGATCGTGCGGCCGTCGAAGGCACGGCGGCCGGCGAGCAGTTCATACAGGATCGTGCCCAGCGAAAAGATGTCGCTGCGAGCGTCCAGCGGTTCGCCCTTCGCCTGCTCGGGCGACATGTAGTTCGGCGTGCCGACGAGATGGCGAGTGCCCTTGTCCTTGGCGGCGTCGCGCGGTGTCGGCGCCAGCGCGGTGCCGAAGTCGAGCAGCTTCGGCCGCAGGTCGCGAGACAGGAAGATGTTAGAGGGCTTGATATCGCGATGAACCAGGCCGCGCTTGTTGGCGTAATGAATCGCGTCGCCGAGCCGCATCATCATCGACGCGGCCTGTCGCGGGCTCATGCGGTTGCCGCCGGCCAGGTACTCGTGCAGGTCCTGCCCGTGCAGCCGTTCCATCGCGATGTAGGCAAAGGAATCGGTCTTGCCGGCGTCGTAGATCGTGACGATGCTGGGGTGACTCATCGCGCCGGCCGACTTCGCCTCACGCAGGAAATTCGCTTCTATCTGCGTGCGGAACTCGGCCTCACGTGCAAGGGGGATCACCTTGATGGCCACTTCACGCCCCAGCACCGGGTCATGCGCGGCCCAGACAACCCCGTAGGAGCCGCGACCGATCTCGTTGAGGATCGTGAAGCGCCCGATGGTCTTCGGCATCGGCACGGACCCGGCGTCCGTGGCGAGCTGGGGTTCGGTGGCGGTCATCGGCTCTGACATCGAGGCCGGATTATCGCACCCGGATTGCGGCGCGATCGCCGGAAATGCGTAATGCCGGGCCGCAACTGGCGCGCAGCCCAGCGTTCATGCGCCGGACCGGTGCTACCGCGAGAAGATGATCCGCTCGTTGCGCAGCAGGCGCGCCTGCAGCAGCAACGCCGCAGCGGTCAGTGCCAGCGCGATTGCAGACGGCAGAAGGATGTCGACGGCAGCCACGGCTTCACCGCGCAGCGCGCGCATCAGCACGGTTTGCTGTCCGAGTGCCGGGACCAGCAGTTGCCACGGCGCGTCACGGACCGTCAGGAACAGCGGGAGGATCGGCACGAAGTTGACGATCATCGTGATGTAGCTGGCGTAGGTCTGGGCTTCCTTGTGGCTGCGCCCGTAGGTCGCGGCCAGCATGTTGAGCGAGGCGACCATCGCAGAGAAGGGCAGCAGCAGGACGAGGAAGAGCAGGATTTCCGGCGTGCCGAACTGCATCAGTGCGGCAAGGTTCTCGCTGCGTACGAACTGCATCGACACCGTGAACCCGGCGAGGGTCAGGACCACGACGGCGGCCGAGCAGCTGGCGGCCACGGCCCATTTGCCGAGCACGAGGGAGGCGGTGGATACCGGGTTCAGCAACAGGGGCTCGAGCGAGCCGCGTTCACGCTCGCCGGCCGTCACATCGATCGCGACGCTGATCGCACCGACCACCGCGCCGACCAGCGCGAGCCACGGGACGAGGAACAGCAGCTGCGCCCCGCGCGCACGGCTGCCGGCGAGGTTGACCTCCTCGATCTGCAGCGGCTGCAGCACCTGGGGGCTGACGCCGCGCGCCAGCAGGCGCTGCGTGCCCTGCTCACGGTTGAACCCCTGCAACAGCGCGATCGTGGTGCGCACGGCCGTCTGTGCACGCTGCGCCGTCTCGTCAAAGATGACCTCGAGCCGAACCGGTTCACCGGACGCGAGGCGCCGGCCGAAGTCGTCCGGGATGACGACCACGGCGTTCTGCAGTCGGCCGGACAGCAACTCTTCACGGTAGTCAGCCGGCGCATCGCGGACGCTGGCGCCGTTGCGCTGCAGAAAATTCACGAGTGTCGGGGCCTTCGCGGCGTTGGCGATGACCACCTCCCGGCGCGCCGCGCTCTCCTCGGCGCTCGACACGATGCCCGCGATCAGCAGCAGCGATACCGGACCCGCGACCAGGGAACTGATCAGCACCACCAGCCACGTGCGGCGGTCGCGCAGCGCGTCCTTCAGTTCCTTGGCGAAGACAACGAGGGCCGCCCTCATGGCGTTGCGTCTTCCGGCCCGTACGCCAGCGTGACGAAGGCGTCTTCCAGCGACTCCGCGCCGGCGCGCCGCCGGATCTCGTCCGCCGTGCCGTCGGCAATGCTGCGACCGTGCGCCACGATGACGATGCGGTCGGCCAGCTGTTCGACCTCCGGCATGATGTGCGACGACAGCAGGATGCACTTGCCTTCACCGCGCAGGTGGCCGAGCAGGCGGCGCAGTGCGCGCGTCGACATCACGTCGAGCCCGCTGGTCGGCTCGTCGAGCACCAGGTGCTGCGGGTCGTGGATCAGCGCGCGGGCCAGGGCGACTTTCATGCGCTCGCCGGTGCTGAAGCCCTCGGTACGGCGATCGAGCAGCGGTGCCATGTCGAGCAGCTCGGCCAGCATCGCGAGACGTTCAGCCAGCGCGGCGCGCGCGACGCCGCGCAGGTCGCCGTAGTACTGGATGTTCTCCCGCGCGGTGAGCCTCGCATACAGGCCGCGCGCATCGGACAGCATGCCGAGCTGTGCACGCACTGCCAGCGCGTCCCGGCTCGTGTCGAGCCCGCCCACGGTCGCTCGACCGGCATCGGGCTGGACCAGCGTGCCGATGACGCGCAGCGTCGTCGTCTTGCCCGCGCCATTGGGACCGAGCAGAGCGGTGATCGTGCCGTCGGCCGCGCTGAAGGAGACGTCGGCGACTGCGGTGACTCGGCTGCGCCTCCCGTGCACGCGCGCTTCGAACGATTTAGCCAGCTGCTGGGCCTCGATCATCGCGCCGCCTCGGGCGCCGCAAGCTGCATCGGCTCGAAGAAGGTCGACGCGGGCAGCTTCTCGAGGCAGTCAGTGTCGAGTTCCTTGAAGCTCGCGTTGCGGACGAAGCGCGTGATCAACCGCGCGGCGCAGGCCTGGGCACTGACGCCGTGGCCCAGGAAAGGCGCTTCGACGTGGCGCGCATTGCCGAGCCGCTGTGCAATCGAGGCGCCGTGCCGAGGCGGGGTGGCGGGATCCAGTCCACCCGAAAGCACCAGCACCGGGACGTCCGACCGCGGCACCTGATAGAAGGGCTCGGGCACGGGCCGTGTCGCGATCGCCGAGCAGGCTTCGCTGTAGACATCCGCAAATGTGGCACCGAAGCGGGTCCTGGCGGTGGCCGCGCGTTCCGCCGCACTCAGCCGCGGCAGGTCCTCGGCGCAGATCACCGCGAAGTGCATGCCGAGCGCGAAGTTTTCCCGCACCCGTCCGCTAACCGCCGCTGACAGTGCCACCAGGGGCTGGAAGTCACCGGCGCCGGCGCTGGCGAGTGCATACGGCATCACCGAGGCGAGCGTCGGCACGTACAGCGGAATGCGCAGCAGCGAGGCCAGCAGACGGGGATCAACGTGCAGTGTCTGCTTCTGCCCGGTCAGCGGGTGCTGGACGTCGGTATCGAATCCCGCCTCGGCACGCGCGAGCAGTGCGTTGATCCGCGTCTCGAAGTCCGGGTAGCGCTCGCGACAGCGCATATCGGCCTTGCAGGCGGCCGCGAGCGCGGTGAGTGCGGCGTCGGCATCGATCGAGAACGAAGCTGGCAGCACCATGTCCGGCGGCGCCACGCCGTCCAGCACGGCGGTGCGCACCTGCTGCGGAAACTGGCGCAGGTACTCGATCGCAACGCGCGTGCCGTACGAACCACCCCACAGGTTGATTCGATCGACGCCGAGCTGGCGGCGCACGGCGTCGTAGTCGCCGACCGCGATCCAGGTGGCGTACTGCCGGGTATCGCTGCGCTGGTCGCCCAGGCAACGCTTCAGGCGCTCCATGTGTTGCGACGGATCGAGCGTTGCCGCGAGCGAGTCCTCGACGTCGGGGCAATCCAGCGCATTCGAGCGTCCGGTGCCACGCTGGTCGACGAAGACGATGTCGCGCCGGGCATTGAGTTCGGCAAAGACCGCCATCGTCTGGCCGATGACGCGGCTCGCGGCCTGTCCCGGTCCACCGGCGAGGATGAACACCGGGTCGGGTTGTGCGTTGCGCGCGACCGCCGGGACCACGGCGAAGTGGATATCCACCGTGCGTCCGCCCGGCGCATCCGGATCTTCCGGCACCGTGACAGTGCCGCACCGGATCTCGCGCTCCACTCCCGGCAGGCGACAGGGCTGCAAGCCGTCGGCGCGCGCGCTCGCGCCGGGGCGACAGGCCGCGAGTCCCATCACGATGGCCAGCAGCAGGAGTGAATGAATGAGGCGCATGGTCCGGTGCACAAGCGGCGCGCAGCATAACAACGCCGGCTCGCGAAGGGGACCGGCGGGACGAGTCGCGGCCTTGGGCGCGTGGATTGACGCGCGTGCCGCTTCAGTGGTCGGACACGAGGCGCCGATCCGCCAGTCCGCCCACGTTCATCAGCAGGCAGGTGATGCGGGCGACCGTGGCCGGCTCACGGAACAACAGCATGCCGAACAGGGCCGCACCGGCGGTGCCGATGCCGACACACTGCGTAAACGGTACCGACCGGCAGCGCCTTCATCGCCACGGCGAGCAGCCAGAACGGCAGCAGGGCCACGACCAGCACGACAGCACTCGGCCCGATGCGGGTGAAGCCGTCGGTGAATTTCATGCCGACGGCCCAGGCGATCTCGAGCAGTCCGGCGAGTGCGAGCAGAATCCACGCTTGGGCCGGTGACGGGTTCAACCAGGACAATTCAACTGGAACGGGGAAGACGCGGACTCCGGCATCTCAGTTCGCGCGGTGCGGACTGAGCCAGGGTTGCGGTAGACCCTCATGAATCGACACAGGAGAACCTCAGGTGGAACGGCGATTCTTTGCGCTCGGCGCGATGCTGGCGATGATCGGCGTCGCGGCCGGCGCATTCGGTGCGCATGCGCTGAAGTCGCGTCTCGCGCCCGACATGCTGGCGGTCTTCGAGGTCGGCGTGCGCTATCAGCTGGTACATGCGCTGGCGCTGCTGGGCGTGGCCTGGGCCATTACGCGCTGGCCGGGCCGGACGGCGCTTTGCGCCGGCGCGCTCTTCGTCGCCGGCATCGTTCTCTTCAGTGGCAGCCTTTACCTGCTCGCGCTGACCGGCGAACGCTCGCTGGGTGCGATCACGCCCTTCGGCGGCGTCGCCTTCCTGGCCGGGTGGGCGTGCCTGGCGTGGGCCGCGTGGCGCTCGAACCGATGAAGCGGATCGCGTCCGTAGAATCGTTGCGTGTCGACACCCACGCGCCGCCTGTTCCTGACCGGTCTGGCGCTCGCCATTGCCGGCAGCGTGCTGTTCTCGGCGAAGGCCATCGTCGTCAAGCTGGCGTACCGGCACGGGGTGGATGCCGCCACGCTGATCGCACTGCGCATGCTGTTTTCGGTGCCGTTTTTCGCGGTGGCGCTGGCGTGGAGCAGCCGGGGTTCCGCACCGCTGGCGCAGGCCGACCACGCCCGCCTCATCGTCATTGGACTGCTCGGCTACTATGCCGCGAGCTACCTCGACTTCCTCGGGTTGCAGTACATCACGGCCGCGCTCGAACGGCTGATTCTTTACCTCAATCCGACCATCGTCCTGCTGATGTCCGCGCTCCTCCTCGGCAAGCGATTCAGTCGGCGCGAAGTCGCCGCCCTGGCACTCGCTTACGGCGGCATCCTGCTCGTGTTCCTGCATGACGTGCGCCTGGAAGGAGAAGGCGTGCCACTGGGCGCCGCGCTCGTCTTTGGCAGTGCCGTGTGCTATGCGGCGTATCTCGTGATGTCTGGCGAACTGGTCAGGCGCGTCGGCGCGATCCGGCTGACGTCCTACGCGATGTGCGTGTCGACCGTCGCGGTCTTCGCGCAGTTCCTGATCGTCAATCCGCTGTCGTCGCTGCAGCAGCCCGCCCCGGTGTACTGGCTGTCACTGGTCAATGGCCTGCTCTGCACCGTGCTGCCGGTGTTCGCAACGATGCTCGCGGTGGAGCGCATCGGTGCAGGGCGCACCTCGCTCGCGGCCATGGTCGGTCCGGTCGCCACGATCGCCCTCGCGTACCTCTTCCTGGACGAGCACGTCAGCGGCTGGCAACTCGGCGGCACGACGCTCGTCCTTTCCGGTGTCTACGTGCTATCTCGTTCATCGACCGCCTCCGCGACCGCGCGGAGTGTCAACAAGGAGAACTCATGAAAGCGAAGGCCATCGTCGTCCGCGCCCACGGCGGCGCAGAAGTCATCGAGTACACCGAGGTCGATGTCGCCGACCCGGGCCCCGAAGAAGTGCGCATCCGGCAGCATGCGATCGGACTGAACTACATCGACGTGTATTACCGCACCGGGCTGTACAGCAGCCCGCTGCCGCACGGCCTGGGCTTCGAAGGCGCGGGGGTGGTCGAGGCAGTCGGCTCCAACGTCAAGGCCCTCAAGGCCGGCGACCGCGTTGCGTATCCGCAGGGCCCGCTCGGTGCGTATTCCGAACTGCGCACGATGCCGGTGGCCACTGTCGTCAACCTGCCAAAGCAGATCTCGTTCGAGCAGGGTGCGGCCGTCATGCTGAAAGGCCTCACGGTGCAGTACCTGTTTCGCCAGACCTACCGGCTGCAGGGCCACGAGACCATTCTCTTCCACGCCGCGGCCGGGGGCGTCGGCCTGATTGCCTGCCAGTGGGCGCGTGCGCTTGGCGTAAAGCTGATCGGCACGGTCAGTGCGCCCGAAAAGGCGGCGCTGGCCAAGAAGGCCGGGGCCTGGCAGACGATCGACTATTCGAAGCAGAACTTTGTCGAGCGTGTGCTGGCCCTCACTGGCGGCAAGAAGCTTCCGGTCGTCTACGACGGCGTTGGCAAGACCACCTGGGAAGGCTCGCTCGACTGCATCGAGCCGCGCGGGCTGATGGTGAGCTTCGGCAACGCCTCGGGCGCGGTGACTGGCGTGGCGATCGGCATCCTGGCGCAGAAGGGTTCGCTGTTCCTGACACGCCCGACACTGGCCACGCATATCGTGCCGCGCGCGCGGCTCGAGGCGTCCTCCGAGGAACTGTTCGACCTGATGATCGCCGGCAAGATCAAGGTGGATATCGAGCAGCGCTATGCGCTGGCGGACGCGGCCCAGGCGCATCGCGACCTGGAGGCGCGCAAGACCGTCGGCTCGACCGTCTTGCTGCCGTAGCAGCCCCGATTCCTGCGAGAGCGAACCGGCAGGTGCCTGCAGGCGCCTCCGGGAATCTAGTTGAGGTCGAATTCACCTGTTTCTCGAGGCTGTGGCAGGCAATGCCCTGTGCTGCAATGACCTGCACGCTCTCCATTCGAGGGCGCCCATGGCGCGTCAGGGTCCGGCCACGTTCCGGGCCCGTTCCGCCCGAAAGTACCTGGCATGCCGGTCATCGCTGTCGTCAATCGGAAAGGGGGGAGTGGCAAGAGCACCCTGGCCACTCACCTCGCAGCCCACTTTGCCAATAGCGGCGCCAACGTGTTGCTGGGCGACGTCGATCGCCAGCAATCGACGCGCACCTGGCTGCGGCAGCGCAATGCCGTTCCAGCCGCCGACCGAGCGGAAATCAAGGTCTGGCCAGTAGATCCGAAATTCTTCGCCCGTCCGCCGGCCGGTGCCGATCACGTCGTACTGGATACTCCCGGGGGTCTGACGGGCCTCGACCTGGCACGTGTCGTCATGTATGCGGACGCGATCCTGATGCCCGTATGCAACTCGCTCTTCGACCGTGAATCCGCAGCCGAATGCCTGGCGGAGCTACGGACGCTGCCGCGCGTCGCCTCGGGACGCTGCAAGCTGGCGGCGATCGGCATGCGGCTGGATGCCCGCACCGAAGCGGCCGGTGTCGTCCAGGCGTGGGCGACCGAACAGCGCGTCTCCCTGATCGCCGTGCTGCGCGAGTCGAACGCCTATGTACGCTGCATCGAAAAGGGACTGACGGTGTTCGACCTGCCCGCGGCCGATATCGAGGACGACCTGGCGCAGTGGAAACCCATCGTGAAGTGGCTGCGTCCGATCATGGAGCCGGCCCCTGCCGCCGCGGGCCTGGCCAAGGATGGCCTGGCCGCCGCAGGCATGCGGCGCCACGACACGCTGGTCAACGCGCACGAACGAAAGGGCGAGCCTGTGCGGCTGGATTCAAAGCCGCTACACCTGGTCCGACTCCCCGCCGCCGGTGCATCGGCCCCGGCGCGTGGGGCGCCGGTGACCTCTCACATGAGCCGGTTGCTTGACGCCCTGCCGATCCCACGCTTCCTGCAACGTACTCCCTAACGGATTCGCGGCAATCGACTGACCTGCTGCCGAAACCGGGAAGACGTCGGCCTCGAACTCAAGACGGTGTCCGGTGGTACCCGGTCACTCGCTCGACCTCGTTCCTGGAACCCAGGAACACCGCGACCGGCTCATGCAGCTTCTCCGGCTGCACTTCGAGGATGCACAGGAGGCCGTTGGTGGCGGCGCCGCCGGCCTGCTCGACGAGGAAGGCCATCGGATTGCCTTCATACATCAGGCGCAGCTTGCCTGGCTTGTCGGGCTCTCGTGCATCGCGCGGATACACAAAGATCCCGCCGCGCGACATGATGCGATGCACGTCCGCCACCATCGACGCAACCCAGCGCATGTTGCAGTCCTTGCCGCGCGGTCCCGTCTTGCCGGCCAGCAGCTCGTCGATGTAGCGCTTTACCAGCGCCTCCCAGTGGCGCGTATTTGACATGTTGATCGCGAACTCCTTCGTGTCTTCCGGGTTGCGCACGTCTTCCTGGGTCAGCCAGGAACGATCCGGTGTCGCGTGCCAGCGTGAACACCTGAACGCCGTGGCCTGCCGACAGCACGAGCAGCGTCTGCGGACCGTATACCGTGTAGCCGGCACAGACCTGGGCGGAACCCGGCTGCAGGAACGCCTTCTCGTCCTGCTCGGCAATGCCTATGCCCACACCGTGAGCGCAAGCCAGAGGAACGTGACAGCGCTTGCCGTGACGAGCCGCCTGCGCTGCGCCGGCTTGCTCACGTTTGCGTCATGCGCCGCGCCGCTGAGGTGAGCAGGGGCCGAAATGTGGAAGAATTTGACGCGCCCGGAACAAACCAGTCGCCGCCGCCCTGCTCTCGTTCAAGGAATCGGATATGGCCAAGAAGAGAAACGCGCTCTACGCCCAGTCAGGAGGTGTGACTGCCGTCATCAACGCTTCGGCCTGCGGCGTCATCGAAACCGCACGCAAGCATCGTGACGTGATCGGCAAGGTGTACGCGGGGCGCAACGGCATCATCGGAGCTCTGACCGAAGAACTGATTGACACCAGCAAGGAATCGGTCGCGGCTATTGCCGCCCTGCGCTCGACCCCGTCCGGGGCTTTCGGATCCTGCCGCTTCAAGCTGAAATCGCTGGAAGCGAACAAGCGCGAGTACGAGCGTCTTATCGAAGTGTTCAAGGCGCACGACATCGCCTACTTCTTCTACAACGGAGGCGGTGACTCGGCCGACACCTGCTACAAGGTGAGCCAGTTGTCCGAGAAATTGGGTTACCCGCTGCAGGCCATCCACGTCCCCAAGACGGTCGACAACGACCTGCCGATCACCGACTGCTGCCCCGGGTTCGGTTCTGTCGCCAAGTACGTCGCCGTATCCACCCTTGAGGCGAGCTACGACGTGCGCTCGATGGCCAAGACGTCGACCCGGGCATTCGTACTGGAAGTCATGGGCCGCCACGCCGGATGGATCGCTTCCGCGGCCGGGCTGGTGGCCGAGCAGGGGATCCCCGTGATCATCCTGTTTCCGGAAATCGAGTTCGATCCGGATCGATTCCTGGCCGCCGTAAAACGGAAGGTCGAAGACTTCGGCTACTGCACGGTCGTGGTGTCCGAAGGGTGCCATTACCCCGACGGCAAGTTCATCGCCGAGCAGGGAACACGCGACGCTTTCGGTCACGTTCAACTGGGCGGCGCTGCGCCGGTGGTCGCCAGCATGATTAAGGAAGCCCACGGTTACAAGTTTCACTGGGCCGTGGCCGATTACCTGCAGCGCGCCGCCCGTCACATCGCATCGCGGACCGATGTCAGGCAGGCGTACGAGATCGGCAAGAAGGCGGTTGAGCTGGCGCTCAAGGGTCACAACTCGGTGATGCCGACGGTGGAACGGATCTCCGATGCGCCCTACAAGTACAGGATCGGTGTCGCCGACCTGAGGGACGTCGCCAATGTCGAGAAGTTCCTGCCACGGGATTTCATCACCGAGGACGGCTACGGCATCACCGAAAAGTGCAGGCGCTACCTGCTGCCGCTGATCCAGGGCGAGGACTATCCTCGGTACGCAGCCGGCTTGCCTGTCTACGTGACCTTGAAGAACTCGTTAGCGACCAAGAAGCTGCCCGAGTTCGCGCTGTAACCCGGCACGTACGACGTTCTCGGAGCAGCCGAAGTTCCAGTCGAGCCCGTGCTCCCGTTCACAGCGGATCAGGTAGTGAGTCAGGGAGAGGTTCGCCATCAGTTCTCCAGCGACTTGGTGATGATCTCGTGCACATCACGCGACAGCGGCCCCGCGGAGGCGACGCGATCCAGCGCCCTGCGCATCCCCGTCTGCAGGACCGGCGTGTACTTGCGCCAGCGGTCGAGCGCGCGCGCAATGCGTGCCGCGACGGTCGGGTTGATGCGGTCGAGTGCGATGACCTGTTCCGCCCACAGCTCATAGCCGGCGCCGTCGCGGCGATGGAACTCGGCCTCGTTCGACATGCAGAACGACCGAAGCAGCGCGAACACGTTGTTCGGGTTCGCAAGCGAGAAGCCCGGGTGCACCAGTAGGCGGCGCACGCGTTCGACGATCGGCGGCTCTCCGGGCAGCGACATCGCAGTGGCCTGCAACTGGTACCACTTGTACATCAGCAGGGGTTCGTGCTGCCACTCGTGCGCCAGGCGGGCCAGGAGGTCGGTCTTGTCCGTCGCGGTGCTGTTGATGAGGGCGGCCAGCGCGGCCTGCCGCTCGGTCATGTTGCTGGCCTGCACCAGTTGCTGCCGCGCCAACCCGATCGCGCCCTCGACGCTGCCCTCGACGAGGTAAGCGAGAGCGAGGTTGCGCAGCGCGCGTCGTCCGGCGGGACCCGGCGCCGGCGAATACTCGCCCGGCGTGGCATGCGTCTCATAGACTTGCTGCCACTCGGCGGCCAGGCGTCGGCCGAGCTCGCCGCACACCATGCGGCGCGCGGTCCTGATCGCCTGGGGATCGACGACCGCCCGCTGTTCTCCGATGAAGCCCTCCTCTGGCAGCGTCAACACCTGCTCCTTGAAGGCCGGCGACAGCGAGTCATCGAGCAGCAGGGCTCGTATCGCGTCGACGAACTCGCCAGCCAGCTCAAGCGGCCGCCCCGCCTCGACGGCGTCGGTCAGGCGCAGCAGTTGCGCGGTGGCGAGGCGCTGGCCCGCTTCCCACCGGTTGAAGCTGTTGCTGTCGTGCGATGAAAGAAACGTCAGTTCGTCGTCGCTGTAGCGGAAGTCGACGATGACCGGCGCCGAAAAGTTGCGCAGCAGCGAGGGGATCGGCCGCTCGGGCACATTGATGAACCGAAACCGCTGCATCGGCTGTGTCAGTTCGAGTACCCGGTTCGTGGGCCCGGATCGTGTCTCGCTCTCGAGCTGCAGCGGCAGGTCGCGACCGTCGGCATTTATCAGGCCGACGGCAACCGGGATATGGAATGGCTCCTTGGTGGCCTGGCCCGGCGTCGGTAGCGTCGACTGCGAGAGCGTCAGCTCATAGGTGCGTTTGATCGTGTCATAGACACCGGTGGCACCGACCCGCGGTGTTCCAGCCTGGGCATACCAGCGCCGGAACTGCGTGAGATCGCGCGCATTGGCGTCGCCGATGGCAGCAACGAAGTCGTCGCAGGTCACTGCCTGGCCGTCATGCCGCCTGAAGTACAGGTCCACGCCGCGGCGGAAACCGTCGACGCCGACCAGTGTCTGCAGCATGCGCACGACCTCGGCGCCCTTCTCGTACACCGTGGCCGTATAGAAGTTGCCGATCTCCTGGTACGCCTCGGGGCGAACCGGATGGGCCATCGGCCCGGCGTCCTCGGGAAACTGCGTGGCGCGCAGGGTCCGCACATCTTCGATGCGTTTTACGGCCCGGCTTGACTCATCCCCCAGCATGTCGGCCGAGAACTCCTGGTCGCGGAACACCGTGAGCCCTTCCTTCAGCGACAACTGGAACCAGTCGCGGCAGGTGACGCGGTTGCCGGTCCAGTTGTGGAAGTACTCGTGACCGACCACCGATTCGATGCCGGCGTAATCGACGTCGGTCGCGACGGCCGGGCTGGCCAGCACGTACTTGGCGTTGAAGATGTTGAGTCCCTTGTTTTCCATCGCCCCGCCGTTGAAGTCGTCGGAGGCAACGATCATGAAGCGATCGAGATCCAGTTCCAGCCCATAGCGACGCTCGTCCCAGGCGATTGCCTTCTTCAGACTCTCCATCGCGTGCACCGTCTTGTCGAGATTGCCGGGCTCCACCCACACCTGCAGCAGCGCATCGCGGCCGCTGGCGCGACGCCAGGTCTCTTCGTGCACGACAAAACGGCCGGCGACGAGGGCAAACAGGTAGCTGGGCTTTGCGTACGGATCGTCCCAGATCGCTGCGTGGCGTCCGTCAGGCAGCTCCGCCTGTCCGACGAGGTTGCCGTTGGCAAGCAGCACCGGAAACTGCTCGCGATCGGCCCGCAGCGTCACGCGGTAGCGCGTCATCACGTCCGGCCGGTCGGGGAAGAAGGTGATGCGGCGAAAGCCCTCGGCCTCGCATTGCGTGAACAGCCGGCCGTTGGAGACGTAAAGGCCCATCAGCTCGGTGTTCGCCGCGGGCCGGATGTGGTTGACGATCCGCACCGTGAACGGCGCGCGCAGCATGCGCAGCGCGATGCCGTTCTCGTGCATTTCAATGTCCTGTGCCGCGGGTGGCCGTCCGTCGATCGTCAGTTCGACGAACTCCAGGTCCTCGCCATCGAGCCAGAACGACGCGTCGGCCGGTGCGCCAGGGTCCGGTCGCACCGTGAAGCGGCTCGTCACTGTCGTCTGCGTGGAGTCGAGGTCAAAATCCAGTTCGACCCGCTCGATGACGAATGCCGGCGCACGGTAGTCGCTGCGGCGAACGGTGACGACCGTGTCGTTGCGCATCGGTTTCTGGAGGGATGGACCGGGTTACGACTGTACAGGGCGCGGGACGGGCATTGTAACGAGCGGCCGTAGCGTGCCGGTTCGTTATGGACGAGGCGCGGGTCGGCTGGCGAGATGGATCCCCGCGATGATCAGCAGGCCCCCGATCAGGTGATGCAGCCCGATCGCCTCACCCAGAAAGAAGTAGGACAGCAGGCCGGCAAACACCGGTGTCAGGTTCACGAAGTACATCGGCAGCACCGCTCCTGCGCGGGCCACTCCCCGGTCCCAGCAGAAATAGGCGACAAGTGAGGGCAGCAAGGCGACATAGGTCAGCGCGCCAAAGTTGCTCGCAGTCGGAGCGGCCGCCTGCCCGGTCCAGAGAAACTCGAGTACGGCGAACGGCAGGATCATCAGCGCACCGAGGGCCATTTGCAGCGTCAGGAACGGAGTGGCGGGCAGGTTTGGTCGCCGTGTCCGCAGCAGCCACGTGTACACGCTCCAGGTCAGCGTCGCGACCAACATGATGATGTCGCCGCGATCGAGCTGCAGCGTCGCCAGCTTCATCAGGTCGCCGCGCGCGATGACGAACAGAACGCCGACCATCGACAGCGCTGCGCCGATCCACTGCAGCCGGCGCACCGGAGAACCGAAGAACGCGGCTCCCACCAGCAGCGTCATGATCGGACCCGAGGCCCCGATCAGCGTCGCGTTCACCGCGGTTGATGTCTGCAACGCCAGGTACTGCAGTGAGTTGTAGCAGCCGACGCCGAGGGCGCTGATGCCCATCAGCAGCGGCCACTGTCCGCGCAGGCGCGGCCAGGCTTCGCGCAATCCGCCCATGGCGAACGGGAGGATCAATAGCAGCGCGAGTACCCAGCGCGCGAATGACAGGGCGAGCGGGGGGAACTCGCCGACCAGGGCGCGCGCGACGACGGCGTTGCCCGCCCAGAACAGGGGCGGGGCCAGCAGCAGCGCTGCCGTTGCAGCCGTGAGTTGTCGACTCATCCGGCCGCGATGCTACGCGGGCCGGCGGGCGTACCGCAGGCTAGAAGTCGAGCTCGTCCCTGATCGCGGCAATGCCCGCTTTGGCACAGGCCTCGTCGGCCTCGCCGGTCGGCGCACCCGATACACCGATCGCGCCGACGGTCGTTCCACCCGATGCGATGTTCACGCCGCCGCCGACGGCAACCACATTGGGCATCATGCGGATGCCGGCGCTGCCACTGCTGCCCTCGGTTGCCTTGGCAAATTCGAGCGTGTCGGTGCGGAAGCTGATCGCGGTCCAGCCCTTGTTGATGGCGGTACTCACCGTATGCGGGCCGGCGAATCGATCGCGCATCAGCGCCTGCGCGACTCCGGCGCGGTCGACTACGGCTACCGCAACCTGGTAGCCGCGCTTGCGGCAATCCTCCAGGGCGGCCCGCACCGCCTTGACGGCCGTCTCCGGAGTCAGTTGCCTGACGGCGTAGGTGCCGGATTGCGCTTGTGCGCCAAAGGCGGTCAAGGTGCTGGCGACCAGCAATGCGGCAGTCTGGAGTGGCAGGTTTCGCATGGGGACTCCTCTGGGGTTCGTGAAGTGCAGGTTGAAGGGACCGGGATAGCCTCAACTCACATTAGCGCATACCGCCGGTCATTCGTTGCGTAACGGTGCAAGCCGACTGAGACACCAGCCTGGCGGGTGGCCCGGCAGCACGCTTGACCCGACAAAGCCGGTCCGACGGAGCGGTCGTGTGGTCTCCCGTGCCGCAGTCGACATCACCTTGACGCCGTCGTGGTCGAGCGCCTGCGGTGACTCAGGCGCTGGCACGGCTTGACACCCGTCAACCGCGGGCCGCATGTGCGATGCAACACTGCCAGCGCTTCTTGCAGCGCACCCCGATGCGCGGAGTCTTGTCATGCGAGCCCTCAGTGGTCTGCGTCACTCGTGGGTGGTGGCCGTACTGGTCGCCGCCGTTCTCTGGGCTCCGACGGCCGGCGCCAAGGATGAAGCCCCCGGCCCGAACGAGTCATGCCTGATGTGCCACGGCGATGCCGGAGCCAAGAATGCGGCCGGCAATTCGATCGCGGTGGATGTGCAGAAGTTTGCCGGCTCCGTGCACGGACAGATGAACTTCAAGTGCACCGACTGCCACAGTGATGTTTCGGCTGAGAAGCTGCCCCACGAGCCGAAGCTCAAGCCGGCCAACTGCGCCGGCTGCCACGAGGGTCCCGTCAAGGAGTACCTGTCGACTGCGCATGCCAAGGCACGGGCCGGCGGCAACATGGTCGCGGCGACCTGCAGCGACTGCCACGGCAACCACGACATCCAGAAGTCAAGCGAGCCGACATCGCGCACGAATGTCGCAAAGGTCGAGAGCACCTGCGCGTCCTGCCACGGCAACGATGCCGTCATACAGAAGGCCAAGCTGCCGGGCGGCAACATCCAGAAGGCATTCCACGACGGCATCCACGACAAGGCGATACACGCCAAGGGCACCGCCGCGGCGAAGGCGCCGACCTGCACGGGTTGCCACGGAGCGCACAAGATCCTCAGCAAGAGCGATCCTGCCAGTCGGGTCAATCGGGAGCACGTCGCGCTGATGTGTGGCAGTTGCCACCAGCAGGTGTACAGCCGTTTCAGCGGCAGCCAGCACGGTCAGTTGCGGCAGGCGGGCAACTCGGCGGCGCCGACCTGCATCGACTGCCACAGCGCGCACAGTATCCAGCAGCACGGCACCACCAAGTGGCAGGTCGAAGTCATCAAGGAGTGCGGCAACTGTCACCAGGAGTTCATCAGCACCTACCGCGACACCTATCACGGCCAGGTGACTCAGCTCGGGTTCACGCGTGTCGCCACCTGCAACAGCTGCCATGGGGCCCACGAAGTGCTGCCGGCATCGAACCCGAAATCGATGGTGTCGCCGGAAAACCGCGTCACGACCTGCAGAAGCTGCCACCCGGGCGCCAACGCCAATTTCGCGGCCTACAAGCCGCACGGCAATCCGCATGACCAGGAAGGCGATCCCATTCTTTATTACACGCGCCTGTTCATGCAGTTGCTGCTCGCGGGCGTGTTCGGCTTCTTCGGACTCCACACCTTGCTGTGGCTGATCCGCTCGCTGAAGGAAGTCCGCCAGGGGCGTGGCGGACACAACGGCCACTGACGAGGACGGAACCATGTCTGCCACCACGATGACCTCCGCCCGAGCCCTGGAAGCGGTCCCGGGACGCTACTACCGACGCTTCGGGCCGATCGAACGCGTGATGCACGCGCTCCTGATGCTCACCTTCATCGGCTGCGCGATTACCGGGGTGCCGCTGCTGTTTGCCGACCACGAATGGGCGGCAACCGTGGTCGGACTGATGGGCGGCTTCGGGGGCGCTGCGTTGATCCACCGTGTCTGCGCCGCGCTGATGACCGTCGTCTTCGTCGGCCACGTGCTGCGTGTGTTCGTCCGCTCCTTCCTGGCAGAAGACTGGCTTTCCTACTTCTGGGGGCCGAACTCACTGGTGCCGAACCTGAAGGACGGCCAGGACATCGTCGGCATGTTCAAGTGGTTCTTCGGCAAGGGGCCGCGGCCGCAGTTCGACCGCTACACCTACTGGGAGAAGTTCGACTACTGGGCGGTGTTCTGGGGGATGTTCATCATCGGTGGCTCGGGATTCATGCTCTGGTTCCCGATGTTCTTCGCGCAATTCCTGCCAGGCTGGGTGTTCAACGTCGCGATGATCGTGCACGGCGAAGAAGCGCTGCTCGCGGTGGGATTCATCTTTACGATCCATTTCTTCAACGGCCACTTGCGGCCGGAGAAATTCCCGATGGATCTCGTGATCTTCACCGGGCGACTGCCGGAGCATGAGCTGATCGACGAACGCCCGCTGGAGTACGAACGCCTGGTACGTCAGCGCGGGTTGAAGGCGATCGAGGCGCCGACACCGACGCCGCAGGCGGTGATGTTCGGTCGATTGCTCGGGACCTTCGGACTGGTCCTCGGCATCATCACGATCCTGATGATCATCTACAGCGCGTTGGTCTGAAGTAGCATTCGGACGAACAGCGGGTTACGGGCTCCGTCCGCAGGGACGGAGCCCTTTGCATAACGAGGAAGAGGTACCGCACATGAAGCTTCGATTCGGTCGCAAATCCATGGTGGGCGCCATCGGTACGCTGGTCGCCGTCGGCATTGGCGTGGCGCTCGTCGCCGCGGCCGGCATCGCAGGCTGGGAGTACACCAACAGCGACGAGTTCTGCGCGGTGATGTGCCACTCCGTGCACCCGGAAGAAAGCGTCGCGCACAACACCGGCGCACACGCCCGCGTGCACTGCGTCGAATGCCACATGGGACGCAATTCGACGCTTCGGCTGATCGCGATGAAGCCCACGCACTTCAAGGAGCTGTGGGGCATGGTTGCCGGCTATGAGCGGCCGACGCACGCCTCCGGGCTGCGGCCGGCGCGCGAGGCCTGCGAGAGCTGCCACTGGCCGCAGGCCGAGCATCACGACAGCATCGCGGTGAACAAGCGCTATGGCACCGATCCGAAGAGCAGCGAAGTCGAGTACCGGCTGACGCTGCACACGTCCTCTGACGTCGAACGCGACGTTCCCTGGAAGGTGACGGGTATTCACTGGCACATCGCGAACAACGTCCAGTTCAAGAGCCCGGACGTGCAGGGCCGGACGATTCCGTGGGTGCAGGTCACTAGGCCCGATGGCACCAAGGTGACCTACGTCGACGCCGAGTCCAAGTCTGACGCAGGCCGAGCTCGACAAGCTCCCGGCGCAGACGATGGAGTGCTACAACTGTCACAACTCCGTAGGGCACCCGTTTCCGAACCCTGCTAATACGGTCGACAAGGCGATCGCGGAAGGCCGCATCAGTCGCGACCTGCCGGCGGTGAAGGCCAGGGCCGTGGCCCTGGTCGATGCGGCAGAAAAGATCTCCGGCCCGAAGGCGGAGCGCGTTGCCGCGGTCGACAGGCTGCTTGCCGAGCACGTGGCGAAGCATCCGGTCGCAGCCGACCTCAAGGACAAGGACGCACAGTTCCAGAAGGAAATGAAGGCGATCCTCGTCGACGCCACGTTCGACGAGAAGGGGTTCTCGTGGAAGAGCTTCCCGGATCACTCCCAGCATGCCGATTCGACAGGCTGCTTCCGCTGCCACAACGGCAAGCACTTCAACGAGCAGGGTGAGGCGATCCGACTGCAGTGCACGCTCTGCCACAACCTGCCGCAGGCCAAGCTCGAAAGCGGCAAGGGCAGCGTGCCATCGCTGGTCGTCGCCGGCGTATCACCGCCGGAAAGCCACAATGCGCCCAACTGGATGCGTGAGCATCGCCTGAACCTGGACGAGTCGTGCACGATGTGCCACGGCAAGCTGGAGTTCGGGCGCGAGGGCGGCAACTTCTGCTCTAACCCCGCCTGTCACGGCCGCGTCTGGCCGGAAGTGAACCTGAATGTCGAGGCCAAGTCGTCCGGAGCCGCGCCGGCGGCGCCACCGGCCCCGGCCCCGGCACCGGCCGCAAAGGCCGCGCCCGTGAAGGCGGCCGCCAAGGCTGCCAAGTAGGTCACCCGGGCATTGCGCAAACGGCCGCCGCGGCGGCCGTTTCCTTTTCCTGCACCGATACACTCGCGGTTTCTCCTTTGGCGGGTGCGCCGATGAACCTCGCTGACCTGCAGCGCTTCGTTGCACACAAATGGGACCAGGACCTGGTTCCGCGTCTCATTGACTACGTGAAGGTCCCGGCGAAGTCGCCGGCCTTTGATGCCAGTTGGGCCGCGCACGGCCACCTCGCCGCCGTCATCAAGGACGCGGAGGCCTGGTGCCGCGCGCAGACCATTCAGGGCCTGACGATCGAAGTGGTGGCGATCGACGGCAGGACACCCTGCCTGCTGTTCGATGTGCCGGCGACGCACGGTCTCGGCAACGAGCGTACGGTGCTGTTCTACGGGCACCTCGACAAGCAGCCGGAAATGGTCGGCTGGCGCGATGACCTGGGTCCATGGAAGCCGGTTGTCGAGGATGGCAGGCTCTACGGACGTGGCAGCGCTGACGATGGTTATGCCATTTACGCGGCGCTGACGACGATCGCCGCGATCGATGCACAGGGCACGCCGCGGCCGCGTTGCGTCGGCATCATCGAAACCTGCGAGGAGAGCGGCAGCCCGGACCTGCCCGCCTATCTCGAACTGCTGACGCCGCGCTTCGGCGACGTGCAACTGGTCGTCGGGCTGGATTCCGGTTGTCGCAACTACGAGCAGCTCTGGGTCACGACGTCGCTGCGCGGCCTCGTCGGCGGTACCTTGACCGTCGAGATCCTTTCGGAAGGCGTGCATTCGGGCCACGCGAGCGGCATCGTTCCGTCCTCGTTTCGCATAGCCCGCCAACTGCTGAACCGGATCGACGATCCGGCGACGGGGCGCGTGCTTGTGCCCGAGCTGCACGCAGAGATCCCGCACGAGCGACTGCAGCAGGCGAGAGAGGCTGGTGCGATTCTCGGCGAAGGTGTCTGGAAAGAGTTCCCGTGGGTGAGTTGCAATCACGGCCCGGATGGCCACTCGCATGCGATGCCGGTAACCAGCGATCCGGTGGAGGGCATCCTGAATCGCACGTGGCGTCCGGCGCTGTCGGTGACCGGTGCCGCCGGCTTCCCGTCGATCGACTCGGCCGGCAATGTGCTGCGGCCGAAGACGACGCTGAAGCTCAGCATGCGGATTCCGCCGACCGTCGACGGCGAGAAGGCCACGTCGGCACTGCGACGCGCGCTGACGGAACATCCGCCGTATAACGCGAAGGTCAGTTTCGACGCGGACTGGGGTGCGAGCGGCTGGAACGCGCCGGAAACTGCGCCGTGGCTGAAGCAGGCGCTGGATGATGCGTCGCGCCGCGTCTATGGCAAGGACGCTGCATGGGTCGGCGAGGGCGGCACGATTCCCTTCATGAACATGCTCGGCGAGCGTTTTCCGCAGGCGCAGTTCATGATCACCGGCGTTCTGGGCCCGCACTCGAACGCACACGGGCCGAATGAATTCCTGCATATCCCTTACGCCAAGCAGCTAACGTCTGCAGTCGCCGAGGTCGTCGCCGCAGTGCGTTAGGGGTACGGGCTGGGCGGCGCGGCAAGCCACCGTTCCGCCCACGCGGTCGTAGCGCTGCGCAGGAACGCGGCGGCCGAGCCCGCGCCCATGCGCGGCAGACCGAGGTGCTGCGACGCGCGCGCAAGTTCGCCCAAGACATTGTTGCGATCCAGCGGCTGTGCGCCGGTCTGCTTGGACAGTTTTTCGCCGCGCTCGTTGACGACGACACCGACATGCATGTAGCGCGGTGTGGCGAGGCCGAGCGCGCGCTGCAGCGCGATCTGGCGCGGCGTGTTGTCGAGCAGGTCGGCGCCGCGCACGACGTCGCTGATGCGCTGCGCGGCGTCGTCGACGACGACCGCCAGCTGATAGGCCCACAGGCCGTCGGCGCGCCGCACGACGAAGTCGCCGACGTCGACCTCGAGACGCTGCTCGATGCGGCCTGCGACGCGATCGTCGAAGCCGACGGCACCAGCCGGGACGCGGAAGCGCCAGGCGCGAATCGCGCGGCTATTAGGCCCGGAGCGACAGGTGCCCGGATAGGCCGCTGAAGCCACTCCCGCCGCGGCAATCGCCAGATCGATCTCAGAGCGTGAGCACGCGCAACCGTAGACCCGCCTGTCGTGCATCAGCCGGCCGAACGCGACTTCGTAGAGCGCGCCCCGTCGGCTCTGCAACTCGACCGGCTCGTCCGATTCCATGCCGAACGCCGCCAGCGTTTCCAGGATGTCGCGGGCTGCGCCCGGCACTTCCCGCGGCGGATCGAGGTCCTCGATGCGCACCAGCCAGGCGCCGCGGTGCGCCCGCGCATCGAGCCAGCTTGCCAGGGCTGCGACCAGCGAACCGGCGTGCAATGGGCCCGTCGGAGACGGCGCAAACCGGCCCCGGTAGTCGTCCGGGCGGGTGGGGACGGAGGGACTTGAGGTCGTCATGCAGGGGATTACCGCCGGATCGGCCGCTTATATCGCGGCTCGGAACCAGAGGCTTTGCGGCGATTATCCGGGCACACCCGCAACCGCGTCTTCAATTCCGCATCGACTGCCGACCCGTGGCCCGCGCTGCTGTCAACGCCGAACTCTTCAAGGTGGCCGTCCGGCTTGGCCGGAACACGTGGTACGCCAGCCTCGCGTTCGGTCTGCTGGCCGTACTGCTGCTGTGGCGCGAAGGTCGCGTTCCCGTCGCGGCGGCGTGGTGGACCACGCTGGCACTGGTTGTGATGGTGCGTGTCGCCTATTGCCAGCGCACGATGACGGCGCTGGCTTCGGACTCGCGGCGGACACCGCCGCGCGCCGACGGTTACGCGATGGTGGCCGCCGCCGAAGGGGTCATCTGGGCAATGCTGCTGGTGGTGTTGCCGTCTGCGACCGAGTTCGGTCTTGGCTTTCAGCTCGGCCTGACGATGCTGGTGCTTCTCGGCGTACTGCTGCCGTTCGCGCCGGCCGGACTGCCCTGGGTGGCGTTTGCTGTGCCGGTTGGTTTTGCGCAGCTCGTCGCGCTGTTGTCGCGTGAACTGCCGCAGCACGAGTTGACGATCCTCACCTGGGCGATGACGCTCGTCGGAGCAGCACTGACCGCGCAATGGCTGAAGCGTGCGCTGTCGAACAACCTGTCGCTGCGCCACCGGGCCGATCTTGCCGCTCGCTCTCAGGAGCAGGCGAACGCGGAACTGAATCGCAGTCGCGAGCAGCTGCGCATCGCGCTCGATGCCATCGATGCCGGTATCGCGGACACCAACCTGATCACGGGCGAGCGGTTTTTCTCGCCGCGTTATTTCGGCATCCTCGGCTATGAGGATCGCGACACTTTCCTGAAGGAATACCGGCTGTCGGAGGCGCTGCACCCGGACGATCGCAAGCGCGTTCTCGACGCGCGGCGCCTGCATGTCGAGACCGGAGCGCCGCTGCGCGAGGAGTGCCGACTGAGCCGGGCCGACGGCGCCTACGTCTGGGTGATCCTGCGCGGAGAATCGGTACGCGGCACCGATGGCAAACCGACGCGACTGGTGCTGTCGATCGTCGACAACACCGAACACCGCATTGCGCAGCTGCAGCTCGTTGACAGCGAGCGCCGCTACCGCGCGCTGGTCGAGGCGTCGCCATCGCTGATCTGGGTGTGCGATGAAAAGGGCAAGCTCACTTTCGTGTCGGAGCGCGCCTGCCGGCACATGTTCGGCGTCGAGCCACGCGACGTCATCGGGCGCCACGTGGCCGACTTCAATGGGCCGGGCTTCACGCGCCGCGAGTTCCTGCGGCGGTTTTCGCCGGCGATGCACGGTCGCCCGGTGTTCGAGATGGAAGCCGTGCTGCGCGACCGGCGTGGCGAGACGCTGCACGTCAGCGTCAGTGCATTGCCGATGATGAATTCGGCCGGGCAGGTGGAGTCGGTGACGGGCGTCTGCGCTGACATCACTGCGTTGAAGCAACGTGAACGCGAACTCAACATCGCAATGCGCAATCAGCAGGCAGTCTTCGACGCCGCCGGCGAAGGTATCGTGTTCGTTCGCAATGGCCGCATCGAAGGTCCGAACCGCGCTCTGGCGCGCATGCTCGGACTGACTCGGGAGGTACTCGTGGGTCAGCCGGTCGAGGAGATCCTCGCGACGCGCACCGATTGGGAGACCATCGACCAGGTGACCCGTGCCGCCGGGGTGCGTGGCGAGGCGGCGATTCATGAAGTCATGTTGCGCGCCAATGACGGCCGAAGCGTCTGGTGCCAGTTGACTTCGCGCCGCGTCGGTGACGGCGCAGCCAGCGTTCTCGTGCTCACGGATATCACGTCGCTGAAGCGACGCGAGGAACTGGCCTGGCACCAGGCCAACCACGACGACCTGACTGGCCTGCCGAACCGTCGCCAGTTGAGCGAGCACGCGCGGCGCTTGCTGTCCGTCGCGCTGCAGAAGCGCCGTCTTGCCGCCGTGCTGGTCCTGGACCTCGACGGTTTCAAGGAAATCAACGATCTCTTTGGTCATTCGTACGGCGACAACATGCTGAAGCGTGTGGCGCTGCGCCTGTCCGGCGTACTGCGGGACTACGACGTGGTGGCACGCACCGGCGGCGACGAATTCGTCGTGCTGCTGCCGGAAATCGAGCAGCCGTCGATCGCGATGGTGGTTGCCGAGAAACTGATTGCAGCGGCCAGCGAGAACGTCGAGAACCTCGGCCGGTCGCTGCGTTTGCATGCGAGCGTCGGCGTGGCACTCTTCCCGAGCGACGGGCATGACTTCGATACGTTGCTTGCCGCCGCCGACGGTGCGATGTACGCGGCAAAGGCCGCGGGCAAGAACCGCTATCAGCTGGCCGGCGAGGTTTCGCCCGGCCTCATCGAATCGGCGCGCCAGCAGCGCGTCGCCGGCGCCATCAGCGAGCGCTCATAATCCGTTCGGATTAACCTGCCGTTGCCCGACTGCCGGCGATTGCCCCGGCTTCCCCGGGGCCGGTAGCATTTCCTCCTCGGTGCCCGGCGGCCTTGCTGCAGCGCACGCCGTGTTTCCTGGAGCCAGCGATCAAGACGAAGACCTCGACTTGGGGATTCACCGGACGGCGAGGGTCTGGCTCCACGCGCCGGCGCGACGCGCCGTTCGACCTGCGTACCGCGTTCGCCGTTGAGCGCCGGCTGCTTCCTGCACTGCTGCTGATCGGCCTGGTCGCCGCGGCCAGCGCGACGGCGGTCGGGGCCCCGCCGCTCGTGTGGGGCTGGTTGGCGATCTACGCGGTCAACTCCTCGGCTCGCTACCTGCTGGCGATCACGTACGGCGATGCACGCCGCCCGATCGGCACGGAGTTCCGATGCGCCCGGCAGTATCTCGCCTGCGCGGTCGCCGACGTGGTGCTCTGGGCGGCCTTGCTGGCGCTCGTACCCCGACCCGTGGCCTTTGTTGCCGGTCCGGGCGCCTTCGCCGCGTGCGGCGCAGTGCTGCTTGCGGCGCTCAGCTTCGGCGGCTGGCCGCGCGTCTGGACGTTCTACGTCGCGGCGTGGGTGGCGATATCGGCAATCGTGGCCGCGCGCACCAGCGGAGCACTGACGAGCTTCGCCTTGGCGTTTCCGCTCTGGCTGCTCGCGATCTGGTGGCTGGGACGACAGCAGCCGCTGAGCCGTCATGTCGAGCGACGCGGCGCGCAGACGCTGATCAGCAATCCGACCAAGTTCGGCTGGCAGGCGGCGATCCATGCGATCCCCACGCCGGTCATCGTGGCCCGCAACGGCCGCGTCATCGAAGTCAATCGATCGGCCTGTGAGTTCATCGGCCGCAGCGAGCGCTCGATCCTTGGCAATCCGGTGCAGGAATGCCTGATTGCCGAGCCGCCGGAAGCGTTGCAGCCGGAGCATCACCGCTCGGCGTCGAGCGCCTCCGTGGAGATCCGGCCAGCCGATCGGACATTCGCTGGAACGCCGTGGTCGGGACGGGTGCGCTACATGGAGCCGGGGCGAGCCACGTCGATCATCGTCATCGCACTGACGCAGGCCGCGCAGGAGCCGTTCGGGCCGGCGCGCCTGATCGAGGACGCGCGTCGCTTCGCGGAGTGGGTTGGCGGCCTGCAGGGCCTCCCCTGGTATCGCGACGAACGCGGCCTGCTCGTCGTGCCGCAGGAGTTTCCGCCGCCGGACCCGGCGCAGGCCACCGAAGCGGCCGCTTTCCCGCTTGGGTATCTGCTGGCGCCGGCGGAGCGCGACCGCCTCAATGGGGTCTTCCGCGAGGCGCTGCGTTCGGGAGACCTGTTTGACGAACGCCTGTCACTGCGCGATGTGCAGGGAACAGCGCGCGAGGTGCGCGTCGTCTGCATGGCCCGACCGAGCGGGGCCGACGGCCTCGCACCGGTCATCGGCACCATTGCCACGGCTCGCCCGGTTCCGGTGCGAGCGCCGACCGCCGATCCCGGCAGCGACCTGTTGTCGCGCCTGCCCGTGGTGGTCTGGCTCGTCGATTCGGGCGGACGCGTGCTGCACGCCACGGGAGCCGAGCCGCGCCGCTGGGGCATGGTGGCCGAGGCGCGCATGCGTCCTGAGTGGCAGCACGCCTTTGCCTTCAAGCCGGAATCGATGCCGGTTGTTCAGCTGGCTCTGCAGAAAGCGCTGGCCGGCCAGCCGAGCTTCGATGTGCGCAACTCACGTACCAGCCTCTCCGGCGGCATCCTGAACCTGCGCAGTCACTTCGTGCCCTATGCGGGCCGCCAGCTGCAGGCGGTTCTCGTGATGGACACGATCGCCTCGCCGTCCGAGTTGCTGGAGATCGAGCGGCTCAAGCGCAGCAAGGCGCAGTACAAGTCGTTGGTTGAGGCATCGGCCAGCCTGATCTGGGCCTGCGATGCCGACTTCACGCTGACCTTCGCCAGCCGGCGCGCGGCACGCGTGATCTACGGTTACGAGACGCGCGAACTGCTCGGGCAACCGGTCAACGTCCTGCTGCCGACCGACGCCGAGCAACCGGCGGTGCGCCGTGCGTTCGAAGGCCTGAGAGAGGGGCGGCCGATCCGCGATCTCGAGGCGGTGCAGATCACGCAGGACGGGCGTCGCGTCATCGTGTCGATCAGCGCGGTGCCGCTGCGACATCCGGACGGGCGTTTTGCCGGAGCGGTCGGCATGAATGCAGACCTCACCGCGCTGAAGTCGCGTGAGACACGGCTGTCGGAAGCGCTGCGCGTGGAGCGCACGGTGCTGGACTCCGCGGGGCAGGCGATCGCCGTCGTGAAACAGGACCTGGTCCAGCGCTGCAACGATGCGTTCCTGCGCCTCTCAGGCCTGCCGCCGGAAGAGCTTGCACGCACGCCGCTGCAAACCTGCCTGATGGACGCTGAGGACTGGGACGAACTCAGCGCGGCGGCCGACGAAGCGCGCGGCCGCGATCAGGCTGTCGTTCGCGAACTGCGCGTTAAGAGCGGCGCGCGCCTCGGGCACGGCGAGGGGGCCGCGTGGTGCCAGGTCACCGCGCGTTCGATCGCGGCCGGCGAGTTCGTCCTGGTGATTGCCGACATCGACATGATCAAGCGTCGCGAGGCCAGCGCCCTGCACGAGGCCCAGCACGACGACCTTACCGGACTGCCGAATCGCCGCCTGCTCGCCGAACGCGCGGCAGCGGCGCTCGCGACATCGGAACTGCGCAAGGTCAGCTGTGCCGTGCTGGCGATCGACCTGGATGGGTTCAAGGAAGTGAACGACCGGTACGGCCACGAGGTGGGCGACAACACGCTGCGCGAGATCGCGGCCCGGATCGCGCGCGTGATGCGGCCGCAGGACACGGTGGCGCGCCGCGGCGGCGACGAGTTCGCGGTGCTGGTTCCGGACGTCGGTTCGATGGTCGAGGTCGAGCGCATCGCCACGCGACTGCTGCAGGCGGTGGCGCAGCCGGTCGCCCAGCAGGGTCATCCGACACTGGGCCTGTCGGCCAGCATCGGCATCGCGCTGGCCCCCGAACAGGGGCGTGACCTCGAGCGGCTGCTGCAGCTGGCTGACCTCGCGATGTACGACGCCAAGCTCAAGGGCAAGAATCGCTATGCCTTCGCGCAAGGCGCCGGCCTGCCGGCGAACGTCACGCCACTAGTGCCGCGCGCGTCGCGGATGTCCTGAGGCTTTCCAGCCACCACGCGACCGCCTTGCCGCGTGCGTCGTTACGCCATGCGACATGCATCGTGTTGTCGCTGCGCTCCTGGTCGGTGGTGCGCACGATCAGTTCGCCGCGTGCCAGCTCTTCACGAACCAGATGAGCGGGCAGGAATCCGCACCCCAGCCCCGCCTTCTGTGCCGCAATTTTCGCGGCCAGGCTCGGGACCGTAAGCACGTCGGCCAGCCCGAGCAGGCCCGCCGCGCGCGGAGCCAGCCGCTGCGAGGTATCGCCAACGACGATCTGCCGGTGCTTGCGCAGTTCGCTCGCGGGCAAGGGTGAGGCGATCGCGGCGAGCGGATGGGTGGGTGCTACGGCAAACACGAAGTGCACGGTTCCGATCGGCTCGGAGCGATAGCCGGCACCCAGGCGCGACGGCTCCGGGCCTTCCTGCATTGCGCCGACCGCGATGTCCGCTCGTCCCGACAGCAAAGCGTCCCAGGTGCCGCCCAGTACCTCGTCGGTGATCCTGAGCTGCGTCGGCGCGAGGCGGTGGAACGCATCGAGCAGCGGAATGAGCCGTGCAAACGGAACGATGTTGTCGAGCGCCAATGTCAATTCCTGCTCCCAGCCCGACGCCACGCGCCGGACCCGACGCGCCAGTTCGTCCGCTGCCGCCAGCAGGTGCCGGCCTTCGCGCAGCAGTTCCTCGCCGGCGGGCGTCAGCCGCGCGCGGTAGCCGCGGCGGTCGAACAGCAGCACGTCCAGATCGTCCTCAAGGCGACGGACGGCGTAGGTCACTGCAGAGGGCACGCGACCCAGTTCGTCCGCGGCGCCGGCAAAGCTTCCGCGTCGTGCAATGGCATCCACCAGCTGCAGGGCGTCCAACGTCAGGGTTGTCATCTAGATATTCAATTGAACTGAATGACTCGGTGAGTTTAAATCCGATGGCTTTTGTCGGGTATAGCGGCATCATTCCGTCCATTAAGGCGGCGCTCTTTCGCGACGTGCCTGCGGAACACGAGGAAAGAAGATGATGTCGATTCGACGCGGCAACGAGCGTGGCTACGCCGACCACGGCTGGCTCAAGTCCTTCCACAGCTTCTCATTTGCTGAATATCACGACCCGAAATTCATGGGATTCGGGCCGTTGCGGGTCATCAACGAGGACCGCGTGGCGCCCGGAATGGGTTTCGGTACCCACGGGCACCGCGACATGGAGATCATCAGCTACGTGCTCGAGGGCGAACTCGCGCACCGCGACAGCATGGGCAACGGCTCAGTGATCCGGCCGGGAGACGTGCAGCGGATGAGCGCCGGGCGCGGGGTCACGCACTCGGAGTTCAACCACGCGAAGACCGAGACGACGCATTTCCTGCAGATCTGGATCCAGCCCGACCGCACGGGGATCGATCCCAGTTACGAGGAGAAGCGCTTCGAGGCGGCGGACAAGCGCGGCCGGCTGCGCCTGGTGGCATCGCCCGACGGCGCTGACGGCTCCGTGGTGATCCATCAGAACGCGCGTGTCTACGCCGGGACGTTCGACGGCGACGAGACGGCGGTGTTGCAGGTCCCGGCCGGGCGTCGTGCCTACATTCACGTGGCGCGGGGCGGAGTCGCGGTCAACGGACAGAAACTTGGCGCCGGCGACGCGGTCATGCTCACGGACGAGCAGGGCGCGGTGCTGGCCGATGGACGCGCCGCCGAAGTGCTGGCTTTCGATCTACCTTGAACAAACCCCCGGGGGAATGGAAATGAACAACACGATGTCGGATGCCGTTGCGCTGCTGGGCCGCCTGCTGCTGGCCGCGATGTTCGTCTACGCGGGCTACGGAAAGATCGGCGGCTTTGAGGGCACCGCGGGCTACATCGCTTCAAAGGGTCTGCCGCTGGCCCAGTTGCTGGCGGCGGGCACCGTCGCGCTGGAAATCGTCGCCGGGTTGATGCTGGTCGTCGGCTGGAAGGCTCGATGGGCCGCGTTCGCGCTCGCCGCCTTCACCGTTCTCGCCAGTGTGATCTTCCACGCCTACTGGACTTTCCCGGCGGACCAGTTCCGGACGCAGCAGCTGTTCTTCCTTAAGAACATGGCCACGACTGGCGGCCTGCTGATGATCGTCGCGCTCGGTGCCGGTCGCTGGAGCCTCGACCGGCGCTAGCGGGCTAGCCGAGTACGCGACCGAGGAAGGCGGCGATCTGCCGGATCTCGTCTTCGCACACCGAGTGCGGCATCTCGTACTCGTGCCACTCGACCGAGTAGCCGGCAGCCTTCAGCTGGTCGCGCGACGTGGTCGCGCGCGCCAGCGGAATCACCGGGTCGCTGCGTCCGTGCGCCATGAAGATCGGCACACCGCGGCTGGCGTCCGCGCGTTCAGCGTCGAACGCGGCGGCCAGCGGCAGATAGGTCGACAACGCGAGCAGGGCCGCCAGCGGTTCGCGCTGTCGCAGACCCGTCTGCAGCGCAATCGCCCCGCCTTGCGAGAAGCCGGCCAGCACGACGCGCGAGCGTGGTGTGCCGCGCTCGACTTCGCGCGCGATCAGCACTTCCACCTGCTGCTGCGATTCGCGGATGCCTTGCTCGTCCTCGCGTCGAACGAGGTCGTTGCCCAGAATGTCGTACCAGGCACGCATCACGTAGCCGCCGTTGATCGTCACGGCGCGCGTCGGTGCGTGCGGAAAGACGTAACGCGCGGCCGGCGTCTTCAGCAGCTCCAGTTCGCGCACGACCGGCACGAAATCGTAGCCATCGGCGCCGAGCCCGTGCAGCCAGATCACGCTGGCCGAGGGAGACGGACTGGTCTGGAGTTCGACGGCCTGGAGGACTTCTCGGGTCATGGAGCTGCCTTGCGCACTGCGCTCTTGGGGCGGAACGCCTTGACGACGCCGTCGCGCGTTTCGATGTAGGGCCCGCCGATCAGGTCGATGCAGTAGGGCACGGCGGCAAATATTCCATGGGCGCGCGGACTGCCATCTGCGCCCGTCAGTCCTTCGAGCGTCTCGGCGATTGCCTTGGGCTGGCCCGGCAGATTGAGGATCAGCGCCGCATGGCCTGCGGTCTCGCGCAAAACGCCCACCTGGCGCGACAGGATCGCCGTTGGCACGAACTCGAGCGAGATCCGCCGCATCTGTTCACCAAAGCCCGGCATCGCACGCGTGGCGACCGCCAGCGTGGCTTCCGGAGTGACGTCGCGTCGCGCGGGGCCGGTGCCTCCGGTCGTCAGCACGAGGTCGCAGCCGACGTCGTCGACCAGTTCGATCAAGGTCCGCTCGATGATCGCGCGCTCGTCGGCGATCAGGCGTTCATGTGCCTGCCACGGTGACGCGAGAGCGCGTTCGAACCACGCCTTCAGGCCGGGCACACCCTGGTCGGCGTAGACGCCCTGGGATGCGCGGTCGGAAATCGAAACCAGTCCCAGCACCAGTTCGTCCGGGTGCCTGCGCTCAGCCTTCATGGTTCGCCTGGGATTCGAGTTGTTCATGCAGCCAGCGGTACAGCTCGCGCGCGTGCCGCGGCGCCTGCTGGTTCCCGAAGTCGCGGCGCGCGGCGCGGATCGCCGCCCGCAGCCACTGCACATCGGCTGCAGGATGCGCAGCAATGAACTCGGTGAGCGCAGCATCATCCGCGATCAGCCGGTCGCGCCAGCGTTCGGCAAGGTGCATCAGCGCGACGGCCGCGCGCGACTCGCCCGTAACCTGGGCCAGCGCCGTGCGGATCGCATCGGCATCGACCTGGCGCATCAGCTTGCCCAGATACTGCATGTGCCGACGCCTCGCCTCATGGCTGGAGACACGATGCGCGAAATCGATCGCCTCGCGGAGTTCTTCGGGGAGTTCGATGCGCTGTAGCTGGTCACGTCGCAGGCGGACCAGCTCGCCGCCCAGCGCCTGCAAGGCGTGCATGTCCCGTTTGCGCTGGGACTTGCTGGGTGGGGCCGTTTCCTCGTCGGCGGTGTCGTGCGGTTCGCGCATCATCGTTGTTTATGATACCCAGCACATTCAAGTGGGTCGGTCCTCCGGCCGCCCCCTACTTCCCGAGGCGCCTGACTACGCATGACCGTCTTCTCGATTTCCGATGACCGCCTGCGCGAGCTTGCGCAGGAGGCGCTGGCGTTCGCCCGCTCGCTCGGCGCCACCGATGCCTCCTGTGAAGCAAGCGAGTCCACCGGACTGTCGGTGACGGTGCGCAAACGCAAGGTCGAAACGATCGAGCACACGCGCGACAAGGGGCTGGGCGTGACGGTCTATATCGGCCAGCGACGGGGCCATGCGTCGACCTCGGACTTCTCGACCGCCGCCTTGCGGCAGGCCGTCACGGCCGCCCACAACATCGCACGCTTCACGGCGGAAGATGATGCGGCCGGTCTTCCCGACGAGGACACGTTCGAACGCCATCCACGCGACGTCGATCTGTTTCATCCGTGGCTGCTCGACACCGACGAGGCGATCCGCCTGGCACAGCGCTGTGAATCGGCTGCGTTCGCGGTGAGTCCGCGCATCGTCAATTCCGAGGGCGCCAACGTGTACACGTCGTCGGGTCACTTCGTGCTCGCCAACACGCGCGACTTCCTGGCGGGCTATCCGTATTCACGACACTCGATCTCGGTGTCGCCGATCGCGCGGGACGCGAGCGGAATGCAGCGCGACGACTGGTACTCGTCCGAGCGGTTGCACGCCGACCTGGCTTCACCGGAGGCGATCGGCGATTACGCAGCGCGCCGGGCGCTGGCGCGGCTGGGAGCGCGCAAGCTGTCGACGCGCCAGTGCCCGGTGCTGTTCGAGGCACCGCTGGCATGCGGGCTGCTCGGCAATTTCGTGCAGGCGGCGAGCGGCGGTGCGCTGTATCGCAAGGCGTCCTTCCTGGTGGATGCGCTCGGTAAGTCCGTGTTTGCCCCCCACGTCACAATAGAGGAGGACCCTTACCTGCCGCGCGGGTCCGGCTCGAGCCCGTTCGACGAAGAAGGCGTGCGGGGACTCCAGCGCCGCGTGGTCAAGGATGGCCGTCTGGAGGGTTACTTCCTTTCGACGTATTCGGCGCGCAAGCTCGGCATGAAGTCCACGGGCAATGCGGGCGGCTCCTACAACCTGACGCTGCGGTCCAGCCGCACCGAGGATGAGGACGACTTCGAAGTCATGCTGCGCCGGCTGGGCACCGGCTTGCTGGTGACCGAGCTGATCGGGCAGGGCGTCAACTACGTCACCGGCGACTACTCGCGGGGCGCGAGCGGCTTCTGGGTGGAGGGCGGGGAAATCCGTTACCCGGTGGAGGAAATCACGATCGCCGGCAGCCTCAAGCAGATGTTCAAGGGCATCGTGGCGGTCGGCACGGACACGGTCGTCCGCGGCAGCAAAGTCAGCGGTTCGCTCCTTGTCGAAGGCTTGACTGTCGCGGGGGCCTGACACCGTCCGTCCCCCCGGGTAACCGCCTCGTTGCCTGGCGCCCGCCACTGGATACAATCCATGGCGCGACAGGTCGGCGGCGTCGATCTTGCCCAGCCTCCGCTGCGCTCATACACGACAAGCTCTAAAAGGAGACTTACATGCAACGTCGTTCATTCCTCGGCCGCGCGGCCGCGGGAGCGGCAGCAGCCGCGGCAGTCGCCGCGCCGGCTGTGGTCCACGCTCAGGCCACCGTGCGCTGGCGCCTGGCGTCAAGCTTCCCGAAATCGCTGGACACCATCTTCGGGGCAGCGGACGTGTTTTCCAAGCAGGTGTCGGCGGCCACCGGCGGCAAGTTCACCATCAGCGTCCACGCGGCCGGCGAATTGATGCCGGCATTTGGCGTTGTCGACGGCATCCAGAACGGCACCGTCGAGGCGGCACACACGGCGCCGTACTACTTCTTCGGCAAGGACCCGACCTTCGCGATGGACTGCGCGATTCCGTTCGGCCTGAATTCGCGCCAGATGACGGCGTGGATGTACGAAGGCAACGGCCTGAAACTGTTCCGCGAGTTCTATCGCAGCTACAACATCGTCAACTTCCCGATGGGCAATACCGGCGCCCAGATGGGCGGCTGGTATCGCAAGGAAATCAAGTCGGTCGCCGACATGAAGGGCCTGAAGATGCGCATCGGCGGCTTCGGCGGCAAGGTGCTCGAGCGCATAGGCGCGGTGCCGCAGAACATTCCCGGTGGCGAGATCTACACCTCGTTGGAAAAGGGCACGATCGACGCGGCCGAGTGGGTCGGGCCGTACGACGACCTGAAGCTCGGCTTCTACAAGGTCGCGCCGTGGTACGGCTACCCCGGCTGGTGGGAAGGTGGCCCGCAGCTGACGCTGTACGTCAACAGCAAGGCCTGGGACGCGCTGTCGGCCGACTACAAGGCGATCGTCGAGGCGTGCGCTTCGCATGCGCATGTCAACATGCAGGCGGCCTACGACGGCAAGAATCCGGCGGCGCTCAAGCAGCTGGTTGGCGGCGGTGCCAAGCCATTCCGGATGCCGAAGGACGTGATGGACGCGGCGTTCAAGGCCGCCTTCGCCGTGTACGCGGAACTGAGCGGCACCAATCCGGTATGGAAGAAGGTCTACACCGACTACAACGCCTTCGTGCGCGAGCAGAACCTGTGGTTCCGCTTCACCGAGTCGACGTTCGATAACTACATGCAGTCTCAGCGCATTCCGTAAGCGGGGGGCGGTCGCGCCGGCTGTTCCAGAAGGAAAGGCCCGCAGTCGCCAGACTGCGGGCCTTCTCTTTTGCACCCACGCTATTTCTTCTGATCGCGCTCGAGCTCGCGCTTGATGGCCTCCATGGGGTCGTCCGCAGCGGGCGGTTCGGCTTGAGGCGCCGCGTTGGAGGGCGCGCTGGCCCCCGGAAAACCCTTCATCGGGTCGATCGGCTGGTCGCTATAGCCCCCGCCAGTGGGGGCCTCGAGTTTGATCGAATCGAGATCGATCGCCTTCTTCGTCTCCATGTCGATGACCAATCCCGGGAAAGTGACGACGAAAGCGATCATGATCACCTGGATGATGATGAAGGCGATCGCGCCCTTGTAGATCTGCCCGGTCGTCACCGCCGGGATGGCCTCGCCGGTGATGCGGTCCTTGTAGTCGGTGCGGGCAGCGACGCTGCGCAGGTAGAACAGCGCAAAGCCGAAGGGCGGCGTCAGGAAGGAGGTCTGCAGGTTCATCGCGATGATGACGCCGAACCAGATCAGCGCCCAGTCGGCGGGGGCGCCGGCCGGCAGCAGGGCCGGCAGCAGCTTGTCGGCGACCGGCGCCAGCATCGGGATCACGATGAACGCGATCTCGAAGAAGTCGATGAACATGCCGAGGATGAACACCAGGATGTTGACGACGATGAGGAAGCCCATCGCGCCGCCGGGCATGTCGGCGAACAGGTGCTCGACCCAGATGTGGCCTTCGGCCGCGTTGAAGGTGAAGCTGAAGACCGTCGAGCCGATCAGGATGAAGAGCACGAAGCAGGAAAGCTTGGTGGTGTTCTCCAGCGCCTGCTTCAGCAGGTCGAGCGACAGCTTGCGGCGGGAGATCGCCATGATCAGCGCGCCCATCGCGCCGAGCGCACCGCCCTCGGTCGGGGTGGCGATGCCGAGGAAGATCGTGCCGAGCACCAGGAAGATCAGTACCAGCGGCGGGATCAGCACGAAGGTGACGCGCTCAGTGAGCTTCGACAGCAGCTTCAGGCGGAACAGCCGGTTGGCCAGCGCCAGGAACAGCGCGGTGAACGAGGCAATCGTCATCGACAGGATCAGCACCTCGTCCGCCGGCGCCGGGAGTTCCCGGTCGATGAACGGGTTGATGATGCTCTGGTGCACGCGGCTCCAGGCGAAGCCGACCGCCGCGGACACGGCAAACAGCACCAGCAGCGAGCGGTGGCCACTGGCGCCGTTGTCCTCACGGTAGATGCGCGCCTCCTGGGGCAGTGCCGGAACCCACGCCGGCTTGACCACCGACACGACGAGCACGAACGACGCGTACAGGCCGACGAGAATCAGGCCCGGCAGGATCGCGCCCGCGTACATGTCGCCGACCGAGCGCCCGAGCTGGTCGGCGAGCACGATCAGCACCAGCGACGGCGGGATGGCCTGCGCCAGGGTTCCGGAGGCGGTGATGACGCCGGTGGCGACCGTGCGGTTGTAGCCGTAGCGCAGCATGATCGGCAGCGAGATCAGGCCCATCGAGATCACCGCGGCGGCAACGACCCCGGTCGTGGCCGCCAGCAGCGCGCCGACGAAGATGACGGCGAGCGCCAGTCCGCCGCGCACCGGGCCGAACACCTGGCCGATGGTTTCGAGCAGGTCCTCGGCCATGCCGCTCTTTTCGAGAATGATCCCCATCAGCGTGAAGAAGGGAATCGCGAGCAGCGTGTCGTTCTGCATGATCCCGAAGATGCGCAGCGGCAGCGCCTGGAACAGTGTGGCCGGGAAGATGCCAGCCTCCATGCCGATGAAGCCGAACAGCAGCCCGGTGGCAGCGAGCGAAAACGCGACCGGAAAGCCGGTCAGCAGGAACAGCAGCAGGCCGGCGAACAGCAGCGGGACGAACTGCGCAGCGATGAAGGCACTCATTCCTGGCCCTCCAGCTCGTCGATGGTTTCCTCTTCAGGTGCCGCGTGGGCCAGCGGATCGGGGATGTAGCCACGCAGGAAGGCAATGCGCTTGACCAGTTCCGAGATCGCCTGCACCAGCAAGAGCGCCATGCCGAGCGGGATCAGCAGCATCACCGGCCAGCGGATCAGGCCACCCGCGTTCTGCGACATTTCACCGGTGTCCCACGCATTGACGAACAGCGGCCACCCGAGCTGTATCAGCAGCAGGCACAACGGCAACAGGAAAACGACGATGCCGATGATGTCGACCCAGTTGCGGGTGCGCGCGGACAGCCGGCCGGAGATGAAGTCGATCCGTACGTGGGCGTTCTTCAGGAACGCGTAGCCGGCCCCGAGCATGAAGACAGCGGCGAACAGATACCACTGCACCTCGAGCCAGGCATTCGACCCGATGTTGAATACCTTGCGCAGGATCGCGTTCGTGCCGCTGATCAGCACCGCGGCGAGAATGAACCAGGTGAGCAAGCGACCGAGGCGGTCGGTGACCGCATCGATGCCGCGCGAAATCGCCAGCAGACCATTCATGTGGATCTCCCGCCCGGGCGCAGTGGACGCCGGGTCATTACTGCGGAGGATTCTAGGCGAAGGGTCCTGCCTGCGGACTATCCGTCCAGCCGCTGTTGCCAGTGCGCGACCTGCTTCAACACCTGGGACGGCGCCGTGCCGCCGGAGTGGTCACGTGCAGAGACCGAGCCTTCCAGCGTCAGCGCGGGCTGCACGTCGTCGTCGATCAGCGGTGAAAACTCCCTCAACTGCGCCATCGGCAGCTCGGCGAGATCGACTTCGCGTGCGGAAGCTGCCTTCACGGCCCGGGCCACCACTTCGTGGGCCTCACGGAACGGCAGGCCCTTGCGCACGAGGTAGTCGGCGAGGTCGGTGGCTGTCGAATAGCCCTCGGCCGCCGCCCGGCGCATCGCCTCGGCGTCGGCCTCGATGCCCGGAACCATCTCGACGAGGGCGCGCAGCGTGTCGAGCACGGTGTCGACCGTGTCGAATAGCGGCTCCTTGTCTTCCTGGTTGTCCTTGTTGTAGGCGAGCGGCTGGCCCTTCATCAGCGTCAGCAGCCCCATCAGGTGGCCGATGACGCGGCCGCTCTTGCCGCGGGCAAGTTCAGGCACGTCCGGGTTCTTCTTCTGCGGCATGATCGACGAGCCGGTCGTGAAGCGGTCCGGCAGCCGGACGAAGCCGAAGCGGGGGCTCATCCACAGCACCAGTTCCTCCGCGAGCCTGGATATGTGCATCATCAGTAGCGCGGCCGCAGAGGTGAACTCGATCGCGAAATCGCGGTCGCTGACAGCGTCAAGCGAGTTCGCGGCAATGGCCTCGAAGCCCAGGCGCTCCGCCACGAACGCGCGATCGATCGCAAACGTCGTGCCGGCGAGGGCGGCTGCGCCCAGCGGCAGGCGATTGATGCGGCGCCGGGCATCGAGCAGGCGTTCACGGTCTCGCTCGAACATCTCGACATAGGCCAGAAAGTGATGGCCGAAAGTCACCGGCTGGGCGACCTGCAGATGGGTGAAGCCGGGCATGATGGTCGCGGCATGGCGCTCCGCCTGCGCGACCAGCGCGCGCTGCAGCGCCCGCAACACCACGACGATGCGGTCGACTTCGCCGCGCAGCCACAGCCGCAGGTCGGTGGCCACCTGGTCGTTGCGCGAGCGCCCGGTGTGCAGTCGCTTGCCGGCGTCGCCGACGAGTTCAGTGAGCCTCTTCTCGACATTGAGGTGCACGTCCTCTAGGTCGAGGCGCCATTCGAACTCGCCACGCTCGATCTCGCCGCGGATCTGCGCCAGCCCGCGCTCGATCGCCGCGAGATCATCCTTCGAGATGATCCCCTGCCGGGCCAGCATCGCGGCATGCGCCAGCGATCCTTCGATGTCGGCGAGCGCCAGGCGACGGTCGAAACCGACCGAGGCCGTGTATCGCAGCACGAAATCCGCGACCGGTTCGTCGAATCGACCGGACCATGCGCTGCTTTTCGTGCCTAGCGGATCGGATGGTGTCGCGGGGGGCTCTGACATAATCGTTTCGAGGGGAGGGCGGCCATGTGCATCGAACCGAGGACCACCATCGCAACTTGTGAGTCGTCGCCGATTATAGGTTTGTGAAGCCGACGCCACCTGCGATCAAGGGTCCGCTCGCCCGAGCGGAGACTGCCGCCCCGACGCCGCGCCAGGTCATACCCGATGGCTGCAACATGGGGGTGCTGCTTCGTGTGATCGGCATCGTCGTGGCGCTGTCATTGACCGCCGCTGTCGCCGACGCCGCGAGCCCGGCGGAGACGCTGGCTCAGTTCCTGCGGATCACCTCGATCGCCGCGCCCGCCACACTGACCACGCTGATGCTCTGGTGCGCGGAGCTGCGCGCATTGCCCGTGCTGACGGTTCCCGTACAGCGCGCCATCGCGTGGGCGACGCCCGCGGTCGTCAGCCTGCTGCTGTCCTCGCTGCTGCGGGAGAGCACCAACGCCTGGACGCCGATCGGCCATGCGCTGGCAGCGCTGGCACTGGGCGCCGGGGTGCAGCACTACTACGAGCTGCGCCAGCGCGCGTTCTCGCCGGCGCTGGCCGAGGCCAAGTATCAGGCGCTGCAATCACGCATCCGCCCGCATTTCCTCTTCAACAGCCTCAACGCGGTGCTGGCGGTGATCCGCACCGAACCGGGCAAGGCCGAGCGCATGCTGGAAAGCATTGCCGAACTGTTCCGCGCGGTCATGGCGGACACGCGCAAGCTCGTGCCACTGGCGCAGGAGATCGAGCTCTGCCGCAACTATGTGGAGATCGAGCAGACCCGGCTTGGAAATAGGCTGGCCGTTGACTGGCAAATCGGGGCATACCACCCCCGGGCAAAAGTGCCACAGTTGCTACTGCAGCCGGTGATTGAAAACGCGATCCGGTACGGAGCTGAAAAGCTCCCGGGGTGCGCAGATATCATCGTGCGGGTACGTCAGCACGGATTCACGCTGGAATTGTTCGTCAGCAATCCGATTGCACCGGAGCGCCCTGAGCGCGAGGGCAACCAGATAGGACTGGCGAACATCCGTGGCCGGCTGGCCTTGATTTATGACCTCGAAGCGAAGATCGAGACGCAGGTCAGGCGCAATCGCTTCGAACTGACGATGACCTTGCCGGTCGAGAAACGCGCCTGAAGGGCCCGCCATGTTGAACGTGATGATTGTCGACGATGAACCTCCGGCGCGAGCACGCCTCGGACAGGTTCTGCGCGACTGCTCCGAACAGGTTTCGCTGCAGCTGGTGGGCGAGGCCGGTGGCGGCATCCACGGACTCGAGGAAGTCGACCGGCTCAATCCCGACGTCGTGCTGCTCGACATTCACATGCCGGACATGAACGGCATCGAGATGGCGCGGCACCTGGCGCAACGGAACAATCCGCCGGCGGTGATCTTCGTGACGGCGTATGACGAGCATGCTCTCGAGGCGTTTGAAGTGCGCGCGCTCGACTACCTGATGAAACCGGTGCGGGCCGAGCGGCTGGTCGCCGCGCTGGCGCGGGCCGAACGTTTCCGCACGCACGAACCGCGCATCGAAGACCTCGCCAAGACGATCGGAGCGGTGCGTTCGCACGTGACGGTCTCCGAACGCGGCCGCATGATCCTGGTCCCGGTCGAGGACATCGTCTACCTGCGCGCAGAACTGAAGTACGTGACGATCCGCACGGTGGCGCGCGAGCACCTGACCGAGGAATCGCTGACGTCGCTCGAAAGCGAGTTCGGCGAGCGCTTCGTGCGCATTCACCGCAATGCGCTGGTCGCGCGCAGGGCCATCCTCGGCTTCCAGCGCGTCCGCGGCAGCATCGACGAAGAAGGTGAATCGTCGGAAGGTCACTGGGAAGTGCTGCTGAAGGATGTGCCGGAACGGCTGCCCATCAGTCGCCGGCAGTGGCCGACGGTGAAGGCAGCGTCGAAGTCATAGCGTCGCTCGTGTACGCGATCGGCTGCGCCGATCGCACGTGCACTCGCTCCGGTTACGGTTCTCGCGTCCGCGAGAACCGCTCAACACTAATCAGTCGGCTGCGCTCCGGAGCGGCCGCGCGCTCCGCCGACATTCAACGGCACGACTCCCACCCGACCTCCCTCAGCGAGGGAGGGGTAACGCACCCCATCCCTACACCCTTCCCCGCCAGGCGGGGAAGGGGCAACAGTCGTCTGCGGCAAGTTGACCCTTCAACGGGCCTGCTTCGCACCCGCCCCTCGCGGAGGGGCGGGACGGGGTGGGGAGCAACCATCCCTCTCGCTTGGCGAGAGGGCAGGGAGAGTGCCGAGCATTTGTCTTTCGGCGGAGCGCGCGGCCGCTCCGGAGCGCAGCCGACTGATCAATGTTGAACGGCGCCGCAAAGCGGCGCCGTAACCGGAGCGAGTGCACGTGCATCGGCGAAGCCGATGCGTACACGAGCGACGCTGCTACCCGGTATTTCGCAGTCCCGCCGAGATCCCGTTGATCGTCAGGTGAATCCCGCGCTTGATCCGTTCGTCCGTGACTCCCGCGCGATGCCGCTTGATGAGCTCGACCTGCAGGTGGTTGAGCGGGTCGATGTAGGGCAGGCGGTGCCGCAGGGCTTGCTGCAGTTCCGGGCTCTTTTCCAGCAGGTGCTTCTGGCCGGTGATCGCAAGCAGATGGCGCGTCGCGAGCCGCCATTCGCTGCGGATCGCCGCCATGATGACGGCACCGCGACGGCGGTTCTGCGCCAGCTGCGCGTAGCGCCCGCCGATGGCGAGATCCGCCTTGGCCAGCACCATTTCCATGTTCGACAGCAGTGTGCGGAAGAACGGCCAGTCACGCGCCATCGCGGCCAGCACGCCGCTGCGCTCGCGCCGCAGTCGTGCGCTGCCTTCGCCGAGCCAGGCTTCGATGCCGCTGCCGAAGCCATACCAGCCCGGCAGCAGGATGCGACACTGGCCCCACGAAAACACCCACGGAATCGCTCGCAGGTCTTCGATGCGTCCGGTGAAGCGACGCGCTGCAGGCCGGCTGCCGATGTTGAGTTCCATGATCTCCGTGATCGGCGTCGCGCTGAAGAAGAACTCCGCAAATCCGTCGGTCTCGTAGACCAGCGCGCGGTAGGCACGGTGCGCATGTCTCGCGATCTCATCCATCGCTGCCTCGAATACGCGCTCCTGCGCCGGGGCTAACGCGGGCGGCGCCAGGCTGGCCTCGAGCAGGGCGGCGACCAGCGTTTCCAGGTGATTTCTACCCAGGCGCGGATCCGCATAACGAGCCTGGATGATTTCGCCCTGCTCGGTCAGGCGCAGTTGCCCGCGGACGCTGCCCGGGGGCTGCGCGAGGATGGCGTCGTAGCTCGGGCCGCCACCGCGTCCGACCGTGCCGCCGCGACCGTGGAACAGTCTCAGTCGCAGGTGCTCGGTATCGGCGAGCCGTGTCAGTCGCTGCGTGGTCCGGTACAGCTGCCAGGTCGACATCAGGAAGCCGCCGTCCTTGTTGCTGTCCGAATACCCGAGCATCACTTCCTGCAGCGGTTCGCGGGCCGCCGGAGCGAGCAGCAGGCTGCGCAGGCCAGGATGCGCCCACAGTTCGCGCATGATCGTGGGCGCCCGTTCAAGGTCGTCGATCGTCTCGAAGAGCGGCACGACCATCAGCCGGCAGTGGCGCTGCTCGATCCCGCCCAGCAGGCCGCACTCCTTCTGCAGCAGCGCGACCTCCAGCAGGTCCGAGAGCGCCTCGGTGTGGGAAACGATATGGCGCTCGATCGCGCGTGCGCCGAAGGCGCTGCGCAGCTCACGCGCGGCGTCGAACACCGCGAGTTCGGTCTGGGTGCGGGCGCTGTACTGCAGGTGTGCCGAAACCAGCGGCCGCGCGTGCGCCAGTTCGCGCGACAGCAGGCGCACGCGCTCGGTCTCGCCCAGGTGCCGGTAATCGGTGCACACCTCGGCCGCGGCGAGCAGTTCGGCGACGACGGCTTCCAGCACGTCCGAGCTCTGGCGCAGGTCGAGCGTGGCTCCGTGGAAGCCGAACACCTCAACCGAGCGCAGCAGCGGCTCCACCCGGAGGCGCGCAATGCGCGCGCTGCCGTGGCGCGCCAGTGAATCGGCCACGGTCTGCAGGTCCTGATGGAACTGCTCGGCCGTGTCATAGGGCGCAGCAGCCGCGACGGCGGGTCGCGCATGAAGGGAAAGGCCGAGTCGCGCTGCGGTCGCCAGCAGGCGGGCGTAGACGCCGGTCAGGGCCAGGCGGTACGGCTCGTCCGCCCGCTGCCGTGACGGGTCGGGACTTTCACGTGCGAGCGCATCGAGCTGCGCGCTGACCGATGTCAGCAGCTGCGACATCGACAGTTCCGCGCCCAGTGCGTGCACCGCCCCGGCATAGTGGTCGAAAACGGTGGTCGATTGCGCAAAGAGCGCAGCCCGCATCGTTTCCGCCGTGACATGGGGGTGGCCATCTCGATCGCCACCGATCCAGCTGCCCAGCGCGAGGAACGGCGGAATGCGCTCGGGCAGTCGTGCCTGGTGCGACAGGTCCGCGTACAGCGCAGGCATTTCGCGCAGGAAGGTCGTGCGCCAGTAGGCGAGCGCGTTGGTGATCTCGTCATGCACGCTGAGCTTGGTTGGACGCAGCATGCGCGTCTGCCAGAGCGTCGAAATGGCGGCGAGCAGCTCGTCGTCGATCTTCGTGTGACGGTCCTCTGGCGCCGTTTCACGCGCTTCGATCAGCGCCGCGATCGAGCGTTCGGCGTCGAGGATGCTCTTGCGGCGCACCTCGGTCGGATGCGCGGTCAGCACCGGCATCAGGCAGGCGTCTGCAAGCAACGATGCCAGTCGGCGCGGGCCGATGCGGCGCTCCTGCAGCGAGTCGAGCGCACGCGCGAGCGACCCCGGCCTCGCAGGGCCGTCGGCGCTCTGTCGACGCACGAGGTGCCGGTCCTCGGCGATGTTCGCCAGATGCGAGAAGTAGCTGAACGAGCGCACGACACCGATCGTTTCATCGCGCGACAACTTGCGCAGCAGTCCGTCGAGCTGGCGCGTCGCGGCGGGATCGCCTTCGCGGCGGAAGCGCAGCGCGGTCTGCCGGATCGCTTCCACCTTGCCGTACAACGCTTCGCCTTCGTGGCCGCGCAGTACCTCGCCAAGCAGCTGTCCGAGCAGCCGGATGTCGTGGCGCAGGCCGTGGTCGAGTGCGGTCGTCATCGTTGCCTTCCACTGTGCATCATGCATGAAGCGCGAACCCCCGGTGCTAGACTCGCCGCGCTTTTTTGCAGGACACCGCAGTGAGAGGACGTCGTCGATGAATGCGCCGGCGCGTGTCGTCATCGCGACGCGTGAAAGCCCGCTCGCCCTCTGGCAGGCCGAGCACGTCCGCGACATCCTGGCGAGCCGCCTGCCGGACACGCTGGTCGAACTGCTCGGCATGACCACGCGCGGTGACCAGATCCTCGATCGAACGCTGTCGAAAGTCGGCGGCAAGGGCCTCTTCGTCAAGGAGCTCGAAGTTGCACTCCTCGAGCGTCGTGCACAGCTTGCAGTGCACTCGCTGAAGGACGTCCCGATGCAACTCGCGCCGGAGTTCACGCTGGCCGCCGTGATGAAGCGCGAGGACCCGCGCGATTGCCTGGTTTCCAACCGCTTCCCCTCGCTCGAGGACCTGCCGGCCGGTGCCCGCGTCGGCACCTCGAGCCTGCGTCGCGAACTGATGCTGCGCGCCCGGTTTCCGTCGCTCCTGATCGAGGCGGTGCGCGGCAACGTCAACACGCGGCTCGCCAAGCTCGATCGCGGCGACTTCGATGCGTTGGTCATGGCGGCCGCCGGATTGAAGCGCCTTGGCCTGGCGTCGCGCATCCGCCAGATCATTCCGACGGCGGTGTCGCTGCCGGCCCCGGGACAGGGTGCGCTGGGGATCGAGGTCTTGAGCGACGACTGCGCGACTGCGGAACTCCTGGCGCCGCTCGACGATGCCGCAACGCGCGCGGCGACCGCGGCCGAGCGTGGCGTCTCGCGCGGACTGGGTGGCAGTTGCCAGGTGCCGCTGGCCGCGTATGCCGAAGTCGAAGGCGACCGGTTGCGACTGCGTGCGCTGGTCGGCAACGCCGCGACCGGTGAGTACGTCGAGACCGAAGCCAGCGGCGCTTGGGCCGAGGCGGATGACTTGGCGTCGCGAGCCGTTGCGCACCTGAAGGAGCGCGGGGCACTGCGACTGCTGGGCATGGCCTGAAAGGCGTGAATCCACCGGTCATCGTTACGCGTCCCGCACCAGCGGGGCCGCGGTTGCTGCGCCGGCTGCAGCAGGCGGGTCGGGACGCTGTCTGGTGGCCCGCCTTCGAACTTGGGGCCGCGCCGGATCCCTCACGGGCCCGTGCGACGCTCGGCGCCCTCGCCGACTTCGACCTGGCGATCTTTGTCAGCCCGGCGGCGGTCCAGGCGGTGGCTGACCTGCGCGACGCCCCGTGGCCGCGCGACACGATGATCGGCGCTGTCGGCGCAGCCACCGAAGCCGCAGTGCACCGTCATCTGAAGTTGCCGGATGACGCGAGTGTCATTGCTCCTGCGGAGCATGGTTCGGGGTCGGAAGCGTTCTGGGCCGCGTGGATTCAGCAGGCTCGGGCCGCTCACCGCGTGCTGATCCTGCGCGCGCAGCACGGGCGGGAGTGGCTCGGTGAGCAGTTCGGGTCCACCGGGGCGCAGGTCGAGATGCTGCCCGTGTACACCCGGACGGAACACACACTTGACGGCGCGGGGCTCACACGTCTGCGCCGCTGGGTGGACGCGGACGCACGTGTGGTGACCGTGTTTTCCAGCAGCGAAGCGGTCGATGCGCTGGATCGCCAGCTGGTGGTGCCGTCCGGGGCGCCAGCCTGGCTGCGCCGTGGAGTCGCCGTCGCGACGCACGAGCGCGTTGCAGAAAAGCTGTTGGCTGCCGGCTACACGCGGGTTGAATTGTCCGCTCCGGACGACGATGCGCTGATGGCGCGGCTAGAATTGTTTTAGCCCTTGCACCCCGTGGGGCCAACACGGCTGCCCCGCTCGATCAGCGATCGAGCCTGCTTCGACGATCATTGCCTTGAACAACAGCGAGCTGCCTCCCAGCGAAACGGCGCAGCCTTCGGCCGTGCCGCCACCGAGCGCCAACGCCAGGTCCGTTGAGCCGCCGTCCGCGCGGCGTTCGAGCGCACCGTGGGCCGCGATCATCGCGATCGGCCTGGCGATCGCGGCCGCCGCCTACGCGCATGTCCAGCTGGGCAACCTGCGCAAGGAGTCGGCGCGCCGACTGGGCGAACTCGAACAGGCGACGCTGCGTGCAAACGAAACTGCCAATCGCGCCGACGCGGAGGCGCGTGCGGCGCGCGAGCGCACCGCGCTGCTCGAAGCCCGCCTGGCGGAGGAGCAGGGTCAGCGCGAGGCGCTCGAACAGCTGTACGCGGACCTGTCGCGCGGACGTGACGAAGCGGTACTGGTCGAAGTCGAGCGCCTCGTTGCGATGGCAGGCCAGGAACTGTCGATCAGCGGCAACGTGGCGACGGCGCTGGCGGCGCTACAGACGGCGGATGTTCGCCTCGCGCGCACCGACAGCGCGCGGTTCCTGCCGCTGCGACGGATGATCGCGCGCGACATCGAACGGCTGAAGGTGGCGCCGACGGTCGACATCGCCGGCATGGCCGTGAAGCTGGATCAGATTGCCGCAGGTGTCGACACCTGGCCCTTGCTGTCGGACGCGCGAGCAGCCTCTGCCACCGGGGCATCGGCCCCGACGACGCCGCCGGAAACCACCGGCCCGTCACCGGGATCACCCTGGTGGGAACGCTGGATCGAAAGGCTGCAGGCTGAGCTGGGCGAGTATCGCGACCTGGTGGTGCTGCGGCGTGTCGAGACGCCCGAGTCGCTGCTGCTGCAGCCACAGCAGCAACAACTCCTGCGTCTGCAGATTCGCATGCGGCTGTTGACCGCGCGGTCCGCGTTGCTGACGCGCAATGACCGGCTGTTTCGTGCGGATCTGCTCGAAGCGCAGGCTCTGGTCACACGGCACGTCGATGTGCGCCACCCGAACGTTGCTGCGGCGCTGGCGACAATCAGACAGTTTGCAACGACGGCACTGTCGATGGAGGTGCCGCAGATCAACGACAGCCTGGCGGCCGTGCGGGCGGCGCGCGTTGTGCCGGGTCGCTGATGCGCTGGCTGACCTGGGCGCTGGTAATTGCGCTGCTCGCCGCTGCGGTGGCCATGCTGCTGCAGATCAATGCCGGCAATGTGGCGTTCTTCGTACCGCCGCACCGGCTCGACGTCTCGCTCAACCTGTTCCTACTGGTGCTGACCGGAGTGCTGATGCTGGTTTACCTGGGCGCACGTGCCTGGCAGCGGGTGGTGGATTTCCCCGAGCAGGTGAGGCTGTATCGGGCGCGGCGCGAGGAAATTGGCGGGCAACAGGCGCTGGTCGAGGCAGTGCGCAGTCTGCTCGAAGGCCGCTTCGCCCGCGCCGAAAAGGCGGCGCGGGCGGCCCAGACTTCGACGCGTACTGCAGGGGTGGCGGCGCTGATCGGTGCGCGGGCGGCGCACCGCATGCAGGAATACGAACGGCGCGACGACTGGCTTTCCCGTGCCGAGGACAGTCGCGAGGTCGATACCGCAAGGCTCGTCAGCAGCGCCGAGATGTGGTCGGAGCAGCGCGACAACGACGCCGCGCTGGGCGCCATCGATCGACTGCAGGGTGCCGGCGCGCGGCACATCCATGCGATGCGCATCGCCCTGAACGCGAACCTGCAGTCCGGACGCTGGGACGAGGCCCTGAAGGCGCTACGTGCGCTGGAAAAGCGCAATGCGCTGCACCCGGTGCTGGCACGCAAGCTGAAACTCGCCGCATATCGCGAGCAACTCCTGACGCAGCGCTACGACCCGGTGTCTCTGGAAACGGCGTGGAATGCGATCCCTGCGGCCGACCGCGCACTGCCGGAGATCGCGCTCGAGGGTGCCCGGCTGCTTAATGTGGCGGGCCGCGGCGGTCGCGCCGCCGAGGCGATCGAGCAGGCGCTCAAGCTGCCGCACGCCGAGTGGGACGAAACCTGCATGCGGCTGCTCGACGAGTATGCAAGGACCCAGTCGTTTCCGGCACGCGGCCAGCTGGAGCGCGTCGAGCGCTGGCTCGCCGACTCGCCGCGCGACGATGCCACGCGAGCGGTCCTGCTCCGCACGGCAGGCCTGCTGTGCCTGCGTGAGCAACTGTGGGGCAAGTCGAAGAGCTATCTCAATGACAGCCTGCAGATTGCCAAGCATCCGGCCACCCTGGTGGCACTCGCGCGACTCGCGGATGCCCTCGGCAACGAAGCGGAGGCCGCGCAGCACTACCGCGAGGCCGCGCTGGGATTTGCGCAGCCGGTCGCATTGGCGTCCGACAGTGCGCGACCCGGACTGCGCGACCACGCCGTCTAGTTCCCGGGAATGCCTCTCGCTTGACACGGTTGGTGCCGGCCCCGAGACTGCGCCTCCGTCGCGCTGCATCCCTCGTGCGGCGACAAAGCTAGGAGACATCATGACGATCATCCGCCAGACCGCCGCCTTCGCCGTCGCGCTTGCTGCAGCGATCTCCGCGCCGGCCTACGCCCAGACCACGCTCAAGATCGGCTACGCGACCGCGCCGACTTCGCACTACGGTGTGGGTACAACCGCGTTCTGCGATGACCTGGAAAAGCGCACGCAGAGCCGCTACAAGTGCCAGCAGTTCGCCAGCTCGGCACTCGGCGGCGAGCGCGAGATGATCGAGGCCGTGCAGCTGGGTACGCTCGACATTGTCAACACGTCGACCGGCCCGGTCGGCAACTTCGTGCCGGAAGTGAACATTGTCGACATCCCGTTCCTGTTCCGCGACTACGATCATGCGCGGCGCGTGCTTGACGGACCGATCGGCGACGACCTGCGCGCCAAGTTCCCGGCCAAGGGTCTGGTGGCCATTGCCTGGACCGAGAATGGCTTTCGCCACATGACGAACTCGAAGCGCCCGATCGTCAAGCCCGACGATGCCAAGGGGCTGAAGATCCGCAGCATGCAAAACAAGGTCCACATCCAGGCGTTCCAGTCGATCGGCATCCAACCGACACCAATGGCGTTTCCGGAGCTGTTCACAGCGCTGCAGCAGGGCACGGTCGACGGGCAGGAAAATCCGATCCCGGTGATCCTGTCGGCCAAGTTCGCCCAGGTGCAGAAGCACCTGTCGCTGACCGGCCATGTCTACTCCCCGGCGCTAATCATCGTCTCACCGGCGCTGTGGACCAAGCTCTCCGACGCCGACAAGAAGGCGTTCGTGGACGCCGGCAAGGCGGGTTCGGCGGCGCAACGCAAGAAGGTCAACGACGACGAACGCGACGGCATCGCGCAACTGCGTGCCTCCGGCATGGAAGTCGTGACGGCGGTTGACGGATCGGCCTTCCGCACGGCGATGACGCCGGTGTGGACCGACTTCGCCAAGCAGTTTGGCGCCGACAACATCAAGAAGATCCAGGACTACAAGTAGTCACGCGCGTTCCCGAACCTGTGACGACGGCGGCCTACGGCCGCCGTCGTGCTTTTTCCACCCCTGTCGATGAAGCGCCGGCTCCTCGCACTTGACCGCCTGATCAGCAACATCGTGTGGGCGGTGGCTGCGGCGCTGCTGGGTGTGGTCGCCTGCATGGGGCTCTACCAGGTGCTGGTGCGATTTGTCTTCAACCAGCCCAGCCCGTGGACCGAGGAACTGATCGGCCGGCTGTTGATCTGGACCGTCGCGCTGGGTATCGCCGCCGGCTTTCGGCAGGGAGCTCTCGTCTCTGTGGATCTGATGCTGCGGCTGTCGACGGGGCGCTGGCACCGCGTCGTGCGTGGCGTGATCCTGTTCATGACGCTCGCCTTTCTCGCGCTGCTGGGCTGGCTTGGCTTCGACCTGGCGTGGCGGATCCGTTTCCAGACCTTCGCCACACTGCCGCTGTCGATCGCCTGGGCCTACCTGGCGTTGCCGGTGGGTGCGGTGTTCTCGATTCTGGCGGTGATCGCGCACCACGCCAGTCCGATCAACCGCGAACTCGAAGTACAGCAATAGGACAGCGCCGATGTCGATCGCGATGCTGATCACGATGCTGCTGGCCTTCGCGTTCTCGATCGCGGTGGCGGTGGCGATCGGGCTTTCGGGATTTGTCGGCATGGTGGGCTTCACCGAGCTGCCGTGGATTGCGATGCCGAAGGAGATGTTCACCGCGATCGACCGCTTTCCGCTGGCGGCGATCCCGTTCTTCATCCTCGCCGGCAACCTGATGGAGACCGGGGGCATCTCGCGCCGCTTGGTCGACTTCGCAAAGTCGCTGGTGGGCCGTGTGCAGGGCGGCCTGCCGATGACCTGTGTGCTCACCTGCATGATCTTCGCCGCGGTCTCCGGCTCGTCGGTGGCGACGACGTTCGCGATAGGCGCAATCCTGATCCCCGCACTGATCAAGCACGGCTATCCAAGACCGTGGGCGGCGGCCCTGCAGGCGAGCAGTGCCGAGCTCGGCGTCGTGATACCGCCGTCGATCCCGATGATCCTGTACGGCGTGGCGGCCGAGGTGTCGATCGGGGAGCTCTTCATCGCCGGCCTCGGACCGGGGCTGCTGATCGGTGGCGCGCTGATGCTGTTTGTCTATCTGTACTGCCGGTGGAAGGGCTGGGGCAAGCGCGACGGCGCAGATCGGCTGTCCGTGTTGGCCGCGACGCGAAAGGCCGCGTGGGCGCTGCTGATGCCGGTCATCATCCTCGGCGGCATCTATGGCGGGGTCTTCACGCCGACCGAAGCGTCGGTGGTGGCCGTGTTCTACGCGCTGATCGTGGGACTCTTCATCTACCGCGAGTTCACGCTGCGCGACGTCTGGGCCGCGCTGAAGAAGTCGGTGATCTCCGCGGCAGTGATCATGTTCATCATCGCCAATGCCGGGTTCTTCGCCTACCTGATCACGCGTGCCGGCGTGCCGGAACAGATCGGCCAGTTCCTGAAAGCGACGCTGCAGTCGCCCGAACTTTTCCTGCTCGGCGTGAACGTCGCCCTGTTCCTGATCGGCATGTTCATCGAGACCTCGGCGTCGATCATCGTGCTGGCGCCGATCCTGGCGCCGGTGGCGGTGCACTTCGGCATCGATCCGGTGCACTTCGGACTGATCATGGTCGTCAACCTGGCGCTCGGCATGATCACCCCGCCGTTCGGAGTCAACCTTTTCGCGGCCTGCACCGTGGCGCGCATCTCGGTCGACCAGATCGTGACGAAGCTGCTGCCCTTCGTCGGCGTGGTGCTCGCGTGCCTCGCGACGATCACCTACTTCCCGCCGTTGTCTCTGGTCCTGCGCGACCTCGTTTACCGTTAGCCCGGCAGCACCTGCCGCTTCGCCCGCGCGCCTGACGGGCGTTAGCGCAGTCACCCGTGGTCAAATCGTGTTGTGGATGCGATGTACCAGACGCTGCTGATCGCCGGGTTGCTGCTGTTTGCGGCGATTTCCCTGTCGGCGTTTTCGACACGCATCGGCGTGCCGTCGCTGCTGGTATTCCTTGCGGTGGGCATCTTTGCGACCGAACTCCCGGTGCTGCAGGCGGTAAGAATCGACCTGGACACGGCCGCACTCGTCGGGAATCTTGCCCTGGCGGTCATCCTGCTCGATGGTGGACTGCGCACGCGAGTTGCCACGTTCCGCATGGTTGCGCGTCCCGCGCTTGCCCTGGCAACGGTCGGCGTCGTGCTGACGGCGGCGATCGTCGGGGTGGCCGGGGCGATGCTGCTGAAACTGGATTGGCGTTACGGTCTGCTGCTGGGCGCCATCGTGGGCTCCACCGACGCGGCGGCTGTGTTTGCACTGCTCGGCAGCAGCGGGGTGCGCCTGAACGAGCGGGTCGAATCGACCCTCGAAGTCGAGTCGGGCCTCAACGACCCGATGGCGGTGTTCCTGACGCTCGGCATGATCTCGCTGATCCAGGCACCCGAGCAGTCGATCGCCGACTTGCTGCCGATGTTCCTGGAGCAGCTGGGGATCGGCCTTCTGTCCGGCGCGGCACTCGGGCACTTGCTGTCCCTGGCGGTGGCACGCGTCCGGCTGCACGAGTCGCTGTACGCGCTGCTGATCCAGTCCGGCGGACTGGTGATCTTTGCGCTGGCGAGTGCGCTGGGCGGCAGCGGCTTCCTCGCGATCTACCTCGCGGGGATGCTGGTGGCGGCGCGCCGGACGCACGTCGGTGAAGACGTGCTGCGCGTCAGCGACGGCTTCGCCTGGCTGGCGCAGGCCGGCATGTTCCTGGTATTGGGCATCATCACCGATGCGCGCGGGCTGCTCGGTGTGGCGGGGCCGGCCCTGCTGATCGCCGGAGTCCTGATGTTCGTGGCGCGGCCGCTCGCCGTGGCAATCTGCCTGGCGCCGTTCCGCTTTCCGCAGCGGGAGGTGGGCTTCATTGGCTGGATCGGCATGCGCGGCGCCGTGCCGATCGTGCTGGGGCTTTTCCCGCTGCTCGCCGGGCTGCCGCAGGCGCAATTGCTGTTCCATGTCGCGTTCTTCATCGTGCTGCTGTCGCTGCTGCTGCAGGGCAGTTCGCTGCCGCTGGCGGCTCGAGCCGCCGCGGTCATGTCGTGGCGACCGAGCGCGGCGGTCGCGACGGCACCCCTGGAGGGCGGTGCCGGAGCGCGCGAGGTGCTGCAGTTCGTCGTGGCGGATCGCGCTCCCTCGACCCGTCGCCCGCTCGACGAACTCGAGTGGCCGGACGGAGCCCGCGTCATCGACGTGGAACGGGACGGCCAGCTTGTGCAGACCTCGGCTCTGCGCCGTGGCGATCTGGTCGCTGTCGTGGCGCCGGCCGCGCAGGTGAGCGCACTCGAGGAGATGTTCGGGCCGGCGGCAGCCGATGGTGAAATGACGCTCGCGGCCTCGGCGACGCTCGGCGACCTCGAGGACTATTACGGAGCCCCGGTGCCGGCGGGCTTGCTGCGCGAGACCACGATCGGACGCTACGCCGAGCAGGTCCTGCGCGGCCGGGCTGCCAGCGGCGACATCATCGTGCTGGGAAGACTGAGCCTGCGTGTGCGCGAATCGAGCGCAGGCAGCGTGCGCTCGTTCAGCCTGCAGCTGGCACGGCGTTAGTGGCCTGTAACAGCCAATTCGCAACTGCCTTGCGCGCCGGCGCGGCCGATTGCTTTGTCGCTCGCCTTGCGAATATGCGACGGCTATTCGATGCGGCTCGCTTCGCGCACTCGGCTCGCGCGGGCGCGCCTTTCAGTCCCGACTCCACTGTTTCAGGCCACTAGACGCAGCGGCCGCCGTCGACCTCCAGGCAGGCGCCGGTGATGAAGCCCGCCTCATCGGAGGCGAGATAGACGCAGGCGCTCGCGACATCCTCGGGCGTGGAAAAGCGCCCGAGCGGAATCGTCGCGAGGAACTTCTTGCGGTTTTCCGGCGTATCCGGCATGCCCATGAACTCGGTCACGAGGCCGGTTGCACCGATCACCGGGTTGACGCAATTGACGCGGATCTTGTCGGGTCCGAGCTCGGCCGCCATCGACCTGCTCGTGACGATGACCGCGCCCTTGCTGCCGTTGTACCAGGTCAATCCAGGCCGCGGTCGTACCCCCGCGGTCGAGGCGATGTTGACGAAGCAGCCACCACCGCGCAGGCGGAAGTACGGCACCATGTGGATCGCGGTCCAGTAGATCGACTTCACGTTGACGGCGTAGACGCGATCGAACTCCGCCTCGGTCACGCCCAGCAGCGGCTGGTTGCGGTGCGTCGTTCCGGCGTTGTTGATGACGATGTCGAGGTGCCCGAAGTGGGCCAGCGCGGTATCCAGCATGGCTTTCACGTCGCTGCCGCGCGTGACGTCGCCGTACGCGAACTCGGCGCGGCCGCCACTGGCGCGGATGCCGGCCACCACCGCGATGCCCGCATCGCGCGTGATGTCGTTGACGACGACGGCGCATCCTTCGCCGGCGAAACGCTCGGCGATGCCCTTGCCGAAGCCCGAGGCTGCTCCGGTCACGACGGCCACCTTCCCTGCAAGACGACTCTTGGTGCTCATGGCTCCCTGCTGAATTGGCTGCCGCGCTCGCTCTATGTCAATCGGAGCACAGTATGCATCGTGTGCGAAAGAAGCTTGTCATCTCGCGCGAGCTGGGACGGTCCACTGATTCAGCCATGCCTGATCGCGATGGTCTTCAGTGTCGTGAAACCCAGCAGCGCCTCGAAGCCCTTTTCGCGCCCATAGCCGCTCGACTTCACGCCGCCGAACGGCAGTTCGACGCCGCCGCCGGCACCGTAGTTGTTGATGAACACCTGGCCGCTGCGCAGCTTGCGCGCGAGCCGCATCTGCCGCGCGCCGTCGCGTGTCCAGAGTCCGGCGACGAGGCCGAACCTCGTGCCGTTGGCGATGCGCAGCGCCTCGTCCTCGCTGTCGAAGGGCATTGCAGCGAGCACCGGACCGAAGATCTCCTCCTGCGCGAGACGATGTGTCGGCGGGACATCGCGCAGCAGCGTCGGTGCCTGGTAGAAGCCGGTCTGTGGTGCATCGTCGACGACGTGTCCCTGCGCGGCCATGACAATGCCGTCGTGCTGCGCCTGGCTCAGGTAATCCCACACACGCTGCAACTGCGTCTGACGGATCAGCGGACCGACGTCGAGATCGGCCAGGGCCGGTCCAACGCGTAACCGGGAAATCGACTCGCCGACACGCGCGAGCAGGTCATCGTAGATGGCGCGCTCGACCAGCAGCCGGCTGCCCGCCGAGCAGGTCTGCCCGGCGTTCTGCACGATCGCATTGACGACCACGGGGACCACGGCGGCCAGATCCGCATCGGCGAAGACGAGCTGTGGCGACTTGCCGCCCAGTTCCAGCGTCACCGGGCAGTGATGACGAGCTGCAGCCTGCGTGACCGCGGTTCCGGTGACCGGCGAACCGGTGAAGCTGATGTGATCGATCCCCGGGTGCGCGGCCAGCGCTGCGCCGGCTTCGGCACCATAGCCGGTGACGATATTCAGCGCGCCCTCCGGAAAGCCGGCCTCGGTCGCCAGTTCGGCGACGCGCAGCAGCGACAGGCAGGCATCCTCGGCGGGCTTCACGACGCAGGCATTGCCGGCGGCCAGCGCCGCGCCGACGCTGCGGCCGAATATCTGCATCGGGTAGTTCCACGGGATGATGTGACCGGTCACGCCGTGCGGCTCGCGGATCGTCAGTACCGTCATGCCGGATTGATAGGGAATCGTCTCGCCGTGGAGCTTGTCTGCGGCGCCGGCGTAGTACTCGAAGTAGCGCGCCAGTGCGAGTGCGTCGGCACGCCCCTGCTTCAGTGGCTTGCCGGTCGTGCGCGATTCGAGCCGCGCCAGTTCGTCTGCATGATCGAGCACGGCGACCGAGAGTTTCATCAGCAGGCGGCCGCGCTCGGTGGCACTCAAGCGGCCCCAGTCGCCGTCGAAGCAATCGCCCAGCGCGCGGCGGGCTGCCGCCACGGCGGTGTCGATGTCGACTGCGTTGCCGCGTGCGATGCGGGCGAAGGCTGCACCGTCCGAGGGATCGATGACATCGATCGTCTGGCCGGAGTTCGAGGCCGCCCAGCGGTTGCCGATGAAGTGATGTGCTCCGGCGGTGGCGGCCCAGTTGCCGTCCATCGAGTCCTCCATCCTCGAACAGTATGTTGGAGTCCGATTATTGAGCAAACCCGACAGCGGCCTCAAACCGTCCGGTGCGTGTTCACGGGGCTTTAGAATCGCCTAGCTTCCATCGGACCCCACCATGAGCCTCGATCGCGTTCCTGCCGGCCGCAACATTCCTGACGAATTCAACGTCATCATCGAGATTCCGGCCCACGCGGATCCGATCAAGTACGAGGTCGACAAGGAAACCGGCGCAGTGTTCGTCGACCGGTTCATCGGCACCTCGATGCACTACCCGTGCAACTACGGCTACGTGCCGAAGTCGCTGGCCGACGACGGGGATCCGCTCGACGTGCTGGTCATCACGCCGTTTCCGCTGCAGCCGGGGGTCGTCGTGCGCTGCCGACCGCTCGGCGTGCTGAAGATGGAGGACGAGGCGGGCGGGGATTCCAAGCTGCTTGCCGTGCCCATCGACAAGATCCTGCCCTGGTACAAGCACTGGAAGCAGTGGTCCGACATTGCTCCCGAGCGCCTGGCGCAGATCCAGCACTTCTTCGAGCACTACAAGGATCTCGAGAAGGGCAAGTGGGTCAAGGTGATCGGTTGGGAGGGCCCGGAGTCCGCGATCAAGGACATCCTCGACGCCGTGGAAGCCTACAAGGCGGCCTCGCCGCAGCCGGCGTTCTAGTCCGCCTGGCGCGCTGCCATCCCGACCCTAACTCGGCCCATGCGGCCGCTTCAGCGCCGAGCGCTCGTTCAACTCGTCAATGTAGGCCTCGATGCCACCGGTCTCGCGTGCGAGATAGCGCTCTACGGCGTCCGCGAACGCCGGGTGGCGCAGAAGGTGGCTTGACTGCGTCTTCACCGGCTCGAAGCCGCGCGCGTGCTTGTGCTCTCCCTGTGCGCCGCCCTCGATCACCTTGAGCTTCCGCTCGATCGCGAATTCGATCAGCTGGTAGTAGCTCACCTCGAAGTGCAGGCACGGCACGCCCTCGAGCGCACCCCAGTAGCGACCGTAGACGCGGTTGCGGTCAAAGAACGCCAGGGCAGCGGCGATGTCGCGTCCCTCGCGCGAGGCGACCACCAGCAACAGCTGGTCACTCATCGAACCCGCGATCTGCTGGAAGAAGCGCAGATTGAGGTAAGGCGTCGAATGGTGTGCCGCGTAGGTGCGTTGATAGCAGCGGTCGAACAAGGCCCAGTCGGCTTCGGTGATCTCACTGCCGACGAGGCGACGCAGCGTCACGCCGGCGGCCACCACCTTGCGACGCTCGGCGCGCACCTTCTTGCGCTTGGGCTGCGCGAGCTGTGCAAGGTAATCATCGAACGACGCATAGCCACGATTGAGCCAGTGGAACTGGACCGCGTGCCGCGTCAGCGCGCCGAGCGCTTCCAGTGTCAGCGCCTCATCCCCGGTAGGGAACAGTACGTGCAGCGAAGACAGCGTCGATGCCGCCGTGTGCTCGACCAGCGCGCGCGCAAGGCGTTCCCGATCCCCGGCACTCGCTGCCAGCAGCCGCGCACCGGGCACCGGAGTGAACGGCACCGCAGCCAGCCACTTCGGGTAGTACTCGATGCCATGGCGCTGATGAGCGTCCGCCCAGGCCCAGTCAAAGACGTACTCGCCATAGGAGTGATGCTTGCGGTAAAGCGGCACCGCTCCGCAGAGCGCACCGGACTTCCAGAGCGTCAGGTAATGCGGTTCCCATCCGGTGCGCAGTGACGCGCACCCGGTCGCGTGTAGCGCCCGGAGGAACTCGTGACTGAGGAAGGGATTGCCGTGCCCGCCGCGGACCAGCAGGTCGTTCCAGGCAGTCGCTCCGACCTGGTCCAGGTCGTGCACGATGCGCGTGCAATAATCATCTGAACCTGCGGCATCCATTCATGAGCTCGAACGTCAAAGTCGCCGTCGCACAGATCAATTGCTCGGTTGGCGACCTGGAGGGCAACAGCAGGAAGATCGTCGACGCTGCGGAACGGGCGGTCGCGTTCGGAGCGGACCTGCTGGTCACGCCGGAACTGTCACTCACCGGCTACCCGCCCGAGGATCTGCTACTGCGCCGTGCATTCTACGCAGCGAGTGACGCGGCCCTGCTGAAGCTCGCCGCACAGTTGCTCAGGTTTCCGGAGCTTGCCGTCGTCGTCGGGCATCCCCTTGCGCGCGAGGGCCAGCGCTTCAATGCGGCTTCGGTCCTGCAGGGCGGCATGGTCCTCGGCACCTACTTCAAGCACGACCTGCCCAACTACGACGTCTTCGACGAACAGCGCTACTTCACGCCGGACAACCGGCCGTTCGTCTTCGAGGTCAAGGGCACGGCCTTCGGCGTCAACATCTGCGAGGACAGCTGGTTCCACTATGCGCCGGAGTGTGCAATGGCGGCCGGCGCGCAGGCACTGCTCGTGCTGAACGCATCGCCTTTTCACCTCGGCAAGCAGGCGCAGCGCCTGGAGACCATGCGCACCAACGTCTCGCACTTCGGGTTGCCGCTGGTCTACGCCAACCTCGTGGGCGGACAGGACGAGCTGGTGTTCGACGGCGCGTCGTTCGTTCTGGCGGCCGATGGCACAGTCGTGGCGTCCGCCCCGCACTTCGAAGAAAGCGTGCTGGTCACCGAGTTCATCGACGGAGTCCCGCAGCCGGGCCGTATAAGCCCGGATCCGCCGCTCGAGGCCCTGGCCTACAACGCGCTGGTGCTCGGCGTGCGCGACTACGTCGGAAAGAACGGCTTCCCCGGCGCGCTGATCGGACTGTCCGGGGGAGTCGACTCGGCGCTGACGCTGGCGATCGCTGTAGACGCCCTCGGCGCCGACAAGGTGAGGGCGGTGATGATGCCGTCGCAGTTCACATCGTCGATGAGTCTCGAGGATGCGGACCAGCTGGCGCGCAGCCTTGGCGTTCGTCAAGACGTGCTGCCGATCAAGCCGGCGTTCGACGCATTCCTTGCCACGCTCGCTGGCGAGTTCCGCGGGCTGACCTGGGATACCACTGAGGAGAACCTGCAGGCACGAATCCGCGGCACGTTGCTGATGGCGCTTTCGAACAAGTACGGCTCCATCGTGCTGACGACCGGCAACAAGTCCGAGACGGCGGTCGGCTACTCGACGCTCTATGGCGACCTGGCCGGCGGATTCGCGGTCATCAAGGACATCCTGAAGACCCTCGTGTACCGCCTGTGCCGCTACCGCAACGGCATTGCGCCGGTGATCCCGGAGCGGATCCTCACGCGAGCGCCGAGCGCCGAGCTCAAGACCGGGCAGACCGACCAGGACTCGCTGCCGCCGTATGACATCCTCGACGACATCATCACGCGCTACATGGAAGAAGGGCAGGCGATCGCCGACATCGTCGCCGCCGGGTTCGACGAGTCAGTCGTGCGGAATGTGGTGCGCATGATCCGCACCTCCGAATACAAGCGCCGTCAGTCACCGGTAGGCATCCGCGTGACCCATCGCAGCTTTGGACGCGACTGGCGCTACCCCATCACCAATCGGTTCCGCGAGGAAAACGCGAGTCTCTAGAATCCGGCTAAATCCATCGGGAAAGGCACCATGAAACAGATCACCGCGATCATCAAGCCGTTCAAGCTCGACGAAGTGCGCGAGGCGCTCGCCGAGGTCGGCGTTACCGGCCTGACCGTCACTGAAGTGAAGGGATTCGGGCGACAGAAGGGACATACGGAACTGTATCGGGGCGCCGAGTACGTCGTGGACTTCCTGCCGAAGGTCAAGGTCGAGGCCGTCGTCCCGGAAGCGCTGGTGGAGCGTTCCATCGAGGCGATCACGAAGGCGGCGCGCACCGGCAAGATTGGCGACGGCAAGATCTTCGTTCGCGCGGTCGAGCAGGTGATCCGCATCCGCACCGGCGAAGAGGGCGAGGCAGCGGTCTGACGTTCCCCAGGCCGCGAGTCAGTCGCGGTCCTTGAGCGACCAGTCGTAGCGCCAGGCCACCAGCCGGAAGCCGGTCGTCATCGCGGCGGCCGTCCACAGCGCCAGCCCCGCACTGGAGCCGGACTGCACCATCAGGATGTAGAGCCAGCAGCCGAAAAGGGCAGCGATGGCATACGGGCGACCATCGCGCAGCACCATCGGCACCTCGTTCAGCACGACATCGCGCAGCACCCCGCCGAAGACGCCGGTCACCACGCCCATGATCGACGCCACGAAGGGCGACATGCCGGCATCCAGCGCCAGGGCAACGCCGCTGATGCTGAAGAATGCCAGCCCGATCGCGTCGGCCGCGACGAAGGCAGCATTCGGGATGATCCGGTGCGCGAATCGCATCAGCGGTGTCGCGATCAGCGTCATCGCCATGATGATGATCGGGTACTGCTCATGCTCGACCCAGAAGAAGGGGCGGCGGTCGAGCAGCACATCGCGCAGGGTTCCGCCACCGAACGCGGTCAGGAAGGCGACGACGTAGACGCCGACGACGTCCATGTCCTTGCGCTGCGCTTCGGCGAAGCCGGAAAATGCGCAGGCCAGTACGGCGACGACCTCGACGATAAACAGAAGGGTCAGTGCTTCGGTCACGGCCGCGCAGTCGGCCGCAGAAGGACGACGAGGGCGCCGCTGCCGCCTTCCGCGGGGCGCGCCTGGCAAAAGGCGATGACTTCGTCGCGCTGTGCCAGCCAGACACGCGCCTTGCCCTTGAGCACCGGTTGGCGGTCCTTTGAACCCAGGCCCTTGCCATGAACCACGCGTACGCAGCGCAGGCCACGCTTGATCGCTTCGCGCAGGAAATGCGCAAGCAGCTCGCGCGCCTCGTCGACCCGCGCGCCGTGCAGGTCCAGGTGGTCCTGGATCACCCACTCGCCACGGCGCAGCCGGCGCAGCACATCCGGTCCGATCCCCGGCCGTCGGAATGACAGCTCGGCATCGGTGTGCAGCAGGGTGTCGATCTCGAACTCGTCGGAGACCGACGCGATCAGGACCTGCTGGTCGTCCTCGATGCGCTGCCGGGGAATCGGTGGATGCGGCGGCCGGTCGTGCTCGACACGCTGCTTGATTGCCAGTGGCCTTACCGTGCCGACCATGGAGCGGAACTCCTCGGCCGCGGTCTGCCGGGCGACGGCGGACTGGCGCTCGGCGGCCTCCGCCGCTTCACGCTCCCGCGCTTCCCGGATCAGCGCATCGCGCAGCGACGCGAGTTCAGCCAGGTCCTTGAGTCGCGCGGCCATGCAACGTCTCCACCGGAGACTCAGGCCGCGGCCGCAATGCCCAGCTCGGATGTCGAGGGCTGCATGTTCTCGAGGTAGCGCTGCGCATCCAGAGCAGCCATGCAGCCCGTGCCAGCGCTGGTGATGGCCTGGCGATAGACATGGTCCTGCACGTCGCCTGCTGCGAAGACGCCGGCAATGCTGGTCGCGGTCGCCATGCCGGCCAGCCCGGTCTTCGTCACTATGTAGCCGTTCACCATTTCCAGCTGTCCCACGAAGAGCTCGGTGTTCGGCCGATGCCCGATCGCAATGAACACCCCCTGCAACGGCAGGTCCTGCGAAGAATCGGATTGGACGTTGCGCACCCGCGCGCCGGTCACCCCGGTCTCGTTACCGAGCACCTGGTCGAGCACGCTGTGCAGCCTCAGTTCGATCTTGCCTTCCTTCACCTTGTCCATCAGGTGGTCGACCATGATGGGCTCGGCGCGAAACTTGTCGCGACGATGTATCAGCGTCACCTTCTTCGCGATGTTCGAAAGGTACAGCGCTTCCTCGACAGCGGTATTGCCACCGCCCACCACCGCGACATCCTGGTTCTTGTAGAAGAAGCCATCGCAGGTGGCGCAGCCCGACACACCCTTGCCCATGAATTCCTGCTCGGACGGCAGCCCGAGGTACATCGCGCTGGCGCCCGTCGCGATGATCAGTGCATCGCAGGTGTACTCGCCGCTGTCGCCAATCAGTCGGAAGGGCCGCTCGCCGAGTTTCGCCGTGTGGATCTGGTCGAACACGATTTCGGTGTTGAAGCGCTCGGCGTGCGCCAGGAAGCGCCCCATCAGGTCGGGCCCCTGAACGCCATTGGCATCCGCCGGCCAGTTGTCGACGTCGGTCGTTGTCATCAGCTGGCCGCCCTGGGCCAGGCCTGTGATCAGCACCGGCTTTAGATTCGCCCGTGCCGCATACACCGCTGCGGTGTACCCGGCCGGTCCCGAACCCAGGATCAGCACCCGCGCATGTTTGGTGACCGCCATGTTCTTCCCCGTGTAGTCGAGCGATTATAGGTGGGGGTGAGGTGGTCCTTACTCAACCAATTGTTTGAATTGAATCGCGTTTCCCTCCCCGTCCGGCGTGAAGGCCGTCACGACGGGTCCGATTTCCTCCCGCGTGGCGGGAGGGTCAGGGAGGGTGCCGAGCAGTTGCCACTCGGCGGAGCGCGCGGCCGCTCCGGAGCGCAGCCGACTAATTGATGTTTTGGCAGTTCCGCCGCGAGCGCACGTGCGACCCGCAGGGTCGCGTACGTGAGCGGCGCGAGCTACATCTGCCTGAACAAGTGCGTGTAAGTGTCGGAGACCAGCAATGTCTCGGGCCGTGTCTTGAGCTTGACCATCATGCGACCACGGAAGTCGCGGGTGACGCCGGCGATTGCCGTGGCGTTCACCAGCGTGGAGCGATGGATCTGCCAGAACTGGCTGGCGTCGAGTTCCTCGACCAGTTCCTTCAGTGGCTTGCGGATCAGCGCTTCGCCTTCCGCGGTGACGACGCGCGTGTACTTGTTGTCGGCCTGGAAATACGTGATCTCGTCCACTGTAATCAGCTTCAGGTTCTGGCCGATTGAGGCGTTGATCCAGCGCAGCGGCTGCCTGCCGGACGTCGGCGCCGTGGCCACGCTGCCCAGGTGGCTCAGCGCGGTGTCGATGCGTGCGGGAGGAGAACCCAGGCGCTGCTTGATCCGGCTCACCGCCGTAAACAGCCGCGCCGCCGAGACCGGTTTCAGGACGTAGTCGACAGCACCCTGGTCAAAGGCCGCCACTGCGTGCTGGTCGTAGGCCGTGACGAATACGACGTGACAGCGTCCGTTGGCCTGTCGCGCAACCTCGAGGCCGGTCGCGCCGGGCATCTCGATGTCGAGAAACAGCACATCGGGCTGGCGCTCGTCGAGCAGCCGCAGGGCCTGCACGCCGTCGGCGGCTTCGCCGACGATGTCGAGTTCCGGCCACAACTGGCCCAATTGTTCAACCAGTTGGTGGCGAAGCGTTGCCTCGTCCTCGGCAACGATAGCGGTAGGGCTGCTCATGCGGATGTCGCCGGGCTCGCGTGGATGCGCAATGTCAGCTGCGTGGTGTCGCCGGGCAACTCCAGGCAGTCAAGCGAGGCCTTCGAACCGTAGAGTCCGGCGAGGCGCTCACGCACGCGTGCGATTTCAGGGTCTTCAGCACAGCCGCCTGCGGCCGCAATCCGCAGCACCACGACGATGTCGTCACCGGCGCGCTGGACTGCAATGCGGATACTCGCCGGCATGCGGGGCATTCCGCCTCGGACCGCGCGCTGGATCAAGGGAAGCAGCAGCATCGGGTAGAAGCGGGCCTCGCTACAGTCATCGGCCAGAGTCACCGTCAGCGCGGGTGATCCATCGTGCGCCGATCGAACGACTTCGAGATAGGCTTTGACCAGCTCGATTTCCGCGGCCATCGTCGAACCGGCTTCGCGCAGCCGCGGAAGCGCGACTCGCAGATAGGTAATCAGTCGATCCAGATTGTCGGCTGCCCGCGCCGAATCGCGCTGGTACAACTGCTCAATGTCGACCAGCGTGTCGAACAGGAACTGCGGTTCGACCTGCGCCTGCATCGCCGCCAGTCGCGACTCGAGGACGTCGCGCGCGAGCCCGGCCTGATCACGCTGCGCTGCGCGGATCGCCTCATTCGTCAGTCGGCGCCGGTGGATGACCTCAGCGGCAACGATGAAGAATGCGGACCAGGTCATGAAGTGGATCACGTTGCCGAACACGACCAGTGCGAGATGGGGCTGAGGCTTGGTCTTGCCCGACAGTTCCCACCACAGCTTGTCGAGCTCCATGGCCCGCATCAGCGGCACGGCGATGCTGGCGGCGACGATGGCACTGACCAGGATCGCCCAGGCGGCACGGACGTTGCGTTCGCGCCCGCTGGCGGGAGCGCCCTCCATGGCGGCCACCCATGCGAGCAGGGCAGCGCCGAACAGGATCAAGGACACTGACAGATCCCAGGCCATGATCATCGAGATGCCCGGCTTCTGCAGCTTGTCGACGATCGCCGTCATGTCGACCACCGACATTGCGGCGCTGGACAGCAGCCAGGCCGCCAGATGACGCCTGCCCATGGTCGACCAGGCATGGGTCCAAGCTGCTACGCCGCGCGGTGCGCGGTTCAGGCCCGCCGAGCGTGGCAGTACGGCGCTCATGCGACTGCCGGCTCCGTCTGGAGCGGCAGTCGCACCGAGGCGACCACGCCGCGCGGTGTTCCCATCGCCAGCGACAGGGAGGCCCCGGCGCCATACAGGGCCGCCAGGCGCGAACGCGTGTTGGCGAGTCCGACTCCGCTGCCACCGCTGGCGGAAAAACCGGCGCCGTTATCCGCCACCTCGATGATCAGCTGCCCGGAGGGCTCCGAGCGCGCCCGAATATCGATGCGACCGCCTTCCGGCAGCGGTGAAAGGCCGTGCTTGATCGCGTTTTCCACCAGCGTCGGCAGAACCATCGGCGGCACCCGTGCGTCTGACAGTTCGACCGGGGCGTCGACCGAGAACTGCAGCCGCTCGCCCATGCGCATCTGCAGGATCGTCAGGAACGAGCGCACCAGCTCGATCTCCCGGGCGAGCGTCGAACCCGGCTCGCGCATGGTCGGTAGCGCGGCTCGCAGGTAGTTGATCAGGCTCGACAGCATTTCGCGGCCACGCGAGGGTGCGGTTTCATACAGCCGCTTGACGTTCGCCAGCGTGTTGAACAGGAAGTGCGGTTCGATCTGGGCCTGCAACGCGCACAACCGGGCCTCGACCATCTGGGCCTGCAGGCTCTCGCGACGGCACTCCGCGTCGGCGAGCTGGTTGCGCGCGGCGTCGTCCGTACGGAGCGAGTGGAACAGCCAGTAGCCGAACGCTCCAATTGCCGTCCACAGTGCCCACATCTGCAGGAAGTACCCGGGTTCGCTAACGATGGATTCGGCGATCGGACTTCCGAACACCCAGACGCGCGCCGGTATCGCCACCGCGGCGGCAAACATCGACAGCGTGATGCCTACCGCGACTGCGGTGCGCGAACCGGGCCGGCGCGCTGCAACGAATGCCTCCGCGCAGGCGATTGCGAGCAAGATCAGCGTTGCGCTGATCATCGTCTGCCGGACACTCACCAGCAGGCCGTAGGCCCACTCGCCTAGCGGTTCGTAGCTCAGCGCGATGACGAAACGGCCCAGCAGCAGGAACAGGCACAGGTAGAACAGGCCGGCGACATGGCGCAGGTTGAACACCCGCGCGAACGCGGCCCGGGCAGGCGAAGGTTCGCGAGCGGTCGAATCGAGTGCGGGACGGGCGATTGCCGAAGCCATTGCCCCGGATTCTGAGAGCGTCAGTCGCCGTCTGCAATCCCGCGCGACGAACCGGGAGGCGGGCGGCGTGAAACGGGGTGCGGTGCGACGAAATCCGGGTGCCAAATGGCCCTATTGCTCGGCCTGCCGCCCGGATCGACTCATCGCGACTCCTATAATCGCCGCCCATGGCATCACGCCCTGGCATTGAACGCGTAACCGGCTCGGTGTCCGAGGGGGCCTGGGTGCGGGCACGGCAGCCCGCCGCCGAGACGAACAGTCCGCGCGTGGCGCGCCTGTTCGCCGAGGCCCGCTGGATCATCGGCGCTGTCTGCGCCATCGCGTTGCTGGCGGCGCTGCTTACCTACAGCCGCGCGGATCCGGGATTCACGCATTCGGTGGCCGCCGGACCGATACACAACCTCGGAGGGCGTCTCGGTGCCTGGGTGGCGGACGTCGTGCTGCTGCTGTTTGGCGTATCGGCAGCGTATCTGATCGCACTTGGGCTGCTCGTGACGGTGGCGCGGGGCTTCCGTCGCCTGCATCGTGTCGCGGTGGGCGCCGATCCGCTCTCGGATGACCTGCCCCCCTGGGTGCATGGGATCGGTTTCCTGCTGTTGATCGCCGCGATCACGGGCCTGGAAGCGCTGCGGCTGTATTCGTTGACGGCCGCGTTGCCCGGGGCACCCGGCGGCATCATCGGCAACGCTGTCGCGGGTTGGATCCAGAGGCCGATCGGATTCACCGGGGCCAGCGTTGCTTTCCTGGTGGCCATCGCCGTCGGCCTTTCACTTTTCCTGGATTTTTCCTGGTTGACTGTCGCGGAACGCCTCGGTGGATTCATCGAGGGCTTCTCGCGTCGAGCCGAGCGGCGGCGCGAGGAAGCGGAGGATCGCGCGATCGGCGAGGCGGCCAGCAAGGACCGCGAAGCAGCCCTGGCCGAAGAGCGCGGACGTATCGAGGAGGCGCCGCCGGTGCACATCGAGCGGCCGCCCGCGCACGTAAAGCCATCGGAGCGCAAACAGAAGGAAAGGCAGGTGCCCCTGTTTGCCGAGATGGCGGACGCGCGGCTGCCGGCACTGGACCTGCTCGACGAGGCTCCGCCCGCCATCGAGAGCGTGTCCACCGAGACGCTCGAGTTCACATCGCGGCTGATCGAGAAGAAGCTGCGCGACTTCAACGTCGAGGCACAGGTCGTCGCGGCCTATCCGGGCCCGGTGATCACGCGCTACGAGATCGAGCCTGCCGTCGGCGTGAAGGGCAGCCAGATCGTCAACCTGGCGAAGGACCTCGCGCGCTCGCTGTCGCTGGTGTCGGTGCGCGTGGTCGAGACCATTCCCGGCAAGAACCTGATGGGGCTGGAGCTGCCGAATCCGCGCCGGCAGGTCGTCAAGCTCTCCGAGATCCTCGGGTCGGCTGTCTACAACGAGAGTGCGTCGCTGGTGACGCTCGGGCTCGGCAAGGACATCGGCGGCAAGGCGGTGGTGGTCGACCTGGCGCGCATGCCGCACCTGATGGTGGCTGGCACGACCGGCTCCGGCAAGTCCGTCGGCATCAACGCGATGATCCTGTCGATCCTGTACAAGGCCGACCCCTCGCAGGTACGGCTGATCCTCGTCGACCCGAAGATGCTGGAACTCTCGGTGTACGAGGGCATACCGCATCTGCTGTGCCCGGTCGTGACCGACATGCGCGAGGCCGGCAACGCGCTGCAGTGGTGCGTGGTCGAGATGGACAAGCGCTACCGCCTGATGAGCAAGCTGGGCGTGCGCAGCCTCTCCGGCCACAACGCGAAGATCGCGGAAGGCCGGGCCAGGGGCGAACCGGTCACGAACCCGTTCTCGCTGACGCCGGAGGATCCCGAGCCGCTCGAGCCGCTGCCGATGATCGTCGTCGTCATCGACGAGCTCGCGGACCTGATGATGGTGGCCGGCAAGAAGGTCGAGGAGCTGATCGCCCGCATCGCGCAGAAGGCACGCGCGGCGGGCATGCACCTCATCCTCGCGACCCAGCGGCCGTCTGTGGATGTGATCACCGGCCTGATCAAGGCGAACATTCCGGCGCGGATTTCGTTTCAGGTTTCAAGTCGCATCGACTCGCGCACCATTCTCGATCAGATGGGTGCGGAGTCGCTGCTGGGGCAGGGCGACATGCTTTATCTGGCGCCCGGCACGGGACTGCCGACACGGGTGCACGGCGCATTCGTCTCCGACGCGGAAGTCCATCGTGTGGTCGAGACTCTGCGCAAGCGCGGGCCGGCGCAGTATCTGGAGGGCGTGCTCGACGCGCCACTATCCGAAGGCGATGAGAGCGCCGGCGGTCAACCGGGGGGTGAGGCCGATCCGTTATACGACCAGGCTGTAGAAATCGTCATCAAGAACCGTCGTGCGTCCATTTCGCTGGTGCAGCGCCATCTGCGCATTGGCTACAACCGGGCCGCGCGCTTGCTTGAGGACATGGAACGCGCAGGGCTCGTGTCGCCGATGCAGAGCAACGGCAACCGCGAAATCCTCTTGCCCGCGCGCGACGCCTGAGGATCTTCAATATGCAGAGGCTTAGTCGGCTGGCCATGGTGGCTCTTGTCTCCGCGCTGTGTGCGGCGCAGGCGCACGCCGGGGCGGTTGACCAGTTGCGCAGTTTTCTCACACAGACGACCAGTGCGCGCGGTGAGTTCGTGCAGCGAGTGGTCCGCGACACGGCGACGCAGCAGTCGAGCGGTACGTTCGTGTTCCAGCGCCCGGGCAGGTTCCGCTGGGTCTACGAGAAACCGTACGAACAACTGATCGTTGCCGACGGTCAGCGGTTGACGATGTTCGACAAGGACCTGAACCAGGCGACGGTTCGCAAGCTGCAGGCCTCGCTGCCTTCCAGCCCGGCATCGATCCTGTTCGGTTCGAACGAGTTCGAGCGTGAATTCGAAGTCAGCGACGCCGGCGCGCGCGACGACATGGAGTGGGTGCGTGCGAAGCCGCGCGCCAAGGACACGCCGTTCGAGCGTATCGAGATCGGCTTCCGCGACGGACTGCCCGGCGGCATGCTGCTCGTCGACAGCTTCGGCAACACGACGCGCCTGATGTTCAGCAAGGTCGAACGCAACCCGAAGCTCACTGCCGACACGTTCCGCTTCACGCCGCCCAAGGGGGCGGATGTGCTGACAGAGTAGCGTCGCTCGTGTTCGCGACCGCCGCGCGTTCGAGCATGGACGAGCAACGTTCCCCTACTTGATTCCCAGCAGTTCGACTTCGAAGATCAGCGTGGCGTTCGGCGGGATCGGGCCGCCAGGCGTGCCGCGCTCGCCGTAGGCGAGGCTGGAGGGGCAGGTGAGCTTTACCTTGCCACCGACCTTCATCTTCTGCACGCCTTCGGTCCAGCACTTGATGACGCGGTTCAGCGGAAACTCCGCGGGCTGACCACGCGCGATCGAACTGTCGAACTCCTTGCCGTCAGGGAGCGTGCCGCGGTAGTGCACCCGGACCACGTCGGTGTCCCTGGGGCTCGCTCCCGTGCCGTCCTTGAGCGAGCGGTAGACCATGCCGGATTCGGTCTTGACCGCGCCTTTTTCGGCAGCGGCCTGGTCGATGACGGCGTTCTGCGCCCATGCCAGGGGACTTGCGACGAGCGCAATCCATGCCCACTTCTTCATTGGTTTCCTCTGTGAAGATGTATGCCGATCAAGCGGCTGCCCGCTCGGCGACCTTCGTGATGCTAGCCTGTCCGCGCCCGCAGCCCAAGCTCATGCAGGATCTATTCACCTCCGAAGGCACCGCGCCACTGGCCGAGCGCATGCGACCACGCTCCATCGACGAGGTGGTCGGCCAGTCGCACCTGCTCGGCGCGGGCAAGCCGCTGCGCGTCGCGTTCGAGTCGGCACGGCCGCACTCGATGATCCTGTGGGGGCCGCCGGGCGTCGGCAAGACGACGCTCGCCCGCCTGATGGCCGACGCGTTCGGGCTCGACTTCATTGCGATTTCCGCGGTTCTGGGTGGCGTGAAGGACATCCGTGATGCCGTTGACCGGGCAACGGCGACGCGAGCGCGCACCGGCCGACCGACGGTGGTGTTCGTCGATGAGGTGCATCGCTTCAACAAGGCGCAGCAGGACGCGTTCCTGCCGCACGTTGAATCGGGGCTTTTCGTGTTCATCGGCGCAACGACAGAGAACCCCTCGTTCGAGGTCGTCGGCGCGCTGCTCTCGCGTGCCGCCGTCTATGTCCTGGAGCCGCTGACGGCCGATGAACTCGACCGCCTGATCTCAAGGGCCGCCGAGGGGCCGCTGGGCGGGCTCGTGATCGACGCGACCGCGCGCCGCATGCTGATCGACCTCGCCGATGGCGATGCGCGGCGGCTGTTGAACGCGATCGAGGTTGTTGCGAACGCTGCTGCAGACAAGGGCTTCGGAACGATCGACGCGACGTTCCTGCGTGCGGCCCTGCCGGCAACGCTGCGGCGCTTCGACAAAGGGGGAGAGAACTTCTACGACCAGATTTCAGCGCTGCACAAGTCGGTTCGGGGTTCGGATCCCGACGCCTCGCTTTACTGGATGACGCGCATGCTGGACGGCGGCACCGATCCACGCTACATCGCGCGACGCGTCGTGCGCATGGCGGTGGAAGATATCGGGCTCGCCGATCCGCGCGGACTCGAGATCGCGCTGGCCGCGGCCGAGACATACGAGCGGCTCGGATCGCCGGAAGGCGAACTTGCGATTGCACAGGCCATCGTCTACCTCGCGGTGGCGCCGAAGTCGAATGCACTCTATGCGGCCTACAACGCGGCCCGGGCACTGGTGCAGAGCGACGGCTCGCGCCCTGTTCCGATGCATCTTCGCAATGCGCCCACCCGCCTGATGAAGGACCTCGGCTACGGGGCGGGCTACCGCTATGCGCACGACGAGCCGGGGGCCTACGCGGCCGGTGAGCGGTACTTCCCTGAAGGACTCTCGCCACAGCGCTTCTATGAACCCAAGGATCAGGGCGTGGAGGCGCGCATACGCGAGCGCCTGGCGCAGCTACGCGCCCGCAACGCCAAGGGTGAAGACCAACAGCCGTAGAGCATGGCTCACCACGCCTTGTTCAGGGAGTGGACCTCATGAAGTTGCGTCGTGAGAACGGCTCGGGGAAAATGCGCGACATGCAACCCCGCAGGTTTCCTCCCAGTCGACCCTGCTCGATGAGCGATCACCGCCCGCGCGGATGATCGTGTCCTTAGCCGCGCCTCGCCGCGGCTGCCGCCAGAACGCCAACGAGTCGGCTCAGCCGACGACATCCTTCAGGAACTGCCATGCTGGACACCAATCTCTTGCGCAAGGACGTCAATGGCGTCGCTGACCGATTGCGCGCGCGCGGATACGAGTTCGACGTCGACGGCTTCAACGCGCTGGAGGCCGAGCGCAAGTCGGTACAGATTCGTACCGAGGAGCTGCAGTCGCGCCGCAACGCGCTGTCAAAGCAGATCGGAGTCCTCAAGTCACGCGGTGAGGATGCCAGCGCGGTGATGGCGGAGGTCGGTGCGATTCCGCAGCAGGTCAAGGAGCTTGAGGTTCGGCTCGGCGACATCCAGGCACGGTTGCACGAGTTCATGCTCAATGTGCCGAACGTGCCGCATGAATCGGTGCCAACGGGGACGAGCGCCGAGGACAACCGCGAGGTCCGTCGGTGGGGCCAGCCGCGCGCCTTCGATTTCGCGCCGCGGGATCACGTGGATGTCGGTGCAGCACTGGGACTCGACTTCGAGGTCGCGGCGAAGATCTCGGGATCGCGTTTCGCCGTTCTCAAGGGACCGGTTGCGCGCCTGCATCGGGCGCTTGCGCAGTTCATGCTGGACACGCAGACAGCGGAGCATGGTTACACCGAGTGCTACACGCCGTACATCGTGAACCGCGATACGTTGCTGGGCACGGGGCAGTTGCCGAAGTTCCGCGACGACATGTTCTGGGTGACCAAGGGCGGCGGCGAAGACAAGGAGGAGCTGTACCTGATCTCAACGTCCGAGATCTCGCTGACCAACACGGTACGTGGCGACCTGCTGCGCGAAGCGGACCTGCCGATCAGACTCACGGCGCACACACCGTGCTTCCGTTCCGAGGCGGGCAGCTACGGGAAGGACACGCGGGGAATGATCCGGCAGCACCAGTTCGACAAGGTCGAGATGGTGCAGATCACGCATCCGGAGCACTCCTACGACGTGCTCGAGGAGATGGTCGGACACGCGGAGGCCGTCCTGCAGAAGCTGGGGCTTCCATATCGCGTCGTCGCGCTGTGCACCGGTGACATGGGCTTCGGATCGGCCAAGACCTACGACCTGGAAGTCTGGCTACCGGGCCAGGAGGCCTATCGCGAGATCTCGTCGGTTTCCAACTGCGAAGCGTTCCAGGCGCGTCGCATGCAGACCCGCTTCAAGAATGCGCAAGGGAAGACCGAACTGGTGCACACGCTGAATGGCTCGGGTCTTGCGGTCGGACGGACGCTGGTCGCGGTGTTGGAAAACTACCAACAGTCAGACGGCAGTGTTGTTGTGCCCGAAGTGCTGCGGCCGTACATGAGCGGGGCGGAACAGCTGCGTCCGGTCTGACGGGGCCACGGCGATATAATCGCCGGCTCGCTTCAGCGAAGACCTATGCCGGAGAGGTGGCAGAGTGGTCGAATGCGCCGGATTCGAAATCCGGTGTACGGTTTTACCGTACCGTGGGTTCGAATCCCACCCTCTCCGCCATACAAAGTTTCTTCAAATCTTCAATCTTTCAACCGCAGCCGACAAGCTTTTGATCTGATTGACTTTTTCTCTGTCAGCTCCTGACCAGGGTTTGATGAAAGTGCCCCCAGATGATGGCTTCAGCGCGATTGAGACGCTGTCCTGCTCAGAAGCACCTGACTGAGCGAGTTCGAGAAAATCCAACCACAACAATGGGTTACACGATTTGGTCGTGACCCCCATTGCGGTACTGCCACAGAAAAGTCAGGAGCTTTTGCAGAATCCTAGGCCTCGTGCGGTTTGTGAGCGGCGGGGATTCGAATGTACTTAAGCATTTGCCGCAAGACGAGCAGATTGAATCACCATATTTATGTGCGCCACTTCCAAGAGCGGTGTCGGGCAGGCCAGGCTGTGGCCTTTGCGAATCATGGCACCCAGAATGTGATCGTGCTCGGTCCGTTGGCCATCCAATAAATCTCTCAGCATGGATGCAGTGAACGATGATCCAGAGGCGGTCAGCATTTCGACCGCTTTGGCGGCGGCTTCGGCACCGATGGTGTGGCCGCAGGCGTGGGCCACACGGCAGCATTCCTCGAACATCTGCACCGTTGTCGCCTTGCCATAGGGCGTTGCCACGATGTCTCCGACCGAGCCTCGACACAGGGTGGTCATGCCCGCCAGGGTGGCCAGAAAGACCCACTTGTCCCAGAGCACCTGTTCAATGTCGTCGGCCAGGACGCTGTCGAAGGGGGACTTCCTGCACAGTGCGATGAAGTCCGAAGCGAGTTCTTGATGTGAAGGGTGTCTGGCTCCGACGGTCAGGCGGTGCATCTCGGTCAGTTGACGGATGGCGCCCTCGGGCGTGATCGTCGCCGCGATGTGGGCCACGCCACCCATGACGCGTTCCTGACCCAGCATCGCATCCAGTGTGTCCAGATGATCCCGTCCGTTCAAAAAGGGCAGAACCGTGCCTTTGCCCAACGCGCCTTTCAATGACTGCAAGGCGTCGTGCAGGTCGTAGGACTTAGGAGCCAGCAGGATCAGGTCGTATTTGGGCTGGACGTCTTGTGCTGTTTCGGTTCGCGGCTGCACCACAAAGGCACCCTGCGGGGTTTCCACCCGAAGCCCTTGGGCATCGATGAGCGCTTTGCGTTGGTCACGCAGCAGGTAGGTGACGTTAGCCCCAGCCCGGATCAGGTGGGCGCCGAAATAACCGCCAATGCCTCCGGCGCCGAGGATCAGGATGTTCATGGGTGAACTCTCTTCCGTTCAAAGTGCGCCGGTGTATTCGCCGCGTGCGGGGTAGTCCTTGGCTACTGCAAAGTCGATGGCGCCCAGCAGGTCCTGGAATTGCGGACGCGCGAAGGGCATGGTTTGGGTGGAGCCGTAATAGAGCGTGCCGTCAGGCCGAACGATGAACACGCCCGGTTCACTGAACAGTGCAGGCTCTTCAATGCCAATTGAGGTCAGGCCGCGGGAGGTGCTGATGTACAGGCCCCACTGGCGGGCGGTTTGCAGGTTGAGGTCGTAGCCCACACGCAGATATTCCGCCTTGATCTTGTCGGCCATGGCCTGGGCGCGCTCGGCGTTGTCGCTGCTGACGGCGACCACCTGCACACCGCGTTTTTCAAACTCGGGCATCAGGCGTTCGAGTTCAATCAGGTATTTGGCGCAGATGGGGCAATGCAGGCCACGGTAAAAGACGACCAGATCAAATGTGGGGGCGGGTGTGGCACCCAGCACGTAGCGTCCCCCCCCGACCAGAGGGATGCTGAGGGCGGGGACTGGCTGGCGTGGGGTCAAGGCGAGGGTGCTCATGTGAATTCCTTTCAGGTGGGGTGCCGTCTCGTTGCAAGGGCGGCATGGATACAAGCATGCAGTATGATTTGCATCCATAAATTCAATTACATTTGCAATTCGTTCAAAATGACCGATTCCAAACTCGATCGCCTGTCGGCCCTGCTGGACGGCTTGGCGCCCGTGGTGACGATGCGTTTGTCACCGCAAGGGCGACTGGAGGGGGCGCTGCAGCCGGAGAACGACAGCGCTTTGCAACTGCTGTTTCTGACCCGTGGGCTAGCCGAGCTGGAGGTCGGGGGGGCGTCTGAGCGCATTGAGGCACCGGCCTTGGTGGCGGTCCGGGCCTGCCAGCCCTTTGTGCTGCATCAATTCAGTGCCGATGACCCCCATCGCCTGATCGCCGCCCATGTGCAGCTGACGGGCCCGGTCGCCACCCTCTTTCTGGAGGAGTTCGACCAGCCGCGAACGGTATGCCTGGCGTATGAGGAGCCGGCACTGCGTCTGGCGGTGGCCATGATCGAATCCGAATTGAATGCACCGCGTTGCGGACAACCCGCATTGCTCAACCGTACAGGCGACATCCTCTTCATCGGGCTGCTTCGGCACCTGGTGGCCAACCCCGTCGTCCAAGGCGCTGGCCTGTTCAACGGCCTGGCCGATCCCCGCATTGCCCGCGCGCTGGTGGCGATGCATCAGCGTCCGGCATTTGGCTGGAATCTGGCACTTCTGGCAGAGGAGGCGGGCATGTCACGCACGGCCTTTGCCACCAAGTTCCATGAAAGCATGCGGCGTCCACCCGGAAAGTATCTGGCCGCGATTCGTTTGGCTCTGGCGCAGCGGGCTGTCGATCTGGGTAAGGGGCTCAAAGAGGCGGCCAGGGTCGCTGGGTATGAGAACAGTTCGGCGCTGTCTCGTGCTCTGGCGAAGGCAAGGTCGCAGCCGGCCTTGAATTGATGGCGAGTGGTTCGA
>CAVXZK010000004.1:0-178903 GCA_963766365.1 uncultured beta proteobacterium
ACAGCTCCGGTTTTCCGGACATTCATCAACAACATACACGAGGAGGTAAGTCATGGGTATCTATTCAATCGTAGGGTTTTTTCAAAAGGGCGGAATGTTCATGTATCCCATTCTGATTGTGTTTACGGTCGGTGTTGCGATTGCGGTTGAGCGTTGGATGCAACTGACCCGGACACGTAATGAAAATCGTAAGATTTGGGACCAGGTTCAACCGATTCTCAGCAAAGGCGAGTTTGACAAGGCGCGCTCGATGGTGAACGACGACAAGTCAACCATATCGCAGATGCTGTCCATGGGGTTGGCACGCCAGGGGGCCGTTCGGCGCCGTGAAGATATTGAAATCGCCATGGAAGAAAGCATGATGGAGATCATCCCGCAATTGGAAAAGCGCACTCCGTACCTGGCGCTGCTTTCCAATATTGCCACATTGCTTGGTCTGCTTGGCACAATCATGGGTCTGATCGAAGCATTTACGGCGGTTTCCAACGCGAACCCTGCTGAGAAAGCAGACCTGTTGTCAGCCAGCATCTCCGTCGCAATGAACACCACGGCATTTGGTTTGATGGTGGCCATTCCTCTGCTTCTGATTCATGCAAAGCTGACATCGACCACCGGCCAGATTGTTGACAGTCTGGAGATGGCCTCGGTTAAAGCCCTGAACAGTATTTCAAACTTTGCTAAACGACAATTCCCGGCGAGTTGATTATGAACAGACGATCTCTGAACAAACGACGCAGTCGGCATAGAGACATTCCTGAGTTGAATATCACCTCGTTTATGAACCTGATGGTGGTGCTCGTGCCTTTTCTGCTGATTACCGCCGTGTTCTCGCGTATCACCATTCTGGAACTAAGCGTGCCGACTGCATCCGGTGGCAGCCAGGTCGTTAAACCCAACTTCGCTATCGAGGTGATCGTGCGCAAAGCCGGGCTGGAACTCGCGAATGGTTCGAGCGTAGTCGCAGCAATCCCTAACCAATTGGGCGAGTACGACCTGGAGAAACTGACCAGGATCCTCTTGCGACTTAAAAGCGACTACCCGGAAAAGGACGACGCAACAGTCCTGATGGAGCCTGACATTCAATATGACCATCTGATTCGGGTCATGGACACGTTACGCGAAACCGAAATCCCTGAAGAGGGCAGTGGAGAGCTCAGGAAAATGGCGCTCTTCCCGAAAATATCAATTGGAGACGCCCCATGAAGGAAAGCCGACGCATTAGACGTATGGAGCGCAGCAGAAAAAAGGTCGTAGGCCTGAATTTGACATCACTGATGGATGTATTCACGATCCTGGTGTTTTTCCTGCTGGCCAACTCGTCTTCAAACGAAGTCCTGTCTACACCCAAGCATATCAAGCTGCCGGATTCCGTGGTCGAATCAAAGCCCCGGGAAACGGTGGTCATCATGGTCGGTCCGGCGACGGTCCTGGTTCAGGGTGAAGCTGTGGCAAATACACCCGAACTGATTGAAAACAGGAGTCAAAACATTCCGGAAATCACCCAAAGGCTTGAACTTCTTGAACGGAACATCATCGGGATCAATAGTCAGACGGCGATCGCCAGCAAGGAAGTCACTATCCTTGCGGACAAGACGATTCCATTCAACGTGCTCAAGAAGATCATGACAACCTGTACAGGCTCAGGATATGGGAGGATTTCCCTCGCCGTTATCCAGAAAGCCTCAGAAACATAAGAGAGCGTTCCGTGAATACATCTCTGTTATATGAAGAATTGGCGCCGCTGAATGCGCAGATCGAGGGAACGGAGCAAAGACTCAGGAGTCTCGAGGCAGAACTGCGCATCATAGATGCAGAGCTTGAAACACATCTGGCCGTGAAACAGCGCTACGAAGCCTTGCGCGAGGTTTGTAACGCACTTGAGCGGTTAGACGAACTTGATGCCGGCGATCTCTTCTGGGGCGAACTGAAGGATATCGCTGAAACCGGAGAGCGCCTGAAGTCCCTCAGAAGCCGGATCGCAAGCTTCGAGGGGCAGGCACAGGGAGTTGAAGAGCACAGAGAGGCGGTCAAGACAAAAATCGCAGAGTGCCTGTATGATTTGGATGACCTGGACGAAGAGGTGCGCCAGGTTCACGCCCGCGAGGAAAGACGTCAGGAAGAATTTGTTATCGAGCGGGACATGGAACCTATGCGATTCATGCCGATGGCCATGCCCTGGAACGTTCAGGTCGAAAGTGAACGGCATTTTCGAAAAACACTGCTCTTGTGCCTGTTTTGGAGCGTGACGTTTGGTACGATCATCCCGTTGGTCGCGCTACCGATCATCGATCGATCGGTCGAAGTGGTCAAAATTCCGGAAAGGTTTGTCACGCTGGTTAAAAATGAGCCGGTGATTCCAGAACCGACGCAGCCAAGACCACGCATAGAGCAGGAAGAAAAACAGAAAACTGAACCGGAACGGCCGAAGAAAGAGACGTCTGAGAAAACGGCTAAAACAAAGAAGCAGCCGGCAAAAGTGGAGCCCGCAAAGAAAGCCGGTGGTGGCGGGGTACAGGTCGCACGTAAAAAAGCCGAGACCACAGGTGTGTTGGCCTTCAAGAGTACCTTTTCAGATCTTATGGACGAAGTCCCGGTTGCCAAACTTGGAACGGATGCCCGTGTAAACAAGGATTCAAAGCTGGTCCCCGGCCAGTCACAGGCCAAACGAAACCTCGTCGCAATGCAGGCGAAAAGCGGTACCAGTGGCGGCATCAGCAACCTCGGAGTCAGCAGAAACCTCGGCAACGGCGGTTCCAGTGGTGGCGGTGGCAGTGGCTACGGTAATGCGGGACAGATCGGCGGGGTTGGTTACTCGAACGTAGAGAGTGCGGTGGCCGGCATTGGAGGCGAGGAAGGGAGGCCGATGAGTGGCGGCCCCGGGCCGGGCAGAACCGACGAAGAGATCCAGATTGTTTTCGATCGGTACAAGGCGACACTTTACCGAATCTACAACAAGGAATTGCGCAAGGACCCGACTCTGCGTGGCAAGCTGCTGTTGAAAATCACGATCGAACCGGCAGGAGAGGTCTCCATGTGTCTCGTTGAATCGACTGATCTCGGGTCTGATTATCTGGTCACACAAATTGTCGATCGCGTCAGGAGATTTAATTTCGGTCCAAAAGAAGACGTCCCGGTGACGACGATCCTTTATCCGATCGACTTTTTGCCAGCGACATAAGACGCTATTAGGTACTGAGGGTTAATCGGTTAAGCAAAAAATGTGCAGGCCAAGGCCTTTATGAGAAGAAAACCCGATATGTTTTTAAAAATTATCCGTTTGAAGGCTTTTTTGGCTTATTTTCTGCTACATACTCCGGTAACTAAAACCCACTGGCGATAAGGATAAAAAAATGGCAGAGAGTCAAAGTGTAAAACCTTCATCCGAGTTGTTAAGACCTGCGGTGTCATTCATCGAGTCGAAAAAGAAAATACTTTTGGTTGACGATGTAAAGTTGTTCATAGAACTTGAAAAAACTTTTCTGCAGCGCAAACAAGCATTCGAGATTCTGACTGCGAAAAGTGGTGAAGAGGCCCTCCAAGTTGTCGAAGTTGATCAGCCTGACCTTGTTTACCTGGACCTGCATATGCCGGGGATGAATGGCGATGAATGCTGCCGGCTGATCAAGGCATCAGAGGGCAGCAAGAATACCCCGGTTATCATGGTCACATCTGCTGGCAGCGAGGAGGATAAATCACGCTGCATCGCTGCGGGTTGTAATGAAATTATTACCAAACCAATCAATCGATCCCTTTTTCTTTCTTTTGCAAAAAGGTACCTTGATGTTCATGAAAGAAAAGAACCCAGGTATGCTTCACATATAAAAATAAAGTTTGGTCAAGAAAGGGATAAGTTATTGACCGACTATACGGTCAATATCAATACAGGTGGTTTATATGTCTCCTCGTCCAAACTTCTGCCGGTCGGCACAAACCTCTTCGTTGAATTCAGTTTGCCCGGGAATAACAAGATGATTTCTTGCCAGGCCCGAGTCGCCTGGGTCAATGAAGGAACATCCCCGATAAAACGCGATCTTCCTGTCGGTATGGGATTGGGCTTTGTCGGCGTCGGACTTGATGAAATGCATGTCATAAGAGAATACATTAAGGACAATGCACTCACCGCAGACTGGTAGATGGAAACTCTGAAGGCGGCGACTTGAGTCGAGCGGAGCAAAATCCGGAGTATACTAAGTATCTAGGGCCTCTTAAATAAGAGGCCTTGGTTTTTTTGTGTTTAAACATTGACTGCTTAGTATCAGGAAGTAATAGCTTTAACAGTAACTGCCAGGTCAGCCCCGCAGAAAGTTGGCTGATGAGGGGAGGGGGGCAATCTCATCTTTTGTTCAATGCCGCTGTTTGATATAATGCCAGGGCATAGCGTTTCCAGACTGCTGGAGGCGATAAATTAACTCCAATTGGTGAATCTACCGGAATTAAAGAGAAATAGATGGCCAAATCAAAAAAAATCCTCATTGCCGATGACCAGTTGCTTAACATACTGGTGCTGGAGGAATTGTGTAAAGAACTGGGACATGACATTGTTAAGGCCAGAAACGGCCATGAGGCCGTAGAGCTTGCCCGCACTGAACGCCCAGACTGCATCCTGATGGATGTGGTAATGCCGGAGATGGATGGTCTTGAAGCCACGACACTGCTGAAAAACGACAAGCGATACGGCTCATATCCCAATCATTATCATCACCGGACTCGATTCCCGGAAAGATCGGTTGGCCGGCATAGCTATCGGGGCAGATGATTTCCTGACCAAGCCAATAGATAATGAGGAACTGGCTCTGCGTCTTAGAAACAATCTCCGCAACAAGGAGTTTCATGATTTTCTGCTAGACCACAAACAGCTCCTGGAGAAGCAGGTGGCGGAGCGAACCCAGTTGCTACGGGACGGCTATGTCGACACGATCCATCGGCTTGTCCTGGCTTCAGAATTCAAGGATGAATACACCGGCGCCCATATCAGTCGGATCAGTCATTACACCAGGGAGATTGCTGAAGCCTGTAACCTGGGCAGCGAGTTCGCCGAAAGCATCTTTTACGCTTCACCGATGCATGATATTGGCAAGGTGGCCATACCGGATTTTATCCAGCAGAAACCGGGTCCGCTGAATGCTTCAGAGTGGCAGGTTATGAAGACTCATACAACCGTTGGTGCAGCGATTCTAGACGGCTCAAATTCTCCATATCTTCAGATGGCAGTAGATATTGCCAAGTACCACCATGAGCGCTGGGACGGCAACGGATACCCGGATGGTCTGAAAGGTGAAGAAATACCTCTTACTGCGCGAATCATGAATATCTGCGATCAGTACGATGCTCTCAGAAGTGAACGGCCCTACAAAAAGGCGTTTAACCATGAGGAGAGCTGTTCAATTATACTGGAGGGGAGCGATCGTACCTCGCCAGACCATTTCGACCCGGAGGTGCTGGAAGTTTTCCGAAAAAGTCGTCAGTAGGTTTGCCGAAATTTACGATGAATTAAAGAATTGATCATCCGAGTCAGTTTCGAGTGTTTTGTATTAACTCGGTAGCACTGTAATACATGGTCTTATATCCAGGATCATCTCACACAAACTCCCATCTTTATAAAATTTTGCTCCCCTAAGCTTGATCTCGATTTTTAGCGTGTTCCATGTCCATAAGTTTACATAATATATATTATGCGACGTTATGTATAGATATGGCACGAAATAGGCAAAGATTAATGAGGTGATCACCCTCCTCTCAAGCAATCAAAAAAGCATTTGTAGCCAAGTCTAGACCTGCATACAAAAACCGGTTGGAGTCGACAGCAGCTCTTGGTTTTGGTTAAAATCAAGAATAAACGAAAAAAGCCGTAAAAAAGTCCATGCCTTCCCCTTCGCCATATCGAGATCGACGCTTAGAGGGCAAATTTGGACGTTGCAAAGATTTTCACTTCATACCTCCTTCATGTATACTGCTCGTACTCCTTGACTGCTCACCTTAAATAACGTTTTTATTGACACTATTATCCCATATCAGTATAAATTAAGACCCTTGCCGAAGTGGTGGAATTGGTAGACACGTCGGTCTCAAAAACCGATGGCTTTTAGCCGTGCCGGTTCGATTCCGGCCTTCGGTACCAAAAAATAGATAAGGCCTGAAACCTTAATTGATTTCAGGCCTTATCTTCATCTTTCGAACCAATAATCTCAGGTTTAATATTGACTCTGATTGTTTGCGTGAGAACATTTTGTGCTGAACTCACAGGGTTTTGATGGTAAATTTTTACTCTGTTTCTATCCTTAAGTAGAGCGGTTCTATCAATAACTGCGATGTCAAAAGTCGAATTATAGGCTGAATCCGGTTTTTACGATATTGTCGGAGATAGAAATAAAAGAGTAAACTTGGTGAACAGACTAAATATGTCTCCCTTTTTCGGTTCAGAAACGTGATCTAGCCTCAGAAAGAAATAATAAAGTGCCATGACAGAGATAACCATTCAAAAGCCAGATGACTGGCACCTGCACTTTCGTGATAACGACATGCTGGGAGAAACGGTTGCCGCTACGGCGCGTTGCTTCCAGCGCGCAATCGTGATGCCCAACCTGGTCCCACCGGTTGTAAATGCCGAGATGGCTATCGCCTACCGTGAACGGATCAAGGCATTTCTTCCACCAGGCAGCAGCTTTCAACCGCTGATGACGTTGTTTTTGACCAATGGCACCAGCCTGGAGGATATTCGTAACGCCAAAGCAGCTGGGATTGTCGCAGCCAAACTTTACCCGGCGGGTGGTACGACGAATTCTGATGCCGCACCGAGTGATCTGGCAACCATGACTCCGGTATTCGAATTGATGGCAGAAATTGGCATGCCCCTTCTGGTCCACGGCGAGGTCACTGACTCGCATATTGATATATTTGATCGTGAAAAAGCTTTATAGATAGTCGTCTTACAGAAGATTGTTCAGAAACATTCTCGTTTAAAAGTGGTGTTTGAGCATATCACTACTGCGGACGCCGCCCAGTTTGTCGCCGAAGCGTCTGACAATGTTGCCGCGACCATCACTCCGCAACACTTGCTGCTGAATCGCAATGATCTGCTGGTCGGAGGGATTCGTCCCCACAATTTCTGTCTGCCGGTATTAAAACGCAACACACACCAGGCAGCACTGCTCGCTGCTGTGGCATCCGGCTCCCCAAAATATTTTCTCGGCAGCGATTCTGCGCCGCATGAAAAGCACCGAAAAGAAAGTGCTTGCGGTTGCGCAGGATGCTACTCGGCCTGGAGTGCCCTCGAACTTTACACCCAGGTCTTCGATGAGTTGAATGCTCTTGATAAACTGGAGGGGTTTGCCTCCTGCCATGGTGCGGATTTCTATGGCCTGCCTCGCAACCCAGGAACCGTGACCCTGGTTAAAGAGAGCTGGACTGTACCGGAGAAGATTCTTTTGCCGAATGGGAAATCGATCGTGCCTTTTTATGCAGGACAGGAAGTTCACTGGAAAGTTAAGACCATAGATTCGAGTGAATCCAGGGACTAAAATGATGTGATGACCGAAGACCTGCAAAAGAACAACAACATAATACTGCGCTCGGCACTGACAACAGTCGGTCTTGTCAGTACAGGACTCGCGGTCCTCGGGATCTTCCTGCCATTACTGCCGACGGTCCCTTTGTTGCTTTTGGCAGCGGCTTGCTTTGCCCGCAGTTCAGAACGTTTTCACTCCTGGTTGCTCCAGCACCCTCACCTCGGTCCAATGATTCGTGGTTATCTTGAAGGACAAGGTATCCCACTGCGGTCGAAAATCTTCACCATTTCATTACTTTGGCTCACGATCTCGGTTTCCGTATTGCTTTTAACCACCCCTTTATGGGTTAAGATCACCCTCCTCGCAATTGGTAGCGCCGTGACAATCTATTTGTTGCGACTACCGGTATATTCTGGGAACAGTCAATAAGAAAGACCCGGACAAGACAAAGCCCAACTGCGATTTAGCGTAGTTGGGCGCAAACAGTATCAATCAGTTCTTTTACAGCAATCGTGAGGCAGCCCTCCATGGCTCAGCGATTCAAATAGTCGTCAGTCTCCGTGAACCGCTCAATGTCTTTTTGCAAAACACCACAGGCCAGATATGCTTCGCGCCAGTGTGAAACCGCACTAAAGACCTGCTCGACAATGTCTGCCGCACCGGAAACGCCCCATGCACGGCCCATCCGCACCAGGTTTGCCCGCCCCGGATAGACCGGGTCGAGATCGAAGAACAGGACGTGCTCACCACGTTGCCCGATATCCGGAACCAGGTCGAAGGCGGGCGAGAGCCGCCACCCTTCATCACGGGTACATGTCATCCAGAAGTTTTTGAGGTGATCGTCGGTATTATGCATCACCGCATTAAAGACCATTTGTCGAAAGAGACGTGCGGAATCGACTTGCGGGTCGTCACTGACCTTGCGCACTACGCTCAGCATATCTGCATACCGGGCCTGGTAGTAACCGGTCGCCTTGAGTAAGGTTTGCAGGCTGACCATGTGCCGCCGACCCTGGGGTAAAATATCGAAGCGCTTGACCAGCAAGACCGGACGGCTACCGCATTCGACTAGCTTCGTTTCGGGGACATCCAGCCCTGCCTTTTCTGCCAGGTTCATCGTCGCGGCCTCAATGCGCACGACATCAACATGGTCCTTGATGCTCGGAAATTTGGCGAGGCAATGTTCGTCGGCATGTTCATCGTAAATCAGGGCCTTGGGGCGTGCCCCACCCGGCGAGCTACCCGCGCCAAGGAGCAGATTGATGTCTGCATTGCTCTTGTCGCCGCGCTCAAACGCTTCGGCCGCCTTGACCAGCTGATAAAGGTAAAGAACCGAAGCCTCCGCAGAGGTTTGTTGAGGAGTGCCTTTTACAGCATAGGAGAGCGCACCAAGGCCAGCATATCCAAGAGCCAACAGAAGGTTCGGGAGGTTTTGTTGATGCAAGGGAAGCCGATGTTTGCGAACCAGCAGGCGTCGGCCCCAATCGTCCGGGAGACTATCCTCGAACACCCCGAAAACCCCGGGATGCTCGATGTTGAATTCCTCTTCACGTAACGGCAGCGAAATCGGGTCCAGGGCAAACGCACCAGCAGTTTTCAAATAATCGGGCGCATACCGGAATGCACCGCGCCCCCTGCCATTATCATTGATCTCGCAGACCATCTCCCCGGCAAGGACCTGACTTCCATCCAAGGTAATCCAGACTTCGATACGATATATCATTGTCCACCTTTGCGCGAGGCGCGCTGGCGTTTCGGTTTTTGGGTCTGCTCGTATTTGGCAAAAAGGTTCTCTTTTGGAGTCAGCAGCTGGTTAAGATCTTCCATATGCCCGAGGAGGTCCAGAGCGACAGCCCAGTGCCCAAGCTGCACCCGATGATCGCCGCTCTCCATCTTGTAGAGTGTCGGGACACTCACACCGATACGGGCAGCAAAAACCTTCTGTGTATCATTACGCCGCAGACGCTCCTCGCGTAGACGGATGCCAAGGGCCTTCAAGCTGTCTTTGACCAAATCCGAGACGATCAACCTTCCCTCCATACATAACTATAATTTGTATTATCTACGTATAACCCACTTAATGCAAACAATTATTTGTATTATAAGAATATGATTTCTGTTGTTAAAGAGTACGCTCGTTCTCATCGAGGGTTATGAAGCGAATCCCACATAAGGCACATAAGCTGGAACTACCCCTTCCCTGCCAATTGACATCATGACTGCTCATTGAGCGTACCGGTTCAATTCTGGCCTTCGTACCAAAAAACAGATAAGGCCTGAAATCAATGAAGGTTTCAGGCCTTATCTTTATTCTTTCGAACCAATCTCATTGTTGATTTAAGATAATGCTTTACTGATTAAGACGGGGGACAGCTTGTCAGTTACCACCAAGATGTAAACTGCTGTATTTGCATTCCTTTAGCCGCTTAAAACTGCAGTGAAGCATTAATAAACACGATGTTACTCGTGTAGTCTTCGTCGTCGAGATCTGAATCATTTTTGTTAAAGATATAACCGGTGGAGATTCGTCCCAACCTGGTTTCATAGTAAAGAGAAAACCTTGTGCTGTAGCGGTCGTATTCTTCTTCGTCCAGCCCGGTTCTGTCAAAATTTGTATAGCGGAGGAGCCCGGTCACTCCAACCTTGTCATTGAACGGCAGCTCCCCCGAGAGACTCCCCCCGTAAGTATCGTCTTCGCGGTCAATTTCCACATAATCACTGGTGCCGCCAAACAGAGTAAGGTTGATTGTGAAACGGTCGTCATACTCAAGGTATGCCGAGTACCGATCATTTTTCGAGAGGCCATCATCGACAGAGATATCGACGCTCCTCGTATATTGCGTTCCAACCGTGTAGTTGCTGGTAATTTCGTAATCAACGCTTGCCGACCAGATATCCGTGTCGCCCTTCTCATTCACCTCGTAATAATCAACCCAGGTATGGCCATAGCTCCCTTGTAGGTTTAATCGCTCTGTTGCCTGGTATGACAGACCAAACTCGGCAGTCTCCTGGTCGAATTCATAGGCACCACTATCGTCCTCAACAATGACTTCGTCAGCGTTTTTCGGCCGATATTCCTCATGGGATCCGGACAGAGTCATGGAGGTTCTCGATGACAACTCTTTCGTCAGGCTGGCCGAATAGAGGTGGCTCTCGTAATCATCCCCTGCGTCACCCTCGTCGTCGCTCTGATTACCGTACCACTGGTTTGTGTAGGTGTAACCCAGCTGCATCTGAGTCTCCTTCATCAGCTCGAACTGCAGGTAAGGGTTAACCTGCAGATTGTTTGAATCGGTCAGGTTGACAGTGCGGTTGCTCTCCCCGCCCCTCCCACCTTCGTCAATGGGAACGCGGGAGTAGGTGTCGCTGACTCTCAAGAAGAACAATTCCCGGTACAGCCTGGCCAGGGCAGTCAGGCTGGAAGCCTGTTCAGATTCCCCGGCACCGATACGGTCTTCATCGCTATTATCAAGGTATTTCTCCATGCTGACGCTGGCATACATTGAGACGTCCAGGCGAGCTGTCTCCCAGGTCAGATTGACGTTGGGTGACACAGTGGTGATGACATCATCCTGCTCATTGTCATCATCAAGGAAGATGTTGTCGTCGTATTCGACGGAAAGGTCCACCCCGGGGGTCAGAGTGAAGCGAGCATAAGCCAGCGAAGAGGATAAGCAGAGGATCAAGGTCAGGAACAGCAGTCTCCAGGTCATGTTATGCACCTCTCCCGGTTAAAGGTAACCATAATATCCATATCATTCCTGCATGGAATTCACCCGACTGACACAGTTGGAGACCACTCCCTGCAAGTTATGGTAAGTGACAGGGATTTGCTTTTCGTGCTTTGTGTTGACATCGCACGGTTCTCCACAGCTATGACCGCCGGATTCGTCAAAATGACTGCTTTCTCACTTCTACAGCATGTCGCAAAACGTGTCAAACTCAAAACCCCGGCAGGAAAGCTTCTCAACACATCAAAATCACAAGAAAACAAAGATTTTAGCACGCACATCCCTACAGAGATCGATATGTTCCGGAATGCGGCGGACCAGCAGCGGCTCGGTCGATAAAGCTGATGATCTTCATCTCCGCTCCGCAGTTAGGACATCCCAGCGGATCAACTCCCCTTCGCAGTTTCTGCGGACAACATATCGGCTTTTCGGGAAGTCCTGAAACTTTTCAAAAAAAGCATGACAAGCACAGCCAGACCGGTCGCATGCACCCACCATTCGGCAGGCCAGAGCAAGGCTACGGCACAACCTAGCGACAAGAATCTTGTGAACAGGTCGAGCCGGGCTTCCATGAACCCCTCCAGTCCGGCAGCAAAAGCATAAAGCCCAAACAACGCAAAAAAGAAAATCGTGAAATCGTCAATTAATGATCCGCCAATGAAAGGTGTATAGGCAAAGAGCAGCGGCACCACATAGAGCCCTTTTGCCAGTTTCCAGGATTGGAACCCGGTCTCCATCGGCTTGGTGCCGGCAATTGCAGCAGCGGTAAAGGCCGCCAAAGCAACCGGAGGTGTAACGTTGGAGTCCTGGCTTAGCCAGAAGACGATCAAATGTGCCGCGAGCAGCGAGAATGTCAGGGTATGTTCGCTTAATACCGCCTCCCGCACCATGCCCGCCATGTCGACAGGAATCGCATCGACGATCAGCCGGGCTGTGGCCGTTGTCATTGGATTGCCGATCTCAGCAAGCCTGTCCGGTGCAGCGAGCATGAATAGCGTCTTTGCTGCCTCAGGAATTTCGCCACTGACCAGGGCCTTGACCAGTATGCCATCAGCGATCAGTGCGTGCAGGGCCGGCGCGGAGAGCGTTCCCAGCACGATGTAGGCGGCCGTAACCGGCAAACCCATGCCGAGGACCAGGGACGCCAGTGCAATCAAGGCGATCGCAATGATCATACTGTGACCGGCCCATTCATTGATCATCAATGAAAAGGTGTTGCCGATACCGGCAGTGGCTATGACGTTGACGATCAAGCCGACTGAACAGAGCAGAATTGCCGTCATCACCATATTTCGGGCACCTAAGGACATTGCTTCGATAATCGCTTTAGGCCCCATTTTGTTCGGTGAAAACCACGAGGCGACAATCACGGCAATAATACTGAGACCTGCTGCGTAGGTCGGAGTGAAGCCGTAGATCAGCAGGCCGATCAGCACTCCGATCGGCAAAAGAAAAACGATGCCGCCTTTCTTGAAGACTTCGATTGCTGAGACTTTTTCATCATCCAGTGCCGTGACATGGCTGCGCTTGGCTTCGATACGAACGAAGAAACCGACCGTGGCGAAGTAAAGGATTGCCGGCAGAATACTGACCAGGACAATGGTGTTGTAGGATATTTGCGTATAGGTGGCCATGACAAAGGCGCCGGCACCCATGATCGGCGGCATCAACTGACCGCCGGTGGACGCAGCCGATTCGACCCCGGCGGCGAACTTGGCGGGGAATCCGGCGCGCTTCATCAACGGAATGGTAATAACGCCGGTCGAGGCGGTATTGGCCACTGCCGACCCGGAAATGGTCCCCATCAACCCGGAGGCCATGACTGCCACCAGGCCGGGCCCACCGACCATGCGCCTGCCACGGCACGGGCCAGATCGATGACGAATTCACCTGCACCGGAACGCAGCAAAAAAGCTCCAAACAGGATGAACATAAAGACGTAAGTTGATGAAATACTTGCAATCGTGCCGAATAGAGCGTCATCTCCGTAAACACTGCGGAACAGGATCGTCTCAAGTGACAGCCCCGCAAACTTGAACACCCCACTGATGTGCTTTCCCCACCAGGCGACATAACTGAGGGCGGTAATGATCAACACTGGGATGAACCAGCCAGCGACCCGTCGGGTAAACTCGAGGGTGCAGAGGATCAGGATGATACCGGCCACCCATTCTGCCGGGGCAAGACGAACACCGCGCGCATAGATGGCGTCTTCCATGGCTATCAGGTAGATCGCAGAACTGGCAGCCAGCAGCCCGAGCAGGACATCCATAAGGCGCCACACCAGGGTCGGGTTTTTACGCAGCGGATAAACCAGTGAGGCAATCAGGGCAAATCCTGCGAAATGCAAAGAATTCTGCCATAGCGATGACAGGACCGACACCACGTTGAACCAGATATGCAGCAACGAGACCGCAACCCCCAGAATGATCAGCAGGCGGGTCGGTTCAGGACGGATTTCGGGCTCGATTTCGGATGTCTTCAGCAACAGAAACTCCGGGATTGTCAGCGGCCACCCCGGTTGGGGTGGCCGCGTGGGTCAGATGATTACTTGACAAGCAGGCGGGCCGGAATTTCAATCCCGACTTCCTGATAGTACTTGGCCGCGCCGGGATGCAACGGCATCGGCAGTCCGGCAATGGCCTTCTCGATCGCCATCGCCTTGGTGGCACCATGGATGGCGTTCAGGAAAGGCAGGTTCTCATAGATGGTTTTGGTAATCTGATAGACGGCATCTTCATCAACGTCAGCCCGGACACCGAGGAAGTTCGGCTGGGCGATGGTGTTGATATCCTTCTTCTGGCCGGGATAGGTCTCGGCCGGGATCACGTAGCGGGTCCAGAGACCGAGACCGCCATCCGCCTGCTTCATCTGCTCGTCGGTGAGATCGAGGACGGCCATGTCATCACCCAGGTTGGCCATCGCCTTGGTCACGGCACTGGCCGGGACCCCGGCAGGGATGCCGAAACCGGAAATCTGGCCGTTCTGCAGGGCATCGGCGGTCGGGCCGTAGCCGACATAGATGAGGTTGTAATCCTTTTCGATGTCAACACCGAGGTTGCCCAGAATGACTGCGTTGGAGCCGAGGGTGCCGGAGTTCTTCTTGCCCATCGACATGGCTTCCCCCTTCAGGGCGACCATGTCGCTGATGGTCCCGGTTTTGGCGAATTTCTTCAATACGGCGTAATGCTCGACGTTCTGCCAGAGCATGCTGACCGAACGCAGGTTTTTCTGCGGCCCTTCCGACTCGATCGGGCCGGTGCCGTTCCAGGCGTAAGCCCCGTAGAGGCCCTGGAGAATGGCAAACTGCACTTCATTTTCGCGCAGCAGCTTGATGTTTTCACCGGAGCCGGCCGAATTGATCGCAGACATGCCGATTTTCTGCGTTGGCTGCAGCTTGACCTTGACCAGGGTTGAAAGGGCGACGCCGACCGGATAATAAGTTCCGCCGGTCGATGCGGTGGCAAGCAGATAGTTGCGCTCGTCTGCTGCCTGAGCGGTCGTGATGGAGCCGAACAGCATGGTCACTGCGGCCACTACAAACATGAACTGCCTGATTCTCTTCATCATTTTTCTCCTCATTTTGGTGTTTTATTAATCATTTACCATCAGTCAGCCTGCCCCGCAAGATCCAGTAATGCAGGCTGGTTATCGTTTACGATAATTCAATAACCTCTTGATCATACCACCATCCACTGTGATCGTGCTGCCCGTGACATAGGAGCTGGCACCAGAAGCAAGGAAGCAGACGACCTTGGCGAACTCTTCGGTGTCACCGTAGCGTCTCAGGGGGATTCGTTGCAGCGCCTCGTCGACCACCTGCTCCTTGCTGATCCCCCGCTTCTCGGCGTTGAAACGGTCCAGGTAGGCAGTGCGATCCGTGGCGATGCGCCCGGGCGCTACGGTATTAACCAGGATATTATATGGCGCCAGTTCGTCAGCCAGGGTTTTTGCCAGACCAAGAATCCCCATGCGGAAGACATTGGAAAGGATCAGCCCGGGAATCGGTTGTTTGATCGAGGCCGACGTAACATTGATAATCCGTCCGCCATTCTCCTTCAGGTCAGGTAAGACATTCCGGATCAGCCGTACATAACTGAGCAGGTTCAGCTCAAAAGAAGTTTGCCATGCCGCATCATCGACCTGGTCGAAGCCACCACCGGGCGGCCCGCCGGCGTTATTGATCAGAATATCTATGCGGCCAAGCCGCTCTCTGGTTACGGCAACCAGAGCCTCGATCTCATCAGCCCTGGTGATATCACAAGGACAGCTTTCCACCCTGCCCTTGGCGTCTTTCTGTATCTGCTCACGGGCGATCGCCAACTGCTCGGCGTCACGGCTGGTGAGCATGACGTCACACCCTTCAGCGGCCAACTGCAAGGCGATCGCCCTGCCCAGCCCCTTGCTCGAAGCGACCACCAGGGCGACTTTTCCCGTCAGGTGTAAATCCAATCCAGGCTCCTTTTGACTTTCTTGACAAAACAGATCGGCAATCTGATAAATCCCAATAGTGCCAGTCTATCAAACATTAAAGAATTTGGAACAGGGGAAGATTAATTTCCTGCCCTCCAGTCGCGGGACATTAGCTGCAGAGGTTGATTATACAAACCAGCAATAAATTGATATCATGTCCGTTACGAGGCCCGATTCATAATCAAAAGGGTTACAACAGAACACTGAAAACTCAGACACCGGTCATTCAGAATGCAAAATCCGCAGGGGGATCAATCTATGAGAATAATAGCTCTTGCCGCTTTACTTGTACTTTTCGCTTCGACGGCCCAGGCAAAGATATATCGATGGGTAGACAAAAACGGAAGTGTGCATTTCAGCGACAAGCCCTATTCCGAAGATGCCCAGGAGATCAAGATAAACGAGACCGGCATTGAACTGGACGAGGCTTCTGTTGACGAGGAGCAGGAGCAACCAGCGACAACAGCCCCTGTCGCAGAAAAGTCTTTACAGCAACCTGTCGGAATGGACAATACAATCAGGAAAAATTCTGTTAACGAAGAGCAACCGGAAGACAAGATCATTACCGAGGCCGATTACAAGATCTCAACCACTATCGGCAAACTCGGCGCGGATCTTATCAGTATTTCCGGAAGAATCGGTTCAGGACCAAAATGTTATGACATGTCTGTAGTCGCCACTGCAACCAACGATAGCGGTTTGACCGCAACAATCAAGGATCAGGTCAGGAAAAGCAGTTCATTCGGTTCAGTCACCTTCAAAGGAACCGCCAAGGCTACCGGCAGTGCCGAGGATCGCGGTTTCTGGAAGGTCGATTCAGTTGAGATCCGCTGCAACGATACGGATTAGCCGCATGCGGTGCTGATCTTCAGGTTGCTGAACGACCGGTCTCTTTGCGATCTCAGTTGCCTGCCTCTTCAACGTAAAGGCCGTGTCTTTTCATCAGGTCGCTTTTTGTTTTTGTGCCCTGGGGCATCTCTGGGGCAAGTATCTCCTGGCAGTGAAATTATTTACAATCAATTACAACACAACCAACTTGAAGTATTCCCTTCAAACACCTAATCATAAACGGTAATCACCACAACATATTGTGACACTATTCAAGACAGGCACTATATAGCTTGACATTACATCGAAATATTGAGTAAGTTTCGATAGTAGAGCGTTTCTTACACATCGTCTAAGCTGAGTACTTAAACGTGTCCAAAATGGAGAAATGCTAATGGCAAGCTGTCAACCCCCAGTAAGGAAGCACCCTCGCCTAAAAGCACTGCCTCGTGCAATGGTTTTATTCAAAAACGGCCCTGAACCGCAACTACCTTGCCATCTCATTGATATTAGTGAGGGGGGACTCTCTTACCGGTATCTCGGTAAAATGATCAAGAACAAAGGGGTTTTGTCTGTTAGTCTTTATCACGAAGAGGACCTAATTGTTGACAATCTGCAAGCGAAGTATATTTCCGACATTCATTTGTACGACTATGATGTCCCAATTCGCCGAGGAAGTCTTTGCTTTGAAGCGCCTTCTGTAGAGCAGAAGAACAAACTCTCGACTTTCATTGAGACATTTACTGAATCCTACCAATAGACAAACGAAAGATTCTGATCAAACAGCCATCATCTTAGCAACTTAACAGAATCTAGAAATATTGTTTTGGGTGCTGACTGTTCAGTAACAAAAATCCCCAAGCCACTGACCCTGGACAGATCCAATCGTCTCGTTTTGGGTGCCTTGGCGACATTTTCCAAGCTTATATCAATGGTATTCCAACCTTTTTCAAGGACCATAGATTGATTGTATCGATCCGAATAAGCTTGCTCTCCCTGGGTGTGTAAATGATCATGGATACGAATTGTGATGTTGAGCATTTCCCCCTCATTGTAAATTGCCAAGAAGAGATTGTTGTATTTTGACCAATCATTAGGAAAATATTTCAATCCAAAACCTGAATACTTTTCTGTTCCGAAATCCACCTTCAGGGAATTATTTCCTGAATAAGCCAACGCGTTACTTATACTAATCGACGCATCACCACTCTCCCATCTGGTTAGCTCAATTTCCGATTCAAAATCGGACAACATTGGGAACTGGTCCCTGGCGTTTATTTCATCAGCTAAAGTCATAAACCAGGGGATTAACTGGTGTAAAAGCAAGAATATCAAGACGACTTGAGATACTTTCAGAAGTTGTTTATTCAGACTCAGGGGGGAAAAGAAAAAACCGATCAGTGCGCCCAGCACATCTCTCCACACATCAGTGATGTCAACATCTCTGTTTGTTCCTGATTGCAGGAGTTCAATGGCCACGCCCAAAACTATCGAGATCAATAAACAGTAAACGAGCTTTTGAAAAAATGATTTTTTTCTGAATAATCGATTATCTATCAAGAGTAAATGAACAAAGAATGCAAAGAATAGTATGTGGCCTAAATTCCAGAAGTTTTTAAAAGTGCGTGATGAGTAATAGTCGGGTCCACCAAAGAAAAATAAGGGGAACATCATAACAACTATTAGTAAAATAATTTTCTTGTTAATGACCACTTATACAACCGAAAATAGTTCCAGAATTTCTCCGTTTCAATCAGAGCATAGCTCCAGTCCCGCAAACTAAATATTAACAGCAGAAAAGGCCTCAAACTCAGCTCACAGGAGCGGAATCAATCGGCCGGATCTTCAACATAAAAGCCATGCTTCTTCATGAGATCATAAATGGTCGGACGGCTGACGCCCAGGGATTCTGCAGCCTTGACCAGGTTGCCTTCCGCAGCGTCCAATGCTGTGGCAAGCAGTTTTTTATCGATAATGCTGCGGGCCTCCTTCAGAGTCATGCCTGTAAAATCCAACCCATGATGCGCCCAAGTCACTGGATTATTTTCGTCATCTTCGGATGCTGTATTGAAGCCGAGATCCCAGGGCTCAATGGTCTGGGTTTCACTCATCACCACTGCCCTTTTCATCTTGTTTTCGAGCTCGCGGATGTTTCCCGGCCAACTGTAATCATTTAAATGTTTCAGTGAAGATGCGCTGAGAAACTTGACTCGACGCTTGAATTCATCAGCATAGCGACGCATGAAAAGATTGGCCAACAAGTTAATATCCTCGCCTCTTTCCCGTAGTGGGGGCAATTCTGCCGTGACCACACTAATCCTGTAGTAAAGATCCTCACGGAAAAGCCCTTTGCTGATTGCCTCTTCGATATCGATATTGGTTGCAGCGACAATCCTGGCGTCTACTCGAATATCCCCACGTCCGCCGACCCTCTGGATAACCTTTTCCTGAAGAAATCGTAAAAGCTTCACCTGCAGCAAAATTGGCATATCACCTATTTCATCCAGGAACAGAGTCCCGCCATGGGCGAATTCGAACTTCCCTTGCACACATGCGTGGGCACCGGTAAAGGCACCTTTTTCGTGTCCAAAAAGTTCTGCTTCGAGGAGGTTTTCCGGAATGGCACTGCAGTTGATTGGAATAAAAGGACCTTGTGACCGGAGGCTCTTATCATGGATTGCACGGGCAACCAGCTCTTTGCCGGTCCCACTCTCCCCTAAAACAAGAACGGGGACATCGACTGAGGCAATCTTCTTAATCGTGGCAAATATTTGTTGCATCTGAGGGCTGCTGCCGAACAGGCCGCTATATCCCCTCCCTTCCGACGCAATCCTGGCCTGCAAGCGCTGGTTTTCCTCTTCAAGTGCGGAAACGTGAAAAGCGCGTGAGAGGATAATCTTCAATTCATCCAGCTGGATCGGTTTGTGATAGAAGTCATAAGCGCCAAGGCCAACAGCCTCCACGGCATTCGAATGTTCTTCATTGCCAGAGATTACGATGACCTTGCAGTTTGGCTGTCTGTTCCAACATTGCCTGCAGACACCGCAATCCCTCTGTTGCACCGTCAATATCCGGTGGAAGTCCAAGGTCAAGGGCGACAACCTTCGGATGATGTTCATTGAAGAGTTTCAACGCAACATCAACGCTTTCAGCAAGCAGAATTTTGAAGTCCTTACCCAGGCCCCACTTCAGCTGTTTCCTGATCTCCTGATTGTCATCAATGATCAATAGTTTTTCCAAAAGACACTCCTAATGCCATAATCCTATCTGCCTTAATGACTATATTCTATCTGTTGCCAAAGGCAGAAGTGTGAGAAAGGTGGTCCCTTCCCCTTGTTTGCTTTTAACAGAAATACTGCCGTGGTGCATCTCTATAACTTGCTTGCATTGATACAGACCGATGCCGAAACCATGCCGCTTGGTCGTCTTAAAAGGCGCGAACAGTTGGTTTTCCATGAACTCCGCACTCATTCCGCAACCGAAATCAGTGACCTCAATAAAAGCCGAGCCATTGCGCAAACCATAGACGACTTTGACAGGAGGGTCATCGCTACTGGTCGCATCCAAAGCATTGACCAGTAGATTCAAAACCACTTTATAAATTTCATCTCTGTCAACAGCGATGTTGACCTCGTCTCCTGTGACCTGAATGTTTCCACCAACAGATTCGACGGCCTTTTGAATTATCTCGCTTAGCTCCACAGGTGAAACAACGATCTCTGGTTTTTCTTTAAGATTTTTCAAGCGAGCGATCAATTTTGTCATGTTATCCACTGTATTAGAAACAGTTTTCAGCATGTCCTCCTGAAATTCAGGGTCAGAGATATAATTGCGGGCGTTATCCAGCATCAGGGTGAGTCCCGACACCTGATTTTTAAGATCATGGAGAACGAAAGTTGAGACCTTTCCTATAGCTGCCAGTTCACGGGAAACTGCCAGTTGATCAGCGAGTCGCAGTCCTTGTACGGTCGTGATCGCCTGCTTGGCAAACATGCGCAACAGGTCATAGTCTTCATAGGTCAATACTTCTCCGCTGTTAATCTGTTCACCCAAAACAATAAACCCTGCGAGTTCTTCGTCAAAAAACAGCGGGATGACCAAAAAACCCGTTATCAACCATAGTGTCTTCAAAATCCGGTCTGTTTTCTGCCAGGTTGAGAATCCACTCTTTCCGCTGTAGTTCATCTATCAGCGGGCTATTGGCCATAAAGGTTCGCTTCTTTATCCTGACGTTGAAGGAGGCCGTGTTGGTAAAATTGCCGAACTCTTCATCCTGTAAATAAAAAGCGGCCCATTTATGCAAAACCCGTCCACCGCTGGCGTGGTCTTGACGTTGAACGCCGAACGCCATCGAAGCCCGGGATGAACTGATGAAGCAAGCCGATCTGGGACTGAATCTGTCCGCCAAGCGCACGCGCAAGCGCGAGTTTCTCGAGCAGATGGACTGCGTCGTGCCGTGGTCGGCGCTGATCAGCCTGATCGAACCGGTGTACGGCAAGAAAAGCGGCGTCGGCCGCCCGCCCTTTGCGCTGGCCAGCATGCTGCGCATCCACTTCCTGCAGCAGTGGTTCGCGCTGAGCGACCCGGCCATGGAGGAAGCGCTGTTCGACATGCCGCTGTTTCGCGAGTTCGCCCAGTTGCCCACTGGCGTAGCACGCCTGCCCGACGAGAGCACCATCCTGCGCTTTCGCCACCTGCTCGAAGCGCACGGCCTGGCGGCGAAGATGCTTGCCACCGTCAACGACACGCTGGCGGCCAAGGGCCTGTTGCTGAAGTCCGGCAGCGTGGTCGATGCCACCCTGATTGCCGCGCCCAGTTCGACCAAGAACCGCAGCGGCACCCGCGACCCCGAGATGCACCAGACCAAGAAGGGCAACAACTGGTATCTTCGGCATGAAGGCGCACATCGGCGCCGATGCTGCCTCGGGGCTGGTGCACACGGTCATCGGTACCGCCGCCAACGTCAGCGATGTGACGGTCGGCAACGACCTGCTGCATGGTCAGGAGCAGCACGTCTTTGCCGACGCTGGCTACCAGGGGGCGGACAAGCGTCCCGAGGCCGAGGGCACGACGGCGCAGTGGCACGTGGCGATGAAGCCGTCGGTGCGCCGCAAGTGGCGGGACACGCCGCGCATCGGCTGGATGATCGAGCTGGCCGAGCGCCACAAGGCGTCGGTGCGGGCCAAGGTCGAGCATCCGTTCCGGGTGATCAAGCGCCAGTTCGGCTACGCCAAGGTGCGCTACCGCGGACTGATGAAGAACACCGCGCAACTCATGACGCTGTTTGCGCTGAGCAACCTGTGGATGGCGCGGCACCGATTGCTGCGCATGGCGGGATAGGTGCGTCCGGAAACGGCAACGAGACGCGCGAGAGCCCTCGAATGAAGCCAAGAATCCATCCGCGAACACGTTTCGGCGACGAAACTCCCGCGATGAGAAACGGGGTGGCGACATCAAGGCGAATTGCTCCATTCAATGCGCGTTGTTCAGACGTTCCCTAGAGCGTTCAGTTCAGCCGCGAGGCGAACAACCTCAGCTTCAAGCTCCTTCCGCTCTTCGAGAAGGTATCCACGCCGCTCATCAGTGATCGCCTTGTTGAAGGCGATCAACTGCTGGAAGTCCTTTCGTAGTTGGCCGGGGAACAGAACACCCGCCTCGTCGAAGAGCCGCTGCGCCTCCTTCGGGTTGAAGAGGATTTGATCCTCTTCAAGCGATGCGTTGATCTTCCGCAGCGCGGCGCTGCGCAAGTACCGCTCTGAATTTAACTCCCCGATCTTTCCGTCGATATCTTCGACGAGTTGCTTGTTGCGATCCTGATCCTGAGAGCGGAAGTCGAAGGCATCGAGCAGGACCTGCTTGCGCTCGGCCTCCTGCTGCTTGAGGAGAAGCATTCCCTCAACTTTGCTGATGTCCTGAATTGTGCCGCCCATTTCGCTGTTGAGGGTTGCAGCGGTGTGCACTGACCAACGCGAGGACGATTTGCCGGGGGCCGGGCAGTAGCTATGGGTTACGGTGGGTCGGTCGATTGCGATGACAGTGCGGCAAGCGGGCGCGAAATTCAATTCGTTTCTGTCCCGATGGACTTCTTTTGTTCCGATCACGACCAAGCCGCGCCACTCTCGGCCTGGTGAGGTCGGGCGTTTCTACACTAAGTTCGGTGATCCCCAGTTTCCCGTTCCCTTGTTCACGCGATGCCTCTGTCGGATATTCACGCGGTCGGGTCATTGTCCGGCCCTTGCTGGGCGCCTAGCGTTGTCGTGGGTTTAACGCTTCGCAGCGGGGGCAGACAATGTGCAAAGAACACGAGCGGATCTGTGACGACCAGAGGGTTGATGACAATCCTCCACGGCCCGGCGTCGACGGCGACCAGTTGGGTGACGGAAACAGCGGCTTCGTCATCCTGCGCCTGTCGAGGGAACTGGCACCTGACCAGTCCAAGGACTTGCGGGCGTATGCCGAGAAGACAAAGCTCGGTGCCCTGGCCGAGCTCCTTGCAGAGCTCGGCAAGCCACCCACACGGCGGCTCATCACGAGCGTTCCTCCAGGCAAGCTTCTTGAGATGGAGAAAGAAGCGGCGCGCGGCCCGTGGCGCCCCTTCAACAGCCTGACACAGTACTGGCGCGTGGATCTGCGCGATCGCCCCGAACCCGTCGAGGAGTTGTCAAAGCGCTTCGGCCGCCTCGCCGGTGTGGAACTGGCTTACGCCGAGAAGGTCGTCAGCGACCCGGTCGTCAATGCCGGGAACGACACCTTCAATGGGCAGCAGAACTACCTCGACGCAGCGCCCACCGGCATCGACGCACGCTGGGCATGGACTCAGGCGGGGGGCGAAGGCCAGGGTGTTGGCATCGTTGATCTTGAGCAGGGGTGGCGTCTGGGGCATGAGGACTTTGCCGGCAAGTCGCCGACGCTGATCTTCAACCAGAATCGCGACGGCACGGGCGGTTACGTGGGCAACCACGGCACCGCCGTGATGGGCGTCCTGGCCGCCGACGACAACACCCGTGGCGTGGTCGGGATCGCGCCGACGATCGCCTCCCTGCGGGCGACTTCTCACTGGGATGGTGCCACCGCCCTGCACGTGGCCGACGCCATCGTGGCAGCGTTGCCGACTATGCAGGCCGGGCACATCTTGCTGCTCGAGGTGCAGCGTGACGCGCTGCTCCTGCCCACCGAGACGGATGTCGGCGACTTCGATGCCATCCGCCTCGCCACCGCGCGCGGCGTCATTGTTGTCGCCGCGGCCGGCAATGGCGGCAACGACCTCGATGCGTGGATGGACGGGGCCGGGCGCTTCCGCCTGCGACGCGGCCACGCAGACTTCCGCGACTCGGGGGCGATCATGGTGGGCGCTGCGCGTTCTGCCTTGGTCAACGGCAACTCGCACGCACGCGCGGGCTTTTCGAACTTTGGCAGCCGGATCGACTGCTACGGGTGGGGAGAGAACGTCACAACGTGCGGCTATGGCGACCTCACACCGATGGCTGCGATCGATGCGTCCTACACAGCGACGTTTAACGGAACCAGCAGTGCCTCGCCCGTGGTGGTGGGTGCCGCCGCCCTGACCCAGAGCATGTATCGGCAGGCCACGGGTACCATGTTGTCGCCGGGCCAGATGCGGGCCATCCTGTCGAATCCCGCCAATGGCACGCCCCAGAGCGCCACCGTAGCCGGGAACATCGGGGTCATGCCCAACCTGCGCCGCATCGGAACGGTCGCACTGGGCCTGGTGCCCGATGTGTACTTGCGCGACTCGGCCGGTGATGCTGGTGTTGTGCCGAGCGGGGGCGCGCTGAGTACGAGCCCGGATGTCATCGTGCGTCCGGCTCAGGAGCCAAACCCGACGATTGCCTTTGGCGAGGGCAGTGGAACCGAGAACAGCGAATCGCTTGGTTTCGAGGTGGAGAAGGGGCAGGACAACTTCATCTACGTTCGCATCCGCAACCGCGGCGCCGCAGCAGCCAATGGTGTGCGTGCGACGGTCTACTGGGCGCCAGTCGCGACGCTCGTCACACCCAATTTGTGGACGCTCATCGGGACGACCGCGCCGATCAACGTTCCCACCGGCAACGTGCTGACGGTGGCGCCGGCGCTCACCTGGGCGAAGGCCGGTATCCCGGCCAAAGGGCACTACTGCTTCGTCGCCGTGCTAGATCAGGCCGAGGATCCTGCCCCGCCGGTTCCCGGTCCGACCGACTGGAACGGCTTTCTAGACATCATCCGCAACCACAACAACATCACGTGGCGCAATTTCAACGTGATCGACGTATTGCCGGATCCGGCAGCCGACCCAGTGGCAATGCCGTTCCTGCTGGCGGGTGATCCTGGCGGGCGACGCAGGTTCGACATCGAAATCGCCGTCCATCTCCCTGCGGACGCCAAGCTGCACCTCGAGCTCCATCCGGCTGCGGCCGCGGCCCTGCCGGCCGAGTGGCGCGAGAGGCTCGCCCACAAGAAAGATGTGGCGATCCTTGAGGTGCCGCGCTTGCGCAGCAACGCGTTGTGCGGTGCCCTGCTGGCGCCGGAGGCGCTCAAGTGTCGCTTCGTGCTCAAGCCGTCCAAGGGACTTGCCGCCGGCAACCACACCATTGCCATTCGCCAGTTTGAGAACGGCGTTCAGGTCGGCGGGATCACATGGATGCTTCGGCCCGCGAAGAAGAAGGGACGAGCCAAGGAATAGGCCTAACGTGTCGCACTGATCCAATCAGAAGTGCCGTGACCCCCTGCGCAGTTCGCCAAAGGGCGCAGGGGGAGACCGAAAGGACCGCTGACTCCCGCTCAGCCGGACATGTAGATCTCGATCGTCCCCGCACAATAGGCTGCTAGCGCGCGTAGGACCTGGTCGTTGGTCAATGTGGTCCTCAGCCGGTCCACTAGTCCTCAATGCTTGTTCTGATTGCGCGAGTGACCACTGCAGCCGCTGAGCCAAAGGTTTGCCAGTTCGGTTTACGCATTTAATGTCCGAAGTACGCCGTTGATGGCTCCTTGCGGGGTCGTCGTTTACGACTTTGGCTTCAAAACCATTTCAGACGAGGTCTTGCAGAGCGGCGTGCCTGCTAGGGCAGCGTTTACGACATTAATGTCACGGAACAGCAGTTGTTCCTGGCAATTATTGTCGTAAACAGGCAATAATGTCGTAAACACGACAATAGAGTCGTAAACGGCTTGCAGCTCGCAAACTTCCGTACTCGGCCAGAAGCGGTCCCTTTCGCCGGCCCCCAATCTGCCCGTTAGCGGACCGTCTGGCGCCCTCCTTAACATCGACCGACTACGCTTGCCGCGTATACGCTAGACGCGTATATTGCAACAATGGTCTTCGTCGAGCTCACGCCGTTCGTCCGCTTTCGCGAGGAGCACTGGACCGACGACGAGTTGCGCGCCCTGCAACGTTTCTTGTTGGTGACGCCCACCGCGGGCGACGTGATCCGCGGAACCGGGTGGGCTCCGGAAGCTGCGCTGGGCGGCGTCGGGACGTGGCAAGCGCGGCGGAGCCCGGGTGATCTACTACCTGCAGACCTCGGTTGACCGGATTTACTTGGTCTTCGGTTACGTGAAGGCCAGACAGGAAGACTTGACGACCCAGCAGCTGAAGGTTCTGGCGGCATTGATGAAGGAAGTCGACGATGGATAAGCAACACTTCGATCAACTGGTGCGCGGCGTGCGCGAGATGAAGCGGCACATGGCGGGCAAGTCCGTGGCCGGCGTTCGGGCAACCAGACTGAGCGAACCGGACGTACGGGCGATCCGGGAAGCAGCGAAGATCAGCCAAGCCCAGTTCGCGAAATTGATCGGCGTGAACCTGCGCACGCTGCAGAACTGGGAGCAGCAACGAACCCGTCCGACGGGCGCTGCCCGCGCTTTGTTGAAGATCGTGGCTTCAGATCCGAAAGCGGCATTAGAGGCGCTGCACCAGTAGGTCTCGGCGCAACTCGGCCACGAGCTGCCGCTGACCCGGCTCCCCAGTTCGCCTGCTAACGGTCATCCGTACACCCCGGCAGAACGCCTCCACGAGGACTTAGCTTTCCTCGAGCGCGACATCCGCGCGATCGGCTTCCTGCTCCGGCGCTGCGGCGAGTGCAGCCACGACAGGCTGATGAGCTGCAGCTGCGAGCGCCGAGGGTGTAACTGCGCCGCAATGGACTTTGCTGACGTGAGTCCGGCCAAGAAGGCCTGAGGAAGCCGCCCGAGGCCAGTGGCGGTTCCGTTGAGCATGAAACGCCGCAATACTCGCTCAAAGCCCATGTTGTAGATCGCGCCCTCCGACCAGATCGCGTCCAGGCTTTCAGCGTCGAACGGCAGCGAGTCCATGGATGCATTCACGGCAGTGACGCGCTCGGCAAGACCGGCCCGCGCGGCGCGCAGTCTGAGCACCTCGAGGAACTCGGGCAGGGCGTCGACCGCGATAATCTGGGCGTCGAGGTCTGCTGCCAGGACAAGTGTTGACGCCCCCGTTCCGCAGCCGACGTCAGCGATTTTCAGTCCCTGTCGCTTATTCAGACCGGACAGTTCGATGGCGCGGCGCGTTTCCGCTACGTCACCGGGTCCTTGCCGTTCCCCTGTGATGTGAAGATCGATCAATAGCCCGAGGTTGTCCAGTGTTACTCCTATCGGGCCACGAATCTCGTGGCTCACTGCAGAATCGATCGCTGCGAAGTACGACCGCTTCGGGCGATCATTGCGTGGACCTACGACAGTCCGCTCGTGGCCGAACGTCGACGGGGCAGCCGAATGGGATGATGGAGTATGCAGCTGACACCGGAAGAACTGGCGCACATCACCGGACAAACGCTGGCCGACTACGACCAGCGCGCTCACGACTTCTGGCAAGGCACGCGCGATCACGACGTCAGCCAGAACCCATCGCGGCGCTGCTGCAGCGCATCGAGGGCTCGGACCCCCCATTCGAGTTGCTCGACTTCGGCTGCGGTCCGGGACGCGATCTCAAGGCGCTGCCAAGGCACGGCCACATCACCGTCGGGCATGGAGGGGCGACTCAGTTTGTCGCCATAGCGCGCGACCTACAGCGGTTGCAGGTGCTCGCAGCACAACTTCCTCGGCTCCGATCTCGGACTGCCGGCAGGCCATTTCGACGGCGTGTTCGCCAATGCGTCGCTGTTCCACGTCCCGCGGCAGGAACTACCCCGGGTGCTGATGGCGCTGCATGCGACGCTCAGGCCGAACGGCGTGCTGTTCAGCTCCAATCCGCGCGGCGCGACGACGAAGGTTGGAACGGCGACCGCTATGGCGCCTTCTGGGATCTGCGACACGTGGCGCGAGTATATGACGGCGGCCGGATTCGTCGAGATAACTCACTTCTACCGGCCGGCCGGCCTGCCGCGAGAGCAGCAGCCATGGTTGGCCAGTGTGTGGCGCAAACCAGCGTCGTGACTGAGGATCAGTCCGCCCTAGTAGCGCCGAGGCTCACTCGGTCCGGTATCGGGAAGTGTTCTTGATCAACGTCTCAAAGGACGGCCTCGGCCGCCAGCAGCCTGTAAGAATCGCCTCTTGACGCGAGCAGCGCCCGGAGTCAGGCGAACTGAAGCTCGATCTTGCCTGCGCGCCGGCGCACCGGGCCGACGACGATCTTCACGTCGTGGCCCAGTCTTGTGACCAGTTCCAGCAGCTTGGCTTCGCTGACGCCGCGGAATTGACCACGGGTAATGCGGGACACCTTGGACTGGTCCACCCCCAGGAGGTCGGCAGCGCCTTTCTGGGTCAGCCGACGGGCCTTGATGGCGCGGGCAATTTCGGCGGCGAGTTGCGACTTGCGCTGCATCTCGGCAGCGTTGGAATAACCGAGGTCCGCATAGACGTTGGTACTACCTTCTTCGATAAGGATCTCGTTCTTGCGGCTCATCAGCTTGCCCCTTGTCTTTTCTGCCATGCCTCGAAGTCCAGCTTCGCGGCCTTGAGTCGGGTGTAGATCAGGTCGATGTCTTCCTTCGGTGTCTTGATCCCGCTCTTGGACTTCTTCTGGAAACAGTGCAGGACGTAGACCCATCCCGAGAACTTGACCGAGTAGACGGCGCGGTAAGTGTCTCCCCGGTCGTCTTCGACGATTTCCAGCACGCCCGCTGACCCGAAACCAGTCATCACCTTGGCGTCCTGGTGCTTGCCGCCGGCCTGTGCCAGGTCGATGGCATGCCCAAACACGTCCTTGACGTCCTCGGGCATCGCGTCGAGGTCGCGCTTTGCGGAGCCGACCCACTTGATGGGCTTGCGGGGCTGCTTCGACATCGGCGATATTATGCCAATTTAGGCATATTAGTGTCAATACGACGGGGATGTTGCTGTCGGACCCCAACGGAAGGTCTTGGCCGTCAGCGACGGGTCCGTCATGGATGAATCTTGGCGGGCAGGAATCGAATCATGTGCTCCTCATCGAGGAAGCGCCCGTCTACTTGCATTGCCGCATTCTCAATTCCATACGGCACAAATCCTGCCGACACATAGAGCGATCGCGCCACGCTGTTGCCGCTGTACACGGAGATGCAGACCTGCGTAATCCCAGGCGCCTGGGCCGCGAAATCGATGGCTGCCTCCAGCAAGCGTCGGCCCAGCCCTTTCCCTCGGCTTTCCGGCCCCACGTACATGCCCCACACGTAAGCCTTGTGGCGGATCTTCTGCATCTGCTCCCGACCGAGTCCTGCCATCCCAATCAGCTGGTCGGCCTCGAATGCCCCAAACACGGCCCGGTCTGCCGTCGGCTCCAGCCGACTCGCAACTTCCGCGATGCTGAGGTGCACTTCTTCTTCGTAGCTGGAGGTGAACGACTGCGGGCTATCCAGTAGCGCGCGAAGGCGCAGTTCCTGAAAGGCTGCCGCGTCGGCAGCAAGGAGCAGGCGAATGGTCACGCGGGATGATTCCCGGCGCTGTGTTGTCGCTTGGGCTGTGTCAGTTCGATCCGATTGCCGAAGGGATCTTCCGTGAAAGCCCGCTGGCTGCCTTGGAGCTGAACCGAGTCAACCACCACGCGAAACCCATTCGCTTCGAGGTCCCTTGTGATTACCTCGAGGTCGTCCACAACGAAGGCGGGATGAGCTTTCTTGGCAGGACGGAAGTCATCTTCCACGCCAAGGTGCAATTGTTGAGTTCCGCACTGGAACCACAGGCCTCCTCGCGCCGCCAATGGCTCCGGCTTCGGGATCTCAGCCAATCCCAGGACGCGTCCGTAGAAAGCTCGCGCTGCGGCTTCTTCGCCACGCGGCATTGCGACCTGCAAGTGATCTAGCGCCAGCGCCTTGGCCATGGACTCAATCTAGCGCGCGGGCGCGTCGCAGAAAAGCGTCCGCTGTCCGGCAAATCGTGCGGCGCAACCGAATGGCAGGTCGTGGCCGTGAGCGCCAGCTCGGTATGTCGGACCCGTCGTCAGGCGTTGACGAGGGAGATCTTCACGCGTTTGCCCACGGCATTGGCCGCCTTCACCAGAGTCGCGAGGGTCGCCGACGAATTGTCAGGGTCAAGCAGCCGATCCAGCTGGGCGCGGGTCGTTCCCATCCGCTTGGCCATGGCTGTCTTGGTCAGCTGCTTCGCCTTCATTCCTCGCTCAAGCTGAAAGGTAAGAACGCGCTTGACCGCGACCGCCTGAACTTCGTCAAGAATGCCTTCCTCCCGGAGGAAGTCGTCAAAGTCGGAACCGACGTGAGTACTGCGTTTCATGGTGTGCTCCTTAACTTCTTCAGGCGCTGACGCGCCAGTTCCAGGTCAGGCTTGGGCGTCGTGCGTTCCTTCTTGATGAACCCGTGCAGCAGAATCATTTCGTTGCCTTCCAGGACAAACAGAACTCTCGCCAGCCGGGTAGCGAGCCGAGTTCGAACTTCCCAGATCTGGCCGCCGACATGGTCGACCACCGGCATGCCGAGCGGCCACCCAAACTGGACGGTCTTTATGTCAGTGCCGATTTCGCGCCGCTCCTCGGCTGTCAACGACTTCAGCCAGTTGCGAACAGGCTCGGCGCCGGATCCTTCCTGATAAAACCGAACCGAGAGCGTGGGTAGGCTGCGGGTCACGCCGCCGATAGTATCATTTTTGATACGCCATGTGAAGGGCATGACAGCGTCGGCAAGCCACTTCGACGCGCCATCGAACGTCCGGTTTCAGGCGATTTAGGGGAAGACGGCATCCGGCAGCTCGTAGCCGTACGAGGAAGTCGTGACAAGGCGCCGCCCCGGCTCCTTCGTTACGAACAAACGGCAGTTAGATCAGCCTACAACCGCGCTGACGGCAAGACGCGCCAAAGGTGGAACCGCTAACTCTTTTGCTTCCCTGCTGTTCCCTTCTTCGAAGCCTTCGGTTTGCGGCGCACGCGCTCGACCAGTCGCCCAGCTTTCGTGTCCACCCGATATTCGACGTCCGGATTGAAACGGAAAGTTGCTGGCGCGTGGAACACCTGAAGGCGCGAGACGAGGTCGCCATGGTTGCGGCGCGCCCCCTCCAGCGTCTCGCGTTCGCGCTCTTCGCGTCCCTGCGGGCCGAACAGGCCGGTCCCGTCGCCGACGAAGACGTGCCCGTGGACGATGCGCCCGTTACGGTCGTGCACGACGCAGACAAGAGACCGCGGTGCCTTTTTCTTTTCCGAGGATTCGAATTCCATGGCTAACCCCCTACGACCAGAAGTTGAGAACCAGCCGTCCCCGCACGTGCGAGTGCCAACAGGCGAGTTGCACGCGAACGCTGCTCACCTTCTTGCGGAAGACGGCCTGGCGGTAGCTGGGCAGGCCAAACGAGCCGTTCTGAAGAAACGTCTCGGTGCCGCTGTCGCTGACGATCTTGATGATGCCGAAGTAGCCGGTGGGGGATTCGCCCCTGTTGCCAAACGCGGTGATGGCTGTCTCGGCGAACGTGTCGCGCTTGTTCACCTGAACCGTCATCTCCCAGGTCTGGACCGAGTTTTTGGCATACGCCCACCATCCATGCGCTTCCTGTCCGACCATGGTTTTCTCCTTCAAGAGCGACGACACTACACCCACCAGCGAATCCTGCCGGTCTCGTTGCGGCACGGTAATGCACCGCAGTGATGAATAGTGGCTCTGGAGCTAAACGACTGCTTTCGGGTGACATGAGCAGCAACAACGACCGACGGCTTATGGCCGGACTGGCCGTTCCACAAAGAATGCGGGGCTCGGCGCATCGCGCCCAGCACCTAGCAAACCTGGCGACGCTCCGCCAACAGCTGCGAATTTGCAACTGTTGTCAAAAGTTGCATCTATTTTGGCAACCTACAGGTCCTCGAGGGGGTCGAAGTCATCGGAATCCGCGATGGCTTCGAGTGGATCATGAAAGGCGACACTTCCCACGTTACGCCGCTCACAAATCAGGAGGTCTCACGTCTCCACTTCCGCCGGGGCTCGCACATCGGCATCTGCGTGCGAACCGCACCAAGGACCCGAAGCACCTCGAGAATGCGGTCGAGTCCCTGTTGCGACTTGGCGTCTCCCGGCTCATCACGATCGGCGGAGACGACACGGCGTACAGCGCGATGAGGCTCGTGCAAACCGCAGCGGGTCGCCTGCAGATCGTCCATGTGCCCAAGACGATCGACAACGACCTCGACCTGCCGGCCTACGTCGACACGTACGGATTCCAGGCAGCACGTCACCATTACGTGGAGATCGTCAAGAACCTGATGGTCGACGCGAAAACGACATTGCGCTGGTACTTCGTCATCGTGATGGGGCGTACGGCGCGGCACCTGGCAATGGGCATCGGCAAGGCCGCGGGCGCGACGTTGACCCTGATCCGGGAAGAGTTCCCGACGCAGCAGATACGCTTCGAGACGATCGTCGACACGCGATCCAGGCGGGCAACTTCGTTCCCGTGCCGTTCCGGGAACTGCTTGGCCCGGAGACAGGCCGCGCAAGGATACGGATGGTCGACATCCGTTCCACACGCTACGCCATCGCCCGGCGCTACATGAACCGGCTGCGGCGTGACGACTTCGAGGATCCACTTAAACTTGCGAAGATCGCCGAGAAGGCCGGTTTGTCCGTCGACGATTTCCGGAAGGAGTTCGAGTACCTTATCGACACCGAACTGCCGCCGATCGGCTTTGGCGTGGAGACCTGATCGCCTTCACGCAGGCGCGCTTGTCGAACCAGGGCTTGCCGGATGCAGGCCCTTTTCCCTTTGTTTGAGCGACAGTTCCTAGGGACGGCGACGTGTCTTTCCAAAGATCCGATTCGAGGAGTTGACCATGGCTCGTACCTGGTTTGCCAAAGGCCTGCGCGGCATGATCGCCAAGCGAATTCAGCTCGACCTGCTGCGCCAGGGCTTCTGCGTGGGTCCGGCCGACAAGTTCGCCGACGGCGTCTACGGCAACGACACGACGACTGCACTGTCCCGGTTGCAGTCCGTGCGCTCGCTACCGGTGACGGGCGCGGTGGAGGAGACGACCTGGCAGCAGCTGACGACCGAACCGCTGCCGACGCTGTTCGAGCGCTGCCTCAGTATCACGGCCGAGTTCGAAGGCCATGGATTCGGGTTGCTCCAAGGCAATTTCGACGGCGCGGGACTGACCTGGGGCGTCATCGGTTTCACCTTGTCCAACGGCGAAATCCAGAAACTGCTTGCGGAAGCCGAGTCGATCGTGCCGGGAACCCTGGATCGCGTCCTTGGGCCGCTGGCCTCGGTCTGGCGCGAGAAGACGGCGTTGCCTCGCGCCCGGCAGGTGGCTTGGGCCGACAGCATCAGTTCCGGGCCCGACAAGTCGCGAGTGCCGCCCGACTGGAAATCCGCGTTCGCCCGACTCGGCGACGAGCCGATCATCAAGCGGCTCCAGATGCAACGAGCCTACGACGCCTATTTCGTTCCCGCGGCGGCGACCGCCCGCAAGCTGCGCCTGTCCACCGAGCTCGGTGTCGCACTCTGCTTTGACTGTCATGTGCAGAATGGCAAGTCGCGTGTCCAGGCCGTGACCGAGCTGGCGCCGGAGGCAGGCCGGATCTCTCAAGTCGAGATGCGCACGCGCCTGGCCAACCGTGTGGCCGATCTGTCGTCGCCGCGCTGGCGTGAAGATGTACGCGGCCGCAAAACGACGCTCGCACTCGGCGAGGCTGATTTTCGTGGCCGACACTATCGGTTGGCCCACTGGGGGCTCGGCGAGTTTGCGGCAGCGTAGCCGCCAGACCCCCGCCTGGGCCGCAACGGTTCGCGTCAACCGATTGCGAGACCCTGGCCTTCGGGAAAGTCGGCGCGCCCCAGTTTCAGCGGCGGTGTGTCGTGCAGCGGGACAAGGTTGATGCGCTTGTAGCGCAGCCCGGCCTGGGCTTTCGCACTGCCGAACTCGACTCCGGTGATGCGCCCGGCCTTGATCGTGAGCGTCATCGATTCCAGCACCACGTTCAGGTCCAGCGTCAAGACGACCGTGATTTCGGTCGGTACGCCCGTCAGCAGCACCGCAAGATCGATGTCCTGCGGCGCCTGCAGCGTGCTCTTGAAGAGCTTGTGCGTGACCACGCGTTCGGGCGGGAACTTGGCCGCATCGGTGTACTGATGCAGGTCCCTGAGTGTGGCGAGGGAGCCCGCGATGACCTCGAACAGGTCCTTGTCCAGCGCCGCATTCACTTCCTTCGCCACGGCGCCGGCCGCCGATTCGCCCAGGAATCCGGCCAGCGAGCCGGCTTCACCCGAACCATCGTACAACGCGTTTCGAACGGCCTGCTCGTCGACCTTGCCCAGCAGGCTGGACAGGGTCACACCGGTCTTGCTCATCAGGCAGCTCCCTCACTGATCCATGTTGGCGTGGCGGCTGGATGTACCGATGTCCGGATGCGCAGCACCGGGGCGCCCGGGTCGGCATTCAGCGTCGGCGGCGACGCGGCCCCGCCGAACAGTCCCTTGACCGAGACTACCTTCGGCGGCTGGCCGGTCGTTGCCTCCTGCTGGAGCTTCGGCGGCCTGGGGCGGAACATCCTTGTGCCTCCGAACCCCGCCAGCAGCCCGCCGGCGAGCGTCGCTCCGGCGACCCACCACGGCAAGCTCGCGCTTCTGGCTTCCTCCAGCTGTTCACTCATGGCCGCGATCGTGTTGCGTTGATCGAGAACGTTGGCTTCGAGGGTCTGGATGAGCGACGCCTGGGTGTCAGTCGCGCCTTTCTGCTGCGCAATCGTCGCTTCGAGCCCGGCAATCGTCTGCTTCTGGTCGGCGATCGCGGCATCGCGTTCACGCACTGCGGACTGGCCCTGGGTGATCGCGCCCTCGCGCGCGTCGAGCGCCGAACGCAGGTCGCCAATCGTCCGGTTGCGCTCGGTCTCGCCCGCCTGAGACCGCGCAATGCTCCGATCGCGGTCGGCGAGCTGGCCCCTCAACTGATCGATCGTCCGTCTGAGGTCTGCAATCAACCGGTCCCTCTCGTCGCGTTCGGCCGTGAGCCGCCGGATCGCCGCATCGCGCTCGGCGATTGCCTGGTCGCGTCCGGCATTGCGACGTTGCAGGTCCTGCAGCTGGGTTTCCAACTGCGCGATGCGCCGCTGCTGTTCTGCGATCTGCTGCCGACCTCCGGCTGCCGCACGCGACTGGCCGCGCAGGTTGTTGTTCTCCGCAATCAGCCGACCCACCTCTCCATTCAGACGGGCAATCTCCCTCGCATCCCGCTCGGCGCTCCCCGGGTCCCGTACCGCGCTGCGGCGCTGCAGGTCTTGTATCTGGGCTTCCAGCTGCGCGATGCGCCGCTGCTGCTCCGTGAGCTGCTGTCGGCTGCCGGCTGCTGCGCCCGACTGGCTGCGCAGGTTGTTGTTTTCCGCCGTCAGCCGACCGACCTCGCCATTGAGCCGGCCGACCTCACGGTTGAGGCGGTCAATCTCGGCGCGTCTTGCAGCTTCCGCCTGATCAATCTGCGCCTTCATGTCCGGTGCCCGTTGCGCGAGCCGGCGCATCAGTTCCGTGGTGTTCGTCGACTGAACACGCGCCGCTTCGATCCTCGTGTTCAAGGGAGCCGCCGGCGGTGTGCGGCTGGGCTGCACCGCCGGCGTGCTGGTGACGGCGAGGGCCCCGACGAAGAGGCCCGCCGCGATCTTGATTGCACTGTCCTGTCCCACGACGAAATCCTCCCTTTACAGCAGCAATGCCTTCGGGCCGCAGACTCTTCAGTGACGCCAAAGAACACTCCCATCCTGTCAGCTCGGCTCAAGTTCAGGGTAGGCGATCAGCGACCTGTTTCGTACATCCCATCGCGGGTTGATGGCATGGAGGCTTGCCATGCGGGTCGGTAGCGTCACGGCAACACCTTACGCCCCCGGTGATGGCGGGCTCACACACGCTGCGGACACCGCGTCGACACACGGAGTTGCACGATGGAGCTACGAGTCGTTCGGGAGTACTACGCGCCGGACTGCACGATCGGCCGCATGCTGATCAACGGTCTGTTCGAGTGCTACACGCTGGAAGACGGCATACGCACCAACAAGGTGGCAGGCGAAACGGCGATCCCGGCGGGACGCTACCTGGTGAAGATCACCTACTCGAACGCGTTTCGTCGTGAACTTCCACTGGTTGAAGGGGTCCGGAACTTCACCGGGATACGAATTCACAGCGGCAACAGCAAGAAGGACACGCTGGGTTGCATCCTCGTCGGGCAGAGCTGGACTCCCGGAGCCGATGTGATTGGTGCCAGCGTGCGTGCGATGCAGGCGCTGTTGCCGAAGATCCAGGCCGCACTCGGCGCCGGCGAGGCGGTCACACTGTCGGTGGAACAGCCGAATGCGCCTCCCGAACTCGCGTCACGCGAGTTGCAGCCGGCGGTGCCGCGGCGTCGCAAGAGGGCATTGAAGACGGCCAGGCGCACGAAGCAGCGTTTGGGCTCAACGAACAAAGCGGGTCGTGCCCGCACGCCGGCAAAGAAAGCCGAGCCCGCCACGAAGAAAGCGGGCGCGAGTGCGCCTTCCTCAAGGCCAGCGGCCAAAGGAGTGGCCAAGTCAGAGACCGAGAGCAAGACCAAGATCAAGGCCAAAGCCAAGTCAACCAAGCGACGGCCGCGGAAGAAGAGCGCCCGGCCCACCAGTGCTGCGAGGATTAGGAGGAGCGCTTAGCCGATGTCGCGCCGCTGCGGCGCCTGCCGAACAGCGCGCCATCGATAGGTCTCTCATTCGATGCTGGCGCACGCCCGGCCGCCGTGTATCGCGCATCCATTCTCCCGTCATCGGGCGGTCCGTGAATTTTCATATTGCCCTTGGGGCGGCACTGTGGTGCCATCGCAGTTGCAGCCCTGTGCTGGATCATCGGTGCAGTGGCTTAGGCGGGGAACCATGAGAACAAGATCCAGGGACGCGTCGAGCGCGGAGTCCCGGAATGGCTGAGTTCGGAGCATTCGCCTTTGGTGTGGTCATTGGCTGGTTCACCTATTTCACGAACCGCTATCGCACCGGCGGAGTGCAGTTCAGCGACATCACGACGCTGGTCGGCGTCATCGGCGGTGGCGCCGTCACGGCGCTTTTCGGTGACACAGGTTCGGCGCTGTTCGGCGCGTACGGTCTCGGGCTCGCCGTGGGTTTCTTTGCCTATTTCGCGGCCTTGGTCGTCATGGTCCAGAAGTCCGACGGCGTCTTCACGTGGACCTGGTTCCTCGATGGGCGACGCAAGGCACCGAAGGATGATGAAACGACGGACGGCTCGCGGGGCAGCGGTACGGCCATGGACATGCAATTTCCGGGTGCCGTTGTACAGGCCCTTGAAGGCTCGCCGCTGGCCGATGTGGTCGCCCTGCGTGATCACAGCGTGCAGGACGCGTTTGATGCGCTACGCGACCTGGCCCGCCGGATCGGCAGCACCGATGACGCCGACGAGCGGCCCGCCCTGGTGCGATCGCAGGTTGAACTCACCACCAGGCAGAACGAACTGCTGGCGCTGCGTCTTAGAGAGGTTCCGGATTCGGCGCAAGTGCGCGACGCGATCGCTGAGCTGCGCAGGATCGCGGACGAACTGACTGTCGCCGCCGGTGAAATGAGGTCGTCGACCGACGCAGCTGCAACGGCGACGACGGTGCTGGACCGGATGACGCGAGTCATCGGAATCCTGAAGAAGACCTTCGCTTAAGGCGCAACGCCCAATCCCGTCAACCTGAGAGGCAATCACGATGAGCGTCAACGAGAACTACTACTGCAGCTGCCTGACGGCAGGCGACCTTTCCGCGGAAGACAAGCAGGCCCTGGGCGGCCAGAAGGCAGCACTGCTCCTGGGTGCCAAGTGGCCTGTCGGCGGCACGATCACGCTCCGCTTTCTGGAGGGCGCGCCGGAGCTGCAGGAGCGCGTCCGCAAGGTGGCGGAAGAGTGGCTGAAGCTCGCCAATCTCGAGTTCGCCTGGCGCAAGCAGGGCCCGACCGACATCCGCATCGCCTTCAAGCAGGGCAAAGGCTCCTGGTCGTATCTCGGCAACCAGTGCAAGAGGATCGCGGAGCCGCAGCCGACGATGAACTATGGATGGCTGACGCCGACGTCGAGCGATGACGAACTGCGTCGCGTCGTGCTGCACGAATTCGGCCATGCGCTCGGCCTGATCCACGAGCACCAGAATCCCAAGGGCGGTGGCATCGTGTGGAATCGCGATGCGGTCGTTCGTGACCTCAGCGGTCCGCCCAACAACTGGGACGAGGCCACCATCGACAACAACATGTTCAAGAAATACCCCGACAAGGAGATCAGCGGGACGAAGCCGGATGCCACGTCGATCATGATGTACCCGATTCCGCGCGCATGGACCAAGGACGGCACGCAGGCGGGCCTGAACTCCGAGCTGTCGCAGAAGGACAAGGACTTTATCAAGGACGCCTATCCTCGGTAGAGGAGCCCACCAGGTACGGACCCGAGGAATGATGGAAGATCACGCGCTTTTGATCGGTGTAAGCAGCTATCCCGAGCTGGGTTTTGGTGGCAAGCCTTCTGACTTGCGCAGCCCGCCCTATGACGTGGAGGAGTTCCGCAAGTGGCTGGTGGATGACCCTCAAGGCCCGCACCTGAAGCCGGAAAACGTCCGCGTCAAGACGTCCGAGCCGACCGCAACGACGCCCGCCACGAAGGCCGACGCGGTGCGTCCGACAGTCGATGAACTGGAGAAGCTGTTCTTCGAGCTCGACGACATTGCCACAGTGAACAAGGAAGCGGGCCTCAAGTACGTCGGCCGTCGTCTCTATATCTACATGTCGGGCCACGGGTTCTCGCCCGGTCGCCTGCGCGCCTGTCTCTACGCCGGCACTGCCCAGAACAAGCGCGGCCACAACGTGCACGCGACGGGATGGCTCAGCCTGCTGCAGGACGCCTGCTATTTCCAGGAGTATGTGCTGCTGATGGACTGCTGCATGGACGCGGTGTGGCTCACGGCCACACCACGCGATCCGCAGTTTTCGCCGCGTACGCCTTCCGAGCCTCCGCGAGCGTCGTTCATCGCGTTCGCCGCGCAGCGCCCGCTGCGCGCCGTGGAGGTGCCCATGCCCACGGACAAGGACCCGAACCGGTACCTGGGTGCCTTTACCTGGGCGCTGACCGAAGGGCTGCGGGGTGCCGCGGCGGATCGGTACGGACGCGTGACGGGCCGGAGCCTAGCCAACTGGGTTCGCAATGCGCAGTGCGCGAAGATGGCAACGGAGCAGCTGGCGAACCAGGAGGTCAGCAAGGAGCCCGAAATCATTCAGGAGGACTCGACGCTGATCTTTGCGAAGGGGATTTCCAAGCCAAGATACCCGGTCACTGTCACGTGTCCTGGTTCCCCGCACGGCTCCGAGGCGGTCGTGTGGACCGGCTCGCCGGCCTACGTACTTGAGAAGTTCGTGGTCACCGAGAATCCCGAAGAACTGGCACTCGAGCCGGGCTTGTACTGCATCAGTGTCCCGGCGGCAGGGCTGCGGCAGGGCTTCGAGGTGCTCTCGCCGATGGAGATCACCGTAGAGGCGCCGGGCCCGGGCATCGCGCTTGCGAAGCCGGGCGAACTTTTCGACATTCAGCTGTCCACCGCGGAAGAGGGCGCGTCGATCTACCTGATCGACAGTACGTTCGAGTGCATCGAAGGCGGACCCGCATCGCTCTCTTCGCGCCTGCCGTTCGGCATCTACAAGGTGAAGACAAAACTTGCGCGCAGCACGGAACAGCGGGTGTTCCTGCTTGATCGCGATACCGTGGCCACGGCCGAGGCAACTCCGCAGCCTGTCGCCGTCGCGCCGGTGCTGCGTACCTCGACCAGCCATGAATACCACTGGGCGGCGCGCAGTGTTGCGATCGCCAAGGCCAATGCGCTGGAGTTGCCGGCTGACGGCGCGGCGCTTGTCGTCATGGCGCGGATGTTCAGTGGCCGGCATGGCAGCGAGCGTGGTGCGAACACGCAGCCCTGGCGCGGCATCACTGTGGTGGACGACGCCGGCACCACCGTGCTCGATCTCGAAAGCGAAGGTCCGCGCGGTGACGCCCAGAGCGATCCGTGGGCGTTCTGCTTCAAGTCGGTCAAGGCAGGCAACTATTTCCTGCGATATCGGTTTGTCGACGGCGTGTTCGAGCAAAGTCTGATTGTCTGCAAGGGTTTCCGGCATGAGGTCCATGTCCTGCGCCGCGTGATGCCGGGTGAAGAGGAACAGGCAAAGCGGCCGCGCGTTTCCGTGCTGATGTATCGGATCGGCACGGGCCCGGACCTGGCCGAGAGCGAAGACGGGGTGACCGAGACAGCACGCCTTGCGCTGGCCGACGAACGCCGCATCCTCAATCCGAAGCTCGAGGAACTCGTGTTCCAGAAATTCGAGAGCCCGATAGCCTGGATCATCGGCGGCCACTTGTTGCTGGTCGAACGGGACCGGGACCCCGGTCGTGACATCGGTGCACTCAACGATATCGTGCGCAAGCTGCACGACACGCTCGGAAGCAATCACCCGGATGTTGCCGCGCTGGCGCTCCAGTGCCCCGATCCCAAGCTGCGCCGCGCCGGCGCATTGATCGGCCCGCCCATGTTCCAGCGCAGCTGGACGCTGCTGGTGCAGGCGGCACAGACACGCGCGAAGCTGATTCCTGCCGAAATGTTCCAGCGTGTGGTCGCGAATTCGGCGCTGCCGCCATTCCTGATATGGGCTGCCGACGCATCGATCAAGGCCGGGGCACGCGAGGAACTTGCGAGGCAGATGGTCGGGGAGGCTCCCTCCCGTGAACGGGTCCTGCCGCCGCAGGAACTGGTCCTCGCGGATGCGCGCGTTGACGTCGAGGCTGTGGCGGCCATGCTTCCAGCCGGTGTGGTGACGCGGGCCGCAGACCAGGCCAGTCGTTCGGCGTCTCGAATGCAGAAGCAGAGGTTGGTGAAGATGAACCTGCCTCCGAGCGCGCTCGAGGTCCTGCGCGGGAAGGCTGACTAGCGGCCCGCACGGCGATGGCGAGCACCGGGCAGCCCTCCGCTGAATGGCTTGGCCCTGCGGAACTCACGCTTCCGCCCGGGCTCGTGCTGTCGTTTCAGCGCTACGCACTGCCCGACTCCGGCGTCATCGAGGCCGCGCCCGCAAGTTTGGGAGCGTTGCCGGTCGGTCTCTCCCGCGACGGCGAACTGCTGCTGCCGCTCGCGCCACGCGAGTGTTTCTGGATCGGGATGAGGGCTGACACGGCGCACCCGCTCGAGCTTGCGGCGGCAATGGAGAGCGATGACGGCCCGATCGATGTGATGACGGGCAAGGCTCGGAGCGCGAGCACGGCGGTCCGCGCGCGGGTGCCCGGCACTCCGGTCATCGACGGCATACGACGCGCGGATGGCGCGTTCGACCCGCTGCTCCGTGACGATGGCGGCGGGCAAAGGCCGCGGGGGCGTCGTCTGCAACTGTGGGTGGGAAAGCCTGGAGAGCGCGCCGCTGCGCCGGTGCCAGTCGAGCTCGTTGACTACGTGGCGTTCAGCGCCCGAACCGGACTGCCGGCGCCCGAACCCCTGGACCGGGACGCCGGCTACAAGGGGTGGCTGCTGCCCTGACGACGGACGCCTGACCTGTAAGGACAGCACGGCGACTGTTCTGCGCACCTTCACGCGGTGCTAGGCGTGACTGGCCGCGAGCCGAATTGTGCCTTCGCGCACCCAGCGGTGACCGGCGTCGCGACGGCGGCTGCCATGCCAGATCAGGTAGGCCTTGAAGGGCGAGGCGCGGAACGGCGTTGGCAGCACCTTCAGTCCGAGCACCTTGACCCACGGTGCCACCAGCCTGCGGTTCGCCACGGCAATGAAGTCAGTGCCTGAGACAGCGATCGGCAGCTCAATCGGTTCGCGAACTTCCAGGGCGACGTCCAGCGCCTGATGCCCGAGGGCTTCCTCGATCTGCGGCAGGCTCCCGGGATAGCGGAGACTGCGGTGTACGGCATGGCGTTCCGTGAGGAACTGCCTGCGGGACAGTGAAGTCCCGATCCGTGGATGGTGTCCGGCCGCCACGACCACTAGTTCATCGGTAAATAGTTCGCTGCCCTGGAGGTCACGCGCGGACGGCCTGGCATGGTCGAGCAGGAAGTCGAGCCGGCCGTCACGCAGCGCTGCTATGCCCGCGTCGCGACTCTCTAGAGGCAGCCACTTCCAGCTCAGCCGCGGTGCTTCGCGCTGTAGCCATTTGGCGAAGGCCCGGCCGAAGCTGACGCCGGGCCCGTACAGCGCACCCATGGTGAAGCGCCGGTCCGACTCGCCCGGCACGAAGTCGCGGGTTTCGCCGAGCCCGTCGCGGAGGGTGTCCATGGCGCTTTTCACCTTCGGGTAGAGATGCTCCGCGATCGGCGTGACCGCGGCGCCGCGACGCCCGGCCACGAACAGCTCGTCGCCGACCACGCTGCGCAGGCGCGCCACCGCGTTGCTGACCGCGGGCTGGGTCATCGCGAGCCGCTCGGCAGCCCGCGTCATGTTTCGTTCCTCGTAGACCGCTTCGAAGACCGTCAGAAGGTTGAGGTCGACGGTTCTGAGATTCAGCATGTGAATGTCTGAAGTTCGTGGAATCGATTGGAAATGATGTCAGCAGACGCGCAAACTGGCAAGCCAACGAGGCTCACAAGGCCGCGTTCCCTTTCAGTCCGGCTCTTGTCCCAGGAGGACACCAGGCAATGGACACCCGCAACGAAGACCGTTCAGGCGTCTCTGAACTGACCGGTGAACAGATCACGAATACCCGGGGGCCTAGCGGCCCAACGCGCGACGCCGCCATAGAAGCCTGGCGGCGCGAGCGGCTTTACCAATACCTCTTCTGGCTGGAGCACCGAGACCGGTCACCGTTCAATTTTGTTGGCGGGTGGCATACCGCGGATGTGGGCGACGAGGCGGCGCGCTGGAACGAAGCCTTAGCCGGCCTCAGCCATGACGCGGCGCTGGAACTGGTCGACCGAGAGTTGTCGCTGCGTTTCGGCAAACCCTGGCAGCAGGCGGTGCTGGAAGGGGCTTCGCCACGGCTGGCGCAGGCGAATCTGCCGATCTGGAACGAGGCCACTTCATCGCTGCTGCCTGCCCATCTGGGCGCGATGACGATCTTTCGCGCTGAGTCCTACGTCGGGAAGCCGGCACTGGGTTGGTCATACAACTACGGATGTCCCGGCAGCAGCGAGAAAGTCTCGATCACTCTTTACTCACGGGGCCAGACCGGGCTGCTAGACGGGCTGGCCGATCCGCGTTTGCCCAACGAGATCGGGGCGACGTGGATGGAGCTGCGCTGCAAGATCAGCGAGGTCGGTGGCGATGTACTCGACTCTTCGGTGCTTGGACCAGGTGAAGAAAGCCTGCTCGATCGCTACAACCGGCGTGTCGCGTTGCTGTCGATGCAGGGCCAGGCCTTCGACGCCGAACAGATGGCGTGCTTCGAGGCCGTGCGCATGCGGGTTTTCCGTGGGCAGTTTCTCAAGGTCCGCTACACCCGCCGCGCAGGACCGGATGCCGGTTGCGGCTCGCGTTCGCACCTTGACGCCATGAAGGCGGACCTGGCCGACTTCATCGCGAGCTATTCATGATGCCCAGGATGCTCAACACGGCCAGCGGGACGGCGCGTCGCCAAACGCGTCGCTATCGCGATCTGACCCCCGCGCGCGGAATCGCTCGAGGCGTGCTGCTTGGCCTGCTCGTGTGGGCGGCTCTTGCGGTGCTATGGCTGATCTGATCCCGGCCGCGGCGAATCGACGGCGGCTTCCCGGACCTACGCGCCAATCCCAGTCGCATAGGGAAACGCCGAGGGTGCAGGTGCACCCACCGCGACGTGCTTGCGCATACCGGCGTCGCACACCGCATAGCCCCAGTTGATCAGACGTTGCTGGGTAGCCTCGTCCATGGCGGTCAGTCGCGTTGGCGTCGATGCGATCTTCAAGGTCGCTTCGTGCGGGCAGGGAAGGGCGTCGGACAGCTGGTAATCGGCGATGTCGGTCCTGACACCCCAATAGGCGCCCTTGCGCAGTCCGGCGACGAACGAACCAACGACGTGGCGCTTGCGCAGCGATCGAACCTGGTTGTCGATCAGGTCGAGGACGCGCATCACATGGCGGCCCCAGTCCTCCGCCGGTTCCTCTTCGGGTGAGATCTTCTGCCCCGCGTCGCTGACGAGCACGGTGCCGCAGTTCTTCCAGACCGGCTCGATGCCCATGTTGTCGTACACGCCGCCGTCGGACAGGATGAGGTCGGTCGTGAATGGCTTGCGACACAACTCGACGTCGGGAAACGGCTTCATTGCGCCCTCGGGCAGCTTGACTTCGCACGGCGACAGGACGGGTGGAAAGGCCGACGAGGCGGTGACGGCGCGCGCCAATTCGATGTTCGGGGCGTCGACGAAGCCGACCTGCCAGTCGGCCAGGCGTTTCTTCGTGAACCGGACCAGGCTCGCTGTCTGCACATTGGTGGCGCAGAAGACAAAGCGCGGCGTGTCGGGCAGGTCCTGCAGCGTTGCATCACCGAACAGGACCTTTCTGTACTGCTTGGTCACGCGGTCCGAAGCGGACACGCCGGGAAGCAAGGCTCCGACGAGCACGGAAGACACGTCGATCGAGGTTGCGGCCATCTTCCGCAGCGGGTCGACCACCAGCGACCGGAAGTTCGTCCCGACACCGGCCGTGTCGAAGCCCAGGTTGCGCCACGCCAGCGCCAGGACCCCCGCGGTGATCGATCCGCCGGAAACGCTGGAAATCCTCGTCAGCTTGGGTAGCCAGCCCATTTCGTTGAGGCGCCACAGCACGCCGACGTGGAACAGCATCGCCCGATAGCCGCCGCCAGACAGGCACAGGCCCACTTCGTTGGCCGACACCTCACTTGGCGGCCCGGCATCTGCCACGGGCGACAGAAACTGCTCGAGTTGCTCAGCTGCGGCGGGATTCGGCATATCGGTCCTCTCAAAGCGTGACGGGAATGCTCAGTTCGGAATCCTTGCGGACCAGCGCCACGTAGCCGTACTTCTGCTGGCACGCACGGTCGAGCCAGGGCCTGTTGAACTCGCTGCGGTAGTTGAACACGAGTCGCGCCGGTTTGCCCAGCTTCAGGATGCGCGCGATGCACGCCTTGTCGGGGTGCTTGAACTGCGCACCGTTGGTGCTGATCATGTAAGTGGGGCAGTCGATGAGTGCGAGCAGCTCATCGTTGGTGTTGTTCTTGCTGCCATGATGCGCCACCTTGACCGCGCCGACCTTCAGTTTTTTCTGGCCGCGGGCCTTGAGCAGGCGCTTGATGGAGGCGGCGACGACATCGGGAAACGCGTCGCCGAGCAGAAGCGCCGCCTTGCCGCCGTACTCGGCAAGGAACGCGATGCTGCTGCCGTTCGCCTTCGCGGCGTCGATCTTGAACTGATCCTGCAGCAGGCGATCCAGGTCCGGCGATGCGCCCAGCAATCCCTTCTTCGGAAGCAGCCGCTTGCGCTGGGCGAGCGCAGTCCATGCTTGTTCCAGGTCGCCTGGCCGCAATCCGGCCTTGTCGACGGCCTTCTTCCAGGCCTTGGCCATCGCCTGGAGCTTGAGCGCATCCGGCGAAAGCAGCGTGAGCTTCATGCCGCCGGGTAACTCGAGCGACGGCAGTTCGCCGGCCTTCAATACGACCCAGGGCCCGGCGTCCGGATCCCACGCAGACGAGGCGCGATTCACCAGCAGCGCGCTGAGGAATTCACCCTGCAACGCACCGAGCAGGCCATGCGACCGTTCCATCTGTCGCCAGCCGTTGAAGATCACCTTGTCGACCGTAAACGGCAGGGGCTTGTCGGCGAAGAACCGCACCAGCCCCTCCACATGGTCGCCGTCGACATGGGTAAGCACGATCAGCTCGAAGAACCGCTCGTTGCCGGGTACTCGCGCCAGCCGCTCCGTCAGCGCCTTGTAGGTGGTGATCGGGCCGCCGTCGATGAGGATCCGATGCAGGTCGTCGGGTTCCCCGTATTCGATCCACAAGGCGTCACCGTGGAGCGCGGGCAGCATCTCGATGCGAAAGACGGAAGGCATGTCAGTGTCCTTTGATGCGCCAGTCAGCGTCGCCGAAGGCGGCGAGACTGATGGCCATCAGCTGGCTATCGTGCACGGAGCGGCGCTTGGCTGTGAGTAGCAGACCGCCGATGGAGTGGGACGACTGCGCGACCGCATCGCCCAGGGCCTGCATGATTTCCCCGGCCACCTTGGCCGCATCGACACCCCAGATCAGCGCGGCGGTGCTGCCGATGACGATCGCCGAGCCGGCCTGGCGAAATACCGCGATGTTCGAGGTGTAGGCGTTGCGGTCGGCCACCGAGGCCGTGTCGCACCCGAGCAGCAGAACGATGGGCGGCGAGGGCGTGCCCTCGGGGCACACGTAGCCCTTGTTGATGTAGCGGCACTCCAGAGTGTGCCCATCGATCTCGAGCGCAATGGTGTCACCCTTGCCAGTCGTGTGCGGCAGCAGAACGAACAGACCGGGTGACTTCGCCTTGACCTCGGCTGGCCAGCCGCTCCAGCTGGTGGCGACCGACACCTCGCCCTTCCAGGCCTTCCTGATGCGTTCGGCGAGCGCCTTCTGGTCGCTCTTCGGCACCTGTTCGCTGGCAGCAAGGAAGGTTGACCCGCGCGTATCGAGTTCCTTGCGATCTGCCGTAGGTTCGCTGCCCGTGATCGCGGCCGCCGCGCCCAGGCGGGCATCGTGCACGTGACGTTCGATGACGCGGTCCAGGCCCCAGAATCCCATCGGGCAGACGCACTGGGCCGGGCTGTCGGTGGGTCGACACTGCTCCGGGCACGCTCCGTCCTCCAGTGCCTTCAGAGCGTTGGGGCAGACCGGAGCACCCTTGGCAGGCGGCGGGTACTCGTACACGAACTCGAGCGGCACGACGGCGTCGGGCCGCGCGCTGACTATCTGCATGGTCTTCGCCGACCGCAGCGCCGCCGCGGTCGGTGACTGGTCGATGTAGTCGAGGACCAGCTTGCGGTAGAGAAAATTTCCCTGTGATGCGAGCCGCACCAGCCAGGCGGCGTTTTCCTTCGTCGTCAGCCCCTTGGTGTGACGCTTGGAGTTGGTGCCCAGCTCCGCCAGCAGCTCGCTAATCGCGGCCAGCTGCCCCTGCAGGTCGTCGAGCGAGGCGACATACGCGCTCTCGCGCGATGCCGCGGTCATCGCAGCGCTGCCGGTCGTGGCGTGATTCAGGATCAGGCTGACATCGAAAGGGTGGCGCTCATCGAGCGACGCCAGGTCGTGGCGCACGATCATCTCGACGGCCGGGCGCGCGCTGCTGCCGGCGCCTCGGGCCGCGTCGATCGACTCCACGACCTCGGCCTCGATCACGGCGGTCTGGAGTACGCGACCCTCGTACAGCACCGAGATCCGGCCCTGGAAGAGCGCCGCGGCCTGGGGCACGAACTCGAACGGATGGCTCGAACTGACGCCGTGGCGTTTCAGTTCGATCCACCCCGTCTGCGCCGGGCCCGTGACACCGATCTCGTTGAAGACAATCTGCAGCTGATAGGCATCCTTCTTTGCCCAGTCGAGCAGATCGTCGCGGAAGGCCGCGCTCGCCTGGATCGCTCCCATGCCGGGTGGGCCAATGAACACCTCGAGCCGATACGTCTGCCGCCGGACCAGCCTGGGCTCCGCCGCCAGCCATGTGGTGTCGGACTTCCGGAAGAGATCGCCCTGCAGGTAACGCTCGCTGCTCGGCGCCGCGGTCGCCGCGGGCTCCGGCGGCGCACCCGGCATCGGCGGCGCTGCGCTGGCCAGCGCGTCATCGGGAAAGGCCGCCTCCGGCTCCATCCGTGGCGGCGGGGCCGACCGGGGGATCGGCGGAATCGGTGATGAAGGTTCGGCGGGTGGCGCGGGCCACGAGGCGGGCGGCCTCCCGATCTCGCCGTCAGGTTCGCTCGACCCGGGCAGCGTCGCTTCGGACCGATCGCCGATCCAGATGAGGTTGTCGTCCTCATCCAGTACGACGGCGAAGTGGGTGTCGGCCGGCGCGGTCAGCGGCGTGGGTGGGGTGCCGGAGCGCAGTGCGGCGGCGAACGTCAGGTGCTTTATCAGGGAACCAGCGACCTCCGAGATCTGCGCTGCGTAGTCGGTACGTGCGCAGACCTCTTCGAGTTCGGCAAAGTCCAGGCCACGGGCCAGGCGCGACGCATCCTCAACAAACCACAGCCAGCGATCAAGCCGGATCGCGACGTAGAACGCGTCTCCGTCGTCGTAGGCTGGATCGGCGTGCTGGCGAAGATCGCCAAGCAGGTGGGACAGGCGAGAACTGCTGTCGTAAACCAGCACAGCCCGGCTCCATCGCACGCTCGTCATAGGTTTTTCTTGGTTGTCGGACCCTGGTCCATGGGCGATTCTGGAGGGCGGCCGTGACCAGGCAACCCCCCCATCGACGCGATGCGCATGCTGAACGCCATTGCCGTCGATGGCAACAAAAAAGGCCCGCAGCATCGCAGGCCTTTGAGCAACAGTCAGGTTCGCCGGCTGAGCGGTGCCGGGCTTTCACGCCAACCTGGCCAACGCCCGCGCCATGCGCTGGATGCGATGGTCCTTGGACTCCTTTTGGTTCATCGTGAACTCAGGATGCTCGATCGCGCACGCGAGCAACTCGTAGAACGCCTTGTCGAGTGCCTTGCGACTGGCCGAGAGCTGCTGGGCGATCGGCTCGCAGTCCTCTCCAGATTCGATCATGCGCTGGACGCCGCGCAGCTGTCCTTCGACTCGCTTGAGCCGAAGCACCAGTTCGCGTCGGGCACGCGCCGCGCCGCCTTCGGTCAGCGGGGTCTCGGACTTCTTACGCGTGGACACGGCGGCTCTCCGGTACGCCCAGCTTCTTCAGCATCGAGCCGAGCGGGCAAAAATTCGTGAGGCCGTATTGGAACAGATTCACGCCCACGAAAGCGGTGAACGCGAGCCACCATGGCGACGCGAACAGCGGACTTCCCGGTACGCCGAGTAGCAGGGACAGCAGGATGAAGGTGCCGGCGAGGGCGTGGACCCAGCGATCGATGGTCATGAGGATTTCCCTAGGCGGTTGCAGTGGACGGTGTTGGAATGTCCTGCGCAGGCGTCGGCTGCCGCCGATAGTTCACCGCGTAGTACAGAACCGGAATCAGCACCAGCGTCAGCGCGGTCGACACGAAGATGCCGAACAGCAGCGAAATCGCCAGACCGTTGAAGATCGGATCATCCAGAATGAAGACGGCACCCAGCATCGCGGCCACGGCGGTCAGCACGATCGGCTTGGCGCGGGTGGCGGCCGCGTCGATCGTGGCCTGTTCGAAGTCGACGCCTTCGGCGAGACGCTGGTGGATGAAGTCGACCAGCAGGATCGAGTTGCGCACGATGATGCCGGCGAGCGCGATCATGCCGATCATCGATGTGGCGGTGAACTGCGCGCCGAAGAGTGCGTGCCCCGGCAGCACACCGATGATCGTCAGCGGGATCGGCGCCATGATGATGAGGGGCGTCAGGTACGACTTGAACTGCGCCACGACCAGCAGATAGATCAGCACGAGGCCGACGGCATAGGCGATGCCCATGTCGCGGAACGTCTCGTAGGTGATCTGCCATTCGCCGTCCCACTTGAGGGCGAAGGACGAAAACCGGTCCCCCGGCTGTGCGATCCAGCGCTCGTCGAGCGGCAGCCCGCCCGGCGTGGCGATCTTCGCGAGGCTGTCGCGCATCGCAAACATGCCATAGAGCGGCGAATCGATTGTGCCGGCGCCGCCGGCGACGTCACCCGTGACATACACGACCGGCAGCAGGTCCTTGCGATACAGCACCCGCTCGCGCGGCAGCGTGGTCGGACGGACCAGTTCCGACAGCGGGATCTCGTAGGGCAGGCCGGTGGTCTCGTCGCGCACGTTGTCCGGCCCGCGCACCTTGAGCTTGAGCAGCGCGTCCAGCGAGCCCTTGGCGCTGTCGGACAGGCCGATGCGCACCGGCACCGAGTACTTGCTGGCTCCGTCGTGCAGCGGCGTGACGTCCTCGCTGGCCAGCGCGAGACTGGCAATGCGGGCGATCTCCGCCGCGGGTATGCCGTATTGCGCTGCCTTGGCTGTGTCGACCCGCAGCACGATGCGCTCGGCCGGGTCGAGCACGGAGTCGTCGATTGCCGTGATGTCCCTGGTGTTCTCGAATACGCCGCGGACCTGCTTGGCAAGCTTCATCTGCGCATCGGCGTCGGGTCCGTAGATCTCCGCGACGATCGGCGACAGGACCGGCGGTCCCGGTGGAACCTCGACCACCTTGAGGTCTCCGCCATGCCGCCGGGCGATGACCTCAAGCGCCGGCCGAACCGCCTGCGCGACCTCGTGGCTCTTGCGGTCGCGGAGGTGCTTGTCGACGAGGTTGACCTGCAGGTCACCGACCTCGCCGCCGGTGCGCAGGTAGTACTGCCGCACCAGGCCGTTGAAATTGATCGGCGCGGCAAGGCCGGCATAGGCCTGGTAGTCGGTGACCTCGGGCAGCTTCGCGACTTCGACCGCCAGCTCACGCAGGACAGCCGCCGTCGCCTCCACCGGCGTGCCGGTCGGCATGTCGAGCACTATCTGGAACTCCGACTTGTTGTCGAATGGCAGCATCTTCAGCACGACGAGGTTGAGCGGCACCAGAAGCACCGACAGCGCGATCGCCGCGGCGATGCCGAGACCCAGCAAGCGGCGCGGGCGTCGACCGGCGCCGCCACGCAGGAAGGGACGCATCACTCGCTCGAAGAAGGTCGCCAGCCGGAGTCCGAGCTTGTCGCCGCTCGTCGGGGCGTCATGCGCGGCCGGCAGCAGGCGCAGCGCCATCCACGGCGTGATCACGAACGCGATCGCCAGCGACAGCAGCATGCCCATCGAGGAGTTGATCGGAATCGGCGCCATGTACGGACCCATCAGCCCGGTGACGAACGCCATCGGCAGCAACGCGGCGATGACAGTGAAGGTTGCGAGGATCGTGGGGCCGCCGACTTCGTCGACCGCGCGCGGGATCACCTGCGCCAGCGGCAGGTGGTCGATCTGCGCTCGACGGTGGATGTTTTCGACCACGACGATCGCATCGTCGACCAGGATGCCGATCGAGAAGATCAGCGCGAACAGCGACACGCGGTTGAGTGTGAAGCCCCAGGCCCAGGAGGCGAATAGCGTGCTCGCGAGCGTGAGCACGACCGCGGCGCCGACGATGACGGCTTCGCGCCGGCCGAGCGTCGCCCACACCAGCGCCACCACGGACAGCGTTGCGAAGATCAGCTTCTTGATCAGTTGATTGGCTTTGTCGTTCGCCGTCGCACCGTAGTTGCGCGTTTCCGCGACGACCGTATCGGCGGGGATCAGCTGGCCCTTCAGCTGGGCGACGCGCTCCATGACGGCGTCCGCCACCGTGGCGGCGTTCTCGCCGGGCTTCTTCGAGACCTGGATCGTGACCGCAGGGGACTCGACGAAGTCGCGCGCGCTGCCGCCGGCCGTTGAAGGTGCGCCGTGCCAGACATACTGGCTGGGCGTGTCGGGGCCGGCGCTTACGCGCGCCACGTCCGCCATCAGGATCGGGCGCCGTTCGCGTGTCGGGCCGGCGAGCCCGACCACCAGCTGGCCGACCTCCGATGCGCTGCGCAGAAACTGGCCTGTGCGCACCTCGACCGTCCGGTTGCCCGAGGTGAGCTGGCCCGCAGGCATCGAGGTGTTCGTGGCGCGCAACGCGCGTTCGATGTCCGTAACGGTGACGTGGTGGGCGTTCATGCGCTCGGGATCGAGCGTCACGCGCACGACATTTCCGGGCCCGCCGAGGGTGGACACCTCGCGCGTCCCCGGCACGCGCTTGAGTTCGATCTCGAGCTCGTGCGCGACGCGCTGCAGGTCGGCGGCGGTGACGTCGGCACGCGCCGAATGCAGCGTCAGCGTGACGATCGGCACGTCGTCGATGCCCTTGGGCTTGACCACAGGGTCGAGGGCACCGAGGTGGGTCGGCAGCCAATCACTGTTCGACATCAGCGTGTCATACAGCTTCACGAGCGCATCGACGCGCGGCTCGCCGACCTTGTACTGCACCGTCAGCACGGCCATGCCCGGCTGTGTGACGGAGTAGATGTGCTCGATGCCCGTGATCTGCGACAGGACCTGCTCGGCGGGAACCGTGACCATGTTGTGCACGTCGTCGCTCGAGGCGCCAGGGAACGGAATGATCACGTTCGCCATCGTCACGTTGATCTGCGGCTCTTCTTCCTTCGGCGTCACCATCACGGCGAACGCTCCCAGCAGCAGCAGCACGAGCGCGATCAGCGGTGTCAGCTGCGCATGCAGAAAGCTTTTGGCGATGCGGCCGGAGATGCCCAACGGTGAACTGGCGTCGTGCATGAAGCGGACCTCAGCGAGCGGCGAGCGGGTTCAGCAGCACGCGCTCGCCGTCGGTCAGGCCCGCCAGCACTTCGATGCCGCCGTCGGCCACCGCGCTGCCGACGCGGACTTGCCGCAACTGTTGCCGTCCGTCGGCGGCAAGGACATTGACCGCGGTGAGTTCTCCGCGGCGGATCAGAGTCGACTCCGGCACCACGAGCTTGCGCGTGCGGCCAATGGGCACGAGGATCTTGGCGGCAGCGCCCGGTGTCACTCCCGGCATATCGCCGGCCGGCAGGTCGGCGCGAATCTGCGTGGACAGCAGCCGGGCGTCGGCGGCCGGAAGGATCGTGACCCGCGTCGCAGTGAGCGTGCGGCCGAGTTGCGGCAGCTCAACCGTCGCCCGCGTTGCGCCCGCAGCCTTCGGCAGCACGAACTGCGGCAGATTGCCGACGGCGCGCAGGGCTGACGGATCGTGCACGGCCACGACACCACGTCCAGGGGCGGCGATTTCGCCCGGTTCCATCAGTCGTCGCGTGACGACGCCGTCGATCGGTGACCTGAGTTCGGCATACGTGCGCGCGGTATCGGCCTGCGCATTGCCCGCCCGTGCCGCATCGGCCGCCGCCTGGGCCGCCTTGAAGTTCGACTCAGCCTGGTCGAGCGCGGCGCGGCTGACGAAGTTCTTGTCGAGCAGGCTCCGGGTTCGCTCGAGATTAAGGCGCGCCTGTGTCAGCTGGGCATCGGCCTGGGCCACGCTGGCCCGTCCCGCGGCGACCTGGGCATCGGTCTCGCGCGTGTCGATGCGCGCCAGCACCTGGCCCTTCTTCACCCGGTCGCCAGCGTCGACAAGAATCTGGGTGACCGCCCCGGAAAGCTGGGCTGCGACGGTTGCCTGCCGCACCGCTTCGATGACCGCGTCGGCGGCGTAGACGTCGTCGACGTCCTTCATGCGCACCTCGACCGTCGCCGCGGTGCCGGGACGCGGTACCACCTTGCCATTGTCGGCATACGCGACTCCGGCGCTCACCAGCAGCAGCAGTGTCATTGCGGCCCGGCCGGAACGAAGCAGAGGGTGGACGGCGGAGTGCAGGGGAGTCATGGACGTAAGGCGTGCGCAGGTCCGGCGAACTACTTGGTGCCGCAGGTATTGACGCCGAGCAGGGAGTACGCGGGACAGGTACGGAGCAGGCCGGTCAGCAGCGGAACGACGCCAACGTAGCCCCAGGCCCCGATGGTCCCCGTGGCCGCAAGTGCAATCAGTCCCGCACCGGCAAGGAGGCGCACGGGGCGATCAATGGTTCCGACGTTCATTTTCAAGGTGTTCTCCGCAGAGTCAGAGGTTCCGACCCCAGCCGGGCCGCTTTCAGATCCAAAGCGAGTCTAGCAGGAAAATCGTATACCCCCTAGGGTATATTTGTACAGATTGACCTGAAGCAAAAGCCATCGCGCGGCCAGCCGGGTGCCGGCGGCGCGCCAGTGCGGAACGACCGGGAACTCAGGCGAGCGGAGTGGCGGCTGCGCGCGATTCGTGACTGAAGTCGGGGAACGATGCGGCCGCTGCCACCGGTTCGTAGAAGCGTCCGCGCAGAATCAGTCGGCGGTGGACCGCCGAGTCGGTGAACGCGGACCGGTCATGCAGCACGTTATTGCAGACGAGCCCCATCCCGGGCTCGAGGCGCAGCCGCAGCACGCGCGGATCGGTATCCAGCAGGTGCAGCAGCACCGCGGTCGCCGCATGCACGGCCGGATCGTCCTTCCACGCGATGCTGCGTGTCCGCGCCGTGTAGCGCATGTGCAGCCGGCCGTCGGCAGTGACGGTGAACACGGGCCCGCTCTGGTCGCCGCGCGCGACCTCGCCTTCCTCGGAGCGTGCCGGGATCGTCATTGCATCGTCCTGCACCAGCGCGGCTACGTACGCCGGGTCGGCGTCGCGCAGTGCGATGTAGGCCAGCTCGTGGTCGAAGACCCGGTTTTCCCCGCCCTGCTCGGCGCGCTGCACGCAGTGCAGGATCATCGCGCGGATGCGGCGCTCGGGCGGGTTGTAGTAGCCGTCGGTGTGCCAGCGGATCGCGCGATTGGTGTACGGAATGAATCCGCTGCGCGGACCGGTGTCCGTGGCGGCGAGCGGCGTGATGCCGTCGTCATCCGCAAGGTAGTTGACGTCCAGTGTGTGCAACCCGAGCTGGGCGCCGATCTGCCGCGGCACGTCGGACGAGCCGTCGCTCCGCGGCGGTGCCGCGTACACGGCCATGTTGACCCGTTCACAGCGCTCGGCCAGTGCACGTCGTTCGGCAGTCGACAACTTAAATGGGTCCGAGACGGCGACGAGCAGTTCAGCGGTCGTTGCCGGCGCCGTGGCGAGCTTGCGGTCGCGCCAGGCGCGGTAGGCGCCGTCGTCGGCAAGGTCGAAGGGACTGGGCGCGCGCACGCCTACTCCGGCGGTATGGGATCGTCGAGCGGCGCGTCGACCTGCGGCATCTCCGGGAACGGACCCGTCTCGTCCGCCGCGTCCTCGGTGGGCGCTGCAATGATCGAACCGGCCGTACCGACGACGTTGTCCATCACGCGGCGCAGCGTCGTGACCGCATCCGGGGCCTCGATCGTCATGACCTGGTCGGTCACCCAGGCACGGTCGCGCTCGGCGACGACACCGAGCAGCGCGTGACCGGCGTAGCGCAGGAAGGCGAAATCCGGTCCGTTCGCTTCGTCGAAGCCGAAACTCGCATAGTCGTCGGCGCGCGCGTTGAAGCGGTCGATGAAGCCGCGCCGGATCGAATCGGCGTCGGTGCCGAGCAGGCGCGACTCGTTCTCGGCCAGCAATTCGGCCAGTCGACGGACCATCGAGACGGTGAAGACGCGACGCTCCGGCAGCGGCAGGCGTGTGAAGGCGAAGCGGTCGGCGACGTGGATCAGAAAGACCAGGTATTCACCAAGGACATCGAAATATTGCGGGCTCGCTTCAATCTCGAAGTCCGCATCGCGCATGCGCTTGATCGTCTGCAGTCCGAGCCGCCAGGTCGTGAACGCCGCGACGCTGGCGAGAGTCGCAGGATCGCGCGCCTTGTCCTTGGCGAAGAAGCGGCTCTTGGTCCGCCGCAGTACGGTGCTCACCGCAGCCTCGTGAATCGTGGGGTCAGTAGCCGCCCTTGCCGAACGGCTTGGGCAGGCCTGCGACGCGCACGCCCTGCTTGGCCGGACCGCCCGGGAAGAGGTCGTACAGCGTCTTGCTGTCGTGGTGTGGCAGCAGCTCGGTGATTTCCTTCAGCATGTTGCGGAAGTTCGGCGTCTGGCCATGTTCGCGGTACTGGTCGCGCAGATAGTTGATCACGGCCCAGTGGTCATCGGTAAGCGCGATGCCCTCGGCCGCGGCAATGGCAGTCGGGACCGCGTCCGCGTAGTTCGCTTCGAGCAGATAGCCCTCCTCGTCGCATTCGATGGATTCACCGTTGATTTCGTAGGCCATATGGCTTTCCCCTTACTCCCTGCATAGGTAAAACTCGAATTCCCCCGGAGCGGTCTCGTAGCGGTCCACGAGACGCACGCTGCTGTTGCGGGTCCATGCATCCACGTCTTCTACTACGCCAGGACAGTTGCTGACCAGCACTAGCACATCGCCCACCTGCATGCCGTCCAGCAGGCGGCGCGCTTCGGCAATCGGGCCGGGGCAGGTGACGCCTCGCAGATCGAGGACGACGTTGCCCGGCGACGGGGCGGCCGCGAGGCCGCGGCGGATCGTGAACGCGATGCGGCGCCCGTGCAGCGGTTCGGTCGCAATAACCTCGTGACCGGTAAGGTCAGCCCAGGCACGCAGGTCGTCGCTGGTCCCGGGGCAGTCGGAAATCAGCACCATGTGCTGGCCGTCGGGCAGGTCGTCCAGGATCTTCTTGGCTCCGAGGAGCGGCAGCGGGCATGAGAGGCCCGTCATGTCGAGCCGTACGGCCGATGAGGTGCTGGAAAGCATTGCGGCGCTCCGAGCGAGTGCGGAAGGGTGAGCCACCGTCACGGCCACTCGCGGGAGCCTACCGCGGCGACCGACTTGTGAGGCACGAACAGTCCGCAGCCGAGCTTGCGCTGCTGGCCGATGCCCTGTTCCTGCGCACGCAGCGAATCCCGCGGCGACAGCCCGTGCAGCATCAGGCTGAAACCGACTGCGGTCTGGTGCGCATCCAACCTGAGTTCGCCGCGTCGGCCGACGACCGTGTCGCAATCGATCGCCAGGGCAGCAAGTTCCGCAGCGACGTCATTCACGAACGAGGCTTCATCCTGCGCGCCCGTCACGACCAGCCGCGCGTGCAGCACCGGGTAGGGCAGCAGATCGCGCCGGCTGACGCGGCCGATGTGCAGCGGAGCGGGAAGCTCGATGTCGGCGCCCTGCAGCGCGGTGCAGGACGCGGCCCGATGTTCTGGCACGCGCAGGACGATGCGGGTGCGTCCGCCGACCAGCATGCCGTCGGGGCAGGGCGTCAGTCCGCGTATCGGGTGCACGCCCGCGAGGGGCTCCTCCTCGAGCCACGGCAGCCGCGCGGCGAGCGCACGGTACAGCGCGGCCGGATAGTCGCGTTCGATGACGCTGCCCGCGACGTCAAAGGCGAAGTCCAGGGTGGCGCTCACGATGAATCGCTCTGCGTTGGCCGCGAACGGCTCCAGGCCGCCATCGCCTCGGCCCACGTCGCGGCGGTGCTGGCGTCGATGTCGAATACCGTGAAGCGGCGACCCTCGCGGATGCGGATACGCAGCAGGCTCAGGCCGCCGTGCCGATAGTCGATCTGTTGCAACTCGATGTCCTGACCACCCAGCGGGGCGTGCAGTCGGGTCAGCGGCGTCACGCTGAGCTTGTCATCCGGGTCAGTCACATCCATGGCCGTCGTTTCCAGGGCACAGGGCGTGCTGCCCTGCGCCGCATTGACTCTACGCAATGATTCCACGCAGTGACTCTATAGTCTGCACACATTGCATGCCGCCATTACTCCGGTCGGCAGCCCACCCCTCCCATTGGGGTTATACGGCTAATCATCGCGGGTGATGGTTGCACTGCTCAGCGCGACTTAGGATCGCCGGGCGAAAACATTGAAGCGGCCGCCCCAGAATGGGCGGCAAGCTTCGCGGCGGCACACTCGCCCTGGCGCACCGCCGTCGCCGACCCTAACAATCGGACCAACGACCCGGAGGCCGAAACCCATGGCAAAGCCGATGCACGAAACACCGATGCTCGACGAGCTCGAGAGCGGTCCCTGGCCCAGCTTCGTGAGCGGGCTGAAGCGGCTGGCAAAGGACAAGGACTACATGGTCGACGTGCTCGGCCAGCTCGAGACGTCCTACAAAACCCGCAAGGGATACTGGAAGGGCGGCACGGTCAGCGTGTTCGGCTACGGCGGCGGCGTGATCCCGCGCTTCACCGAGCTGAAGGACGAGAGCGGCAAGGCGATGTTCCCCGACGCGGCCGAGTTCCACACGCTGCGCGTGATGCCACCTCCCGGCATGCATTACTCGACCGACATCCTGCGCAAGCTATGCGACATCTGGGAAGAGCACGGCTCCGGGCTGATCGCGTTCCACGGCCAGAGCGGCGACATCATGTTCCAGGGTGTCAAGTCCGACAAGGTGCAGGACGCCTTCGATGCGATCAACGAGGCCGGCTTCGACCTGGGCGGGGCGGGACCGGCGGTGCGCACGTCGATGTCGTGCATCGGTGCGGCCCGCTGCGAGCAGTCGTGCTACGACGAGGCGAAGGCGCACCGCACGGTCCTCAACAGCTTCTTGGACGACATCCATCGCCCGGCGCTGCCGTACAAGTTCAAGTTCAAGTTCTCCGGGTGCCCGAACGACTGCATGAACTCGGTGCAGCGCGCGGACCTGGCGATCATCGGCACCTGGCGCGACAACATCCGCACCGACGAGGCTCTGGCGAAGAAGTGGTTCGCGAGGCACGGCATGAACGAGCTGGTGAACGACGTCGTGGCGCGCTGCCCGACCAAGGCGATCCAGATCAAGGAGATCAAGGACGTCCGCAAGGACGCGAAGATCTCCAGCGTGGCGGTCAACGACACGCAGGCACTCGAGATCGACAATCAGGACTGCGTGCGCTGCATGCACTGCATCAACGTCATGACCGGCGCGCTGGCTCATGGAACGGACACCGGCGCCACGATCCTGTGTGGCGGCAAGCGCACGCTGAAGATCGGTGACCTGATGGGGACGGTGATCGTGCCATTCATGCGGCTGGCGACCGACGAGGATCGCGAAAAGCTGGTCGACCTTGGCAAGCGCATCGTCGACTTCTTCGCCGAGAACGCGCTCGAGCACGAGCGCATTGGCGAGACGATCGAGCGCATTGGCCTGGTGCACTTCCTCGAGGGCGTCGGGCTCGAGGTCGATCCGAACATGATCTCGGCGCCGCGCACCAATCCGTACGTGCGCATGGACGACTGGGATGAGGAAGTGGCCAAGGCGCAGGCGCGTCAGAAGGCAGCCTAAGGGGACCGAACATGACGCAAGTGGAAGCACCGACCAAGGCAGCGCCGGCCAAGGCGCCGACACCCCGCCGCGCCGTCGAGAGCGGCGTGCCGGATAACACGCAGTTCCTGCATCCGTTGATGCTGAAGAACTACGGCAAGTGGAAGTACCACGACCGTCCGCGGCCCGGCGTGCTGCACCACGTGGCGCACTCGGGCGACGAGCTATGGACCGTGAAGGCGGGCACGCAGCGCCAGATGGACGTGTGGACGATCCGCAAGCTGTGCGACATCATCGACAAGTACGGCGAGAAGCAGGTCCGCTTCACGATCCGCAGCAACGTCGAGATCGGCGTGTCGAAGTGGGAGAAGGTCGAGCCGCTGATCAAGGCGCTGGAAAGCGCGGGCTTCCCGGTCGGCGGCACCGGCAACTCGGTGTCGATGATCGCGCATACGCAGGGCTGGCTGCACTGCGACATCCCGGGCACCGACGCCTCGGGCGCGGTCAAGGCGCTGATGGACGACCTGATCGTCGAGTTCAAGCGCGAAGAGATGCCCAACCGGGTGCACCTGTCGACTTCGTGCTGCGAAATCAACTGCGGTGGCCAGGCCGACATCGCGATCATCGTCCAGCACACCAAGCCGCCGAAGATCAATCACGACCTGGTGGCGAACGTCTGCGAGCGCCCCGCGGTCGTGGCGCGCTGCCCGGTGGCGGCGATCCGTCCGGCGCTCGTCAACGGCAAGCCGTCGCTCGAAGTCGACGAGAAGAAGTGCATATGCTGCGGCGCTTGCTATCCCCCATGCCCGCCGATGCAGATCAACGACCCGGAGCATTCCAAGCTCGCCATCTGGGTCGGCGGCAAGAACTCCAACGCCCGCGGCAAGCCGACCTTCATGAAGATGGTCGCCTCGGGGCTGCCGAACAACCCGCCGCGCTGGCCGGAAGTCAGCGAGATCGTCACGCGGATCCTGCGCGTCTACAAGGAAGATGCGCGCTCGTGGGAACGCATGGCCGACTGGATCGAACGCATCGGCTGGCCGCGCTTCTTCGAGAAGACCGGACTGACGTTCACCAAGCACCTGATCGACGATTGGCGCGGTTCGCGAGCGAATCTGAACGCGTCGACCCACATCCGCTTCTGAGGCCACGTGAAGATCGCAGTCCTCGTCAACGAGGGACCCTACCAGCACCAGGCGAGCGATTCGGCCTACCTGTTCTGCCAGGCGGCGATCGCCAAGGGGCACGAGATCCAGCGTGTGTTCTTCTATCATGACGGCGTCAACAATGCGACGAAGTACACCGAGCCGCCGCAGGATGACCGCCACATCGTCCTGCGCTGGAGCAAGCTCGCCGAGCACCACAAGGTCGATCTCGTGGTCTGCGTGGCGGCGGGCCTGCGGCGCGGCCTGGTCGAGGACACCCTTGCGCACGGTTTCCGGATCTCCGGCCTTGGCCAATTGATCGACGCAGGCATCAAGGCCGAGCGCCTCGTCACGTTCGGGGATTAGGTTCCAAATGGCCAAGAAATTCATGCTTGTGAACCGCAAGGCGCCGTATGGGTCGATCTACGCGCTAGAAAGCCTCGAGGTCGTGCTGATCGCGGCGGCGTTCGAGCAGGACGTGTCGGTGGTGTTCGTCGACGACGGCGTGTATCAGCTCAAGAAGGGCATGCAGACCAAGGCGATCGCGACCAAGAACTTTTCGCCGACCTACCGTGCGCTCGAGGACTACGACATCGACAAGCTGTACGTCGAGGCCGAGTCGATGGCTGCACGCGGGCTGACGGCCGATGACCTGGGCGCTCCGGTAAAGGTGGTCGATGCGGCCACGCTCGCCGGCCTGATGGAGGAGCAGGACGTGGTGCTGAGCTTCTGAGTTACCGGGACCGACGATGCTGCATATCCTGAACAAGTCTCCGCTGGAGAAACCGACGCTCGATACGGTGCTGCGCCTGGCGAAGTCCGGCGCGCTGCTGCTGATCGAGGACGCCGTCTACGCAGCCACGCGCGGCAACGCCGCCGAAGTGAAGGTGCGCGAGGCGATGACAAAGCTGCCCGTCTACGCGCTTGCGCCGGATCTGCAGGCGCGCGGAGTCGCCGATCGCCTGATCGATGGCGTGACAGCGGTCGAGTACGAGGGTTTTGTCGACCTGGTGGTCGAACACCCCAACTGCCAGTCGTGGCTATAGGTCCACGACTTTTACAACAATTCATCACGCGCAATTGCGGACTAGCGAGGAGGCACTGATGCCCACAATCGATGCAGGCGGAAAGACGTTTGAAACCGACGAGGAAGGCTACCTAGTCAATCTGGCCGACTGGAACGAGGAGATCGCCAACGAGATCGCCAAGCAGGAAAGCATCGAGATGTCGGACAACCACTGGGAAGTGGTCAATTTCCTGCGCAAGTATTACGAGGAGTACCAGATCGCTCCGGCGGTCCGCGTGCTGACCAAGGCGATCGGCAAGACCCTCGGCCCGGAGAAGGGCAACAGCCAGTACCTGTACGAACTGTTCCCGTACGGACCGGCCAAGCAGGCGTGCAAGATCGCCGGGCTGCCGAAGCCGACCGGCTGCGTCTGACCGCTTCCGGCGACCCGCTGCCCGGGCAAGCTGCGCGCGCCGGTCACCGCAGGAATTCACTCCCGTGTCGGCTGCGTCCATCGTGTTCGCACTGCTGTTCTACGCGGCCACCGCGGTGCTGGTGGGCGGCCTGGCGTGGCGTATCGCCGACTATGCGCGCACTCCTGCACCGCTGAAGATCCCCACCACGCCGGCGCCCATCACGCGCGGCGGCGTGGCGCTGCGGATGGCGCGCGAAGTCATCTTCTTCGAGAGCCTGTTCAAGGGCAGCCTGTGGACGTGGCTGTTCGGTTGGCTGTTCCATGCCAGCCTCGCGTTGGTTCTGGCGCGGCACCTGCGCTACTTTACTGAACCGGTGTGGGGCTGGGTCGTGCTGGTGCAGCCGCTCGGCATCCTGGCGGCCTTCGGCATGCTGGCGGGTCTCGCGGGGCTGCTGGCGCGCCGGCTGCTGGTCGATCGTATCCGCTACATCTCGACGCCGTCTGACTATCTGATGCTGGTGCTGCTCGGGCTGATCGCGGTGTCCGGGCTGCTGATGAAGTACGTGGCCCGCACCGACGTGGTCGCTGTCAAGGCCTACTTTCTCGGGCTGATGCGGCTTGACTGGCAGCCGCTGCCTGCCGATCCCGTCCTATATCTGCACCTCGCACTGGTCGCGGCATTGATGATCGTGTTTCCCTACTCAAAGCTGCTGCATGCGCCCGGCGTGTTCTTCTCGCCCTCGCGCAACCAGGCCGATGACCCGCGCGAGGCGCGCCATTTGGCGCCGTGGGCGGCGCGCCTCGACCGGAGCTGAACGATGGCGGCCGAAGTCAAGGCACCACCGCTGCGCGAATTCCCGTCGCCGCCGCCGATCCTCCCGGGCGCGATGGAAGCGTCGCGGCCCTACGTGGCCAGCGACAAGATCCAGCAGGCGATCGGCTTTCCCGGCCAACTGACCGAAGGTTGGGAACAGCGCGCGATCACGCACATGGGCGAGATGCTGGGCAAGTACCGCTCGCTCAAGGTCTTCCTCGATTCGTGCGTGCACTGCGGGGCCTGCTCGGACAAGTGCCATTACTACATTGGCACGCAGGACCCGAAGAACATGCCAGTGGCGCGCCAGGACCTGATGCGCAGTGTCTACCGCCGTTACTTCACGTTGCCCGGGAAGATCTTCCCGAAGCTCGTTGGCGCGCGCGATCTCACCAAGGAAGTGCTCGACGACTGGTACACGTACTACAACCAGTGCTCGGAATGCCGGCGCTGCTCGGTGTTCTGTCCGTACGGCATCGACACCGCCGAGGTGACGATGGCCGGGCGCGAGATTCTCGATGCGGTCGGCTACGGGCAGAAGTACAGCAACGAGATCATCGGCAAGGTGCACCGGGTCGGCAACAACCTCGGCCTGCCCGGCCCGGCGCTGGCCGACACGCTGACCGGGCTCGAGGAGGACGTCAAGGAAGAGACCGGCGCCGACGTCCGTTTCCCGCTCGACGAGAAGGGTGCCGAGGTGCTGCTGGTCACGCCATCCGCCGACTTCTTCGCCGAGCCCCATGTCGACAGCCTGATCGGCTATGCCAAGGTGTTCCACGCTGCCGGGATCCGCTGGACGCTGTCGTCAAAGGCCTCCGAGGCGGGCAACTTTGGTCTGTTCATCGGCAACTACGAGCAGCTGCGGGCAATCGCGCTGCGCATCCGCGAGGCGGCGCTGGAACTCGGCGTCAAGCGCATCATCGTAGGCGAGTGCGGCCATGCATGGCGCGTGGCCTACAGCTTCTGGAACACGCTGGTCGGCATCGGTGCCGGCGGCAAGGACCCGTTCGCGGTGCAGTTGCAGAGCCAGCTCGACTTGCGTTACCGCCAGCCGATGCACATCTGCGAGTTCACCTGGGACCTGATCCAGCGTGGCGCGCTGAAATTCGACAAGGATGCCAACGATCACCGCGTGGTCACGTTCCATGACTCGTGCAACGTGGCGCGCGCCTCGCGCATGGGCGATCACCCGGGCGGCCAGTTCGAGATCCCGCGCGCGATCATCCGTGCGGTGGCCAACAAATACGTCGAGATGGCGCCTGACACCACGCGCGAGAAGACCTTCTGCTGCGGTGGCGGCGGCGGGCTCCTGACCGACGAACTGCTCGATCTGCGCGTCAAGGGCGCGCTGCCGCGTATGGAATCGCTGCGCGCGGTTGCCGACGAGAACGGTGTGAATTTCATGGCGACGATCTGCGCCATCTGCAAGGCGCAGTTCACCAAGGTACTGCCGTACTACGGCTTCAAGATGAACATGGTCGGTGGCGTGCACCAGCTCGTGAGCACCGCGATTCGCCTCGGCACGCCGCGCTGAAACCCAATGCATTGGAGGCACGATGTCGACAACCGCTGATACCACCGAGACTCCGCTGACCTTCCGCCGCTACAAGGATGGCGACTACGAGTGGAAGGATCTGCACCAGAAGATCTTCAACGCCGATCACTCGCACAAGTGTCCGACCTACATCCAGTCGACACCGCCGTGTCAGGGCAGCTGCCCGTCTGGTGAAGACATCCGCGGCTACCTGAACATCGTGCGCGGCATGGAAAAGCCGCCGGTGGGCAAGGATGGCAAGCCTTTGATGTCGTGGCAGGAATATGCCTGGCGGCGCCTGACCGAGGCCAATCCGTTCCCGTCGATCATGGGGCGCGTCTGCCCGGCGCCGTGCGAGACCGGCTGCAACCGCAACGAGGTCGAGGATCACGTCGGCATCAACTCGGTCGAGCACTATCTCGGCGAGTGGGCGATCCAGAACAAGCTGGGCTTCACGGCGCCCGAGCAGCGCTCCGGGAAGAAAGTCGCGGTGATCGGCGGCGGGCCGGCCGGACTGTCGTGTGGCTATCAGCTCGCGCTGAAGGGCCATGAAGTCACGATCTTCGACGAGCGTGAGTACCTTGGCGGGATGATGCGCTACGGCATCCCCGGCTTTCGCACGCCGCGGGAAGTGCTCGACGCCGAGATCCAGCGCATCCTCGATCTCGGGGTCAAGGCACGACTGAAGTGCCGCGTGGGCACCGACGTGACGCTCGAGCAGTTGCGCAAGGACTTCGACGCGATCTTCCTCGGCATGGGGGCGCAGGCGGGCCGCGCGCTGCCGATCGCCGATTCCGAGGCGTCGAACGTAGTCACCGCCACCTCGTTCCTGCGGGCGTTCAACGACGGGCGGCTGCGCCATGTCGGCAAGCGCGTGGTGGTTGTCGGCGGGGGCGACACGTCGATCGACGTCGCGACCGTGGCCCGGCGCCTCGGCCACATCGAACACGCCAAGCCGACCGACTTCGAAGGCGCGATTGCCGGGCACATGGCGCACGACGTCGCTGAGATCTCCGTCAAGCAGGGCGCGGAGGTCACGCTGACGACTGTGTTCGCCGTCGACCGCATGCAGGCCAACAAGCACGAGGTCGAGCAGGCGCAGGCCGAAGGCATCGACATCCAGGGCAGCCTGGCTCCGGTGGGCATCGTGCGCGGTCCCGACGGCCGCGCCACGGCGCTGCGCCTGGCCGAATGTGAGGCCAAGATGGTCGGGCCGCGGCTCGAGATCAAGGTCAAGGAAGGCACCGAACGCGACATTCCGGCCGACCTGATCGTCTCCGCGATCGGGCAGGCCGTCGACTTCACCGGACTCGAAGAGTTCAACAATGGCAAGGGCGCGGTCGGGGCGGACCGTAACTACCAGGTCAGCGGCAAGCCGGGCGTTTTCGCCGGCGGCGACGTACTGCGGCCGCACCTGCTGACCACGGCCATCGGTCACGGCGCGATTGCGGCCGAGGGCATCGACCGTTTCCTCGCCGACGAAGAACTGGAAAAGCGTCCGAAGATCGACGTCCATCAGTTCGACCTGATGCGCAAGTACGTCGAGAAGGGTGTCACGCTGCCGGATGTCAAGGAGCCGCTGCGCGGCACCGACAGCACGCCCGGCGCGGTTCACAATTTCGATAACCGCTCCGACCGCTACGTGATCCCGCACGGCGCCCTGTTCCTCGGGCATTTTGGATTCGCGTCGCGCAACCGACGCAGGTTTGTCACGCTGTCCAGGGAAACCGCGCTCGGTAACTTCGAGGAGCGGCTCGATGTCCTGGACGAGCAGCAGGCGGTGGCGGAAGCGAAGCGCTGCATGAGCTGCGGCCTGTGCTTCGAGTGCGACAACTGTGTCGTCTACTGCCCGCAGCTGGCGGTGAAGAAGGTGCCAAAGAAGGAAGCCACGACGGGCCGTTACGTCTTTACCGACTACGACCGCTGTGTCGGCTGCCACATCTGCGCTGACGTGTGCCCGACCGGTTACATCCAGATGGGCCTCGGGGAGTAGCGGGTCGATGGCGTGCGGCGCGTCCCATCGGCGTGCGGCGGCGCTTGCCGCCGGCATGGCCGTTGTTCTGCTTGCGCTCGCCGCACCGTCCATCGCGCGTGCTGAAGGCTCGCGGGTACCGCTGCCGAGCATCACCGTGGATCGCACTACGAAATGCGTGGCACCGCCCGACGTCATGCGCCGGACGCACATGGAGATGCTGAAGCACCGGCGAGACAAGACCGTGCACCAGGGAGTCCGTGGCGGCGACGAGAGCCTGAACCGATGCCTGTCCTGCCATGCCGACAAGACGACCGGCGCCGCGGTCGGTGCACCCGATGCCTTCTGTCAGTCCTGTCACGACTACGCCGGCGTCAAGCTCGACTGCTTCGAATGCCATCAGGGGCGTCCCGGTCCGCAGGCGAAGCTGCGCGAGGGGCGGCCGTGAGTGAGCGCGACGTTCCGGTCACGCGCCGCGCGCTGCTCGCCGGGGCTGCGGCGGCGCTTGCCGGTGTGACACTCGCGCCCGGCATCCGCCTCGTTGAAGTTGCGCAGGCGGCTGCGGAGCCCGGCAAGCCGGTGACCTCGAAAGTACGCTGGGGCCTGCTGATCGACGCCGGACGCTGCACTGAAGGCTGCAACGAGTGCGTGCTCGCGTGCAACAGGGAAAACGGGCTCGAAGGCGGCGCCCGCCCGACCGATCCGCAGTGGATCCGCATTGTGGAGTTGAAGGATCGACGCACCGGCCGCAAGGCCAGTGCGCCTGTGATGTGCCAGCACTGCGCCAGTCCGCCGTGTGTCGATGTCTGTCCCACCGGGGCCAGCTTCAAGCGCGCCGACGGCATCGTGCTGGTCGACCGCCATACCTGCATCGGCTGCCGCTATTGCATGATGGCCTGCCCGTACAAGGCGCGCAGCTTCGTGCACGAGCCGCTGACGGCGCAGAAGCCCGAGGTGCCGCGCGGCAAGGGCTGCGTCGAGTCGTGCACCCTGTGCGTGCACAAGATCGATCGCGGTGATGGCACGACGGCGTGCGCCGAGGCCTGTCCCACGCAAGCGATCCTGTTCGGCGACCTGAACGATCCAGGGTCCGCGATCGCGCGTCGCGTCGCCGAGGTCCGGACGACACAGCTGCGCGCCGATCTCGGGCTGGACACCGGCGTGCGCTACACGGGGCTGTGATGTCGGACACCACGCTCCCCGTCGACCACCGCGAGCGCCGCTTCTGGCTGCTTGCCGCCGCCGGACTGGCGGTGCTCGCAGTCGGACTCGGTGCCGCCTACTACATGGAACATCACGGTCACGTGGTGACCGGCATGTCCAACGAGATCGTGTGGGGCACGCCGCACGTCTTTGCGATCTTCCTGATCGTCGCTGCCTCGGGCGTACTCAACGTGGCTTCGATGGCGAGCGTGTTCGGACAGGCCCACTACAAGCCGTGGTCGCGCCTGTCGGGCGTGCTGAGCCTGGCAATGCTGGCGGGCGGGCTGATGGTGCTGATGCTCGACCTCGGCCGGCCCGAGCGCATGGTGGTCGCCGCCACGCATTACAACCTGACGTCGGTGTTCGCGTGGAACGTGCTGCTGTATTCGGGCATGTTCGCGGCGGTGTTCGTCTACCTGTGGATGCAGCTCGAGAAGCGGATGAATCGCTACGCCACGGCGGCCGGAGTAGCGGTGCTGATCTGGCGCTTCGTGCTGACGACCGGTACCGGCATGATCTTCGCCTTCCTGGTGGCGCGGCAGGCCTACGCCTCGGCGGTGCTGCCGCCGCTGTTCATCGTGATGTCGCTGGGCTGGGGCATGGCGGTGTTCATTCTGGTGCGGGCGTCCGTCGGCGGCGCTGCCGACGCCGAGCTGCTGCGGCGCATGCGCAACCTGCTTGGGCTGCTGGTGGCACTGGTGCTGTACTTCATGGCGGTCTACCACCTAACCAACCTGTACTTCGCGAAGCAGGCGGCGTTCGAGCGCTTCATCCTGTTCGACGGCGGCGTCTACCCGTGGCTCTTCTGGATCGGTTACGTGCTGCTCGGCAGCGTGGTGCCGCTGGTACTCGTGTCGCGGCCGACGGGCAACGCGCGCACGCTGCGGGTCGCGGCCGTGCTGACGATCGTCGGCGCGTTTTCGGCCCTGTACGTGTTCATCATCGGCGGGCAGGCCTTCCCGCTGGAGATCTTCCCCGGTTACGAGGTGACGAGCAGCTTCCGCGATGGCGCGATCGCTACCTACGCGCCGAGCCTGCCCGAGGTGCTGCTGGGCCTGGGAGGCGTGGCTGCCGCCTTCCTGATCGCGGTGATCGGGATACAGTTGTTCGACATCGTGCCGGACCGAGCGGCCGCGGCCGTCGGCGGTAGCGACTAGCCGCCGGCCGCATGTATCGGCTGTACGTTTCCGCCGCTCACAAGTCGTCGGGCAAGACGACTGTAGCGATCGGACTCGCCGCGGCGCTGCGCGCGCGCGGCATGACCGTCCAGCCCTTCAAGAAGGGCCCCGACTACATCGATCCGCTGTGGCTGGGCGCTGCCGCCGGCCGCAGCTGCTACAACCTCGACCCGTACCTGTCGTCGATGGCTGAGATCGAGGCGTCGTTCCGCAGTGTTTGCGCCGGCGCCGACGTGGCTCTGGTCGAGGGCAACAAGGGCCTGCATGACGGGCTGGCGCTCGATGGCAGCAACAGCAATGCGGCGCTGGCGGTGGCGCTCGACATTCCGGTGCTGCTGGTGCTGGATACGCGCGGCATGACGCGCGGCGTCGCACCGCTCGTCCTCGGCTTCCAGGCGTTCGACCGGTCGGTCCGCATCGCCGGCGTGATCCTGAACCGCGTCGGCGGCGCGCGCCACGAATCGAAGCTGCGCGCTGCGCTCGAGCACTACACCGACGTTCCGGTGTTCGGTGCGCTGCACGAGGATCGATCGCTCAGCATCGAGGAGAGACACCTTGGACTGCGGCCGGCGACGGAATCAGTCCAGGCCGGCGAACACATCCGGCACCTGTCGGACGCTGTTGCCTCCGCCGTCGACCTGGACGCGCTTCTCGCCGCCTGCGGTACGCCGGGCACCGCTCCGCAGCCTGCACACAAAGTAGCGACCTCAGGCAGCGAGGCTTCCCTGACCATCGGCATCGCACGCGACCGCGCCTTCGGCTTCTATTACGCTGATGACCTGGACGCACTGCAACGCGCTGGCGGAAAGTTGGTCTTCTTCGATGCGTTGTCCGATGCTCGGCTGCCCGAGGTCGACGCGCTCTACCTCGGCGGCGGCTTTCCTGAGGTGCTGGCGGCTGAACTGTCCGCTAACCGGTCAATGCTCGCGTCGATCCGCGCCGCGGTGCAGGGCGGGCTACCGACCTACGCGGAATGCGGCGGGCTGATGCTGCTTTCGCGTGCGATCGTCTGGAACAAGGTGTCGTACCCGATGGCCGGTGTGATCCCGGGCGATGTCGAGATGTGCGAGCGCCCGGTCGGGCGCGGCTATGTCCACCTCGACGAGACAGCCGACATGCCGTGGCCGCGGCGTGCGGAGTCCACCGTCCGGGCGCACGAGTTTCATCACTCGAAGCTGGTCAACGTCGACCCGGGGCTGCGCTACGCGTACCGGGTCCGGCGCGGACACGGGGTCGACGGCGAGCGCGACGGCATCGTCATCCACAATACATTGGCGTCGTATGCGCACCTGCGCGGCACCGGCGGCAATGGCTGGCCAGCTCGCTTCGTCGACTTTGCGCGGACCGCCGCGGCGGGGGCGCGGAGCGCGTCCCACGCATTGATCGCAGGAGGCAGGTCCGGATGATCGAAATCACGTCGACGGCAGCGGAGCGCATCAAGGCCGCCCTGCGCGAGGCATCGGGGGAGGGACTGTCGCTGCGCGTGGCAGCGCGCCGCGACCCGCAGGGGCAGATCGAATACGGCATGGGATTCGACGAACGTCGTGACCAGGACGAGGAGGTCGTCACTGACGCTGGAATCACGTTGCTGGTGTCACCGCCATCGCTCGATATGCTGAGCGACGCGGTGATCGACTTCGTCGAACTCGAACCGGGCGATCATCGGTTCGTCTTCTATCGGCGCGGGGATGTTCCGTCGGACCCCGGCGAAAGCTGAAGGGCACGGCGCCGGAAATCGGCACTTAATAACGACAAGACAGGGGAGGCAGGTGATGGAGGCGGGAATGAATCCGGCAACGATCGTCGTGCTCGGGGGTTTTTTATTGGCGCTCGTGTTCGGCTTCGTCGCCAACCGGGCGAACTTCTGCACCATGGGCGCGATCTCGGATGTGTACAACATGGGCCACTGGGGGCGCATGCGCATGTGGCTGCTGGCCATCGCGGTCGCCATCATCGGCGCCAGCCTGCTGCACGGCTTCGGCCTGGTCGATCTCGGCAAGTCCATTTACCCGCGGCCGCGGCTGGCGTGGCTGTCGACGATCGTCGGAGGCCTGCTGTTCGGCGTCGGCATGACGCTGGCCGGGGGCTGTGCCAACAAGAACCTGCTGCGGATCGGCAACGGCAGCGTGCGCTCGATCGTCGTCTTCGTCTTCCTCGGCGTGGCCGCCTACATGACGATCAAGGGCCTGTTCGGCCAGTGGCGCGTCGCCTATCTCGACCGCTTCGCCCTCGATCTCGCGGCCTACGGCCTGCAAGGGCAGGATCTACCGACGCTCCTTGCCAAGGCCACGGGGATGTCCGCCACGGCGGCGCTGGGCGCCGTGGCGGCGGTGATTGCGGGCGCACTGCTGCTGTTCGTATTCATGGATGCGCGCTTTCGCGCCAATCTGACGCAGGTTGTGGCCGGTGTGATCATCGGCCTGGTCGTCACCGGCGGGTGGTACGTCAGCGGCCATCTCGGCTATGTCGAGAGCCAGGAACTGGAAATGGTGTTCGTCGCCACCAATACGCGGGCGGCGGAATCGCTGAGTTTCGTGGCGCCGATCGCCTACACGATGGAACTGCTGATGCTGTGGACCGATGCGTCGCTGCGGGTCACGTTCGGGATTGCCTCGGCACTCGGCGTGATCGTCGGCTCGATGGCCTGGGCCCTCGCAAGCAAGCAGTTTCGCCTCGAAGGCTTCGTCTCCAGTGCCGACACGCGCGACCACATCGTCGGCGCCGTCCTGATGGGATTCGGTGGCGTCACCGCGCTGGGCTGCACGATCGGGCAGGGCATCACCGGCGTGTCGACGCTCGCTGTCGGCTCGCTGCTGGCCATCGCCTCGATCGTCGCGGGATCGGTGGCGACGATGAAGTACATGCTCTGGCGCGAAGAACGCGGCTGAAGCTGACCCGGAGCGACAAGTCCAGACTCCGCGCGCGCCCGCGGGGCTGCCCTGGATTCACGGTGAGCGATGAATCAGTCAGTCGAGTTCTTTTCGCGTCAGTTTGAACGGCAGATTGCTGCTGCCGACTACCGGCTCAATCCCTTTGAGCAGCAGGTCCTGCCGCACCTTCGCGGTCGCGTGCTGGAGCTCGGGTGCGGCCTTGGCAACTTCTCGCTCGCCGCGGCGCGCCGCGGCCATGCGGTCACGGCCATGGACGCGTGCGAGCATGCCGTGGCCGATCTGCAGCGCCGTGCGAAGGACGAGTCCCTCGCACTGCAGGTGCAGCAGTGCGAGCTATCGCGCTGGCAGACGACATTCACGTATGACTCGGTCGTCTCGATCGGCCTGCTGATGTTCTTCTCGTGCGCGGATGCGGACCGGTTGCTGACGGAAATGCAGCGCGCGACCGCAGCCGGCGGCATCCTCGCCGTGAATGTCCTGATCGAGGGCACAACGTTCCTCGACATGTTCGAGCCCGACCGCTATTGCCTGTTCGACGACAGCGCACTGCTCGCCCGCTTCGCGTCCTGGCACCTGCTCGAGCATCAGGTGCAGGACTTTGCCGCCGGTGCTGACCGGGTCAAGCGCTTCTCGACCGTGATTGCAGAGCGGCGGTCGAACGGAGACGGCGCCTAGACCCTGCCAAGGGCTGGACGGGCGCCCCGCCGACCTGCCTTCAAAGAAAGGCACTACGGCTTGGCTGGGCGCTCTTCCATGCCGAGCGCGCCGCGGTTCTGCACCGCGAACACGGCTGCCTCGACGCGCGAGGTCAAGCCGAGTTTCGCAAGGATGTGCCGAACGTGCAGCTTCACGGTGTCGTTGCTGATGCCAAGCGCGCGGGCAATGGCCTTGTTGCTGAACCCGGATGCGACATAGCCGAGGATCTGGCGCTCGCGTCCGGTCAACTGCTTGGCGAGGCTGGCCGCACTGCCCGGTTCTTCACCCGTTTGCAGGATCGTGGCCAGTTTTCCTGAAATCGACGGTGCAACGACAAGTTCACCGCGTGCGGCGCGACGGATCGCCTCGATCACATCGGCAGGCTCCATGTCCTTCAGCAGATAGCCACGTACGCCCAGGCGCAGCGCCGCCGCGAGATCCTCGGCAGCCTCGCTCATGGTCAGAACCAGCACCGGTGTGTCTGATCCCTTGTCGCGCAGGCTCTTGAGCAGCGCAATTCCATCGATCGGGCTCATCCTCAGGTCGAGGATCAACAGGTCCGGCCGGTGCTGCTGCAGCAGGTCCCACGCTTCGTCGGCGCGGCCGGTGGTCGCCATGACCTGCATTCCGGCGCCACGTGACAGCAGATCGGCGAGCCCCTGGCGTACCAGCGCGTGATCGTCGACCAGCACCAGCTTGATCGGCGCCGCACTCACAGCAGGCCTGACTTCGTGACGCCGTCGAGCGTCAGCGTGATGCGTGTGCCGCCCTCGGGAAGGGCACCGATGTGCAGGCGGCCGCCGGCGCGGCCGGCGCGCTCGCGCATGATCTGCAGACCGTGGTGGCCGGCCTCGGACAGCCGTCCGGCACAGCGCGGATCGAGGACCTCGTCGCTCGGTCCGCAGCCGTTGTCTTCGATGACCACGCGCAGGTCTGCGCCGTCGCGATCGATCGTCACCCGGGCGGACCGCGCGCCGGAGTGGTGGCCGATGTTCGTCAGCGCTTCCTGGACGATGTAAAAGACCTGCAGCTGGCGTTCTGAGCTCAGGCCGAAGTCATCGACGCGGCAGTCGAGTGCCAGTTCGATGCCGGTCCGGCTGCGGAACGCTGCGCCGAGTTCGGCCAGCGATGTCACCAGTCCGCGCGAGTCCATCCCGGCGCGGTACATCGAAATCATCTCGCGCAGCCTGCCGTGCGCACTGCGCAGTTCGTCGCTGGCATCCGTCCAGTAGACGAGCGCGGTGGGCGCATCGTTCTGCTGCAGGGCGTCGTGCAGCAGCGACATGCGCATGCGCACGAAGGTCAGCGACTGCGCCAGCGCGTCATGGATGTCGGCGGCCATGGACTGGCGCTCGGCCGCGACACGCGCCTGCAGGTTCTCGCGCGCCAGCCGTTCGTTTTCCAGTGCCAGCCCGAGCAACTGGCCGAAGGGCCGCAGCAGGTGCGTGATCCCCGCCGGCGGATCGCGCCCTTCCGAGAAGAACAGGTTCAGCACGCCGATCGGCTTGTCGCGATGATCCAGCGGCACCGCGACGGCGCGCCCCTTTTCGGCTCCAAAAAGGGCTCCGGAATAGAGAATCTCGCAGCCCAGCTGTGGCGTAGCCTGTCGCGTCAGTGCGCTCTGCAATGCCGCCCCGCACATGCCGCAACTGGCTGGCTTGAGGGTGTCGCGCTGGCAAAGCTCGCTGGGCAGTCCGACCGAGGCGATCAGCTGGAGCCTCGAACTGTCCGCGGTCGGCGCACGGATCGCGCCCGCGCGTGCGCCGGTCAGCCGTACGACCAAACCGAGAAAGTCCACGAGGACCGACTCCCTGGGCACGTCATCTTCGTGCAGGGTGGTTCGGTCAGGCAGATCGGCAAGGGTCTCGGTCAGGCCGAGCGTGTCATTCTTCACGGGTGCGGGCCCGTCGGGCTCGTAGAGAACCCGTCAATACTATTCGAAAATTGCCCGCGCCTTGCGTTCAGGCCACAGCCTGGTAGTAGAGGTTCTGCGGATGGTTGGCCTGGGCGAAGAAGAACCATCGCTCGGCAAGCAACCCCAGGTACTGGACCGCAAACGCCAGTCCCAGCAACGGCAGGGAGCCGAGCGCAAGTCCGGCAACGACCAGCGCCGCGGGCACCGGGAAAGTCAGCACCAGGAAGATCCACTTCACCGAACGAAGGAACCCGAGGGACCTGCCGTGAAAGAACTCGCGCGTATTGAACGCGCCGCCCATCATGCCCTGTGCCATCTGCACAATGCGCGGGTGCTTGATGCCGATCGCCGACTGCAGCGTCGAGCGCGGCTTCAAACGCGCGTTGCGGATCAAAGAGGCGCTGCGCGTGACGAATGCGAGGCCGCTGAGCGCCAGCGCGCATGCCCCGAAGAAAGGTGCCAGCACGGGTTCGGCGGCGGCGGCGTAGGCGGTTGCGAGCGTAAAGCCGGAGGCGCAGCCGAGCAGCAGATAGTTGGCCACGGTCAACGGCGTTGCCCATTCCTGCAGAAACTTGAGGCAGGCGTAGATCATCCCGGTGCTGATGAAGAGCGCCAGTGACAGCAGGGCCGTGACGGCTCCGATGGTCAGTGTCGACACCGGCAGCTGCTGCATCCACACGGCTCCCCGGATCCAGTGGGCTGCGCCATAGGCCACCGCTCCGGCGACGAAGAGTGGCAGGACAATGATCTCGCGTGACAGCCACGACGTGCGCCAGCGCGTCGCCGCGCGCCAGCCGCGCTCGGGGCGGCCGAGGTGAAAGATGGAGGCAATCAGCCCCATCACCATCAGCCCGCAGACCAGCACGGCGCCGCCGACGTAGAAACCCGCGTCCGCGGGATCGAGCCAGCCGAGTCGTGCGCCGAGTTCCGCGGAAAAGAGCGCGAGGAACAATCCCTGACCCGCGCCGATCAGCGTGGTGAGAAAAATGACGGAAAAGGCGGGATGCATGGGCGGGAAAGGCGCGGTAGATGACGCAGCAGGTTTACCAGGACGTCACGTCGTCCAGCGCCGGATCTCTCAGCGGCGGTTTGGGCAGTTTGCCGTCAATCTTCAGCGGGTTGTCAGCGCGGACCAGTTCATCCTCCTCAATCGTCAACTCGGTGCGCCGCCGCGGCAGGTAGTGGTTGGCGGGCTGAGTGCCCCATTCGGGCATCAGCGGATAACCGCCGCGCTCGCGGATCGCTTGCGAGACGTCGGACGCCGGATCGTGGATGTCGCCGAACAGCCTTGCGCTCGTAGGGCACGCCATGACACACGCCGGTCGGCGTTCAGCGGGCGGCAGCGTCTTGTCATAGATTCGATCGACGCACAGGGTGCACTTCTTCATCACCTTCTGGCGTTCGTCGATCTCCCGCGCACCGTAGGGGCAGGCCCAGGAGCAGTACTTGCATCCGATGCACTTGTCGTAGTCCACCAGGACGATGCCATCCTCGGGCCGCTTGTAGCTGGCCCCGGTCGGACAGACCGGGACGCACGGCGGTTCTTCGCAGTGCAGGCAGGATTTCGGAAAGTGCACCGTCTGCGTATCCGGAAACTCGCCGACCTCGAAGGTCTGCACACGGTTGAAGAACGTGCCGGTCGGATCGGCGTCGTACGGCCGGAGGTCCGACATCGTCCCCGCATTGCCTGACGTGTTCCACTCCTTGCAGCTCGTCACGCAGGCATGACAGCCCACGCACACGTTGAGGTCGATGACCAGCGCGAGCTGCGTCACAGCGAGCGCTCCCGAAGGTCGAGCTGGGTCACCGCGCGCCTCCGTTGCCGCGTGTCGTGTAGGCAAGCCACAGCTTGCGCGCGGTCTCCATGCCCGGGAACGCGGTGAGGGGCGCGAACTGCGGCGATGTCACGGGCTCTTCCGCGGCATCGGCCCTGCGGATGCGCACGCGCACGTCGTACCAGGCCGCCTGGCCGGTGATGGGATCGGAGTTCGAAACGCGGCCTCCGCCATGGGCGGGCAGTTCCTCGCAGATCAGATGATTGAGCAGGAAGCCCTTGCGCGCCTCGTTGGCGTCGGGCGAAAGCGCCCACGCGCCGGCCGCCTTGCCGATCGCATTCCAGGTCCACACCGTGCCCGCCTCGACGGCCTCGGAATGGCGGCACATGCAGCGCACCTTGCCCCATTGCGATTCGACCCAGATCCAGTCGCCGTCCTCGATTCCGGAGGCGCGCGCGGTGCGCGGATTAACGAACAGGTAGTTGTGCGCGTGGATCTGCCGCAGCCAGGCGTTCTGCGAGTCCCAGGAGTGGTACATCGCCATCGGTCGCTGCGTCACCGCGGCGAGCGGATACGTCTGCGTGTCCGTGGCCTGCACTTCCAGAGGCGGGTAGTAGAACGGGAGCGGATCAAAGTAGGTGGTGATGCGGCTACGCAGGTGCTCCGGCGGTTTGCGCGACAGGCCCTTGCCCTGCGCCGCCGTGCGGAACTTCTGCAGCACTTCCGAATACAGGTGAATCAAGATCGGTTCGTCGTAGCGCGTGATGCGGTTGCGGCGTGACCATTCGAGATAGCCCTTGTTCCAGTTGCGCATGTACTGGTAGGACGGCGGCAACTTGTGGTGGAAGACACAATTGTTCTTCTCATAGAGCTCCCACTGCTGCGGATTGGGCTCGCCCTTCATGAACTTCTCGCCGCTGCGGCCGCGCCAGCCCGACAGGAAGCCGATACCCGAGCCCGGCTCGGTCTCGTAGTTGACAATGAAATCCGGGTAGTTGCGGAACTTTCGGCTGCCATCGGGGCGCGTGAACGCCGGCAGCTTCAGGCGGGCGGCCAGCTCGATCAGCACCTCCTGGAACGGCTTGCATTCGCCGGTCGGTGGCAGAACCGGAATCCGAACGGCATCCACCGGCCCATCGAACTCGGAAATCGGCCGGTCGAGCATCGACATCACGTCGTGCCGCTCGAGGTACGTGGTGTCCGGCAGCACGAGGTCGGCGAACGCCGTCGTCTCCGACTGAAAGGCGTCGCAGACGACGAGGAACGGAATCTTGTATTCGCCGTTCTCGTCGCGATCATTGAGCATCTTGCGCACCTCGACCGTGTTCATGGTCGAGTTCCATGCCATGTTGGCCATGAAGATCAGGAGCGTGTCGATGCGATAGGGATCGCCCCGCCAGGCATTGGTGATGACGTTATGCATCAGCCCGTGCACCGCGAGCGGATACTCCCAGGAGAATGCCTTGTCGATGCGCACCGGACTGCCGTCATCGTTGACGAACAGATCATCGGGGTCCGATGGCCAGCCAAGCGCCATCCCGTCGAGCGGACTGTTGGGCCGGATCGCCAGGGGTGTGTTTGGCGTGCGCGCGCAGGGCGGAATCGGGCGTGGGAACGGTGCCTTGTGGCGGAAACCGCCGGGGCGGTCGATCGTTCCGAGCAGCGTCATCAGGATTGCCAGTGCTCGGATCGTCTGAAATCCGTTCGAGTGGGCTGCGAGTCCACGCATGGCGTGGAACGCCACCGGATTGCCGGTGACGGAGTCGTGCTCGACGCCCCAGGAATCGGTCCACGGAATCGGCAGCTCGATCGTCTCGTCTCGGGCGGTAATGCCCAGTTCGTGCGCGAGCCTGCGGATGGTGGCCGCCGGAATGCCGGTGATCTGACTGGCCCAGTCGGGCGTGCAGTCACGCACGCGCTCCTGCAGCAACTGGAACGACGGCTTGACCGACGTGCCGTCGGCGAGCTTGAAGGTGCCGAGCAGGAATGGATCGGCGCCCTCAGTGTGCGTCAGCACCGGCGCATTGGTCGTGCGGTCCCACCACAGCTTGTTCTGCGGGTCGTAGCAGGCCTCTTCTTCGGGCACTTCGGTGCGCACGAACATGCCGAACTCGTCGTTGGTCTCCTCGACGTTCACGAGCTGGCCGGCGTTCGTGTAGCGAACCAGGAAGTCACGGTCGTACAGGCCGCTTTCGATGATCTCGTGGATCAGCGCCAGCAGCAGCGCGCCGTCGGTGCCCGGCTTGATTGGTACCCATTCGTCTGCAACGGCCGAATAGCCGGTCCGCACCGGATTGATGGACACGAAGCGGCCGCCGCGCCGCTTGAACTTTGAAATCGCGATCTTCAGCGGATTGGAGTGATGATCTTCCGCCGTGCCGAGCATGAAGAAGAGCTTGGCGCGGCCGAGGTCGGGCCCACCGAACTCCCAAAACGACCCGCCGATGGTGTAGATCATTCCGGCGGCCATGTTGACCGAGCAGAAGCCGCCGTGTGCGGCGTAGTTCGGCGTGCCGAACTGGCGCGCGAACAGGCCCGTCAGCGCCTGCATCTGGTCGCGCCCGGTGAAGAGCGCGAACTTCTTCGGGTCGGTCGCGCGGATCTTCGACAGCCGCTCCGTCAGGATCTCGAAGGCCCGCTCCCAGCTGATGGCCTCGAACTCGCCGGCGCCGCGCTCGGCACTCGCCTTGCGCAGCAGCGGCCGCGTCAGCCGCGCCGGTGAGTACTGCTTCATGATCCCCGACGAACCCTTGGCACAGATGACGCCGTGGTTCAGCGGATGCTCGGGGTTGCCCTCGATGTAACGGATCTTGCCGTCGTCCAGATGCACCCGTATGCCGCAACGGCACGCGCACATGTAGCAGGTCGTCGTGCGCACGTCGGTCGTGCGGGAGGAGGCGCGCGGAGGTGAGTCGGGCATCGGAGAACGCTCGGTGTGCGAGGCGGCACGAAGGACCTGGTAGCCGTGTCGGGTTGAGCCAAGCCGAGCGTAAGCGGCGCCTGCGTCGACGCACACGGCCAAGGCCGCATTAGGCGGGGCCGCTCCGCGCCCTGTCTACTCCCGAGGAAGGGAGCCGCAGCGTTACCCACTTTGGTAGGACGCGGGGTCGTGGCCACTGGGATACTGTAGACCTCTGCGACTGCGAGCCCGCCCCGGCTCCTGACACTGCGTCCGCAGGGTACAAACATGAAGATCGGTGTCGTTTCTGACAGCCACGACCATGGCGCGCCTCTGGCGGCCGCGGTCGCGCGCGCGCGTGACTGGGGCGCCCAGGCGATCCTGCACTGTGGTGACATCATCGGGCCGAACTCGCTGCGGTCGGCGCTGGCGGTCGGTCTGCCCCTGCACGTCGTCCATGGCAATAACCTCGGCGACATGCTGTCGATGCAGCGGATGGCGCAGGGATCGAAGGGGGCGCTGACCTACTACGGCGGCGATGCATCCTTTGCGCTGGGCGGACGGCGGCTCTTCATGACGCACTATCCGCACCTCGCGCGCGGCATGGCCTGCACCGGAGACTTCGACGCGGTTTTCTGCGGCCACAGTCACGTCGCGCTGGTTGAAAACGTCGAGGGCGTGCGCGGCCTCACTCCGCTGGTCAACCCGGGCACCGTTGCGGGGATCGGCGCTGAAGCGACGATGGTGCTGGGCGATCTCGAAACACTGTCCTTCCAGATCATTTCGCTCGACAGCTCAGCACCCGAGTCATGACGCTGCGGCTGGTCTGGGTTGCCCTGTCGCTGCTCATCGGGCCGGCCAGCTCGAGCGCCGCGGAGCCACTCGAGAAATCCAGCGTGTCGACCGGCAGGTACGAAGTCCCGCTGGAGGTGGCCCGGCCCCCGGGTTCCGGGCCCTTTCCACCGGTGCTCTACATACATGCCAAGCGCGGATTCGAGAACGAGGACCGCGCGCACATGCGGGAACTCGCGGCCCAGGGCTTCCTGGTGCTGGCGCCGGACTGGCAGCAGGCGAACATGATCGAGCGCTGGCCCGATCGCCATTACCCGGAAAGTGAAGACGACGTCGAGGCCGGGCTCGATGCGCTGCTCGCGCGCAAGGACGTCTGCAAGGGGCCGGTCGGTATCGTCGCGCTGTCGCGGGGACCGTACTACGCGGTCCGGCTGGCCGCGAAGCGGCCGAACGACATCGCCGCCATCGTTTCCTACTACGGGCACTTCCAGAACCCGAACGCGCCCGAGCCGCAGCAACTCTTTTCGGTCGCAGCGGAGATCGCGCAGATCAAGGCGCCGGTGCTGATGCTGATCGGCGACGCCGACTTCGAGGTTCGCCGCATGGTCAACGGGCGCGCGTTCTATGCGCTCTGGGCAGCGTGGGGTCCCGGTCGAGCTGCAGATGTACCCGATGGCGCGCCGCGCGTTCGACTTTCGACCCGATGCTTCGCCTGAGGAAAAGCTCGCGGCGCGTCATGCGCGGCTGCGCGCCCGGTCCTGGTTGGCCACCTACCTGAAGGTCGGAGCGGACGGGCGCTGCAGGGGCTAGATGTTCACCTGACGGAGTTCACGACATGGAGTTCTCGATGATCCTGCGGTCCGTGATAGGCATTGCCTGCGCTGGACTGGCGCTGCAGGCCTCGGCCCAGGCGGAGATTTTGATGTCGCCGCAGTGGGCCGCGCAGGCCTGCGAGGCGTGGAACAAGGAACCTCAACTGACCGGGGCCCTGTTTGAGTCCGGCTGGATCAAGAACGACGCCGGGCGCGGCTTCAAGGTGATGCAGCTCTATCGCCGCGACTGCGGCGAGCAGCCGACCGCTGAGATGCGCATCGTGTCGAAGGACGACAGGGCAATCTGCACATTTGGCGGTGCGGTGCAGACCGCCAGACTCGACTCCGGCTCCGACTACGTGATGAGCGCCGATACCTCGCGCTGGCTCGAGATGGGCAAGGGCGATTACGGCCCGATGCGGGCGATGATGCTCAGCCGCCTGCACTTCTCGGGACCGAAGTTCGAGGCCATGGGCAACATGGGACCATTTTCGGCGTTCCTGTTGTTGGTGGGCAAAGTGCCGGGCGACGCATCGCGCTGCCCGACGCCGTGACGTGATGGCCTGGGTCGCCTTCGCAGTCAGCCTCGCGGTCTTCATCGTCTACGAAGGCTGGGTGCTTTGGGTGGGTCGGCGCACGCCGGAGCGCATGGCGCGCACGGCGCACGCTCGGATGCGCGCCAGCTGGGCCGCCGCTCTGAGCGAGCGGCCGGGCTTCGAGATCGTCGCGGTCCAGACGCTGCGTAACTCGCTGATGTCGGCGACGATCGGCGCCTCGACCGCGGCGCTGGCCCTGATGGGCACGATCACGCTGGCCGGTGGCTCGGTGCTCGAAAGCATCTCCCATCCGCAGGCCGAGGGCGGGCTGCCGCTGCGGCCCGTCCTCGAGGCGCTGCTGATGCTGGCGCTGTTTGCCTCGTACGTGTGCTCGTCGATGGCGATGCGCTACTACAACCACGCGGGCTTCGTGATGTCGATGCCGGCGCAGTCCGCGGAGCGCAAACCCCTCGATCCGCTGGCGCAGGTGTACGTCGAGCGCGCCGGCCTGCTCTACAGCTGGGGGCTGCGCTTCTTCCTGATGATCGCCCCGCTGGTGGCCGGAATCGTCAACCCGCTGCTGATTCCGGTGATGACGGCGGGCCTTGTGTTCGTGCTCTGGTTCTTCGATCGGCCCGTCAAGTCCGTTTAAGTTGCCCGTACGAAACGTCTGCGCTCAACCACTGGGCGAGCAGGGACATGGCGTTATCCTGGATTCGGCTTGAAGGCTGCAGCGGTAGCCTTATCTGATTGCAATCCGATTCCGAGCCAGGAGGCGACATGTTCGGTCCGATCACGATTCCGTACGGCGGGAAGCTGCTGTTCAACACTCTTAAGCTGAAGCCGGGCATCACCTACGACGATGTCGAGCTTGCGCTGGCCGAGATGTGCAACGTCGTCAAGGAAACCTACGGCGGCGACAAGGGCGGGTTCATTGCGGGGCAGGTGTTCCGCTTTTCCGGCTTCGTTTCGGACGAAGGTTCGTTGGGCAGCACCCAGGCCGCCGACCACGACCTGGTGATCGCCACCTACTGGCGCTCGTTCGACGAGCACGAGCGGTCGCATGCTGATTCGGTGTTCAAGGCCAAGTTCGCGGCCTTGGCCGACATGTGCGTCGACACCCGGGAACTCGGCTACGAAATGATGTGGCAGGGCGTTCCGGAAGGGGACGCGCACGCGGCAAGTAACGCACAGCCGAGCGCAACCCAGCTCTGACCAAAGCTCGTGGTGGTGCCGCGCGGACCTGCGTCCGCGCGCTTCGCAGTGCTGCGGGCTATTTCTTCCGCACCGCCTCGCGTGCAATCGCATCCAGCAGAGCGTCGACCTCCTTCAGTGACGCCTTGGATGCAGCGGATCCGTCGGGACGCCACGGACGGCGATACGAGACGTAGACCTTGCCCGGCTCCTTCGCGGTTGCGTAGACAACCATTGCATAAGGGCACATCGCCACATTGGCCGGGTCCGCCTCCATCATCTTGCGCGACAGGCTGGCGCTGCAGAAGACGAAAGCCTGCGCATCGACGAAAAGCTTCTGCGCCGAGCCCACATCCTTGCCCGTGCGTTCGAGCATGCTGTTCAGATGCGACTGGTAATCGATGACGAGCCCCTTGCCCTCGATCGCCATCTTCAGGTCGTCACGCACATCCTCGAACTTTGCCTGTTTCGTATAAGTCACTACAGGATTCGGATCGGCGGCCAACACAACGGTCGAAACCGCCGCCAGTAAAGCGATCAACAGTGCGCGCAGCATCGCTGCCTCCCCTCGGGTTCGGTATTACGATCCAGACCATGCCAGAGTGACGGATCCAATTGTTGAGCTAACGCAGCGGGTGCGCTCGCCTGGACGGCATTGCGATAGCAGCGCTTTGATCTGGCGCGGGGCCGCCCGCGCCGTGGGCGTGCATGCTCCTCGGCAGGGCTGTCACGATCGCCGGGTGTCGGCGCGTGAGGCATGCCCAACTGGAGCCCACGATGGCGACGAACGTACTGATACTCGGCGACGGGACGGGCGGCCTGGTCACTGCCAATCTCCTGGCGAAGGCGGCGCGCGGCAGGAGGGTGCCGCTGCGCATCACGCTGATCGGCAATTCGCCGGTGCACACCTACCAGCCGGGCATGCTCTTCCTCCCGTTCCAGATGCCCGGATACAGGACGCTGGCCGATATCCAGCGCCCCAATGCGGATTTTGTCGGGCCAGGAGTCGAATACCGGTGCGAGCGGGCAACAGACATCGACACCGCGCAGCGAAGGGTGACTACGGACCAAGGCAGTCACGCTTACGACTGGCTGGTGCTGGCCCTGGGATCGCGAACGCTGCCCGAGGTGATCGACGGCCTTGCGGAGCGCTGGGGCCGGCAGGCGCACGGTTTCTACACGCCCGACAGCGCGCTGCGGCTGGCCGGGGCGCTGGAGAGTTTCCAGGGGGGCGACCTGGTGATCGACATCGCCGAGATGCCCATCAAGTGCCCGGTGGCGCCGCTCGAGTTCGCATGCCTGGTGGACGACTACCTGACGCAGCGAGGTCTGCGCGGCAAGACCGAACTGACGCTGGTCACCCCACTTACCGGTGCGTTTACCAAGCCGATCTGCAACGAGGTGCTGACCGACATGCTGCTCGAGAAGGGCGTGAAGGTCATCCCCAACGCTTCGCTCGCCGCTGTTACGGACAAGACCATCGTTTGCCCGGACGGCAAGGCGGTTCCCTATGACCTGCTGGTGACGATCCCGCCACACGAAGGTTCGGACCTGATCGACGACGCCGGCCTTGGCGACGGCATCGGCTTCGGCCTGACCGATAAGCAGACGCTCAAATCGATCAAGGCCGAGCGCATCTTCCTGGTCGGCGACAACACCAATGTCCCGACCTCCAAGGCCGGCTCGGTCGCGCATTTCCAGGCCGAGGTGGTGGTGCACAACCTGCTTCGCGAAATCGACGGCAAGGCGGCGTTGCCGCTGGCCGACGGCCATGCCAACTGCTTCATCGAAACCGGCCATGGTAAGGCGATACTGATCGACTTCAACTACGACATCCAACCGGTTCCGGGCAGCTTCCCGCTGCCCATCATCGGTCCCATGTCATTGCTGAAGGAAACGCGGCTGAATCATCTCGGCAAGCTGGCGTTCAGGCCGATCTACTGGAACATGCTGCTGCCGGGCCGGCACATTCCGCTGGTCGGGTCGCGCATGAGCACGTCGGGCAAGCACATGGCGGTGTTGGACCGCAAGCACTGACGCTCGGAGCGTTACCCCGTGCTCCAGGCGCGCGGCCGCCGCATTCCGGCGATCTTGCAGGTCTGCCTGACGTAGCCGTACGGAAAGAGTTCGAACAGCCGCTGGCGCGCGGCGTCGCCCAGGCCCATCTCGTCCGCAAGGAATCGGATCACGAAGCGGGCGTCCGGGATCAACTGGTGCTCGTCATGGAACCCGCGCATGAATCGGAGCACGCGCCAGTGATCGTCGGTGAGCACGATATCCTCGCGGCGCGCGAGTGCCTCAGCGACTGGCTCGTCCCAGTCCGACGAGTCGATGAGGTAGCCTTCCTCGTCGGTGGGTACCAAAATCTCCCTGTCCAGGCTGGAACGGGTATCGGCCATGGCTGCACCTTCACCGATTCGTACCGGTCGTCCGCTGCAACCTCCGCCAGCTTCTCCGGCGACATTTCGTCGGTTCGCCCAGCGATGACGACGCTGGGTCGTGGATCAAGTCGCTCATCCTCTGGGCGGGCGGACGAGACGCACCGTTGGCCCTACGAACGGCTCCGAACCGCCTTGCGGGCTGCCGGCTTCGCGCGCTTGGCGGCTTTTTTCGGCGCCCGACGCGCGGACTTCGCGGCAGATTTCCGAACCACCGGACGGGCGCGCAGCATTCCCGCGGCGATCTTAAAAATATCGGTCTCGGTGATGATGCCGACCAATGCCTTCTTGGCATCGAGCACCGGCAGGCTTCCGATGTGCCGCACGACGAGCAGGCGTGCGGCTTCCTTCAGGAGGGCACTTTCGCCCACGCAGACCGCCGGACTGCGCATGATCTCGCCGATCGGAACCTCCGACGATCCGAAATTGGCCGCCGCGAGCAGCAGGTCACGCTCGGCCACTATGCCGACGACCCGCCCGCCGTCGACCACCGGCAGGTGGTGGATGTTTCGGCTGCGCATCAGGTCGAACGCACGATGAAACTCGGTCTGCGGGGTCACGGTGACCACCGACCGGCTCATGTACTGGCTGATTTTCATAATGGTTCTCGTCGCTGGAATGGAAAAGGGGGCGGTCCGCAGTCCGCCCCGTCAGTCGATGATGTGATACGGGGTGCCTTCTCCATAGTCCATTTGCCCGTGTCTCTGCCGAAGGGGTACAACGTGAAGCCGCGCCAGTTCCGTCGTCCAGCTTCACATCCGAGCCGCGATCCGGCTGAGCGATGCTGCGGCAATGCGCCTACGGCCTTTTCGGCGTCTTGTACTCGGCTTCCTTCTGGAACGGCTTCCAGATGGTTTCGTAACCGACGAAGCCCTTTTCGTTGGGCGGCATCTGACGCGTAGTCACATATGGCGTGACGCCGTCAGGAACCTTGGCGGGGGGAGGCTTGTGGTCGCTCATAAGTCACCTTTCTTGCCGTGTAGTGAGGGTTGCCGCTCAAACCGGTCTCAGGAGCGCTGGGTCGATGTTGGCGCCCGCATCGATCGCCCCGCCCGCTTTGGTCTCTTCATCGGTTGCGTCGCGCACGGTCAGTATTTCGAGTGTAAAGACGACTTCCCTGCCGCACAGCGGGTTGTTTCCGTCGACGGTCAGTCTCTCGTCGTCCATGTGCGTTACTAGAAAGCTGCGGGTCTGGCCACTGTCGTTCTCCATCAGGATGGAGGTGCCGACTTGCCGATATTCCTCGGGCACGTTCTCGATGTCATCGGAAAAAACCAGCGACTCGTCCCTGGGGCCGAAGATCTGATTGCCATCGATCGCCACCTCGATGACGTCGCCGGCTGACTTGCCTTCGAGTTCCCTGTGGACCGAAGGAGCCAGAATCTCATTGTGTCCATGAACATAGTTCAACGGGAACTCGACCCTGGTGAGGACATGCCCCGTCTTCCTGTCGGCCACCTTGTAGGTCAGTTCGACGAACTTGCCGGTCCGGATGACTTCGCTCACGTCAGATTCCGACGAAACATTCAGAAAATGGAGGCACCGAAGATCCTGACCTTTCCATCCTCATACCCGAGGACCAGTCTGCCGAGCCATTCGCCTGGCTTCTTGGTGCTGCGCTGCCGGTAAAGCACCGTCACATGCTCGCCCCGGCGGATGATGCCCAGCGAGTCGACTTCTTCGGCGAGGCTCCTCGCCAGTTCGCTGTTGGCAAACTGGTGACCCGCGACAACCTGGTCGATGGCACGCGCCAGCGAACTGGAGAAGTTTCTCGCGAATTCCCCGTACTTGCCTTCGTTCGAGTACTTGACGAGGTCGAGCCACAGGGGCTTGGCCAGGGCCAGGATCTCCTCATCGGTTTTCTCGACGATGTTCACGCGTGGGCCTGGGGTTCCTGCTGCTTCTCATCCCCAACCAGGTGATAACAGGGTGCCTTCTCCATGGTGTATTCGCCGGTCTTCGGATCGCGGCGCGACACCGTCAGCACGTGCCAGTTCTTGTCGTCCACCTTCATGGCGTCGCCGCGGTAGTAGTAGCCCGGCCACCGGGTCTCCTTGCGGAACAGCGTGTGCTGCGTCACGCACTCGGCGGCGCGATGGCGGTGCTTCAGTTCCCAGGCGCGCAGCAATTCATGGATGTCCTTCGCAGCCAGGCTCTCGAGGTCTTCCTCCATGATCGCGAGCTTCTTCAGACCGATGTTAAGGAGCTTCTCGTTGGTCATGTAGTTGACGGTCACGCCGCCGCAATACTCGTCCATCAGCTTCTGCAGGCGATCCAGGCCCTGCTTGGGGTTGATGTAGTGCGGGTTGACATCGCCCGCCACGATCTCGTTGCGGTAGACCTTGTAGTGCTCCAGCGGCTTGTAGATCTCGCGCTTGCGGCGCTGGATCTGCTCATCGGAGACAACGATTCCTTCGCCCTTGCCGTCGTCGATGTACTTGCAGGCCGCCTTCGCGGCGAGGCGGCCTTCGGTGAACGACCCTGATGAGAAGGCGTGCGGCGTGCCGCCGACCGCGTCGCCAGCACCGAACAGGCCTTCGATGGTTGTCATGCGGTTGTAGCCCCAGAAATATTCCGGAGGGGAAATGTCCTCGGGGCCGGAGCACCAGGCACCCGAACCGGTCGCGTGCGAGCCCATGACGTAAGGCTCGGAGGTGGTCAGCTCAGGGTTCTCGTTCTTGGGGTCCACATCGGTAGACGCCCACAGGACGGCCTGGCCGACGGTCATGCCGAGGAAGTTTTCCCAACCGACCTCTTCAAGATGCGGGTCCTGGAACGCGCGCATCGTCACCATGTGGATGGGGCCGCGGCCGGCATTGACTTCATTGATCAGCGCGTGGTTGCGCAGGCAGGTCGGGATAGGCCGATGCGTCAAATGCGAGGCTTCCGGGTCAAGGTATTCCTTGCCGACCATCTTCTGCAGCTCGGGAAACCACTTGGACTCGTACTCCTCGCCCAGGCCATTCTGCGTATAGGTTTTCAGGTGCAGGAAGTACGCGCCGACCGGGCCATAGCCGTCCTTGAAACGCGCCAGGACGATGCGGTTTTCCATCTGCGTCATCTTGGCGCCGGCATTGATCATCAGGCCATACGCGGACGCGGAGGACCAGGGTGCATACCAGGTCCGGCCGGAGCCTTCGCCCACCGAGCGCGGCTTGAAGATGTTGGAGGCACCGCCGGCACCGCAGATCACGGTCTTGGACTTGAAGACGTGGTAGTTGCCCGTGCGGACATTGAATCCGACGGCACCGGCGACCCGGTTCTCCTTGCTGTCGTCCATCAGCAAGTGGGTGACGCAGATACGGTTGAAGACCTTGTCCGCCGATTTCTTGGCTGCCTCGGCCACGATGGGCTTGTAGGACTCGCCGTGAATCATGATCTGCCATCGCCCTTCACGCAGATAGCGCCCGGTTTTCGGGTCCTTCATGATGGGCAGGCCCCACTCCTCGAACTGATGCACCGTGGAGTCGACGTGACGGGCCATGTCGAACAGCAGGTCCTCTCGCACCATCCCCATCAGGTCGATGCGCGCGTAGCGGACATGGTCCTCCGGGTTGTTTTCGCCCCAGCGCGTTCCCATGTAGCAGTTGATCGCGTACAGACCCTGGGCAACCGCGCCCGAGCGATCGATATTGGCCTTCTCGGCAATGACGATCTTCTTGTTCTGGCCCCAGAATCTCGCCTCCCAGGCGGCGCCGGTGCCGCCGAGGCCTGCGCCGACGACAAGAATATCGATGCCGTCTTCGATGATCGTTTCGTAGGCCATCAGTAGTAGACCCCCATCTTCAATTTGAGACCTGCGGACTCGAGCGTGCGCAGGCCACCGTCATCCAGCCGGATGTACTTCGGTTCGTTATAAAGCAGCTCGCTGTCGCGCATTTCCTTGCTGGGTGCAGGAACTTCCGCGAGCTTGGGGATCGCCTGTCCCCAGGGCTTGGTGGTGATGGGTGACAGGAAGTTCTTTTCGGTGCCGTTGCGGAACTTGATCCGCCAGGCGATCGTGCCTTTCTGTTCGTCGCGATGGACGCGAACGCTGTGGCCCAGCGGGGCGAAGTCGGCATATCCACGCACATCGATCGCATGCTGCGGACAAGCCTTCACGCAGGAGTAGCACTCCCAGCACATGTTCGGCTCGATGTTGTAGGCGCGGCGATAGGTCTTGTCGATGTGCATGATGTCCGACGGGCAGATGTCGACGCAATGTCCGCATCCGTCGCACCTTGTCATGTAGACAAAGGTAGGCATTAGTCCGGCTCCTTATCTCTTCCAACAGAACGTGCAGGTTGCTTCTTCTTAATAGTGGCGGGGTGCTTCGCGCTTGATGCCAAGCCCCATGTCCATCGGAGCGTCTCGCAGCAGCTCCATGGAGTGTCTTGCCCGCTGCTCGGGGTCATCACGGGTCTGGGTTGGCAAGTTAGCGGCGGTGCCGTTGGCCTCGGAGACTCTTTTCTCGAAGGCCGCCGCGGGTTTGAAGAACATGTGGGCGAACTTGGACCAGGGCACGCCGGCGAACAACACCGTGGTGGCGAGGATGTACAGACCGAAGAGCACGCCGACCCCGCCGCCGGAAGCTGCCCAGAGCAGACCCAGCGTGGCGCTCGCGAGCAGCGACAGGATGAACAGGTCTGCCTTGACGAGGCGGAACGGCGAGTTGCCCTCGGCGGCGACATCGACGCGGATGAAGAACCAGAACCAGTAGCCGCCGACACAGATCATCAGGCCGCCGAGCCACCAGAGCTGCGTCCAGATCGGGCTCGCTGAGGCGTTGAAGACCAGCACCACGGTGGCGAGCACATAGAGCACGAATCCGTACATGCCCAGCAGGTGCGCGATGCGCCGGCGCGGGTTGCAGAACTCGCCGGAGGCCAGCACGTCCACCACTGCAGTCTGCACGGCGATTGACAGGGCCTCGCCGCCGCCGACCGGCCGCGCCGCCTTTGCCTTCGATCGGCGAAAGTTTTCGAAGAAGTACCGAGCGCTGCCCTTGTGCACGACGTCGAAGAGCGTTCCCGCGATGACAAGTATGAACATGACGACCACGTACGCCTGCATGACCGCAGGCGAAAGCGAAGCCGAAAGCGCGGCAAACGGATTGCTGGTGAACATCGTGGATTTCCTCCCGGATCTATCCTAGGTTTGGTCTTCTCGTGGCGGCTCAGCGGGCAGAGTGCCCGGTCAGTTTTACTTCCACGCGCTCGTGCGATTCGAGGCCCTGGTAATACTCGCGCAGGATCGCAAGCACTTCCGGTCGGCTGAATTCGGCGGGCACGTCGGCGCCTTCCGACAGCCACTTGCGCAGCTTCGTGCCGGACACGAGCAGGCGCTCCTTGTCGTCGTGCGGGCAGGTGCGGGCCGAGGCCATGCCACCGCAGCTGTAGCACCAGAACGTCCAGTCGATCTTCAGCGGGCGCGTCTCGAGCGAATCTTCCGGGATCTCGTCGAAGATATGGTGTGCGTCGAACGGGCCGTAGTAGCTGCCGACGCCGGCGTGGTCGCGGCCGACGATTAGGTGCGAGCAGCCGTAGTTCTGGCGGAACAGCGCGTGCAGCAGCGCCTCGCGCGGGCCGGCATAACGCATGTCGAGCGGATAGCCCGCCTGGACGACTGTCTTCTTGACGAAGTAACCCTCGATCAGTGACGCGATCGCGCGCGTGCGGACATCGGCCGGGATGTCGCCGGGCTTGAGCGCGCCGAGCAGCGAGTGCACCAGCACGCCGTCGCAGACCTCGATCGCGACCTTGGCGAGGTACTCGTGCGAGCGGTGCATCGGGTTGCGTGTCTGGAACGCCGCGATGCGCGACCAGCCGAGCGACTCGAACAGCGCCCGCGTCTGCGCCGGCGTCATGTAGAGCGCGCCGTACTTCTCCGGAAAACCGCCGCTCGAAAGGACCTGCACCGGCCCGGCGAGGTTGACCTCGCCCTGTTCCATCACCATCTTGACGCCCGGATGATCGGCGTCAGTGGTGCGGAACACCATCGCGCACTCGTGCGCCTTGTCGATCGAGTACTTCTCGGTGATCCGCATCGTCGCCAGGATCTCGTCGGATTCGGGATCGACGAGCGCGATCTCGGCGCCGGTCCTGATTGAGTCGGCGGTCGCCTTACCGGTCGACAGCGTGATCGGGATCGGCCAGAAGAGCCCTGAGGCCAGCTTCATGCCGTCGCAGACGCGCTCCCAGTCGCCGTGCGTCATGAAGCCGTCGAGCGGCGTGAAGCCGCCGATGCCCAGCATCATCAGGTCGCCCTTTTCGCGCGAACTCACACGCACGCGCGGCAGCGACTGCGCGCGCGCCAGCCCATCAGTGCGCGCAGTGGCTTCGAGCAGCAGCGGTTTCAGCGCGCTGCCGCCGTGAGGGTTGACCAGTGCCGGCACGGTGTCTCCTCTGCTTCTGCAGCCCGGCCGTGCGCCGGGTGCGTGGTTGTCTGTCGAGCGGCTGCAGTCCGGCGCGACAGCGATCAGCGTCGCCGCGGCGCATTCGGCTCCGCATCGTCTTCGGCGACGGGTCACTGTAGTCGAAGGAGCCGCCTGCATCGGCTGAGCGCCGCGTGCGATTGGACACTGTATGACTCGGCGCAAGCTATCAGCCGCTTTGGCAACGGCAGGGGCCCCCCACATGGGTGGGTATCGCTTGCCCGATCAGGTAGGCCGTTCCGGCAGAGGCGGTAGAAGCGGGCGGCGACGATTCCCGCCGTGGCACTATCGCAGCGATGATCGATGGCATCGGTTCCCGCCTGCAACGGCTCGCCGGGCCGGGCTCCGGCTGGCGCGCCGCGAGCCCGGCGGGACCCGGTGTGCGGCGCCGCGTGGTGTCGCTGCTGCTGATGGCGCTGCTGTGCCCTGAACTGGCCGACGCGGCGCCGGGCGCGGTCGAGACCTCGGCCGTCGCGAGCGTGTGGTGGGTATGGCCGCTGGCGCTCTTCGTCGTCTGTTTCTTTCTCGGAATCATTGCGGTTCCGGCCGGTGTCGGCGGCGGCGTGCTGTTCGTGCCGCTGGTCAGCGGCTTCTTTCCGTTCCATCTGGACTACGTGCGCGGGGCCGGGCTGCTCGTGGCGTTGTCGAGCGCGCTTGCGGCCGGACCGTCGCTGCTGCGGGCCGGCCTGGCCAACATGCGTGTGGCGCTGCCACTGGCGCTGATCGCATCGTTCAGTTCGATGCTCGGCGCGCTGCTGGGCCTGGCCCTGCCGGACTCCGTCGTACGCATCGCACTCGGGATCGCGATTCTGGGCATCGTCGCGGTCATGCTGCTGGCGCGCAAGTCGGAGTACCCGGATGTTCAAAGCAGTGACCGGCTGGCCACACTGCTGGGGATGCACGGCGTTTTCGTGGATGGTGCCTCGGGCCAGCAGGTCGCGTGGCGCATGCATCGCACGCCGCAGGGACTGGCGCTGTTCCTCTTCATCGGCGTGCTGGCGGGGATGTTCGGCCTCGGCGCTGGCTGGGCGAACGTACCCGCACTGAACCTGGTGATGGGCGCACCGCTGAAGGTCGCCGCAGGCTCTTCCAGCTTCATACTCTCGCTGGTCGATTCGTCGGCGGCGTGGATCTACCTGAACAACGGTGCGGTGCTGCCGGTGATCGCGGCGCCGTCCGTGATCGGCATGATGCTCGGTGCCAAGATTGGCGCACGGCTGCTGCATGTGCTGAAGGCCTCGATCATCCGGCGCCTGGTCATTGCGATGCTGCTGTTTGCCGGTGGTCGCGCGCTGATGGTCGGCCTGGGAATCGGGATCTGAGCCGGTCCGTAGGCATCCGGGAGACCTTCCATGAACAAGATCGACATTGCTCCCGAGCAGATCCGCTACGCAGAGTGGCTGCGCTGGAGCGGATGGCTCGGTCTGGCGGTGCTCGTCGGCGCCTTCGGCCTGTATGTCACCGGTGTGCTGCCTCCGGTCATTCCAGTGGAGCATCTGCCGCAGGTCTGGCGCCTGCCGTCGCGCGAACTCATGCTGCAGCACGGACTGCAGGGAGGTTGGTCCTGGATCCGTTCGATCACGCGGGGCGACATGCTGAACATGCTCGGCATCGCGATCCTCTCGGGCTGCTCGGCGCTACCGCTGCTGGCCGTAACCGGCATCTACCTGCGTCGTGGTGATCGACTCTTTGCCGCGCTGTGCCTGCTGCAGGTGGCCGTGCTGGTGCTGGCCGCGTCGGGTCTGATCGCGCCGGGGCACTGAAGCATGACGGCCCCGACTGCACTGAGCCGTGTTGCGCTGATGACGCAATGGACCGAGTTTGATTCGGGTGCCGAGACAGCCGCGATCGAACTCGCGCAGCGGCTGCAACTTCCGCTCAGCGTCGTGGTACCGCTGCTGAGCAATCCGGAATACGAGGTCGTCGCGCACGGCCTTGTGGCAGACGCCGAGGCCGCGACGGCCGATGCCGTGTCCGCTTTCACCGCGCGGGCCCGCGATGCCGGTGTGATAACCGAAATTCGTGTCCGGCGCGGCGACGAACTCTGGCGCGAGGTGGTGGAAGAAGTGCATGCGGTGCGTGCGGACCTGCTGGTCACGCGACGCCGCGGCCATCGCGGTTTTCTCGGCCGGCTGCGGGTCGGAGAGATGGTGCGACAGATCGCGGTGCACTCGTCATGCCCGCTCTTGGTGGTTCCGCGTCAGGCGCGCGTGCCGTCTAAGGGAATACTGGTGGTGATTCAAGCCGGCGCAACGGTCGAGCCCGAGATGCGCAGCGCTGCAATGCTCGCTTCCGGACTGAGCCTTCCCTTGCGCGTTCTGATCGTCGTGCCAGAGGGACAGGCGGGTGCGGTGGGCGACGCCCCGCTGCAGCGGGCCGAGGAGGTTGCGCGTCAGGCGCAGGTAAGTGTGGACGGCAGCGTCCAGACGGGGCCCCTACCCGAGGCGCTGGAGTCGAGCATGCGCGGCAGCGCGGTGGACCTGCTGGTGATCGGGGTCCTGCAGGGCCCGGCGAGCCACGGCAGACTGCGCGATGTGGTCGAGGGCGTCGTCGGCGGGGTACCCTGCGCCACATTGCTCGTTGGCACTCAGTCGCCGAGCGCCTGATGATGGCAAGGCGCGGGGCACATACGGGAGCCGGTGATGTCGCAGATGCTCAATCTGGCACGCGCAGCGCACCTGGTCGGGGTGCCGCGCGGCGTGCTGCAGCGGATGATCAGTGCCGGCCAGATCGAGGCCGCAGACGGGCTGATCGCGATCGACGAACTGCGGCGGGTCTTCCCGGCGGCTGCGCTCGACGACAGCGGAGCGTTCGAACGTGTGCGCACCATCCGCGAAGAGGCATTCGGCCGGCGCGTACGCGAGCGGATACTGCCGTCGCCAGAGGTTCTCGCGCAGCGCCTGTTTGCACAGAGCCAGGAGCTGGCCGATCTGCGGCGCTACCTGACTGGCTATCACGATCTCGTGGTGGCGGTCTCGAAGCAACTCCAGGATCTGGCGGCCGGCGACGCCCGGCTGCAACCGCTGGCGCAGTTCGTCCACGCCGGCTTAAGGCGCGTTCTGGACAGTGAGCCTGCAGAACCCATGGATGCGATGGCAAACATGCTGCAGGTGATCTCAGCCCACGTGACGATGCGACCGAGCGGTCATCAGTTCATCGTCGAGGGCAACGACTCGATCCTGCAGGCCGGGCTGAAGGCCGGGCTGCGCCTGGGCTACGGTTGCGGCACGGGGTCCTGCGGACTGTGCAAGGCTCGCGTCGTCAGTGGACAGATCCGTCAGGTGCAGCACAGCGACCTGCGGCTTTCGGAGCAGGAACGGCAGCAGGGTTACGCGCTGCTGTGTGCGCATACGGCGGTGACGGACCTGGTGATCGAGTCGCTCGAGGCTTCCGGCCCGGCGGACATTCCGCAGCAGGAGCTGGTCGCCACGGTGCGCGCGGTGACCGAGCTCGGTCCGCATACCAGGTTGCTGCACCTTCAGACCCCGCGCAGCAGCCGGTTGCGATTCCTCGCCGGTCAGCTGGTGACGCTCGGCGTTGCCGGCCTCGGTGACGACATCGAGCAGGCCGTTGCGCTCGCGAGCTGCCCTTGCGACGAGCGCAACCTGCACTTTCACCTGGCACGCGATGACGACGGGCCGTTGTCGGCGGCACTGTTTGCCGACGGCATTCGTGCCGGCGCAGCGGTGGGTGTGCGCGGACCCGTGGGCGATTTCGTCCTCGATGCGCAGAGCACGCGGCCGCTGGTGTTCGCGGCCTGCGACACGGGCTTCGGCCCGATCAAGAGCCTGATCGAACATGCGATGGCGAGCGAGCACGTCGAGTCGTTTGCGCTGCACTGGCTCGCGACGCGCAGCGATGGTCATTACCTCGACAACCAGTGTCGCGCGTGGGCCGCGGCCTACGACCAGTTCGCCTACGAGCCGCTGGTCGATGCCGATCAGGCGGCCGGTGCGCGTTACCTGGTCGACCGCGCCGCGGCCCGGCCCGGCCTCGCGGCGAGCGATGTATTCATCGCGGGCCCGTCGACATTCGTCTTCGAAGCAGCGCAGGCGTTCATTGCGGCGGGAGTCGCCGCCGAGCAGACCCACACGCTGGCGACCTGAGTGACAGTTCCGACCACTTCATCAATTCTGCAGGGCTTTCCGCGATGAGCGACGCACTGAATTTCCTGGTCAAGGCCCGGCCCGACGCGATGGGCCATTACTTCAAGTTCCTGAAGGAGGCCGGCAAGCATCTCGACCCCAAGACGCGCAACCTGATTTCGGTGATCACCAAGGTCCACGCGCAGACCGATCGTGGCTTCCGGCAGTACCTGTCGCGCGCGCTGCGCGAGGGCTGCACGCCGGCCGAGATACTGGATGCGCTGCTGATGGCCTTTCCGGCGCTTGGTCTGGCGAAGATCGTGTGGGCGGTCGACATCCTGATTGACATGGATCTGCCAGAGTTCCAGGCCGATGCGATGGGCTTCCCCGGCGCGTGGCACGACGTGATGGCCGCGGCCGACATCGAGGTCGGCGCAACCCAGCGCCACGACTGTGATGGGCGTGGACTGTTCGTCCACCGGACCCAGGACGAATACCGTGTCTACGACAGCCGCTGTCCGCACCAGACCACCAACATCCCGCACCTGGCGCTCGCAGGAACGACGCTCACCTGTCCCAAGCACGAGTGGGCCTTCGACATCACAACGGGCGCGTGCATCGCCAAGGGCTCGACGCCGTTGAAGCGCTGGAAAGCCAGGGTCGAGGGCGGCCGGCTGCTCGCGTACTGGTAGCGGCAACGCCTGAGCGACACCGGTATCCATGGACTACCTGCCCATTTTCATGAAGCTCGCCGATCGCCCATGCGCGGTGATCGGCGGTGGCGAGGTTGCCGCGCGCAAGGTCGGCCTGCTACTCCAAGCTGGCGCGCGCGTCACGGTGACGGCGCCGGAGCTTTGCGAGCCGCTCGCCGAATTGCTGCGGCAGGGCCGGATCGACTACCGCGCCGAGAGCTTCACGCCGGATGCGCTGCGGGGTGTGGCGATCGCGATTGCCGCGACCGACGATCGCGTCGTCAACGCCGAAGTCTCGCGCCTGGCGCAATCGCAACTACTGCCGGTCAACGTCGTCGACGATCCCGAGTTGTGCTCGTTCATCCTGCCCGCGATCGTCGACCGCTCGCCGGTGGTGGTCGCCGTGTCCACCGGCGGCGCCTCGCCGGTGCTGGCACGCCTGCTGCGGGCGCGCCTGGAGTCGCTCGTGCCGACGACGTACGGGCAGTTGGCGCAACTTGCCCGGCGCTTTCGCGAGCGGGTCCGGAGCGCCTTGCCGCAACCGGCGCGGCGGCCTTTCTGGGAACGAGTCTTCCAGGGTCCGGTGGCCGAACTCGTGTTCTCAGGGCGGATCGCCGAGGCCGAGCGCGCACTGGAAGGCGAACTGGAGACGACCGCGGGCCGCGGCGCAGAGCCCGGCGAGGTGTACCTGGTGGGGGCGGGACCCGGCAACCCCGATCTGCTGACGTTTGCCGCCATGCGGCTGATGCAGCAGGCCGATGTGATCCTGTACGACAACCTCGTGTCGCCGGCGATCCTGGATCTCACGCGCCGCGACGCCGAGCGCATCTATGTCGGCAAGCAGCGCGCGCACCACACGATGCGCCAGGAGGAGATCAACGCGCTGCTGGTCCGGCTCGCCCGCTCCGGACGCCGCGTGCTGCGCCTGAAGGGCGGGGATCCGTACGTGTTCGGCCGCGGCGGAGAGGAAATAGAATCACTCGCCGCTAGCGGCATCCGCTTCCAGGTCGTACCGGGCATCACCGCCGCTTGTGGCGTGGCGGCGTATGCCGGCATCCCGCTGACACACCGCGACTACGCGCAATCGTGCGTGCTGGTGACCGGCCATCTGAAGGACGGGACCATGAACCTCGACTGGCACGGACTCGCGCGGCCGCGTCAGACCGTGGTGGTCTACATGGGACTGCTGGGCCTTGCGGAATTCTGCGCGGAGCTGATCGCGCATGGCATGCCACGCGACATGCCGGCGGCGGTCGTGCAGCAGGCCACGCTGCCGCAGCAGCGGGTCGTCACCGCCACGCTCGAAGATCTGCCACAGCGAGCCGCTGCGGCGGACCTGCGGCCGCCGACGCTCGTCATCGTCGGCGACGTCGTCAGGCTGCGCGACAAGCTGTCGTGGTACGAACCGTCTGGCGAGCCGGTGGTGGCTGTGGCGCCGGTTGAGGCGGCGCGATCCGTTCAAGGTCTGTAGGTTGCGAAGAAAGAAACAACCTTTGTCAACAGGTGCAAATAACGGCTGGTGATGGGGCAGGATAGGGTGCAAAGGGCCGGATGCTGGCTGCGCCTGGCCCTTTGCGTTTCTCTAAGCCGCTTCGGTCAGGAGCAGACGGCGGGACTTTCGAAGTGGTTGAGATCGAAGCGGACTAGAAAGGCTCGGCCGGAGCGGGCTGAAGCAGCGATGCAGTAGCGCCTAGCGTGGGACCGCAGTTGCGTTACCGGCGATGAGGATGGGCGAGTGTTTGGCGGCCAACAGAAGCGCGCGGTCTCCGTCGGCAAGACCTGCGACAGCGCTGAAGAGGGTTAACGTCGTAGCGGCGGCAGCCAGAAGTGCGGCAGCGGGAGCGGTGAGCTTGCAGAACATGGCGATCTCCTGTTTCTTGTTGTCCAACTGGTGATCGCATTGCATCCGCATCGCGCCCGACGCGCACCGGAGTATTGCTGCAGCCCGGCCCGGAATATTCACCAGATTCTCCGCTGCCCGCTGACCGGTCCTGTGGGCTCAGCCCTCGGCCAACAGCGGCCCCCGGTGCACCTCGATCGCGTGGCCGAAAGCGGTCGCGAGAGATAGGAAATTCGCAAGCTTCATGAGTACCACCGCGCCGCGATCCTCATTGAAGCTGCAAGCGCTCAGCTGCCTAAAGAGGTAGCTGATTTCAGAAATTTCAGGAACCTGCAGGCTCAGTGAGCGCCGGCCAGTTGCTGCGTGGCACGTTTCACGTCCTCGGCGCCGCCCTTGCGCCAGCCTGCGAGCAATTCGCACGCGCGTTGCTCCCAGAGCCGCCGGCTGCTGTCCACGGTGCGCTCCAGCCGGTCGAAGTCCGGCGTGCCCGATTTCATGAGACATGACTCCACCAGTTCCGGCGCCAGTGCGCGCCGCAGGCCGTCGAAGTTGGCCTGCCAGAAGAGCAGGGAACGGGTGGCGGTGCGGGCCGTCAGGCGCGGCAGCGTGACCAGGCAATCGGCCAGAAGGTCGCGCACTGCGCGAAGCACGACCTCCGTGCGCCGGTCGCCAACTTCCTGAAGCATTTCCTCCCACTGCGCCCCGAGCAGGTGCCCGGCGTGCAGTTCGCCCATTTCATGCAGCACCAGCGTTTCGGCCTCGCCATCGGCCATGGCGGTCACGGCGGCCTCGACATCGGTGTCGGCGCCGTAGGCGCGCAGCGCGAGTGCAAAGGCATTGTCGCGGGGTCCACGCAGCGCAGTCTCGGTCCGGGTCCACAGCCAGCGACGCAGCGCGTCACTGCGGATCAGGATCGTGTTGTTTCGGCTGACCGCCGGCGCCGCGGTGATGCCGCGTGCCAGTTCGGCGCCGGCCACGATCACCCGCACGCCGTCGCGCAACTGGTCGGATTCGCACTGCGCCAGGAAGAAGATCGGTGCTCCGAACAGGCCGAGGCCGGCGCCGTAGACCAAGCCGATCGCCTGCAGATCGCGGTTCGCGCGGGCCTCATCGAAGGGGTCGATCCCGCCCGCCAACGGCAAGTCGGAGTAGGTGGCGGCATCCTGCTCACGCAGGGCGTCCCATTGCCGCTCGCGCTGCGAAATCCACTCGCTCAGGCGGCCGCGGTCCGGCGCGGCGCCGAGCGGCAGTCCAGCCGACCACCGGAAATACTCGCGCATTCCAAGCAGGTATGTACACAGGGATTTCTCGCGCGCATGCAGCGCGTCGCCCAGGTCACAGTTGAACTGAACGGCAGTGGCGAGGGCGTCGAGCTCATGGCTAGGCGTACCCCCGGTTGCCACGGGACAGCCGGCGGGCGTCACTCGACGTAGCGCCGCGTCTCGCGGCGCCGGCCGGGGCGGGACTTCTGGATGATCACGCCACGGACGCAGGTCAGATCCACCAGTTCGTACTCCGGGTGGCCCGGCTGCAGGGCAAGCAGGCGCCAGCCTGGGCCCTGCTGGCGCAGACAGCGAAAGACGAGTTCCCCGCCCGCTTCAGCGAGGACATACGATCCATCCCGGGCGAGGCCTTCCGGCTCGACGATCACGATGTCACCTTCGACGAACTCCGGCGCCATCGATTCGCCGAGCACCATCAGCGCGTACGCTTCGCCGGACCCGCAAAGGCTGTCGCCGACCTCGGTGTCGCGTGCCGGGTGGATTGGAATCATCGTTCCTGGGCCGAGCTGCTTGGGAGTCGCCATCCACTGGACCGTGTCGGGTACTTCGGCCGAGAACACGAAGGCCACCGCGCGAACTGCCGCTCCCAGTCTACGATACCCAGCGATTCTGCGAGCCGGGCGGCACCCGCAGAATCACCCATGCGGGTAGCCGGCGCCAATCCTTACAAGCAATGTACGGGCCCGCCGACATGACCGCTAATACTGACCCTTCGCAAGAGCCTGAGACTGCCGCTGCGCTACAAAGACGAGAGTCTGTCATGAGGAGATGCAAGTGAACTACGACAAGGAACTGGATGCGCGCGGCCTCGCCTGCCCGCTGCCCATCGTGAAGACGCGCAAGGCGCTGAACGAACTGACCACCGGCCAGGTGCTGAAGGTGATGGCCACCGACTCGGGTTCGGTTGCCGACATGAAGGCGTTCTCCGAGCAAACGGGCAACGAACTGCTGGCGTCTTCGCAGGAGGCCGGCATGTACCTTTTCTACCTGAAGCGGCGCTAGGCCCAGCAGTGGTGCCGGGCGCAGCGACACCACGTCGTGCGGCCCGGGAGCAACCTGTGCGGCGCGCATCCGGTGCGCCGTCGAGTCCAAGGCAAGAGGCATCATGAGTGCAAAGAAAATGGCGTTGATCGCCACCAAGGGAACGCTGGACTGGGCCTACCCGCCGTTTATCCTGGCCTCGACTGCGGCCTCCCTCGGCTACGAAGTGCAGATCTTCTTCACCTTCTACGGCCTGCAGCTGCTGCGCAAGGATCTCTCGCACATCAAGATCAGCCCACTGGCCAATCCGGCGATGCCGATGCCGGTGCCGATGCCGGTGCTGGTGCAGGCGCTGCCTGGCATGGAGTCGATGGCGACGATGATGATGCGCGACAAGATGAAGAAGAAGGGCGTCGCTTCGCTGGAGCAACTGCGCGAGATCTGCATCGAGTCGGACGTGAAGCTGATCGGCTGCCAGATGACCGTTGACCTTTTCGACTTCAAGCAGTCCGACTTCATCGAGCAGACCCAGTTCGGTGGTGCGGCTATGTTCCTTGGCTTTGCCGGCGACGCCGACATCAGCCTGTATATCTGAGCTGACATCCCGCCGCCGCCTCGGCGGCAGTACGGTTTGACGGCCCGTCCCAACGCGGGCATGATGCGTGCCGCCGCATACATGCGGATATGCGCATATGAGCGTGAAAGCTGATAATCAGGATCTCGAGAGGCTGTTCGAGTCGGTGTCTGGTTTCTTCGGACTGCTGGCAGAGCCGACGCGGCTGAAGATCCTGAATGCGCTCTGTGGCAGCGAGCGCAGCGTGGGGGACGTGGTGCAGCGGGTCGGATCGACCCAGACCACCGTTTCGCGGCACCTGAACCTGATGTATGCAAAGGGCGTGCTGCAGCGGCGGCGTGAGGGGCAGCAGACGTTTTACTCGGTCAGCGACCCCGCGATCGTGGAACTCTGCCGGACCGTGTGTGTCCACATGGCGAGCGCGGCCGACGGGCGGGCAGTGACCGGTCGGACACTGCGGCGGTTCATGCGGGACGCCTAGGCGTCCGGCTGTAAGCAGACAGGAAAGCACAGGAGACAAACGCATGTCGCAGCAACAGCGGCCGGTCCTGGGGCGTGTCATCCCGGCACCGGAAAACCACGTGACACCAGATCAGGTCGCGCAGGCGAGATCCGGCCGACGCGGATTCTTGCAGCAGGCGGCGCTTGCCACCGGCGGGATGCTGGCGGCGGCAGTGGGTGCGCCGGCGCTCGGCCAGGTGGCAAAGTCTGCCGCCGGAACGGAGTCACCGAAGCTGCCGTCGTGGACTCGCAGCCTGGGTCCGGGCGTTGCAGTGACCGGCTACGGTCTGCCCTCCAAGTTCGAGAGCGCCGTGCAGCGCCGCCAGAGCCCGGGACTGACCCGCACACCGCAGTCTTCGGTCAGCTTCACGCCGCTGCAGAACCTGTTCGGCATCATCACCCCGAGTGGCGTTCACTTCGAGCGGCATCACTCCGGGGTTGCGGAGATCAACCCGCATGAGCACCGGCTGATGATCCACGGGCTGGTTCAGCGCCCCCTGATCCTCTCGATGGACGACCTCCTGCGCTTTCCGTCCGTGTCGCGCATGCACTTCATCGAGTGCGGGGCGAACAGCGGCATGGAGTGGGGCAATGTGGCCGTTCCCACGGTGCAGTACACGCATGGCATGCTGGCGTGCAGCGAGTTCACCGGCGTGCTGTTGTCGACGCTTCTCGAGGAAGTGGGCTACGACAAGGTGCGCGGCAAGTACATCCTGGCCGAGGGCGCCGATGGCTCGGCCCTGACACGCACGATTCCGATGGAGTTCGCGCTCGACGATGTCATGGTCGTCTACGGCCAGAACGGCGAGATGCTGCGTCCGGAAAACGGCTATCCGCTGCGGTTGCTGGTGCCGGGCGTGCAGGGCGTGTCGAGCGTCAAGTGGCTGCGTCGACTCGAAGTGGGTGACCAGCCGTGGAACACGCGCGAGGAATCGCTGCACTACGTTGATCTCCTTCCGGACGGGACGCACCGGCAGTACTCCGGGGTACAGGAGGTCAAGTCGGTCATCACCACGCCTTCCGGCGGACAGAAACTGACGACCAAGGGCTTCTACGAGATCAGCGGTCTGGCGTGGTCGGGCCGCGGCAAGATCCGGCGGGTCGACGTGTCGACGGACGGCGGACGCAACTGGCGCACCGCCACTCTGCAGGATCCGGTGATGACGAAGTGCCTGACCCGCTTCCGGCTCGACTGGAACTGGGACGGCAGCCCAGCCCACTTGCAGAGCCGCGCGGTCGACGACACCGGACACGTGCAGCCGGCGATATCGGCACTGCGCGCGGTGCGCGGAACGCGGTCGATCTATCACAACAATGCAATCAAGACCTGGGAAGTGCAGCCCAACGGGGAGGTGTGGAATGTCCAGGTCGCGTAAGGCATTCGGGGTGGCCGTGGTCGCGGCCAGCCTGGCGGCGGTGGCCTCCGCCTTTGCGCAGGGTGATCGCCCGCGATTCGGCTTTGGCGTTCCCGCGACGCCGCAGGACATCGCGACCTGGGACATCGACGTGCGCCCCGATGGTCACGGCGTGAAGAAGGGGCGCGGCACCGTGCAGCAGGGCCAGGCCGTCTATGACGCCAAGTGCGCTGTGTGCCACGGCACGTTCGGGGAGAGCAACAGTTACCTGGTGATAGCTGGCGGGGTCGAGCCCGAGGATCTGAAGACCGGCCGCGCGGCGGGCCTGAAGTCGGGTGAGGTGCGCACGGTGGGCACCAAGCTCAACTACGCCACCACGTTGTGGGATTACATCTACCGTGCCATGCCGTGGACCGCGCCGCAGTCGCTGACGATCGACGAGAACTATGCCGTCACGGCCTATGTGCTGCACCTCAACGAAATCGTGCCGGCCGACTTCGAACTCAACGACAAGACGATCCTGACGGTCCAGATGCCGAACCGCAATGGCTTCACCACCAACCACGGCATGGGCAGCGTCAAGGGTAAACCCGATGTGCAGGGAACGCTGTGCATGAAGGACTGTGCCGGCCCGGTGAAGGTGACCTCCACGCTGCCGGACTACGCTCGAAATGCACACGGGAATCTCGCCGAACAGAAGCGCGACATGGGGCCGTTCCGCGGCATCGATACGCGGATCTACGAGCCCGGCGGCGCGCGGGTGGCCCTGGCCGACACCGAAGGCAAGGCGCCCGCCGCCGGCGGCATCGATGCGCAGGAACTGATCACGCGCAACGCCTGCGTGGTCTGCCACGCCGTCAATAACCGGATCGTGGGTCCTTCCTTCGCGGAGATCAGTGCCCGCTACACCTCCCGCTACGCGGTCCGCGCCGAGGCTGAGTCAATCTTGGTGAACAAGATCAAGTCTGGCGGCTCGGGAGCCTGGGGGGCGGTGCCGATGCCGCCGCAGTCGAACGTCAAGGATGATGAGATGAAGGCGATCGTGAAGTGGATTTTCACGCTTACCCAGTAGAGCTACCGACATGGGTAGTATCGCCATCGAGCGCTTGGTCTATTGAAGCTTTTGTTGTACATATTCGGGCAAATCCATTCGGCCGCAAGCGGCCAACCCATATAAGGAGACTGAAATGGCAGACAACCGTCGCGAGTTCATGAAGATGACCGGCGTCATCGGGCTGATGGCCGCGGCAGGCCTGATTACTGCCGAGCAGGCAGCGGCGCAGCAGAACTGGAACAAGGCCGCGTTCGAGGGCAAGGCCATGAATGATGTCGTCAAGGCGCTCGGCGGCACCACGGCCGCTCCCAGCGGCGACATCGTGATCAACGCGCCGGACATCGCGGAGAACGGGGCGGTCGTGCCCGTCGGCGTAACGAGCAAGATTCCGAACACGCAGGGCGTCTACATCCTGGTCGACAAGAACCCCAACGCGCTGGCGGCAGGCTTCACGATTCCGCCCGGCACCGAGGCCAACGTCGCGACGCGTATCAAGATGGGGCAGACGTCGAACGTGCATGCCGTCGTCAAGGCCGGCGACAAGTTCTACGTCGCCACCAAGGAAGTCAAGGTCACGCTGGGCGGCTGCGGCGGCTGATCGCTGCGCACTTAACTGAATCACTAAGAAAACCAGGAGAGACGAATGCCCGATCCGATGAGAATCCGTGCCACCGCGCAGGGAGACGAGGTCGATGTGCGCGTGCTGATGAGCCACGAGATGGAGACTGGCCAGCGCAAGGACTCGAGCGGCAAGCTTGTGCCGGCGCACTTCATTTCCAATGTCACCGTGACCCATGCCGGCAAGACCGTGCTGGCGGCCGAATGGGGCCCGGCGGTTTCGAAGAACCCTTACCTGCAGTTCAAGTTCAAGGGCGGCAAGAAAGGCGACGAGATCACGGTGACCTGGGTCGACAACAAGGGCGAGACCCGGACCGACAAGGCGACGATTGCCTGACGGCGTCGGGGAGATGCAGATGCGACCAATATCCCGCTTCACGTTCGTCGTCGTCATTGCGGCAGCGCTGGTTGGCTGCACGTCAACCAGCGGCGCTCGCAACGAAGCCAGTGCCGCCGCCAGCACGCCTGTCAATGTCGTCTACCACGTCAATGAAGGCAATGCGCAGGCACTGAACGCATTGCGGAACATCCGCAACCACCTGAACGCGGATCCGACGGCGAAGATCGTCGTCGTGACGCACGCCGGTGGCATCAATTTCCTGCTCGATGGCGCAAAGGACAGCAACGGCGCCCCGTTTGACGCGACGGTCCAGGAACTCAAGGCCAAGGGTGTTGATTTCCGCGTCTGCCGCTTCACGCTGACGCGCAACAAGATCGACCCTGCGAAGGTGATACCCGAGGCGACGCTCGTGCCTTCGGGCGTGGCCGAAGTGTCCAGGTTGCAGTTTCGTGAAGGCTATTCATACCTCAAGCCCTGAGCCAGAATCGGGGTTTGGGTGATCAAGAGCTCCCGCAGAGGAGCACTTGGGCCGCAACTACAGCCAGGAGGCAGAAACTCATGAGTAGGCAGACATGGGCCACAACCGTGGCCGGAATCATCCTGAGCGTCGCGAGCGTCAGCGTGCACGCCCAGGGGAGCGCCGCGGAAGGCATCGCGCGCTATCGCGAGATGCTGCAGGATGGCAACCCCGCGGAGCTCACGGTCGCGCGGGGCGAGGAGTTGTGGAAGACCAAGCGCGGGCCGAAGAACGTGTCGCTCGAACAATGCGACCTCGGACTCGGCGCCGGTGTCGTCAAGGGCGCGTACGCGCAGATGCCGCGTTACTTCGCCGACGCCGACCAGGTGATGGACTTCGAGTCCCGCGTCGTCTGGTGCATGGTCAACCTGCAGGGCATGGACCGGGCGGCGATCACGAAGAGCCCCTATTCCGGCGCTGGCCAGAAGCAGACCGACTCTGAGGCGCTGGCCGCCTACGCGGTCGAGATGTCGCGCGGCATGCCGGTCAATATTCCGCAGAGCCATCCGAAGGAGAAGGCTTCCTTCGACCGCGGCCGCCAGGCGTTCTTCATGCGCGGCGGTCCGTACGACTTTTCCTGTGCGACCTGCCACGGAGTGAACAGCCAGCGCATCCGCCTGCAGGACCTGCCCAACATCTCCGGCAACAAGCCGGATGCCGACCGCGCGTTCACGACCTGGCCCGCCTATCGGGTGTCGCAGGGCGCGCTGCGGACGATGCAGTGGCGCCTGTACGACTGCTTCCGGCAGCAGCGTTTCCCGGAGTTGATTTTCCTGTCGCCGACTTCGGTCGACCTGATCACCTTCCTTGGCGTCAACGCCAACGGCGCGAAGATGGACGCGCCGGCCATCAAGCGCTGAGGAGATGACGATGAAGAACAAAGCGAAACTCGGGTTCGCCGGCCTCGCGGTGCTTGCAGGCTGCGCCACGTATGTGGCACCGACCAAGGAAGAGTCGATGCAGACGGTCAAGGCCTCGTTCAAGGAGCGCGGTCCGGCCAAGTTGGACCGCCTGAACCAGACCGAGATCCAGGCTGTCTGCTCCGATGCCCAGATGATGGGCAAGGAAGTGCCGAAGGCCGAGCGTGAAGCCCTGGAGAAAGAAGACGCTTGCGACGATCAAGTACCCGGCCGACGGCAAGTACCTCGGCGATTTCAAGAGCGGAGAAAAGATCGCTCAGACCGGCCGCGGCCTGCAGTGGAGCGACAAGCGAGGGTTCCGTGAACGGCGGTAACTGCTATGCGTGCCACCAGATCTCGCCGCAGGAAATTTCTTTCGGAAACATCGGACCGTCGCTGAAGGGCTACGGCAAGCTGCGCGGCTACAACGAGGCGACCCTGAAGTACACGTGGGGCAAGATCTGGAACACGCATGCCTACAACCTATGCTCGCAGATGCCGCGCTACGGTGATGCCGGCATCCTGACCGAAGCGCAGATCAAGGACGTGATGGCGCTGTTGCTGGACCCGAATTCACCGGTCAACAAGTAACTCGATGTGCCCGGGCGGCCGCGTGGCGGCCGCCCTTTTTTTGCCCGCATGCACTCGTCCGCGCCAGTCGCATCCTCCAAGACCGTTCGGCCCGATCCGCTTCGCCGCAGTCTGCTCATCGGTGCACTGGCGGTGCCGTTTGGCGCGCGGGCTGCCGCCGCGCGCGTGCGGTGGACCGATATCGAACTGATCAATGGCACGCGTCTTCCGGCCGCCGAACTGCGGGCCAGTGCGGTCGTGGCCCAGATCTGGGCCTCGTGGTGCCCGTTTTGCGGCGCGCAGAATCCGCATGTGCAGAAGCTCCATGACGAGTACGGCGCGCGCGGCCTGCGCATCGTCGCATTTTCGATCGACAAGACGGTGAATGCGGCGCGCGAGTACGTGGAAAAGCGCGGCTACACATTTCCGGTGGCGATGGCGACGCCGCAGGTCGAGGCATGGTTTGGCAAGCGGCGTTCGCTGCCTGAAACCTATGTCGTGAATCGCGGTGGCGAAGTTGTGTTCACCCACCAGGGCGAGATGTTCCCGGAGGACATCGCTGCGCTGGCCCGCTTCGCCGGGAAGTAGACCAGACAAGAACGCTTGAGGGAGAAACAGATGTCGATGGACCGTCGTGAGTTCCTGCAGGTGCTGGCCGTGGCGGCTGCCGCTGGCATGCCCCTGTCGTCACGAGATGCGCTGGCAGCGACACCCGCCAGCGCCAGGATGTATGAGCTGCCGCGCTTCGGCAACGTGCATCTGCTGCATTTCACCGACTGCCACGCGCAGTTGCTGCCGATCTACTTTCGCGAGCCGAGCGTCAACCTGGGCATCGGCGAGGCGAAAGGGCAGCCGCCGCACCTGGTCGGCGAGCATCTGCTGAAGCACTTCAAGATCGCGCGCAACACGCCGGAGGCGCACGCTTTCACCTACCTTGACTTCGTCGAGGCGGCGAAGACTTACGGCAAGGTCGGCGGCTTCGCCCACCTTTCGACACTGGTCAAGCGGCTGAAGGCGGGCCGTCCCGGCGCCCTGCTGCTCGACGGCGGCGACACCTGGCAGGGTTCGGCGACGGCGCTCTGGACCAATGCGCAGGACATGGTCGATGCCTGCAAGCTGCTGGGCGTCGACATCATGACCGCGCACTGGGAAATGACCTACGGCCAGAAGCGCGTGCAGGAGATCGTCGAGAAGGACTTCAAGGGCAGGATCGACTTCGTCGCGCAGAACATCAAGACCACCGACTTCGGTGACCAGGTGTTTCCGCCCTATACGCTGAAGGAAATGAACGGCGTGAAGGTGGCGGTCATCGGCCAGGCGTTTCCGTACACGCCGATCGCGAACCCGCGGCATTTCGTTTCCGAATGGAGCTTCGGCATCCAGGAAGAGAACATGCAGAAGACGGTCGACGAGGCGCGCGGCAAGGGCGCACAGGTCGTTGTCCTGCTTTCGCACAACGGAATGGACGTCGATCTCAAGATGGCCTCGCGCGTGCGGGGCATCGATGCCATCCTCGGCGGCCATACGCACGATGGCGTGCCGCAGCCCTCGGTGGTGAAGAACGCCGGCGGCACGACGCTGGTGACCAATGCGGGCAGCAACGGCAAGTTCCTGGCGGTGCTGGACTTCGACGTCAAGGGCGGCAAGCCGGTCGAGTTCCGCTACAAGCTGCTGCCGTTGTTCTCCAACTTTCTGCCGGCTGACCCGGAGATGGACGTCTTCATCAAGAAGGTGCGCGCGCCGTACGAGGGCAAGCTGACCGAGAAGCTCGCCACGACCGAGGGCCTGCTCTACCGCCGCGGCAACTTCAATGGCACCTTCGACCAGCTGATCCTCGATGCCATGATGGCCGTCAAGGGCGCCGAGATCGGGTTCTCGCCCGGCTTCCGCTGGGGCACGAGCCTGCTCCCGGGACAGGCCATCACGATGGAACATCTGATGGATCAGACCGCTGTCACCTATCCGTACTCGTCCGTCAACGACATGAACGGCGAGATGATCAAGACCGTGCTCGAGGATGTTGCCGACAACCTGTTCAACCCCGATCCGTATCTGCAGCAGGGCGGCGACATGGTGCGGGTCGGCGGCCTCCAGTACGCGATCGATCCCGCCGGCAAAATGGGCGGTCGCATCAGCGACATGCGCCTGAACGGCAAACCGATCGAGCCCGGCAAGACCTACAAGGTCGCCGGGTGGGCACCGGTCGCGGAAGGTGCGAAAGGCGAGCCGATCTGGGACGTGGTCGCCACCTACCTGCGCGCGCAGAAGGTCGTGAGGCCTGTCAAGCTGAATACGCCGGCCATCAAGGGCGTGGCGGGCAACCCCGGCATCGCCTGACGGGGATCGAGTGCGCCGCCGCCTTGCGCTGCAGGCGCTCGCTGCCCTGGCCCTCGTTCCGGCGGCGCGTGCGGCCGGCGAGGCCGTGCTCCCGCCGATCGACGACCTGCGCTCGCTCGCCGCGGACGCCGCACGAAGCCGCGTCCCGGTCATCGTGCTCTTCAGCACGCCGGGATGTCCCTTTTGCCGGGAAGTGCGACAGAACTACCTTGCACCGCGACTCGCAGAGCAGCAGCAGCGCTCCAGTCCTGAGTACTTGCTGCGCGAAGTCGACATCACCAGCCGCCGGCCGATGGGCGCGATCGACGGGCGCCCGCTGACCGAGGCGCAGTTTGCGGACCGTTACGGCGTGGGACTGGTACCTGTCCTGATCGCGTTCGACGCGCAATGGCGCCCACTTGGCGAGCCGCTCGTCGGGCTCGATCGCTCCGGGTTCTACGAGGCTTACCTCGACCGACTGATCTCGGGCGCGCTCGGCGCAAAAGCCAACCGCTGATCGTCGGCCGGTACGCGGCCCGGTGCCGAACGGCAGGTCCACCGGCTGTTTCCTGCGTTACCGTATCGGCACACGCAAGGAGATCGACTATGCGACGTCCGTGCATTGTACTGGCTCTCGGACTGCTCTGCCTGCCGATCTGGGCCATGGCTCAGGTGACAGTGAAGGAGTCGAGCACCTCACCGGCCGTGTCTAAATTCGTAATGGGCACGCGGCTCGGCTACATCACGTGCAGCGACAAGTACAAGGCCTATCTCGAGAGGTGGGAACTGTACGCACTGGTTACCGAAGGGCAGCGTGAGCCCCAGGGAACGCCGCCCTCGGACAGCGAGGTGTCGGATTGCGTTCACCAGACCGCCTTGCGCGGCAGCGCGCTCTACAAGGACGCCCTGAAGGGCGCGAGCACTCCGAAAGCGAAGTCCGCCTTCAGCGAATACATGGTCGCGTGGGACGCCGCGCTGAAGGGCATACGCAAGCCCGAGCGCGAAACGGTCCAGCAGTACCGGGCGCGGCAGAAGCAGGTCGAAACCAAACTGAACGGCCTGCAGACGAAGCTCGAGGCCGCAGTACCCGGCGCCTGAGTCCGCCGCGTGTTGCTCGATCGCTGAAGGGCAGGGGACGTCAACGCGCGCTGCACTCGCGGTACCGTAAACGCGCGGGCGACGTGAATATGCCGTAGCGTCGTTGGCCGCGCCGGCGGTAGCTTCTGCCCCATCGAAGCTGGCTATCGCGGGGGCACGCATGGTTGAGCCATTGCCGACGGGGTATCACGGAGTCCTGCTGCAATGGGCGTTTGGCGCACTGGTCGTCGTGCTCTACGCGCGCGACCGCTTTGACAGTCCGCAATCCAACCGGGCCACGACGACCTTCACCCGCTACTGGGTCGCCCGCCTCGGCTACATCGCAGCGATGCTCGCGCTGTTTCTCGTGCTCGGCGGCGCGTTGCGCGATGTCGACCTCCAGATGCTTTGGGATTTCCTGCAGGTGCCCGGCACAGTGAAGAATGCGGATCGCATGCCCGGACCCCTGGTGGCTGCGCTGCTGCTGACGGCGATGCTCCCGAGCTTCCCGTTCCTGACGCGGATCGACGAAGCGGTGAAGAAGTGGTTCCAGCGGGTGGGCAACATTCCATTCGAGGCCCGCCTGCTGAGCGGTCAGCTGCAGAACGCGGACTTCCGGCCGTCCGCGGAAATGCTCGCGAGAATCGAACCGTACCTTACCGACCTTGGTGTGGACCCCGCCTGGCTGGAAGACGGTCCGGCCACGGTAAGGCATCGGTGGACACGCGCGGCGGTGCTGTGGACTCTGGTCCAGGACTGGACCAAAGCGCGCGGCTACTCGCGCTATGTGTCGCAGCGGCAGGCGCAGTTCGAAGATATCCGCGCGCGCCTCGAGTCACTGGGACCAATGCTGGACGACGCCTCGCTGCGCGCAATCGAGTCGCCGGCGGACGCGCGCTCCGCGAAGGCGCTGCAGCGCAAGGTCCGGAAGGACGTGGACCAGCTGTACGAGGCCGTTTTCGATTTCGTCAGCAGTGGCGTACTTGACCGCGAGTGGAATCTTTCCCAGCGCAACACGGCGCTCGCAAGGCTCGGATTCAGCGGCTTGCCGGATGCCCGCGGCAGCCTGAGCCTGAACGAAGTGGCGCTCGTCGCCGGACTGATCTTCCTGGCGATGGTGCTGGCGGCGCTGATCACACGCCGGTTCTTCGATCCGACCCCGCTCGCGCCCAACCTGCGCGTACTGGTCATGGTGCCGATCATCTATACCGTGGCGATTGTGGCTGCGCTGTATCCGAAGTCTGTCTGGGCGTTTGCCGACGTCACGCGTGTCGGACACCGCCCCTATGCCGCCTACGTGCTGTCCGGCGTGATCGCCGCCGCGGCGGCATTCATGATCTCGCTGCTGTTCCGGTATCTGTTCGAGGACGCCGGCAATCTGCTGGTGGCGCTCTCCGAGCCCGGCCGATTCGACAAGGCGGTCATCGCGACGCTCGAGCGTTGGCCGTGGCTGCTGATGCCGCTGTTGAACACCATTGCGATTGCGTTCACGGCGGACAACTGGGCGATGCATCCGGAACTGGTGCGCGGGCGGCTGCGAATCTACGAATCACTCGGGCTGGCAGCGTGCTTCGCCATGTTCCAGTGGATCGCCGTGCAACTGCTGGCGCAGGTCACGACCTTTGGCGCACGGTGGTTCGAAGAGGAACTGCGCCTCGTCGTCACTGCGGCGGTCATCGGTGCCTGCGTCGGCTACCTCGTTCCTCATCTGCATCGAAAGAGGCTGCAGGCTGAGCCCGTGCTGTCTGGGGTGATGCCGCAAGTGCGGGCGGCCTGAGCCGCTGGAGCGCCGACGCCGATCTGAGGCCGCCGACTCTGTCATGATGGTCGTTGTCTGGAAATTCAGGTTCAGACAACGATCATCTTGCTCACTTCGATCCAACGCGCCGGGCACATGGAAATCTGGGCTGGCCTTGCGCTGTCTGCGGCGCTCTGCAGCAGCGCCCTGGCTGCTACGCCGGCGCCGGCGCGCTGCCCGCAGGGCAACGTTGTCGTCGAAGCCGCCGACGCCAGAGACTTCGAGACCGGGTGCCGTGGGGCCGCCGCTGCCGCCGAGTTCCTGGCAGGCAGCGGACTGGATGTCGGGATTCCCATCGAGATTTCGTTTGTCGACGTCATGCCGGAAATCGTCGCCGCCACTCCATTGGTCGGTTGTTATATCAGGGCCAGGAATCGTATCTACGTCCTGACCTTCGCTCGCTGTCAGCAGCGGCGGCTGGCGCATGACGTGACCATCGACCGGTCGGTCCACATGGGCCTGGTCGCGCATGAAGTCGCGCATCGCATCGTCGCCGCCAATGTCGGGCAGGTTCGGCTCAGCATGGTGGCGCAGGAATACATCGCTTACGTCACGATGTACGCGACAATGCCGGAGATCCCTCGTGAGCGAGTGCTGGGGCAGGTCCCGGGCGACGGGTTCGACTCTGATGTCCAGATCAATGCCACCGTGTACCTGATCGATCCCGTCCGCTTTGGAGCGCAGGCCTACCGGCACTACCTGAAGCCGGGCGTAGGCCGGTCGTTCATCGCGAGTGTGCTCAACGGCCAGAGGCTGGTGGAGGATGAAGCCCGTTAGTTGGTCAGCGGATGGAGGGGCCGTGGACCTGCTTGAACGCGGGCGCGGCATCCAGAACGCCGGTTCGCGATCGCATCTGCCAGCGGCCGAGGTCTGGTCCCCGCGTGAAGCGTAGAAGGATTTGATGAGTCAGGAATCTTCAACCGGCTTTGGCGACGCCGCGGCGACCTGGAATCGTCGCTTCGGCGGCGAGGAGTTTCTCTTCGGGGTCGAACCCAATCGTTGGCTCCAGGAGCACGCTTCCAGCCTGCCGGCAAGAGGTCGCATCCTGTGCGTGGCCGACGGAGAAGGGCGCAACAGCGTGTGGCTGGCACGGCAGGGCTTTGAGGTCGAGGCTTTCGACATCGCGGAAGTCGGGGTAGCCAAGGCGCGCCGGCTCGCCGCCCAGCATGGTGTTCAAGTGAAGTTCAGCGTCGCCGACTGCGACAGCTATCCGTGGCCTCAGTCGCACTTTGACGGGGTGGCCGCCATCTTCATCCAGTTCGCCAGCCCGGAACAGCGCACGCGCCTGTTCGCGCAAATAGTGGCGAGCCTGAAGCCTGGCGGCGTGCTGGTGCTGCAGGGATACACACCGAAGCAACTTGACTACGGCACGGGCGGGCCACCGGTCGTGTCACATCTGTACACGCCAGGGCTGCTGCGCGAAGCCTTCGCTGGAATGGACATTCTTGAGCTGCGCGAATACGAGGCGGATGTCGCGGAAGGCAGCGGACACTGCGGCCGCTCCGCGTTGATCGGTCTTGTGGCGCGGCGGGGCTGAGCGCCGCCAGCGATGGCCCGCGTCGCGCGTTCCGATGCCCGGCTTGGCAGCCTGCTCGTGGCATTGCAGGTCGCCTTGCTGGCATGGCTCGCCGTCAAGGGTGTCGCGGGCCTCACCGCTGGCCGGCTGACCTTAGACGCCGTTGGTCTTGCGGTGGCCGGCATCGCGTTGGGGCTCTGGGCGCTTTCAGCCAACCGGCCCGGCAATTTCAACATCCGGCCGGTGCCGCGTTCCAGTGGCGAGTTGGTCCAGCACGGCCCCTACCGCTGGATCCGCCATCCGATGTACAGCGCGCTGCTGCTTGTCGGGCTTGCTGCGGCGCGTGTGGCAGGCGACGTGGAATCGTGGCTGGTACTCGCTGTGTTGGTCGTCGTGCTTGTAATCAAGGCCAACGTCGAGGAGCGCGGCATGATCGAGCGCCACGCGGGCTATCGTGACTACCGCAAGCGCACGCACCGATTCGTGCCCGGCCTGTACTGAGATCCTCCGAAGGACTTCCTGGATGCCCCGTGCCATGAGACGGTGGATTGCCTGATTAGGTTTCGCCATGGCTGCCTGTCACGCCGCCGCGGTGTTCTCGGCCGAGACCTGGGAACTGCAGGGTCGCGCCGGAGTGACGCAGCCGGTACTCATCGAAGTCCCGGATCAGCCGAAGGCCGCGTTGGTGCTCTTTGCGGGAGGAGACGGCGGTGTCGTGTTTGCGAGTAACGATGTCGTCAGCTATCGAGCCAATTTCCTGCTCCGCTCACGCGCAGATTTCCTCAAGCACGGATTCATCGTCGCTACTTTCGGAGCGCCGTCGGTCCGGCCGGCCCCGAACTTCCTCGACGACAGGTTCCGCAAGTCGAAAGAGCGCGCTGACGACACGCGGATGGTCATCGATGCATTGCGCAAGCTGTTCCGTGTCCCGGTGTGGCTTGTCGGAACAAGCCGTGGAACCCTGTCCGCTGCGGCCACGGGGCCGCAGCTGGGCAAGGCCACGGACGGCGTTGTTCTGACTTCGACGATGGCCTACCACGGCTTCAATGGCATTGAGGCCGAAGTCGTTGCGGCCATTGTCAAGTGGATCCTCAGACCGTAGGGCCGGCACTTGAAGCTGCTCATGGCGGCGGGTGGTCCGCGTGCGCTCTCGGCAATCGCACCGGCTTCAAGCGAAGCGCCCGATGTGGAGTCGGGCGCCTCACTCGATCATCCCTCGATGTCTCCGCCCGACTTTGCGAACTGCTCGGCGGCGTCGCGCCCGGCCTCCGCAATCAGGCGCTCCTGCTCGGCAGTGGCAACCGGAATGCTGCCCTCGCCGACAGAGACGAGGCCAAGCCGCTGGGCTTCGCGCAGTTCGGCCAGCACTTCGGCGCGGCTGCGCGATGCCGCCGGGGTCTCCGCGACGACGTAGCCGCGTTCACCGTAGTCGCGATCACCGCGTGCATACGCCTCACGCATTTCCTGCTTGACTTGCTCGCGAGTGACGGAGGAAGTGATAGTCGACCAGTCGTTGATGTGCGGATCGGCTGCGTCAGCAAGCGCACCGGTCGTGGCCAACACGAGAGATGTGGCAAGTACAAACTTCGATGTCAACATTTTCAGGCTCCTAAGGTTGCGCCAAACGGGTTTCGGCGTGGGGGTACTCTGTGCCTCACTGCATCCAAAGTCCCGTGAGTATTCGGCACCTCGCTTGTGCATTTTCGGAATGATTCCAGCCCGCCTGTTCACACTCCGGCGCGACTTCATGCGTGGGTGCCTGCAGCGAAGTTGTGATGTGATGCCCTGAGCTCGCGCCATGCCTGCCATCGCCTACACACTCGCCGAGGAAGAGATCGAACTGCAGCCAATCCGCGCGCAGGGCGCGGGCGGGCAGAACGTCAACAAGGTTTCCAATGCGGTCCACCTGCGCTTTGACATCATGGCGTCGTCGCTTCCGGATGAACTCAAGCAACGGCTGCTGGCGCGGCGGGATCAGCGCATCAGCGACGAGGGCGTCATCGTCATCAAGGCGCAGACGCATCGCAGCCTCGAGAAGAATCGTTCTGAAGCGCTGTCGCGCCTGCGGGCGGTCATCGATGCTGCCGCCGAGATTCCCCGGACTCGCCGCCCCACGCGTCCGACTGCGACATCAAGGCGCAAGCGGGTCGAAAGCAAGGTGCAGCGCGGTCAAGTGAAGGCGCTGCGTCGGCGTGTTGTCGATTGACCGGTGCATCAAACGGCGCGGGGCGAACGCCGAAACGTGCCTGAGGAGTCCCGGGGGCTCCGGACGTCGCGGTAGGGGCAAACGAAAACCCGGCAAAATCCGCCTTTGGGAAGCGTGGCCGAGCGGTTTAAGGCACCGGTCTTGAAAACCGGCGAGGGTTCACGCCCTCCGTGAGTTCGAATCTCACCGCTTCCGCCAGACGACTTCACCGCTCCCGATGACCGCCCGCCTCAGCCTCCAGGGAGTCACCAAGCGCTTTGGCGAGACGCTCGCCAACGACGCGATCTCTCTCGAGGTGATGCCGGGCCAGATCGTCGCCGTGCTCGGCGAAAACGGCGCCGGCAAGAGCACCCTGATGAAGATCGTCTACGGCGTCGTGCGCCCGGACGAGGGTCGCATCTACATCGACGGGCACGAAGTCAGCATCGACAGCCCGGCCCGGGCCCGCGCACTCGGCATCTCGATGGTGTTCCAGCATTTCGTGCTGTTCGATTCGCTGACGCTCGCGGAAAACGTTGCACTGGGCCTGCCACCGGAGCCGCTCACCGGGCTGACTGCGCGCATGCTCGAACTGGCCGAGCGGTACGACCTCGACGTCGATCCGGCCAAGCGCGTGCACGACCTGTCGGTGGGTGAGCGGCAGCGCGTCGAGATCCTGCGCGCGCTGATGACCTCGCCGCGGCTTCTGATTCTCGATGAGCCGACCTCCGTGCTCAAGCCGCAGGCGATCGAGCGGCTGTTCGGCACCTTGGAGCAACTGGCGGCGGACGGCGTCAGCGTGCTTTTCATCAGCCACAAGCTCGACGAGATCCGCCGAGTGACGCATCGCTGTGTGGTGCTGCGCGGCGGACGCCTGGTCGCAAACGTCGACCCGCGCGAGGAAACGGAAGCGAGCCTGGCGCGGCTGATGATCGGCGCAGACCCGCCGGCCATCGCGGCGCACGATTCGCCGCCCGGCGAGGTTGCGCTCTCCGTCACTGGGCTCGACACGACACACGCTGTCGAGCGTCAGCACTGGCTGCACCAGCTTGATCTCGACGTATGTCGCGGCGAGATTGTTGGCATCGCCGGAGTGTCCGGCAACGGGCAGGCCGCGCTGATGGCCGCATTGTCGGGCGAGTGGGTCGACGCGAAGGGCTCGATCCGGCTGTTTGGCACCGAAGTGCTGTGCTTGCCGACCCGGCGCCGGCGCGCGCTCGGCCTGCGCTACATCCCGGAGGAGCGGCTCGGCCACGGGGCGGTCACCGCGCTGTCGCTGCAGGACAACGTCGTGCTAACCCGCGACACGCTGCGCACGGGCGGTTTCGTGCACTACGGCGAGGCGCATCGTCTCGCGGCCACGCTGATTGAGCGCTTCGGAGTGAGGACGACGGGGCCGGAAGCGGCTGCGGCGAGCCTTTCCGGCGGCAACCTGCAGAAGTTCATCGTCGGGCGCGAGATCGAAGCGCAGCCGCGCGTGCTGCTGGTAAACCAACCGACCTGGGGTGTCGACGTCGGTGCGGCGGCCGCGATCCACAACGAGCTGATCGCGCTGCGCAAGGCGGGCTGCGCGATCCTCGTCGTCTCCGAAGATCTCGAAGAACTGTTCGAACTGAGCGACCGCCTGTACGTGATTTCGAAGGGAAGGCTCTCGCCCGGTGTGCGGCCCGGCGAAATCAGCGTGCAGGATATCGGTCGCTGGATGTCTGGATTGTGGCCGCAGCCGGAGGTGGCGTGAGCGCCGCACGGTCGCTCCGAAGGCGCTCGCGTCCCGCTTGGGGGGACTGCCCGCAGGTCGAGGGGGCAACGTGACGCTGCCTTTCGTGCTGGTGCCGCGCGCCGGACCCGCACGCGTCATGCTGTGGACGTCGCCGCTGCTGGCGATCGTGTTGACACTGCTGGCCGGCGCGTTGCTGTTCGCACTGATGGGCCAGGACCCGGTGCAGGGACTGAAGGTGTTCCTGTGGGATCCACTGGCGACGCGGCGCGGCTGGTCGGAACTGGGGCTGAAGGCAACGCCGCTGATCCTCTGTGCGGTCGGACTCGCTGTCTGCTTCCGCGCCAACGTCTGGAACATCGGCGCGGAGGGCCAGCTGATCGCCGGAGCGATCGCTGGCGGCGGCATCGCGCTGCTCGCCACGCGCGACAGCACCCGCATGATCATCCCGGCCATCGTCGTTGCGGCGGCGCTGGGCGGTGCGGCATGGGCCTCGATCACCGCCTGGCTGCGCGATCGCTTCAATGCGAACGAGATACTGGTCAGCCTGATGCTGGTTTATGTCGCCCAGCTGTTGCTGGCGTGGCTGGTGCATGGCGTCTGGAAGGATCCCGAAGGATTCGGCTTCCCGCAGTCGAAGCTGTTCGAGTCGGCGGCGCGCATGCCGATCGTGCTGGCGGGCACGCGGCTCAACATCGGCTTCGTGCTGGCGCTGGCGGCGGTCGGGGCGCTGTGGCTGATGCTGGCGCGCATGGTGATCGGTTTCCAGCTGAAGGTGGCCGGCCTTGCGCCACTGGCAGCGCGCTATGCCGGGTTCTCCGAGCGGCGTCTGCTGTGGTTCGCACTGTTGCTGAGCGGCGCGCTGGCTGGCATCGCCGGCGGCATCGAGGCGACCGGCCCGGTCGGGCAACTGACACCGACGATCTCGCCGGGCTACGGCTTCGCGGCGATCATCGTCGCGTTCGTTGGACGCCTGCACCCGGTCGGAATCGTCTTCGCGTCCTTCGTGATGGCGCTGTTCTACATCGGTGGCGAACTCGCGCAATCACGACTGGGGCTGCCGTCAGCGCTGACCGGTGTGTACCAGGGGCTGTTGCTGTTCTTCCTGCTCGCCTGCGACACGCTGATCATGTACCGGCTGATGCGCCGCAAGGCGATGGCGGTGGCCGCATGAACGAGGTCGTGGCCCTGGTCGCTGCCACGCTGAGCGCGGGCACGCCGCTGCTGCTCGCGGCAATCGGTATCGTCGTCAGCGAGAAGAGCGGCGTCGTCAATCTCGGCATCGAAGGGATCATGCTGGTCGCTGCCGTCGCGGGCTTCGGTGCGGCGCACGCGACCGGCATCGCGGAACTCGGTTTCGTTGCCGGAGCCGCCGCCGGAGCAGCGCTGGCATTGCTGTTTGCCGTACTGACGCTCGGCCTGCTGACCAACCAGTACGCGACGGGACTCGCATTGGCACTGTTTGGTGCAGGACTGTCGGCCTTTCTAGGTCAGTCACTTCAGGGGGAAAGCCTTGCCGCGCGCGGGGCCGACGGCATTCCCGGCCTGCGCGACATTCCGGCATTCGGTCAGGCGCTGTTTGCGCAGCACTGGCTCGTCTACTTCGCGCTGCTGCTGGTCGGTGCGGTCGCCTGGTTCCTGAGCCGCACGCGCGCGGGGCTGGTGCTGCGCGCGGTGGGGGAATCGCCGGAGGCGGCGCACGCGCTGGGCGTTCCGGTGCGACGCATCCGGATGATGGCACTGGCTTTTGGCGGCGCCTGCGCCGGGCTCGCAGGCGCGTTCCTGTCGATCATCTACACGCCGCTGTGGTCCGAGGGCATGGTGGCAGGGCGCGGCTGGATCGCGCTTGCACTGGTTGTGTTCGCCACCTGGCGCCCGGCGCGCGTTCTGTTCGGCGCGTATCTGTTCGGTGGCGTGACGATGCTGCAGTTCCACCTGCAAGGTAAGGGCGTCGAGGTGCCGAGCCAGTTGCTGGCGATGACGCCCTACCTCGCGACGATAGTCGTGCTCGCGCTGATCTCGCGCAATCCGCGGTGGATCCGGCTCAACATGCCGGCGTCGCTCGGAAGGACGTTCAGTCCCAACGCCTAGGCAGTGCAAGCACCATCGGCGCGCGTGGTCGAAGTGTCCGCCGGTTCATTCGCCGTTCGGCCGAGCGAATTGCGGTATCCATTCTTTTCTACGTTAAGAAGTCATGACAGAGCATAGAAAGTGTGCGATAAACGCTGTCATGGACAAGATCAACCTAAAAATGCTCGACCTTCTCGCCCGTGATGGCCGCATGTCGTTCCGCGACCTGGGCGACGCGGTGAAGCTGAGCTCGAACGCGGCGGCGGAGCGCTATCGGCGCCTGGTGGCCGACGGCGCCATACGGCATGTGCGCGCGCGGGTAAGCCCCGCGGCGCTCGGCCGCGCGCTCGAAGTGCAGATCGACGTCAAGCTGCGTCCCAATGTCAGCGCCGAACGTTTCGAAGCGGCGCTGCGCAAGTTGCCGCAGATCATCAGTGCGACGCTGATGACGGGCTCCTTCGACTATGCGGTCCGCGTGGCGTGCGCCGATCGCGACGAGCTGGTGCGGGTGACGGAAACACTCCGCGGCGCCGCTGGAGCACAGGAGACCTACAGCCGCCTGATCCTGCGCGAGATCGATCTCACGGTGCGCTGATTTCTCGATGAACCGAATCGTGGTGAAGGGCGATCAGCGTTGCTTCAGCGGTGCCGGCAGCGACCGCGCTTGCGGCGGCTACGACGCTCGACAACGCATCCGTCGGTCCTGCAGCAGTCACGGGTTCGCCGCTCTCATGGTCGGCTGCGCCATGCTGTTCGCGGCCTGCGGCGGTGGTGGTTCGTCTACGGCGCCGGCGCCCGTTGCCAACGGCGCGCTCGTGGTCAGCGACTGCACGATCGCCGCTGGAGCCTCCACCTGCCAGGCCACGATCCACTGGTCCTCGACCGGCGTGGCGCCGCGTGTGCTGCTGGCTGGGACCACCGTGTCGACGCTGGCGGCAGGCGCTACCGTGGTCGCGGTTGGCGTCGAGCGGCAGACCGTCGGTCTGTTCGACGGCGCCCAACTTCTCGAAGGGAAGTCGGTAGGCGGTACCTGTGCCGCGGCATCGGCGTGGGATGGGTCTCGTTGCCTCGCGTTCGCCACCCGCACGATCGAACGGGCATCGACACCTTTCGTCGAGGGAGGTCTCGCGATCACGCTCGAGGTCGTGGTGTACCGACCGCTGGGTAACGGGCCATTTCCGATCGCAATCTTTCATCACGGTTCGACGGGCAACGGCGACGATCCGTCACTGTTCCGACTCACCTACACGAACGATTCCATCGCGCGTTTCTTTGCCGAGCGCGGCTGGATGGTGGCTTTTCCGCAGCGGCGCGGACGCGGGGCATCCGACGGACTGTACGACGAGGGTTTCACGCCGGATCGTGCGCGCTATTCGTGCTTGCAGGCGCCGGCCGCGGCTGGCATCGAGCGCGCACTGGCCGACACCGATGCGGCCCTCGACTGGCTGCGGACACGCGCGGAGGTCGATGCGGCGCGTGTGGTGTCAGCGGGCTTTTCGCGCGGTGGCTTGCTCGCGGCGGTGCATGCGGCGCGACGACCGACCGCGTTCCGTGGTGTGGTCAACTTCGTCGGCGGGTGGCTGGGCGAGGGCTGCATCGATGCAGTGGCCGTCAACCGCGGTTCATTCGTCGCCGCGGCAGTGTTCCCGGGTGCAATCGCGTGGCTGTACGGAGAGAACGATCCGTTCTACAGCGTTGCGCATACCGGGGCGAACTACGATGCCTTTCGGGCCGCGGGCGGTCAGGGCACGCTCAGCGTCTACCGACGCGCGGCCGGACTGAGCGGACACCTGATCATCAACGATCCGGCACTCTGGAGCAGCGAACTTGATGCCTACGTACGCGGTCTTGCCAACTGAGTTCACGCCGTGTTCGTTCCCGCCGACGGGCGGATTGCTTGGCGCGGAGCGCCAGGGCCGCGGCAACTCGAGTGTCGGACCGGCTTGCCGCTCAAGTGATTCGGCGTCAGGTCGATAGCCTGGCAAGGCAGTCCTCGAAGCGCGCGTGAGCGCGCAGCCGCTGCGCGAAGCTGCGTTCCGAGGCGGCGCCTTTCGCTCGTGCGAGCGCGACGAGCGCTGCGCGCTCTGCGGCAGACCACTGCGCCATGGGCAGCGCGGCGATGAGCGGCGCGAGTCCGCGCCACGCCGTCCGCTCGTGGCGCGTGAGACTGTCCAGCGAATCAAGGCCACAGCGGCGGCCCGCTTCCGCCATCGCCTGCTCGAGGGCGACCGAGCGATCCTCCGCCAGCGACGCGAGGTGTTCGCCGATACGCAGGCCGATATGCGCCGGCAACAGCAGCGGCGCTGGATGCTGCGGATCCAGATCGAAGTGCAGGTGGTGCGCGGCCAGCGTGCGCAGTGTCTGCGGCGTCGATCGATGCCCTGGACGTATGCTCTGCCGCCGAGCTTCCGCCGAGGCCAGTCGCACCGCTGCGCGCACCCGCGGCCGGAAACCGAGCTTGAAATAGAACCACCATGCGCCCGACTCGATACCCTCGTCGTTCCCCTGTCCCAGCTGATAGGGCTCGATGCTGAAGGACGTGGCGCCGCTGAATTCGTGCAGCGCGGCGAGCAGACGGGCGAATGTATAGGCGGACTCGCCACCACGAAAGGATTCGAACGTGTTGAACGACACCGCGACGGACCGGCCGAGGAAATCGGCCTGGTGATAGCCGATGGGCACGCCATTCTGCAATGTCAGTCCGCCGTAGATCGCGGGCAGTGCGGAGCGGCGTTCCGGCTGCATGCCGATCAGGACGAAATCCAGTCCATGGCCATCGTCGCAGAGCCAGACGTCCGCCTCGTTGCCATAGGCGAAGGCGTCCAGGTCGCGGTTGCGCGTGATCATCGCCTCTCGCGCCAGCGTGATCAGCACCTGTGCTTCGCGCGGCGGCATGCGCCGGATCGTGCGCAGTTCGCGAACGATTTCGCGTTGCAGGTCCGGGCGTTGGTGCCGCAGCGGGGCGGTCTGCCACGCGCGTGGCGCGCCGCTGTAGACAGCGGTCGTGCGCGTCGGCGTGCCGTCCATGGGCAGCAGTTCGCAACTCGGGTTTATCAGGTCGTAGAAAGCTTCGCGCGTGTAACTGTCGCCCGGCATCACGGCGATGCGGTCGAGCAGGAACGTCGCATCGGTGCGCGCGCCGCGGACCGCATCGAGCGCCTGGTAGCCCGGCAGGTGGCATTCGCGCAGTGCGTGGTTCTCCAGGCCGCTCATCAAGGCGGGCAGGCTCTTAGCGATCGATTCCTCGGCAATGGCGTCGCTGCGGTCGAGCCGACACGCAGTGGGCCAGCGGCGGGAGAGCCAGTGCGCGGTCGGGTAGAAGAACGGATATCCCATGAGCGTGCCCGCAATGCCGCTGTGCGCGAGCGCGTCCCGATGCTTGCGCAGGTCGCGGCGCCGGGCGAAGTTGCTCAACATCTGCTCGACCTGCCGCAGCACATCAGCATCGTCGGGGTGCGCGCGCATGAAGCACAGCACTTCGTGCAATCGCCTAACCTGCTCGGCGGTACGCAGCGTCATATGTGCCAGGTCGCGCAGCGCTGCCAGCTTTGGTGCGGCCTGCCCCGGCGTGAAGTCCTCGCGGAGGCGTTCGAGTGTGGTCAGGGCGCGCGCAGACATGTCAAGCGGATCCATCGCGTGGGAACGCAGAAGTTTGGCACGGCGACGATGACGCGGCCGTGGTGTCGGAGAGGCGCAGCGGATTGCGCGGTGCGTAGAATTCCCCGCTTCGCCTGAAATTCAACCTGCAAACCTTCCCGGAGAACACCAGAATGAACCGGACTCTCTCGCTGCTGTCGGCCATTGCTGCTGCCACCGTCCTGGCGGCCTGTGGCAAGCCCGAACCCGCTGCGCCCAAGGTTGAGCCGGTGCCGCCCGCCAAGCAGGCGGAGGCGCCGAAAGCGGAGCCGCTTAAGGTCGGCTTCGTCTATGTCAGCCCGGTCGGTGATGCCGGCTGGACCTCGCAGCACAACGCCGGACGGCTGGCAATGGAGAAGGCGCTCGGCGACAAGGTGAAGACCGCGTTCGTCGAGAAGGTGCCCGAAGGTGCCGATGCAGAGCGCGTGATCCGCGACCTCGCGCAGCAGGGCAACACGCTGATCTTCACGACGTCGTTCGGATTCATGAACCCGACGATCAAGGTGGCCGAGGAATTTTCGAACACGAAGTTTGAGCATGCGACGGGCTACAAGACGTCAGCCAACGTCAATACCTACAACGCACGCTTCTACGAGGGTCGGTATCTCGCCGGCATGGTCGCGGGCAAGATGAGCAAGACCGGGCAGCTGGGCTACGTCGCCGCGTTTCCGATCCCCGAGGTCCTGCAGGGCATCAACGCCTTCGCACTGGGCGCACGTTCAGCGAATCCCAAGGTGCAGGTGCGGGTCGTCTGGGTCAATAGCTGGTACGACCCGGGCAAGGAGCGCGATGCCGCCAACACGCTGATCGGGCAGGGCGCCGACGTGGTGACGCACCACACCGACTCGACCGCGACTGTCGCGGTGGCTGAAGAGAAGGGCAAGATGGCGATCGCCTATCACTCCGACATGCGCAAGTTCGGGCCGACTGCGCAGCTTGCGGCCGTCACGCACCACTGGGGCGACTACTACACCGCACGCGCGAAAGCCGTGACTGACGGCACGTGGAAGGTCGCGCCGGTCTGGGGCGGCATCAAGGATGGGTTCATCAAGCTGGAAGGCCTGTCGGACAAGCTGCCGAAGGAACTGGTCGACGCGGTGAAGAAGCGCGAAGACGAGATCCGCTCCGGCACGTTCCACCCGTTTACCGGGCCGATCAGGACGAGCGAGGGCAAGGACGTGATCGCCAGCGGCACGCTCACCGACGAGCAGCTGGGCAAGATGGACTACTACGTCGGCGGTGTCGTCGGCAAGGTGCCGAGCGGCGGGAAGTGAGTGCTGCGGGAGCCGTCAGATGGTCCTGGCAACGCGAATGTCTCGCCCGACGCAGTTCCCGGGACTCGGTGAGTGTCGTACTTGGGTAGCCTGCTCCGGTCCAGGGAGAGGAACTACCTCGTGAATCGCCGCATGTCGTTCTCGCATCTGGTCAAGCTGACCTTGACGCCGCTGATTCTGGCCGCCTTTGAGGGTGGTGCGCTCGCACAGCGCCCTTCGCAACCGGGCAGTCGGCCGGGTCGTCCCGGGCGGCCCGGGCGCTTCTATGGGGGAGTGAACTACGGGGCGGCACCCGGTGTATTCATCGTGGCTGCCGTAAACGCGCGGGACAGCGTGCTGCAACTGCGCGACGAAGACAGCCGCACGGCCGAGGTGTACGTCAACCCGCGACTGCTCGACGTGGCCACGCTGAAGGTCGGCGACCAGGTGGTGGTGGACTTCTTCGTCCAGGGCGACAACGACGACCGGCTGGAGGCCGCGAGCATCGAACGGCTCTGACGCACTTCGCAAGAATCCCGTGCGTCAAAGGAATCCGGCTGAGTGCGATGCTGGAGCAGTTGTTCAGTGAGACCCCCGGCTTTGCCGGGAGAGGCTCACCGCCGGATCGCGCGGGCGCGCGTACCGCGAGTCGAGCGTCCGGCACCAGGTGGTTGTTTGGCAGGCCGCCTCGACTTCCCCGATTGGGTCGAACGCGTGAGTTCCGCTCGCAGCAGTTCTACCATCGCGCGCTGCTCCGCCGTCGGCTTGAACCCTTCGATGCGCGGGTCGTCCATCAGGCTCTCGACCAGCCGCAACAGGCGGACCCGGTCGTCCCGGGATGCGAGCAGCTTCGGCAGCGTGGCCAGAGCCTGCTCGGGCGCGTGGCGGACGATGACTTCCTGCTCGCCGCGCAGCTGGCGCCACTCGGCCGGCTCAAGGTCGGGCATCAGGTCCGCATAGTCCACCATCAGCTCCTTGCGCAGCGCGAGTCGTTCGAGCGGCAAGGGCTCGCCGTGCCGGCCTAGAAGAACGCCGACGCGCACGGCGGCTGCTGCAAAACCGCCTTCCTCGATCGTGGCCAACGCCTTGTGTACCACTTCCTGGCTCGCGCTGGCGCGCGCCGCGGCCGCGGCGGCGTCGGCCCGCTGGTCCTCCGACATCGTCACCGCAAACATCGACCCGAAGGTCTGGAAAAACATTGCCTCGCTGGTGGCATCACGCAACGCGCGGTAGCAATCGAGCGTGGCGCTGATCAGCTCCGACATGGCCTTCTCGGTCTGCCGCGGGAGAGCCTCGCTGTCCAGCGCCGCGCGCTGCTCACGCACCGCCTCGGCCACCGGTCCCAGCCATGCGAACCACGGATTCGCGTCGGATATTGCCCAGCGCTCGGCGCGCAGCGGGTGCAGCTCGCGCATCAGCTTCGCGCCAGCCTCGTTCGACGTGGCCTGCACCAGCGGGCGCACGAGCAACTCGTACGCCTTCTGGTTGAAGTCGGACACGCGCTCGACCGCTTCGAACGCCTGCTCGTCCTTGCGCTTGAGCCGGTTCAGCCGCCTGACGATTTCCTCGAGCCGGCGCTCCTGAAACTCGACTTCGTAGGCCGGCTTGCCGCCCTTGCCGGCGACCTCCTTGATCGCCATGCCATACAGGCCCGGCGGCAGCGCCTCGATCGACTTCAGCACCGAGACGATCTGCGCATGCTCCTTCTTCGCCACTGCGCCGGATACGAAGATGCCGAGGTGGCCGGCGCTCTGGTGCAGCAGGCCGACGATGACCTGGCCGCGTGCCTTGATCTCGTCGGTCGAACCGTAGACGTCGGCGACCCAGTTGAACGCCTGCTGCGGCGGCGTGATGTTGTCGCCCATCGAGGCGAACAGGATGATCGGCGAGCGGATCTCGCGCAGATCGAACACCTTGCCGGCGCCGGCCGACGTGCCGCCGGTCCACAGCTTGTTGCCGACGAAGAGGTTCTGCGTGATCCACTCGATCTCCTCGCGGTTCATCAGGTAGAACCCGCCCCACCAGCGCTCGAATTCGAGGAAGCGCGGCACCTCGGTGTCGACATTCTTGTAGACGTTGTAGTACTTGTCCCAGAACGTGTTGGCAGGGTTCAGGTTCTCGAAGTTCTGCACCAGGTAGGCGCCATCGAACAGGCCCGCGCCCATGTCGGACGCGAGCGATGACATCCAGGTGCCGCCGAGCATGCCGCCGGCATAGCGCATCGGGTTGTCGCTCGGTCCGTCGGCCAGAGCGCCGCCCCAGTACGACATCGGCGCGCCGTTGATGACGATCGGGCCGGTGTCCTCGGGGTGGGCAGCGGCCAGCATCATCGCTGCCCAGCCGCCCTGGCAGTTGCCGACGATCGCCGGCTTTGGGCTCTTCGGGTGCAGTTCGCGCACGCGTTCGACGAAGCGGCGCTCGGCGGCGCAGACATCGAGGAGCGTCTGGCCCGGCTCCGGCATCGGGAAGAAGATCACGAAGTAGACCGGATGGCCCTCGCGCAGCGCCACGCCGACCTGCGAGTCGTCCTTGAAGCCGCCGATGCCCGGCCCGTGGCCGGCGCGCGGGTCGATGATCATGTACGGCCGGCGCTTCGGATCGACCGTGACCCCGGCCGGCGGGACGATCTTCACCAGTGCGTAGTTGACGGCGCGCTCGAGCGTGCGGCCGTCGAGCACCATCTCGTAGTCGAAATTGAGCACCGGCGGCAACCCGGCGCGCGTGTGCTCGAGGTACTGGTTGCCGCGCTGGCGCATCGCGTCGAGGAACAGGATGCCGCGCTGCATCGAGTCGATGGCATAGGTGCTCCAGTCGCGCATCACATCGAGTGGCGACGTGACGGAGGCGACCTCCTGCACGTAGTCGTCTCGGACCTTCTTGACGCGCTCGTCGTAGTGCTCCACCGCCTTGCCCACTCGCGCCTGATAGAGCTGCGCGACCTTGGCAGAGACGTCCATCGACTTGGCCAGGTTCTTGCCGTTGTCCATAGGTTCCTCGTTGGTTCGTCCCGGCGCGATCCTCACGCCATGATGTGGACGCCGCCGTCCACGTAAACGGTCTCACCGCTGATGCGGCGTGCATATGGGGTTGCCAGGTAAGCGCAGGCGAAGCCGACGTCCATGATGTCGACCAGTTCGCCCAGCGGCGCGCGCTGCGCCGCCTCGGTCAATAGTAGGTCGAAATCCTTCAGTCCCGAGGCCGCGCGCGTCTTCAATGGACCGGGCGACATCGCGTGCACGCGGATGCGCTGCGGGCCGAGTTCGTACGCGAGGTAGCGGCACGAGGCTTCAAGCGCGGCCTTCACCGGGCCCATCACGTTGTAGTTCGGCACCACGCGGTTGGCGCCGTAGTAGCTCATCGCGAACATCGCCCCGCCGTCCTTCATCAGTGGCGCGGCCAGGCGCGCCATGCGGATGAACGAGTGGCACGACACGTCGATCGCCTTCGCGAAGCCGTCCGCCGAGCAGTTCAGCAGCCCGCCCTGCAGGTCGTCCTTGGGCGCCCACGCGATCGAGTGCACGAGGATGTCGAGCCGTCCCCACGTGCGCCCGATCGCCTCGAAGACCGCTTCCAGCTGCCCCGGCACGCTGACATCGAGCGGCAGGAAGAGCGGCGACTCCAGCTCGGCCGCAAGCGGCTGCACGTACGGCAGCGACTTCTCGTTGAGGTAGGTCACCGCGACGTCGGCACCGAGTTCATGGAACGCCTTGGCGCAGCCCCACGCTATCGAATGTTCATTCGCTATGCCGACCACGAGCGCCTTGCTGCCGCTCAATACCGGCTGCGGAACCTGCAACGTCATGGGTGTCGCTCCATCAGCGCGCCAGCATCCTCTCGGTGTGGCGCGCGATCATCAGTTCTTCGTTGGTCGGGATCGTCCAGGCAGCGACGCGGCTCGCGGCGGTGCTGATGCGCGGGCCGCCCGACTGATTCGACGCCGCGTCCAGGTCCACGCCCAGCCATGCCGCTTCCTTGCCTATCCGCGCGCGGATTTCCGCCGAGTTCTCGCCAACGCCAGCAGTGAATACGATGGCGTCGAGGCCGCCCAGCGCGGCAGCGAGTGAGCCCAGTTCCCTGGTGATCCGGTAGACAAAGAGATCGACCGCAAGTTTCGCGCGCGGTTCGGTGCTGGCCAGCAGCGTGCGCATGTCGCTGGCGATACCCGAGACGCCGAGCAGGCCGGACTGCTGATACAGCAACTTTTCGATTGCCCGCGCATCCATGCCGCGCTCGTCCATCAGGTAGAGCACGACACCCGGATCGAGGTTGCCGGTACGCGTGCCCATCGGTAGTCCGTCGACGGCGGTGAAGCCCATCGTCGACGCGACGCTGCGGCTGCCTTGAAGTGCGCACATGCTGGCGCCGTTACCCAGGTGCAGTACGACGGTGCGGCCCTGCGCGGCCTTTGTGTCGACGTCCGGTAGCACCGAGGCAATGTACTCATAGCTCAGTCCATGGAAGCCGTAGCGCCGTACGCCGGCCTCGTGCATTTCATGGGGCAGAGCGAACATCTGCGCAATCTCGGGATTGGTGCGGTGAAAGGCTGTGTCGAAGCATGCGACCTGGGCCACGTTGGGTGCGCGCTGCATCACCGCGCGGATCGCCGCCAGGTTATGCGGCTGGTGCAGCGGCGCCAGCGGTACGAACTTGTCGAGCGCGGCGAGCACCGCTGTGTCGACGCGCACCGGCTGCGTGTAAGCCAGGCCGCCATGGACAACGCGATGTCCGACGCCCACCAGTTGTGCGCCGTGCGAGCGCTCACGCAGGAACTCGAACAGGTGCGCGAGCGCCCCGTCATGGCCGAGCTTCGTCCCGGCTGGCCAGGACTTCTCGCTGAGCGTGGCGCCTGCAGCGTCCTTCGCAATGAAGTGCGGTTCGCTGAACAGTGCCTCGATCTGGCCGCGCAGGCGCAGCTGGAGCGCGCCCCCGTCGTGGAAAAACACCGAGAACTTGACGCTCGATGAGCCAGCGTTGAGGACGACGATGGCCTGGTCTGCCATGGTTGCACTCAGCTCACGGCCTTCTTCAGCGACTCGCGCCGGGCGTAGGCGACCAGCACGGCGACGGCGCATGACGCGAGCCGCGTCACTTCGGAGTCTGCGCGGCTGGTCAGGATGATCGGCACGCGCGCGCCGAGCACGATGCCGGCGGCATCGGCCCCGGCGAGGAAAGACAGGCTCTTGGCCAGCATGTTGCCGGCCTCTAGATCCGGCACGATCAGCACGTTGGCGCGGCCGGCGACCGGCGAATCGATCTTCTTGATCGCCGCCGCGGTCAGGCTGATCGCGTTGTCGAGCGCCAGCGGACCGTCGAGCACCGCACCGGTGATCTGCTTGCGGTCGGCCATCTTGCACAGTGCCGCCGCCTCGACCGTCGATGGCACCTTCGGATTGACCGTTTCCATCGCCGACAGGATCGCGACGCGCACTTCGGCAAATTGCAGCGCGTGCGCGAGGTCGATCGCGTTCTGCACGATGTCGACCTTGTCCTCCAGTGTCGGCATGATGTTCACCGCCGCGTCGGAAATGATCAGCGGGTCCTCGTAGGCCGGGACATCCATCACGAAGCAGTGGCTGACGCGGCGCGATGTGCGCAGGCCATTGTCACGGCGCACGACCGCGGCCATCAGCTCGTCGGTGTGCAGGCTGCCCTTCATGATCGCTTCGGCCTGGCCGCTGAGCACCAGCTCGACGGCCTTGTCGGCGGCAGCATGGCTGTGCGGCACGTCGACGATCGGATATCCAGAGATGTCGACCCCTGCCTTGCGAGCCGCCTCGCGGATCCGCTCCTGCGGGCCGACCAGGATGGGCGTGATCAGGTTGAGGCGGGCGGCGCCGATCGCACCTTCGATGGCGGCCTCGTCACAGGGGTGGACGACCGCGGTCGGCATCGGTGGCAAGCCGCGGCAGGCGTCGAGCAGGCGTTGGTATTTGGCGTGGCTGTTGTTCATTGGAGAGGGGCGGAGGGTCCCAAGAGTGAAATGCTGCATTGCAACTATAGTCACTTTGCGATGCCGCGGCATGCGTTGGGCGCAGCGGGTTGACGCGCCTCAAACGACGGGGCGCCAGAAGGTAACCCGCGTGTGCATCAGGGTCTGCGCCTGCGCGGCCGGAACGGACGGGTGGAGATATAGTCGGCGCTCGAAAGTGCGTCCAAGAACGAGATCAGAGCAGGCGACGCCGCGGGCGTTGGGGGGAAGGCGATGACGCGTTGCCGGCGAATGGCGTACTGGGTGCTCGGTGGCACTGCCTTGCTGTCATTGCTCGCGGGATGCGGTCGCGGTGCGCCGTCGCCTCCTGCGCGGCCCACGCCTGACGTGACGACCGTCGTGGCCACGCCGCGCGATATTCCGATGACCTTCGAGTACCTGGCGCAGACCCAGAGTTCGCAATCGGTCAACATCCAGGCGCGCGTCAGCGGCTTCCTCGACAAGCGCGTCTACACGGAAGGTGACGTGGTGCGCGCCGGCCAGGTCCTGTTCCTGATGGACCCCAAGCCGCTGCAGGCCCAGGTCGACGCGGCGCAGGCGCAGCTCAACAACGTGCAGGCTGCACTCGACGTCGCGAAATTCAACCTCGACCGCATCAAGCCGCTGTCAGAGCAGAACGCGATGTCGCAGAAGGACCTCGACGACGCCAACGGCCAGTACCTGTCGTCGAAGGCGAACGTCGACCAGGCGCGCGCCAACCTGGAAGCCGCGAAGCTGAACCTGTCGTACGCGACGATCACGTCGCCGATCACCGGTGTCACCGGCAATGCCGTCGTGGCGGACGGCACCTACGTCAGTACATCGAACAGCCAGTTGACGACGGTCGCGGCGCTGTCGCCGATGTGGGTGACGTTCAGCCTCTCGGAAGCGGAGGCACTGCGTTATCGTGAGGACATCGAGCGTGGAACGCTGAAGCGCCCGCCGGGGGGCCAGTACACGGTCGAGGTCGTGCTGGCCGACGGCACGCTGTTCCCCGAGACCGGGCGCATCACGTTCGCCGACCCCGGCTTCAACAGCCAGACCGGCACCTTCAGCGTGCGCGTGCAGGTCGCCAATCCGCAGGGCCTGCTGCGGCCCTACCAGTTCGTGCGCGTCCGGCTCAAGGGCGCTTCGCGTCCGAACGCACAGGCGGTGCCGTTGCGCGCCGTGCAGCAGGGGCCGAAGGGCCATTTCGTCTGGGTGGTCGGCAAGGACAACAAGGTCGACATGCGCCCGGTGACCGTGGGCGCGTGGATCGGCGACGACTGGCTCATCACCGGCGGGCTGGATCCGAACAGTGTCGTCGTCGTCGACGGCGCACTGACGTTGACGGCGGGCGCCACGGTGAAGCCGCAGCCGCTGGCGGCGACCACGACGGCTGCCGCAGCCGCCGGCGCCGCGGTGCCGCCCAGCTTGCCGGCGGAGCCGAAACACGCGGTGCTGCCAGCGCGCATCTACTTTGCCAGCGGCTCGGCCGCGCTCGACGCCAACGCCCGTGAGGCGCTGCGCAGCATCGCGAACGGGCTGACCGGGATTCCCTACGTTGTTGACATCACCGGTTACGTCGACGCGCAGGGTTCGGCGACGAAGAACCGCGCGCTGGCTGAGCAGAGGGCCCGGGCCGTGCGCGATGCACTCACGGCGACCGGCGTCCCTGTCGATCGCCTGCGGCTCGCGCCACCTGCCAACCTCGTTGGTCACAACGACGCGGCGCAGGCGCGCCGCGTCGACATCTCGCTCTCAGCGCGCTGATGTTTTCCCGCTTCTTCATCGAGCGGCCGGTGTTCGCGGCGGTCGTCTCGATCATCATCTCGCTGGCCGGCCTGGTGGCGATGCGCGCACTGCCGATCGAGCAGTACCCGACGATCATGCCGGTGCAGGTGACGGTCAATACGATGTACGCCGGCGCCGATTCGCAGACGGTCGCCGAGTCGGTCGCGGCGCCGATCGAAGCGCAGATCAACGGCGTCGACAACATGCTGTACATGACGTCGAGCAGCGCATCCACGGGCCAGCTGACGCTGACGGTGTTCTTCTCGCTCGACACCGACCCCGACATCGCGCAGGTCCAGGTGCAGAACCGCGTGAACCTCGCGCTGCCGCAGCTTCCCGATGCGGTTACGCAGAACGGCGTGCAGGTCCAGAAGAAGTCGTCCTCGATCATGATGCTGATCGCGGTCAAGGGCCCGGCAGAGCGCTACAGCGCGGATTACATCGCCAATTACGCCAATGTCTACGTGCTCGACACGCTGAAGCGCGTGCCGGGCGCCGGCCAGGCGCAGATCCTGGGCGTGCCGGACCAGGCGATGCGCATCTGGATGAATCCCGATCGCATGGCCTCCCTCGGGGTCACCACCAGCGACATCCAGCAGGCGGTGCAGGCGCAGAACGCACTTTTCAGCGCCGGACAAATCGGCCAGCAGCCGACGCAGCATCCGGTCGAACTGAGCTTTCCGGTGGTGATGCAGCGACCCTACACCGACCCGGCGCAGTACGACAACATCATCCTGCGGGCCGCGAGCAGCGGCAGCGCGATCGTGCGGCTGAAGGATGTAGCGCGTGCGGAGGTCGGCCTCAAGAGTTATGTCGTCGAGTCCAGGCTCAATGGCGTGCCCGCGACCTATATCGCCGTCTACCAGCAGTCCGGGGCCAATGCGCTGGAGGTGTCCAATGGCGTGCGCGCTGCGCTGGAGAAGGCCAAGGGCACGTTCCCGCCGGGCATCGAAGCGGTGATCGCGCTCGACACGACCGACTTCGTGCGGCTGTCGATCAAGGAAGTGATCAAGACGCTGTTCGAAGCCATCGTTCTGGTGGTGCTGGTCGTCTATCTCTTCCTGCAAAGCTTCCGCGCGACCTTCATCTGCATCATCGCGGTGTTCGTGGCCCTGGTGGGCGCCTTCAGCGGCATGTATGCGCTCGGCTTTTCGCTCAACCTGCTGACGCTCTTCGGGCTCATATTGGCGATCGGCATGGTGATCGACGACGCGATCGTCGTCGTCGAGAACGTCGATCGCAACATGCACGAGCACGGATTGTCGCCGCGGGACGCAGCGATCCGCTCGATGGAGGAAGTCTCCGGTCCTGTGGTGGCGGTGGTGCTGGTGCTGTGCGCGGTGTTCATTCCCGCGGCGTTCCTGCCGGGCACCACCGGCCAGCTCTACAAGCAGTTCGCGATCACGATCGCCGTCTCCGTCACGATTTCCGGCTTCGTCGCGCTGACCCTGACCCCGGCGATGTGCGCGGTGATGCTCAGAAAGGAGGAGCCGAAGACCCGTGGATTCTTCGGCTGGTTCAACCGCCAGTTCCAGAAGCTCACCGACGCCTACGGCCGGCTCGTGATGCTGACGATCCGGCGCGCCGGCATCGCGCTGGCGCTGCTGGTGCTGTTCATCGGCGCGATCGTGGCGCTGTTCAGGACGACGCCGACGAGCTTCGTTCCTCTGGAAGACCAGGGTTACGTGCTGGCCGCGATCATCATGCCGGACGCGGCGAGCCTGGACCGTACCGTGAAAGTGGGCGACGAGGTCGACAAGCTTTTCGGGGGGACGCCGGGCGTGCTGAACCGCAGTGTCATCAACGGTTATTCAATCATCGACCAGGGGTTCAAGACGAACTCCTCGACGCTCTTCGTCACGCTGAAGGACTTCGAAGAGCGCTACAAGTCGATCGCCAATGCGAAGCTGGAGAATCCGCGCACGATCCTGATCGATGTGTACAAGAAGTCGTTCGGCATCAACGAGGCGCTGGTGCTGCCGATCGCGCCGCCGGCGATTCCGGGCATTGGCACGACCGGGGGATTCGAGTTCTGGATCCAGTCGACCGGAGGCGGCGACCCGGCGCAGCTCGACGCGCTGACGCAGGAGTTCCTGAAGGCGGCGAAGGCGCGGCCTGAATTGACCGGTCTCAATACGACGTTCCGCGCCAGTACACGGCAGCTGAGGGTCGATGTCGACCGCGACAAGGCGATGCTGCTCGGCGTGCAGGTGCAGGACGTCTACAACGCGATCCAGGCGCAGTTCGGTTCGCTGATCGTCAGCCAGTTCAACCAGTTCAACCGCTCGTGGTTCGTGATCCTGCAGTCGGATGCCCGCTACCGGCTCACCCCCGAGGACATTTCCAAGCTGTATACGCGCAACCAGCATGGCCAGATGGTGCCGCTGACTGCCCTGGTGAAGACGACGTATGTCACCGGTCCTGACCTGATGCCGCACTTCAACGGGCTGCCGGCGGCGAAGATCATCGGCAGCCAGGCGCCCGGATTCAGTTCCGGCCAGGCGATCGCGGCGATGGAGGAGGTTGGCCAGAAGGTGTTGCCGGCCGGTTATCAGTTCGCGTGGTCGGGACTGTCGTACGACGAGAAGCGCGCCGGCGGCACGTCGACGGTCGCCTTCATGTTCGGCCTCATCTTCGTTTTCCTCGTGCTCGCGGCGCAGTACGAGTCCTGGACCCTGCCGGGCGCGGTCATGACGGCGGTGCCGTTCGGCGTGCTCGGCGCGCTGGTGTTCAACTGGATGCGCGGGCTCGACAACGATGTGTACTTCCAGATCGGCCTTCTGGTGCTGATCGGACTTGGGGCGAAGAACGCGGTGCTGCGCGTATCGGCGGCGGTCGAACTGCGGCAGGAAGGCAAGTCGATCATCGACGCCACGATGCTGGCCGGCGAAAGGCGGCTGCGTCCGATCATCATGACGTCGCTGGCATTCGCCTTCGGCGTGCTGCCACTGGCGCTGGCACTCGGCGCCGGCGCCAACGCACGGCATTCGATCGGCACCGGCATCATCGGTGGCATGCTCGGCGAGACGACGCTGGCGATGCTGTACGTCCCGTTATTCTTCTACCTGTTCGCGCGCATGAACGAGAAGCGCGACGAGAAGAACAAGGCAGCCGCTCCTGTAGCAATCTCGCCGGCCGCCGGGACGCGTGGGGCGGAATGAGGCGCACCGTCATCCTGGCCGTTGGTGTGTTCGCGGGCTGCGCGATGGGCCCGGACTACCGGCGGCCGGAAGTCGCCGTGCCGGAAACCTACCAGTACCTGCCGAAGGAGACCGCCGACACGGTTAACACCGCCTGGTGGCAGCAGTTCGGCGACCCGGTGCTCAACCAGCTGATTGCCGAGGCGCTGGGCAACAACAGAAACGTGATGCAGGCTGCCGCGAACGTGCAGCAGGCGGCGGCCCTGCTCAGAGAAACACAGTCGCAGTTCTACCCGCAGGCGGGCTACGACGCGGGCGGTACGCGCCAGCAGTTCTCGACTGATTACCTGCCCAACCGGCCCAGCACGTCGCGGACGCAGACCACGTACAACGTCATCGCCAGCGCCAGCTGGGAAGTCGACCTCTGGGGGCGCATCCGCCGCCAGACCGAATCAGCGCAGGCGAACCTGCTTGCGACCGAGGAGGCGCGACGCGGTGTCATCCTCTCGCTGGTCGCGCAAGTGGCGAACAACTACCTGACACTGCGTGCGCTCGACGAGCAGCTCGACGTCGCGAAGAAGACGCTCGCCACCTACGCGGAATCGCTGAAGCTCTTCGAGCTGCAGTTCAAGTACGGTGTCGTGTCGCAGATGAATGTGGCGCAGGCGCGCTCGCAGTACCAGACCGCCGCCGCGGAGATCCCGTCGATCGAGCAGCAGATCGTCAACACGGAGAACGCGCTCGCCATCCTGCTGGGTCGCAACCCGGGGCACATCGAGCGCGGCAAGTCGGTGGCCGATATGTCCGTACCGCAGACGCCGGCCCAGCTGCCGTCGCAACTGCTCGAGCGCCGACCGGACATCGCGCAGGCGGAACAGCAGCTCGTGGCCGCGAATGCGCAGATCGGCGCGGCCAGGGCGCTCTACTTCCCGACGATCTCTCTGACCGGTGCCCTGGGCAGCGTCAGCGGCGACCTGTCGAATCTTTTCACCGGGCCGACACGGGTCTGGAGCTACGGCGGCAGCCTGCTGGGCCCGATCTTCACCGGCGGCGCAGTGACCGGGCAGGTCAGGCAGGCCGAGGGCGCGCAGCAGGCGGCGCTCTTCAATTACGAGAAGACAGTGCAGGGCGCGTTTGCCGATGTCGAGAATGCGTTGATTGCACAGCAGAAGTCACGCGAAAGGCTGCAGGCGCAGCAGGGCCTGGTCGATGCACTCAGCGATTACGCACGGCTGGCGCGACTGCAGTACAGCGGCGGCTATGTGCCGTACTCGACGGTCCTGCAGGCGGAGCAGCAGTTGTTCCCGGCGCAGCTGACGCTGGCGCAGGACCGGGCACAGGTGTTCGGTGCCGTGGTAAGCGTCTACCAGTCGCTCGGTGGCGGCTGGGTGACCCTGGCCGACGGCATGACGACACCCGGCACCACCCCGCGGCCGGTGACGGCCGCATCCTCGACACAGCAGCTTCCCAGTCAGTGAGGTGTTCCATGAGTAGGGCAACGAAGCTTGGGCTCGCCGACGTGCTGCGCGCCCTGTCGGGAGGGGCCGTGGTCATCGTCCTGGCGCACCCCGCGCTGGCGCAGCAGCCTTCGTCGGAACAGGCCGGCGCCATCCGCCAGGCATGCCGCGGCGATTACCCTGCGGTCTGCTCCGGTGTGCCGACGGGTGGAGCGGCGGCGCTGAATTGCCTGAAGGGGCAGGCGGCCAACGTCTCGGCCGCGTGCCGCGCCGCATTGCAGCCGCTGACGGCCGCGCCGGTCGGTGCGCCTGCGACCGGCGCAGCGGCTGCAGCACCGGCGAAAGGCGCGGCCTCCGCCGCGGCGTCGATGTCGACGTGGCCGCACACGGTTTTCGTGGAAGGCGGCTCGGCCGTCATCTATCAGCCGCAGGTGATCTCGTGGCCCGAACGCCGGACGCTCAACACACGCGTTGCCATGGCGGTCACGCCGGATGGCGCGAAGACGCCCATCCTCGGCACGATGGATGTCACTTTTGCGTCCGTCACGGAGTTTGCGACGCGCTCGGTCCTGCTCACCAATCCGCAGTTGCAGGCCACCCGCTTTCCGGCGGCGGATACCGATCAGGCCGCGCGGTTCGAAGCGAAGATCCGCTCGGCGCTGGCTGCGCTGCCGCCGAAGCATGTGCCTCTCGATACTCTGCTGTTGAGTCTGCGCGACCGCGGTGTCGAGGCGACGAACGTGACGCTGAACCATGAGCCACCGCGCATCTACTACAGCAGCCGTCCGGCGAGCCTGGTCGTCTTCGACGGTGCTCCGGTCCTGGCTCCGGTGTCCGGAACGTCGCTGTCGGTCGCCGTCAACACGAACTGGAGCGTGTTCTCCGATTCCGCAAGCAAGGCCTGGTACCTGCTCAACAGCGGCGCCTGGCTGACTGCGCCGGAGGCCAACGGTCCCTGGACCGTCGCGGGCGGACTGCCGCCAGCGTTTTCAAACCTGCCCGCGGACTTTGCCGAGGTGAAGAAACAGATTCCCGGCCGCGCACTGGCAGTACGCGACGTACCAACGGTTTTCGTGTCCACCGCCCCGGCGGAGATCATCGTCACGGATGGACCGCCCCGCTTCACTGCGATACCGGGCACCACGCTCGAGTATGTGGCGAATTCACCGGTCGCCGTGTTTCGCGATCGCACGAAGACGCTGTACTACCTGGTGTCCGGGCGCTGGTTTTCCGCGCCCGGGTTCGACGGTCCGTGGCAGTTCGCGACCAACGCCTTGCCGCCCGATTTCGCCCGCATTCCACCCGACAGTCCACGCGCCTCGGTCCTCGCGTCCGTACCGGGCAGCGTGCAGGCGCAGGAAGCGCTGATCCATGCGCAGATCCCGCAGCAGGCGACGCTGAAGCGCGACGGCGCGACGGTGAATGTCATCTACGCCGGCGAGCCGAAGTTCGAACCGATTGCCGGCACCTCGCTGGCCTACGCCATCAACACCTCATTCGATGTCGTGCGCGCCGGCGAGTCGTACTACGCGTGTTACCAGGGCGCATGGTTCGTGGCGTCGACGCCGATGGGCGCGTGGACGCTCGCTCCGCTGGTGCCTGAAGTGATCTACGCGATTCCGCCGTCGAGCCCGCTGTACCGCTGCACCTACGTCAAGGTCTACGGGGTGACCCCGACAACGGTGACCTACGGCTACACAGCCGGTTACACGATGGGCTTCATCAGTGCCGGCGTGGTCGTCTATGGCACCGGCTATTACTACCCGCCCTACCTCTATCCGGCGGCGATTCCGATCTATTACCCGTACCCGTACTCGTACGCCGGTGCCACCTACTACAACCCGGCAACCGGTGCGTGGGCCCGGGGCGGCGCGGTCTATGGAACGTACTACGGTGCCCGTGGCGGCACGGCCTACAACCCGACGACCGGTGCCTGGGCGCAAGGGGGCGCTGTCTACGGTCCGTACGGGGGCGCCGGTGCGTTCTCGGCGTACAACCCGACCACCGGCAGCTATGCCCATGGCAGCGCGGTCTGGGGCCAGGGTGGCGCGAGTGGCAACGCCGACTGGTACAACGCACGCACCGGCGTGACCGGTTCGACGGCGCAGAACAGCAACGCCTATGGCCGCTGGGGATCGACGACGCTGTCCGGTGCCAGCCAGACAGTCAATCTGCAAAGCCAGAGTAACGCGAGCGGTTCGGCTGGTTCATTCAGTTCCACCTCCGGCGCTGAGGGCGCCGGCGTGCGCGGCGCCGGCGGCAACAGTGCCGGTGCCGTGAAGACCGCCGGCGGCGACGTCTACGCCGGGGCGGATGGCAACGTCTACAAGAAGACCGACAGTGGCTGGGAAAAGTACGGTGGCAGCGGCAGCTGGGCACCGGTGCAGACACCGTCGCGCGACGCGGCGTCGGGCACGGCACCGGGCCTCGAGAACCGTACCAATCCCCAGACGCGGCCCGGCGCGGCCAGCGGCAGGGGCGCGACTTCCCGGTCCGGATTCGGTGAGCGTTTCGCAGGCGAGGGCGGACAGTTCTCGGGCTACCGGCAGCTCGATCAGGATCGTTCCGCGCGAATGGGCGGCGCGGAACGTCAGCGTCAGTTCGGCGCCATGGAGGGCGGTCGGTTCGGCGGCGGGTTCGGCCGTCGTCGTTAGCTGCCCGTCGTGAAGGTCATCGGTCTGATCGGGGGCATGAGCTGGGAGTCGACGGTACCTTATTACCGCATCGTCAACGAGACCGTGAAGCAGCGGCTCGGCGGACTGCATTCGGCCCGCGTCGTCCTGTACAGCGTCGACTTCGACGAGATCGAGCGGCTCCAGCATTCGGGCCAGTGGACGGTGGCGGGAGACCGGCTGGCGGACGTGGCGCGTGCTGTCGAACGGGCCGGTGCCGAGTGCATCGTGCTGTGCACGAACACGATGCACAAGGTAGCACCGCAGATCGACGCCGCGGTCCGCATTCCGCTGCTGCATATCGCGGACGCGACGGCGGCCGAGATCAAGTCCGCAAAGGTGTCGACGGTGGGTCTGCTCGGCACCCGCTTCACGATGGAGCAGGAGTTCTACAAGGACCGGCTGCGGAGGGATCACGGACTGCGTGTTGTGATCCCCGACGCGCGCGACCGCGAGATCGTCCACCGCGTCATCTACGAGGAACTGTGCCTCGGCAAGGTCGTTGACGCGTCACGTGGCGAGTATCGCCGCGTGATGGACGATCTGGTGCGGCAGGGCGCGCAAGCGATCATTCTGGGCTGCACTGAGATCACTCTGCTCGTGCAAGCCTTCGATTCCACCGTTCCGCTGTTCGACACGACCCGCATTCACGCGCGCAGGGCGGCCGAGTGGGCGCTCGGGATGCCGTGACCGGTGACAGCCCGCGCCAAGCCAGGACACACGGCCCCTAATTCGCGACCGCCACGGGTTCTCCGGACGGTGACTGCCGCTGGCCAGTCAGGGACTTAAGAAGCCGGGGCAGGCTCTCTTCCTCGCGTGTCCGTAGCGCGGCCTTCTCGCGTATCGATTCAGCGATCTGCCCGGCAGGCGCCATCGCGTCGTCGCCCAACAAACGCCGTTGCACGGCGAGGAGGTCCTCGGCCTGGCGTTCCTGATTGAAGCCACTGTAGGCCATCGGCAGCAGCCAGATTCGACCGCGACGAGAAGACTTGGCGATCACCGCGTCGAAATTTTGCAGGATGAAGTCCCGGCCAATGTCCGGGTGGCCGCTCGACGCGCCGACCGTACGCGCGTACCAGTTCGCAGACCCCGGCGGCCACTCGTCGGTCAAAGTCAGTTCAAGGATCCGGTGAACCAGTGCCGGATCGCGCACCAGCAACATGGCGCCCCCGTAGAGATAGTTGTCCTCCTGGTTGCTCGCTTCGCGCAGCTGGCGGCGCAATGTCTCGAAGGTGGCGGCATCGGCGTTGCGCGCCACCGTGCGAATGACGGCCGGGCGGATCGAAGGCTCGATCGGCGCGGAAGGAGCCGCAGTGAATGCGTCGAACATCGCGCGGCATCGGGTCGCGGTCTCCGCGTCATCGAATTGGCCCAGTGTGTCGATCAGCGCATTGCGCAGACGTACCGTGCCCGCATCGTCCCCGGCGCGGACCTGCCAACCCAGACGGTTGAGCACCGGTCGCAGCAGCGATCGCCCGTACGCACGGACCGCGGCCTGAGCAGGACTGCCGGTGAAGGCTTCGTCCAGGTAGAGCAGATTCTCGATGACCTGCTGCCAGAGCGCGCCCTCGCGCTCGTCGCGCATCACGTCCAGCAGCCGGAAGTACCCAGCGAATTCGATCCGGCCGGAGCGGGCCAGCGCCATGGTGTCAGCGATGAGGCCGATGCGCTCGGCGGCGGGCAGGCGCGAATACGCCTCGCGCAGTCGTGCCGAGTTGGCGGCGTCGTACTGCACCCGGTAGTAACCCGTGTCGCCGCCGTTGGCGATCACCGGCACGCAGCCGGGGAAGTCGATCTGCTGCGGCTCACGCCCCAGCACGAGGCGCCTGGCCTCGGCTCCCGCATGGACCACCACCGGCACCTGCCACATCGCCGTAAGGTCCCTCGCGCTGCGGGACGAGTAGCGCTCCTGCGACAGCGTGATCCTCGTGCGTCCGTCACTGCACGCGGTCGTGACGATCAGCAGCGGGAAGCCACGCTGGCGGATCCAGTCGCTGACGAGCGGGGTGATGTCCCGCCCGGCCGCCTGGGACAGGTGAATCCACAGGTCATCGGCGGTCGCGTTGGAATAGCGGTGGGCGGCCATGTATTGCCGGAGTCCTTCACGGAAGACGGATTCGCCGAGTTGTGCCTCGAACATCCCGAGTACCGCCCCACCCTTCGCGTAGGTGATGTCGTCGAAGACCTCGAAGATGCCGGTCTCGTGGGCCGGAGGATCCGCCACCGCGCGGGTCCCGCTCTGGGCATCCAGACTGAGCGCGTCCTCCCGGTACAGCCGGCTGCGCACCCGCACGCCCCACGCCGGATTGAAGTGATCCTGTGCCTTCGCGGCCATCCAGGTGGCGAACGCCTCGTTGAGCCAGATGTCATCCCACCACGCGGCGGTGACCAGGTTCCCGAACCACTGGTGTGCGATCTCATGGGCGACGATGTTGAATATCGTCAGCTGCAGCCGCGGCGCCGATCGCTTCGGGTCATACAGCAGCAGGGTCTCGTTGTACGAGATCGCACCCCAGTCCTCCATCGCGCCGCCGCGCACGCCCGGAATCGCGAGCTGATCGAGCTTGGGCAGCATGTAGGCGATACCAAAGTAGTCGCGGAAATAGCCCAGCAGCAGCTTCGTCACGTCCATCGCATAGCGGGCTTCGTGGCTGCGACCGCGTGCGGTCAGTATCCGCAGAGGGATGCCGTCGAAGCTGTCAGTCAATGCTTCGAAGTCGCCGACTGCCAGCGCCACCAGATAGGTCGGCATCGACGGTGTTCGGGCAAATGCTGTTCTGCGGCGGCCGTCGGCAAGCGCGGTTTGCCCCGCCACGGGCATGTTGGAGACCGCCTCGAAGGAGGCCGGGGCCGTGATCGCGATGTCGAACGTCGCGCGGAAGGCTGGCTCATCGAACGAAGGAAAAACGGCTCGCGCGTGGGTCGGTTCCAGCTGTGTCGCAAGCATGCGCTGCGCCGTCTCGGCCCCCGCGCTCGTGCGGTACTCCACGACAAACAGCCCCTGGCCGCGCTTTTCGATCTTGCCTTGATAAGTCACGCTCAGGCGCCAGCGTCCGGCAGCCAGCAGTTCGCTGCCTTCCCAGCGCAGTCGCCAGAAATGCTTGGCTGCATCCGGCGTCACCGACAGTTCCCGCACTGTCCCGGACTCGCTCCTGAGCAGCGCGCGGGTGGCCTGAAGCTCGGTGGCCTGCAGCACGATCTCTGCTGCGGGCCGTCGAACCGTGAGGTCGATCTCGGCGTGGCCGCTGAAGGTGTCGCGTGCCGGGTCGAGTTCGAACTCGAGCGTGTAGTGCGACGGAACGATGTCCTTCGGCAGCCTGCCGGGCGTCGCATCGAAGTCGAACCGGCTCGCCATCGTCGCATCGCCAAAGGCGAATAACAGCAGTGCGGCGGTGACGGATGCGCAGGACCTGAGGCAAGCTAGCGCTCGCGCAGAGCGCGTATCGGAACCGAGGTGACGCTTCACGATGGCGTGTTCCTCCAGAGAGCTTGCCGTTCGTTGCACCGCTGAATGGCGCATGGTTGCGATGGAAACTCATCGCTGCAGCGGGTTTGTAATCCAACAGCGCCGCAAATGCACGAACTGTGCAGACGTTCCTTGAACCTGGAGTGAGCGCCCGGAGGCCATTGCATCCCAATTGCTGCCAACCGCCGAGTCGGTGAGAATCGCCAATCCGCACTCCGCCGCGGTGCAACGCCGAGCATTGAGTGACGTCACCTGTGAAGACCGCAACCGCCGAATGACGACGCGTTGGAAGAATGCAGCCAAAAGCGCGAAGAGCCTTTCGCCACGCGTCGTGCCGGCGGGCGACGGGGCACAGATGCTCGAACTCGCCGAGGACTTCGATGCCGACGCGAACCTCGCTGTGCAACGCATCGCCGATGAGGTGCGCGCCGCAAAGGTCGAAGGAATCACTGACGTTGTCGCCGCGATCGTGACGGTGACCGTGCACTTCGCAGCGACGGATGCGGTCCAGGCCGCGTCGCGGCGCGAGGCGATAACCCAGTTGCTGCTGACGGCACTGGAGCGCGCTGGCAAGAGCGGCGACGAGAGCGGCAGGGAGCCCGTTCACATCCCTGTCTGCTACGAAAGCGGGTTTGCGCCGGATCTTGCCGAGGTCGCGGCGGCGGCAGGGTTGTCCCCGGAGGAAGTGGTGCAGCGCCACGTGGCGTCTCCGCACCGGGTTCTGATGATCGGGTTCACGCCAGGTTTCCCTTATATCGGTGGGCTCGATGAACGGCTCGCGGTGCCGCGGCGTGCGACGCCGCGCGCGCGACTCGAGGCCGGGTCGGTGGCCATCGCCAACGGTCAGACGTCGATCTACCCCTTCGCCACGCCGGGCGGCTGGAACCTCATCGGCCGGACGCCGATGGCGCTGTTCGACCCCGGCCGCGATCCTCCCACCTTGCTGCGGGCGGGCGACCGCATCGTCTTCGAGCCGATCTCTGCAAGCGACTTCGAGCGACTGGCGAAGCGATGACGATCCGCGTACTGCGTGCTGGCCTGCTGGCAACGGTGCAGGACCTTGGCCGACCGGGCATGCAGCACCTCGCCATCGTGCCCGGAGGCGTGATGGATGCGGTGTCGCACCGGCTTGCCAATGCCCTGGTCGGCAACGACGGCAACGCCGCGACACTCGAAATGGCGCTCGCCGGCCCGGAGCTCATGTTCGAGCGCGATGCGCTCGTCGCGTTGCACGGCGCGCGGTTCGAGCCCCATCTCGATGGCGTGCCGATGCCGGTGTCCCGTCCGGTGCTCGTGCGCGCCGGTTCGCAGGTGCGCCTGGGACGTGCCGTCGAAGGCGCATTCGCTTATCTCGCGGTGGCAGGCGGCATCGCGGTGCCAACCGTGCTCGGTTCACGCAGCACCTATCTGCCCGGAGGCTTCGGCGGTCTGAACGGGCGAACTGTGGCCGCCGGCGTTCAATTGCCCGTGGCTCCTGACGCGGCAGAACTGGCGAGCGTACGGTTTGCGCAGCTGGCGCGCAGCGGCCGCACGGTGGCGGTGGGCAGCACGCCGGCGACCACGGTGCGCTGGTCGTGCCCGCTGCTTACGCTGCCGACAACGCACCCCGCCGTCGTGCGGGTGGTCGACGGCGTCCACGCGGAGTTCTTCGACAAGAAGTCGCGCTCCTCCTTCTTTGGCGAGCGCTGGCGTGTCGTGCCGGAATCAAACCGGATGGGCTACCGTCTGTCCGGGCCGACGCTGGCTCTCGTGGCGCCGCGCGAGATCATGTCGCAGGGGGTGTGCTTCGGCACTGTTCAGGTCCCGGCGAGTGGGCAGCCGATCGTGCTGATGGCCGACCGACAGACGACCGGCGGCTATCCACGTATCGCCGAAGTGGTGTGGGCGGACATCCCTCGAGTCGCTCAGGTCGCGCCCGGCAGCGCGGCGCTGCGCTTCGAGCGGGTGACGCTCGGCGCAGCGGACGCCGCGCGAGGCGAACTCGTGCAAAGGGTGAACGACATCATTGAACGACTGCGTTGGGAGTTTAGCGATGAAGTCCATTGACCTGAACTGCGACATGGGCGAGAGCTTTGGCGCCTGGAAAATGGGCGACGACGCGACCATCATGCCGCTCATCACCTCGGCCAACGTGGCTGCCGGTTTCCATGCCGGCGACCCGACGTCGATCCGCGAGACGGTGCGTCTCGCCGTCGAAAACCGCGTGGCGGTGGGCGCGCACCCGTCGCTGCCCGACCTCGCCGGATTCGGCCGCCGCGTGATGAAGGTGACTGCGCGCGAGGTCTACGATCTCGTGCTTTATCAGGGCGGTGCCGTGGCGGCCTTCGCTCGTGGTGCGGGAAGTGCGTTGCACCACGTCAAGCCACATGGTGCGCTATACAACATGGCCGCGAAGGATGAGGCGCTCGCTGACGCGATCGCCGCCGCGGTGAAAGATCTCGGCGCCGATGTTCTTCTGTACGGTCTTGCAGGAAGCGCAATGATCGGGGCGGCCGCCCGACACGGCGTGCGGGCCGTCGCGGAGGTGTTTGCGGACCGCTCCTATCAGTCGGATGGAACGCTTACGCCGCGAGGGTCGCCCGGCGCGATGATCACCGATGAGCGTGCCGCCGTGGACCAGGTGCTGTCGATGATCGAGCGGGGAACCGTTCGTTCGCTGGAGGGTGTCGACGTGCCGGTCGCTGCCGGCACGCTCTGCCTGCATGGCGACCAGCCGGGTGCCGTTGCATTCGCGCGCGCCTTGCGGGCGACGTTTGCCGACCGCGGAATCGTGGTCGAGGTGCCCGCGTGATGCCGCCCCTCATTTACTCGACCCGGAAAACATGAAGAGGATTGCTCAATGAACGAACCGGCTGCCTTGCCGCCATTGCCCGACCGTCTCTCGACGGATGAGCACAGCCCCCATTACGTCGCTGCCGTGCTCGAACATGAGGTCGGCGTCCGCTTCAATGAACGGGAACGTTTCGACGTCGAGGAGTACTGCATCAGCGAGGGGTGGATAAAGGTGCCGGCCGGCAGGACACTCGACCGCAGAGGCCGGCCGCTGCTGATCACGCTCAAGGGCAAGGTCGACGTGTTCTATCGCTGACGCTCGCTCAACCGGGAATCCCGGTCAGCAGGCTGATCCAGCGCCGGCGTCGTCGCCTCGCGCAGCGAGGAGTGCGTTCAGCCGCGTTCGAGGCCAGCTTGTACTGCTCGAGCGCCCTGACCAAGGCCAGCCGCCCCTAAGGCAGGAGCTCGGCGTTGCTCTGCAGCTTCATCGAACCCTCTTTGCCTGGGACGTCGTTCATGCGTAACTTGCCTCGCTTGCCATACGACTGCAGCCCAAGGCAAGGTCACAGCCAGTGCGTGGGGTCTGGGGCCGGCTGGCACTCACAATCGACGTCGAGGAGAAGGGGGCACGATCCGGAGCCTCCCCGGTACGCCAAGTTGAAATCTCGCCTAGGGCCGGCTGGTCGCCTCGTTGAGGATCAACGCTGCTGCATCGGCCAGCACCTGGCAACCGAGCACGATGTCATCTTCACGACTGTCCTCCGCGAAATCGTGGCTGACGCCGCCAATCGACGGAATGAAGAGCATCGCCGAGGGCAGACATGCGGACACGATGCCGGCATCGTGAAACGCCCCGCTGGGCATGCGCTGCCAGCGTCCGGGCGCGTGGCGCTCTGCCGCCGCTTCGATATGCGCCCGTAGGGCAGGGTCCATAAGCGTGGGCGGGATCGGCGCCCGCGTCGGGATCGCTTCGATCGTGACACCGCCCCGCTCATTTATCTCCGATACCAGGCGGGCAACCACCGCCTCGAACGCATCGAGCGGTGCATCCGAGACGTCCCGGAACTGCAGGTCGAGTTCTGCGTAGCCCGGCACGATCGACGCTGCGTTCGGCTCGACGCGCACTCGCCCCATGGTCCAGACGCTGCGCTCGGCGGCCACTTCCGGAAACTCCGCATTGATTCGGTGCGCAAACTCATAGAGCGCCGAGGCTGCATCGCGGCGGCGCGCCATCATCGTTGTGCCCGCATGGTTCTGCTGGCCGCGAAACACGAAGCGGATGCTGCGCATGCCGACGATGCCGGTCACCACCCCGATGCGGTGTCCGGCCTCTTCCAGATGCGGTCCCTGTTCGATGTGCGCCTCGACGAAGCCGACATAGCGCTCGCGCGCGAGCCGCAGGCGCGGCACCCCTGCGAGGCCCGATTCGCGCAGCGCATCCGCGAGTGCCACGCCGCGGCTGTCCGCGACTCCGCGTTCCATCTCCGGCGTCAGCGTGCCGGTCAGGGAACGGCTGCCGAGGCAGCCGACAAAGCGCGACTCTTCGTCCTGAAACGACACCACGTCCACGGCCAGTGTCCGCGTGCCGTCGTCCGCGGCGAGTGCACGTGCCACTTCCAGCGCGCAGATCACGCCCAAGGCACCGTCGAGCCATCCCCCGGTTGGCTGGGTGTCGGAGTGAGAGCCCAGGAGCAAGGCCGTGCCGGGCTGTCGCGCGCGGCCGAACACGTTGCCTACGCCATCGATGGTCGTTTCGAGTCCCGCCTCCTCGAAACGGCGCTTGAGCCAGCGCCGCGCCTCCATGTCGGCAGCGCTGAACGCCGGTCGCACAACGCCGCGGCCCTGCGCGCCGATGGCGCGCAGTTCACGCAGGTCGGCCAGTAGCCGATGGGGGTCGATACCGGGCATATGCCTATTCTATGAGCCGACTGATGATGCGAGCCGTACGGTCCAGCCGGAGAAGGTCCGGTCTCCGGAACGTTGCGGTTAAGGTCAAACGGATTGCATCTGGCGCCGCAGTTTCTCCTCCGCGAGCGCGTCTTCCACTTCACGTATGACGCCCACCAGATCGACTGCGGCCAACTGCTGCACGAATGTCCCGCTGAGTTCAGCGTCCGGCTGCAGGTCGCCACGCACATAACGGTCCCAGATTTCGGCCCCGTAATTCGAATCGAGCAGATCGGGGGCGAAGCGACCGAAAAAGTTGCGCAGGTTTGCGACGTCACGCAGCAGCATGCGGCTCGCGTGATTGTTTCCGGCCGCGTCCACGGCCTGTGGCAGATCGATGATCATCGGACCGTCCTCCCCGAGCAGCACGTTGAACTCCGACAGATCGCCATGGACGACACCGGCCGCCAGCATGCGCACCACTTCCTTGATCAGCGTCTGATGGTGCGCACGGGCCTGCTCAGGCGTGAAGACGACGTCGTTGAGTCGGGGCGCGGCATCACCGTCGACACCGGTCACGAGTTCCATCAGCAGGACGCCATCCACAAAATTGAACGGCCTGGGGACACGTACGCCTGCGGCGGCCAGCCGGTACAGTGCGTCGACCTCGGCGCTCTGCCAGGCCGCTTCCGTTGCCTGGCGACCGAAGCGCGTGCCCTTGGCCATTGCACGCGCCTGGCGCGTGTTCTTGACCTTGCGATTCTCGGTGTAATCAACGGCCTGACGGAAGCTACGCTGCGTGGCCTGCTTGTAGACCTTGGCGCAGCGCGTTTCCTCGCCGCAGCGAACCACGTAGACAGCGGCCTCTTTGCCGCTCATCAACTGCCGCACCACCGTGTCGATCAGGCCTTCTTCGATCAACGCTTGCAATCGCTTGGGAGCTTTCATGCCGCCATTGTGCGCGACAGTCTTCTGCCGCCTTCTTCTGGGCCTAGGGGCCGGGTTGCGCGGCGGTGCGATACTGCGATCTTGCTTCCGTCGGTGCGCCGACCTTTCCGGGGGACATTCATGAGATCGTGGTATTCCTTTGCGCGTCGCGTCGCTGTCGCGGGCCTGCTGGCACTTTCATTCGGCGGCTTGCAGGCACAGACGCGACCGCCCATGCCGACCGACGACGAGTTGCGCAGCGCGTTCAATGCCGCCGATGTGAACAAGGACGGTGTGATTGACATCGACGAATCGGTGGGCAATGCAATCCTCATCTTTGCGAGCCTGGACCAGAACAAGGACAGGTTTCTTTCCTTCGATGAATTGCCGGGCTACGACCCGAACCGGCTGAGGCGCGCCGACCGGGACGATGACGGCAAGCTTTCCGTGGGCGAAGTCGCGTCCGATCGTGTGTGGGAGTTCTTCGAGGCTGATACTGACCGCAACGGCGTTGTCACCTTCGAGGAAGTCCGCCTCTACATCATCAAGGTGCGCAGTCCGCGCAAGTAGGAGACTAGCGATGAAGAACGTTCAGCGTTTGAGGGTTGCAGCGGTTGCCGCACTTGCGGTCCTGGGCCTGGGCAGCTGCGCGAACATGACTCCGCAGGAACAGAACAGGGCGACGGGGCAGGTCGTGGGTGGCGTCACCGGCGCCGCGCTTGGCTCGCTGGTTGGCGGTGGCACCGGACGCACCGTGGCGATTGCCTCGGGTGCGGTGATTGGCACGGTGGTTGGTGGGCAGGTCGGCAGCCAGAAAAAGTAGTCGCGCCGCAGCCCGCGTCGAAGCTCGGCCCCAGTCATCATGCGCGACGTGACAGCCTGACCAGCTGGGGCGCCGTACGCCCGGCTCGATCCGACCGCGATCTTCTGTTTCTGGCGCAAGCCGCCCGCACTGACAGTGACGCGAGTTCGCGTGGGTCACAATCTGGCGGCTACCAGGTGTACTGCACCGTGTAGCGCACGACTGCCTCGGCTCCGGGTGCGATCGTGACCGGGAACACGACGGTGCGCGCATCATCCTTGCGGTAGTCGTGCGACTTCGACGTGATGTTCCAGTTGACCCAGCGGTAGAGGTTCTCCTTCACCATCACCTCGACGCGCTCCTTCTTGTGGTTGCGCAGGCGACCTCGATCTCCTCGTCCATCGTCTTGCGCGAGGTGTCGACGCGGAAGTCGAGCTGCTTGCGCTCGCCGACGACGTCGAAGGCAGCTGCCCAGCTTGATCAGCACTTTCTCGTCTTCGCGGCGTGTGGTCGATGGCGTCCTCGCCGATGAACTCCAGCGTCTGGTCGGCCGGATCGAGCTTGCTCACGCGCACCCGGCCCGGCCGGCAGTGGCATGCCCATGCCCAGTCGGCCTCGGCGTTCGCGAACCGCAGGTAGATGTCAACTTTGCTGGTTGCCCTGCACGCCGAAGTTGCGGTCGGTGACGGGCGAGGGCAGGAAGCCGCGGTAGCCAGTCGGCAGCGCCGTAGTAGACCAGCAGCTTCTCGCACGGCACGCGTCGCGCGGCAGGGAACAGCTCGATCTGCTTGGTCGAGTTGTCGGGCAGGGTCGTCGTGCGGCCCGAGCGTGTACAGGTGGTACTCGAAGAAGGCTTTCTCCGCGAAGCCTTCGGACTCCTCCTTGCTGCGCAGGGCCTTGCTTGCCGGATACACGGCGTCGGCGACACCGACGGTGGTCGCGCGGTGCACGTCGCCCGCGATCAGCTTGAGACGGGCGTCGCCGTAGCTCGGCCCCCGACTGGTTGATGATGCTGACCCAGGCGCCGACGTCGATGCGGCCGCTGTTGGCGTCGTCGCCTTCGGCGAAGATGACGTTGTAGTCCGACCACCAGGTCATGCCCTGCGTCTGGTACGACACGCGTGTGCGGTGCGCACCGCCGCGCTGGGCATTCACGTCCCACACCAGGGTCGGCCGGGTGATCAGTCCGCCGGGCAACGCCGGCAGCTTGACCCCGGCGTTGTGCGTTGCACCACCTGCACGCTGCCGTCGTCGCGCCTGCAGCACCAGCCCGCCCTGCGTCGACAGCAACGTGCCGTTGAAGGTTTCGGTGGCCTGGCCGCGCACCTGCTCGACGGTGATCGGGCGGTCGAGGTAGCGTTCTGCAGCAGCTTGTCGGTGCTGACCAGGTCGAACTGGTAGTTCTGCTCGAGCACGGTCGTGCCCTTGCGGGTCGGTGAGCGACTCGAAGACGACGGTGGTCGGGTCGATCAGCGCCGCGACGTCGGTGAAGCGCACCGCGTTGCGTCCCTTGGTGAAGTCGAGGTCGCGCTCCTGCCGCACGACGGCGTAGCCGGGCACCGCGCCGCGTCCCGGCTGCCGATACAACTCGGGGGGAACGGCTCCGGGTGCCGCGCGGCTGTAGATCGTCAAGGCCGTGCCGGACGGCGGCGGCGTGGCCGTCGATCCCGGCGGGGCGTTGAGGCTCGCGGCCGCCACCGCGGCGGCCATGGAAGTCTTGGCGGCAAGGCTGATCGTCGACATCGGGGGCTCCCGGCAGTGAAGTGATGCTGTAAACGCGCCGCGGCGCCGGACGGGGTTAACACCCGACGCCACCTCCCGATCGAAGCCATCGCCGCTGTCATACTCCGCGTGGACTTCCCAGGCCTGCCCGATGACCCTTCCACAACTATTGAGCCAGGCGCTGCGCATGACCGGTCGTGACTGGCGCGCCGGCGAACTGCGGCTGCTTGCCGTGGCGCTGGTCATCGCTGTGGCCGCGGTGACCAGCGTCGGCTTCTTTGTCGACCGGCTGCGCCTGGGGCTGGAGCGCGACGCAGCGCAGCTGCTCGCTGCGGACCTGGTGCTCAGTTCCGACCAGCCGATCGGCGAGGTGCTGCGTGAGCAGGCGACGAAGGCGCGGCTGCAGACCGCCACGACGGTGACCTTCCCGAGCATGGCGCTGAACGGCGTCGACCTGGATCGCAATGCGCTGGCTGCAGTGAAGGCGGTATCGGCCGGCTATCCGTTGCGCGGCACGATGCGCGTCGCCAGCCATTTCGGTGCCGCCGATGCGCCAACGCGCGACGTGCCGGCACCCGGCACCGCGTGGGTCGATCCGCAACTGCTGCAGGCGATCGACGCGAGGCCCGGCGGCCTGCTGAAGCTCGGCGAGATGCAGTTCCGCATCGATCGCGTGATCGCCATCGAACCCGATCGCGGCGCCGGGTTCATCAACTTCGCGCCGCGCGTGATGATCAATCTGGCGGACCTGCCGGCGACTCAGCTGGTGACGACCGGCAGCCGTGTCACGTACCGACTGCTCGCGGCCGGCGAGCGTGCGGCGGTGAAGGTCTTCGCCGACGGGCTCGAGCGCACCCTGCAGCGCGGCCAGCGGCTGGAAACGCTGGAGACCGGCCGTCCCGAGATGCAGCGCACGCTCGAGCGCGCGCAGCGCTTCCTGGCGCTGGTGGCGCTGCTGGCGGCGATGATCGCCGCGGTGGCTGTGGCGGCTGCGGCCCGCCGCTTCTCGCTGCGCCACCTGGACTCGTGCGCGATGATGCGCTGCCTCGGCCTTGCGCAGACGGACATCTTCCGGCTGTTTGGGCTGGAGTTCGTCATCGTCGGCGTGGTCGCATGCGCCTTGGGCGTGCTGATCGGCTTCGGGGCGCATTTCGCCTTGCTGGCCGCGCTCGGCTCGCTGATCAGGACAACGTTGCCGCTGCCGTCACTGCTGCCGGCGCTGCAGGGCGGCGCGGTGGGACTGGTGCTGCTGCTCGGCTTTGCGCTGCCACCGCTCGCGCAACTTCGCGCCGTGCCGCCGTTGCGCGTGCTGCGCAAGGACATCGGCTTGCCTTCGGGCCGCAGCAGCCTGGGTTATCTCGTCGGACTCGCCGGGTTCCTGTTGCTGCTGCTGTGGTCGTCCAACGACCTCAAGGTCGGGGCAGTGACCGCGGGCGGATTCGCCGGCGGGCTGGTGGTGTTCGCGCTGGCGGCGTGGGCGGTGCTGCAGTTGCTGAAACCGCTGCGCTCGATGACCGGCCGGCTCGGCATCTCGTGGCGCTTTGCCATCGCCGCCGTGCAGCGCCGTCCGGTGGCGACGATCGTGCAGCTGGTGTCGCTCGCGGTCGGAATCATGGCGCTGCTGCTGCTGACTGTCACCCGGACGGACCTCGTCAGTGCGTGGCGCAATGCGGCGCCGCCCGATGCGCCGAACCGCTTCGTCATCAACGTCCAGCCGGACCAGGTTGCCGGTGTAACGCGGCGACTGAAGGACGGCGGCATCGACGCCGAGCTCAGTCCGATGGTGCGTGGTCGGCTGGTCAAGCTCAACGGCAAGGCCGTCGGCCCGGAGAACTACACCGACGACCGCGCGCAGCGCCTGGTGGATCGCGAGTTCAACCTGTCGTACATGAAGGACGCGCCGGGGCACAACCGCATCACGGCCGGAACCTGGTTCCGCGACGGAGCCGATGAACTGTCGATCGAGGAGGGCATCGCAAAGACGCTCGGCATCACGCTCGGCGATGAGTTGACCTTCGACATCGCGGGCCAGACCGTGACCGCGCGCGCGAGCAGTCTGCGCAAGGTCAGCTGGGATTCGATGCGCGCGAACTTCTTCGTGCTGATGCCACCGTCGTTGCTGGCCGACAAGCCAGCGAGCTTCATCTCCGCGTTCCATCTTCCGGAGGGCAAGGCGGCGCTGACCGGTGACCTGCTGCGCGAGTTTCCCAACCTGACGGTCATCGACACCACGGCGGTCTTCCGCCAGGTGCAGGCGGTGCTCGATCAGGTCATCGCGGCCGTCGAGTTCCTGTTCATCTTCACGCTGGCGGCGGGCGTCCTCGTGCTGTATTCGGCGCTGGCGGCGAGTCGCGACGAGCGCGTGCGCGAGGCCGGGCTGCTGCGCGCGCTAGGCGCCTCGCGGCAGCAGCTGTCGCGGGCACAACTGGCAGAGCTTGCCTGCATCGGTGCGCTGGCCGGGCTGCTGGCCGCGATCGGCGCCAGCGCGATCGGCTGGGCGCTGGCGAAGTTCGCGTTCGAGTTTGAGTACGCGATCTCGCCATGGGTGTTCGCGGCTGGCATCGGCGGCGGCGCCTTCTGCGCACTGGCCGGCGGCTACCTTGGTCTGCGCGGGGTACTCAAGACTCCGCCGCTCGCCACGCTGCGCGAGGCCTGAGCGGTCCGGACTGGCCCGGCGCAGCGAGGTTGACGCAGCGGCGCCGGCTGCAATACTTCGGCACCTGACTTTCATAAGACTCCATGGTTCCTGCGCAGGCGTTGCTGCAGCAGTTGCGAGAGGCCCGCTCCACGTATGGCGAACCGGCCGAGCGGCGCAAGCGCGAACTTCTGCGGGCGCTGGCGGCAACGCGACGGCTGACGGGCCGGCAGCTGGTGGCGTATCACGAGGACCTGCTGTTCCTCGTCGCGTTTCCTGGCGATGTCAGGACGCGCGCTGCGGCCATCGCTGAACTGGACTGCTTTGCGGCACGGTGGCGGACGGTGCCGGCCGCGGTGCGCAGTGCCTCTGCGAACAGCGGGATCGTCGGCACGGTGACGCGCCCGTCGCTGGCATGGTCGGTCGCACGGACCTTCATCGACGAAGCGATCGAGCTGGACTGGAAGGAGATTGAGGACCCCGAAGCGCTGGAGCGCCTTGTGGTGCGACTGGTCGGCGCGGCGGAGCGCGATGCCTTCGACGGCGGCGACTACTCGACGCGCGAGTGGATCGCGCTTGGAAAGCAAGCCGGCGAGCGCGACTTCGCCTGGCTGGTCCGCGAAGGGGCCGCGGCCCGGTCACAGTCCGACATCGCGACCGCCTGGGATTCGGCCGAGGTGGCACTGCGATGGACACTCGGCAATTCGCATCGCTCGATCACCCACGCGCGACTTCCGGTCCGCCGGCCAACGCTGAGGACCGGCTTCCGGCGCCTTGCCGAGGCCGCCACCGCGCACGTCGCGCGTCCGCTGGACGCGATCCGGCGGCTCGACCGTCGCGCCGCCGCCGAAGTCGTCGACCTGGCGCGTTCGGCCCTCGCGGCGCGTGCGCGCGAAGTGCACGCGATGAACTATCCGAACCTGGACGAGGTGTATAGAGCCGACCTCGGAGATGGAGTCGACCTCATGCTGATCGGCGTGCCCGTCGCGCAACGGCTGACGCTCGAGGCGAACTACGGTTACCTGATGCTGAGCAACGGCGTGCCGATCGGCTACGGCGGTGTCTCGCCGCTTTACCGGCAGGCGAACACCGGCATCAACGTCTTCGACCCCTACCGCGGCAGCGAGGCGGCATTCCTGTGGGCGCAGGCCCTGCGCGTGTTCCGCACGATGTTCGGCGTGCGGCGTTTCGTCATCAACGGCTACCAGTTCGGCGCAGGGAACAGCGAGGCGATCTCGAGCGGCGCGTACTGGTTCTACTACCGCCTCGGTTTCCGCCCGAGCCTGCCGGAAAACGTGGCGTTGGCGGCCGAGGAGGCGGAACGGTTGCGGCGCGAGCCCAGGGTGCGAACCCGGCCCGCGCTACTGCGCAGGCTCGCCCGCGGTGACCTGCATCTCGACCTCGCCGAATTCGGCGCGGCGGATTTCTTCGAGGAGCATTTGCTGACGCGCGTCGGTGCCGCCGTGGCGCGACGTATCGCCGGGCGCGGCGACCGGTCGCATCGGGAAGGAGAACGGCAGCTGATTTCCGAAGTGCAGCGAGCGCTCGGCCTGCGCGGCACGGGGCGCCAGAACTCGGAGGAACAACAGGGGTTTGCCAAGCTCGCACCTTGCGCGGCGCTGCTGGGGATCGGCGACTGGCCTGCGGCGGAGCGCCGTGCGCTGGCTGCATGGCTGCGTGCGAAGGGTGCGACGACCGAGCGTGAATTCGCTGCGGGAGCGCCCCAGCAGGTGCGCTTCTTCGAGGGCCTGCGCGCCGTGGCGCGTGAGGAGGTGGCCCGTGCCGGGTGACGCTGCTGCAGGGCCGACGCCTTATGTGCGGCTCGGCGGTGCGGACGCCGTGCGCGCGCTGGTTGATCGCTTTTATGACTTGATGGATCTTGAGGCCGCGTATGCCGACCTGCGCCGCGTGCACGGCAGCGACCTGGGTTCGGCGCGCGACAAGCTGGCGTGGTTCCTTAGTGGCTGGCTCGGTGGTCCGGACCTGTATATCGAACGCTTCGGGCACCCGCGATTACGCGCACGGCATCTGCCGTTTTCGATCGGCGTCGTCGAGCGCGACCAGTGGCTGGCCTGCATGAACCAGGCGATGCAGGAGCAGGGGGTCGACGAGGAACTGCGCGTCCGTCTGCTGCAGGCGTTCTTCCAGACGGCCGACTGGTTAGTAAACCGCAATTCGTTAGTTGAGAATCAGTCTCGTACTTGAGGGGTCGGTCTCTTTGAGACGAGTAGCGTTGGGCTTTGCCCGACTACTTAGCAAGATGCGGCCCCATGCCTTGGCTAATCGAGCCGGCTCTAGCGCTCGCCCCGCACTCATCGTGCTTGAAAACAGTCTCTCAGGCATCGGTGCGCGAGCTGCTAGTCGACCGTCGCGCTGACCTCACGGACGGGCAGCGGGTCGGGGCCTCGCGAATTCCGACTGACAGACAAGACCGGTAAGGAGGATCGCTGAGGACAGTTCGCGTTAAGGCTTGTCCAACGCCTGCCCTGGCACCACGGCATGCTCCGCCATGCCACGACTCGCGGGCAGGCATCGGACAACCCTTAACGCGAGCGCCTAGCCCGCGTAGGGAGTTCCTTGATGGAACCGCAGCACCCAGGTGTCGCCCGATTTTGACCAGATCGAACTGCGCCGCCCAGACTCCACGGCGTCCTGGTACCGCACCTTGCTGTTGTAGGTGAGTTGAGCGGTGTTGGCATCGAGGAGTCTCACCCGGAAGTCCTCCAATGGCAGTTGGGCAGCGATGGGCTCTCTGGGAAAGTCCAGGATCTGCTGCCGCGTATACGTTCGCCCCGAGCGGCCGAACTCGAAGAAGTCCGGCGCCAGCGCCCGTTCCATGAATGCCTTGTCGAAGCGCGTCTCCTCACGCCACATTGCTTCTTCGAGGCGCATCAGGGCTCTGCGATCTTCTTCAGACAACTCGCCAGCCATGGCTCCCACCCGACCGTTGTCAGGACGTCAGCTGTTAGGCCAGATTGGCGGATAGCTGCAATAGCGGGTCCTGGCCGGTACCAGCGTTACAGGTCTTCGGGGGTGAGGCCCGTATGTTTGGCAATCCGAGCGAGCATCTTCGGACCGATCTCATCCCGATCGTGGAATGCGAACACGAAGTCCGGCCAGCCTGGACGCGCAAGGGTTCGGTGAGAGCCCGACTGGCGCTTGAGTTGCCAGCCCGTTCTGAGGAGCGCGGCGAGGACTCGCGAAGCCTTCGATGAAGGCCACCGACTCATGCAGCGGGAACGGTGATTCGAATGTCGATCGGGCGCGCCTCTCCGTGTTCGAGGCGCTCGGCGATCACTCTCAGCGCCAAGACCTGCGCACGGGCCTGCGCTTCCTCTTTCGTCGTGCCGTAGGCCAATACTCCGGGAAGCTCAGGCACCTCGGCAATCCACCGGCCGTCATCTTCCTGTTCAGTATTAATGCTGTAGTTCATGAAGGCACCCCAGATAAGTCCCGGTTCCCGAATTCTCGCCGCGTTGACTCGCGTCCGCAATGAGGCCGATTGGCCGGTGTGCGACCGCGTCCGGTTGTGGCCGAGTTCAGTCTAGCGTGGGGCGTCTCACCCAAACTCCCCGTGTAAACATCGCGTTCTCTTGAACGCGGAGGGAATGATTGCCACCAAGGGCAGCCGTCTAAACTGCAAGCCCATCGACGCAGGCGGCTTCCGCGGCAAGGTACGGCTGATATCGGCAAGCGACCGGCTCAACTACTTGGCAGTCCGGCTGCAGCGCTGATCGCGTTCATGCCGCGTTCGCCGTTGCACCGTGCGCGGGCAACTGATTCTTGTGCGGCCGACACGAATCTTCACCGAACCATGAGCCTTTTCAGCTACTTCGAATCGCGAGTTCCGAACGCCACGGCGGCGCCGCCAGCGGCAGTCGAACGCGACGGGCCACCGCCGGGGCTGGTGCCTTTTTACCTGCACTTCGTGCGCCAATCGCCGCGGCTGTATGCCGCAATGTTCGTGTTCGGCGCGACGGTAGCCCTGCTGGATACGGTAATTCCTCTTTTCATAGGAAAGCTGGTTGGGCTGATGACCACGCCAGATCCGCGCGTCGCCGTACTCGCGCAGGCGCCGCTGTTGTTGGCGATGGCAGCCCTGGTGTTGATTGCGCGGCCGCTCGCAATTCTCGCGGACTCGATGGTGCGCAACAACGCGGTGATCCCCGGCGTGACTACGTTGATCCGCTGGCAGAGCCACTGGCACGTGATCCGGCAGAGCTGGAACTTCTTCCAGAACGACTTTGCTGGCCGGATCGCCAATCGTGTGATGAACACCTCGAACTCGCTGCGCGAAAGCGTGGTCTCGAGCATTCGTGCCGTCTGGTACATCGTTGTGTACGGGCTCACCGCGCTCCTTCTGGTCAGCTCGGCGGACTGGCGACTTGCGGTGCCGATCGTCTTCTGGATCGTCGCCTTTGTGTTCTTCCTGCGCTACTTCGTGCCGCGCATGCGCGACCTGTCGCGGCTGAGTTCGGAGGCGCGTTCGCTGGTCATGGGACGGGTGGTTGATTCGTACACCAACTTTCCCACTGTGAAGCTGTTTGCGCGCGCGGCGGACGAAGACTCGTATGTGCGTGAGGCGATGGTCGAGCACCGCCAGCGCATCGCCGCCCACATGCGCATGACTACCCGCTTCATGGCCACGCTCACCTGCATGAATTCTGCGTTGGTTGTAGGCACGGCCGCACTCGGCGTGTGGTTGTGGCTCGCCGGTCAGGCGAGCGCGGCAGCGGTCGCTACCGCGCTGCCTCTGGCGTGGCAGATCGCCAACATGGCGGGCTGGGTGTCGTGGGAGGTCAGCGGCATCTTCGAGAACATCGGCGTCGTGCAGGAAGGCATGGAGACGATCGCGGTGCCGCATGCGTTGACGGATCGCCCCGATGCGCGCGAACTCGAGGTCAGCGGTGGCACTATCCGCTTCGACCACGTGGGCTTCAGCTACGGTGCGCTGGCGCGCGGCGGGCGCGCCGTGATCGACGATCTAAGCCTGGAAGTCGCCGCCGGCGAGCGTGTCGGTGTCGTGGGTCGATCAGGCGCTGGCAAGTCGACGATCGTGAGCCTGCTGCTGCGCTTTCATGACGTCGAAGGCGGTCGGATCACCATCGACGGTCAGGACGTGCGCGACGTGACGCAGGAATCGCTGCGCGCAGCAATCGGCGTGGTCACGCAGGACACCTCGATGCTGCATCGCTCGATTGCGGCCAATATCCGATACGGCCGGCCGCAGGCGAGTGACGCCGAAGTCAAGGCTGCTGCGCGCCAGGCGCATGCGCACGAGTTCATCGTCGGACTGCGAGACTGGAAGGACCGTGGCGGCTACGAGGCTCACGCCGGCGAACGCGGCGTGAAGCTTTCCGGGGGCCAGCGCCAGCGTGTGGCACTCGCCCGCGTGATCCTAAAGAATGCGCCGATCCTGGTGCTGGACGAGGCCACTTCTGCGCTCGACAGCGAGATCGAGGCCGCTATTCAAGAGCAGCTTGAAGCGCTGATGCAGGGCAAGACAGTGATCGCCATCGCACACCGACTGTCAACGATCGCACGCATGGACCGCCTCGTGGTGATGGACGCCGGTCGCATCGTCGAGCAGGGCACGCACGAAGAACTGTTGCGCGCTGGCGGCCACTACGCGCTTCTATGGAAGCGCCAGTCCGGCGGATTCTTGGCCAATGATGTGCCGGATGTGATCGCAGAGCCAGATGACAACGTGGAGGTTGAAGGCGCTACCGATGTTCATCCCGAGGCTGTTGAAGAACCTCAGGTGCGGATCTGAGCTGGTCGCAGCGTGCATTCCCACCAGATTGGGCAGTCAATTGCGGCAGCTCGCCAGAGCACTGACAAATGGCCGCTCTCGTGAAATCTGAGGGACGGTCAGCCATGTCCGGTCCTGGCCGAGGACGGCAATTGCTTACGTGGACTTCTTGACCACCCATATTTCCTCGCAAGGCCACTTGCGCGCCCACTCGAGAGTGGAAGTGATGTAGTAGGAGTGCTCAACCGCGTTGCTGGGTGGGTAGAGCTCGACCAAATCCACGATATCGAAGCCTGTCCGGCGCAGCAAGCGAATGAGTTCTCCGTGTGGCAGCTGCCACTCCACACCCACTTCGCTCGGCCATTCGAGGCGTCCCAACCCGTGCTGCGGCCGCTGCAGCGTCTCGGAGACTGCTCCTTCATCAGTTGAACATAGGATCGACAGTGTGCTGTTGCGAAGAAACCATAGGCGCCCGCGCGGACGCAGAAGCCGATGTGCCTCCGGTATCCACACGTGCGGATCGCACCAGATGCTGGCACCGAACTCCGAAATCGCCAGGTCAAAGCTCTCAGAAGGGAGGGGCACGTTCTCAGCACTCGCTTCGATGAGCGGAAATGCAATTCCGAACTCATCTTGGCAGCGGCGTGCCGTAGCAAGCTGCGCAGGAGTGACATCCACCCCCACCGGACGCGCACCCCTTTTCGCGAGCCAGGCAGAGACGTAGGCTGTGCCACAGCCGAGTTCGACGACATCCAGGCCATTGACATCACCAAGCGTATTGATTGATGTCTCCGGGACACCGAACACTCCCCAGGTCATCTCCGCGTCCGCCCAAGCGGTGCTCGCCTGCTGGTCGGTGAACTCGGCGTTGATCTTCGTCCAACTCGCGCGATTGCGTTTTGCGTCGTCTGAGATCTCAGGCATGGCCACTGAAGTGCCCTCGCTTGTGATCGCTAATCATGTCCGCTTCCGGACTGATTGACCAGCTTAGTCAGACGTCTGCTCGTGGCCGAGCCTGTGTAAAAACGCAGCGTGTCCTCGTAGACTTCGGCAACGCGTTGTGAGGCGGGAGCCACATGAAGCGATTCATCGAAGGCGAGGACCGCAGCCAGGCCGCCTTGCTGCCGGCGAGCCTGGACGATTACGTGGCCGAGGACAACCCGGTGCGCGTCGTCGAAGCGTTCGTCGAGCAACTCGACCTGCGACAACTCGGGTTTGAAGGCGCCGCCCCGGCCGCCACCGGACGCCCCGGCTACCACCCGGCGGTGCTGCTCAAGCTGTATGTCTACGGCTACCTGAACCGCATCCAGTCGAGCCGGCGGCTGGAGCGCGAAGCGCAGCGCAATGTCGAGCTGATGTGGCTCACCGGGCGGCTGGCGCCCGACTTCAAGACCATCGCCAACTTCCGCAAGGACAACGGCCGCGCCATCCGCGCCGTGTGCCGCCAGTTCATCGTGCTGTGCCGCCGGCTGGACCTCTTTACCCAGGCGCTGGTGGCCATCGACGGCAGCAAGTTCAAGGCGGTCAACAATCGGGACAAGAACTTCACTCCGGCCAAGCTCCAGCGGCGCCTGGCCGAGATCGATGCGAGCATCGCCGGGTATCTGGCGGCGCTCGACAGCGCTGATCGGGCCGAGCCGGAAGTGGCCCCCCTGAAGAAGGGCCACCTGCAAGGCAAGATCGCGGCCCTGAAGGAACAGATGCGCGCGCTCCAGGCGCATCGAGACGCAGCTGCAGGCCGATGGCCAGGCGCAGGTCTCACTCACCGATCCGGATGCCCGCTCGATGAAGAACCGCGACGGCGGCATCGTCGGCTACAACGTGCAGGCCGCCGTCGATGCCGAGCACCACCTGATCGTGGCCCACGAGGTCGTCACGGAGGGCATCGACCGCGACCAGCTCGCACCGATGGCCGAGCAGGCGCGGCAGGCCACCGGGATCGATGCTCTGACCGTGGTGGCCGACCGCGGCTACTTCAAGAGCGAGCAGATCCGCCACTGCGACGAGGCCGGCATCACCCCGATCGTGCCCAAGTCGCTGACCTCCAATGCCGGGGCCGAGGGCCGCTTCGACAAGCGCGACTTCCTCTACATCGCCCGCGATGATGAGTACCGCTGCCCGGCCGGCGAGCGGGCGATCTTCCGCTTCGCCACGATCGAGAACGGCCTGACGATCCGCAAGTACTGGACCTCGGCCTGTCCGGGCTGCCCGCTGAAGACCCAGTGCACCACCAGCGGCTACCGGCGTATCGCACGCTGGGAGCATGAAGCGGTGCTGGAGGCGATGCAGGTGCGCTTGGACCGTCAACCCGAGCTGATGCGACTGCGCCGCTGTACGGTCGAGCATCCGTTCGGCACGATCAAGCACTGGATGGGCGCCACTCACTTCCTGATGCGCACGCTCGGCCACGTGCGCACCGAGATGAGCCTGCATGTGCTGGCCTACAACCTGAAGCGGGTGATGCGCATCCTGGGCATCGCGCCGCTGCTCAGGGCGTTGCAGACCTGAGCCGCAGGGCTCGCGTTACGCCCCAGAAACCGGCACTGTGACCTGACAGCCGCACCGACGCTGCAAAACGGCGATCAGCGCCTCAGGGCGTGCTCGGACAACCCACTGCGAAAAATCTCGACCGCTCGCCTCGACACCGACTAAACACGAACAACCGCGCTCGTTTTTACGCGGCCTCGGCCGTAATCAGCGGTCATCAGAACGCACTCTCACTCGCTCGAGTTCCGGCGCGCCACTAGCGCTGTGGACGGCACCATCCGGTCCCCCGGACGTATACAAAGTCCGCCTCGCAAACACCGCCACTTCCGGTGTTGCACGGCGGGACGACATCTGGTGTGACGGCCTTAGCACGCGTCCATCCTTCAGGCCCCGTCTTGCACGGGAATGCAACGTCCTTTGCTTCGGTACGAGGCGCCTGTGCAGCGGGACCGTCGAACACGGTCGCCACCACACTGGCAACGGCGACCGCACCGAGGTATGCCACAGACCCAGAGCGTCTTCTAATCATCGGTGATCCTTAGTCGTCCACGCGCTCGCCAAGTGGATCTCACCAGGTGGCCGGCTGCTGTCTAACGCACAAACCCCGTCGGCAATATCCGCTTCTGACCGCACAGAGCGTTAGCTCCGACTGTCGAAATGCCAATGCCGATCGCGGTAGTTAGCGTTGCTCATTGCACTTCTGCGTCGCCGTCCCTTGGCCATCGAGTCCGCTTTGGGGCTCAGCGGGTCAACCGTCAGTTCGTCCGGTCATGGCCGGTTCCGCGCTCCGCTAGGGTGCTAGGACGCTGCCGTTAAGTTCAACCAGATGCCCGTCCCTTAAGCGAGCACCCAGCGTGTGTTCTTCGTCCCAAGCCACTCTGTAACCGATTTCGACGCAACCCGGGTCGCGATCGAGCGTGATGACGGCAACGAATTCGACGGAGGTGTATGACCATACTTCCTGTGCCTGGCTTATATGAGGCAGTCCACCTTCGGGAGGCTCGAGCTCACCGGCGGCGACGGCCTCTGCGTATGGACGATAGTGATCCAACATCGCCGATGCGATGCGCTCTCGCCAGCCCGGATAAGCGGATGGAATGGCGCGCGCAACCTCAAGCGCAGCCGCATCCGGCGCGGCACGAGACCCTGGAAGCGCTAAAGGAGCTTTGGTATCCCCGAGTGAAATGCTGCCACGCCATATACCGTTCTTTCGTTGAAACTCGCCCAATGTGGCATCCAAGAACGGTGGCGACTCGAACAGCCCGAACACTCTACGGTCTCCCTATGCAATCAGCAGGCCTGTCCGCTTTTCGGCGATTGTCTCCAACTGTCGCCATGTCGGCAATTGGCCGGCTGCGCTACGGAGCAGTGTTTTCAACCGCAGGCGTCGCCTGCAATTGAATGCCAACGGCCTTCAGGACTTTCAGGACCGTGTCGTAGCGCGGCTTCGCCCCCGGGGCGAACGCCTTGTAGAGGCTTTCTCTGCCAAGGCCTGTTTCATTCGCCACATATGACATGCCCCTGGCCTTGGCTACATCCGCGACTGCCATCAGGAAGACGTCCGGATTGGCATCCTCCAAGGCGGCCGTCAGGTACTCGGCGATGACCTCGTCATTGTCGAGGTAGTCCGCCACGTCGAACGCTTGCAACTTGGGCATCGATCAGTCCTTTAGTAGTGCCGCCAGTTCCTTGGCTCTCCGAATGTCCTTCTGCTGGCTCGACTTGTCGCCGCCGCACAGCAGCAGATACACCGTCCGACCGCGTCGAGTGAAGTACACCCGGTAACCGGGCCCTGCGTGAGCCCTCATCTCCGAGACACCGTCGCCCACCGGCTCGCAATCGCCGAAGTTGCCCAGAGACGCCGATCGCAGGCGCGCCAGGATCCGTGCCTTGCCGACCGGGTCTCGAAGTGCCCGTAGCCAATCATCGAAGTCTTGGGTGCGGAGAAACTCGTTCACAGTGTATCCCTTTGGATACGTTCAAGTCAATGCCGGACTGCGGGCATTCAAGTATCGCCTGTCGCTGAGAAACGATGCATCTACGGAGGGAGTCTTCCATGGGCGTCCCTGCCGTAGGCCCGACGGCTCGGCCGGCCGTCTGATTCCGCTGTTCAACTGTTTGGAGCTCTGCAATGACTGATCAATCAATGGAGTTTCCGCTCGTAGTGGTCCATCACCCACCGTGGAACAAGGACCGCATCATCGGGCAAAAGGCACCTTTCAAGCTGAAGGAGATCTGTGCGATTCGGGCGTGGCTCGACTTCGAGCACAACGTCCGCGATCGTGCTCTCCTCGACGTCGCCATCGACAGCAAGATGCGTGGCGGCGATGTGACCCGTCTCCGCGTGGACGATGTCTGCCACGGCGACCAGGTTGCCTCACGGGCCAGCGTCCGGCAAAGCAAGACGCAGCGTCCAGTGACCTTCGAGATCACGCCGACGACACGCAAGTCGGTCGCGGCGTGGATCAAGGCGGCGGGTCTGAAGCCGGGTGACTACCTGTTCCCGAGTCGCGTCAACAAGGACGGTCACCTCAGCACACGTCAGTACAGCCGGATCGTGAAGGATTGGGTCAAGATCATTGGCGAAGACCCTTCGCGTTATGGCATGCACTCGCTGCGACGCACTAAGGTGACGATCATGTACCGGCAAACGCACAACCTGCGGGCCGCGCAGATCCTGCTCGGTCACACCAAGATCGAGAACACGGTGAAGTATCTCGGTGTTGAACTCGACGAGGCGTTGAGCCTTTCGGAGCAGGTTGAGGTCTAGCTCCATGACCGTTCGGGGGACTCGCGATTTAGCGAGTTCCCCGCTTTTCTGCGGCAGCATCCGCAACCAAGAGCGGTCACCACCGAGCTGCTCGGGGTGTCAGCTTCGAGGTAGGCAGCAAGGCCACGGCCGACGTCGGCTTGTGGCCGCTAGTGCCCCCTCTTTAGCAGAAGCAGCTTTGCAGTCGGTGCAACGAGCCCATTGGGATTCTGGGCCAACGCTCGAAGGCACCCGAACGGCGTCCTTCGCCTCTCCCCAGCTGAGGGATTCAGCCGCCGCGGCGTAACGTACGGCCTCGTCGTCGTGAGCCAAAAGCGGCCCCAGAAATTCAGCGCCTCGGCCGCGCTCCGACCATAAGCGCGCAATGCCTCCAGCCGCGGCAGATTGCAGGTTCGCAGACTTTGAGTCGCCCGCCCGAAGCAGTCGCCAGAACTCCGCAGCATGGCCTGCGAATGCATTCCGGTCCTGGTCGATGCTCGAATCGGCGTCCGTCATGATGACCGCTCTAGGCGATTCTCGATTTGCTGCCCGCTGTCCGCTTCTGGCCGCTCTCGACGCTTACCAGGACGCCACGATGGGGACATTCAGGCCGATATCACTGCCTACGTCCGTGCTTCATCCCGCATTGTTCCAGCGTCGAGGAGTTCCTTGAACACCAGTCCTCTCTTTGCGTCTAAAGCGGACAGTCGAGCGGCCTCGGCGAGAGTAGAACGAGCGTCGAACCACTTGGTCGCCTCAGCAAGGACGTCAACTGGCGCGGCGACATCAATCCTCGTTTGCACGTGGCACTTGTTCGCGGTCGGGAGACGGTCTCCTCCAAATGCCCGGAAGTACATGCCGAAGTTGACGTAGTACATGCCGTCGCCCCACGGTGACTTCTGCACACTCAGCACGGCGACACTCTCTCCCTGATCACGACGCCATGTCTTACCCGTTCTGCTGAAGCGCTGGCTACGCAAAATTGGATGAATCGCCTTGACGAACTCTTCGGCGTTCACGCGTGTCATGCCACACGTTTACTGATGGCCAGTCGTTTGCGCCCAACGGCGCAGCGTTTGCGCTCTTCGCTTGCGGAGAGGTTGCCGGTCATTCGCGAATCCCTTGCCGGAAGCGCTCATAGGTTGACCACTTTGGGTCAGGCGCGGCATGGACTTCGATTGGTACCCGGGGCTGCAGTGCGAGTGCGCGATTCAAGGCCTGCAAGAACTCCTTCTCCGATTTCGCGTAGTAGATCCACTCCCGCACGTTCTCGCCCGTAGAGACGAGCGCGAGCATCGCGAAGCCCGGCTTCTCAACGGCCGGTGCTAGTAAGTCTTCCAGTCGGTCCATTGCCTCGCGCTCCGCAGTAGCAGGCAAGCCAGACTGAGACTCGTAGCGCCAGACAAGGATGACGCGCTCAGGGAGGCTTGACTTCACAAACCCCGCGCGGAACTCTTTCACGTACCGAAAGACGATGACGCGGCCGTTCGTTGCGTGCGTGGACGTGGCTGTTGCCCATACCGCGGCCTCCCCCGTAGGCGGAGTAGCCAGAGTGGCCGCGGAAACTGACAGGGCACCAGCAAGGACTAGGCGCCGCATGTGACAACTCGGTGGCATCCAAGACGATCGCCTCGCCATGGTCCTCCCGGGGTTGCCCATGTTGCCCTCCTGCGGGCCTGTCCGCTCTTAGGCCATTTTGCCTTTCAGCTCAAACGTCGGCTAGTGGCCGAGGCTGTGTAAAAACGTGCCGACGTGGAGCTTGGCGCCGAACTCGACCTCTCAGATCGCTCTGTATTGAACGATCGCACCTTTGGGAATACCAAACCGACCCCGAAAACGCACGGATTCGGAGTTTTTACACAGCCTTCTCGGCCGAGCTGCGCCGCGAGAGTTAAGCAACCTCTAGCAGCGCGTCTGGATTCTTTGCCGCCACCATGAGCAGCGTGCGGGCCGCTCCCGAAGGTGCCCGACGACCTTGCTCCCACTCCTGAAGCGTCCGCACGGACACGCCAAGCAGGGCAGCGAACTTGGCCTGGGAAAGCCCCGTCCGCTCACGAATGTGAGCGACCGAGGGTAGTGTGATGACCCGTCCAACGTCGCCTTTCTTAAGCTGACGCAGGCCTTCGAGGATCTCGCGCCCGACGTCCCGCTTGGCTGCAATCCTAGTCATCGATTTCTTCCTTTATCTGTCTCAGTACATTTGCAGGGATGTTCTCCGCCAAATTCTTCGGGTAGATCGTCAACATCCAGATCTGTCCTTGGCGAGTCCGCAGGAAGTAGATCACCCGCAGCCCACCTCGTTTGCCGCGGCCCGCCACGCCCCAGCGCAGCTTCCGGACACCGCCCGAACCCGGCACGACCGCCCCAGCCTCAGGATCTTGCCGCAGCGCCTGCTGGAGGGCGGAGTACTCGTCATCCGATAGGTACTCCTGAACCAGGCGCGTGAAGAGCCTGGTTTCGACGAAGCTGATCATTGGCAGAATATACGTCAATGACGTATAAATGCAAGCTGAGATTAGGACCTAGGGGCAGGTCAGACCCGCCTAATCGCAGTTGTCTGACCCACGGGAATCTGCCGTAACTGTCTGACTGCCCGCGACAAATCCTTCCGACATCCGGGTCAGTGAAACTCGACAATCTGGGTCAACTGGACGCGATACTCAACACTCCGATGTCCGCAATAGGGCTGTCTGAGCGCCGCACGTCAACTTCTGCTTCTGGCCGGAGTGCGACTTCTGCGCGAATGCTCGTCGCCGACAGTGTCCGGCAGCAGCGGCATACATCCGCACTGGCTGCCGCTGAAGGCAGTGTGCGCGACGAGAAATGGCCGCGCATCGGCCATCCCTGCAGCGCCTACGATCGGGATTCAGCTTCACCCGTGTCTGGCGTCGCACTCGGGAAGCTGCGACCAGTGTGGGGAGTACCGCCCAAGGTCGCGAGACGTCCTCGGATCGCCGTCTCCAGCGCGCGGTAGTCCTGCAGCAGGACCGCCTTCGCGAACTTCTGCTGCGCATGGAACTCGTTCGTATCGAACTCAGCGACATCCGTTCGCGCAGGCTTAGTCATGTAGAAGTACCGGTCGATCTCTTCCTTGCAGCGGCCGTTCAGTGTCTTAGCGATTGCGTGCACATCGGCTGGCATGAATGGGGCGACCTCGGTCGCCTTCTTGTGCGCCGCGAAGAATGCCCCGTCGGCCTCTGTTGCCAGTTCACGCAGAGTGGTCGCATTTCCTGTGACGCCGGACTCCAGGTGGGCGTTGATGAGGCGCGCCGTGAGTTCCAACACCTGGCTCACTTCCGCCCAAAGCTCCTTGAAGCTCGCAAACTCCATGTCGAACTGCGACTTGGCTACATGAAGCGATTGCGCCACGGCGGCGCGGTGATGCTCGAGCGCGGCATCGAGGCCTGCCTTGAAGTCCTCCAGTTTCTTGTCGTACTCGTGCGCGACAGAGGTGGCCAGGCGCTTGGAGATCCAGTCGCTGCCCAGCCATAGAGCGACTGCGAGGAGGACAGCGCTGAGGGAGCCGGGCAACACGATCGTCTTGATGATTTCATCCATGGTGCCTCCGGGATCGTGGCTCGATCGTATTCCTGCTGACGGCGGTCAAGAGGCTACGGCTGGTCGGCAGTTGATCAGGCGTCAGAACGGCCATGGAAAATTGAGCCAGCCCAGTCCGCGCTCCAGTTTTCGCTCGCTAGCGAAGAGCGCCAGCGCCAGACACACGGCAGCAACCGCCGCCAGGAGCCAGCCAAGTCTCAACCAATCGCCAGTTGCGAAGGACAACAGCAAAAGCGCAATAGCGCCCCACAGATAGAACCCCCCAACCGCACTCTTTCGATTACTTGATAGCTCTGACCAACGAAGAATGCTGTGCACGGTGTCCCGCCAACACGTCTGCTTCGAGGCGATTCTGACCCAGCCCTTCAACTTCCGGTTTTGGCCGCACCAAGCCTTCAGTTCCTCCGATAGCCAGCCTCGCGCTGACTTCTGATCGCCAGCACAAAGGCCGTGTCCAACACAGGCACGTAGCGGTACAGGGCAACGTAGCCGCGCGTGCCTAGGCCGATCACAAGCTCGCGCTTGTCTCTGGGCGCCGGACGTCCGACCTCAGGGTTGGTCTCCAAGACGTTCAGCGCTTCGATGGTCTCGCCCACTCGCGCTACCGCGTGTCCAAGGTCATGGCCGGGGGGTGGTCGAAGATGCGATCAAAATCATCGCCCACATCGGGAGCAAGCTCAACGCGGGCCACCGCTACCGCGCAAGCTTGCGCGCCGTTGGCCGGTGGGGCTTCTTGCCCGCCGCGCGAGCCTGCAGGTACGAACGCATCTCTGGCCAGGAGATAGTCTTGCCAGATGTGGCGATCTCAGCGAAGCGTTGGTCGGCCAGCGCGTGAAACTTGCTGGCTCGCTCGGCATCTTGGGCCTTCTCGGCAATCGCCTCCAGAATGAAGCTATGAGCAGATTTGCCGGCTTTCTTTGCTGCGGCCGCCACGCGGGCCCTGAGCTCGCTGGGCAAGCGAATCGTTGTGGTGGACATCGCTGACCTCCGAAGCAAATCGAATTTTGTTTTAGCACGATCGTGCTACACGTAATAGGTGTGCGAACAAAAGCGCCGGACAGCTGCCGCGACGCGCTGATCTCGTCCGCTTTCAGGCGATCTGGGCCCATCTCGGAATCGGCAACTGGTGGCCGGCAACCGTCTCGGATCACAAGTTCTGCCAAGCGCGGTAGAGAACTATCGTGGTTGCAATGGCTCCCAGGTAGACGCCAAGCGCGAAGATGATGCGGAAAAATGAGATGCGTTGTTCCTTGGTCTTATCGTCGATGTAGCGGCCGAGCTTGTTATTCAGCAGCTTGTCGCCGGCCCACTCACCTGCCAAGGTGAGAGGCAGCGCTAGGACAAAAAGAAGAATCCAACCAAGCGCTGTTTCGGGCCGTGCGGGGAATGCCTGTAACAGGCATTAATCCTGCGAGCAAGCCCGACAGCAGTGCGTAGATTCCAAGGACTCGGAGCCAGCGCATCTTGTACGTGGAATGAGCGACCTGCGGCCAATATAGCGGGACGTTCACGGGCGGCTTTGAAGCATTTTCATTGGCGCAATTGCCGACATTGCATCCGGCCGGTTTCACCGCAATGTGCATCATGCCAACTGTGTCGACTTCGGCTGGCTCACGTCAGTCGCGGCAAGCGGTGGCCGTATGGCCACACCTCGGATCGGCGGCCAAGGACGCCGAAAAGTGTTAGTTGTGAGGCCGTCAGCAAAATCAACGCTTCAGAGTGTTCCAGCTGTTAGTAGTATTCAGAAGGGCTGGATGCGCAATCGGCCCGAGCCGCAGGGCTGACTCGCCCGAGCATCCCGCCACTCGCGGAAGCGATTGCGCCGCCCCGTATCATCGCCGTTCAATGACTGAATCCATTGTTGTTGCGCTTGCCATCGGCGTCGGCGTTCTCGTGGTCGTCGCTGTCTTCGCGATCCGGTCGCGCGGTGCGGCGAGCGCGTTGATCGAACGCCTCGACGAACTCGCACGTGCCAACGAGCGGCTCGAGCGCGAGCTGCGCACCGCGGTCGAGACGTCAGCCACGGCGCTGCGCATGGAAACCGGGGCCCGGCTAAACGAGCTGCAGACCGGGCTGGTGCAGCAGGTCACCGGGCTCGGTGGCGTGCAGGGCCAGCAACTGCTCGGTTTCGGCCAGCAGGTGGCCCGGATGTCAGAACTCGCCGAGGCAGCCGCCCGCCTTAATCGCGAGGAGGGCGCCCAGCAGCTGCAGGACTTCTCTGCGCGCATGCAGCAGCAGCTCGCCGAGCTGACGCGCTCGATTCAGCTGAATCTCGCCGAGGTGCGGACCACGTTGCAGGCACAGCTGAGCGCGCTGCAACTGGGCAACGAGACCAAGCTCGACCAGATGCGTGCGACCGTCGAGGAGAAGCTGCAGAGCACGCTCGAGGCGCGGCTGGGGGAGTCGTTCAAGCTGGTGTCGGATCGTCTCGAACAGGTGCACCGCGGGCTGGGCGAGATGCAGACGCTGGCGGCCGGTGTCGGCGACCTCAAGCGCGTGCTGACCAATGTCAAGTCGCGCGGCGGCTATGGCGAGGTGCAGCTCGCGGCGCTGCTGGAGCAACTGCTGACGGTGGATCAGTTTGCGGTCAACGTCGCAACCCGTCCGAATTCCAGTGAGCGCGTTGAGTTCGCGATCAAGCTGCCGGGCCATGGCGACTCGCCCTGCTGGTTGCCGATCGACGCCAAATTTCCTGTGGAGGACTACGAGCGGCTGCAGCTCGCGCAGGACCGTGCCGACGCAGCGGCGGTCGACGAAGCTGGTCGTGCCCTCGAAACGCGCGTCAAGCTGGAAGCACGGCGCATCCACGAGAAGTACGTGGAACCGCCCCACACGACCGACTTCGCACTGCTGTTCCTGGCCACCGAGGGCCTGTACGCCGAGGTGCTGCGCCGGCCCGGACTCGTTGAGTCATTGCAGCGCGAATATCGCGTGGTCGTGACTGGCCCGACGACGCTGTCGGCGATGCTGAACAGCCTGCAGATGGGATTCCGTACGCTGGTGCTGGAGCAGCGCTCGGCGGAGGTCTGGCAGGTGCTCGGCGCGGTGAAGACGGAGTTCGGCAAGTTCGGCGATGTGCTCGGCAAGCTGAAGTCGCAGCTGCAGACCGCGTCCAACACGATCGATGCGGCCGAGACGCGCACCCGCCAGATGAGCCGTGCGCTGCGCGCCGTCGAAGCGCTGCCGGTCGAGCAGGCGGTACAGTTGCTGCCGCCGGAACGCAGCGAGGACGGCTGAGCGCTTGCTGCTTCAATGAGATTCGCCGAGCCGCGGTTCGCATCGCAACCGCGGATTTCCTGCCTCTCGCGACCGCTTTCGGGCTCGACTAAGGACTCGGGTCGTTAAGGGTTGTCCGACGTCTGCCCGTTGCGGCCCTCAGCCATTTCCGAAAGGGGCCATCGGTGTCAGTCCGAAACCGGACGGTGGTCCGATCGACAGATCGCGACCGCCAAATCCGATTTCGCTGTCGATTGACCGGCCTCGCCGTGAGGTTGCCGGTTCAAAGCTGAAACGGTGCCTCTCGCTCCAACCGCTCGACCATCGCGCTCGCAAGCTTCACGAACTCGTCTCGCTTGGCCTTGGCAATCGGCTCACCCGGGAAGAACTTTTCGTTCAGCGGATTAACGAACTTGCCGTGGTGCGAGACGCGGTAGTCGAGGTGTGGGCCGGTTGAAAGCCCGGTCGAGCCCACGCGGCCGATTAGCTGCTTCTGGCTGACGCGCACGCCGGTGCGTATGCCCGGCGCGACGCGCGACAGGTGGTTGTAGTAGGTCTCGTAACCGCCGCGATGCCGCAGCCGAACCTGGATGCCGTTGCCGGCCTTGCGGCCGGCAAACATAACGACACCGTCGGCCACGGCCCACACCGGCGTGCCGGTCGGCGCGGCGTAATCGATCGCAAGGTGCGGGCGCACGCCGCCGAGAATCGGATGGGGACGGCGATATGTGAAGCCGGAGCTGATGCGCGTGAACTCCAGCGGCGAGCGCAGGAACATCTTGCGCAGTGAGCGGCCTTCGGCGTCGTAGTACTTGAATCGGCCCCGCTCTTCGAAGCCGATGCCGGTCAGCGCCCTGCCATCGCTGACGTATTGGGCCGCAAGGATCCGTCCATAGTCGACGAATGCGCCGTCCGCGTAGCGCGCCTCGACCAGCAGGCGGAAGCGGTCGCCAGGTTGCGTGTCGGCGGCAAAGTCGAACTCGGACTCGAAGATCTGCACCAGCTCGAGCAGCGCGGAAGCGCTGAGCGCACCGCTGTCCACCGCGCTCCACAGCGACTGTTGCACCTCGCCCTGCCGGACTTCGACGCGCACATCGCGTGCGCTTTCGATGACGCTGGCGCTCCACCCGTCAGCCGTTTCGGTAACGTCGAAGCGCGTCCACGGGTCGACGCGATAGCCGAGCTTGACGAGGCGCCCCGAGTGCGCGCGCGACAACTGCAGCTCGTCGCCCGGGCGAATCTGTCGCAGGTTGGCGCCGGCCAGAGTCAACGCCGCCGCGACCTCGTGCGCCGTGACCGAGGAAACGTCGTGCCGCAGCAACGCCGCGATGAAGGTGTCGCGTTTGCGAATGGCTACCGCTTCGCTGTGCAGCAGCGGCTTCGCCGATGGTGGCGGCGCAGTGCTCGCGAGGTCAGCGGAAACTTCTGCAGGAGGGAATTCGGGCGCAGAGACCGGCCATAGATGCCAGGCGATCAGTGCGATGGAGGTCGAGGTGAGAGCGGCGCAAGACCAAACCAGCCACTTCTTCATGCGTCACCGCTTTCGCTCTTCTTCATTCGTCACCGCCCGTGAAGAAATTCGCGCGATGGTCTCTCCGCACAGTGGCGTGGTCAAGTGGGGGAAGGAACCTATTGCGCAGGCCGCGATCTGATGTCGGCACCGGCCATCAGGCGCGTGCCGTAGCCTCTTCTTGGACCGGCTTGATGTTCTGGCTGTATGCGCTTGTCCCGCTGGCCTCGGCGCGCAATGGGGACCGCTTTCAGGCCAGTCAGGCAAGTATCGCAAGTGTCTGGTCCGGCCGCCCTCGGTCCGCGGCGAGCCAATCCGGGAGCAGATGCTCCAAACGCCTACGGCGACCCCCTGAGAATCGGCCGCAAATCCTCGAGCTTGTCGAAGAGGTGCCACACGTAGTTGCTGGTGCCGTTGATTCGATGCGGATGCAAGTCCTGGAGTGCCGGGTCGTTGCAGTAGCTGTCAAACGCCTCCTTGGAAGCCCACTCGACAACGATCAGGACGGAGCGAGGCTCGACACTTCCAGTTGCTACCTCACGGAACTTGCCAAGGGCAACGACACGGCCGCCGTGCGCTTCGACCTCGCGAGCAGATCGGCGTGAATATGCCAGGTACTCGTCCTTGTTTGAGACGTCGAAGAGATTGAGCGCATACACCGGTCTGGACATGGCGCCTCGCAGAGTCAGATTTACAGGGGCTCGAACCGGCGCTGGCTATGTCGGCCCTTGGGCAGATTCCGAGGCAGCCAACGACGGCAGGACATGGCCGCTGCACGCCGAGCTGCCGGCCATCATCGCTGCAGTTGCATTGAAAACTGTCCGCCAATGGCGCCATAGATCTTTTCGGTTGTGAGGAAAGCTGGGTTGGGCGTCGGCATTGGCCATCCACAGCTCATTTTGTAGCCGAGCTGTTGGGATCCCGCGATAAGGGAGATGCGCGTAATACTGACCATTGCGCTGCCTTCCCCTGCTTCGCGCTCGTCGTAGCTGACACTTCCCACCTTCATGGATCCTGGCGTCAGCGAATGCGCCGACCCTGACAGCGGTGCAAGCTTGCAGTACGGTAAATTCTTCGACAAAGCCTCTGCGCTAACCTGCTTCTGCCCTTGAAACAGCAGCTCAGAACGACCGCTCGAGAAAGTCAGCGGTGTGAGCAGAGTGAGGGTCGAGCCCGATTCGACCTGCTGCGGCGGTGGCGGCGGAATAGTCGGCGCCTGGTGCTGGCACGCCGCGAGCCAAACCGCGGTGAAGACGACCGTGCCTCTGGACGCTACGTCACTGACTTGCATGTTTAATTGAACGCCACCTTTCTCAACCTACTCGGGGACATATTGCGCGGCGAGGAGCAATCGTGACCGTTTTGGGGGCAGTCAGGCAACCCCCAGCGACTTCCGGTCTTGGCCGTCAGCGCGCCAGCCAGCCGATGGAATGCAGATGCAGGTTCTGCACGTACAGTCGATCCGCTGTTTCAGTGACGCCTGTGGTTTCCGGATAACTGCCCGACGGGTCCTGCAGATCGGCCACCACCCTGCCGTCTTCTGTAAACGCGAAGACGTGTCCGTACTTCTTCGGCAAAGGCCAGAGCATGCGGGGCAGGCGCAACGTCACTTCGCGCAGGAACGGCTTGTCGGCCATTGCATCGACCTTGGGACTGCGCGGCCCCGTGAAACCCAACCAGATCCTGCCGTCGAGACCGCGCATCAAGTTGTCGGGATAGCCAGGAAGGTTGTCCAGTAGGACCGCGGCGTGGGGCGAGGGCTGGCCCACATCGAGATTGGAGGCCGACGCGTCGATCTTCCACACCCGTGATCGACCGGTCTCGGCGACGAACAGCGTGCGCTCATCACGACTCAACGCCACTCCATTCGCAAAGCTGAGGCCCTTGGCCACGACGCGGGTGGTTCTGCTGGTTGGGTCGTACTCCAGGACGCGCCCGGTCGCCGCTTGCTCCAGGATGTCCAGCACCGCTGCATCGAAGGTGCCGCCCCACTGCGCTGGAGAGAAGCGTCCAGAGGCGTCGGTGAAATACACCTTGCCCGTGCTCGCTACTACGACAGCGTCGGCATAGCGGATGGGGTCGCCGGCCACCTGATCGGCAAGAAGCGTGATCCTGCCGTCCGGGCTGATGGCGAGCAAACCCTTGATCGCATCGGCGGCAATCATGTTGCCCGCGCGATCGAAGTCGAACCCAAGCACTCGCCCCCCGGTCTCCGCGAACACCTCCTGCGCCGTCCCGTCGGGATTCATCTTTAGCACCCGGCCGCTGGCGACGGCCGCGTAGAGCTTGCCGTCGCGTGCCAGGACAATGTGCTCGGGCCCCGCCTCAGCGCCAAGCGGGATGACGTTCAGCCGGGCCAGTCTCTCGTTGACTTCGTGCGGACCCGTGTAGCCGGGAGCAGGAGGAGCTTTCCACGCGACCGCTTGGATTGGCACGGGCCAGAGCGACAAGTAGGCGGCCAGCGCGAGAACCGCGAGCGCGAGCACCCAAAGAACCCGTCCCATAGCATTCTCCGTTCAACGCCCCAAATGCAATCGGGGACGATGTGTAGAGTTTTCACGCAAGCCCAAGACGGTTCCGGCCCCGCGTTACGACTTGTCTTTGGTTCGGCTGCTGCGGAGCGTGTCGAGATCATCCGCTCCGTACCCAAGTCCCGACGCGAAAGTGTCAGCTCGCGAGGAACTCTCGCCCGTGGGTGCGCCGCCACGAAAAACTTGAGCGACGATCCAGACCAGTGCTGCAACGGCTAGGAGGAAGAGCACGGTCAACCAGAAGTAGTCCATGTTGTACTCCGTGCGAAAGCTAGACCGATTCCGAGCAAACCGACGTCTGTTCGTCAGGTCGAACGACGTCCGCTCCCTGGCAATTCTGCTGCCAGACCGGACCGGCAGCAATGGGCCCGCTCGCGGCCTGGAGATCCCACGTCAACGACCGCTTGCCGTCGCTCAGCGGCAGTTGACCGGCAGCCAGCCCTTGGGAAGGTTGGTCTTGTTGGCTGCCGTCACGGTCATCTTCTCGGGCACCGGCGCGAGGCCGCAGACCCAGGCCACGGGCACGATGGGCGCATCTTCGACCACCGCAGGGCGCAGGCTCAAGGTCATGCCGCGCAGCGCGCCACTGGCTTGGTTGCCAAACACGACGTGGATGGCACCGGCTTCGACCGTCAGCGACTTGACGTAGTTGCTGACTACCTTGTCGGGCGCGGGCAAGCCCGCCGCGGCGTTGTCATCGGGGAAAGTTTTGGTGGTGGCCCAGGCGGCAGCGACGGGCCCCTTCGCGATGTCGGTCAGCCGCATCGCCTCAATGACTTGATCGCGGACGTATTTGTCGCGATAGAGGGGAACAGCCATCATGGCCAGGATGGCGATGATCGCCAGCACCACCATCAGCTCGATCAGGCTGAAGCCACGCGGTGGCGATTTTGAGTCTCTTCCGAACTTGTTCACGTGAAATATTGGCCAAGGTGGACACGCGGGCATCTTGCGGCATCGCTTTCCCGCCAGTCACAAGTGTGCAACTGGTGAGAGAGTGTGCAACGGTTCTTGGAATCCACACATCGAAGTTGTGCTCGGGAGGGTTCCATGGCGATTCGCGTGATCAGGTTGGGCACTGCGCGTACCCCTGATGAGGGCCTGCGGATCAGCACCGTGCGTCGCCCGTCGGGCGGTGTTGCAAGGAGCGAGTTTGCGCCGCGCAACCGGTACGACATCTGGTTTCCCAACCTCTCGCCGAGTCCGTGGTGCAGAGGAATTAAGTTCAGAACAGGGGAACACAGTTCGGAAATGCGGCCAGATGAAACGGAATCAACTTCGGAATCGGAGCCTAGTCGTTCCGTGCTCACGGCCGAGTTCGGCCAACGAGCCGCCATTCCACAGTGCTTTCTGATCCGCCCGAAAGCGGTCGCCTGAGACAGGTAATTTGCGCCCGACAGCGGCCGCGATTGATCCAACGTGCAGTGCGCCAATGCTGGTTGACAGTTATTTTATTGTAGCTACAATAATGTATGCGAATCGAGTTCGATCCCGCCAAGGACTCGACAAACCAAGCGAAGCACGGCGCGTCTTTGTCTGTTGCAGTCGAGCTCGACTGGGAAGCGGCGTTAGTGTGGGTCGACGAAAGATTTGAGTACGGCGAGACTCGGATGATTGCTCTCGCCCCGAGAGTCAACATTCTGTATTGCGTTGCATTTGTGGATCGAGGCGAAGTGCGCAGAATCATCAGCCTGCGCCGCGCCAATCGTCGCGAGGTGAAGCACTATGTCGAAAACTGCTAAGCGTCCTACTGTGCTGATGCCGACGGTGCAGGAGGACAAGGCCATCACTGCGGCGGCCAGGAAGGATCCGGACGCCCAGCCACTCACGCCGAGGCAACTGAAGGCCATGGTTCCTATCCGTGCTCTGCGCGGTCGGCCAAAGTCGGCGAACAAGAAGCTACTCGTATCTGTGCGTTATAGCCCGGAGGTCGTTGCGTACTTCAAGTCCACGGGGAAGGGCTGGCAATCTCGAATGGACGGCGTGCTTCGTAAGTACGTAACGCGCCACTCTCGAAGCTCGTGACGTCCGGTCATCGTCAATCTCAGGCTGTCGTCATATCGGCGCAGGTCGGCCAAATCCGGTCGTAGGGTCGCCGACCCTGAAGTGCCCAAGAGCGGACGGTTTTCCCTGCAAATCGAACCTCTTTACACTCGGACGTTTTCGTCCGACAATGATGCGTGACCGGCAATGAGTTCGTCCGTAAGGTGAAGGCCCTCGGCCGTGCTCGAGGTGTCCCGGTCGTTCTGAACGCGGCGCGCGGAAAGGGTAGCCACCAGACCCTTTACTTTGGAAGCACGTTCACGGTCGTTCGTAACCTCAAGGACGAGTTGAAGACGGGAACCTTGCACGCGATGTGCTCCCAGTTGGGAATCAGGGTCAAGGATTTGTAGAGGAGTTGTATGAACCGCTTTCAGTACCCAGTGCTTCTCACACCCGCCGAGGAAGGCGGCTACGTCGTGACCTGCCGCGACCTGCCGGAGCTTGTGACTCAAGGCGAGACCGTCGAAGACGCGCTGGAGCAGGCCGCCGACGCGATGGACGAGGTATTCGCGACATACTTGACGGAGGGTGTCGACTTTCCGCAGCCGAGCAAGGCCAAGCGCCGAGAGCATTGGGTTGCGCCGCCGGCCGAAACCGTGGCAAAGGCAGCTCTGTACGTTGCTATGCGCCAGGCGGGCATCAGTAAGGTGCAGTTAGCTAAGCGGCTCGGCGTCGACGAGAAGGAAGTCCGTCGGCTGCTGGACCCGCACTACGGATCCAAGCTGCCGCGCATTGCCAAGGCAATCAGCCTGCTGGGACAGCGTCTCGTCATCGGCGTCGAGACGGTCTGATAGGCGTCACGCGGCCAGCTTGCGGCCATGCGATGAACCGCACTGACCTGCCTAATAGCGGTCATTCGCTGTGACACTGGCCGAAAGGTCGGCCTCGCGTTCTAATGACGGCACCGACACCGGGCGGGGGAGCACGCATGCGTATCGATGGCCTAACGGGCGGCGCGGCGGCGAGCGCGCCCGGCTTGCCGGGCTGTTCGGCCGTTTCTTGGAAGGCTGCCGTGTTGGCAGCCGTGCACATCTGCGCCGGCTGCCAAGCCACGATCCAACCGCCCAGCACCGAGCTCGAGGGGCGGTTGAGGGGCAATGCAGTGACGGGGCAGCCTGCAGCCGACGTTGTGCTCGAGCTGGAATCCCATCCTTCCAGCAGCCCGCCCAGAATCAGTTACGACTCAGGCGGCGCGATTTACGACGTACGGCAACTGGAAGTTCATGTGACCGCGAACACGGGTCTGCCTCAGCCGCAGCAGTTCGTGTTCCTCAGTGTCAGTCGCGTCGCGTCAACTCAGCCCTCCGCGCTGACCGACGTTGCCGGTTGGGTCGCACGTCATCATGGCGAGTCGGTTGCGGTGCCGATCCGCCAAGACGACATCTCGCTGGCATCGCGGTACTACTTCTTTCCACCACCTTCACCGCGAAGGCAAGGCATGGCGGCGCTGGCATTGGTCGAAGACGACGACAAAGCATTACCTTGGCGGCGCCTGCAATCGGACACCAATGCAGCGGGATTCGCGCTGCCATGCCGGATGATCGCGATTGAGGTGACCTTGTCGACTCCTCCGCCGGGCGAGGCTGTCGACTGCTTCGACCTTGAAACCCTGGCCAGGATGTTCTTCGTGCCGCTGGCCGTTCAGGTGCACGACGCCGTGCGCGAGGCCGACCTAGATCAAGCCACCTCGATCATCGTGCAGAACCACCGCCTGCATGCCGTCCCTTTCATTCCAAAGGGCGGCGCTGCCCAAGGCGGCTTCGGACTCATTTACACGTCGGAAGTAAAAGTGAGTTTCGGATTCAAACTGGCTGAACTGCAGCTCGACATCCCGTTGAGTTTTATCTTCGACTTTACCGGCGCTGATCTGGTGATCGATCCACTGAGTGCGGGTGATGAGATGCAAAACCTCGCACGAGTCACGGTGGAGTACAGCGGCGTCGCCGGGCTCACCGCAGCGGAGCAGGTGCGCGAGGCGATCCTTCCCGCACTCGATGCCTTCGTAATTCCAACCATCGGTGAGACCGGACTACCGCAAGAACAGCAGATCGTCGCTGCGATTAACGAGGCCATAGGACGCAATGCGTCAGAAGATGAGCCGAACTCGGCAGCGTTTCTGCTCCCTGAGGGGTTGGCTGCAACTGCAGCGTCGTTTCCGACGGAGGCGTCTCGATCCCCACGGTTACGACCGCGATGCCGCCCGTGCCAGGCATGGATGTGACACCGAGCACGACGGCGAACGCAGCGGGCGCCGTGACGCTGGTGCGAGTTTCCGGCACAGGCAACGCTGCCCTGGCATTCACCACGACGATCGCCCCGATCAGCGTCGGCCAGCGTTACAGGCTCGTAATTGGTGAGTAGTCAATCGAGCGCAAGAGACTAGGTGCGGCCAGCACCGGCCGTGGACCGATACAGGTCGATCTACCCGGAAGCCGACGTCGTTTAGCATTAGGTCAAGCGGGCAACGGGTGACTCTTGGACTTCTTCGGTCTCGGTCAAGGCGCCTTTATCGGAACGGTCGTTGGCTTCGCTGCCGCGTGGTTCTGCCACTGGCTCTTTCCACAATTGGATGACTTTCCGATCGTCTACGCCGGGCTGGTAGTGGCCGGCTTTGTCATTGGCCTGATCGTCGATGCGCGCTCCGAGATTCGAAGATGACCTCGCAGAGGACGACTCG
>CAVXZK010000005.1:0-399542 GCA_963766365.1 uncultured beta proteobacterium
CAAAAGGATCACGTGCGAGGTCGTAGAGCTCTTCGGAAGAGGCGTAGGGCGTTTGAATGTATTTCATGTTTCCGGCACGGATACATCGTGCCTTATTGGCATTCTGCCAGCCGGCTGGTATCGGGTACTTTTCAGGGTCTGGTCAAGGTTGCCTGACCATAGAGCGTTCGTTCGCCGATTGTTTGATGTATGTTTGCAAGGTCAAAGGCCCTCCCATCGATGCCCTCCGGCAGAGGAAGTTTAAGGTAGTTGACAAGGGACGGCATAATCGCGATGCTAGAGATCGGCTCGGCTATTCGTGTACCCCCCTCAGCAGCATTCGGCAAGCGAATCATACACACGCCCTGCATGGTTGTCTGGTAGGTTGCGGTACCATGATGGAAGTAGGGCATGTGTTCCCAGAAATTTTCTCCGTGATCGCTGGTGACAACGAGAATCGCACGTCGAGGATTCCTTGCTTCTTCAAGTAATGGATGAGGTGCCCAATATGGTGGTCCATGTAGGATATCTCTCCGGCATAGTTAATGGCAGCCTCTTTGGAAGCTGCCAGTCATTTTCGCTGAGGGTGGGGGCATGTGTAGTGAGCCGAGATGCTGTCGCACTTTTGCTGTCGTCGTCTTCCCATGCATAGAGTGTATTATAGGGAGGTGGTGGTTCGAAGGGCTTATGGGGATCAAAGTAGTGGACGAAAAGAAAGAGCCTTGATGGAACACCTGTTTTTTCCAGATAGCGTACAGCTGCACCGGTGACTGCTTGTGCTGATCGTTCATTTTGGGTCCGACGGGCTGTGCCGACAAAGCTTTCTCGTAGGTTTGATTGTAGTAGTCGAACCCCTGTGAAAAAGGGAAACGGCTGTTGAGGGCAAAGGAGCCGATAATACCGGCGGTATGGAAACCGGCAGTTTTAAGGATTTCGGTCAGCATGACATTCTTTCGGTTTACTATATAACCGTTTTGAGGGGTTCCGTGGGTGTGGGGATGTTGCCGGTAAACAGTGAGGTGTGGGAGGGCAGGGTTGTTGGTACGACTGTCATGTAGTTAGTGAAGAGTAGGGATTCGTCTGCCAGTTGGTCAAGGTGCGGAGTGCTTATCCAGGGATTGCCGTAGCAGCCGAAGTGGTCGGGACGTGTTGTATCAAGAGAAATAAATATTACGTGCTGTACCCCATGCCCCGGTGTGCAGTGCAGAGCGCTTAAGAGCAGTATTCCAAACAGTGGCAAAACCAGAGCGTAACCACGGCGCACCCGTTTCCCTGCGGGGCATAGAGCTCGAATGATGGATCGTCTGCTGGTGTGCCGGCGGATGAAAGAAATCATTTTCTTTGGTATCAAAAGGATAAGGTGTGCCCCCAGCTCGGTTGCATTTTGGTCCCGTACGCCGTCAGTGTGTCCGTGCTGGAGGGGCATAAAATTTTCTTTGACTTTTGTGAGATTTTCGGTATTATTAAAAGAAAACCTTTAATTTAATCCAGTGAGATTAAGAAGGTATACGATGATCCAGATGATAAACTAATTAGAGAAAAAACCTCTTTTCCCCTCCGGGTGAAGAGGCTTTTTGTGAGGAGAGGGTAGGAGAATGGTGAAGACTAAGGTGATTCATAATCAAGAGCAGATAGAGAAGAGTTTAAAGAGAATTGCTCATGAGATCCTGGAGAAAAATACGGAAGGAAACGATCTCGTTCTTATTGGCATTAAGAAAAGGGGGGTAACCCTGGCACGGAGGCTTTCCGGTTGCCTCAAGGAGGTTGGAGGTATTGAGGTGCCCATAGGGGAGCTTGATATTAACCTCTATCGGGATGATCTTTCGGAAATTTCTTCTCAACCGATTTTGCGTAAAACGGAGGTCCCGTTTGGGGTTAAGGGAAAAAAAGTGATACTGGTTGATGACGTTCTCTATACGGGGAGGACTATCAGGGCTGCACTGGATGCAATTATTGACTTGGGAAGACCCTGCTGTATTCAACTTGCTGTGCTTTTGGATCGTGGTCATCGGGAATTGCCAATCAGGGCTGATTACGTGGGTAAAAATGTACCCACCTCCCGGGGTGAATTGATTGAGGTAAAACTGTTAGAAGATGATGGTGTAGATGAAGTTGTTATACAGGAGGAGAACTAATTATGCCATTACGAAACAAGGATCTACTCACAATAGAGCAATTGAGTGTAGATGAAATCAAACTTATTTTAGATACTGCAGATTCCATGAAAGAAATTTCCACCAGGGATATCAAGAAGGTTCCTACCCTCAGGGGGAAAACCGTTATCAATCTGTTTTATGAACCAAGTACCCGGACAAGGACCTCATTTGAAATTGCCGGCAAGAGGCTGAGCGCCGATGTCGTGAATATTTCTACGTCTACCAGCAGTGTGGTAAAAGGCGAGATGCTGAAAGATACGGGTAGAAACCTGCAGGCCATGAATCCTGATCTGGTGGTTATCAGGCATTCCTGCTGCCGGAGCCCCTGCAATTCTTGCTGAAACACTGCCTGCAGCAATTATTAATGCAGGTGATGGAGCTCACGCAGCATCCTACCCAGGCCCTCCTGGATATCTTTACCATTCGAGAGAAGAAGGGTACGATTGAGGGGCTTAGGGTATCTATTATCGGTGATATTACTCACAGCAGGGTAGCACGGTCAAATATTGCAGCCTTAAACAAAATGGGTGCGAACGTCATCGTCTATGGTCCCCGTACCATGATGCCGCCCGGTATAGAACAGATGGGTGTTAGAGTCGCTTCGAGCATGGACGATGCAGTTGACGGTGCAGATGTGATTATGATGCTTAGAATCCAGATGGAGCGTCAGAGCAGGTTTCTCTTTCCCTCGGTGCGTGAATATGCAAGCTTTTTTGGACTGAACGGGGAACGGCTCTACCAGGGCGAAAAAAGATGTATTAATAATGCATCCCGGTCCCATCAACCGTGGAGTGGAAATTTCTCCGGAAGTGGCTGACGGGCCCTATGCACTCATTTTAGACCAGGTTGCCAATGGTGTGGCGGTGAGAATGGCCTTACTCTATCTCTTAATTAGTTAGAAGGAGGAACAATGTTACTGATAAAAAATGGAAGAGTTATTGATCCGGCCAATGGAGTAGATGATCTGCGTAATGTCCTCGTCGACCAGGGAGCGATTGTTGAGGTACGCCCGGGAGGGACTGGGAAGGCAAAAGAAAACGGGGCAGACGCAGGTTATTGATGCCCGGGGAAAGATCGTGGTCCCCGGCCTGATCGATATGCATGTCCACTTACGGGAACCCGGTCATGAGTATAAGGAAACCATACGAACGGGCTGTCGGGCAGCGGCTGCAGGAGGTTTTACCTCTACTGGCATGCATGCCCAACACACATCCGGTCAATGACAATCAGTCGGTAACCGAGTATATTCTGGACAGGGCAAGGCGTGAGGGGTGTGTCAATGTGTTTCCCGTGGGCGCAATTACCCAGGGGCTTAAAGGAGAAGCACTTGCCGAGATGGGTGAATTGCGTGCGGCAGGAGCAGTGGCCGTTTCTGATGACGGCAAGACAGTCAAGAACAGCGAGTTGATGCGCCGGGCTATGGAATACGCCAAAACGTTTCATCTCCCGGTTATCTGTCACTGCGAAGATGTGGCCATGACGGCGGAGGGTGTCATGAATGAAAGCTTTACTTCTACTCGATTAGGGCTAAAGGGAATCCCCAATGCTGCCGAAGAAATAGTAGTGGCCCGGGATATAGCACTCGCTGAGCTGACCGGGTGCCCTGTTCACATAGCTCATGTAAGCACCGAAGGAGCAGTGCGCATTATCCGCGATGCCAAATCACGCGGTGTGCGGGTTACCGCCGAGACGGCCCCCCACTATTTCACGTTAACTGAAGAGCAGGTGTCATCATTCGATACCACCATGAAAGTAAATCCACCGCTGAGAAGCACGCGTGATGTGGAGGCCATAAAAGAGGGCCTCAAAGAGGGCGTTCTTGATGTCATTGCGACTGATCATGCTCCCCACTCTTCTCTGGAAAAGGATGTGGAATTCGACTATGCATCTCCCGGGATGGTGGGGTTAGAGACAGCCCTTCCACTGTCACTCCAGCTGGTTGCACAGGGAATAGTGTCCCTGCCGGCACTGGTTGCCACCATGACTGTGCATCCGGCAAAGATACTGGGCATACCAAAAGGTACCCTCAGTCCGGGCAGTGATGCCGATATTACCATTATCGATGTATCGATGAAGACACGCATTGACGTTCGTACATTTTATTCCAGGAGCAGAAATTCTCCTTTTCACGGCTGGGAACTGGACGGCGGAGCAGTGTATACGATTGTGAAGGGGAAGGTTATAAAGGACAGCAGTGGTTTGCTCGTATAGCACACCCCAACAGGTATTCTTTTGAGGTTGTACATGGCACGTATTTTAGTGGTAGATGATGAGCCGGGCATCAGGGAATTTCTTCAGATTATGCTGGAGAGAGAGGGGTACGAGGTGTCCTGTGCTGAAAATGGCACCGAAGCGATCAGTCGCTTCAAAAAGAAAAAATACGATGTTGTCATTGCGGACATCAAGATGCCCAAGGTCAGTGGTCTGGAGGTGTTAAGCAGCGTAAAAGAGATGTCACCGGAAACGAGCGTTATACTCATTACTGCCCACGCTTCTTTTGAATCTGCCGTTGAAGCGATGAATGAAGGTGCCTATGATTATATTACCAAGCCCTTTAATGTGGATGAAATCAAGGTAACGGTGAGCAATGCCTTGCAGAACAATGGCGGATCCGAAGCGGTTGCCGGGAGCAGGAAAGAAAAAGGAGGGGTTGCACTCTTTGAAGGCATGACCAGCAGTAGTCCCGAAATGCTCAAGATTTTTGCTTTAATTCCCAAGGCGGCTTCCTCGAAAGCCAACGTATTGATTACGGGAGAGAGCGGTACGGGTAAAGAACTGGTTGCACGGGCCATTCATCGAAACAGTCCCCGGAACCAGGGGCCCTTTATAACCATTAACTGCGGTGGCGTCCCTGAGCAGCTTCTCGAGAGTGAGCTCTTTGGTTACACCAAAGGATCATTTACGGGGGCGGTCACCGATAAAATAGGCCTCTTTGAGGCAGCCCACCGGGGAACCATTTTCCTGGATGAGATAGGTGATTTGCCCCTGTCGCTGCAGGTTAAACTGCTCAGGATCGTTCAGGAGAAGTCCTTTAAACCGGTTGGCGGGACCCAGGAGATTAGCGTTGATGTGAGAATCATATCAGCCACTAACATCAATTTAGAGGAGAATGTTATTACGGGTGAGTTCAGAGAAGATCTTTTCTACCGGTTGAATGTAATCCAGATACGGATTCCTCCCTTGCGGGAGAGGAAAGTGGATATACCGATCCTGGCCCAGCACTTCCTGGAAAAGTATTCTCAGGAATCGGGGAAAGAAATCCGCACGATCTCATCCTATGCCTTAAAAGTCCTCCTGGACTACAGCTTTCCCGGCAATGTCCGCGAACTTGAAAACATTGTGGAGAGAAGCGTGGCGCTGGAGTCCTCTAATATCATTCTTCCCGAGAGCCTTACCCTCTCCCGCTACAAAAAGGAAAAGCATAAGAGTGAGGTCGCTGATACTGATATTCCTCCTGAAGGCATTAACCTGGAGGAAGAGGTGGGAAAACTGGAAAAGCACTTATTGCGTAAGGCACTGAAAAGGACAAACGGGGAAATGAAAAAGGCAGCACAGCTGCTCAACATTCCCTATCGATCCATTCGCTATCGTTTAGAAAAATATGGGATCAAGGATACAAGGATACTCTGAGCTATGACTCCCTATGATTATGGAGACGAACCCCGAGACGTTATCCTTCGGAGGATCAAGTGGCTAATGAGCTTACGGTTGGTATTAGCCACTTTTTCATTAGGGACAGCAGTGTTCATTCAGCTGACCGAGGGCAAGCCCTTTCTCGACCCCTACCTCACCTCCCTCTATTTCATTATTGGAATCATCTATGCCTTAAATCTCCTCTATGCCACTGTTCTTCGAAAAGTTAACCGGTTAAAGGCCTTTGTTTACGTCCAGCTGTTCACTGACCTCCTGCTCATTACCGGTTTGATTAATGCGACCGGTGGCGTGAGAAGCGTTTTTTCTTTGTTTTTCTACCTTGCCATTATTGCCGCGAGTATCATGCTCTACCGGAAGGGCGGGGTCATCATTGCCTCAGCAAGCAGTATCCTTTTTGCGCTTATTTTCTTCCTGGAGCCCTATAAGATTTTCCAGCCATTCTATATACTGCAGGAAGGTGAGTTTGCCAGCTCTGCATCGCTCACCTTTCGCGTCGTGATGAATATTACAGCGTTTTATTTTGTTGCGCTCTCGAGCAGCTTTCTTTCAGAACAGGTGCGCAAATCAAAAGAGGCGCTGAAGATCAAGGAGATCGATTATCATAAGCTGGAGACCCTCTATAGAGATATTATCGAGAGCATCAACAGCGGACTGCTCACCATTGATAAGGACAACAGGATCATATACTTCAATCGGGCGGCAGAACAAATCACCGGATATGCATTTTCTGAGATTCGGGATGCACGCATTGATGCAGTTTTTCCGGAACTGCAGGAAGTTAAAGAGGATGCTCAGCAGGTATTGAATGATGATGCCTTGCAATCACGGTTTCAGATCTCCTTTACCACGGCAGACGGGAAAATGCGCTATTTAGGCTTTTCTAAATCTACCCTCAAAGATAGCGAGGGCGATACCCTCGGCCAGGTATATGCTTTTCAGGACGTGACACGCCTCAAGGAAATGGAGGAACAGGTTAAGCTGGTGGACCGTCTGGCGGCAATCGGCAGGCTGGCAACGGGCATGGCACATGAAATCCGTAATCCTCTGGCTTCCATGAGCGGTTCCATTCAAGTGCTGGGAGAGAGTTTACAGCTTGATGCGGCAAATAAACGGTTAATGGATATCGTCTTGAGAGAGACGGACCGGCTGGATCAGCTGCTCTCTGATTTTGTGCTTTTTACGCACCCCGATGACCGGAAGAAGCAGGTCATTGAGCTCAACGGTATTATCGATGACGCGGTTCAACTGTTCTCATACAACCCCCACTACAATGCAATTGAGGTGGTAAAAAATCTTCAGGGTGCCATTATGATGGAAGTTGATCCCCAGCAGCTCAAACAGGTTTTTTGGAATTTATTTATTAACGCTGCCCAGGCAATGGACAATGAAGGAGAGCTAACGGTTTCTTCGAGCCTCGTACATCGTGATGCACTGGATAAAGGGATACAGGCACGGCTTGACAGGAGGCTTGGTCAGCTGTGGGCACAGATCGTTGTTGCTGACACGGGAAGCGGCATACCGGAGAGCTATGTTGATAAGATTTTTGATCCCTTTTTTACCAGTAAGGACAAGGGCATCGGTTTGGGTTTAGCCATTGTATTCCGTATTATTGAAAGCTATCAGGGAATCATAGCGGTAAAAAGTGAGACCGGTCGAGGGACCTCTTTTACGATGTACCTCCCTGCAGTTCCAAGGAGTTGAGCCCTGCCCCGATTACAGCAGAGAGCATGGGGCTGCCTCGCCTCGCCTCTGCGCCCCTCAGGATGGCAGTCAAGAAATTCTGCAGTGAAGTAGTCAAGCGGTGCGCTTTGTCAGGGAATGTACGTACATAGACGAATTGCTATACCAATACGTTACCAGGTAAGCAATGCCACCAGTCGTTGCGAATGCTATCACTTTTAGCGTAACCGGTGAATGATGTGTGAGTTGCAGGAGCCCTACTAAAATATTTGAAATGACATAAAAAGAAAGACTGTTTATTCCGATACGCACACTGTTTGGGTGGAGCAGGTATTTTTTCACCGGTGTCCAGGAAAGTATTTTCCTTGCCAGTAGTATCATGAGGTATGGTGTGATCGACTCGATAAGGGTAAAACATTTCCAGTTTCTCATTAAGCCATAGTGCCAGGACAGTGCATAGGCACCAAGTAAGGCCAGGCTTATGATGACACAGTGAGCACGGGAAAGCCTGTGAAAATAGTGCTTGTCGCAAATGCCTGCCACATAGCCAAACGCGTAAACAAGTAACGCAGGCATAAGAGGATAGGCGGATAACGTTCTGTCGATAAACAGTATTTTTATCTCAAATGCTATGGGCCAGGCGCTATCATAGAACAGTATGCATGTGAACAGTGCAATTGCCATGGCAATAAACGATTTGTTGTAGTTGGTTGCACAATAGAGGATGAGGGGCGTAAGCATGAATAAAAAAGAGAATGTAAATAAAATTTTCATAGTTAAGTTGTGGTCGAAAATAAATGCAATAAGATTATCGGGGATTGTGGCGCCCGTCACTACGCGCATAAGCAGCACATAGGATAGGTAGATGAGTAATATTTTTAATCCTTTGAAAAAGATGCGTCTTGATGTTTCTGCGGGGTCCTTTGCAAATCGGGGTAGATATACGTTCCGTGCCATATAGCCGGCTACGAAAAAAAAGAATCCCCCAACGGTAAAAATATATCTTGAAATGAACAGGGAAGGGGTAACCATAACACCTAATCCTATGCGCAGGTCGTAGTGAAGAATAAATGCGCTAATAATGATTACCGTCCTCAGTACATCAATCTCTGCACATCTTTTTTGATCCATTGCCCGTACTCACTCTTTTCTTATATGCTGCACAGTGACTCCGGTGGTTGCAGCAGTTATATTTCCCCTGGAGAGCTCTCCTAGTGCTCTATCGCATCAGTGGCCGAATTCTTGAGGAAAAATATGGCGTGCAGGAAGGAACGGAGATACCCCGTGTAATCTTTATGGGGTTTTTAATCCGGCACGACAGCAGTTTCCGAATTGTTCAATGACATACCCCGGCTGGTGCACATCGGGGAAAAGTGAGAGGTCAGTACCTAATAACCATATCTCCCTGCCGGAAGAAAGGGCATCATTCAGTTTCGCTTTACTATCCTTCTGTATACCCTGTCCCCAGTCACCGGACAACCATTCAGTGTTTATCCACACACCGGTATAGGACCTCCCAAATAAATAGTGTTCAAAAAGAATCCCCTGGGTCCATTCTCCAATGACCAGGTAATCCGGATCGGCTCTGCGGCTAATGGCGTGCACTGTAGTGCGATACTCAATAAGCTTGTGGCTCGTTGCTTCAATACGTCGGAAGGTGAAAAGTCCTGTTATGCTGACACAGATGATCAGCAGAAGATAGACAAGGGAGGTTATGATCCTGCTTCTTCCCTCCCGCGCCCCGAGCAGGTAGTGAAACCCGAGCGCTCCTACGAGGGAGAGGAGCACATAGGTGGGCAACTGAACAGGGACATCCCCAAATTTTTCACCGAAGATCAAGGAGAAGAACCACAGTGCGACAAGAGCAGCACCTAGCGTGATGTAAGCGTTTGTCCCTCATGATGTAGATACTGCCAGCCAGCAGAAACGGTGCATAGCAGAACAGGTTATTAAAGAGTTCTCTGCCTTCTTTGACGAGTGCACGGCTAATCGGCAAACCGCTGCGGACTGCTTTAAGTAAACCACGGCCGCCCATAAAATAGTCATCCGCGTGGGGGAGGAGGGGGAGGAGGGCAAGGAGGAAAGCGGTTGTCGTCAACTGAACCATTGCCCGCTTATCCCTCAGCAGGAGCATGAGACACGGCAGTCCAAAAAGAGCGCTCGGTGTAATAAGAAACGATAGAGCGAAGGAGATGCCTGCCGGGATCGCTTTTTGCAATAAAACACATTGCAGAGCCAGCAGAAAAAAGAAGAGCTGCGGCACGTATACTTCCGCGTAGACTGCGTTAGAGAGAAAAAGGTAGTTTGTTAACAGGAGTATGCTCGAGACAAACGCGACAAGAAGATTATGTGAAACAGTACATGCTATGGTGAAAATCAATGCAATGCTGAGCGCGCCAAAGAAACAGTTCATGAGATTTAAGGCATAGTCAGGAGGTAGCGGCAGGAGATGTATGAAGGGAATTCCTAAGAGATAGTATCCAAGATGTATGGTCCGGTGTGAAAAATCAAAATGAGCTATCTGCTGTTCATACAGGGCTGCATCTCCATTTATGAGGGCGTTAGGGGAAAGGAAAGCAAAGAGTACAAAGGAGATGAGGAAAATGCCGCCGCAGGAAAACAGGCATTTCTTCGCAGCACAGAGGTCACCTGCGTACAAAAGGGGGGATGATTCTTCCACCGGTTTTGTGGGGTGCACTATCGCTCTGAGGGCATTGTATGCTGGCATAGGTAGTATGCTTTATAAAAAGTGCAGCTTAACATGTTTCTCTTACTGCTATCTGCGCCTCACCCTTCACCTCTCCCCGCTGGGGAGAGGGATGGGGTGAGGGGAAAAGTCACCTATCTTTTATTTGTATTTGATGCCTCGCAACTCTGCTGCAGGGTCATTCACTCATCCTAAGAAGAAAGACCATACCGGGAGAGTGTTTTCCTGTACCGGGGGTTTAGCCTGGCCGCCTCCATAAGTTCCTCAATGCCCTGCTGGGTTCTATCCGATTCCATGTAGAGTATTCCCAGGTTATGATGCGCAGGCGCATAGTTTTTATTCTCCATGAGTGCACTTTTAAAGTAAAGGGCAGCTTTTTCTTTTTCTCCTAAGGTAACAGAAATAACCCCCAGGAGGTTGTCTACCCTGCTTGGATGGGGAGCAGCGGGCCGTGCTTCCAGGAGCAGGCGAACAGCCTCATCCAATCTTCCCGTCTTTGCATATACCTCTCCTAAGCGTACCCTGACCGTGGCAGCATAGTGAGGGGAGAAATAAGAAGGGGCATATTGAAGGGCATGCTCAAATGCCCCGGCCGCTTTTTCCCACGCTTTCCTTTCCTGATAGAGGATGCCCAGATTATTATAGGTTGCATAAAAGTTTTTAACACCTTCAAAATACCGTTTGTTTTCCCGCTCCTCTGGTGGTACCGGTGCCATCGTGTTGAGTGTGCCTTCGAGGAAAATGAGCGGGTCCCTGTAGTCTGTATTCCTCCGCAGGGTTGTTCCCAGGTACAGAAAACTGACGACAACAAGTGTAAGGGTGAGGAGCGTGCGAGTTGCCCTGGGGGTGCTGACGCTTCCCCCCCATCCATTTTTGATAGCAAGGGGAAGCAGGAGACAAAACCCGACGGAAGGAAGGTAGAGATAATTTTCCTTAGCCAGGTGGGGAAGCGTAATAATATTGAGGACGGGAAGCAAGGTGAGTCCAATCCAGCCAAGTGCAAAGCCCCAAAGGGAATTACGTCTTATGGAAAGCAGGAAAACTACTCCCCCTGCTAAACCTGTCCAGAAGAGCAGGGAGGTGAGAACATCCTCCCACAACCCCGGTATGACCAGATTACTGTAATAACAGAGATGGAGCGGAAAAAAAAGTTTCTGCAGGTAGAAACCGCAGGTGATAAACACCAAACATCCCCTTTGCCACAAAGAGTGCCAGGCGGGGATGGCACTTCCGGAGGTTGTTACACCCACGGCTACCCCCCGTAGTATGAGGTAGAGCACCAGTGTCAGCACGAGGGAAAGACAGGGGGCGGTAAAATGTGAATCTTTCCATGGGGTGTTTTCAGGTGACCGGCAGAACCAGTAGAGAATGAAAATGAGGGGGAGGGTGACCGCAATTTCCTTGCAGAGAAGTGCTACCAGATAGCACAGAGAGGCCCCTGCTATTTTCATCACGGGATAACGCTGGGCCTGGTGTCCGGAGGCACTCATGAGCAGGGTAAGCCCCCCCAGAAAAAAGAGGGCTGCCAGGATGTCTGTTCTTCCCATGATGTATGCAACGGAGTGTGTATGAACGGGATGCAGGGCGAAAAGGGTACTGCCAAGCAGTGCACACCAGGGAGTGGATGTAAAAAGGCCGAGGAAAAGCTGATACACCAGGAGGGTAACAATGGTGTGCAAAATCATATTGGAGAAATGGTGACCTGCCGGGTTGAGTCCGTAGAGGTTGGCGTCAATACAATGGGAGAGAATGGTAACAGGACGGAAGTAAATGAAGGATTCGCCACCCAGTTTTCCCCAGTAATCCGAGGTAAAGGCGTTCTTAACGGTATTTAAGCTACCAATGTGCTGATTTCTGAGGATAAATTGGCGATCTCCCGCCACGAAGTCATTGGGCAGGGTATTCCAGTAGACCCCCATGGATATAAGAGTGAGGAAGATTAGTGAAGGGAGTTTCATAGTGTATTCCATCGACCTTTTAGACAATAACTTGATTGAAAAAACACACATAAACACTTTCATCGATTATAGGGAGGGAAGCAATTATCCCTAAAGTTGTTTTGTGAGAGGACGAATAGGAATGAAGGGGATTAGGGGGGAACATCCCCTCCATGCCCTGCCACTAGTAATTATTAAAATTACCGATAGTTATTATATGGATCACGCGGGAGAAAAGAGACAGCCCAGTTATATGCTCCGGTTGCGCCAGCACTGTATCAGGACACTCTTGTTTACTTCCTGTACCGCAGCGCAGCGCTTGCTGTTTTTCCGGTGCTTTTCTACCTGGTTATTTTTTGCATCTACACCTATCCATTAGTCCTTGATTTTTCGACCCATTTTTTTGCGGATCAGGGTGATGGATTGCAAAATGTGTGGAACATCTGGTGGGTAAATAAAGCGGTCACCCAGATGCACCAGTTGCCATGGCACACGTCCTATCTGCATTATCCAAACGGTGTTTCACTGCTCGGCAGTACCCTCAATCCCTTCAATGGATGTATGGGAATAGTGCTGTCACCCTTTCTCACATTGGTCGAGACACATAATTGTATTGTCATATTTTCTTTTGTTGTTGGCGGCGTTACAACCTTCTGGCTGGCATACTACCTGACGGGGTCATACTGGGCCAGTATACTGGGGGGGTTCATATTTACCTTTTCAAATTATCACTTTGCCCACGCCGAAGGCCATTTGCAGCTGGTATCCCTGGAATGGATTCCTCTCTTTGCGCTCTGCTGGTATGTCCTGCTCACCCGGCCCGGCATTCCCATGGCTGTTGCTTCGGCAGCAACACTCGTTGCAGTGATGCTCTGCGATTACTACTACTTTTTCTACTGTGTTGTGACGGGGATCTTGATGACTGTCTGGTATGGTGTAAAAGAGGGGGATTGCCTTTTCTTCCTCAAGAGGAAACATCTGGTTCCCGTCGGGGTTTTTGTCGCCCTTGTTGTCATAACGGCAGGTCCCCTGGTGTTCTCTCTTCTGCTTTTGAATGCACGGGATCCTCTCCTGGGATTTCATTCACCGGTAAAAAGTTCCCTGGATCTCCTGGCACCCCTCATTCCCGGCGGGCACTGGTACTTTGCCCCGTTAACGGAACCCTTCTGGTCCCGCCTGACGGTCAATATACACGAGAGCAGTGTTCATATGGGTGTATCGGTCCTCTTTGTGCTTACCTATGTCTGGCTGAGAGAAGAGGGGAGTGCCGGGTTAAAGTCTCCGCTTCTGGTATGGTGCCCTCCTCTTCTTTGGGGTAATGAGCCTGGGGCCTGTATTGCATATATGGGGCCGGGAGATACCGTTCATCAGACTTCCCTATGCATTGCTGGAAAATCTATTCCCGCCGCCTTAAACTGTCAGGTGCACCGGTGCGCATGATGGTCATGGTTATGCTCAGCTCTGCGGTTATCTGTGCCAGTGGTTTTAAGATGCTCTTTCGGGCATCACCGGGTAAACGGTGGCTTGTGCTGCTCTTACTGGTGCTGCTCGTGACAGAGTATCTGCCCAAACCAATGCCGGCTTCTCAGCCCCCTGTCCCCCCTATGTGAGAATTTTGAAAACCTTACCGGATGATGGGGGCATTATTGATGTGGTGAGCAGGCCGGCCCGGGCACTCTACTTTCAAACGATTCACGAAAAACCGGTGGCATTTGGTTATGTGGCCAGAATTCCCACAAGTGTCCGTGAGGAAGAGCGCACCGTAAAGCGGCTGGTTCGGGATAAAGACTACAGGACGCTTTTTTGTGGTTACCGTTTTAAGTATCTGGTCGCCCATGCCGGAGAAGAGGTCCCAGGCGACGATCCTTCCATGGGCCTCCTCTATCAGGATAGTAGTGTAGCCATTTACGATCTGGCGTCATCTGGGGTGTGTGCCAATGGCATATGACGGCAGGGAACGCGGGACAGCCCACGTTTGGATGTGATGGATTCGGATGTAGGGCATGACAATTGCTTTATAAGAAGAAAAATACCCGATTTAGTTGAGTAGAATCTCACTTATGACACTATTTACCAAAGATACAACGCAGAGCCCTCTTATGTACCTGGCAGTGATTTTCCTTGTCACCTTCGGCATCTACTGGAATTCACTCCAGGGTGGTTTTATCTGGGATGACCGGGGGCTTATTATTGAACATGCCGACTACCTCAATGATTGGAAAAATCTTTTTACGGTCTTTACCCAACCATTTTTTGGGGACACTCCTTTTTACGGCCCGTACTCATAGGATCCTTCATTGCCGATTACCAGCTGTGGGGCTCGCATCCCTTCGGGTATCACTTTTCCAATGTGCTGGTGCATGCACTGAATGGTTGTATGGTCTACCTGTTGGCTTTTTCCCTCTTCAAAGAGAGATCCGTTGCCTTCATTGCAGGCGTGCTCTTTGCCACCCACCCCATCCAGACTGAAGCAGTGGCATGGATCAGCGGCAGAAACGATGTGCTCCTTACCTTTTTTTCCCTGCTCACCATACTCCTCTATCTTCGCTGGCGCAGCAGTCCTGCGGGGGAAAGAGCGCTCGCTTATCTATCCCGGTTTCCTGGTGAGCTACTGCTGTGTGCTTTTGACGAAGGAAAGCGGGATTATCGTACTCGTGCTGATTATGCTGGTAGATTATTGTTTCCCCGGTACTCTTCAGGGTCCGTGGAAAGGAAGAGGAAAAGTCTATCTTCCGCTTATAGTGATCACTCTTCTCTATTTCTCGGTAAGGACGGGTGTTTTGGGGAGCTCCGGTATAGAAACGGGTGGACAGGGTTTTATCCCGCTCTTCTTAGGGATGACAGGTACCTATACCTACTACGGTAAAATGCTGCTACTCCCCCTTGTGCAGAGTGCCAGTCCAGTGCTTCCCTCCCTTACTTCTTTCAAAGACCCCGTATGCAGTGCTTCCCTGTTGTTTGTCGCATCCCTGGTGGTCATTACTGTTTTGTGCTGGAGACGTTTCCGGGAACTCTCATTCATTCTCCTGTGGATTGTGGTGGCGCTTATTCCCGTTTCCGGTATTGTACCCCTCACCGTTCCAGCCCTGGAACACCGCCTCTATCTGTCAAGTGTTTGTTTTAGTATGCTGGTACCGCTGCTGCTCTACAGGGGTTCTCTCCTCAGCAATGACGGAAAATTCTCCCCGGGGGCCCGGAAGATGACCCCCCTCATTGTCCTGCTCCTCATTTTCGTCTATTCCGTAAAGACGGTTACGAGGAATAGTGTCTGGAGTGATGAACGCCATTTTTGGGTGCATACCGTTAGCCACCAGCCCCGTTCTGCTTGTGCACACAATAATTTAGGAATTGTCCATGCCAAGGAGGGACGGTACCGGGAGGCGATTCAGGCATTTGAAAAGGCCCTGTCTTTACATGGTGCACAGCAGGCAGTAGTGCACCAGTGTAAACAAACCAAGGTATACAACAACCTGGGTAGAACCTACTACACCATGCTCGAGGAGTCTCTAGCACCTGTTGCATCCGGTGCTTCCCGTGAGTCCGGGAAAGGTGAGAGAGAGATACTGTATCAGAAAAGCTTGCACTGCTATGAGAAGGCCCTTCAGGCGAGCCCTGACAATGGTGAGGCGCATAACAACCTCGGTGATCTTCACTACCTGATGCACTCCTACCACATCTGCTGAAGAAGAGTACCGGAGAGCGGTGCAGTTTAATCCCTCCTATGCAGAAGCCCATAATAACCTGGGTGTGATCCACCTTGAAAAAAAGCGCTATCACGAGGCAGAAAAGGAATTCATAAAGGCACTGGAAGTGAAACCGCATTTTTTAGAAGCACGCAACAACCTGGCCCTGGTATACATGCAGGTAGGACTCTATCATAGGGCGTTACAGGCATTGCAAGAGGTAGTGCGGCTAGTGCCATCTAATGCCGAGGTGCATTTTAATCTGGCCCTCCTCTATGTGCGCGGATTTAAAGACAGGGAGAAGGGGAGCTACCACTTAAACGAGAGCCTGAGGCTTAAACCCGCCCACGTGCGCGCCAGGGCGATGCGAGATGATCTTGCACGTCTCGTCTCTGCTGAAATCCTGGAGCATTAGCGCTTGTCATTCCTGTATAAGGTATGTTCATCGGTGATTACAATAATTGTCACTCGGGTGTTAAATAGTGTCACTTTTGCAAGGTTTCTACCGCTCAAAAAAAAGGGTCCCGAATAATTATCTCTATATATTAAGCCGTTACGGCGCGCAGGGATTTTTGGCATGTATGTTGCTAATCCTAAAGACAACAATTGATAAAAACTAAATATGGAAAGGAAGGAGGTGAAGGTACTTTACACATTCAACGAGTCAACCACATTGTTCACTAATCTAAAAGGAGGTTTTTGTTATGCTGTCTAAAATGAGAATGAGAAAAGAGAAAGGTTTTACCCTGATCGAATTAATGATCGTTGTTGCCATCATCGGTATTCTGGCCGCTATTGCTGTACCTAATTTTATTGCGTACAGAAATAAGTCCAGAGTCGCATCATGTGTGTCGACTACCGAGTCAATCAGAGCCGGAATGGCAGGATTTGCAGCTGATTCCATGGGTAATGTATTTCCCCTTGAGTCAGATTTTGCAACCTGGGACGGGCTGCGCAGCTCTATGATGCAAAATGGTGTTACCCTGAAGGGTTCACCCATCGACCAGAATTATCAGCCTGGTTTTACCTATCAAACCTTTGATTCAGACGGCGAGCCCCCTGATGATGATTACTATTTTATCTTCAGGGTAAATGGTGTGCCCAACACGCTTACCGGTTCCCAGATTGAGGTAAGACCTTCCGATGATTCAGAGGCAGACCTATTAATCGTGGCGGGGATAAGCTCCTCTGGTGAGCTGTACCCGATGCAATAGTAAAGGAGGCCATTGTGCCTCCTTTTTTTTGTCCTGAAAGCGGGGGCCCTTACCACTCGCCGGGGTAATGTATGGCCCGGGCGGTGTACTGCTAGGGTCAGTGATAGCGCTCTACAGGGACGAGAGGGATATACATCCCTTGATTTTTCTTTGCAATGCGCTAAAAATTACTTATGATAGGAGTGATTTCACACGATGAGAGGTATAATAGGCATCCCATTTAAACTTTTCTGTGGTTTCGATTGCACCCACCTTCTGGTCGTTAATGGGGTTGACCGTAGCAGCCGGAAGGATAGACATGATGAAAAATAAATGTAAAAACTGAAAAACTAGAAAAACAGACAGGATTAACAGGATAAACAGGATGAAAAACTGAAGAATAAAAACCTAAAACATGAAACAGCATTAAAGAAAGTTTGAATTAACCTGTCTAGCAATTTTTTTATTATCCTGTACATCCTGTTAATCCTGTCAAAATTAGGATAGAAGATAAATGGAACATAAAGAGCTGACAGAAAAAATTATCGGCTGTGCCTACGCTGTTTATAATAAAATGGGTTTTGGTTTTCTGGAGAGTGTATATGAAAAATGTATGCTTATAGAACTGCGTAAAGCAGGCTTTAATGCAGAATCACAAAAACCGATTACAGTCTACTATGACAATGAAAATGTAGGTCATTTTCTAGCCGATATTGTAGTAGATGGGACAATTATTTTAGAGCTGAAGTCGGTAAGGAGAATTGCAGAAGCCCATGAAGTGCAGTTAGGCCCGCGAGATCGCGCTTTACCGCCAGGGCAAGTTCCGCGACACCAAGCTGGCCAAGCAGCAGGCTGCGAAGCTCGAGAACATGTTCGAGGGCATCGGCGAGGGTGCTGCGCGCACGCTGCCGCTGATCATCAAGGCCGACGTGCAGGGCTCGCAGGAGGCGCTGACGCACGCGCTGACGAAGCTTTCGACCGACGAGGTCAAGGTGCAGGTCGTGCACGCGCAGGTCGGCGGCATCACGGAGAGCGACGTCAACCTCGCGCTGGCGTCGAAGGCCGTCATCATCGGCTTCAACGTGCGTGCCGACGTTTCGGCGCGCAAGCTGGCCGAAGGCAATGGCATCGACATCCGCTACTACAACATCATCTACGACGCCGTCGATGACGTGAAGGCCGCCCTGTCGGGTCTGCTGGCGCCGGAGCAGCGCGAACAGGTGCTGGGAATGGTCGAGATCCGCCAGATCTTCCGCGTGCCGAAGATCGGCGCGGTGGCAGGCTGCATGGTGCTCGACGGTGTGGTCAAGCGCACGGCAAGTGCGCGCCTGTTGCGCGACAACGTCGTGATCTGGACCGGCGAGCTCGATTCGCTGAAACGCTTCAAGGATGACGTCAAGGAAGTGAAGGCGGGGTTCGAGTGCGGCCTGAGCCTGAAGGGCTACGACGACATCAAGGAAGCCGATCAACTGGAGATCTTCGAGGTCCAGGAAGTCGCTCGGACACTGTAAGAGTTCGGGCGAAAGTTGAAACCTACTTTCGCCCGCTCGAGTTTGAAAAAGTTCGCTGGCGGAGCCAGTCGAACTTTTTGATGGCAACGGCAGATGAAACCAACCAGGAAACCGGGGCGCGGGTTGCGCGTGGCGGACCAGATCCAGCGCGACCTGGCGGAAATGATCCAGCGTGAAGTGCCGACCGAGCGGGCCGGGCTGGTGACATTGACGGGCGTCGAGGTGTCACCGGACTACGCGCACGCCAAGGTGTACTTCACGACGATCGGCGCGCCGGTCGAGGCGGCGCAGCGGGTGCTGACCGAGAAGGCCGGGTATTTCCACTCGCTGCTCTTCAAGCGCCTGTCGATCCACACGATCCCGCACCTGGTGTTCGTTCATGACGAATCGGTCGAGCGCGGCATCGAGATCGATCGGCTGATCGATGAGGCGAACCGGGGCCAGGGCCGCTGAGGCCCGGGAAACGCCGTGGGCAGGGCGCGCGGCGAACGTGTCGATGGAGTGCTGTTGCTGGACAAGCCGGGTGGCATGTCCTCGAACCACGCGCTGCAGAAGGCGCGGCGACTGCTGAATGCAGCGAAGGCCGGCCACACCGGGACCCTGGATCCGATGGCCACCGGATTGCTGCCGCTGACGTTCGGTGAAGCGACGAAGTTCTCGGCTGATCTGCTCGAAGCCGACAAGGCCTATCGCGCGACGCTGCAGCTCGGTGTCACGACGACGACCGGCGATGCCGACGGTGCGGTCATCGGCACCGCCGCAGTCGATGTTTCGGACGAGGCGATCGGCACTGTGCTGTCACGCTTCGCCGGCACGATTGAGCAGGTGCCACCGATGCATTCGGCGCTGAAGCGGGAAGGGCGGCCACTGTATGAACTGGCCCGTGCAGGGGTGGTGGTCGAGCGAGCGCCCCGTCAGGTGCTCATCGCCGGCCTGCGGTGCGTGGAGCGAGCGGGTGACACGCTGTTGCTCGACGTGGAATGCAGCAAGGGCACCTACGTCCGCGTGCTGGCCGAGGACATCGGCAAGGCGTTGGGATGCGGCGCCCACCTGACAGCGCTGCGGCGGACGCGGGTCGGCCCGCTGATGCTGGAGGCGTCGGTGACGCTGGAGCACCTCGAGCAGATGACTGTTGACGCTCGTCGAGCGGCGTTGCGGCCGGTCGATGAATTACTTGGCTCACTGCCGAGGGTGGACCTGGATGACGACCTGGCCGGGCGCTTCCGGCAGGGCCAGCGGCTGGCGATGGACGCCGAGCCGCGCGGAGCACGCGTACGGGTGTACGCGGGGAACGCCGAATTACTGGGCACGGCGAACGTCAGCGAGTGGGGCGTCGTAGCGCCCGAACGACTGATATCGAACGAGAAAGAAACACCATGAAACGCCAGTTGCGCAACGTCGCGATCATTGCCCACGTGGACCACGGCAAGACCACGCTGGTCGACAAGCTGCTGCAGCAGTCCGGCACGTTCCGCGAGAACCAGCATGTAGCCGAGCGCGTCATGGACTCGAACGACCTCGAGCGCGAGCGCGGCATCACGATCCTCGCGAAGAACTGCGCGGTCGACTACGAAGGCACGCACATCAACATCGTCGACACACCGGGCCACGCGGACTTCGGCGGCGAGGTGGAACGCGTGCTGTCGATGGTCGATGGGGTGCTGCTGCTGGTCGACGCGGTCGAAGGCCCGATGCCACAGACGCGCTTCGTCACGCGCAAGGCGCTGGCGCAGGGGCTGAAGCCGATCGTCGTCGTCAACAAGATCGACCGGCCGGGCGCCCGACCCGAGTGGGTGGTGAACCACACCTTCGACCTGTTCGACAAGCTCGGCGCCACCGAGGAGCAGCTGGATTTCCCGGTCATCTACGCCTCGGCGCTCAATGGCTATGCCGGAACGAGCCCCGACGTGCGCAGCGGCGACCTGAGGCCGCTGTTCGATGCCATCCTCGCGCATGTGCGAGTGCGCGATGACGACGCCGATGGCACGCTGCAGCTGCAGATCTGCTCGCTCGATTATTCGAGCTACGTCGGCAAGATCGGCATCGGCCGGATCACGCGCGGGCGTCTGCGCGCCGGTCAGGAAGTGCTGGTGATGCACGGCCCCGAAGGCGGACAGAACGCGCCGACCACCAAGGGCAGGATCAACCAGGTGCTGACCTTCGAGGGCCTCGATCGCAGGCTGGTCGACGAAGCGATCGCGGGCGACATCGTGCTCGTCAACGGCATCGACGACATCGGCATCGGCTGCACGCTGACACCGGTCGACGCACCCGATGCGCTGCCGCTGCTGAAGGTCGACGAGCCCACTTTGGTGATGAACTTCCAGGTCAACACCTCGCCGCTCGCCGGGCGCGAGGGCAAGTATGTGACCAGCCGCCAGCTGCGCGAGCGGCTCGAGCGCGAGTTGAAGTCGAACGTCGCGATGCGCATGCGCGAGACCGAGGACGAGCAGATCTTTGAAGTGGCTGGCCGCGGCGAATTGCATCTGACGATCCTGCTCGAGAACATGCGGCGCGAGGGTTACGAGATGGCGGTGTCGCGCCCGCGCGTGCTGTTCAAGGAGGTCGACGGCGAGAAGCTCGAGCCGTTCGAGATGCTGACGGTCGACATCGAGGAGGCGAACCAGGGCGCGATCATGGAGGAGCTGGGCCGCCGCAAGGGCGACCTGCAGGACATGCAGCCCGACGGCAAGGGGCGCGTGCGCCTCGAGTATCGGATTCCGGCGCGCGGCCTGATCGGCTTCCAGGGCGAGTTCATGACGCTGACGCGCGGAACCGGCCTGATGAGCCATGTGTTCGACGACTACGGTCCGATCCGCGCCGGCGAAGTCGGCGAGCGTCGCAACGGCGTGCTGGTCAGCCAGGACGAAGGCGAGGCGGTCGCCTACGCGCTGTGGAAGTTGCAGGAGCGCGGGCGCATGTTCGTCAGCCCCGGCGACAAGCTTTACGAGGGCATGATCATCGGCATCCACTCGCGCGACAACGACCTGGTCGTCAACCCGGTGCGCGAGAAGAAGCTGACCAACGTGCGTGCCTCCGGCAAGGACGAGCACATCGACCTGGTGCCGCCGATCCAGCTGACGCTCGAGTCTGCGGTCGAATTCATCGCCGACGACGAACTGGTCGAGATCACGCCACAGAGCATCCGGCTGCGCAAGAGGTACCTGAAGGAGCACGAACGCAAGCGCGCTCAACGCGAAGCCGCGTAGCGGCTCGCGCTAGCACGCTTCCGTTCTTCGAACATTCAAAGGCTCCCGCCCTCGGCCCTCCCTCCGCGAGGGAGGGGACTCAATCCACCTCGCATGGCTGATCCTGCCCACCGCCGCGCGCTGATCCTCATGGTTATCGCGCCGCTCTTGTGGAGCATCGCCGGCGTGGTGACGCGCAACCTGTCGCCGGAGCTGCAGGCGCAGGGGCGATTCGAGATCACGTTCTGGCGCAGCTTGTTCGCCGCGGTGTTCGTCGGTGGCTACCTGCTGCTGGTGCGGCGCGACTTCATCGGTGCGCTGACCCGTGCCGGCTGGCCGGGACTGCTGTCGGGATGCATGTGGGCGACGATGTTCGTCTGCTTCATGCTGGCGCTGACGCTGACCTCGACTGCGAACACGCTGATCGTGCTGGCGGTCGCGCCGCTGATCACGGCGATTCTGGCGCGCGCCGTGCTGAAGACGCCGATTCCGCTGCGCACCTGGCTGGCGATCGCGATTGCGATGGCAGGCATCGTCTGGATGTTCGCCGGGGGCCTGCGCATCGAATCGCCCACCAGCCTGCTCGGCATGCTGATCGCTTTCGGCGCGCCGCTCGCTTCGGCGATCAATTTCGTCGTGCTGAAGAAGCGCGGCCAGTCGGTCGACCTGATCCCCGCGGTGTTCCTCGGCGGAGTGATCTCGGCTGTGCTGATGCTGACTTTTGCCCTGCCTCTGATCGCGCTACCGCGCGATGTCGCGCTGCTGGCGGTGCTCGGCTTCTTTCAGCTGGGCCTGCCGTGCATGCTTCTGGTGATTGCGGCGCGCCATCTTCGGCGACCGAACTCGCGCTGCTGGCGCTGCTCGAAGTGCTGCTGGGACCGCTATGGGCCTGGTTGGGCGCCGGCGAAGTCCCGGCCGGTACGACCGTCTTCGGCGGAACCTTGGTGCTGGGCGCACTGGTTCTGAACGAGCTGGCCGCTGCGCGTGACCGCGGCCTGACGCGAGCGCGGGTCGGCTGATGCGCGCGATAATTGACTCACCATGGAGACTTCGGCCGCCGTGAACGATGCGCCGCTGCCGGTGCGGCATGTGGCGATTTCGCGGCCATTGACGTGGCTCGCGCTGGGATGGCGGGACTTCACGCGCAGCCCGGTGGCGGGGCTGGTGCACGGCGCGTTCGTCGCGCTCGGCGGCTGGGTCGTGCTGCTGGTGTCGCTGCGCTACGGGTGGGTGGCACCGGGGGCGTTCTCGGGATTCGTGATCGTCGGCCCCATCCTTGTGACGGGTCTCTATGAGATCAGTCGGTTGCTGGCGCGTGGCGAGCGCGCCGGGCTGGGTGAGGCAGTCGCGGCGTGGCGCCGAGGTACGCAGCCGCTGGTGCAGCTGGGTATCCTGCTGGCGGTGCTCGGCACGCTTTGGGTGGCCGCATCTGCGCTGCTCTTCACGCTGTTCGCGCCGGCGCCGCTGCGGGGCCAGGTCGAGTTCCTGCGCTACGCGGTCGTTGAGCAGGGCGATCTGCTGTTCACGCTGTGGGCCATTCTCGGCGGATTAGGCGTGGCGATCGTCTTTTCACTGACGGCGGTTTCTCCGCCGCTGTTGCTGGGCAGACGAGTCGGATTGCGCCAGGCGCTGCTCACCAGCGCACGGGCCGTCGGAGAGAATCCGGTCGCGATGCTGCTGTGGGCCCTCGTGATCCTGATTGCGACCTCGGTGTCACTCGCCACCGCGATGCTCGGTTTCCTCGTGACGGTTCCCGTTCTGGGTCATGCGAGCTGGCATGCCTATCGCGACCTCGTGGATGCCGAAGGCGCAGCGCTGCGCAATCCCTGATGGAAGGAACGCTCTTCGGCCTCACCGAGGAACGCATCGCCGAACTGGGGATGACCTGGGGCATCGGCGGCTTCATCGCGTTGATGCTCTTCATCATCTGGAAGCTTGCGATCGAGTCCAAGGCAGGTCGCTTCGGCACGTTCGTGTTGTTCTTCGTGCTGGCCTTCGGCATTCTCGGTTTCGTGGCCAAGTCGGTGATCCAGTGGATCCTCAAGCTCTAGGCCAGCCGCCAGCCCCGGCCAGCGCAGACGCACGCTGGCGTTTCTGCGTCGCGCCGATGATGGACTGGACGGACCGGCATTGCCGTTACTTTCACCGGCTGCTGTCGCGTCACGCGCGGCTGTACACGGAGATGGTGACGACCGGTGCGCTGCTGAGGGGTGATGCGGAACGCCACCTGCGGTTCGATCCGGCCGAGCACCCCGTCGCGCTGCAGCTGGGCGGCAGCGAACCGGATGAGCTGGCACGGGCGGCGCGCCTGGGCGAACGTGCGGGCTACGACGAGATCAATCTCAACTGCGGTTGCCCTTCCGAGCGCGTGCAGCACGGCGCCTTCGGCGCATGCCTGATGGCGGAGCCCACTCTCGTCGCCGACTGCGTCAAGGCGATGCGACACGCCGTGGCGGTCCCGGTGACGGTCAAGCATCGTATCGGCATCGATCGCGTCGAGGACTACGGCCTGGTGCGCGATTTCGTCGGAACCTTGCAGGGCGCAGGATGCGAGGTGTTCATCGTGCATGCGCGGAATGCCTGGCTCAAGGGACTGAGCCCGCGCGAGAACCGCGAGGTTCCGCCGTTGCGCTATGAGGTCGTGCGTCGACTCAAGCGCGATTTCCCGGCCGCCCGCTTCGTGCTGAACGGCGGACTCGGGACACTCGACGAGGCCGTGCAGCAATCCCAGGGGCTGGACGGCGTGATGCTGGGCCGCGCCGCGTACCACGACCCCTACCTGCTCGCGCGGGTGGATTCCGTTGTCTTCGGCGATGCGGGTCCCGCTCCCGGCCGTGCGGACGTTGTGATGCAGATGTCGACGTACCTGGAGCGCGAGTGCAGTGAGGGAACTGCAGCCCGGCACGTCGTGCGTCACATGCTGGGGCTGTACCAGGGGATGCGGGGCGCCCGGCGCTGGCGTCGACAGCTCAGCGACGCCGATCAGCTGGGCTCCGCCGGAGCCGGAATCCTCGCGTTGGCGCTGCGGGACGTGGAACCGCCGTTGCGCGCCGCCGCCTGAGGAAAGGACTCAGCCTCGGCAGGCCTTGTCGGCCTCCGCCTCGCGGCGGCTCAGATCCTTGTCCGCTTTCTGCACTTCTTCGATGGTGGCCGCACTTCGCTGCATCAGGCCTGCACGGGCGTTGCGCGCGAGCTCCAGGTCGCGACGGCCTGCTCGCAACGCTGTCGTTCCTTGTCCTCGGCCTTCTTCTGGTCCGCCGCTGTGCGCTCGGCCTTCGCTTCTTCCTTCTGGCGCGACTGGTCGATGACCTTGGCTTCCGCGGCGTCGCGCGTGGCGCGCTCCCTGGCCGCCTTCTGTTCGTCGACTGCCACCGGCGGCGACGTGTTGACCGGACGGACCGCCGAAGTCCCCTCCGGACACTTGGTGTTCGAGTAGGTGACCTTGCCGTCGCGTGACTCGCAACGCTGGACCGTCTGCGCCGAGGCAGCGGGGGACAGAGTCGCCGCAAGCAGGCCCAGCATGGCAACGCCGCGCAGAGCCTGGGCCGGCGTGCGATACGCGCCGCTCATGATCCGCATACTCGTCGGTAATCCGCCGTCAGCTTCATCGCATGCTGGTCCATCGTGTTGAGGTCATCGAGCGAGTAGTAGGGTCGATTCACCAGCATGTTGCGCATCCGCTGCAGCGACTGGATCTCGCCCTGCAGGTAGGCGCAGTCGGCGTTGCGTTGCTGCTCATTCTGCTGCGCCGCGGCCGCCTGCTGCGAGCGCCTCTGGTCGGACAACTGCCGGGCCGTTTGCGCATCGCGCTCGGCCTTGTCACGCGCGGACTGCATGTCCTCCGCTGGAGGGGGCTGGCGCCGACTGCACCGATCGGACCGGTCGGGTGCCTTCCGGACAGTCCGCGTTCGAGTAAGTGATCCTGCCGCGCGCGTCCTCGCAGCGCTGGATCTGCTGTGCCATGGGGGAACTGCAGAGCACGACCGCCACGGGCAGGGCAGGGAGGACGGTCGATCGCTTCATCGCGCAAGTCTAGCCAAGCAACAAAAAAGCCGTCATCGCGGAGTGTCCGCGATGACGGCCTCAATTGACTGGATGGCGTTACTGCGCCGCGCCGATGGCCGTGCGCACTGCGTCGGCGGCCGTCTTGTTGAAACGGTACTGGTAGTCGTAGACGCTGGCGCCGGCCTGATACAGCTTGCCTGGACGTACCCCCGGCAAGCCCTTGGAGGGTTCGACGAAGGCGATGCGTGCCGATTCGCGCTCGACCTGCGACACGCCGGTATCGAGCGGGTCGACGTTTGCCGGGAAGGACAGAACGACCGCCTTGGTACCGGCCACGGTGCGCTCTTCCCACTCGCCCTGCGCCAGCACCTTGTCGGCGGCCTTGTCGCAGAAGAGCGTGCCCGTCTTGGCCGGATACAGGGCGACTTCGCCTTTCTTGGCCGCGCCGGTCCGCTTGAAGAACATGGCGTACGGATTGGCCCCCTGCCGGTCCTCGTAGGCCAGGCAATAGGGAATCTGCTTGGAGAAGTTGCCGACGAACTGCGCCGTGTCGGTGGCGCCCGTGAAAGACTCGCGGCGCGGCAGCATCAGCACATCATCGAAGAAGCGCGCGGTCGCCAGGTAGGCGATGGATCCCTTCGGGAAGCGTGCGCTGCCCGCCCTGGCGGCTTCCTGCTTCGGATAGTTGTCCGGCGTACGCAGAAACAGCGAGATCGGCATTTCCGAGACGTCGTAGCCCTGCAGCGTCACGGCCATGCGCAGCGGCGCCTGGCCAGCGTAGACGATATACACGGTGCCGTCGTTTGCCGGGATTGCAAAGTTCGGGCGGCCCAGTGCGCGGCGCTCACCGTTGAGCACCGCATGGGCAACGTCGATGTTGCCATTCAGTGTGGTCTGGTTGGCGTCGGAACTGGTCTCGGCGATCGGGTAACGGTTGCCTTCGCCGGCGGCGCCGGCCACGCGCATGTTGGAAACCTTGGTGCCCTGGAAGAGGTACAGGCCGTCTCCCTTGAATGCATCGAACGAGGGCGCGGTGACCGGCTTGGCGCCGGGAACCGGAACGGGCTTGGGCGCCGGGCCATAGACGACGACTTCGGACGCCTGCTGGGCCAGTGCGATGGGCGCCGTGATCGCCGCGAACGCGAGCGCGCAGAGTTTGAGTGCTTTTGCTGCCATGAAGATCTCCCTAGAAATCGCCGACGCCGGTCGGATTGCCGAGCTCGGCGCGAATGGTACTGGCTGCCGAGCGGGCGCGGTCTCCGGAGTAAGGGCTGAAACGTCTCCCATGAAGGTGGGACTCAAGCTCGGGTTGCTCGCTACGGCCGCCGGCTAGAGCATTTTCCCGGGGTTCATGATGCCCAGCGGATCGAGGGCCTGCTTCAGGGTGCGCATCAACTGCAGCTCAACTCCGGACTTGTAGCGCGCGTTTTCTAGGCGCTTCAGCTGGCCGATGCCGTGCTCGGCCGAGATCGATCCGCCAAAGGCATGCGCCTGGTCGTGCACCGTTGCGTAGATCGCCGGTTGCTGTTCCAGGAAGCGCGCCGCGTCTGTCCCCACCGGCGGGCTGACGTTGTAATGGAGATTGCCGTCGCCGAGGTGACCGAAGACCACCATGCGCACGCCGGGAAAGCGTTGCTGCAGCAACACGTCGGACTCCTCGACGAAGCGGGCAATCGAGGAAATCGGTACCGCGATGTCGTGCTTGATGTTCTTGCCCTCATGGGTCTGCGCTTCAGAAATCAGTTCGCGCAGCGACCACAGTGAGCGTGCCTGCGCGAGCGATTGCGCGACCACCGCGTCGCGCACCCGGCCCGCTTCGATGGCGGACGCGATCAGGTCTTCCGCCATCGCGGTGGCGTGATCCTGGCTCTCGTGGTCGCTCAGTTCCAGCAGGACGTAGTGCGGATGGCGCTCGGAAAATGGCGAGTGCTGGCCGGCAAAGTGCCGCTCGACCAGCGTGAGGCAGAAGTCGCTGAAGCATTCAAAGCCGGTCAGCGTGGATCCGCAGCGCGATTGCGTGTCGTCGAGCAGCGCCAGCGCGTCGCGCAGGGACGACACGGCAAGCAAGGCCGTTACCTGCGCGCGCGGCAAGGGGAACGTCTTCAGGCAGGCGGCCGTGATGATCCCGAGCGTGCCTTCGGCGCCGATGAACAGGTCGCGCAGGTCGTAGCCGGTGTTGTCCTTCCTCAGGGCGCGCAAGCCGTCCCAGATCTCGCCGGACGGCAGGACCACCTCCAGGCCCAGGCACAGTTCACGTGCATTGCCATAGCGCAGCACCTGGATGCCGCCGGCGTTGGTGCTGAGGTTGCCGCCGATCGTGGCGCTGCCTTCCGCAGCGAGGGACAGCGGAAACAGGCGATCGTGCTGCTTCGCGGCCTGCTGCGCATCGACTAGGACGCAGCCGGCTTCCGCAGTCAGGGTGTTGTTTGCCGGGTCGACCGCGCGGACGCGCGCCATGCGCTTCAGTGACAGCAGGATCGCGCGGCCGGAGTCATCCGGCGTCGCACCCCCGACAAGGCCGGTGTTGCCGCCCTGTGGCACGACCGGCGTGCGCGTCTGTGCGCACCAGGTGACGATGCGCGACACCTGCCCGGTCGACTCCGGCAACACGACGGCCTGCGCCCGGCCGGTGTAGCGCTTGCGCCAATCGACCAGGTACGGGGCGACCGCATCGGCATCGTTCAGCACATGTTCCGTGCCGACGATCGCGCGCAGTGTGTCCAGCGTGCTCATGTCGAACGGGCGCGTTGCCTGGCGGCGATCTTCATAGGCCGCAGATAGACGATCGCGGCGACGAAGAAGACCAGCGCCAGGAGCAGCTCCAGCGCACCGAGCCACGCCCCCGGGGCCGGCTCGAACATCCGCAGCGAGCCCTCCAGGACGCTGAGCAGCACGATGAAAAGAGCAACCTGCATCGCATAGGCGCTTCCGCGCAGCATCGCCGGCAGGGCCAGCAGCAAAGGCAGCACTTTCAGCACGAGCCACGAACCGCCTGGCCGCAGCGGTGCGAGGACGGTTTCCCACGCCAGCCCGAGCACGATCAGTGCGAGCCAGGTCGCGATGGCCCAGCGCCAGGCGGTGACCTGGCGCGGCGAGCTCGCGGGCAACGGTCCGATCGCCACGAATCAGGACGCCACGCGAAGCGCCGTAAGCGCCAGCCGTGCGCCAAGCGCGTGGGCCAGACGACGTTCCTCGCCGGTCAACCCCGGCGCGGCACCGTGATGGGCGGTGTGGCTGGCGCCGTAGGGCGTGCCTCCGCTGCGCGTCGTCATCAGGTCCGGTTCGGTATAGGGAATACCCAGAAGCAGCATGCCGTGGTGCAGCAGGGGGACCATCATCGACAGCAACGTCGCTTCCTGCCCGCCGTGCAGGCTGCTGGTCGAGCAGAAAACGGCGGCCGGCTTCCCGGCCAGCCTGCCGGAAAGCCACAGTCCGGAGGTGGTGTCGAAGAAGTGCTTCAACGGCGCCGCCATGTTGCCGAACCGCGTCGGCGATCCGACTGCGAGGCCGCCGCAGTCCTCCAGGTCAGCAAGTTCCGCGTATGGCGCGCCTTCGGGTGGTACCGGCGGCGCCGTGGTCTCGGTGATCGGTGAGACCGGTGGGACCGTTCGCATCCGTGCCTGCGCGCCGTCGACGCTGTCGATGCCGGCGGCGATGGCCTCGGCGAGCCGGCGCGTCGCGCCGTGGCGGGAGTAGTAGAGAACGAGGATGTCCACGGGGAGGAGGGTCGCACTGCGCGATCGGCTCGGCGAATCGTCACGCAGCGGTGCTGAACGGAACCGTATTATAGAAACCGACGTCGCGCAGCCGCCTTCGCGGAGCGCGACGGTGCCCATGTCCCGCCTTACCGCCGCCGTCGACACGTTTCCCTGGCTGAAGACAGCACGCGAGGTGGCAGTCTTCGCGTACCGCCGCGGACGCGAGGTGCGCCTGCAGCAGGTCGCAAGCAGCCTGACGTTCACGACGTTGCTGTCGATCGTGCCGCTGTTTGCGGTCGGCCTGGCGGTCTTCAGCGCCTTTCCGCTTTTCGCCGACTTCCGCGAGGCGCTGCAGTCGCTGGTCTCCAGGACGCTGCCGCCCCAGATCTCCTCGACGGTTCTCCGGTATGTCGGCGAATTCGCCGAGCAAGCGGCACGGCTCACGGCGTTCGGTCTGGTCTGGCTGACCTTTGCCGCCATCGTGATGATCATGACGGTCGATCATGTGCTGAACGACATCTGGCAGGTGCGGGCGCGGCGGCCCTTCGGACAGCGGATGCTGATCTACTGGACGCTGCTGACCCTCGGGCCAATCCTGGTCGGCGCCAGCCTCACGGCGAGTTCATACGTCTGGTCGCCGTCGGCCGAGGAGTTGAAGCGCATCCCGTGGCTGCTGCGCGGCTTTCTCGACTACGCGCCAGTGGTCCTGAGCGGGCTTGCCTATTCGGCGCTGTATGTGTTCGTGCCGAACCGCACCGTACGGTGGCGCGACGCGCTGATCGGCGGCTTTGTCGCAGCGATCCTCGCCGAATTGCTGAAAGTCGGCTTTGCGTTCTTCATCGCGCGCGGCTCGGTACGTTCGGTCTACGGCGCATTTGCTGCGCTGCCGCTGTTCCTGCTGTGGATGTACCTGTCGTGGTACCTGCTGCTGTTCGGCGCAGCGATTGCAGCGACGCTGCCCCGCCTGCGCGCGACCCGCTTTTCCGATGAGCTGCGCGCAGGAAATAAGTTCATCACGGCTCTGGCGCTTGTTCGACACCTGTTCGAGGCCCGTCGCGCCGACCCGCCCGCCGTGGGTGCCGCAGTGCTTGCGCTGAAAGCCCGCACGGACCTCGTCGATACCGAGCGCCTGCTCGAAACCCTCGAGCGCCTCGGTTACGTCCGTCGCCTGTCCGTGCCGCGGCGGCGCGGTGAATCCTCGGAATGGCTGCTGACGTGCGACCCGGCTCGCATGACACTGCGACCGATGTTCGAGCGCTTTGCGGTCGATCCGGCCAATCTGCTGCTGTCGCTGGATCGCGAAGGGTTGGGTACGTTGCTGACCGGATGGATGGATCGCGACGACTGGATCAACGCTCCGCTTGAAAGCAGCCTCCCTACGCCGGCCGCGAACACGGTTTCCCGGGTTCGGTGATGCGTCAACAGGAGTCGAATCAGTGCCGGCGCCGCCAGAGCGGTCAGATTGCCCAGCGGAGGATTGCGTGAACCGACCGACCCGCAGACTTGTTGCACCTCTTTGCGTCGCATTGGCGTTCGCTGCCTTGCTCAGTGGGTGCGCAACCACGCTGCCGTCGCTCGACACGCGCGTCGCGACGACTGCGCTGACCGACACCGACGGCACGCGCCTCGGGCGCGCGCTTTCGGCCCCGGTTGCGGCCCATCCCGGCAGGAGCGGGATCCACCCGCTGCCCGGACCACGTGACGCCTTCGCAGCGCGAGGTGTGCTCGCCGGGGCGGCCGACAGGTCGATTGACGTGCAGTACTACATCTGGCACGGCGACCAGGTCGGCTACCTGCTGTTCGAGGCGCTGTGGGACGCCGCCGGGCGCGGTGTGCGCGTGCGCATGCTGCTCGACGACGCGAACACGGCGGGACTCGACCCGACGATCGCCGCCCTCGATGCGCACCCGAACATCGAGGTGCGGCTGTACAACCCGTTCGCGCAACGTGGGTCGCGTGCGCTCGGTTACCTAAGCGACTTCACGCGCCTGAATCGGCGGATGCACAACAAGTCCTTTACCGTGGACAACCAGATCGCGGTGGTGGGTGGCCGCAACATCGGCAACGAGTACTTCGGCGCAGGCGGCGGCGTGGTGTTCGCGGACCTCGACGTGGCGGCCGTCGGCCCGGTGGTGCGCGAAGTCTCGATGGAGTTCGATACCTACTGGAACAGTCCGTCGGCTTATCCCGCCGCGAGCTTCGTCGGCGACTCCGGTGTGGAGGGCGCCGCTGCCCTGAAGCAGAGGTTCGCCGAAACCCGCGCGGATCCGGCGTCGGTCGCCTACCTGGACGCGGTGCGGAACACGTCACTGGTGCGCGACATCCTCGCGCGGCTCGTCGAATTCGAGTGGGTGAAAACGCAAGCCCTGTTCGACGATCCGGCCAAGACGCTGGATGCGAACGCACGCACTGACGTCCTGCTCTTTCCGCAGCTGGTCAAGGTGATCGGCAAGCCACAGAAGTCGCTCGACCTGATTTCACCGTACTTTGTGCCGCTAGACGACGGAACCGCTGCGCTTGTCGCGCTTGCTGGCAGCGGCGTCCAGGTGCGCATCCTCACCAACTCGCTGGCCGCGTCGGACGTGAGCGCGGTGCATGCCGGATACGCAAAGCACCGCGTAGCCTTGCTGAAGGCAGGCGTCCAGCTTTACGAGCTGAAGCCGACCGCCGGGCGCGATGCGCCGAACGACAGGGCGGGGCTCGGGTCGAGCTCCTCCGCGGGCCTGCACGCCAAGACCTTCGCAGTAGATGGCAGGCGAGTGTTCGTCGGATCGTTCAACTTCGATCCGCGCTCTGCACGACTGAACACCGAAATGGGCGTGGTCATCGACAGTCCGGAGCTCGCGCGCGACCTGGCCGAGGCGTTCGAGACATCCGCTCCGAAGGTGGCGTACCAGGTGCGGCTGGCAGCGGATGGCCTCAGCCTCGAGTGGATCGAGCGCACCGCTTCCGGCGACAAGGCCTACTCCACTGAACCGGACACGAGCTTCTTCAAGCGGTTTGGGGTACAGATGATTTCACTGTTTCCGATCGACTGGTTGCTGTGAGGGAGGGTTGCACAGGCGACGACGCTGGCATCGGGGACGTGCCCGCGGGTAGTGCCCGGTGCTCCCTACCTGGCCGGCCCAACCCGACCGTTGCATTCACGCGGTGACACCGATCACCAGGGCGGCCGCTCCAAGCACCAGCACTCCAGCGATGCGGTCGGTCCAGCGCGCATAGCGCGGATCAGTCGCCACGCGACGGGCCCGTGACGCCACCCAGCCGTAGCCGGCGAGAATGAAGAACTCCGGAATGATCGAGCCGGCAGCGAGCCAGACCATCTGTGGGCCGATCGGTAGTCGCGCATCGACGAACTGCGGCAGGATCGCAACGAAGAAGATCAGCGTCTTAGGATTCGCCAGCTGCAACGTGAGCCCGGCGAGATAGAGGTCACGGCGGGCGCTGCTGCGTGCAGTGGCTTTCGACACCGTGATCGGCGACGGCCGCCCGAAGAGCGCCGACAGTCCGACGTACACCAGGTAGGCCGCGCCGAGCCACTTGACCGCGGTAAAGAACTCGCGCGATGCAGCCAGCACGGCTCCCAGCGCCGTGGCCGAGATCGCAAAGTAGATCGCGTTCGCGCTGAGGATGCCGAGGCTCGCCCATGTGGACCGCCGCGCGCCGTGAGCCAGGCCGCAGGCGATGATCAACATAACCGCCGGCCCCGGCGACAGGGACAGCGCCATTTCGGTGAGCACGTACAGCCAGTACGTGTCCCAGTTGACGGCGTCGAGCAACGCGCGAGTCCCGGGCTCAGCCTGCGGACGCTGCCGAAGGAGCGAACCTGCGGGCGGCAAATTCCTTCAGCGCCTTGAGGACCTGGTCCGGACGCTCCGCCATCAGCGAGTGACCGCCGCCGTCCAACTGCACAACGGCCGCGTCGGGGCAGGCGGCGATCAGCGCCTCGGCGGCGCGCGGAGGTGTCATCACGTCCTGGCTGCCAAGAACGAAGAGCGCGGGGCACGGCAGGGCGCGGGCCGCTTCGAGGCCGCCGGCGTAGCTGTTGCACGCGGCAAAGTCCAGCGGCAAGACTTCAGGCCCGTCGCGGCTGGCAATGCGCTGCATCAGCCGCAGGTTCTGCCACACGTTCGAGAAGCCAGGAGCCGGATTGCAGGGCTTGCGCTCGAAGGCGGCCGTCGCGGCACTGTGCGACCAGACATTGATCATGTCCATCGCCAGCGGCACGTCGCTGCGCGTCGCGCCGAGCAGGGCATCCGACACGCGCATCGGGAAGGCGGCTGCGACCAGCGCCACGCCCACTGCGCGGTCGGGCATGCGCCGCGCCAGCTCGAGCGCGATCAGCGATCCCATGCTGTGGCCGACCAACAGCACCCTTGTGACGCCGGCCGCGAGTATGCCGTCGCGCAGGCGATCGGCCATCGCTTCGACGCTGGCGAGCGCCGGGCCCTCGCTGCGCATGTGTCCCGGCAGATCGAAAGCCAGAACGCTATAGCCGTGATGGGCAAGGTAGCGGCTCTGCAGGATCCACACGCTGTGGTCGTGCTGCGCGCCGTGCAGGAACGCGATGTTCGGGCGCGCGGCATCGAACGGCCGGCCGCCGGTGTAGGCGTACAGGCGCGGTGAGGTGGGGAGGTACATGATCAGCTCACCTTGTGCGCGCGCTTCAGCGCCTGGGCGAGGTCTTCAAGCAGGTCGGTCGGGTCCTCGAGCCCGACCGAAAGCCGGATCGTGCCCTGCGAGATGCCCGCCGCCACCAGTTCGTCGTCCGGTACGCGGAAGTGCGTGGTGGACGCCGGATGGATCACCAGGGACTTGGCATCGCCGACGTTGGCGAGGTGCGAGAACACGCGCAGCGCCTCGACAAAGGCGCGCCCGGCGGCGCGAGTGCCCTTCAGGTTGAAGCTGAACACCGCGCCGCAGCCGCGCGGCAGCAGGCGCTGTGCGAGCGCCCGGTCAGGATGCGATTCCAGCTCGGGATACGCGACCGACCCGACGGCTGGGTGTGTACTCAAGAATTTCACGACCTCGCGAGCGTTGTCGACATGTCGCGCCATGCGCAGCGGCAGGGTCTCGATCCCCTGTAGAAGAAGGAAGGCGGTGTGCGCGGCCATGCAGGCGCCGAAGTCGCGCAGGCCTTCACGCCGCGCGCGCAGCAGGAAAGGCGCGACGGTGCTTTCCTCGGCGAAGTTCATGCCGTGGAAGCCGGCGTAGGGTTCGGTGAGTGTCGAAAATTTCCCGCTGGCGTGCCAGTCGAAGGTGCCGCCGTCCACCAGCACGCCGCCGATCGCGACGCCGTGACCGCCGAGAAACTTGGTCGCCGAGTGATACACGAGGTCGGCGCCATGGTCGAACGGCGTCATCAACCAGGGCGTCGTGAATGTCGAATCGACCAGCAGCGGCACGCCGTGGCCGTGCGCGATGCTGCTCACGGCCGGGATGTCGAGGACATCGAGCCCCGGATTGCCCAGCGTTTCGCCGAAGAGCAGCCGCGTGTTCGGCCGGAGCGCCCCTCGCCAGGCCGTGAGATCGCGCGGATCGACGAAGCTCGTTTCGATGCCGAAGCGGGCCAGGGTATAGGCGAGCAGGTTGTGCGAGCCGCCGTAGAGCGCGCGGCTGGCGACGATGTGGCCGCCCGCGCCCATCAGCGTCGCAATCGCCAGATGCAATGCGGCCTGGCCGCTGGCCGTCGCAATCGCGCCGACGCCTTTTTCGAGCGCGGCCATGCGCTCCTCGAACACTGCAACCGTCGGGTTGGAAATGCGCGAGTAGACATGCCCGGCGCGCTCCATGTTGAACAGCGCGGCCGCGTGGTCGGAGTCCTCGAACACGAACGAGGTGGTCGCGTAGATCGGCACGGCGCGGGCGCCGGTGGCCGGATCCGGGGGCTGGCCGGCGTGCAACGCGAGCGTGTCGAAGCCTGGGTAGCGGACGGTCATTGCACCGGCGGGAGATCCGAGAGCGGGTCGGAGTGCGATGATGCCAAATCGACGCTCTCCGTGCTGCACTCGCACATGTGCCGTCGGGTGAATCCACCCTTGTAATTGACGTCGACGCGGACTAGCTTGAAGGACAGTGCACCGCTCGTGGGAGGAGACAGATGACGACTATGACGATGGAAGACGTGGATGTTTTGCTCCGCCGGCAGCCTCTGGTCAAGGAACTGACTGCGGAGCAGTTCGAGCGCCTGTTGCGTCTCGCGGAAGTGGTCGACTTCGAGCCCGGCGAGATCATCCACCGGGAAGGCGATGAGTGCGCGCAGCTGTACCTGGTCGTGCGTGGACACGTCGCGATTGAAATGGCCGGGAGCCACGAGGTGCTGCGGGTCGAGACGGTCGTGCCCGGAGGCGAGTTCGGCTGGACCGCGATGCTGCTCGGCGCCGGGCGTTACTTCCAGGCGCGGGCACTGGACGCGGTGCAGGTGCTGTCGCTGGACGCGGCCGGCCTGCGCGCGCTCTGCGACGACGATACAGCGTTCGGTTATGCGCTAATGCGCAGGCTGCTGGCGGTCGTGGCAGGGCGCCTTCAGTCGACGCGGTTGCAAGTGGTTGACATGTTCTCGACCCCGGCGAAGCGAGCCGGGGCTTAAGTAGGCTTGCACCACTGGCTGACCCCCTGCGAAGCGAGGGGGTGGGGGGCCGCGGTCGATCGCATCGCGGGGCGACGGGCCGACACTCGTAAACTGCGGTCCCAGCCATGGACCAGCGCGCCGTCCTTTACCCGCCAATCGAGCCGTACGACAGCGGCATGCTGGCGCTCGACGATTTGCACACGATGTACTGGGAGGCGGTCGGAAGTCCGACGGGTGTACCGGTGCTCTTCCTGCACGGCGGGCCGGGCGGCGGCTGCTCCCCGGAACACCGGCGCTTTTTCGACCCCGAGTTCTATCGGGCAGTCCTGTTCGACCAGCGCGGGGCGGGGGCGTCGACCCCGGTGGGCGAGGTGGACTCCAACACCACCCAGCAATTGATCGCCGACATCGAGCTGCTGCGCGAGTACCTCGGCATCGAGCGGTGGCTGGTGTTCGGCGGTTCCTGGGGCAGCACGCTCGGCCTCGCGTACGGGCAGGCGCATCCGCAGCGCTGCACCGGCTTCCTGCTGCGCGGCATCTTCCTTGGACGCCAAAGCGAAATCGACTGGTTTCTCTATGGGCTGCGCCAGGTTTTCCCCGAGGCCTGGCAGAAGTTTGCCGGCATGCTCCCTGAAGCCGAACGGGGTGATCTTCTCGGGGGGTATCTCCAGCGCCTGTTTGATCCAGACCCCCGCGTGCACGTGACCTTTGCGCGCGCCTGGAGCGAATACGAGGGCGCGTGTTCGACCTTGCTGCCCAACCCGGAGCTCGTGCGCCATTTCGCCGCCGAAGCGCTCGGGCTGGCGCGACTGGAGGCGCACTATTTCGCCCATCGCTGCTTCCTCGGGCCGGAGCAGTTGCTGCAGAACGTCGACCGCATCCGCACTCACCCCGCCTCGATCGTGCACGCGCGCTATGACATGGTCTGCCCGATCGTCAGCGCCGATGATCTTGCCCACGCCTGGCCGTCTGCGCGGTACACGATCGTTCCCGACGCCGGACACTCGGTGTGGGAGCCTGCGGTGCGCGCCGCCGTCATGGCTGAGCTCGAACGATTCAAGACCGTGCTGGTCTGACCGCGGTCATGCCTCGCTTCGCCGCCAACATCAGCCTCCTGTATCCGGAGCATGCGCTGGTTCAGCGCATTGATGCTGCGGCGCGCGACGGTTTCGCCGCCGTCGAGGTCCAGTCGCCCTACGCGGTGGATGCCGCCGAGTTCCGCCGTGGACTGGATTCGGCGCGTGCCGAGGTGGTGCTGATCAACGCGCCGGTCGGTGACTTCGCCGGCGGCGAGCGAGGCCTCGCTGCGCTACCCGGGCGCGAAGCGGAGTTCGACGCCTCGATCGATCGCGCGCTCGACTACGCGCGCACGGTTGGCGCGCCACGGGTTCACGTAATGGCCGGCACACCGGGCGCCGATGTGGCGCACGCCGATGCGCTGGCCGCCTACGAACGCAACATCGCCAGGGCCTGCGACGTTCTCGGACCGCACGGGATCGCGGTCATGATCGAGCCGATCAACCCGCATGACTTCCCCGGCTACTTTCTCAATCGCCTCCCTCTGGCCGTCGCGACCATCGCGCGACTGGCGAACCCCGGGCTGGCGCTGCAGTTCGACGTCTACCACCTGCAGATCCTGCAAGGGGACCTGATCCGGCACCTGCGGCAGCATTTCGAAGTGATTGGCCACGTGCAGGTGGCCGGCGTGCCTGACCGGAATGAGCCAGACACGGGGGAAGTGAACTGCACCGCGATCTTCAGGGAACTGGACCGGTTGAGGTATGCCGGCTGGGTCGGTTGTGAGTACCGTCCCGCGGATCCGCGACCGGGTGGCACATCCGCGGGACTGGGCTGGCTGCGGTGGCTCTGAATTCCGCTTGTTCGGCGCGGGACGCGCAGCTAGCATGGCCTCGATTGCGCGTCGATGAGCCGACGTGCCGGAGGACAGCATGAAGGTCAGCGACATCCTGCGCGTCAAGGGCAGCGTGCTTTACACCTTGAACCCGGACGCGCCTCTGGCCCGGGCGGTTGCGCTGATGGCCGAACAGGACATCGGCTCGGTCGTGATCATGGAATATGGTGATCTCGTGGGCATGCTCACTTTCCGCGAGGTCATCAACCGCATCCACGAGAATGCCGGCAGTGTCGGCGCGATCAGCGTGCGCAAGGTCATGGACGACTCGCCGCTCACAGTGACCCCGGAGACCGAGGTCATGGAAGTGCGGCGCCTGATGCTGGAGCGTCACGCACGTTATCTCCCCGTGCTCGATGGCCGCACGCTCGTCGGCGTCATCTCGTTCTATGACGTGGCCAGGGCGGTGCTCGAGGAACAGAGCTTCGAGAACCGCATGCTCAAGGCCTACATCCGCGACTGGCCCGAGCCGGAAGAAGGCACGGCCCGCACCAACTAGCAATACACGCGCGGGGGGTTTTGCCACCCGCCACAGACCGGCCCGCAGTCGGCAGCACTGACTCGCTTCGCGGGACAAAGTGCGGTGTTCGCCTGTCGGCGGCATCGCGCCAACTGCGCCTGCTCCCTCACCAAGGCCTTCAACACTTCCGTGCCGACTCCCTGACGAAATGCAGCGTGAACGGTCGCCCGGCGCGACGAAATGCCCCTGCGACGGATGAACTGCAAAAAGCGACTTTACGACGACGATTCACCCTTTGCGGTTCATTCCACGATTTCAGCAGCTTGTCGCAAGTCACTCGCGACGCCGCTTGTCACTGCCTACAGTGCAGACATCGACAAACGCAGAGTGACTTACCGAAAGGACCGAACCATGAACGCCAACTTCACGACCAGCCTGCCGACCCGCCTGACCGCTTTCGCCGTCGCTGTCCTGACCAGCGCCGTCGTCCTGGGTAGCACGCTCGCGGGTATGCAACCGCGCGACGACACCGCGAACCCGCAGTTGATCGCGCTGGACCGCATCACCATCCGCGCGACACCGCTGAACTGAATCGCGCCGCGCGCGGCGGACAGCGTCCGGTCCCGCGGCGCCGCCCGCGCGGCAGAGAATTCCCCCGGCAGGCAAATCGCGCCTGCCCCAAGAGCCCGGCTTCCGCCGGGCTCTTTTCTTTCCGGCTCGGCTCGATTACGCGGGGACGGAGCATCCCGCCCTGTCGACATTCCTTACATCCCATTGACGAGGCGGGCAACTTTCTCTGTCAGATCAAGAGCTTGCTCGACGGGCGCGAAGAATGCTTAAGCGGAATCGCGGTCCTGAAGCATGCGGCAGCCGCCCACGTGCTTCATGAAATCGGTGCAAACAGGGAGAAGATTCATGGCGTTATCGAGACTGCTTACCAGTGCGTCGCTTTTCGTCGCAACGGCGTCCGTGGCTACGCTGGCGCAAGCCGCGCTGGTCATCGACTACCCGGACTTTTCGGACACGACCGGGCTGACGATCAATGGCAACGCGGCGCAGGTGGGCAGTGTGCTGCGTGTCACGCGTGACACGTTCAGCCAGGCCGGCAGCGCGTTTTCAACCAATACCGTGGCCCTGACGAGCGGCGCCGCGTTCAGCACGTACTTCCGGTTCCGCTTCACCAATCCGGGCGGCGCCTGCGACGGGTTCGGCTGCGGCGCTGACGGCATCGTGTTTGCGGTTCAGACGGTGTCGAACAGCGTCGGCGGCGGTGGCGGTGGCATCGGTTTTGACGGAATCCCCAATAGCGTCGGCGTCGAGTTCGACAACTGGTTCAACAGCGGACTCGACATCAACAGCAACCATGTCGGCATCGACCTCAATGGCAGCGTCGCCTCGGTCGCATCGGCCAACATCAGCGAAGCCGACCTGAACGACGGGGACATCTGGAACGCCTGGGTCGACTACAACAGCGTGACCGATCTGCTCGAAGTGCGCCTGACTCGTTCCGCCGTGCGTCCGGCCGCCGCGATCCTGTCGTATACGGTTGACCTCGCCACAGTCCTCGGCAGCACCGATGCTTACGTCGGCTTCACCTCGGGCACCGGCGCGGCGTTCGCCAATCACGACGTTCTGTCGTGGCAGTTGAGAGACAACTACGAGCCGATCACGCCCGTCCCTGAGCCGGCCGGCCTCGCATTGCTCGGCCTTGGTCTTGCCGGTCTCGCGGCCGCGCGCCGTCGCCGCACGTAGATCGAGCTTGCTCATGAAAGCCCCGCCGCGGCGGGGCTTTTTCGTTCCGGAGCAGTGCTTATGAACAAGGCGGCGCTCAGCGTACGGGTGTTCGGCATTTACCTCGTCGGCCTCGGCGCCTGGCTACTGCTCGCGCCCAACGTGCTGCTGCGACTCTTTGGCATGGCGGCGACGAACGAGGTGTGGATACGCATCGTCGGCATGCTGGTCGGCTTCCTGGGGACGTACTACGTGCGTGCCGCCGCGGCCCGGCTCACGCCCTTCTTCGCCTGGACGATCCCGGTGCGGCTGTCGGTGCTCGGCTTCTTCGGCGCGTTCGTGCTGCTGGGCCTCGCACCGCCGGTGCTACTGCTGTTCGCCCTGGTGGACGCGGCTGGAGCGCTGTGGACCTGGCGAGCGCTCCGGCGCTGAGTCAGCGTTGCTCGGCGGCGTCGACGACCGCCACTGCCGACATGTTGATGATGCGCCGGACGGTCGACGCCGGCGTCAGGATATGAACCGGCTGGGCGGCGCCGAGCAATACCGCGCCGATCGTGATGCCGCCGCCGGCCGTGACGCGCAGCGCGTTGTACGTGATGTTGGCCGCATCGACGTTCGGCATGATCAGAAGGTTTGCTTCCTGAGTGAGCGTCGAATCGGGCATCGAGCCCTCAAGCACGACGTGCGACAGCGCGGTGTCAGCCTGCATCTCGCCGTCGACCTCGAAGTCCGGATTGCGTGCGCGGATCAGTTCGAGAGCCGTACGCATCTTCTGCGCCGAGGGCAGTTCGGAGCTGCCGAAATTCGAATGCGACAGCAGCGCCACGCTGGGCGCGATGCCGAAGCGGCGTACGGCATCGGCGGCGAGCATCGTCATCTCGGCGACCTGCTCGGCCGTCGGGTCGGGATTGACATGCGTGTCGCAGATGAAGAGGTGCCGATTCGGCAGGATCAGGAGCTGCATCGCCGCGAAGGTCTGCACGCCCGGCCGCAGGCCAATGGTCGTGCGCACATAGCGCAGGTGGTCGGAGTAGGCGCCGACGGTGCCGCACAGCATCGCGTCGGCGTCGCCCTTTCTTATCAGCATCGTGCCGATCAGCGTGGTACGGGTGCGGATCTCGGCCTGCGCGAGCGAGCGCGTCACGCCTTTGCGTTTGGCGAGCTGGTAGTACTCCATCCAGGTGTCGCGGTAGCGCGGATCGTCGAGCACGTTGACGCACTCGACGTTGGTTCCGAGCTTGAGCCGCAACCCGTACCGCTCGATGCGTGTCGCGATGACATCCGGCCGGCCGATCAAAATCGGCCGCGCGATGCCCTCATCGACCACCACCTGCGCGGCGCGCAGCACGCGCTCCTCTTCGCCCTCGGCGTAGATCAGGCGCTTGGCGGCCTTCTTCGCCGCGGCAAACACCGGCTCCATCGTGCTGCCGGACTGGTAGACGAAGCGTCGCAGCTGCGCGCGGTAGGCGTCGAGGTCCTGGATCGGGCGCGTCGCGACACCGCTTTCCATCGCCGCTTTTGCGACGGCGGGTGCGATGCGGTCGATCAGCCGCGGATCGAAAGGCTTCGGAATCAGGTACTCGGAGCCGAAGCGCAGGCCCTCGGCGCCGTAGGCGCTTGCCACTTCGTCCGGAATCTCGGCGTGCGTCAGATCCGCCAGCGCACGCACGGTGGCGAGCTTCATCTCTTCGTTGATGGTCGTCGCGCCGACGTCGAGGGCACCGCGGAAGATGAAGGGGAAGCAGAGGACGTTGTTGACCTGGTTGGGATAATCGGAGCGCCCGGTGCCGATGATCGCGTCGGGGCGCGCGGCCTTCGCCAGCTCCGGCATGATCTCCGGCGTTGGATTGGCCATCGCCAGGATGATCGGCTGGGCCCCCATCCCCTTGACCATGTCCGCGGTCAGCGCGCCGGGGCCGGACAGCCCGAGGAAGATGTCAGCACCGGGCATCGCATCGTCCAGCGTGCGCGCCTTGGTCTCACGCGCGTAACGCGCCTTACTGGCGTCGAGCCCGCTGCGGCCGGCGTGCACCACGCCCTTGCTGTCGGCGACCAGGATGTTCTCGCTCCGTATGCCGAGGCTCACCAGCAGGTCGAGGCAGGCGATCGCGGCAGCACCCGCCCCGGAGCACACGAGCTTCGCCTTGGCGACGTCCTTGCCGACGAAACGCAGGCCATTCAGCACCGCAGCGGCGGCGACGATCGCGGTGCCGTGCTGGTCGTCGTGGAACACCGGGATCTTCAGCCGCTCGCGCAGCTTGCGTTCGATGTAGAAGCACTCGGGCGCCTTGATGTCCTCGAGGTTGATGCCGCCGAAGGTCGGCTCGAGCGCAGCGATGATGTCGACCAGCTTGTCCGGATCGTGCTCGTCGAGCTCGATGTCGAAGACATCGATGCCGGCGAACTTCTTGAAGAGACAGCCTTTGCCCTCCATCACCGGCTTGCCTGCCAGCGGACCGATGTTGCCGAGCCCGAGCACGGCGGTGCCGTTGGTGACCACCGCAACGAGGTTGCCGCGCGCCGTCAGCGTGTGTGCCTCGCGCGGGTCGCGCACGATCTCGTTGCACGCCTCGGCTACGCCGGGCGAATACGCGAGCGAGAGGTCGCGCTGCGTCACCATCGCCTTGGTTGGCACCACCGAGATCTTGCCGTGGGTGGGCTGGCGATGATATTCGAGCGCTGCTTCGCGCAGGTTTTCAGACATGCTGGTCTCCTCGGGTTGCGCACGATGCTCGCCTTGACCGCGAGCGCACGCTGTTCTGTTATCTGTCGTTCGGCCAAGGTTACGGCGTTGCGGCCCACACGCCAATCGCAGCGTTGATCCATCGCGCCGGCGGCGATGGCCGGTCGCCGGATCCAGGGCGGTAGCGCGCCCCACGATTGCCGCCCTGCCGCTTGACATGGCCGGCCTGCGCGACCAGATTGTCGTACCTCATCCCGGGCGGAACGGCATTGCGCCGCCGGCGCAATGCAGATCCGCTCCCCGCGGCAGTCACATGGATGCGACGCGCCGCGGCCGGCACGTCGCGAAGGAGCCGTCATGAAGCCACAACGCCTTCGCCTTGCGCTCGCCGTCGCCGCGGCCTTCGCGATCGCCCTACCGCCTTCGTCCAGCGTCGGTGGCGACACGAGTTTCGATCCACTGCTCGATGCCACCTCCACCTGCATACCGGTTGCAAGTGGCCCCCCGCCGCTGTTCCGGAACCTTGTGATTGCGGCGGCCGAGACGGCACCTTTCCAGCCCGTGCCGGCGAAACCAGCGCTGGCCGACACGCCGGTGCTCTACGCCAACCTCGGGTCCGTCACGCTGAAAGCCGGCACCGCCGACCCGAAGGCGCAGGCGTGGTTCGACCAGGGCGTGCGGCTGATGTTCGGGTTCAACCATGCGGAGGCGATCCGCGCGTTCCGCGAGGCCCAGAAGCTCGATCCGCGCTGTGCCCTGTGCTACTGGGGCGAGTCGCTGGCGTACGGTCCCAACATCAACGTGCCGATGATGCCGGAGGCAAACGCCCCGGCGCTCGCCGCGCTGGCGAAAGCCGTCGAGCTTGCGCCGTCAGCGCCGCCGCGTGACCGCGACCTCATCGCGGCGCTGGCGAAGCGCTATTCGTCGGACCCGAAGGCCGAGCGCGCCGCGCTCGACGCGGCGTATGCCGAGGCGATGAAGCAGGTCGCCGCGCGCTACCCCGCCGAGAACACGGTCCAGGTGCTGTACGTCGAGTCCATGATGGACACGCAGCCGTGGGACTACTGGGAGGCCGGTGGCACGAAGCCCAAGGGCCGCGGCGCGGAGATCGTCGCGGTCCTTGAAACCGTCCTCAAGCGCAGGCCGAACCACCCGGGCGCGATCCACCTGTACATCCACGCGGTGGAGGCCTCGACCACGCCGGAGCGCGCGCTGCCCTATGCGAACCGGCTCGGGGCCCTGATGCCGGGCGCCGGGCACATCGTGCACATGCCGGCGCATATCTATTACCGGGTCGGCATGTATCGCGAATCGCTCGAGGCGAACAAGCGTGCGATGGCGGTCGACGAGCGCTACTTCGCGTCTTCGGCGTCGGATCCGCTCTACAAGGCTGCGTACTACCCGCACAACATTCACTTCCTGATGGTGTCGGCGCAGATCGGTGGGGACGGCCCGGCTGCGATCGCGGCGGCGCAGAAGCTCGATGCCTCGATGGCGCCGGAAGTCGTGGCGCAGTTCGCGATCATGCAGCCGGTGAAGGCTGCGCCCTATACGACCCATGCGCAATTCAGCGCGCCTGACACGATCCTCGCGCTGCCTGCACCCGAGCCGGGCCTCGTGCTGGTTCAGACGATGTACCACTATGCGCGGGCGGTGGCGTTCGCGCAGAAAAAGGACTACGCGTTGGCGAAGAAGGAGATCGACGCCCTGACAAGTCTCGAGAAGGACGCCGACTTCAAGCCGTTCGCCGAGTGGGGGATCCCCGCGAAGGAGATCGTCCAGACGGCGCGTCTGGTGGCCACCGGTCGGATGTCCGACGCGAAGGGCGACCTCGAAGGCGCAGCGCGCGCCTATGAGGATGCCGTCTTCATCGAGGACGCCCTGACGTATACCGAGCCGCCGTACTGGTACTACCCGGTGCGGCAGTCGCTGGGCGCGGTGCGGCTACGGCAGGGCAAGCTGGACGAGGCTGAGAAAGCGTTTCGCGATTCGCTCGGGCGCGTTCGCAACAACGGCTGGGCGCTCGCGGGGCTCGCGGAGACCTACAAGCGCAAGGGTGATGCCGCGGGCGAAAAGGCGGCCCGGCGCGCCTATGCGAAGGCCTGGTTGGGCGGGGCGAAGGGGCCGGCGATCGACCAGCTCTGACCGTCCGGGCGCTGCCATCCGTCTCACGGCGCCGCAGTCGAAGGCGCCCGCGCCGGTGCGCCCTGCTCATAGCGACGGCGGCACGGCCGCGCGTGCGTGCCGGTTCGACGCTCTTCGGCGCCGGCGATAGGGTCGGGGAGCCGGCTGACATAATGGCCGCGTCGCCTGACCCGGCCCGCCAATCCGCGTGATATCAAGCAACCCTGAGACAGGTCCCGCGTGAGCGCGCGGAACCAGTTTGCCCTGCTGCGCGAGCGGCGCTTCGCGCCGCTGTTCTGGGTCCAGTTTCTCGGTGCAGCCAACGACAACATCTTCAAGTTTTCCTTCACGCTGCTGGCCACCTACGCCGCAGGGCGCTGGGGCGGGATTGATCCGCACTTCGCCGGGTTCCTGATCGGCGCGCTCTTCATAGCGCCGTTCGTGCTGTTTTCGGCCACCAGCGGCCAGCTGGCTGACAAGCTCGAGAAGTCCTGGTTCATTCGCCGCATCAAGGACGCGGAGGTCGTGGTGATGCTGATCGGTGGCGCGGGCCTCGCGCTGCAATCGGCGGTGCTGGTCTACCTCGCGATCTTCCTGCTCGGCCTGCAGTCCACGGTGTTCGGCCCGGTCAAGTATTCGTATCTGCCGCAGCATCTGGACACGCACGAGGTCACGGGTGGCAACGGCATGGTCGAGATGGGCACCTTCGTGGCGATCCTCCTGGGCACGATTGGCGGCGGACTGCTGATCGGCGAGTGGGACGACAAGGGTGCGCTGGCGACTGCCGCGGTGGGGCTCATCATCGCCATGCTCGGACGTATCGCCGCGCAGTTCGTGCCGCACTCGCCGCCTGCCGACCCGGGCCTCACGATCAACTGGAACCCGTTCACCGAGACCTGGGCCAACCTCAAGATTGCGCACCGCGATGTCGCTGTCTTCAACTCGATCATCGGGATTTCGTGGCTGTGGTTCTTCGGTTCGATCTTCCTGACGAGTTTCACGCCATTTGCACGCGCAAATCTTGGCGGCAATGAAGGGGTGGTGACGTTCCTGCTGGCGGTCTTCTCGATCGGCATCGGCGTCGGTTCGCTGGCCTGCGAGAAGCTGTCGAAGCGACGGGTCGAGATCGGACTGGTGCCGTTCGGCTCGATCGGCATGACCGTGTTTGCCATCGACCTTTACTTCGCCGCGGTCGCGTTCACGCCGATGACCGACGGCACGCTGCGGCAGTTCCTGGCGCAACCCGGCGCGTGGCGCATCGTGTTCGACCTGGCGCTGCTGGCCCTGTTCGCCGGCCTGTATTCGGTGCCACTTTATGCGCTGATCCAGACGCGTTCGGACAAGTCGCGGGTCGCGCGCATCGTTGCGGCAAACAACATACTGAACGCCGTGTTCATGGTGGCGGCGTCGCTGATCGCGACCGCGCTGCTCGCGTCCGGGCTCAGCATCCCGCAACTCTTCCTGGTCACCGCGTTGATGAATGCCGCGGTGGCGCTCTACATCTACCGGCTCGTGCCCGAGTTCCTGCTGCGTTTCCTGGCCTGGATACTGGCGCGCACGATCTATCGCATCCGCTCGTTCAACACCGACAGCCTTCCGGTCGAAGGCGCGGCGGTGCTTGCGTGCAACCACGTCAGCTTCGTCGATGCGGTGGTGATCATGGGCGAGAGTCCGCGGCCGATCCGCTTCGTGATGGACCATCGCATCTTCAAGGTCCCGCTGATGAACTGGTTCTTCAGGAACGCAAAGGCGATCGCGATCGCGCCGGCGCGCGAGGACCCGAAGATGCTGGAGGCCGCCAACCAGCGAATCGATGCTGCCCTGGCCGATGGCGATCTCGTCTGCATTTTCCCGGAAGGCAAGATCACCTACGACGGCGAGTTGAGCCCCTTCAAACAGGGTGTGCAGAAGATCGTCGAGCGGGTCCCGGTGCCGGTCTATCCGATGGCTCTGCGCGGCCTGTGGGGTTCGTTTTTCTCGCGCTATGGCGGCGCCGCCTTCTCAAGACCGGTCGAGGCGCGACTGCGGCGCGGCCTGCGCTCGAAGCTCGAACTGATCGTCGGCGAGCCGGTGCCTCCGGAGCAGGTGACGCCGGATCTCCTGATGGAGCGCGTTGCGGCACTGCGTGGCGACGAACGCTGAGGGCGGCGCGCACACTTACAATCGGTGCTTCGTTCTGCTTCGCGTCAACTGAAGACGCCTACACGTTTCATGGCCGGCTCCAGCTTCGGACACTTCCTGCAGGTCACCAACTTCGGTGAGTCGCACGGCCCGGCGATCGGATGCGTGATCGACGGCTGCCCACCGGGATTGGCGCTGGCAGCGTCGGACCTGCAGCCGGATCTCGACCGGCGCAAGCCTGGGACGTCGCGGCATGTCACGCAGCGCCGGGAGTCCGACCAGGTCGAGATCCTCTCGGGCGTATTCGAAGGTCGCACGACCGGAACGCCGATCGCGCTGCTGATCCGCAACGAGGACGCAAAGAGCAAGGACTATGCGGACATCATCGACACCTTCCGTCCAGGCCATGCCGACTACACCTACTGGCGCAAGTACGGTGTGCGCGATCCGCGTGGCGGTGGCCGTTCTTCGGCGCGGCTGACGGCGCCCATGGTGGCCGCCGGCGCGGTGTCCAAGAAGTGGCTGCACGAGAAGTACGGCACGCGGATCCGCGGCTGCATGCAGCAGATCGGCAGCATTGCGATCCCATTTGAATCGTGGGACGAGGTCGAGCGCAATCCTTTCTTCGCTCCGAATGCCGCGATCGTCGCGGAGCTGGAAACGGCAATGGACGAGCTGCGCAAGAGCGGCGATTCGGTGGGCGCCCGGCTTCGCGTCGTGGCCAGCAACGTGCCGGTCGGACTCGGAGCGCCGCTATTCGACAAGCTCGACGCGGATATCGCCTACGCGATGATGGGCATCAATGCCGTCAAGGGCGTGGAGATCGGTGCCGGATTTGGCTGTGTGGTGCAGAAAGGCTCGGAGCATGGCGACGAACTTCTGCCGGACGGCTTTGCCAGCAACCACTCCGGTGGCGTCCTCGGTGGCATTTCAAGCGGTCAGGATCTCGAAGTCTCGATCGCGATCAAGCCGACCTCGAGCATTCGTCTGCCGCGCCGTTCGATCACCCGCTCCGGTGCGGCGACGATGGTGGAAACGCACGGCCGCCACGATCCCTGCGTCGGCATCCGCGCGACACCGATCGCCGAGGCGATGCTGGCGCTGGTTCTGATGGACCATGCACTGCTGCATCGCGCGCAGAACGCCGACGTTCATCACGCGGTCGCCGCCATCGCATCGCGCTCCACGTCGCGTTGATGCCTTCTGACGAGGGCACTGACCGGGACGCCTGGCGACTCGGCGGCTTGTTTGCCGCCTACTTCGGCTTCATTGGCATCCTGGCGCCGTACTTCCCGCTGTATCTCGAGTCGCGGGGCCTGACTGCATTCCAGGTCGGCGTGCTGATCGCGCTCGGACAGGCCATGCGCGTGATCGGGCCGAACCTCTGGGGCTATCTCGCGGACCACGCCAGCCGGCGCACGCCGATCCTGCGCGCCTCCAGCATCGCCTTGCTGCTGTCCTTTGCGCTGCTGCTGGTTCCCGGCGGCTTCCTTTGGGTGTTTGCCGTGATGCTGCTGGTGAACCTGTTCCAGACGGCGCAGATGCCGATTGCGGAGGCGCTCGCGTCGGCGTCGATGCGGGGTCGATCCGATGCAGCGACGCGCTATGGCCGCCTGCGCGCGTGGGGTTCGATGGCCTTCGTCGCGGTCGTGCTGGCCGCGGGCCCGGTCTTTGATGGGTGGGGAATCGGCACTGCAGTGTGGGCTGGGCTGGCGCTGACGGGGTTCCTCGTCGTCGCGGCGTGGCGCGTGCCGGAGCGTGGGCCGGCGGAGTCCGCTCACCCGCACGTTTCGGTCAGCAGCCGACTACGGGAGCCGCGCGTGCGCTGGTTCCTGCTCTCGGCTGCGCTGATGGTCTACGCGCACGGCGCGCTGTACACCTACCTGTCGATCTACCTGGCGCAACTGGGCTACAGCAAGACCGCGATCGGCGTCTACTGGGTCATGAGCGTCGTTCTCGAGATCGCTTTCTTCTTCACCCAGGGCCGTTGGTTCGCGCACTTCGGAATCTATCGATTGCTGTTTGCGAGTTTCGTCGTCGCCGCGTTACGTTTCCTGCTAATTGCCGAACTGGCCACGATATGGTGGGTCCTGGCGATTGCGCAGGTCCTGCATGCAATGACTTTTGCCGTCCATCACAGCGCCTCGGTGCTCACGATCCAGCGATGGTTTCCGGGGCGCGCCGCGGCGCGCGGGCAGGCGGTGTATATCAGCGCCGCCTATGGCCTAGGAGGAACGGCAGGTAGTCTGAGCGCGGCATACTTGTGGACGCTCGCAGGGCCTGCCTGGGCCTTCGGAGCGGGCAGCGTTGCAGCGCTGCTGGGCGGGTGGGCGGCGCGACGAGCACAGCATCACGATGCTGACGCTACCGGCCCCCATGCCGTGGACCTCACTTCAAATCGGAGTCTCGAAACATGAAACTCGCTTCCAAGCGTTGGTGGCTGCCGGCACTTGCCATGCTGGCAGCGGCTGTGATGCTTGCCGCCTGCCAGACGGTGCAGACGACCCAGGGCGGTGAAGTGGGGGTCGACCGGAAGCAGACAATGACGTCGCTGGTCACCAGCGAGCAGATCGAACGGCAGGCAGCCCAGGAGTATGCGCAGGTGCTCGCCCAGGCCCAGAAGAAGGGCGTGCTGAACCAGAACCCGCAGCAGGTTCAGCGCGTAAGAGCGGTCGCCGCCCGACTGGTCCCTCAAGTCGCCGTTTTCCGCAAGGACGCCGTCAACTGGAAGTGGGAGGCCAACGTCCTCACCTCCAAAGACATCAACGCCTGGTGCATGCCGGGCGGCAAGATTGCTGTCTATACCGGCCTGATCGAGCGGCTCAAGCTCAGCGATGACGAGTTGGCGGCCGTCATGGGACATGAGATCGCCCACGCGCTGCGTGAGCATGCGCGCGAGCGCATGGGGCGGCAGATGGCGACCGAGACGGCGACAGTGGTCGGAGCGGTTGCACTTGAAATCTTCACCGGAGTGCGACTTGATCCGCAGGTGGCCGGGGCTTTCTCGACAGCGATGTTCGTGCTGCCCAACAGCCGCGAAAACGAGCAGGAGGCCGACTTCATCGGCGTGGAGCTCGCCGCCCGCGGCGGATATGACCCTCGCGCCGCCATCACGTTGTGGCAAAAGATGGGTCAGGCGTCAGCCGGCGGACCGCCGGAATGGCTGTCGACACATCCCAGCAATGAAACCCGGCTGCGTGAACTGCAGACCTATGTGCAGAAAGTCACGCCGCTCTACGAAAAGGCCCGCACCCCAGGCCCGGCAAAGTAGGTTTCTTCAGGCCAGCACGAGCTCGGTGCGACCGGTGAAGCGAGTGGCGCGCGCGAGCGGGTGTGTCGGGTTCCGCGTGGGTTCGATCACAAGCAGCAGTGCCCGCTGCTCCTCCGCGGTCAGACGGCTGAACAGGAAATCTCTCGCATTGCCTGCCTCGCCCGGCAGATACAGCTGGGTTGCGAACGCGCGGCCAGTGATTGGCTGGACACGCACGTGGATGTGCGGGGTCCTGCCGGGGTACGCGACCGGGATGATCGTGCGGAAGCGGAACTCGCCATTCGCGTCAGTGCGATCGACGCCGTAACCCTGAAAGGTGGCGTCGCGCTCACCTTCGGCCCCACCGGCGGGATGATGGTAAACCGCGTTTGCGTCGCACTGCCAGATCTCGACCGCCGCCCCGACGAGGACCGCGCCGCTGCGATCTGACACCCGGCCCATCAGAAACAGGGGCGTCCCTTTGGTGACAACCCGATCGCCGTCTACTGTAATCAGATCGGCATCAGTGTTGCGGGGCCGCTCTCCGGAATGACGTGGATAAAACGGGCCCAGCGTCTGCGTCGGCGACGGCCGGTCGGCGCCCTGCGCATGACTCAGCGGCGCCAACGGCGCCAACGATGCGCCAGCCAGTCCTGCGACGAAATGGCGCCGCGCCAGGGTCGATCGATTATTGGGACGGTCCACGTGTTCCTCCGCAAAGGCTCTGACAGCGTAGCCTGAGACCGCCAACCCACGACGGCGTTCCGCCGTGATTGCGGATGTACGCCGCGCGCGGGTGGCGCCGGAGACGCTCTGATCGGATGGCATAATTCGTCGCTCTGTGCGCTCCTTCCGGGCGCTGCCACCGCGCCCTTCCGAGTGCGGCCGGATCCATGTCAGCTCACACCCTATACGACAAGCTGTGGGACGACCACGTGGTCCACGTCGAAGACGACGGGACCACGGTGCTCTACATCGATCGTCACCTCGTGCATGAGGTCACGAGTCCGCAGGCGTACGAAGGCCTGCGTGTCGCCGGCCGCACCCCCTGGCGCATCAGTTCGATCGTCGCCACCGCGGACCACAACACTCCCACCACCGGATGGGAGCGCGGCTATGACGGCATCACCGATCCGATCTCCAGGGAGCAGGTCGTCACCCTCGACGGCAACATGCGTCAGTTCGGGGCGGCCGCGTATTTTCCTTTCCTCGACAAGCGCCAGGGCATCGTGCACGTGATGGGGCCGGAGCAGGGCGCCACTCTGCCGGGCATGACCGTCGTCTGCGGCGACTCTCACACCAGCACGCACGGTGCGTTCGGTGCGCTGGCCTTCGGAATCGGCACGAGCGAGGTCGAGCATGTTCTCGCCACGCAGACGCTGCTGATGAAGAAGGCCCAGAACATGCTGGTGCGCGTCGACGGCAAGTTGCCGGCCGGCTGCACCGCAAAAGACATCGTGCTGGCAATCATCGGTCGCATCGGCACGGCTGGCGGGACCGGCTTTGCGATCGAGTTCAGCGGCAGCGCGATCGAAGCACTGTCCATCGAGGGCCGCATGACCGTCTGCAACATGGCGATCGAGGCCGGCGCGCGTTCGGGTCTGGTCGCGGTCGACGAGAAGACGATCGAGTACGCGCGTGGACGCCCGTTCTCCCCGCAGGGCACGATGTTCGAGCAGGCTGCCGCGGTCTGGCGCTCGCTGCGGTCCGATCCCGGCGCGCACTTTGATCGTATTGTGGAGTTGCGTGCGGAGGAGATCAAACCGCAGGTCACCTGGGGCACATCGCCCGAAATGGTGACCACGATCGATGGCGTTGTCCCGGATCCCGAGGCGGAAAAAGATCCGGTCAAGCGCGAGGGTATCGAGCGGGCGCTCCGCTACATGGGTCTGACGCCGAGGACGCGCATTGCTGACATCCGCATCGACAAGGTGTTCATCGGCTCCTGCACCAATTCGCGCATTGAAGACCTGCGCGAGGCAGCCTGGGTCGTGAAGCGGCTTGGCAAGCGTGTGGCCTCCAGCGTGAAGCTGGCGATGGTGGTTCCCGGTTCGGGGCTGGTGAGGGCGCAGGCCGAGCGCGAGGGCTTGCACGAGGTGTTTCGGGCCGCCGGCTTCGAATGGCGCGAACCAGGGTGTTCCATGTGCCTGGCAATGAACGCCGACAGGCTGGAACCGGGTGAGCGCTGCGCCTCGACCAGCAATCGAAACTTCGAGGGCCGGCAGGGCGCCGGCGGCCGCACCCATCTCGTATCCCCGGCAATGGCAGCCGCAGCGGCCATTGAAGGGCACTTCGCCGACATCAGGAGACTCCAATGAGCAGGCTGGTGATGCTGATCGCTACCGTCCTCGTGGTCGCAGGGTGCAACACCGTCGCGGGCCTTGGGAAAGACATGGAAGCCGCGGGCGGCGCAGTTGAAAAGGCCGCGAATCGAGGAAAGAAGAATTAGGGGCATCGATGGACGCCTTCACCATCCACTCCGGGCTGGTCGCGCCGCTCGATCGCGCCAACGTCGATACCGACGCGATCATTCCGAAGCAGTTCCTGAAGTCGATCAGGCGGACCGGCTTCGGCCCCAACCTGTTCGACGAGTGGCGCTATCTTGATCATGGCGAGCCGGGCATGGATCACGCGCGTCGGCCGCTCAATCCCGACTTCGTGCTGAATCAGCCGCGCTATCAGGGCGCCTCGATCCTGCTGGCGCGCAAGAATTTCGGTTGTGGTTCGTCGCGTGAGCATGCGCCCTGGGCGCTGACGCAGTACGGCTTTCGCGTGGTCATCGCGCCCAGTTACGCCGACATCTTCCAGAACAACAGCCTGAAGAACGGATTGCTGCCGGTCGTACTGCCGGAACTCGTCATCGATCGGCTGTTTCATGAGGTCGCCGCGCACGTGGGGTACCGCCTGACCGTCGACCTGCCGCGCCAGGTGGTGATCGAGGCTGATGGCCGCGAACAGCCGTTCGAGATCGCGGCGTTTCGCAAGTACTGCATGGTCAATGGGCTCGATGACATCGGACTGACGCTGCGGCACAAGGACAAGATCGAGGCGTTCGAAAAGCGGCGGCTGGCGCAGCAGCCGTGGCTGGTCAAGACGGCCTGAGCGCGCACTCTGTTCCGATCGGCGGGGAGGAGCGGGGTGAGTGAGCACAGCCCCGCACGAGGAACGCATGAAAATCGCAGTATTGCCGGGCGACGGCATCGGGAAGGAAATCGTCGCTGAGGCGGTCAAGGTCCTGCATGCGCTCGGCGAACGCTTCGAGTCCGAGTTCGCCGACGTCGGCGGCGCCGCCTACGATGCCCACGGCCACCCTTTGCCCGACGCCACGCTCAAGCTCGCACAGTCAGCCGACGCGGTGCTCTTCGGCGCGGTCGGCGACTGGAAGTACGACAAGCTCGAGCGCGCATTGCGTCCGGAACAGGCCATCCTCGGTCTGCGCAAGCACCTGGGACTGTTCGCCAACTTCCGGCCGGCTATCTGCTACGCGGAACTGACCGACGCGTCGAGCCTGAAACCCGAGCTCATCGCGGGACTCGACATCCTCATCGTGCGAGAACTCACCGGCGACATCTACTTCGGCCAGCCGCGCGGACGTCGCAGCGCACCGGACGGTCCGTTTGCCGGCGCGCCTGAAGCCTTCGACACGATGCGCTACAGCCGGCCGGAGATCGAGCGAATCGCGCACGTTGCGTTCCAGGCCGCGCGCAAGCGCGGCAAGAAGGTCACCAGCGTCGACAAGGCCAACGTGCTCGAGACCTTCCAGTTCTGGAAGGACGTCGTCACCGAGATCGCGGCGGGGTATCCGGATGTCGAACTCGAGCACATGTACGTGGACAACGCCGCGATGCAGCTCGTCAAGGCGCCGAAGAAGTTTGACGTGATCGTGACCGGCAACATGTTCGGCGACATACTCTCCGATGAAGCGGCGATGCTGACGGGCTCGATCGGCATGCTGCCTTCGGCTTCGCTGAACGAACGCGGTCAGGGCCTGTACGAGCCATCCCACGGCAGCGCGCCGGACATCGCCGGTAAGGGAGTCGCCAATCCGCTGGCCACCATCCTTTCCGCCGCGATGATGCTGCGTTACTCGCTGGATCGAGCCGAGCAGGCGGACCGGATCGAAGCCGCCGTGTGCAAGGTGCTCGCGCAGGGCCTGCGAACTGCCGACATTGCCGCGCCGGGCGGGACTACGGTGGGAACGGTTGCGATGGGCGACGCGGTCGTGGCTGCACTGAATTGATGATTGGACGGGCAAGAGGAAAGACATGAAGGTAGGCATCGTAGGGTGGCGCGGCATGGTGGGTTCGGTCCTGATGGACCGCATGAGCGCCGAGCGGGACTTCGACCTGATCGACACGACGTTCTTCAGCACTTCCAACGCGGGCGGTGCGGCGCCGTCGGTGCCGCGGTCGAGCGGGAAGCTGAAGCAGGCCGACGACATTGCCGCGCTCTCCGACCTGGACGCGGTCATCACGTGCCAGGGCAGCGACTACACCAAGGAGGTCTATCCGAAGCTGCGGTCGACCGGCTGGAACGGCTACTGGATCGATGCGGCCAAGACGCTGCGCATGCAGGACGACGCAGTGATCATCCTCGATCCGGTGAACCGCCCGGTCATCGATGCGGCGCTGGCACGGGGCGTCAAGAACTACATCGGCGGCAACTGCACGGTGAGCTGCATGCTGATGGGCGTGGGCGCGCTCTTCAAGCAGGATCTCGTCGGGTGGATGACCTGCACGACCTACCAGGCGGCGTCCGGCGGCGGTGCGCAGCACATGCGCGAGCTGCTGACGCAGTTCGGCACGCTGAACCTCGAAGTGCGCGAGCTGCTGGCCGATCCGTCGAGCGCGATACTCGAGATCGACCGCCGCATCAGCGGCAAGCAGCGCGCGCTCGGCGATGACGAGACTCAGCACTTCATCGTGCCGCTCGCCGGCAACCTGATCCCGTGGATCGATGCCGATCGCGGCGATGGGACCAGTCTTGAAGAGTGGAAGGGCGGGGCTGAAACCAACAAGATCCTCGGCCGCGGGCCAGGCTTCGGCACCAACGCGACGCCGATCGATTCGATCTGTGTGCGCATCGGCGCGATGCGCTGCCACTCGCAGTCGCTGACGATCAAGCTCAGGCGCGACGTCGCGCTGACCGATATCGAGGAGATGATCCGAGGTGACAACGCCTGGGTGAAGCTGATCCCGAACACCAAGGATGCGAGCATCCGCGAGCTCACGCCGGCGGCGGTGACCGGCACGATGTCAATACCCGTCGGGCGGCTGCGCAAGCTGGCGATGGGGACCGATTACCTGGGAGCGTTCACCGTCGGTGACCAGCTGCTGTGGGGCGCTGCGGAGCCGCTGCGTCGCATGTTGCGGATTGTGCTCGGCAAGCTGTAGGCGCTGGGCAGAATCGGGGCTTCGGCCGCATGTTGCGGCGGTGGCCCATTTCTCACATAAAGGCGTGACTTACGGCTTTTTCTAAGCTTGCCGCCCTAAGTCCATGATGTTAAGTTCGAAAAACGATCTGATAAGGCAGGGGGCTGAATGCCATCCGAAAAATTTGCGCGCGCGCCCGTGTGGTGCGCGCTTTCGCTTGCGTTAGGCCTCGGGCTGACAGCCCTGGAGGTCGACGCGGCGGGGCTTGGCCGCCTGTCGGTGCAGTCCGGACTCGGTCAGCCGCTGCGCGCCGAGCTGGAGGTGACCTCCGTCGGGCGCGACGAAGCTCCGACCCTGCAGGTGCGCTTGGCGCCGCTGTCGGCGTTCCGCGCGGCGAATCTCGAGTTCAATCCGGCACTTACGAACATCCGGTTCGCGCTTGATCGGCGCCCCGACGGGACCTACTCGGTGCGCATCACCTCGGCGCAGCCGGTCAATGAGCCCTACCTGGACATGATGGTCGAGCTCACCTGGGCGACCGGCCGCGTCATTCGCGAGTACACAGTGCTGCTGGACCCGCCGGCGCTAAAGGGCACGCCGGACATCGTTGCACCGGCCGCGCCCCCGGCCCCGGTGGCGACCGCGCCGCTGCCTGCTCCGCGCGCTGCGGCACCCGCGCCTGCGCCCGCGCCGATCGCGGCTGCTCCCGCGCCGGCCCCAGTGGCGGCGCCGCTGCCGGAACCCAAGGCGACCGCCTCGCCTGCGCCTGCTCCGGCCGCTGCGTCCGGCGGAACGTACTCCGTGAAGTCGGGTGACACGCTGGGCAAGATCGCCAACCAGAACCGCAGCGCGGCGTCGCTGGACCAGATGCTGGTGGCGCTGTTCCGCGCCAACCCGGACGCGTTCATCAACAAGAATATGAACCTGCTGCGCACGGGTGCGCAGTTGTCGATTCCGTCGGACGCCGAAGCCGCCGCGTTGGCGGCTCCGGAAGCGCGCCGCGAAGTGGCAGCACAGAGCGCCGACTTTGCCCAGTACCGCAGCCGGCTGGCCCAGGCGGCTGGTGCCGCCCCGGTGGCCTCTGCTCCGCCGGCCGCGGCGGGCGGTGGACGCGTCACCGCCAAGGTGGACGACAAGAGCGCGACCGCCACACCGGGCGGCGATCAATTGAAGATCGCCCGCGCCGATGACAAGGGCACGGCGGCCGCGGCAGCTGCTGCCAAAGCCGACGAGGCGGCCGCCAAGGCGCGCGCCGTGAAGGAAGAGCAGGAAAAGGCTGCCCAACTGAAGCGGACGAACGAAGCCATTCAGAAGGCGCTCGAGGTCCAGTCCAAGGCCGGTGCCCAGGCGCAGAAGTCAGCCGAAGGCAAGACCGGGACCCCAGCGCCCGCCGCCACGGCTCCGGGTGCGACGTCAGCGCCCGCGCCGACTCCGGCTCCCGTCGAACCACCGAAGGTCGAGGCACCTCCCGTCGCCGCGCCGGTTCCCGCGCCGGCCCCGGTCAAGAAGGCAGCTCCGCCGCCACCGCCGGCCCCGGTGGAAGAGCCCAGCTTCATCGGTGATCTGCTCGGCAACACGACGACGCAACTCGGCCTGGCGGGCATCATCGCGCTGCTGGCGGGCCTGTTCGGCTGGAGCTGGTACCGCAAGCGCAAGTCCGAGTCCGGTGACAAGTTCAAGGACACCGGAGAGGGCCTGCAGGCCAATTCACTGTTTGGTGCTACCGGCGGGCAGAGTGTCGACACCGGCACCAGCACGTTCAATTCGAGCTTCATCCCGGCCGCGTCCCAGCTGGACTCGAACGAAGTCGACCCGGTCGCCGAGGCCGACGTCTATATCGCCTACGGGCGCGAAGAGCAAGCCGAAGACATCCTGAAGGAAGCGCTGCGCATGCAGCCGGATCGTCACGCCGTGCGTGTGAAGTTGCTTGAGATCTTCTCGCGTCGCGGCGACAAGGCGGCTTTCATGTCGATGGTCGAGGACCTCCGCGACCGTACCGGTGGTGCCGGCGAGGATTGGGAGAAAGCGCTCAAGCTCGGCCATGCGATGGACCCGGGACATGCGATGTTTGCCGGTGCCGCGCCCGACACAGTCGGACGGGGCCCCACCAGCGGATTCCGCATCGACCCGAACACCAAGGGCCGCGGGCCGTCGACACTGGGCGGTGGTCCGACTTCGGGCCTGGACCTCGGCGCCTTGCGTGGAGCCGACTCGGTCATGCAGGCTGGCAGTGGCGCCCCGCCGCTGACGAAGATGGTCGTCGATACCCGCATGTCGGGCGCCGACACCACGATGTCGGTGGGCGACACGAAGATGCCGGCCGACACGAAGATGTCGGGTCCGAACACGACTTCTGCGCCGACGACGCAGTTCCATGCCACCTTGCCGGGTCAGCAGGCCGGTAGCGCACCCGCACCGGCGCCCGCCGCCGCGGACTTCTCGTCCCTCGACTTCGATCTTGGCCCGACCAAGATGAATCTCGGGCCGCCGACGAAGATGCCGACCTTCGACGCGCCTGGTGCAAAGGCCTCGGATGTCGACTTCGGCTTCAAGCCCACCGGCAGCAAGCCGGTCGGACGCACCGAACCGCCCGCGCTGGCCGACCTAGACATTGCGCTGCCGAAGACAGTGCCCGACCTGCAGCCGACGGCGACGGGTGCGGGTTTGATTCCGGACCTCGACCTCAACATCCCGTCGACGAAGATGCCGACCGCTCCGGCCGCCGAGGCGCTGTCGCGTCCGACCGTCATCGGCAAAAAGCAGCCGGCAACCGCCGAAGTGGGTGCATTGCCCGACGAGGCGGCACAGCGCCTGAGCGCGAACACCGACCAGGCGACCGTGCCCCTGATCGATTTCGACCTCTCCGCGGTCAGCCTCAATCCGACGACGAAGCGCGGCGAAACGGAGCCGGGCAGTGCGCTGGCGCAGCAGATGGCTACCAAGCTGGACCTGGCCCGCGGCTACATCGACCTCGGCGTCAAGGACGGCGCGCGTGAACTGCTTGACGAGGTCATGCGCGACGGCACGCGCGAGCAGCGTCAGGCGGCGGTCGAACTGATCAAGCAGATCGAAGGCTGAGCGCAGCGGGCACTGCCCGCTGCGTGGCTCCCGTGCGCATCGCGCTCGGCATCGAGTACGACGGCGCCGGCTTCACCGGTTGGCAGACGCAGCCCGACCGGCGCTCGGTTCAGGATGCGCTGGAAGGCGCTCTGGCCTTACTCGCGCAAAACTCCATTTCGACGATCTGTGCCGGCCGTACCGACGCCGGCGTGCATGCGATCGACCAGGTTGTCCACTTCGATACCGGCGTCGAGCGTCCGCTGAGCGCCTGGGTCCGCGGCACCAACCGGTTCCTTCCACCGAGCGTTGCGGTGCGCTGGGCGCGCCCGGTGGGGGACGACTTCCATGCTCGCTTCGGCGCACTCCGGCGCAGCTACGACTACTGGATCCTGAATGACGCGGTCCGTTCTCCGCTCGCTCACGCACACGCAACGTGGATGTTCCAGCCGCTCAACACGGCGGCGATGGCGGCGGCGGCCGAGCTACTGATCGGCTCCCACGATTTCACGTCGTTCCGCTCGGCCGAGTGCCAGGCGGCCTCGCCGGTACGGGATCTGCAGCGACTTGACGTGCAACGCTTCGGTCGCTGGATCCGCGTGCGCGCCACGGCGAATGCGTTCCTGCATCACATGGTGCGCAACCTGGCCGGCGCGTTGGTGGCCGTCGGCATCGGGCGCTACCCGGCCGAGTGGGTCGCGGACGTACTGGCTGCGCGGGACCGATCGAAGGCCGCACCGACAATCGGTGCGGCGGGGCTTTACCTCGCCCGAGTCGAGTACGATGCCCGCTTCAATCTGCCGGCGCCCGACACCGCCTTGCCGCACCGTTTCGATGCGTACGCGAATCAAGATCTGTGGCCTGACTCGTGAGGTCGACGTGGCGGCGGCCGTCGCGGCCGGCGTCGACGCAGTAGGTTTCGTCTGCTATCCCAAGAGCCCGCGGTATATCGCACCGGTGCGTCTTCGTACGCTGACGCGCCATCTACCCCCGTTTGCGACGCCGGTGCTGCTGTTTGTCAACGCAGCGGCTGACCTGATCGAGGACGCGCTCGCGGCGGTCCCCGACGCGCTGCTGCAGTTTCACGGTGACGAGCACGAACCCGCGTGCAGCCGCTACGGTCGGCCGTACATGCGCGCGATCCGCATGGACCCCGAGGTCGATTTGTTAGACTGCGAGCGCCAGTTTCATTCGGCGATCGCACTGATGGCTGACTCACCGTCGGAGGCGTTCGGTGGCAGCGGAACGACATTTGACTGGGGGCGGGTGCCGCTGCGGCGGACCAAGCCGCTGGTGCTGGCGGGCGGTCTGCGCAGCGAGAACGTCGGCGACGCGATCCGGCGGTTGCGCCCGCATGCGGTGGACGTCAGCAGCGGAGTCGAGGACTCCCCGGGTATCAAGAGCGCATCACGCATCAACCAGTTCATCGCGGCAGTTCGGGCCGCGGACGAAGCCCTTGCATGAAACCCTACGATCTTCCGGATCAGCGCGGACACTTTGGCCCCTATGGCGGTATCTTCGTCGCCGAGACGCTGATGCACGCGCTGCAGGAGCTGCGCGAAGCCTACGCGCGATACCAGAAGGATCCGGAGTTCATCGCCGAGTTCAAGAGCGAGCTCAAGCACTACGTGGGCCGCCCCAGCCCGATCTATCACGCGAAGCGCTGGAGCGAGCAACTGGGCGGGGCGCAGATCTACCTCAAGCGCGAGGATCTGAACCACACCGGCGCGCACAAGGTGAACAACACGATCGGGCAGGCGCTGCTGGCGAAGCGCATGGGCAAGCCGCGCGTCATCGCTGAGACCGGCGCGGGTCAGCATGGCGTGGCCACCGCCACGGTCGCGGCGCGCTACGGCATGAAGTGCGTCGTCTACATGGGCAGCGAGGACGTCGGGCGGCAGGCGGCCAACGTGTACCGCATGAAGCTGCTCGGCGCCGAGGTGGTACCGGTGGAGAGCGGCTCGCGCACACTGAAGGATGCACTGAACGAAGCGATGCGCGATTGGGTGACGAACGTCGAGAACACGTTCTACATCATCGGTACCGTCGCCGGACCGCACCCGTATCCCATGATGGTGCGCGACTTCAATTCCGTGGTCGGCAAGGAGTGCCTGTGGCAGATGCCGGAAATGGTCGGGCGCCAGCCTGATGTCGTCATCGCCTGCGTCGGCGGCGGCAGCAACGCGATGGGCATCTTCTACGACTACATCCCGCACGAGCAGGTGAAGCTGGTCGGCGTAGAGGCGGCCGGCGAGGGATTGACGACGATGCGTCATGCGGCGAGCCTGCAATGTGGCACCCCCGGGGTATTGCACGGCAACCGCACGTATCTGCTGCAGGATGAAAACGGCCAGATCACGGAGACACACTCGGTCTCTGCAGGACTCGACTACCCGGGTGTGGGACCCGAACATGCGTGGCTGAAGGACAGCGGGCGTGCCCAGTATGTCGGCGCCACGGACGAGGAAGCGCTGAAGGCGTTTCACGAGTGCTGCCGTATCGAGGGCATCATCCCGGCGCTGGAGTCAAGCCATGCGCTTGCGTACGCGACTAAGCTCGCGCCGACGCTGCCCAGGGACAAGGTGCTGCTCGTGAATCTTTCGGGTCGCGGTGACAAGGACCTGCATATCGTGGCTGAAGCGAGCGGTCTGGAGTTCTACTGTCGCGCTTCATGTCGCGAGGCGACGCTGGAGTTTCGCCAGCGCCACGGCGGGACGCGCTGATGTCGCGCATCGCACAGCGCTTTGCGCAGTTGAAGGCGGCCGGTCGCAAGGGCCTCATTCCGTATATCGCCGCTGGCGATCCCGATCCTGCGCTGACGGTTCCGCTGCTGCACGCGCTGGCGCGCGCTGGCGCCGACGTCATCGAACTGGGTGTTCCATTTTCGGACCCGATGGCCGATGGACCCGTGATCCAGCGTGCTGCGGAGCGTGCAATCCGCCATGGCGTCGGACTGCGCCAGACGCTGGCCTTCGTGGCCGAATTCCGCAAGTCGGATACGGCGACGCCGGTCGTGCTGATGGGCTATGCCAACCCGATCGAGCGCATGGGCCGGCGGGAGTTTTCCGAGGCTGCGCGCAGCGCGGGCGTCGACGGTGTACTGGTGGTCGACTATCCGCCCGAGGAGTGTGGGGAGTTCGCTGCCGACATGCGGACAGCGGACATCGATCCGATCTTTCTGTTGGCGCCGACCTCGACCGACTACCGCATCGAGGAGGTCGCGCGTCACGCTGCCGGCTACCTCTATTACGTGAGCCTCAAGGGAATCACCGGCGCCGGCAATCTCGATGTTGCGAGCGTCGCGGCCAGACTGCCGCTGATCCGCAAACACACCTCGGTGCCGGTCGGTGTCGGATTCGGCATCCGTGACGCGGCCAGTGCCGTGGCTGTCGCACAGGTCGCGGATGCTGTCGTCATCGGCTCGCGCCTGATCCAGGAAATGGAATCTGCACCGCGCGACCGCGCAGTCGCAGCCGTCGAGGCGCTGGTCAAGGAGATCCGCACTGCACTCGACAGCATGACGGTCCGGGTGGCGGCATGATCCTGCACAGACGTCTCGTTCACGAAACCGGCAGTGCGTTTTCCGGAGGTCTGCGATGAGCTGGATCGACAAGATCCTCCCGCCGCGCATCAAGCGCGAGGAGGGCACGGCCCGCAAGGTGGTGCCGGAGGGGCTGTGGACGAAATGCCCGGGCTGCGAGGCGGTGCTGTACAGCGCCGAACTCGAGAAGACCCAGATGGTGTGCCCCAAGTGCGCGCACCACCTTCGCATCGGAGCGCGGGCGCGGCTGGACGCGCTGATGGATGCTGAGGGCCGTTACGAGATCGGGCAGGAAGTGCTACCGGTCGACGCCCTGAAGTTCAAGGACAGCCGCAAGTACACGGAGCGCCTGCAGGAAGCGATGGAGCAGACCGGCGAGACCGATGCGCTGGTGGTCATGGGCGGGGCGATACGGGCGTTGCCGGTCGTTGTCGCGTGCTTCGAGTTCGAGTTCATGGGTGGCTCGATGGGCTCGGTGGTCGGCGAGCGCTTTGTGCGTGGCGTCGCGACCGCGATCGAACAGAAGGTGCCGTTCATCTGCATCACTTCGACCGGCGGCGCGCGCATGCAGGAGGGCCTGCTGTCGCTGTTCCAGATGGCCAAGACGACCGCGATGATCGCGCGGCTGGCCGAGGCGAAGTTGCCGTTCATTTCGGTGCTTGCCGATCCAACGATGGGTGGCGTTTCCGCGAGCTTCGCGTTCATGGGCGATGTCGTCATCGCCGAACCGAAGGCCCTGATCGGCTTCGCGGGTCCGCGCGTCATCGAGCAGACCGTCCGCGAGAAACTGCCGGAAGGCTTTCAGCGCGCCGAGTTCCTGATGACCAAAGGCGCGATCGACATGATCATCGACCGGCGCGAGATGCGCGACGTAATCGCTCGCGTGCTTGCAGTGCTGCTCAGACAGCCGGCCGACGCGATTTCATAGTTCGGACGCTCCCGCTCCGGCGGGATCGCGACAGAGTCTTTGCAACCCCCCACGCTGGCCGACTGGCTCGCTCGCCTCGAGCGCTTGCACCCCAAGGGAATCGACCTCGGGCTGGACCGCGTCCGTGCCGTTGCCGCGCGCCTCGATCTCGCGCTTCATGCGCCGACGATCGTCGTCGGGGGAACCAACGGCAAGGGTTCGACCTGCGCGATGCTCGACAGCATCCTGCGCGCCGCCGGCTATCGGACCGGGCTCTACACCTCGCCACATCTGCTTGACTTCAATGAGCGTGCGCGCATCGACGGGGTTAACGCCTCCGACGCGCAGCTGATCGGTCAGTTCGAAGCCGTCGAGGCTGCACGGGGCACGACGTCGCTCACGTACTTCGAGTTCACGACGCTCGCCGTGCTTCGGCTGTTTGCCGCGGCGCGTCTCGATGCCGCAATCCTCGAGATCGGATTGGGCGGCCGACTGGACGCGGTCAATCTCGTCGATGCGGACGCCGCGATCGTCACCTCGATCGACGTGGATCATGTCGACTACCTCGGGCCGACGCGCGAGTCGATCGGCTTTGAGAAAGCGCACATCTATCGATCCGGACGACCGGCGATCTGCAGCGATCCGCAACCACCGCAGACTCTGCTCGACCACGCCGCGAGCGTTGGCGCCGACCTCTGGCTTTTTGGCCGCGACTTCAACTATTCGGGTGATCGCCAGCAGTGGGCCTATGGCGGCCGGCTCGTCCGTCGCAGTGGCCTGCCTTACCCGGCGCTGCGCGGAGCGAATCAGTTGCTGAACGCGGCCGGGGCACTGGCCGCGCTGGAGGCGCTGTCGGAGCGGATTCCGGTGTCGCAGCAGGCGGTGCGCCAGGGACTGCTGACGGTCGAGATTCCGGCGCGCTTCCAGGTGCTCCCCGGGCAGCCGACCACGATCCTCGACGTTGCGCATAACCCGCATGCGGCTGCCGTGCTGGCCCAGAACCTGGACAGCATGGGATTCTTTCCGGTCACGCATGCCGTGTTTGGCATGCTGCGCGACAAGGACATAGCGGGTGTCGTTGCCCGGCTCGGTGACCGTGTCGATCACTGGCACGTTGGCTCCACGCCCGGAGGCCGCGGAGCAGCGGCAGCAGCGATCGCCGAGTTGCTGCTCGCGGCCGGAGTCGCCGAGGGCGCCGGCAAGTCGATCACTGAGCACAAAACGATCAGCGATGCGTACTTCGCTGCGCGCGAAGCCGCTTCGGCCGATGATAGAATTGTCGCCTTCGGTTCATTCCTCACTGTCGCTGAAACGCTGCGCGCGATCCGCGCGATGCCGGCGCAGCGCTGAGGATCTCGACTGGAGCACGGATGTCCCTGGCCTTCTGGCGTCGCAAAAACACTTCCCCTGACGCCTCGAGATCCCGCTCCCCCCGCACCAACGCCGGTGGTGAAGATTCCGGCCGCGCTGATCCGACGGTCGCGTTGCGCGCGCGTGCGCGGCGCCGCCTGATCGGTGCGGCGGCGCTGCTGCTGCTCGTAGTGATCGTCGTTCCGATGGTGCTGGATCCGGAGCCCAAGCCCCTCGCAGACAACATTCCGATCGACATTCCGAGCGAGAAGACAAAGTTCTCGCCACGACTCGCGCTCCCGCCTGTGCCCGCGCCGGACAACGTGCCCCTGGCGCCGCCGCCCGACGCACCGCCGAGCGCTCAATCGGCAGCTGGGGAAGCTTCATCCGCGACGCCCAAGGCCAGCGACGCGAAGGCGGGCGAGGGCAAGCCGAACAAGGCTGCGACCGCGACGAAGGCCGAAGAGTCGAAGGCGGCCCTCACAGCGGATCCGAAGTCCGGCAGCGACAAGCTTCCCGCATCAGTGAAGGGCGGAAAGTTTGCTGTGCAGGCCGCCGCCACGTCCACCGAGCAGGCAGCGCGAGAACTCGCGGACCGTCTGAAGAAGTCGGGTCTCGCGACCTACACCGAGCGTGTCGATACGGCCGACGGGGCCCGCTACCGCGTCCGCGTCGGTCCGTATGCAACCCGAGAGGATGCCGAACGCGTACGCGCCCGGTTGAAGTCTCTCGGCATCAACGCCAACGTCGTCTCCTAGCGCCGGATGACCGTGATCGACTGGGCCCTCGTCTTGGCGCTCGGCCTGTCGATTCTTCTGGGCATCGTGCGAGGTGTCGTTCGCGAACTGTTTGCACTCGCCGGCTGGATCACCGGAGGGATGCTCGCACTGCGCTTCAGCGAGCCGCTGGCTGCGTCACTGCCATTCGAACTGCCTCTGGCAGCCCGCACGGCACTGGTCGGCCTATTCATCATCGTCGGCACCTTGCTGCTGGCGGCGCTGCTGGCAGTAATGCTCCGAGCGACCCTCAATGCAGCGAAGCTTTCGCTTGAAGACCGGCTCCTGGGCGGCATGTTCGGTGTAGTGCGTGGTGCGCTGCTGATCGGCATCGCCGCGATGCTCGCCATGGCCGCCGGAGCCCCACGTCAGCCGTGGTGGGACGCGTCGACCTTCTTGCCGTGGGTGCAGGCGAGCGTACGATTCGCCTCGCCGTTGTTGCCGCAATCCCTGGCACGCCACACGCCGAACCCGGGATAGGAGAGAACACCCGATGCAGCGCCCTGACAACCAACACGCCTGCGGGCGATCAGGCGGATAGCTACATGTGCGGGATCGTAGGCGTGGTTGCCACAGGGCCGGTCAATCAGCTGCTCTATGACTCGTTGCAGCTGCTGCAGCACCGTGGGCAGGACGCGGCCGGGATCGCCACCGGGGCCGGCAGCACCTTCTCGATGTGGAAGGGCAACGGCATGGTGCGTGAGATCTTCCGCACCCGGAACATGCGCAACCTGACTGGCAATGTCGGTATCGCTCACGTTCGTTATCCCACGGCGGGCTCCGCCACCAGCCCGGAAGAAGCCCAGCCGTTCTACGTGAACGCGCCTTTTGGTATCACGCTGGGCCACAACGGCAACCTCACGAATGCGGAGCAGTTGAAAAGCGAGATGTTTCGCATCGACCGCCGGCACATCAATACGACTTCGGACTCTGAAGTGCTCCTCAACGTGCTTGCGCACGAACTGCAGGAACAGAGCTCGACCTACACCCTCGACCCTGCGACGATATTCCGCGCCGTGGCCGGACTGCATCGCCGCGTCCGCGGTGCCTATGCCTGCGTCGCCCACATCGCCGGGCACGGCATCCTGGCTTTCCGCGACCCCTACGGCATCCGTCCGCTGTGCTACGGCATCAACGAGACGGACAGCGGAACCGAGTATCTGGTCGCGAGCGAATCGGTGGCGGTCGAGGGGCTCGGCTTCAAGTTCGTGCGCGATGTCGGGCCGGGTGAGGCCATCTTCATCGACCTCGACGGCAACTTCTATGCGCAGCAGTGTGCGGAGCGTTTTTCGCTCAACCCGTGCATCTTCGAGTACGTGTATTTCGCGCGTCCCGATTCGGTCATGGACGGCGTCAGCGTGTACGCGTCGCGTCTGAAGATGGGAGAGCATCTCGCCGACAAGATCCGGCGCGAGTTTCGAGGCGGCGAGATCGATGTCGTCATGCCGATTCCGGACACGTCCCGTCCAGCGGCGATGCAGCTCGCGATGAAGCTTGGACTCGAATTCCGCGAGGGATTCTTCAAGAACCGCTACGTCGGACGCACGTTCATCATGCCGGGCCAGTCGGTCCGGCGAAAGAGCGTTCGGCAGAAACTGAACGCCTTGCCGACGGAATTTCGGGGCAAGAACGTCCTACTGGTCGACGACTCCATCGTCAGGGGCACGACGTCGCGCGAGATCGTGCACATGGCGCGCGAATCGGGCGCAAACCGGGTGATCTTTGCTTCGGCGGCGCCGCCGGTCCGGTTTCCGAATGTCTATGGAATCGACATGCCGACGCGCGGCGAGCTGATCGCTCACGGACACTCGGACGAGGAGATCCAGCAGATGATCGAGGCCGACGGTCTCGTCTACCAGGACATCGATGCGATGAAGGCCTCGGTGTCCGAGTTGGGTCCGCACCTGAATAGCTTCGAGGCCAGCTGCTTCGACGGGGTCTACATCACCGGCGACGTGACGCCCGAGTACCTTGACCGGCTCGAAGCCAGCCGCGAAGCGGCAGTCGGCTCGGACGGCGAGCCGCGCGCACAGTTGAACCTCAACCTCGCGTCGGCGGATTGACTTCGGCCGGATTCCGACGCGAAGTCGCGGTCCTCGTATACAATCCGCCCATCGCGCCGATTTGAAGTCTCAGCTTGCGGGCGCTTAACAAATGCGGCTAAAGCGAGGGGCTCAAACGAACCCGCTGCGCTTCTGCCGGCGGGTTTTTTTATGGCCGACGACGACACTCCCCTGAATTTCGAATTCGATACGCGTGCGGTGCGTGCGGGCACGCTGCGTACGCCCTTCGGCGAACACAGCGAGGCGCTGTTCCTGACGTCGAGCTTCGTGTTCGACAGTGCCGCACAGGCGGCCGAGCGCTTCTCCGGTGCCGATGACGGCTACGTCTATTCGAGGTTCACCAATCCCACGGTACGCATGTTCGAGCAGCGCCTTGCGTCTCTGGAAGGCGCCGAGGACTGCCTGGCGACGGCTTCCGGCATGTCCGCGATCATGGCGACCTGCCTGGCCACGCTCAAGACCGGCGACCACGTCATCTGCGCGGCGAACGTATTTGGCGCGACGGTGCAGCTGTTTTCCACGGTTCTTGCGCGGTTCGGCATCAGTGTGAGCTATGTCGACAGCGTGGACCCTGCGGCGTGGCGGGCCGCCGCCACCCCGGGGACTAAGCTGATGTTCTGCGAGACCCCGTCGAATCCGCTGATGGAGATCACCGATCTGGCGGCGTTTTCCAAGCTTGGCCGTGACATCGGTGCGATCACCGTCGTGGACAACTGCTTCTGCACGCCGGTCGCTCAGCGTCCGCTCGACTTCGGCGTCGACGCCGTCGTCCATTCCGGGACGAAGTACCTTGATGGGCAGGGCCGGGTACTGGGTGGGGCAGTCCTTGGTTCACGCCGCTTCATCCGCGAACTGGTACTGCCGGTGCTGCGCACGACCGGTCCCAGCCTGTCCCCTTTCAACGCCTGGGTGCTGCTCAAGGGGCTGGAAACTCTCGGGGTGCGGATGCGCGCACAGTCTGTGTCAGCGCTGCAGCTGGCCCGCTGGCTCGATGCCCATGCCGCAGTCGAGCGCGTCTATTTCCCCGGGCTCGGGTCGCACCCGCAGGCGGCGCTGAGTGCGCGCCAGCAGTCGCTGCCGGGTGCTGTCGTCTCATTCGAGGTCGCTGGCGATACTCCGGCGTCAGCCCGGGCCAATGCCTGGCGCGTGATCGATCGCGTGCGGCTGATGTCGATCACGGCCAATCTCGGTGACACGAGAACGACAATCACCCATCCGGCGACAACGACGCACGGCCGCATCAGCGCCGAGGCCAGAGAGCGTGCCGGCATCCGTGAAGGACTGATCCGCGTGGCGGTCGGCCTCGAGTCGGTCGTCGATCTCGAGCGCGACCTCGAGCATGCATTGGCGACGTAACTGACTCCCGCCCCAGGTAAGGGCGAGCTAGTGCATTTGGACGAGCCGTCCCGCACGGGGCCAGCACTGCAGTCACGGCGCTAGCACGTAAGGCGGATCGAAAGTCCGGACATCCTCGAACAGAATCCAGCGCGCACGCGTGTGAGTGTGCGCCGCGCATTCGTCGATGCGATGCGCCTCTGGCGGAGAGTGGATCTGATGGGCGAGGCAGGGAACAGGCTGGCGCGTGGCGTCACTGCCGCGATGCTGACGGCAGTCCTAGGTGTCGCATCGGCGCAGACGTCGGGCGACTCCAATGCGGGCCAGCAGCTCTTCACGACCACCCTGTCGCCTCCGTGTTCGGGTTGCCACTCGACGACGGAGCCTGCGGCGGTGAATTCGCTGACGATCATCCGCGCCAACATCACCAACCGGGCGACGCCCGCAGGGCCGGCGGGCACCATGAGCTTCGAGAAGGCGTTGGAAGCGCTGAACGCGGCGCTGTCCGACATCTCGTTGGGCAACAGGCCCACAGGGATGAAAGCCTTGTTCACGCTGACGACGGCACAGGTTGCCGACCTCGCGTCCTTCATTGCTGGCATTGCAGGTCCGGCGCCGATCCTGCGCTACTCCCCGGCCAGCGGGCCGATCTTCGCCGCGACCGCAGTGGGCGGCAGCGCGAGTGCCACCGCGACCATCACGAACGCGGGCACCGCGGATCTGGTGTTCGCTACCAATAACGCCGTGACGATTGCGTCCGGGGGCGACGCCGCGGATTTCCGCGTGACTGCATCGAGCTGCCCGGGGATCACGCTGCGACCGAACAGCGGCAACTGCACGATCAACGTGACGTTCCAGCCAGGTGCCGGTGCGTCGCTGACGCGCACTGCGTCGATCGGCTTGTCGACGACGAACGGCAACTCGCTGGTCCCGCTGGCCGGCAGCGTCGTTGCCGGGTCGTCGTCGGCGACTTCGAGCGCGGCATCGGACAGCGCCGCGAACCCCCCGGCGTCGGGCGGCGGCGGCGCGCTGTACCCGTCGTACTTCCTGCCCCTGCTGCTGCCGGCGCTCCTGCTGCGTCGAGCGCGTGGGCGGGCAAAGGTGCGCTAGACACGTCCGTAACGACCCTTGCGACGGCGCCTTCGGCGCCGTTTTGCTGTTTGGGGCGATCTGGCGCGCCTCTACGCTAAAGTTGACTGCAATAGTCGGGATTAGTACAATCCTGACGAAATCTATCGGGAATCTTCGGTGTGCGGTCCGGTCACACCAGACGCCTCCACCCGAAAGGACCATGCGATGAGACTGACTACCAAAGGCCGCTTTGCAGTGACCGCCATGATCGACCTCGCGCTGCGCGAACATAACGGACCGGTGACGCTGGCAGGCATCAGCCAGCGGCAGAAGATCTCCCTGTCCTATCTTGAGCAGCTGTTCGGCAAGCTGCGTCGCCACGAGCTGGTGGAGAGCACCCGCGGTCCGGGCGGCGGTTACACCCTCGGCCGGGTTGCCAAGGACATCACCGTCGCCGACATCATTTTTGCGGTTGACGAACCGCTCGACGCAACGCAATGCGGCGGCAAGGAAAACTGCCAGGATGACCAGCGTTGCATGACGCACGACCTCTGGGCCAACCTTAACGCGCGCATGGTCGATTACCTCGACTCCGTCAGCCTGGCCGACCTCGTGGAGCAGCAGAAGGCCCGGGTGGACAAGGGTGCCGGTAGCGCCGTGTTGCACGATAATCGTGCCCGCGCTCGGGCCGAGTCCGACGAAAAGAACGAGACCGCGCTGACGTAGCAGGGGCAGGGAAATGCAGCTTCCGATCTATCTGGACTATTCGGCGACGACGCCGGTGGATCCGCGCGTCGTCGACGCGATGATTCCCTGGTTGCGCGACCATTTCGGCAATCCCGCATCGCGCAGTCACGCGTACGGCTGGGAGGCCGAGAAGGCAGTCGAGACCGCCCGCGAAAACGTCGCTGCGCTGGTCAACTGTGACCCGCGGGAGCTGATCTGGACTTCCGGCGCGACCGAGTCGATCAACCTTGCACTGAAGGGCGCCGCCCACTTCTACAAGGACAAGGGCAAGCACCTTGTCACCGTGAAGACGGAGCACAAGGCGACGCTCGACACGATGCGCGAGCTCGAGCGCGAGGGTTTCGAAGTCACGTACCTCGATGTCGAGACGAATGGCCTGCTCGACCTCGCGAAGCTCGAGGCGACACTTCGTCCCGACACGAGCGTTGTCTCGGTGATGTTCGTGAACAACGAGATTGGCGTCATTCAGGACATCCCGGCGATTGGTGAAATGTGCCGCTCGCGCGGCATCATCTTCCATGTCGACGCCGCGCAGGCGACCGGCAAGGTCGTCGTCGACCTGAGGCAACTCAAGGTCGACCTGATGTCGTTCTCGGCGCACAAGACCTACGGTCCCAAGGGCGTCGGGGCGCTGTTCGTACGTCGCAAGCCGCGCGTGCGGCTCGAGGCGCAGATGCATGGCGGCGGTCACGAGCGCGGCTTGAGGTCGGGCACGTTGCCCACACATCAGATCGTTGGCATGGGTGAGGCGTTTCGCATCGCGCGCGAGGAGATGGCGACCGAGAACGAGCGCATCCGCATGCTGCGCGACCGGCTGTGGGCCGGGCTTTCACAGATCGAGCAGGTCTACCTGAACGGTGACTTCGAGCTGCGCGTGCCGCACAACCTTAACGTCAGCTTCAATTTCGTTGAGGGCGAGAGCCTGATCATGGCCATCAAGGATGTCGCCGTGTCGTCCGGTTCGGCCTGCACGTCCGCGTCGCTCGAGCCGTCGTATGTTCTGCGCGCGCTGGGCCGCAGCGACGAACTGGCGCACAGTTCCATCCGTTTCAGCGTCGGTCGCTTCACTACGAAGGAAGAGATTGACTACGCGGTCAGTCTGGTCACGCGCCAGGTGGCGCGCCTGCGCGAGATGTCGCCCCTGTGGGAAATGTACAAGGACGGCGTCGATCTGAATTCAGTCCAGTGGGCTGCCCACTGAGTTCGCACAAGAGGCCAACATGGCATACAGCTCCAAAGTCATTGATCACTACGAGAACCCGCGCAATGTCGGGTCATTCGACAAGGGTGACGAAAGCATCGGCACCGGAATGGTCGGCGCGCCTGCGTGCGGCGACGTGATGAAGCTGCAGATCAGGGTCAACGAGCGCGGCATCATCGAAGACGCTCGTTTCAAGACCTACGGCTGCGGTTCCGCGATCGCCTCGTCGTCGCTTGTCACCGAGTGGGTCAAGGGTCGCACGCTCGACGAAGCGGCCAAGATCCGCAACACGCAGATCGCCGAGGAACTCGCGCTGCCGCCGGTGAAGATCCATTGCTCGATCCTCGCCGAGGATGCAATCAAGGCGGCGGTCGAGGATTACCGTCGCAAGCATGGCCAGCTCGAGCAGCAGGCGGAACCCAAGGCAGCATGATCGGCACGGAGAGCAAGGCAATGTCAGTCACGATGACCGAACGGGCAGCGCAACACGTCGCGGCATTCCTGCAGAAGCGGGGCAAGGGCGTGGGATTGCGTCTGGGCGTGCGCACTACCGGGTGTTCCGGCATGGCGTACAAGCTCGAATACGCCGACGCTGCCCAGCCCGAAGACCAGACCTTCGAATGCCATGGCGTCAAGATCCTGGTCGACCCAAAGAGCCTGCCCTACATCGAGGGCACCGAACTGGACTTCGTGCGCGAGGGCCTGAACGAGGGCTTTCGCTTCAACAACCCGAATGAAAAGAACCGCTGCGGCTGCGGCGAGTCCTTCAACGTCTAGCCGCGCGGACCGGCGCGCCGCAGTCAACGCGCCGACAGCACCATGTCTCACCCCGACCACTTCGCGCTGTTCGCGTTGCCGCCTCGCTTTGCGATCGACGAGACGGCATTGGAGAGTGCGTACAAGGCCGTGCAATCCAAGGTCCATCCCGATCGCTTCGCCGCCGGCACGGCGGCCGAGCGCCGCGTCGCGATGCAGTGGGCGGCACGGGCGAACGAGGCGTACCGGACCCTGAAGTCTCCGTTGTCACGGGCAGCCTACCTTTGTGAACGCGCTGGGGTTGCGATCGGCGCCGAATCGAATACCGCAATGCCAGGTCCGTTTCTCGTGCAGCAGATGGAGTGGCGCGAGGCGCTGGAAGACGTGCGACGGAGCGCTGATGCCAAGCAGTTGGCGGGGCTCGCTGATGGGATGGCGGCCGAGAGGTCGCGAGTGATCGCCGAGATCGGCGAGGCGATCGACCGGCGCTCCGATTTCGCGTCAGCCGCCCAGCTGGTTCGCCAGCTGATGTTCATCGAGAAGTTCGGCGATGAGCTTCGTGCGGCCGATGAAGGGCTGTCGCATCCCCGTGAGGCGTCGGCGTAATGGCGCTCCTGCAGATTGCCGAGCCGGGCGAATCGGCCGCGCCGCACCAGCATCGACTCGCCGTCGGAATCGACCTGGGCACGACCAATTCACTGGTCGCCACGGTACGCAACAGCATCCCGGTTGTCCTCGATGATGCCGAAGGCCGCAGCCTGCTCCCCTCGATCGTGCGATACCTGGCCGATGGCTCGGTGGAGGTGGGTTACGAGGCGCAAAAGCACCAGTCGCTCGATCCGCGCAACACCGTCGTCTCGGTCAAGCGATTCATGGGCCGAACCCGCGCCGACGTGCTGCATGTCGAGAGCATGCCGTACGACTTCGTCGACCGGCCAGGCCAGGCGCCGGGCATGCTGCAGATCCGCACCGCCGCCGGCGTGAAGAGTCCGGTAGAGGTGTCGGCGGAGATCCTGAAGGCCCTGCGTTCACGTGCCGAGGAAGCCCTCGGCGGCGAACTCGTCGGAGCGGTGGTCACGGTGCCGGCGTACTTCGACGACGCGCAGCGGCAGGCGACGAAGGACGCCGCGAAGCTCGCGGGCATCAATGTCCTGCGCCTGCTGAACGAGCCGACCGCTGCCGCGATCGCCTACGGACTGGATCACTCGGCCGAGGGGATCTACGCGGTCTACGACCTCGGCGGGGGCACCTTCGACATCTCCGTCCTGCGGCTGTCCAAGGGAGTCTTCGAAGTGCTGTCGACCGGCGGCGATTCGGCGCTGGGCGGCGACGATTTCGATCATCGGTTGTTCTGCTGGATCATCGAGCAGGCCAGGCTGCTGCCCTTGTCGCAGCAGGACTCGCGTTCCCTGATGGTGAAGGCGCGCGACGTGAAGGAGCTGCTTTCCGTCGATCCGGAAGTCCGTGCCAACGCGGTGTTGACGACGGGCGAGGTGGTTGACGTACCGGCGACGAGCCGCGACTTCGCGCGCATGACACAGCCATTGGTCGACAAGACGCTCGTTGCGTGCCGCAAGGCCCTGCAGGACGCCGGCATCAAGCCGACGGATGTCGACGGTGTCGTGATGGTCGGTGGCGCGACCCGCATGCCGCACGTGCGCAAGGCGGTCGGTGCATTCTTCGGGCAGACCCCGCTGACGAACATCGACCCGGACAAGGTGGTTGCGCTCGGAGCGGCGATGCAGGCGAACCTGCTGGCAGGCAACCGCGCAGCCGGCGACGACTGGCTGCTCCTCGACGTCATTCCGCTCTCGCTCGGCCTCGAGACGATGGGCGGACTGGTGGAGCGGATCGTCCCGCGCAACTCGACGATCCCGGTGGCGCGTGCGCAGGAGTTCACGACCTTCCGCGATGGCCAGACGGCCATGTCGATCCATGTCGTGCAGGGCGAGCGCGAGCTGGTCGCAGACTGCCGTTCGCTGGCGCGTTTCGAGCTGCGCGGTATCCCGCCGATGGCGGCAGGCGCCGCGCGCATACGCGTGACCTTCACGGTGGACGCCGACGGCCTGCTGTCCGTGGCGGCGCGCGAGATGGGCAGCGGTGTGGAGGCAGCCATCACGGTGAAGCCCACATACGGCCTCAGCGACGATGAAGTCGCCCGCATGCTGCAGGAGTCGTTTGGCTCGGCCGATGAAGACATGCGTGCCAGGGCGTTGCGCGAGCAGCAGGTGGAGGCGCAGCGGCTGCTGGAGGCCACCGTGGCGGCGCTCGCGGCCGATGGCGACCTGCTGTCCCTGGACGAGCGCAACGCGATCGAACGCCTGGTCGCCGACACCGGGGCGCATCTGCAGGACACCGATATCGCCGCGATCCGAGTCGCAACCGAGGCTCTCGTGGCCGGCACCGACGACTTTGCTGCGCGCCGCATGGACCGGTCGATCCGGGGTGCACTCGCCGGGCGCGCGATCGAGGAGCTGGCGAAGTAGCGCTTCAGCAGATGCCCAAGATCACCGTATTGCCGCACGAGGAACTGTGCCCGGCCGGGACCGAGTTCGAGGCTGCCTCCGGCGTTTCGCTCGCCGATGCGCTGCTGGACCACGGCGTCGATATCGAACATGCGTGTGGCAAGGTCGCGGCCTGCACCACGTGCCATTGCATCGTTCGCAAGGGCTTCCAGTCTCTGCCGCCGGCTGAAGACAATGAAGAAGACCTGCTCGATCGCGCCTGGGGGCTGACCCCGGTGTCGCGGCTCTCTTGCCAGGCGATCGTGCAGGACACCGACCTCACAGTCGAGATCCCCAAGTACAGCATTAACTACGCGAAGGAGGGCAAGTAGCCATGCCATCGCTCAAGTGGATCGACGTGCGTGAAATCGCCATTGCACTTGCCGAGGAACACCCGGACGTCGACCCTCGCACGATCCGTTTCACCGACCTTTACAACTGGGTGCTGGCGCTCGACGGCTTCGACGACGATCCGAAACATTCGGGCGAGAAGATCCTCGAGGCGATCCAGCAGGCGTGGATCGAGGAAGCGGACTGAGGGCCCTCGACGTGGCGGCGTCGCGCGCTAGAACTTCTCGGCGCGGAACACGCCGACTTCGGCAGTGAACATCGCCACCTGGTAGTTCGCGGCGTAGCTCGACAGCACGTGCTTCGCCAGCGCCTGTGCGACCGCCGAGTCGCACACAATCTTCATCTCGATCGAGCGATCAGCCTCCCAGCTCGCTTCGCGCTCGCCGCGTTCGCCGCCGCCACGCACGTCGCCGATGGTATAGCCGTGCGCACCGAACTGCCGCGCGTCCCGTATGAGGTTCTTCTCGAGCGCGGCCTCCGTGATGATGACGAGCAGTTTCTTGGCGTGCGTCTGCATGACTAGCTCCCGAGCCATCGCGCGTAGTGCAGGTAGAGCGGAATGCCGATCGTGATGTTGAACGGGAAGGTCACGCCCAGCACCACGCCGATCGACAGTGCCGGATTCGCCTCAGGAACGGCCACGCGCATCGCAGTCGGTGCCGCAATGTACGAACCGCTGGCCGCCAGCGTGGCGAGCAGCGCGGTGCCACCCAGCGACAGTCCGAGCAGGTGACCAACCAGCGCTCCGACGAACCCCAGCACCAATGGGGCCGCAAGGCCAAACGCCACCAGGAATGCGCCGGCGCGGCGCAGGTCCGCGAGCCGGCCGCCGGCCACCAGACCCATCTCGAGCAGGAACAGGGCCAGCACGCCCTTGAAGAGTCCGAAGAACACCGGCTCGATCGGTGCGATCATTTGCGGACCGGCGAGGGTGCCGATCGCCAGGCCGCCGAGCAGCAGCACGACGCTCTTCCCGAGCACCACCTCGTGGGCGAGCGCGCCCCAGCGCAGGGGCGGCCGACTGCCTTCAGTGTGCGCCAGCGCGCGTGCCAGGACGATACCGACGACGATGCCCGGCGCCTCCATCAATGCCACCAGCAGCGGCATGTGCGGTTCGCTGGCGATGCCGGCCTGCAGCAGCAGGCTCGTCGCCACGGCGAACGTGACGACCGACACCGAGCCGTAGTGCGCCGCGATCGAAGCACTGTCGTGCACGGAAAGCCGCCCGATTCGGCGCAGCACCGGGTAGAGCACCAGCGGAATCGTTGCTCCCAGCGCGACTGCGGCGACGGCACTCGGCAGCACACTGGCGACGGGTTGCCGCGCCAGCTCAACGCCGCCCTTCAGGCCGATCGCCAGCAACAGGTATATCGACAGGGTCTCGTACAGTGGCTCGGGCAGCCGCAGGTCGCTCTTTGCCAGGCGCGCGACGACGCCGAGAATGAAGAACAGGACGACGGCGTCTATGGTCACTCGTACAAGCCCGGCGGCGTCGCAAAACCGCCGCGTCGCGCGAGGCTCTCGAGCGTGGCCAGCGCAGCCTCGAGCGTGAACTCGTCACGCTCGATTGCGTCGACGATCGCGGGAAGCGACCGTCGCTCGATGGCGGCGACCTCGCCGTCCTGGTTGCTGCACGTCGTGTCGGTCGACAGGGTCACCTCGTACACATAGATGCGCTCGGACTGATACCCCTCGGTAACCGGCCGGCGAACGTGAAAGCTGCGGCCGTGATGTACCTCGAGTCGGTCAAGTTCCAGGCCGGCTTCCTCCCACGCCTCGCGTTCGAGCGCCTGTTCGAGGTTCTCGCCGGCGGGGACCATGCCGCCGACCAGGTTGTCCCACAGGCCGGGGTCGATCGCCTTGTGGGCCGCACGGCGCGCGACGAGCAGTGTCCCGTCGTCGCCAAACGCATTCAGGTGCACGGCCTCGGTCATGATGCCCAGTGCACGGCACGCGGCCCGCTCGACCGTGGCGAGCACCGGGCCGCCGGGGTGAGCGCGAACAGCGAGCGCCTCGTCCCGCCAGCCGCGTAGCAGCCCCGCATCGCGCAGAAGGATGGCGGCGTCCGCCAGCAGGGCACTACGGTGGGTGACACTGAGCCCGTCGTCGACGAGGTGCAGCATCCCCGATCGCTGCTCGAAACCGCTGGTCCGCGTCACGAGAAAGCGCGCGACCTCTGGCGCGGCCCAGCCGACGGTGTGGCCCGCCACAACGAACGGGTGCAGCTCGGGCGGTCGCAGCGGCTGGGCGCGCGCCTGAAGTCGTCCGGCGAGCGCCAGCAGCCTTTCGGCCTGGGGCATCAGGTCTCCGGTCGCAGGTGAGGGAACAGGATCACGTCGCGGATGCTGGGCGCATCCGTCACGAGCATGATGAAGCGGTCGACTCCGACTCCACAGCCTGCGGCGGGCGGCATGCCGTACTCAAGTGCGCGCACGTAATCGGCGTCGTAGTACATCGCCTCCTCGTCGCCCGCGGCCTTGGCCTTCGCCTGCTCGTTGAAGCGCGTCGCCTGGTCCTCCGGATCGTTGAGTTCGGAGAAACCGTTGGCCAGTTCGCGGCCGGCGATGAAGAGCTCGAAACGCTCGGTGATTTCGGGGTGTGCGTCAGAGGCCCGCGCCAGCGGCGAGACCTCGACCGGGTAGTCGACGATGTAGGTCGGCTGAAGGAGCTTCGACTCGGCCACCTCCTCGAACAGCGCCAGCTGCAGTGCGCCGAGTCCGGCCTCCTCGGAGTGCGTGCTGCCCTTGGCGCGAAGCTCGCGGTGCAGGTAATCGCGGTCGGCAAGTTGCGCGTCGCCGTACTGCGGAGCATGTGCCCGGATCGCCTGCACGGTTGTCATGCGCGCGAACGGCCTGGCGAGATCGATCGTCTGTCCCTGGTACTGAAGCACCGCCGAGCCCGTGGCCGCAACGGCCGTGTGTCGCAACAGCCGCTCGGTGAAATCCATCAGCCACGTGTACTCCTGGTACGCGGCATAGAACTCCATCATCGTGAATTCGGGATTGTGGCGCGGGCTCACGCCCTCGTTGCGGAAGTTGCGGTTGATCTCGAACACGCGCTCGAAGCCGCCGACCACCAGCCGCTTCAGGTACAGCTCCGGCGCGATGCGCAGGAACATGTCGATGTCGAGCGCATTGTGGTGCGTGACGAAGGGCTTGGCCGCAGCCCCGCCGGGAATCACCTGCAGCATCGGTGTTTCGACTTCTAGAAACCCTTCTGCGACCATGAACTCACGCATCGCGGCGATCGCCCGGCTGCGGACTAGGAACGCCTTGCGTGTCTCCTCGTTCATGATGAGGTCGACGTAACGCTGACGATAACGCAGCTCGCGGTCTTCCAGGCCATGGAATTTGTCAGGCAGCGGGCGCAGCGCCTTGGCCATCAGCCGCAGTTCCCTCACGCGCACCGACAGCTCGCCCTTCTGGGTCTTGAACACCACGCCGCGTGCGGCGATCAGGTCGCCGATGTCCCAGCGCTTGAACTCGTCGAGCGCGGCCTCGCCGGCCTCGTCCTTTGCGATGAAGAACTGGATGCGCCCGCTGACGTCCTGCACGGTCGCGAAGGCCACTTTGCCCATGACCCGCTTCAGCATCATGCGGCCGGCCACCGCAACCTCGACGCCCCGCTGCTCGAGCGCTTCGCGTTCCAGGGCGCCGTACTTCGCGTGCAGCTCGTCCGCCAGATGCGTGCGCTGGAAATCGTTGGGGAAGGCAGGGCCGCGGCGACGAAGTTCCGCGAGCTTCGCGCGCCGCTCCGCAATGATCTGGTTTTCGTCGACGACCGGGGCAGAGGGTTCGTTCATGGTGGGCATTCAGGCTTGGCGCACGTCGGCGACCGGTTCACGGCCGAAATCGTCGCGGTGGAGGTAGGCCAGCACGCGTGCGGCGGCGGCTTGGGGCGTCGGCAACTGCCCGCTCGACTTGAGTTCGACGAAGTGCGATTTCTCGGGAAAGCCGCTCGCGTCGGCCGCGCGCAGTTCGCCCTGCATGTCGGTGTCGATGACGCCGGGTGCGAGTGAAACGATGCGCGCGGGGTTCGGCAGCCGCGCCTCGTCGAGCGCGGTGACTCGCGAGAAGTGATCGAGTCCGGCCTTGGCCGCGCAATACGCCGCCCAGCCTGCAATGGGGCGCTGGGCTGCGCCGGACGAGATATTCAGCACGCGCTTGTCGATGGCCCAGACGCGCGTGGCGCGCAGAAAAGCGGCCGTCAGCAGCAGCGGTGCCTCGAGGCCGACGCGCAGCACCGCAGCGAGTTCTTCGGAGTCACTGTTCGAAACCGGACCGACGCGTCCCAGCATACCCGCGTTGTTGATCAGCGCCGCGGACGCGAAGCCCGCAGACGAGTGCTGGTGCAGCCACGTTTCAAGCCGTGCCGCAGCGCCGATGTCGTGGCCAAGATCGATCGACCACTGTTCCACTGTCGCGCCGGCGCCCTGCGCCCTGGCGAGCAGGGTCGCATCGGGGTGGCGCGACAAGGTCAGCAGCAACGTGTCCGGTGCCAGCAGTTGTTCGGCCATTGCTGCGCCAAGTCCGCGCGACGCACCAGTGAGGATGGTCAGGCGGTTCAGTTTCATTCGGGTACCGGAAGGTAGTTGATGTCGGGCACACCGTGGAGGCCTGTCCAGGCCGGGAAGTCGTCCAGCGTCAGGCCGAACACGAGCGTGTTCCGCACTTTGCCATGATGGTCGCGGGCTTCTGCACGCAGCAGCCCTTCCTCGCGCATGCCGGCGCGCCGCATGACGCCGGCACTGGCGTCATTGCCGGCATCGCACGCGCCCCAGACGCGATTGACCTGCATCTGCTCGAAGGCGTAGTGGATCTGCAGGCGGACGACATCGCTCGCGACGCCCGAACCGCGGGCAGGGGGCACCAGGAAATAGCCGATCTCGGCCTTCGGGGTGGTCCAGTCGGGCGTATGAAATCCCGCGCCACCCAGGTAGCGGCCACTGTCTGCCTCGAAGATCGCCATCGGCATCGAGCGCCGCTGGATGAACTCGGCGTGCATGCGTCGCGCATACGATTCCGAATCCTCGACGCGCTGATGCCGACGTGGCCACTCCATCCACTGCATCAATTCCTCGCGATGCGGTGCCAATGCCTCGAACAGCGCGGCCCCGTCACCGAAGCGATAGCGCCGCAGCAAGAAGCGGCCGCTGGTGACGCCCTCGGCGAGCGGCATGAGTTCCGGTCGCTCGATCGCCGGACGCAGCATCAGACGCCCTGCTTGAGGCTGGCCTCGATGAAATCGTCGAGATCGCCGTCGAGCACTGCCTGCGTGTTGCCAATCTCCACGTTGGTTCTCAGGTCCTTGATGCGCGACTGGTCGAGCACGTACGAACGGATCTGGTGGCCCCAGCCGATATCGGTCTTGGCTTCCTCCAGCTTGTTCTGTTCAGCCATGCGCTTGCGTAGTTCGAGTTCGTACAAGCGCGACTTCAGCATTGCCATGCACTCGGCGCGGTTGCGGTGCTGAGAGCGGTCGTTCTGGCTCTGCACGACGATGCCCGACGGCGCGTGCGTGATGCGTACCGCGGATTCCGTCTTGTTGACGTGCTGCCCGCCGGCGCCGGAGGCGCGATAGACGTCGATGCGCAGGTCGGCCGGGTTGATCTCGATGTCGACCGTTTCGTCGACCTCGGGGTAGACGACCACGCTGGCAAACGAGGTGTGCCGCCGCGCGTTCGAGTCGAACGGCGACTTGCGCACCAGGCGGTGGATGCCGGTCTCGGTGCGCAGCATGCCGTAGGCGTAGTCGCCACTGATCTTGATCGTTGCGCCCTTGATGCCGGCGACTTCGCCGGGCGATTCGTCGAGCAGTTCCGGCTTGAAACCGCGTCGCTCGGCGTATCGCAGGTACATGCGTTCGAGCATGCCGGCCCAGTCCTGCGCCTCGGTGCCACCGGCTCCGGCCTGGATCTCGATGAAGCAGTTGTTGGGATCGAGCGGATTGTTGAACATCCGCTGGAACTCGAGGTCGGCAACCTGCTTGCCAAGCCCGGCGACATCGGCCTCGACGGAGAGCAGGGTGGCGTCGTCGTCGTCACCCCGCGCCATCTCGAACAGTTCTCCGGCGTCACGCACGCTACCCGCGAGTGCATGCATCTTCTGCACGACGAGGTCGAGGGTCTTCTTTTCCCTACCGAGTTCCTGCGCCCGCTTGGGGTCGTCCCAGACCTTGGGATCTTCAAGGGCCCGACTGACTTCCCCGAGCCGGGCTTCCTTCACATCGACGTCAAAGATACCTCCGCAGTTCGGCCAGGCGTCCGCGTAGGTCTGCAACAGTGCCTTCGATCTGGTTGAGGCGTTCGGCTTCCATGGAGAGTCTCGATATCGAAAGGCTGCGATTATAGGAAGGCCGACCGGTACGGCCGGGCGTGCGTGGCGCCGATGCAAAAAAAGCCCGGTCACATGGACCGGGCTTGAAAAGCACCACCAAGGAGGAGATCGATGGGTGCCTGGACAGGCGCCCAGGCCGTGGTGCCAAGGAGACAACCGGATTCAGCGCAGCACTACGGTGAAGGTTACTGAATCACGCGGCGGCGGGGCGGTGAAAATTCCGCACGCCGTGCCGGGCATTTCTGACCGACTGATCTGATTTTTGCCGATCGAGGTGACGGGCGCGTTACAGGCGCGAGGGAAGCGGAGCCTCCCTCGCTAGTGCAAGTGACTTAGGCGGCCTTGCGCTTGGCGGGGGCCTTGACCGAGTCATTCGCCGCAGAGGCGGCCTTCATGGTGGCCGACGTGGCGGCAGCAACGTTCGACTCGGCGAAATCCACGGCCTGCTTGGCGGCCTTTGAGAACGTGTCGTACGCGGTGTTGGCGGCGGCGACGGCGCTCTTCAACGCGGCAACGGCGGGCTCGGAGCCGGCCGGGGCGTTCTTCGCGGCGAAGTCGATCAGTTGCGCGACCTTCTTGTTGCTCTCGGCGATCTGCGATTCGACGATGCGCGAGACTTCGGCGTTGGCGCCGTTGGCGATGCCGTACACGGTGCGCGAGTAGCTGACGGCCTTTTCAAGCGTCGGCTGCGACGCGCCGAGGTCAGCGCCACGAATTCCTGGACGTCCTTGGCGCTCAGCAGGGCCTGGACTCTTCTCGACGGACTCTTCCAGCGTCGCTTTGGCGGCGGCAAGGTTCAGTTCCAGCAGGCGCTCGGCGCGTCAAAGAAGGTCTGGCCGAGGGCGAACGCGGCGTCCATCTGGCCTTTCTGGAGTTCGGCGAATTGCGCGGGGGTGGTGAACATGGATGACTCCTGGGTGAGGTCCTGCTGTAGGCGATTGCGAGGGTTACTTAGGGTGTTTCCAGAGTTTCTTTGCAGCCGTGCTGCACTGCACAAGACGAATTTTGAGCGCTGAGCGCCCTGATGTCAAGAACTTTTGGTGCGACGCCGCAAACTGTCGGCATCTCTCGAAATTCCAGCGAAACCATAGGGTTAAGTCCAGTTTGCCTAGTCACTTGGCGGGATCGGGCACTAGCCTCAAGTGACGCGCTGCACCAGCGGGCGCGCGATCCACTCGCCCGCCCGCGGTCCTGACAATCCGTCCTGGCCTTGAAAGCCTTCTACAGCGACCACTTCGTGCTGCCGCTGCCGGAGGACCACCGGTTTCCGATGACAGAAGTACCGCCTGCTCCGCGAGCGCGTGGCCGAGCGGAGCTGCCGAGCGTGCAGCTCTCGGAGCCGGACGCCGCGTCGATGGGACAGCTGGCGCTCGCGCATGACGCCGCGACTACATCGAGCGGGTGTCGCGAAGGCAGGCTCGAGCCGCAAGAGGTCCGCGCGATCGGCTTTCCGTGGTAGCGACGCGATGGTCGAGCGGTCGCAGCGTTCGGCAGGCGCCACGATCGCGGCTGCGCGCGGCGAAACTCGACCGAGGCGTTGCGGTCAACCTTGCCGGCGGTACGCATCACGCGCACGGCGCGCGCGGCGCCGGTTACTGCGTGTTCAACGATGCAGCGGTCGCCGCGCGCGTGATGCAGGCCGATGCGCGCGCCCCGCGACGCGTGCTGCGGTGGCGGTCATCGACCTCGATGTGCACCAGGGCGATGGCACGGCGGAGATCCTCGACCGGCGACGACTCCGTGTTCACGCTGTCGATCCATGGCGACACGAACTTCCCGTTCCGCAAGCAGGCACAGCGATCTCGACGTCGCGCTGCCGGACGGCACGCGAGATGAGGACGTACCTCGCGGCACCTGGACGCCGCGCTTCGCGAGGTGCAGCGGCGGCTTCAACCCCGCATTCATCATCTATCCTCGCCGGCGCCGATGCGCACGAGGACGATCGCCTTGGCAAGCTGGCGCTGTCGAGCGCCGGCATGCGCGCACGCGACGGCGCGTCTTCGAGCTTCGCCGAGCGACTCGGCGTGCCGATCGCGGTGCGATGGCTGGTGGCTACGGCCGCGACATCGACGACTCACGGTCGACTTGCACTGCAATACCGTGCGCGCGGCGTTCGACGCGTGGCGCCGACGTCAGGAGACGTCCGGGATGCAGGTGGCCACCCGCGTGTCGTGAGGCCGGTCGTCACGCGCCCGGCAGGCCGCGTGGCTCACGGCATGCCCTTCGTCTTCGTGCTGCTCTGGAGCACGGGCTTCATCGTGGCGAAGTACGCGGCACCCATCGCGCCGCCGCTGACTTTCCTGCTTTACCGCTTCGCCGGCGTCATCGTCGTGCTGCTGCCGATCGTCGTGGCTCACACGGCGCGCCATGGCCGCGCACACCGCGCGCGTGGCGCGACATCGCGCTGGTCGGCGTGCTGCTGCAGGCCACCTATCTGGGCGGCGTCTGGGTCGCGATCGCGCTCGGCATGCCGGCAGGCGTTTCTTCGCTGCTGGTCGGCACGCAGCCGCTGTTCACCGCGCTGTTCGCGTTCAACCGTCGGCGAGCGCGGCGACGCGGCTGCAGTGGGCTGGGACTGCTGCTCGGATTCGCCGGCATCGCGCTGGTGCTGTCCGACCGCCTGACGCTGGCGGGCGTCGGGCCGCTCGCGCTGGCGGCGAACCTGCTCGCGCTGGTCGGCATCACGGCGGCACGCTGTACCAGAAGCGCATGGCGGCGCGGTCGACCTGCGCACCGGCAGCCTCATCCAGTTCGGTGCCTCGTTCGTCGTGCGTGCTGCCCTTTGCGCTGGCGCTCGAGTCGCATGCCGGTCGACTTCACGCTGGAGTTCTGGTGCGCGCTCGCGTGGTCGGTGCTCGCGCTTGTCGCTTGTCGGCGATCTCGCTGCTGCTGGTTATGATTCGCCGCGGTCACGCCACCGAGGTCGCGAGCCTGATGTACCTGACGCCTGCCGATGACTGCGCTGTTCGCGTGGCTGATCTTCGGCGAACGTCTCGGCGCGCTCGCGTGGATCGGCGTGGTCGTGACGATGGCCGGCGTGGCGCTGGTCCTGAAGACGGGAAGGAGGAAGCAACATGAGCATCCGAGCGCCCGGCACCCGCTTCGACGCGACAGCTACCGGCACTTCCACCGCATCACCACGCGCTGGATGGACAACGACGCCTACGGCCACGTCAACAACGTCGTCTACTACAGCTGGTTCGACACGGTGGTGAACGAGTACCTGATCCGCGCAGGGGTGCTCGACATCACGGGCGGGGCGGTCATCGGGCTCGTCGTCGAGACCCAGTGCCGCTACTTCAGCGAGCTCTCGTTCCCGCAGCCGGTCGACCTCGGCCTGCGCATCGGCGCGGCTCGGCACCTCGAGCGTGCGCTACGAGATCGGCGTGTTCGCCGACGGCGAGGCCGGCCGCGAGCGCCCAGGGCCACTTCGTCCACGTCTACGTCGATCGCGCGTCGCGGCGGCCGACCTCCCTGCCGGCGCCGCTGCGCGCCGCTCTCGAGAAGAATCCAGGCATGAGAGTCCAGCAGCCGAGCACCGATCGGTCCCCACGAAGTGGTCGACCACGCGATCCGCACGCGCCAGTCGATCCGCGCCTTCCTGCCGACTCCGGTGCCGCGCGCGACGATCGAGGAGATCCTGGCGATCGCCGTCGCGCGCGCCGTCCGGCACCAACACGCAGCCGTGGAAGGTCGACGGTGCTGACTGGGCGCCGCGCGCCAGCGCGCTGAGCGACGCGATCCGCGCCGCCTACGACGACCCGGAGCAGCGCAGGCAGCACACCGAGGAGTACGCCTACTACCCGGTCCAGTGGGTCGACCCGTACCTGGCGCGCCGGCGCAAGATCGGCTGGGATCTGTACGGGCTGCTCGGCATCGGGCGCGACGACAAGGCGCGGATGCACGAGCAGCATGGCCGCAACTACGCGTTCTTCGATGCGCCGGTCGGGCATGATCTTCACGATCGACCGCATCATGGAGCAGGGCAGCTGGCTCGACTACGGCATGTTCCTCGAGAACATCATGATCGCCGCGCGCGCGCGCGGGCTCGACACCTGCCCGCAGGCCGCGTTCACGCAGTTCCACCGCGTCATCAAGGAGCAGCTCGAGCTGCCGGACAACGAGATGGTGGTCTGCGGCATGTCGCTCGGCTACGCCGACATGAGCAAGGTCGAGAACACGCTGCAGACCGAGCGCGAGCCGGTCGCCGGCTTCGCGCGCTTCATGGGAAAGGAGGAGCCATGGCACAACGCATTGCAGTGATCCCGGGCGACGGGATCGGCAAGGAAGTGATGCCCGAAGGCTTGCGCGTGCTCGACGCCGCGGCGCGCCGCTTCGGCTTCGAGTTCAAGTACGAGCATCACGATTTCGCGAGTTGCGACTACTACGCGCAGCACGGCGCGATGCTGCCGGCCGACTGGAAGGACCGGCTTGCGGGCGTCGACGCGATCTTCTACGGCGCAGTCGGCTGGCCGGCGACGGTGCCGGACCACGTCTCGCTGTGGGGGTCGCTGCTGAAGTTCCGGCGCGAGTTCGACCAGTACGTCAACATGCGCCCGTGCGGCTGATGCCGGGCATCGCGTCGCCCCTCGTGGACCGGCAGGGCAGGCCGCGGCCGCCGGGCGACATCGACATCGTGATCGTGCGCGAGAACACGGAAGGCGAGTACTCGTCGATCGGCGGCCGAATGTTCGAGGGCACCAGCGCGAAGTCGTGGTCCAGGAGACGGTGATGAGCCGCGCACGGCATCGATCGTGTGCAGAAGTTCGCGTTCGAGCTCGCGATCGAAGCGGCCGACGAAGCACCTGACGTCGGCCACGAAGAGCAATGGCATTTCGATCACGATGCCGTACTGGGACGAGCGCTTCGAGGCGAGACGCGCCGGGCTATCCCGACGTGCGCAGTCGACAAGTTCCACATCGACATCCTGACCGCGCACTTCGTGCAGCATCCGGACTGGTTCGACGTCGTGGTTGCGTCCAACCTGTTCGGCGACATCCTGTCGGACCTGGGCCCGGCCTGCACCGGCACGATCGGCATCGCGCCGTCGGCCAATCTCAATCCGGACCGCACGTTCCCGTCGCTGTTCGAGCCGGTGCACGGGAGCGCGCCGGACATCGCCGGCAAGGGCATCGCCAATCCGATCGGCCAGATCTGGAGCGCCTCGCTGATGCTCGACTGGCTCGGTCATCCCGAAGCTTCAGCAACGGTTCTAAGGGCCATCGAGGCCGTACTGACGACGGGTCCGACGCACGCACCTTTGACACGCGACATTGGCGGCAAGGGCTCCACCGAGGATTTCGGTCGCGCGATCGCTGGCGCCATCTGACGGGCCACCCACCGGCGTCCGAACGGCCAGCGCACCGCACAACGGGAGCCTTTGCGCCGGCCGCCGCCGGGATGCAAAATTGCCTTCGTTTCATCGCAAAGCACAGCCGACCATGGCTTGGCGGAGGCGGCGATGGGTATCAGCGATGTACTCAGCCGAGTGCCGCAGGGTGTGGCGGGGTCCGGCGCCACACGGGCACTCACGCAACTGGCGGACACCTGCCGACGCTCCGGCGGGTTGCCTCTGCGCGTCGTGCTGCCGGATCGCTCCACGCTCGAATTCGGTACCCCGGTGCAGGTGACACTGCGCGTCCGGGACCCTGCCTGGTTGCGCGGACTGCCGAGCCTCACGCTGGGCGCGGTCGGTGACGCCTTCGTGCGCGGCCAGCTGGAAGTCGACGGTGACCTTCTCGACGCGTTGCCCGTTGGTGCGCGATTGGCGGAAGCCACCGAAAGGTCGGCGTTTGCGCGCGTCGCGCAGGCGTGGCGTCCGCACCGACGCGCACAGGACGCTTCGGCGATAGCACACCACTATGACGTCGGCAACGAGTTCTACGGGCTGTGGCTCGACGAACGCATGGTCTATTCCTGCGCCTACTTCCAGACCGGCGGAGAGACGATAGACGAGGCGCAGCGGGCCAAACTGGACCATATCTGCCGCAAGCTGCGTCTGGCTCCCGGCGAGCGCCTGCTCGACGTCGGCTGCGGCTGGGGCGCGCTGGTCACGCATGCGGTTCAGCACTACGGCGTCCGGGCGGTCGGGATCACATTGTCCGAGCAACAGTTGCGGCTGGCTCGCGAGCGGGTGCAGCGCGCCGCGCTCTCAGATCGAACCGAGATCCTGCTGATGGACTACCGGGACCTGCCGAGGCGCTTTGGCGCAAGCCTTTTCGACAAGGTCGCGAGCATCGGAATGTTCGAGCATGTCGGCCTGCGCAATCTGCCTGACTACTTTGCGGCGATTGCAGCGGTGCTACGGGATCGCGGGCTGTTCCTGAACCATGGAATAACGGCGGCGGATGTCGACAGTCGTCCGGTCGGCGGCGGCGTCAGTGACTTCATCGACCGGCACGTGTTTCCGCACGGTGAACTTCCGCACCTGCACCTGGCGGTACGCGAAATGTCCGCTGGCGGTTTCGAGATCGTCGATGTCGAGTCGCTGCGTTCGCACTATGCCCGCACGCTGACGCACTGGTACCGGCGGCTCGAGGCGCAGGGCGACGCGGCGGCGCGTCTGGTTTCGCCAAAGACGTTGCGCATCTGGCGGGTCTACCTGGCCGGGTGCGCCTACGGGTTCGAGCAGGGCTGGGTCAACGTCTACCAGATCCTGGGGAGTCTCGTGCGCTCCCCGGGCGGAACCGGCTTGCCCCTCACGCGCGAGTGGATGTATTCGTAAGGGCGTCCGGCGATGCAGCGCGACGCGTGATCAGTGCAGCGGCGTGGCCGGCCGATCTTCCGCCTCTTCCGGCGGTTCGGCGTGCACGACGTGACCGGCGGCGTTCGGGAACATCGGTGCGCCGCAGTCATCGCAGAATTCGAGCGGGAACCGGTGGGCGTGCATGATCGGCCGACTGACGCCGAGCGCGCGCAGGGCCTTTTCGACGTCTTCCATCGTCTGATCTTCATCGTCGCCCAGCAGCGGCCAGACGACGCCCTCGATGACGGCATCGTCGTCGTTCGCCTTGGCAATGCCGATGCGGACCTCGGCGCCGGCGTTGCCCTGCGGATCTTCGAACAGGCCCGCGGCTGCGGACAGAGAAGAAGGCGCCAGGTCGTAGGCCAGCTTCAGGAACGAAATCGCGGCTTCCAGCGAAAACTGGCGCAGTTCGCGGTCCGCAAAGCGCAGCCCAGAGTGGAACGCCGTCGGTGACAGCACCCGGAAGCGACATCCGGTCAGCACCGGCTGCAGGATCGGCGCGGCCTGCTCGCGAAACGTGGACAGCGCCGCGATCTTTGCGTCCGGATCCACGCCCAGCTCCTGCCAGTGAAAGAGCGGTGATCCTGCCGGCGTGGCAACGGCAGCGATCAGGTAGCGCGTGTCCGCCAGCATGCCGACCGGCTCGCGCAGTTTCTTCGGGTCAACGTGCAGGACGATGCCCTCGGCGGCGGCGTCGCCCAATTGCTCTGTCAGGCGCCGCACCTCGCTGAAGGCCTCTGGCAACTGGTCGATCGCGTACAGGTAATCGGCGAGCGCGACCCGCGCCGTGCGCGCGACGAGGTGACCCTGCAGCTGCGCGCGCAAGCTGTCGAGTACGGCCGACGACAAGGTCGTTGTCGGCAGCTTGTAGCGCGACCAGGCGAGCAGCGGCACGGCGAGCAGCAGCACATCATGCGGCTTGCCATCGATGTCGACCTGCGTCGACTCGGCGCAGCTCTCCGCCAGATCCGCGAGATCGTCATAGGCGCGCTGGCTTGTGCGCGCCAGGTCGTCCAGCGCCGCTTCGATCGCTTCGTCGCTGCGGCGGGCCAGTCGGTCGTTGAGGACCTCGATCAGCCGGCGTTGCCAGAGCTGGTCTTCGAGGCGGCTTCCGGACTCAGCAAGACGGCGCGCCATCTTGACCAGGGTCTCGGCATCAACCGAGGAACGAGCGCGCGTACTGGCGCGGTTGCGGCGCATGTTGTCCTGCTTTCTAGAGAAGGTCGGATTATCGCACCGGCACACCAATGGCGAAGGCATCAACCGCCGCGGCGAATGCGCGCGACCCGGTCGGGCGCCAGCGGCTGCGCCGCCGATTCGCGGCGGATGTACTCCGTCAGTGCCTCGATGTCGAGCGGGCCGCCGACCGCGTCGACACCCTCGCGCAGCACCGAGAATCCGTCCCCGCCAAAGGCGAGGAAGTCGTTCACGGTTACGCGGTAGTGCCGGTCCGCCTCGACGCGCTGTCCGTCGAGGCGGAGCGATTCGGCGATGACGCGGTCGCCGGCCGCTCGAGTCGGATCCCAGGAATAGCTCAAGCCGCGCGATGGCTGCAGCATGCGCGCGCGTTCCGGGTTGCGCGACGTCCACTGCTGCTCCAGCAATCGCTTGAGTTGCGTGCCGGTGAGCGTCATTGTGACCAGCGCATTGCCGAACGGCTGCACCGCATACAGTTCGGCGTAGTTCAGCGAGCCGTTGTCTGCATGAGAGCGAAGATCGCCCCGCATGCCGCCGGAGTTCGTGAACGCGACGACGGCGCCGTGCTCGCGCGTGGCGGCGAGCTGCGCATCGGCAATCAGCCGGCCGAGGGCGCTGTCTCCACCCCCTGAGGGGCTGCGGTCGAATGTCTCCGTGATCCGACCCACCGTCCGACTGGCGATCGGTGCCGAGCGTGTACGGTAATGCTCAACGATCGCGGCAACGCGAGGGTCGGGTTCGAGGGCTCGATAGCGCGATGTCAACCGTTCGTCACGTGTCAGTCCGTTGGGCACTGGAACGTTGCGGGCCCGGGTCTGATTCGCGAGGATGTCGCCGCTTGCGCGATCGAGTGTCAGATCGACCACCGAGACCAGGCGGCCGAACGAGGCGCCCTGGATGACGATTCGTTCGCCGATGCGGCAGTTGTAGCCGCGGTGGGTGTGCGCCGACAGCACGACGTCGATGGAGCGGTCGAGCTGGCGTTCGATCTCGAAGATCGCCCCGCGTGGATGGGTGCAGCCGTCGAAGCCGCCGTCCGCGTCGCCTCCCTCGTGGATCACTGCCACGAGCGCCTGCACGCCCTGGGCGCGAAGCGCTGCTGCCGCCGCATTCACCGCCTGGGCTTCCGCGATGAAACGCAGTCCGGCGATGCCATCCGCCTTGACGATGCCCGGCGTGCCGCGTGTGACGGCGCCAATGAATCCGACGCGAACGCCGTCGACTTCCCTTACGAAGCTGGAGGCGAACAGCGGTATGCCGTTCCGATCTTCGACATTGGCGGCGACGAACGGAAAACGTGCTCCGCGATACGTTCCGTCGCTCGCGGCGCAGCTCACGCGATCGTCCGTCGATCGGTTTGGGCGGCAACTGCCCTGTTCAATGCGAGCGAGTTCCGGCGCGCCACGGTCGAATTCGTGGTTGCCGACTGCGTTGACGTCGAGGCCGATCTCGTTCATGACCTCGATCGTCGGCTCGTCGTAGAACAAACCCGAGATCAGGGGCGAAGCGCCGATCAGGTCGCCCGAGGACACCACGATGCTGTGGCGCGCCTCAGCACGTAACTGCCGGATACGAGTGGCAAGGTGGGCGGCTCCGCCGCTGCGCAGCGGGAGGGTCCGCGTCGGCTCGTCGGGATCCGGGACCTGCACGGCGTTGTCGCCGGGCTCGAGGTGACCGTGCAAATCGTTGATCGCGATGATGCGCAGCGGCACCGTGGCCGAGGGCTGAGCTGCCACGGTCGCGGCGGCGAGCAGTGCACCGGCGATAAGAGCGGCGCGTGTCAGTGGAGGCACGGTCGAAGAGGGGGCGTCTGATTTCGTGAATGTGCAAGCTTAGCCGCGCATCGATCCGGCGCAGGGGGCGAACACACACCTCTGTTACAGTCGATTGGTCGGTTTTTCCCTCTCTTGTCGCGCCTCATATGAGTGCACCCGCCGCGGCCCCGTCCTTGCGCAGTGACGCCGAAGTCATCGGACTCGTCGGCCTCGCGCACGGCACATCGCACTTCTTCCACCTGATGTTGCCGCCGCTGTTTCCGTGGTTGATGCGGGACTTCTCGCTCAGCTATACGGAGGCCGGCCTGCTGATGACGGTGTTCTTCGTCGTCAGTGGTATCGGCCAGGCGATCGCGGGGTTCGTCGTGGATCGTGTCGGCGCCCGCCCGGTGCTCTTCTTCGGCATTGCGCTGCTGGCGACCTCGGGGGTCCTGCTGGGCCTTTCAGGCAGCTACGGCATGCTGGTGCTGACAGCCACCGTGGCGGGGCTCGGCAACAGCATCTTTCATCCGGCCGACTTCACGTTGCTGAACCACCGCGTTGCCGCGCCACGGCTGGGGCACGCCTTCTCCGTCCATGGACTGTCCGGCAATCTGGGCTGGGCCGCCGCGCCCGTTTTCATGGCGGGCATTGCCAGCGTGACCGACTGGCACATCGCCGGCTTTGCGGCGGCCGGAGTGGGATTCACCGTGCTGGTGATTCTCTGGCTGCGCCGTGATGTGCTTGCCGATGCGGCGCGTGGGCTGGTGACCCATGGAGACAGTCGCGAAGCGACGAACTCGTCACAACTGGGGTTCCTGCAGTCCGGTGCGGTGTGGCTGTGCTTTGCGTTCTTCTTCCTGACGACCGCGGCCTTCGGGATCCTGCAGAACTACGCGCCGGCCATCCTTGGCGAGGTCTACGGGGTCTCGCTGACGATGGCGACGGCGGGCCTCACCGCGTACCTGCTCGGCAGCGCGGCGGGGATGCTGACCGGCGGTTTTCTGGCGGCGCGCAGCGAGCAGAACGAGCGGCTGATCGCCGTGGCCCTGGGATTGGCCGCCACGACGGCGACCGTCATTGCCTCGGGCGCTGCCGCCGCGTGGATGCTGCTTCCGCTGATGACGGTCATGGGCTTTGGCGTCGGCGTCGCCGGGCCCAATCGCGACCTGCTGGTGCGTCGTGCAGCGACGAGCCGCTTCGGCAGGGCCGCCTTCGGGCGCGTCTACGGATTCGTCTATTCCGGCCTCGACACTGGGCTGGCGATGTCACCGGTGCTTTTCGGTCCTTTGCTTGATGCCGGCCGCTTCAAGGAGGCGCTGGCGGCCGTGGCAGTGCTGCAGGTCGCTGCGCTGCTGACGGCCTGGCGCGTCGGCAGTTCCGCTCGCGCTGTGCAGTCCCAGGAACGGCACGCATGAGCGAGTTGACGTTCGCGACCACTGATCTACTCGATGCGCACGAGGCCGATATCGAGGCCGGGCGCGTGCGTGTTTTCCAGCCGGCGTTCATTGCGCTGGGGCGGCGGCGGGCGTTCGCCGGCGAAGTCGTGACGCTGAAGCTGTTCGAGGACAACAGCCTGCTTGCCGATCTGGTCAAGACGCCCGGCTTGGGGCGCGTCGTCGTTGTCGATGGCGGTGGCAGCCTGCGCTGCGGAGTGTTTGGCGGCAACCTCGCGGCGTCGGCGGCGCGCAATGGCTGGGCCGGGGTCGTGATCCATGGTTGCGCGCGCGATGCCGATGAAATCGACACCTGTGACATCGGCCTGCGCGCGCTCGCGCTGAATCCGCGACGGTCGGCCAAGCGCGGAGAGGGGCAACGCGACATGGTGGTTGCCTTCCTTGGAGTCACGATCCGCCCGGGCGACTGGCTCTATGCGGACCGCGACGGTGTCATCGTCAGCGACGGGCCGCTGCACTGACGCGAGGTTGCTGCCGGGACACCTCCCCGAGTGGCTCTTTCAGATGATGCGCGGCGTTTCGCAACACGAAACAGAGCCTCGTGCGGAGCAGCACAGAGCGTTTCATAGTGCTACATTTTGTTCTGTATTGCGAAATGTAGAAGATAAAGCATTGAAATGCAAACGTTTAGTTTGTAGTCTTATATATGTTAATTGACTTGCTGCACCGCGTAATGGGTCGTACGATTCGGCGATCCGTGTTGCATCACGGATAGGCATATCGACGTTGTCCATTGAGGAGAAATTGAATGTCGGCACGTGAACTTGAGGCTCAGCGCTTGCAGAAGGAGTGGAACGAGAACCCGCGCTGGAAAGGCATCAAGCGTGGTTACACGGCGGAAGACGTCGTGCGTCTGCGCGGTTCGGTCCAGGTTGAGCACACGCTGGCCAAGCGCGGCGCCGAAAAGCTGTGGCGCCTGATCAACGACGAGCCGTTCGTCAACGCGCTGGGCGCGCTGACTGGCAACCAGGCGATGCAGCAGGTCAAGGCCGGTCTCAAGGCGATCTATCTGTCGGGCTGGCAGGTCGCGGGCGACGCCAACATCGCCGGCGAGATGTACCCGGACCAGTCGCTGTATCCCGCCAATTCGGTTCCGGCGGTGGTTCGCCGTATCAACAACACCTTCACTCGCGCCGACCAGATCCAGTGGATGGAAGGCAAGAACCCGAGCGACGCAGGCTACATCGACTACTTCGCGCCGATCGTCGCGGACGCCGAAGCCGGCTTCGGCGGCGTGCTGAATGCCTTCGAACTGATGAAGGCAATGATTGATGCCGGTGCGGCCGGCGTGCACTTCGAGGACCAGCTGGCCTCCGTCAAGAAGTGCGGTCACATGGGCGGCAAGGTGCTGGTGCCGACTCGCGAAGCCGTGGCCAAGCTGGTGGCAGCGCGTCTCGCCGCTGACGTGATGAACGTGCCTGCGCTGCTGGTGGCGCGAACCGACGCCGAGGCGGCAGACCTTGTTACTTCCGATGTCGACGAGAACGACAAGCCGTATCTCACCGGAGAGCGCACGGTCGAAGGCTTCTTCAAGACCAAGCCGGGCCTGGGGCAGGCCGTGTCGCGCGGCCTCGCCTACGCGCCGTACGCCGACCTGGTGTGGTGCGAGACCGGAAAGCCGGATCTCGCGTTCGCCAAGGCATTTGCCGAAGCGATCCACAAGCAGTTCCCCGGCAAGATGCTGGCGTACAACTGCTCGCCGTCATTCAACTGGAAGAAGAACCTCGACGACGCGACGATCGCCAAGTTCCAGAAGGAACTGGGCGCCATGGGCTACAAGTTCCAGTTCATCACGCTGGCAGGCTTCCACTCGCTGAACTATTCGATGTTCAACCTGGCCTACGGCTACGCGCGCAACCAGATGAGCGCGTTCGTCGAGATGCAGGAAGCCGAGTTCGCCGCGGCTGAGAAGGGCTTCACCGCGGTCAAGCACCAGCGCGAAGTCGGCACCGGCTACTTCGATGCCGTCACCACGACGATCGAGAAGGAAGCCTCGACGGCCGCGCTGAGGGGTTCGACCGAGGACGAGCAGTTCTTCGACAAGAAAGTCGAAAAGAAGGCCGCCTGATTCCCGGCGACTTGTGCAAAGGGCCGCGGCGACGCGGCCCTTTTGCTTTGGGCACCACATGGCGCGCAGGGCGAGCCAACGGACCTTCACCTATACTCGACGCCAGAGGGAAACCCGGGGGAGAGACACGATGCGTGCCGCGCTCTTTGACGTCTTTGGCACCTTGCTGGACGTCTATTCGGTCACGCGGCGGGCCGAGGAGCTTTATCCCGGTGAAGGCGCACGGCTGGCCGTTCTCTGGCGGGACAAACAGCTCGAGTACTCGCGTCTGCGAACCCTGTCGGGCCGCTACGTGCCGTTTTCGCAGGTGACGCGCGATGCGCTGGTCTTTGCCTTGCGGGCCCTGAAGCTCACGTCGGACGGCGGACAGGTCAACCAGCTGCTTGACGAGTACAAGCGCCTGGCCCCGTTCGTCGACGTGGCGCCCACGCTCGAGCGGCTGCAACGGGCCGGCGTGCGCACCGGCGTGCTGTCCAACGGCGATTCCGAAATGCTCGAACCCGTGCTGGTCACGTCGGGGCTGCATCGCTACATCGACATCGTGCTGTCGGCCGATCAGGTGAAGGCTTTCAAGACCTCGCCCCTCGTCTACGCGCTGGGACCGCGCGTGCTGAAGGTACCGGCCGACCAGATTCTTTTCGTGTCCAGCAACGGCTGGGACGCGATCGGCGCCGCCTGGTTCGGCTACACGAGTTTCTGGGTCAACCGGTCGGGCCTGCCGCTCGACGAGCTTGGCGGCCGTCCCCATGGAACGGGAGCGACGCTCGCCGACGCCGCCGAATTTCTGCTTTCCTTTTCAACTCGAATCAAGACGGAGACTGCTGCATGAGCACCCCCACCGGCGTCCAGATCACGGCGCCGCTAGCGCCCGGCTACGATCGCATCCTCACTGCCGACGCGCTGGCGCTGGTCGCAAAGCTTCACCGCACGTTCGAACCGCGCCGGCAGGAGTTGCTGGCGGCGCGCGCCGAGCGCGCGAAGCGGCTTGATGCCGGCGAGCGGCCCGACTTCCTGCCCCAGACCAACAACGTGCGTGAAGGCAGCTGGACCATCGCGCCGATCCCTGCCGACCTGCATTGCCGGCGCGTCGAGATCACCGGGCCGGTCGAGCGCAAGATGATCATCAATGCGCTCAATTCCGGGGCCGACTCGTACATGACCGACTTCGAGGACAGCAACGCGCCGAACTGGGACAACCAGATCACGGGCCAGATCAACCTGATCGATGCGATCCGCCGCACGATCCTCCTGGATCAGGGCGGCAAGATCTACAAGCTGAACGACAAGGTGGCGACGCTGGTCGTGCGCCCGCGTGGCTGGCATCTCGATGAGAAGCACGTGCTGATCGACGGCAAGCGGGTGTCGGGCGGCATCTTCGACTTCGCGCTGTACATGTTCCACAACGCAAAGGAGCTGATCGCGCGCGGCAGCGGTCCCTACTTCTATCTGCCGAAAATGGAGTCGCATCTTGAGGCGCGGCTGTGGAATGAGATCTTCGTCGCAACGCAGAAGGAACTCGGGATCCCGCAGGGGACGATCAAGGCGACGGTCCTCATCGAGACTGTCCTCGCTGCGTTCGAGATGGACGAGATCCTGTACGAGCTGCGCGAGCATTCGGCGGGACTGAATGCCGGGCGCTGGGACTACATCTTCTCGTGCATCAAGAAGTTCAAGGTCGACAAGAATTTCTGCCTTGCAGACCGGGCGAAGGTCACGATGACGGCGCCTTTCATGCGCGCCTACGCGCTGCTGCTGCTCGCAACCTGCCACAAGCGCAATGCACCGGCGATCGGAGGCATGAGCGCGCTCATCCCGATCAAGAACGATCCGGTCAAGAACGAGCAGGCGCTCGGTGGCGTGCGTTCCGACAAGGCCCGTGACGCCACGGATGGTTATGACGGCGGCTGGGTCGCGCATCCCGGCCTGGTGCCGATAGCGATGGAAGAATTCGTCAAGGTCCTGGGCGACCGCAAGAACCAGATCGACAAGAAGCGCGACGACATCAAGGTCACTGCCTCGGACCTGCTGAACTTCCAGCCGGAGACGCCGATCACCGAGGCTGGCCTGCGAATGAACATCAACGTCGGCATCCATTACCTCGGCTCGTGGCTGGCCGGCAATGGCTGCGTGCCGATCCACGACCTGATGGAAGACGCCGCGACTGCCGAGATCAGCCGCTCGCAGGTGTGGCAGTGGATCCGCTCGCCCAAGGGCAAACTGGATGACGGACGCAAGGTCACGGCCGATATGGTGCGCTCGCTGATTCCCGAGGAACTGGCGAAGGTGAAGGCCGATGTCGGCCCGAACTCGCCGACCTATGACCGCGCAGCGCAGATCTTCGAGAAGATGAGCACGCAGGAAGCGTTTGCCGAATTCCTGACACTGCCGCTGTACGAGGAGATTGCCTGACGCTCTGCGACGGGTGAGGCGCGTCCGCCGGGCGCGCCGTGCAATGGCGTCGATCTGGCGCCGGGGAAGGGGACTGCAATGACGCTGTGTCCGATTGCCGTGGTCGCGGGCTGTGAGAAATGCCCTGCGTTCAAGATCTGTCCGCTGAAAGGCATAGTGGGCAGCCCGCCGAAGGCAGCCGAGCCGCACAAGGCGCCTCACAAGAAGGCGGCGAAGAGCAGGTAGCCGAACCGGCGCTGCACTGCGCAGCGCCGGTGTTACGCGGCCGACTTAGTCCTCGAGCTCTGCTTTCGCCAGCTCGACGTCGAGCTTCTCCATCGCATCGAGTGGTTCGCACGCCACGGCTTCGCCGTAAAGCTTCTCGGCTTCCTTCAGCGCCTTCTTGCCCTCGAGCATCACCAGACCGTTCGCGTACTCGATGCGGGCGATCGCCGAATCGGGCATCAGCTTCAGTGCAGCCTGGAAGTTCTTCAGGGCGACGTCCTTCTTTGCGCCGTAGGTGAGACCCCCGATCATCGCGCCGACCTTGTCGATCACCTCGGCGTGGTACGAACCGAGTGCGATGTGCGCATCGGCGTGTTTGGGAGCCAGCTTGATCGTGGTCTCGAGTGCAGCCTTGACCTTGCCGCCGATGCCCTGCGCCAGTGCCTTGGCCACCGAGATGCCCTGCGCATACCGGCCCAGCGCGTAGGCCTGCCAGTAGAACGCGTTGGCGTTCTTCGGCTCCTTGGCCTGCAGCGCCTCGGCGCGCTCAGCCACTTCCTCGAAGAGTTCGAGCTTGCGCTTGTCGTTCTCCTCTAGATAGTTCGCGTAAATTGCCTGTGCCTTGTTCGCGACGTTGGTTCCGTCGACACCCGCTTTCAGCCCCAGTTCCGAGGCCTTCTGGAAGTCGCCGGCATGGAAGGCAAGCCATGCGTCGACCACGGCCTCGTTCTTCGGAAACGGCTCGGCGTCTCCCTTGTGTAGCCGATCCCAAGCCTTCTTCAGCGTCGCCGCCGTGTACTGATACGTCTTGTCCGCATACGGAAACTTTGCCCACGCCTTGGCCATTGGCTCTCCTTTTTTGTTCAGCTCTTGAGGTATTCCGCAGCAAGCTGCTCGAACAACTCGCGCGACTGTCCGGTCAGGTAGGGGGCCGTCAGGGCCATCACCTGGTAGCACCCGCGCTGCAGCGCCGCTCCGACGACTTCGGGCTCATTGAAGCGGCGCGGGTCCAGCACGTAGGAGTAGGACAACCAGTAAGTCGCGACCACGACCATGTTGGTGGCCAGCGCCTCGATCTCGCGGGCTCCGGCCTGCAGCTCACCGGCCTTCGCCAGCCCATCACAGAGGCCGCGTGCGACCTTGACCTTCTGCGTCAGCAACTGCTTGAACTTCAGTTCCAGCGTGCGGTTGTTGGCCAGCAGGTTGTTGAGGTCGCGGTAGAAGAAGCGGTACTTCCAGATCAGCTCGAAGAGCACGTGCAGGAACAGCCAGGCGTCCTCGACGTTCGGTTCGCGCTCGGTGGGCAGCGCCAGCAGCTTGTCGATCTCCCGCTCGAACTGCTGGAAGATGCAGTTGATGATGTCGTCTTTGTTCTTGAAGTGGTAATACAGGTTGCCGGGGGAGATGTTCATCTCCTCGGCGATCAGCGTCGTGTTGACGTTCGGCTCGCCGAAGTCATTGAACAGGCGCAAGGCCAGTTCGAGAATGCGTTCGCGCGTGCGGCGCGGCGGCTTGCGTTCCATGGATTGCGCTTCAGGGCGGACCGGAGGTTCGGCCGCAAGAATAGCGCAGCGGGTGGGAAACCCTACGCGGCGGCTCCGGCGCAGCGCAACCAACGCTCGAGGTCGTCCAGTGTGTGCGTCAGCAGGCGGGTCGCGGCGGTCGTGGCGGTCTCACGCCAGATGCCCCGACTGCGACGCAGGCTCTTGACCAGCGTCATCTTCTCGTCCTGGAGCACATCGGTGCGGATCGTGACGCCGTGCCGTTCGAGCAGTGGGGTCAGCTCGTGACGGCGCTTCCACAGTTCCTCGCGGGTCTTCTGGTAGGCGTGCTCGCACAGCCGGCGCCGGCTCGAGTACGAGAACAGGTTGGTGAAGAACATGTCGGCGTCAGCGCGGTTCGGTTCGAACAGCAGGATGTCCGTGTGCGGATACGCTGTCTTGTAGCGTTCCAGCCCAGCCCCAAGGCGCGAATGGATGATCGAACGGAACGTCTGCGCCAGCACGACGGGCAGACCACCCTCGACCAGTTTGTCCATATGGTGCTCGCGATCGCGCGTGCGGTGGTGAGGTGTTGAGTCGTACGGGACCAGGGGGTTGAGGCACAGCATCAGTTCGATGCCCTGGTCGAGGGCGACCGACGCGTGCAGCGTCTTGCGCAGCGCGCCGTCGACGAAATAACGACCCTCAATTTCCACCGGCGGGAAAAGGCCGGGCAGCGCCGCGGAGGCCTGAACGGCGCGCGAGATGGGCACGTGGTCCATGTCCGGGCTGCCGAAGGCCACCGACGAGCCTGTGTCCAGGTCAGTCGCCACCAGGTAGAGCTTGTGGGCCAGCCGTCTGAAGTCGTTGGTCCTGCCGGGCTGAGCGAAGATGGCGGACAGGTAGCGATCCACCTCGTCACCGCTGAAGACCCCGGTGGGGATGGCGCGGCCAAGGCGCTCGAATGCACTCATGATCGTGCTGGCGCCCGCCAGGTAATGCCAGGCTGCGCTCACGGCCAACGGCGGCACCGACGCGAGCCGCTTGGCGTACTCCCGAAACGCCGGGCGCAGCAGGATCGAGGGCTCGAAGCGATCGGAGCTCTTCTCGCCTTCGATGAAGGCGCGCGACAACTGATGAGGGGTGATGCCGTTGGCGAGTGCGGCCGCAATGAAACCGCCGGCACTTACACCGACATAGACGTCGGCGTCATTCAGGTCAAGGCCCTCGAGTGCTTCGGTAAGCGCGGCCAGGGCGCCGATCTCGTAGATCGCACCCAGCGGGCCGCCGCCCGCGAGGGCGAGGCCGACGCGCGGCTGGCGCGGCGCTGCGGCGGGTCGCGTGCGGGAAGTGGAAACAATGCGCCGAGTCATGGCGCCTTTGTCGACAAGGCTATCTGGCCAGTCTCAGGCCCCCGCGGGCGCGTCTGCCAACCCGGTTCAGCGATGCTGAACCGGGTTGACGCGGCCGCGAGCCGCCGGGGGGCGGCTGCGGATGGGCAGGGTGCTTAAGCAGCCTTGCGGGCGCGTTTGGCCGGGGCCTTGGCGGGGCGCGCCTTGGTCAGCGTGCCGACGCTGCGAGTCAGTTCCTCGACGCGTTTGGTCAGGGCAGCGATTTCCTTGTTGGTCGGAACGCCGAGTCGGGTCAGCGCGCGCTCGACACGGGCTTCAAACACGGTCTCGAGCTTGTCCCAGGTGCCGTTGGCCTGCTTCTGCAGTCCGGCTGCCACTTTCGTCACTTTTGCCGTCACGTCGTTGACCTTGTCTTCGGTGACCTTCATCGTCCGCTTCTGGATGCTGGTGCCCTCGCGCACCAGCGCCTTGAACACCTTCTGGCCTTCTTCCTGCGCCTTGGCAAAGGCGCCGAGGCCCGCCAGCCAGATCTCCTGCGCCGAGTCCTTGACCGCGGCGCGCAGTTGACTTTCGCTCGACTGCTTCTCGGCCATTGCCTTGAGCTTCCTGACCATTCTCACTCCCTCGCGAACAGTTGAACTGATGGCCGAAGTCTAGGAGTGGCTGCACGCCCGGCACAACAAACTGCATAGAGCCTCGGCTCTAGCGTGCGCAACGCTGGCGCTACACTGCCGCGAGATTCGTACAGCGAACACCATCCCGCCCGTAGGAGACATCCGATGACGTACTTCGTCACCGGCGCCACCGGTTTCATCGGCAAGCGCCTGGTCAAGAAACTGCTCGCCCGCCGTGGCACCACCGTCTACTTTCTCGTCCGCAAGGAGAGTCTGGACAAGGTTCCGGCGCTGCTGGAGTACTGGGAGGCAACACCCGAGCGCGCCGTGGCGGTCATTGGTGACCTTGCGAAGCCGCTGCTGGGGCTGACGAAGGCAGACCAGAAGAAGCTGGCCGGCAAGATCAAGCACTTCTTCCACCTGGCCGCGGTGTACGACCTGAAGGCCGACGCCGACAGCCAGATCGTCGCCAACATCGACGGCACCAGGAACGCGGTCGCGCTGGCCAACGAGATCAAGGTCGGCGTGTTTCAGCACGCCTCCTCGATTGCCGCGGCGGGGATGTACGAGGGCGTGTTCCGCGAGGACATGTTCGACGAGGCCGAGGGCCTCGATCACCCGTACTTCGCGACCAAGCACGACTCCGAGAAGATTGTCCGGAAGGAATGCAAGATGCCTTGGCGGGTTTACCGCCCGGGGCTGGTCGTCGGTGACAGCCACACCGGCGAGATGGACAAGATCGACGGGCCGTACTACTTCTTCAAGCTGATCCAGCGAATGCGGAGCCTCCTGCCACCGTGGATGCCGGCAGTCGGCATCGAAGGCGGGCGCATCAATATCGTGCCGGTGGACTTCGTCGTCGACGCGATCGACCACATTTCCCACGCAAAAGAGGGCAACAAGAAGGCATTCCACCTGGTCGATCCGACGCCGTATCGCGTCGGTGACGTGCTCAACATCTTTGCCAAGGCGGCACACGCGCCGCAGTTCTCGCTGCGCGTGAATGCGGCACTCCTGGGCTTCATCCCGAGCAGCGTCAAGAAGGGATTGCTTTCGTTGACGCCGGTGCGGCGCATCCGAAATGCCGTGATGAAGGATCTTGGTTTGCCCGACGACATCATCAACTTCGTCAATTACCCGACACGCTTCGACGCGCGCGAGGCGACGGCCGCATTGAAGGGCACGGGCATCAGCTGCCCGCGGCTGGACGACTACGCCTACCGGCTGTGGGATTACTGGGAGCGCAACCTCGATCCCGATCTGTTCATCGACCGGACGCTGAAGGGACAAGTCCAGGGAAAGGTGGTCGTGATCACCGGCGGCTCGTCCGGCATTGGCCTCGCGGCGGCGCACAAGATCACGCAGGCTGGAGCCACGACGGTGATCATCGCCCGTGACCTGGCGAAGCTCGCTGCAGCGAAGAAGGAAATCGAGGATGGGCTCGGCGCCAACGAAAACGGCGGCAAGGTCGTCACTCACTCGGCGGATCTGGCCAGCAACGAAGGCGTCGACAAGGCGACCACGTGGATCATCGAGACCTTTGGCGGCGCCGAGTTCCTGGTCAACAATGCCGGCCGCTCGATCCGCCGCGGCATCGAGTCGAGCTACGACCGCTACCACGACTTCGAGCGCACGATGCAGGTCAACTACTTCGGCGCGCTGCGGATGACGATGGGGTTGCTGCCGCACATGACGGCGAAAAAGCGTGGCCATGTCATCAACATCTCGTCGATCGGCGTGCTGACCAACGCGCCACGCTTTTCGGCGTACGTCGCGTCCAAGGCTGCGCTGGACGCCTGGACGGCCTGCGCGTCGTCCGAGTTCGCCGATGCCGGCATCCGCTTCACGACGATCAACATGCCGCTGGTACGCACGCCGATGATCGCGCCGACCAAGCTGTACCAGAACGTGCCGACGCTGTCGCCGGAAGAAGCCGGCGACCTGATCGTGCGGGCGATCGTCTACAAGCCGGTGCGGATTGCCACGCGTCTGGGCATCTTCGGTGCCGTGCTGCACGCGCTGGCGCCACGCATCGCGCAGATCGTGATGAACACGACGTTCCGCATGTTCCCGGATTCGGATGCCGCGAAGGGCGCGAAGGAAGGTGAGAAGCCGAAGGCAACGGCCGACCAGATTGCATTCGCGAACCTGATGCGGGGGATACATTTCTGAGCGTCGCTGTGTACGCGAATCCGACCTAGCCGGGATTCGCACGTGCACTTCTCCGAATGATGTGCGGGCCGCTCTTCGGAGCGGCCGGGCGCGCGGCCCGAGTTCAACTGCTGGTAACGGCGAGGGCGTCGCGCGTGGCGGGCGCGCTAGCTTCGGGGAACGGTCGCTCAACGACTTCGATTAGTTTCGCAGCACGTGATCGTTGTCGGTCATTGCGAGGTGACCGATGCGCTCGAACCAGACGGCTTCGGCGCACGCCAGGATCTGGCCGTCGCGCGGCACCACCAGGTTGTCGTGCTGGCTCGCAAAGCAGACGAAGTCGACCGGCTCGTCGCTCTCGGCCAGTCCCCGGACGTAGTCGCAGGCCACGCGCATCTGGCGCGAGTTGTCGCCGTGGCCGAGGCGCGCGAAGAGTGTCCCGTGATGCGGGGTGTCAATCGTGACCACGCGGGCGACCGCATGGTGGCCGTGGGCGCGCAGGTACGCACGCGCCACGAGTCCACCCATGCTGTGACAGACAAGGGTCACACGTTCGGCGCCCGATGCCGCGCGCAGGCGCTCGACGGCCGCGTGGACGATGTCCGTATAGCGATCAACGGCACCGAACACTGGCTCGAGGTTGACGGTCGCGCAGTTCCAGCGCTGCGCGAGGCCGCGGTCGATCAGCCACGGCCGCCACGTCGCGCGGTTGCACATGTAGCCGTGGACGAAGAGCACCGCGGGACGCAAGGCGTTGTGCACGACCCTCGGCTCGGGGAAGCCGGCGCGCCAAGGCTGATCGACGTTGAAGACCTTGAACGAGCGCCAGGTTTCGCCCCACCAGACACGGGCTAGCGCAAGCGGGTTGAGTCGCGCGACGGGTCGGCGATCGACCAACGCGCCGGTGGTGAATTCAATCGCGAGTGGTACGCCGTGGACTGCAAGCGGCAGCAGCGCCGCGACCGCGATCGCCAGCCAGGGCTCCATGTTTGCATGCAGGAGGGTCGCGGCCAATGCAACGGCCGCCGCCACCTCCAGGCCCGCCCCAATCCGCAGGATGCGGGCCAGCATCAGCTGCGCATCGCCGCGTCTTGCGCGGTGTCGACGTCGACCCAGCTCCATTTGCGGCTGGTGAACGGATGCCGGCGAAAGCCCGTGACCCACGGCTGGCACAGATCGACATTGACGCGGTGCATGTGCAGCATGTACGGCATGTAGGCGACCATCAGGCGGCCCGCCTCGTGCAGCAGCGCAAGGCGTTCCGGGCCGTCCGGCAACATGCGCTGCTGCTCGAACAGCTGATTGAACGCGGGAAGATTGAAGCGGGCGTCGTTGATCGATTGCATGTTCCCGCCGTAGGCCATGCCGAAGTTCGTGTCGCTGTCGGGCTGGCTGAGCTGCCAGCCGTAGCCCCACATCATCAGCTGCCCGGCCGTCGACAGCTTCACCAGCTCCGGCCACTGGCCGACGCGGAACGTCGTGCGCAGGTTCAGTTCATTCATGAACTTGGTCCACAGCTCGTTCTGGCTGCGGTCGCGCTGCGTGCTGGTCGACGCGATTTCGAGCGTCAACGGCTCGCCCTGCGGCGTCTCGCGCCAGCCGTCGCCGTTGCGGTCGAGGTAGCCGTAGGTGTCGAGCAGCGCCCGAGCGCGGGCGGGGTCGTACTCCGACATCGTCGTGCGGTAGGTCGGGTCGTAGCCCCAGGTGCCCGGAGAGAACGGCGACTGCGCCTGCACGCCGAAGCCGCTGAAGATGCTGCGGATGTACTGCTGGCCGTCGAACCCGAGCGCGATCGCGCGCCTCAGTGCCACCTTCTCGGGCGCATAGCCGCCGACCAGCGGATGCTCCATGTTGAAGTAGCTGAGCGTGACGTCCGACATCGGCGTGAACGCGGCTTTCACGCGCCGCTTTTCGAGAAACGGCGCAAGCCGGCGGTTCGGTGCGGCGACGCGCATCATGTCCGTCGGCACCGGATCGAGGATGTCGAGCTGTCCCTGAAGGAACGCGAGCCAGCGCGGCTGCGACTCCTCGATGACGGCAATCTCCACGCGGTCGACCAGTGGCACCCGGCGCCCCTGCAGCTGTTGCGTCTCCGCGGCGAGCGCCGGCGCATCGGCTGCGGCCTCGAAGTCGTACCGCTCGTCCCGGTAGGTCGGGTTGCGCTCGAGCACGATGCGCGAGGAGCGCGTCCATGCGGCCAGCCGGAACGGTCCCGTGCCGACCGGGTGCGCCATGATGTCGTCGCCGTACGCCTCGACCACCTCGCGCGCCATGGCGCCAAACAGCGAGGCATCCGCGAAGTTGTAGATCATGCGCGGATTGGGCTCGGCAAGGCGGACCCGGAAGGTGTAGCGATCGAGCGTCTGCAGCCCTTCGACCGGGCTGTCGTAATCGAACGGTCGCCTGGACTTCAGCGCGGCGGCACGCAGTTCGGTCAGTCCGAGCACCTTGCTGTTCTCCAGCACGAACAGCATCGGGCTCTTCCAGCGCGGGTCGTAGATGCGCTTCCACGAATACACATAGTCGGCGGCCACCAGTTCGCGCGGCGTGCCCTTGAACGCGGGGTCGTCCTGGAAGCGGACTCCGGGTCGCAGCCGGAAGGTGAAGGTCCGGAAGTCGGATGACACCTCCGGCATGGCTACGAGCGTATTTGCGCGCAGCCTTGCCGGCCGCGCCATGAAATCGAACTCGAGCGGCGCGTCGAGGATGTGGCTGATCACCGTGCGCGAGTAAAGGTCCTGCACCTGCGCTGGGTCGAAGCCGGTCTCGGCGGTGGGGAAGGCAACGCGCAGGGTCTTCGTGCCGGACATCGCCGCTGCCGGCCTTCCCGCAGTGGCAAGCGCCGCGGCCGGAGTCAGCAGGACATCGCGGCGCTGCATCGGAGGATCAGCGCGCGGCCACGCGCGCGGTTTCGTCGATGTCGACGTACTTGAAGAAATCCCTAGCGAAGGGGTGCCGGCGGTAGCCGATCAGCCAGGGCTGTGACACGTCATTCGAGTAGCGGTGGCCATGAACCTTGTAGGGCATCCAGACTACAAACATGCGTTTCATTTCACGGATGACCGCGTCGCGCTCCGGGCCGTCCGGCATTTGGCGCTGCCGGTCGTAGAGGCGGTCGTATTCGGGGCGAACGAATCGCGCGAAATTCGACGAGCCGATGTTCTTGCTCCAGCCGAAGGCAAGAAAGTCGTCGGAGTCCGGCCGGGTCGCAGTGTTGCCGAGCAGCCAGATCATCAGCTTGCCGGCACGAGCATTGCGCAGGTTCTCCGGCCACTGATTCTGGTTGAACTTGACTTGCAATCCAAGAGCATCGAGTTGACGCTTCCACAGTTCGTTGAATGCACGATCCAATTGGCTGGATTCCGTGGCAATCTCGAGCACCAGAGGCGTCCCATCGGGTTGTTCGCGCCAACCATCGCCGTCACGGTCGATGTAGCCGTAGGTGTCCAGCAACGCCTTTGCGCGGGCCCGATCGAAGGTGCTCATCTCGCTGGTGAACGAAGGGTCGTAACCCGACGTCATTGGCGGAACCTGTGACTGCGCCGGGATCATCGAGCCGCGACGGATCAGCCGGATTTCCTCGTCAATGTTGTATCCAAGCGCTATCGCTCGCCGCAGCGCCACCTTTTCAGGCGAGTAACCGCCGACGACTGGGTTGTCCATGTTGAAGAACGTAATAGCGACGTCCGGGTTGAGGACACGTTCGAGCTGAATGTTGCGCTTTTCCAGCGCCGGCGCGATCTTGCCGTTGGGTGCCGCCAGGGTAACGAACTCCAGCGGCACATTGACCGTGTCTTGTTGCGCGTTCAGGAAGGAAAGCCAACGGGGCTGACTCTCTTCGATAACCGATATCTCGACCCGATCGACCATCGGCAGCTTGCGTCCCTTGAGCTTCGCGAGAATCGCCTTGCCCTGCTTGTCATCCGGCGCCGGTTGGGCGTCGTAGAACTCGTCCCGAAAGCCGGGGTTGCGTTCGAGCACGATGCTCGACGCCCGCTTCCAGCCGGCGAGCCGGAACGGGCCGGTTCCCACCGGCCTGCCCATGATGTCCTTGTCATAGGCCTCGACGACTTCACGGGCAACAGCGCCAAACGGGCGCGCATCGGCCAGCAGTTCCGCGAAGCGCGGATTCGGCTCGTCGAGTCTTATCCGCAGCGTGTAGCGGTCGAGCGTGCGCAGGCCCTCGATTTCCTGGTCATAGTCGAACCTGGCGCCCGGCTGCTGCGACTGCTTGCGCAGTTCAGCCAGGCCGGTGATCTGGGTGGACTCCAGCGTGGACCAGAGCGGGCTCTTCCACTTCGGATCGGCCACGCGCTTTGCCTGATAGACGTAGTCCTGGGCGACGAGTTCGCGCCTCTTCCCGTTGAAGACGGGGTCATCCTGGAAGTGAATGCCCGGCTTGATGCGAATCGTGAATTCTCGAAAGTCGGCCGATACCTCCGGCATGGCCTGCGCCGTTCGCGGCCGCAGCACGGGCGGCCGTGCAAGAAAGTCGTACTGCAGCGGCGGCTCGAAGACGTGCGAAACGACGTAGTTGGAATACAGATCGTTGATCTGTGCGGGATCAAAGCCGGTCTCTGCCGCGTTGAATGCCCAGCGAAACGTCTTCGGCGTTGCGGCATTCTTGGTCGGAGCATTCGCTGTGGCTCCGACCTGCGGAAGTGCGCCAAGCACGGTCGCCTTCAGAAGAGCTCGTCGCTTCACTTGATCGCCTTCGCCTGCTGGACCACATCGATGTCGACGTACTGCCACCAGTCGAGCCAGTAGGGCGGACGCCGGAACCCCTCCAGCCAGGGCCACGCGAGATCCGTCAGGATGCGGTGCACGCCGTACTTGTACGGCGCGTAAGCGATGAGGATGCGCTTGGCTTCCTCGAACATCGCCTCGCGCTCCGGGCCATCTGGCAGCGAACGCATCTGCGTATAGATCTCGTCGAAGCGCTTGTTCGAGAAGCGCGAGAAGTTCTGGCCGCCGGCATGAACCGTGGCGCCGCGGTCCAGCGAAGGCTGGCCATCCGCGCCGGCTGCCGAAGTCCCGAGATTCCAGACCTGCAGCTTGCCGGCGCGCGCGTTGCGCAGGTTCTCGGGCCACTTTGCGGACTTGAACTCGATACGGATGCCCAGCGCCGCGAGGTCCTTGCGCCGCAGTTCATCACGCTGGCGCGATCGCTGGTCCGGACTGGTGGCCCATTGCAGTACGAGTGGGCTGCCTTCCGGCTGCTCGCGCCAGCCGTCGCCGTCGCGATCGACGTAGCCGAACGTGTCGAGCAGTGCCTTGGCCCGTGGCAAGTCGTATTGGCTGTTTTCGGAAACGAACTTCGGCGAATAGCCAACGGTATTCGGCACGAGCGGTGACTGTGCTGGAACCGCCTGGCCGCGCCAGTACAGGCGAACCTCCTGGTCGAGGTTGATGCCGAGGTTGATCGCGCGACGCAGGGCGACCTTCTCCGGCTCATAGCCACCGATCACCGGGTCCTGCATGTTGAAGTAGACGAACGAGACATCGGACGCCAGCGTGCGCCACATCTTGACGCCCTGTCGCTCCAGGTTGGGAGCAAGTCTTCCGTTGGGTGCTGCGACGTTGACGAAATCGAATGGCAGCAGGTACATCAGGTCCTGCTGCCGGTTGAGAAACGACAGCCAGCGCGGCTGCACTTCGTCGATGATCGAGATGACGACCCGATCAATCATCGGCAGTTTGCGCCCTTTGAACTTGGCCAGCAGCGCCTGTCCCTCGGCGTCGTCCGCATTCGGTTGGCAGTCGTAGCGAACCTCCCGATACGTAGGATTCCGCTCGAGCACGATCTTCGACGAGCGTCGCCACTCCGTCAGCCGAAACGGGCCCGTGCCGACCGGCTTCTCCATCGTCTTGTCGCCGTAAAACTCGACCACCTCGCGCGCGACAGCGCCGAACAGGTCGCCGGTCGCGAGAATCTGGATGAAACGAGGCAGCGGTGCTTCGAACCGGAACTGGATCGTGTAGCGGTCCAGGGCACGCAACCCTTCCAGCGGCGTGTTGTAGTCAAAAGGGGTCTTGTCCTTGAGCGCACGCTCGCGCAGCGGTGCAATCCCGACGAACCTCAACTCGGCCAGCGTGGCATACACGGGAGACTTCCAGCGGGGATCGAAGAACCGCTTGAACGAGTAGACGTAATCCTCGGCCACCAGTTCGCGCGTCCTGCCATTGAAGACCGGGTCATCCTGGAAGTGGATGCCCGGCTTCACCCGCACGACGTAAGTGCGGAAGTCATCCGATACCTCGGGCATCGCTGCCGCGGTGCACGGCCGGATCTTGAAGGGGCGGGCAAGGTGATCGTAGTTGTAGAGCCCTTCGAAGATGTTGGAGGCAACGATCCGCGAGTAGATGTCGTTGATCTGCGCCGGATCGAACCCGGTCTCCGCGACTTCGAACGGATAGCGCAGTTCCTTGATCCCATCCTTCGGTTGCTGGGCCAGAACACTCGCCGGCAAGCCCAGCGAGGCGAGCGCCACAGCCTTCAGCACCTCGCGACGTTGCGGGGAATCCGGCGTTGTCATCGGTTCAGGCCTTCTGGCTCGGGTCAATGTCGACGTACTTCCAGAAGTCACGCACAAAGATGTTGCGGCGGGCTCCGACTACCCACGGATGCGCCAGGTCGGTGAAGTAGCGGTGTACATGCGCCTTATAGGGCATGTAGGCGATCATCAGCTTCTTGGCTTCTTCCATCGCCGCGGCGCGCTGCGGACCGTCGGGCAGCACCCGTTGCTGCTGGTAGAGCCGGTTGAAGGCTGGCAGGTCGAAGCGCGCGTGGTTCGCCTGGCCCCGGTTCGGTCCGTAGCCCAGCGCGAGAAAGGTGTCCGCATCGGGCGCCGCCGCGGACCACCCCACGCCCCACATCATCAGCTTGCCCGCGCGTGAGGCCTTCAGGTTTTCGGGCCACTTGGCAAACCGGAACTCCATGCGGATGCCGAGCGCGGTCATGTTCTTGCGCCAGAGCTCGATCAGCTGCCGGCTCTGCTGGTCCGGCTGGGTCGAATACTCGAGAGTCAGCGGGGACCCGTCGGGCTGCTCGCGCCAGCCGTCGCCGTCGCGATCGACATAGCCGTACAGGTCGAGCAGTGCCTTGGCGCGCGCCGGGTCGTACAAGCTCATCTCACTGCGAAACGCCGGGTCGTAGCCCCAGGTCTGCGGCCCGATCGGCGATTGCGCCGGGATCGCCTGGTTGCGACGCGCCAGCCGGATCTCCTGGTCGACATCGACCCCGAGCGCGATGGCGCGGCGCAGCGCGACCTTGTCCGGCGTGTATCCGCCAACGACCGGGTTCTCCATCGCGAAGTACGAGAGCGAGACGTCGGCCCTCGGGTAGCGGTCCATCTGGATGCCGAGGCGCCTGAGGTTCGGTGCCAGCGTGTTGTTCGGGATCGCCTGGTTGGCGAAGTCGGTCGGCAGCTCCTCGAGAAAGTCGTGCTGGCCGTTCAGGAATGCCAGCCAGCGCGGCTGGTTCTCGTCGATGATCGTGACCTCGACGCGATCGATCATCGGCAGTCGGCGCCCCTGCAGTCTTGCGACGCTTGGAGCCAGGTCCAGATCGCCGTCGGGCGCGGCCTCGCGGTAGCGCACTTCGCGGTAGTCGGGATTTCGCTCGAGGACGATCTTCGAGGAGCGCTTCCACGAGGTGAGCCGGTACGGACCAGTGCCGACCGGATGTTCCATCACCTTTTCGCCGTAAGCTTCGACGACCTCGCGCGCGACCGCCCCGACAAGCGAGGGGTCGGCCAGGTAGTAGACGAAACGCGGCTGGGGCTCGGCAAAGCGCAGTTCAAAGGTATAGCGATCGAGCACGCGCAGGCCGGCGACATCGCGGTCGTAATCAAACGGCTGGCGGCTGCGCAGCGCTTCCTGGCGCAACTCCGACAGGCCGAGGATGGTCGAGCTCTCGAGGACGTAGACGCGCGGGCTCTTCCAGCGAGGATCGTAGTAGCGCTTGATCGAATAGACGTAGTCGGCCGCGACCAGCTCGCGCGGCTTGCCGTTGAACGCCGGATCTTTCGCGAAGTGGATGCCGGGGCGCAGCTTCACGACGATGCGCCGGAAATCGTCGTCCACCATCGGCATTGCCGCGGCCGTGTTCGGACGCAGCACGAAGGGCCGCTCGAGGTAAGCGAATTCGAAAGGTGCCTCAAAGATATTGGCGTTCAGGGTGCTCGAATAAAGGTCCTGCACCTGCGCCGGATCAAACCCGGATTCGGCGACGCGAAACGCATAGCGCAGGACCCTCGATTCGTCAGCGCTCTGCGCCCGGCTGCTCGCCGGCGGCGCCGCCAGGGCGATCGGCGATGCCACCATGGCTTGGGCAAGGGCGCGGCGGCTTTTCGAGACGTCGTCGTGCATGCGGGTTCGAGGAGTAATTCCGCCAAATTGGAATACCGGGCGGTCATCGGCATAATCCGCGCTTTCGCGCGCAGTGGGCACGAGCGGGCGCGAACAACGACAGAAAGAACCGGCCCGCGTGGGCGCCTATATCTTACGCAGACTGTGGCAGATGATCCCGACGCTTGGCGGGGTCATCCTCTTTGTCTTCTTCCTGTTCAAATGGTTCGGCGGTGACCCGGCTGAAATTCTCGGCGGATTGCTCGCCACGCCGGAGCAGATCGAGGCGATCCGAACCCAGCTAGGGCTCAACGAGCCGTGGTACGTGCAGCTCGGGATCTTCGTGAAGTCCATTTTCACGTTCAACTGGGGCAACAGCTGGGCGACCAGCGAATCGGTGGCGAATATCTTCCGCACGAGACTGCCGGCGACGCTGACGGTGATGGTGCCGATCCTGATTCTTGAAACGGTGCTCGGCGTCGTCGCGGCGATGGCGGTCGCGTATGTGCGGGGATCGATCACCGACCGCTCGATCATGATCATCACGACCGTGATGCTGTCGATCTCATTCCTCGTTTACATCATTGTCGGTCAGTGGCTGTTTGGCTTCTATCTCGGCTGGTTCCCGGTGCAGGGGTGGAGCGACAGCTTCTGGACCAACCTGACGCACTATGCGGTGCTGCCGGTGCTGCTCGCGGTGTTTGTTTCGCTCGCCCCGAACACGCGGCTGTATCGCAGCTTCTTCCTCGACGAGATCAACCAGGACTATGTGCGCACCGCGCGGGCCAAGGGCGTCTCTGAAAACCGTGCGCTGTTCGTGCACGTGCTGCGCAACGCGATGATCCCGGTGCTGACCAACGTGGCGGTGCTGCTTCCGGGCATCTTCCTCGGGTCTTTCCTGATCGAGACGTTCTTCTCGATTCCCGGCCTCGGACGTGAGACCCTGCTGGCGGTCAATCGCAGCGACTATCCGGTGATCCAGGCTGTCACGGTCTATCTGGCCGCACTGACGATGGTGATCAACCTCGGGGCCGATATGCTTTACAAGCTGGTCGATCCGCGCGTGGTGCTCAAGTGAGGCGCTCATGACGTCCGTGGTCGAGGCCTATCAGGCGGCATCCTCCGAGCGGTCTGCGGGTGTCTGGGTGACTGCATGGCGGCGCCTGAAGAATGACCGCGTGGGCATGGCGTCCCTCGCGATCGTCGGCGGATTCCTCGTCCTGGTCCTCGCCGCAGCCCTCGGCCTGGTCGCGAGCGACTGGCAGAAAGAGGTCGCCCTGCCCGATGCCCCGCCGTCGTTCGTCGGTCCGCGGATCGAGGCGGCCGGGGCCGACCCGGTTGCCAGCGTGATCGCGAAGGACGCCAAGCCGGTGGACCTGTCGGACATCGATCCGCTGGCGCCCAAGTACAAGGAGTGGGCCGAGCGCGCGGCCAAGATCCAGATCAGTGATCCGCCGCGTGCCGCGACGCTGCCGTTCGGGGCCGACCGCCTTGGACGGGACATCGTCGCGAAGGTCATCAAGGGTGCCGAGATCTCGATCTTCGTCGGCGTGTTCGCCGCGGTGCTGGCGACGCTGATCGGCACCCTGCTCGGGGCCCTCGGCGGGTACGCCGGTGGCCGCATCGGCGACTTCCTGGAGTGGGTCTACAACGTCTTCACATCGATCCCCGGAATCCTGCTGATTTTCGCTTTCGCCGCCGTGCTTGGTCGCGGTATCGGTACGGTGATCCTGATTCTCGGCCTGGCGGGCTGGACCGGTATCTACCGCCTCGTGCGCGCCGAGTACATGAAGCACCGCACACGCGAGTACGTGCGCGCCGCGGAAGCCATCGGCGCCACTCACTTTTCGCGCATGTTCGTGCACATCCTGCCGAACGTCAGCCACGTGGTGCTGGTGCAACTGTCGCTGCACGTCGTGTTCTTCATCAAGGCGGAGGTGATCCTGTCGTTCCTCGGGCTCGGTGTCCGTGTCGACCAGGTCTCCTGGGGCACGATGCTGTCGGAGGCCCAGGCTGAACTGGTGCTGGGGCACTGGTGGCAACTGGTCGCAACGACCGTGTCGATGGCGCTCTTCGTCACGGCGTTTTCGCTGCTGACCGATGCGCTGCGTGACGCGCTCGATCCAAAATTGAGGTAGGTGGGCAAAAGTGCAAACCTACTTTTGCCCAATTGAGTCGGAAAAAATCGCTGGCGGAGCCAGACGATTTCTTTCATCACAACGGCACGCAAATTCCAGGGTGGTAGCCGGACGATGAGCAACCTGATCTCCGTGCAGGATCTGCGGGTGTCTTTCCGCCTGGGCAAGCATCGCATCGCCGAGGCCGTGCGCGGCGTCAGCTTCGACGTTCCGGAGAACGCGACGGTCGCGCTGGTGGGCGAGTCAGGTTCCGGCAAGAGCGTGTCGGCGATGTCGATGGTCCGCCTGCTGCCGGAAAACGCGATCGTTGGGGCCGCGAGCCGGGTCGAGTTCGGCGGCCGCAACCTGCTGGCCGAGCCGATCGATTCGCTGCGCGCGATTCGCGGCAAGGACATCTCGGTGGTGTTCCAGGAACCCATGTCGTCGCTGAACCCGGTGTTCACGGTTGGCTGGCAGATCGCGGAAGTCCTGCAGATGCACATGGGGCTGTCGCGCCGACAGGTCAGCGATCGAGTGATCGAGCTGATGAACGAAGTCGGTATTCCCGAGCCGAAGTCGCGCGTTGACGCCTATCCCCACGAGCTCTCCGGCGGCCAGCAGCAGCGCGTGATGATCGCCATGGCGATCGCGTGCGAGCCCAAGCTGCTGATCGCCGACGAGCCGACCACGGCGCTCGACGTCACGGTGCAGCGGCAGATCCTCGAACTGATCAAGCGGCTGCAGGACATGCACCGCATGAGCGTGCTGTTCATCAGCCACGATCTCGGGCTGGTGGGTGAGATCGCCGATCACGTGGTGGTGATGCGCGACGGCGTGGTGCGCGAGAAGGGCCGGGTGGCTGAGATCTTCGAGGCGCCGAAGGATGCCTACACCAAGGCGCTGCTTATGTGCCGCCCGCGGCTGGATGTCAAGCCGAAGCGGCTTCCGGTCATCGATGACTTCATGCAGGGCAAGCCGGAGTCGCAGATCATCGTGACCGAACCGCGCATCGCACGTGCGAGCGCGCCGACCCCGCTGGTCGAGGCCAAGGGGTTGCGCAAGGAATACCGGCTGAAGACGGGGCTCTTCGCGCGCAAGACGATCGAGGCGGTCAAGGATGCGAGTTTTGCGCTCTATCCTGGTCGGACCTTAGGGGTGGTGGGCGAGTCGGGCTCGGGCAAGACCACCGTCGGCATGCTGCTGATGCGGCTGGTGGATGCCACCGCTGGCCAGGTGCTTTACCAGGGCAAGGATCTGCTGACCCTGTCGGATGCCGAGATGATGGCGTACCGACGCAAGATCCAGATCATCTTCCAGAATCCCTACGCCAGCCTCAATCCGCGCTTCACCGTCGGCCAGATTTTGGCCGAGCCGATGAAGATCCATGGCATCGGCGACGACGACAACGACCGCTTCGAGCGGGCGATGGCGCTGGCGAGCCGGGTCGGGCTGGCGCCGGACAGCATCTACAAGTATCCGCATGAGTTCTCCGGCGGCCAGCGCCAGCGCATCGCGATCGCGCGTTGCCTGACCATGAAGCCGGACGTGATGATCTGCGACGAGTCGGTTTCGGCGCTGGATGTCTCGGTCCAGGCGACCGTGCTCAACCTGCTGCTCGATCTGCAGGATGAGTTCGGCATGACGTATATCTTCATCAGCCACGATCTCGCGGTGGTCAAATACATGGCCGACGACATGCTGGTGATGAGCGAAGGCGCGATCGTCGAGCGGGGAAGTTCAGACGCCATTTATGCCGACCCCCAGCACGACTACACTCGAAAGCTGCTGTCGGCCATCCCGCGCGGTTACTCGCCGCGAGCGCAACGCGCCGCATAGGTTTCTTCGCGCACGATCGATCCTGCCGTGTTCGGCACTGCAACCCAGGCAACACAGAAGAGACTCACCGACGCGCTCGGCCGGGTGATCGACCTGCGGGGTCGTCTTCATGCCGATCCCGACCTATGTGCCCGCTGGCTCGCCGTCAAGCGTTGGCAATCGGAGCGCCTCGCGAGCACCTACGCTGACCTGCTCGCGTCCGACCGTTACCGCGAATCCTGCGAGTTCTTCCTGGAGGAGCTATATGGCGCTCGCGACTTCGAGCAGCGCGACGCGGAGGCACAAAAGGTCGTTCCGAAACTCGCCGGCATGCTGCCGGCACGTGCGATCGAGACCCTGCTGCTCGCCGTGGAACTGGATGAGTTGTCGGAGGACCTCGATGCCGGTGTGGCACGGGTGATCCGCACGCCGGTCAACGCGCAGCGTTATGCCGAGGCGTATCGCCAGGTGGGAAGCAGGGAAACCCGGGAGCACCAGATCGAACTGGTCCACAAGATCGGGCAGGCACTCGACCGGCTGGCGCGCATTCCGATGCTGGCGCCGATGCTCGGCATGATGAAAGGTCCGGCCGAAGCCTGGGGTTACGGGCACCTGCATCGCTTCCTGTATCGCGGCTTCCACGCGTTCGCCAACATGGGCGGCGCCAACGAGTTTCTCGGCACCATCCAGCGCCGTGAGCTCGCCGTCAATGCCCGGCTGTTCGCGAACGACCCCGATCCCTTCCGAGCGGTGGACTGAGCGCAGGAATCAGCGGTCGCGGACGATGCGTGTCCGCGACAGTCGGTCATGCAGCAGCCGCCGGTCGCGATCAAGAAGTGCCGGGACCAGCGTCAGCACGAAGCCGATGGCCAGCGCCGCCAGGCCGCCGGCGCGCGACGGCTGCATCAGCGCGATGTACACGAGTCCGGGCAGGAACATCGTCCACGACAGCGCATAGCGCCCGATCGCCCGTGCAGGCGATGGATTGTGGTTGTGGGCATCGACGACGCGCAGGTTCCAGGTCTTTAGTGCGAGCGTCTGTCCCGAGCGCGTCCAAGACCAGCAGAAGTAGAGCCCGAGGGCGACGAACACCATCGCCTGCAGCACCAGTCGTTGCCACTCCAGGAGGGGAGCGGTCCAGCCGGTAGTCGTCAGCAACAGCAGGCCCGCCGCGAAGGCGATGCCGAAGAGAAGGACGCCGTCATAGACCATCGCCGCGATGCGCAGCGGCAGGGATGCCGGTGGGGCACCAGATGGCCCCGCCGGGTCCGATGTCGAGGTGGCCGCACCGGCGGCGGCCCGCGGGGCCGTCACTGCGCCTTGGGCTCGGTCTTGGCCGGGGGCTGCGCCGGCTTGACGTCCAGCTCGCGCGCTGGACCGTGCGGCGCCTGTGCCTTCTTCGCCGCCTTGTCGGCCAGCTCACGCTTCTTGTCCGGCGGAAGTTCCTGGTACTTCTGCAGGGTTGCCTGGCGCTGCTCGGCCGGTACTTCGTAGGCGCGGCGGAAATTCTCGCGGGCGACGGTCTTCTGAGCAGGCGTCAGGCGAGCGAACTCGGCCATGCGTTCGTGCAGCTTCTGTTTGCCTTCGGGAGAGAGGTTCGGATACTTGGCGGCCACTTCGAGCCACTTGCGCTTGCGGTCGGTGTCCAACGTACCCCAGTCCTTCGCGAGCGGTGCGAGCGCCTCGCGCTGGACCGGTGTCAGTTCTCTCCAGGTCGGTCGACCGCCCTGGGCGAACGCCACGGAACACACCAGCATCAGCCCGGCAATGAGGGCGCCATGCGCCACGAATCTACGCATGGGGTCGCCTAGAGATCTTCGTTGGGGGCCGCCTTGAGCAGGGCGCCGAAACCTTCATCCGCGTAGGTCTCCAGCGGCACGTCGTCCAGCAGGACCGCGAAATCCATGTCCGCCAGCTCAGAGATGCGGCGCGACTCCTGATACTCATAGATGCTGACGAAGCCGATGATCAAGGCGAGCAGCGGGGCGACCAGGCCCAGGCGCCGCAGCCAGTTAACCGGCTCGTCCTCGACCGGCGGCCCGCCCGCCGTCTGCAGTGAGGGGGCCCAGACGCGCTCTGCCTGGCCGACGGCGTGATGACGGGCCAGCGCCGCCTGTCGGGCTTGCTGAAGCCGATAGGTGGTCCGGTAGTCGAGGCTCTCAAGCCCTTCGTTGAGGGCCTGGCGAATGCGATACCCGAACTCGTTCTCGTTCATAACGTGATGCCCCGTGCGCGCAGGACCTTGGCCAGCGCCTGGGTAGCCCGGGAGCAGTGTGTCTTGACGCTGCCTTCGGAGCACCCCATTGCCGCGGCGGTTTCCGCCACGTCCATGTCTTCCCAGTAACGCATCAGGAACGCCTCTCGTTGACGGGCCGGAAGCCGGCCGATCTCTTCCTCGATGATCGCCACCACCTGCTCGCGCTCGACCTTGTCTGCCGCGCTTTCGGCGCCGTCGGACCCGGCCATTGCCTCGAGGGTCTCTAGCGGGTCGGCGTCCGGCTCGTCTGCCGGGATCAGCGCGGAAAACAGGGTAACCCAGGTCGACCGGACCTTCTGTCGCCTGAAATGATCGTGGATGACGTTCTGAAGTATGCGGGTGAAAAGCAATGGAAACTCGCCCGCGGGACGCTCTCCATAGTTTTCCGAGAGCTTGATCATCGCGTCCTGGACGATGTCCAGGGCCGCGTCGCTGTCCCGCACTGCGAACTGCGCCTGCTTGAAGGCGCGTCGCTCGACGCTGGCAAGGAACTCGGAAAGCTCTTCGCGGGTGGCCATCGGAAGGGCTGAGTCGGCGGCGCCGCACGCCAGCCCGCGGAATGGAAAACGGCGGCGGATGCTATCAGACGAAGCAGAACCTCGCGCCGCAAGCCACGCCTCTGGCGTGGTTTGCAGAATGTTGTGCGGTGCAGTATCTTCGACGGTTCTTGCAAAACGAGAACACGTCTTTAGCGACACAGCCTATCCCGTTGTAACCGCGTAAAGCGCCCCCGCCGCACCGCGCGCCACAAGCTCGCATGGACGGCATCCGATCAATTTCCTGTGGACTTTGAGAGGAGTTAGCGAAATGCAACTCACAGGCGCGGAAATCGTTGTACGAGCGCTGCAGGACGAAGGCGTCACACACGTCTTCGGGTACCCGGGAGGGGCCGTCCTGTACATCTACGACGAGATCTTCAAGCAGGACAAGTTTCAGCACATCCTCGTTCGGCACGAGCAGGCGGCGGTTCACGCGGCCGATGCGTATTCACGCTCGAGCCAGCGGGTCGGAGTGGCGCTCGTCACCAGCGGTCCCGGCGTGACCAATGCGGTCACCGGAATCGCGACGGCCTACATGGACTCGATCCCGGTGGTCATCATCACCGGACAGGTTCCGACCCATGCGATCGGGCAGGACGCCTTCCAGGAGTGCGACACCGTCGGCATCACGCGGCCGTGCGTGAAGCACAACTTTCTCGTGAAGGACGTGCGCGAGCTGGCCGCGACGATCAAGAAGGCGTTTTACATCGCGCAGACGGGTCGGCCGGGCCCGGTGCTTGTGGATGTTCCCAAAGACGTGACGATCGCGCGCGCCGAATACAACTATCCGCGCGAAGTGGACATGCGCTCCTACAAGCCGGTGCTCAAAGGGCACCAGGGGCAGATCAAGAAGGCGGTCCAGCTGTTGCTCACGGCCGAGCGGCCGATGATCTACACCGGCGGCGGCGTGATTCTTTCCGACTCCGCCGATCTGGTGAACCGTCTGGTCAATCTCCTCGGGTTTCCCTGCACCAGCACCCTGATGGGCCTGGGCGGCTTCAAGGCGAGCGACAGGAAGTTCATGGGCATGCTGGGCATGCACGGCACCTATGAAGCCAACCTGGCGATGCAGCACTGCGACGTGCTGCTGGCGGTCGGTGCCCGCTTCGACGACCGAGTCATCGGCAATCCGAAGCACTTCGCCAGCAGTCCGCGCAAGATCGTCCACATCGATGTCGATCCGTCTTCGATTTCGAAGCGGGTCAAGGTCGATATTCCGATCGTCGGTGACGTGCGCGAAGTGCTGATCGAATTGCTCGCGCAGCTCGAGGCCGCCGGCGCCAGACCGAACGCCGAGCCGCTGAAGGCGTGGTGGACGCAGATCGATGAGTGGCGCAAGCGCGACTGCCTGCGCTACGAGCAGAACGGAGGAGCGATCAAGCCACAGTATGTCGTCCAGAAGCTGTGGGAAATCACCAGGGGCGAAGCCTTCATCACCTCCGACGTCGGCCAGCACCAGATGTGGGCCGCGCAGTATTACCGTTTTGACAAGCCGCGCCGCTGGATCAACTCCGGTGGTCTCGGCACGATGGGCGTCGGCCTGCCGTACGCGATGGGCGTGCAGATGGCTAACCCCGGCGCGCAGGTCGCCTGCATCACCGGCGAAGCATCGATCCAGATGTGCATCCAGGAACTGTCGACCTGCAAGCAGTACCGGCTCACGCCGAAGATCGTTAACCTCAACAATCGCTACCTGGGCATGGTCCGGCAGTGGCAGCAGATCGATTACGGCAGCCGCTACTCGGAGTCGTACATGGACGCGCTTCCGGACTTCGTCAAGCTCGCCGAGAGCTATGGCCACGTCGGCATCCGAATCGAGGATCCGAAGCAAGTCGAGGGTGCGCTCAACGATGCGTTCGGCAAGTACAAGGACCGGCTCGTGTTCCTCGACTTCATCACCGACCAGAAGGAGAACGTCTGGCCGATGGTGAAGGCCGGCAAGGGACTCACCGAAATGCTGCTCGGGAGCGAAGACTTATGAGGCACATCATTTCGGTCCTGCTGGAAAACGAGCCCGGCGCCCTGTCACGCGTTGTGGGGCTGTTCTCGGCGCGCGGCTACAACATCGAAACTCTGACGGTGGCGCCAACCGAGGACGCGTCGCTGTCGCGCATGACGATCGTCAGTGTCGGATCCGACGACGTCATCGAGCAGATCACCAAGCATCTGAACCGGCTGATCGAGGTCGTGAAGGTCGTCGACCTTACCGAGGGCGACTACATCGAACGCGAACTTATGCTGATCAAGGTGCGGGCGGTCGGCAAGGAACGCGAGGAGATGAAGCGCATGGCGGACATTTTCCGCGGCCGCATCATCGACGTCACCGAACGTACCTACACGATCGAATTGACCGGCAACTCGGGCAAGCTCGACGCTTTCATCCAGGCCGTCGACCGCGCGTCGATCCTCGAGACCGTGCGCACCGGTGGATCGGGGGTCGGTCGTGGCGAGAGGGTACTTCGGGTCTGATGGAACGGGAGCTTCGGGGCGGGGTTTCGTGGCTTTTGGACTTGCGCGCAGCGCCGGGCCGCTCCCAAGCGGCGCGCACACAACAGGACACTTCGCGTGCACGTGCGACGCGAAGCGTCGCGTACACGCGAAGTGAGGAGAAGAAATGAAGGTCTATTACGACAAGGATGCCGACCTGTCGCTGGTCAAGGGCAAGAAAGTCACGATCGTGGGCTACGGCTCTCAGGGCCATGCGCACGCGCAGAACCTGGCCGACTCCGGCGTCAAGGTGACGATTGCGCTGCGCAAGGGTGGCGCCAGCTGGAAGAAGGCGGAAGGCGCCGGTCTGGCCGTGAAGGAAGTTGCCGAGGCGGTCAAGGACGCCGACATCGTGATGATCCTGCTGCCTGATGAGAATCATGCGCAGGTGTATGCGGAATCTTTGGCGCCAAGCATGAAGCAGGGCGCCGCGCTGGCGTTCGCGCATGGCTTCAACATTCACTACGGCTTCATCCAGCCTAGGCCCGACCTCGACGTCATCATGGTGGCGCCGAAGGCCCCGGGACACACGGTGCGCTCGACCTACAAGCAGGGCGGCGGAGTGCCGATGCTGGTCGCGATCCACAAGGACACCTCCGGGATGGCGCGGGACCTCGCACTGTCGTACGCCGCGGCGATTGGCGGAGGCAAGGCCGGCATCATCGAAACGAATTTCCGCGAAGAGACCGAAACCGACCTGTTCGGCGAGCAAACCGTCCTCTGCGGTGGCACTGTCGAACTGATCAAGGCAGGCTTCGAGACGCTGGTCGAGGCCGGCTACGCGCCGGAGATGGCGTACTTCGAGTGCCTGCACGAGTTGAAGCTGATCGTCGACCTGATCTACGAAGGCGGCATCGCCAACATGAACTACTCGATCTCGAACAACGCCGAGTACGGTGAGTACGTCACCGGCCCGCGCATCATCACCGACGAGACGAAGAAGGTCATGCGTCAGGTGCTGAAGGACATCCAGACCGGCGACTATGCCAAGAGCTTCATCCTGGAAAACCGTGCTGGCGCGGCCACACTGAACGCACGTCGACGCTTGATGGCGGAGCATCCGATCGAGCAGGTCGGCGAGAAGCTCCGGGCAATGATGCCGTGGATCAAGGCGAACCGCCTGGTCGATCAGTCGAAGAACTGAGCGCGCAGGGCAGCGATACTGGATTCTCTAGTCTTCCCCGCCACACGCGCATTGCGGATGCCGTCAGGCTCCGAGAGGATGAGGATGATGAAACATCTCGCATTCGCCGCTCTTGCCATCGTGGCGCTGCCCACGATCGGCCAGACGGTGGCCTCGCCGCCACCCAGCGTCGGCACGCTGGTCATCATGACCGGAAGTGCCGAAGTCGAGCTTCCCAACGATGAGGCCGTCGTCAACTTCTTCTATGAAGCGCAGGACGCCGATCTCACCAAGGCGCAGGCGCTGGTCAACCAGCGCGTAGGCGAGGGCACTGCGGCGCTCAAGCGCGCCGACCCCAAGGCACAGGTCGAGACCTCGGGATACGGCAGCTATCCGGTCTACTCGGGGTCGTCAAACCGCAACATCGTGGGCTGGCGCGTGCGACAGGGTGTCACGCTGAAGACCGACAATCTTGCGTCCCTGCCGAAGACCGTCGCGTCGGCCCAGTCGACACTGTCGGTCGGCGGCGTCGACTTCCGCCTGTCGAAGAAGTCGCGCGAGCAGGTCGAGGGCCAACTGATCCAGCAGGCGATTGCGAACCTCAACGCTCGCGTCGCGGCGGCGGCGCAGGCGCTTGGCGTGCCGACGAATCGAATCCGGATGGAGGAGGTCAACTTCGGCGGGCGCGAGGGTGGGCCGATCCCGGTGGGCGTCGCAAGAATGGCCACGATGGCGTCCGACGCAGTGCCGGCTCCGACCTTCGAAGCCGGTCGTTCGGCGGAGCGACTGATGGTAAGCGGCAAGGCCCGACTGTTGCCATAGTGCTGGGCTGAGGCGGCGCAGGCCGCGTTATGCAGGGGCCATTCCGATACCATTGGATCTTCTTGCACGAGAGCCCATGAACTATCCGCATCCGCTGCTTGCGCGGGAAGGCTGGCCATTCATCGCGGGCGCGCTGCTGCTCGCGATCCTCGCGTGGTGGTTCGCAGGCTTCCTGTGGTCGTTGCCGCTCTGGCTGGTGGCCGTCTTCGTGATCCAGTTCTTTCGGGACCCGGCCCGTGAGGTGCCGACACTGGCTTCCGCGGTCCTCTCGCCTGCTGATGGCCGGATCGTCAAGGTCGAGCGGGCACAGGACGCGCACACGCAGCGCGAAACGCTGCTCATCAGTGTCTTCATGAACGTCTTCAATGTGCACAGCAACCGCTCACCCGTGGATGGAACGGTGGAATCAGTCACCTATTCCCGCGGCAGCTTCATCAATGCGGACCTCGACAAGGCATCCACCGAGAACGAGCGCAATGCGATGGTGATGCGGCTCGGTTCCGGCGAGCGGGTCACGGTGGTGCAGGTCGCCGGGCTCATCGCGCGCCGGATCCTCTGCTACGTGAAGGCAGGCGATCGTCTGGCACGGGGTCAGCGTTACGGTTTCATTCGCTTTGGCTCGCGCGTCGATGTCTACCTCCCGGTCAGCGCACGGCCACGGGTGGCGGTCGGCGACATCGTCCACGCCACCAGCACGGTGCTGGCGGAAATCTGATGCGCTTCCGTCGCCGCAAGTCCCGGGCGTACCCGCTCGCCGGCGCAGCGGCGGGGCTGGACGTCCCGGCGTCGGTGAAGCGGCGACGCGGCATCTACCTGTTGCCGAATCTGTTCACGATGGCGGCGCTGTTCGCGGGGTTTTTCGCGATCGTTCAGGCGATGAACCAGCGATTCGAGCTGGCTGCGATCGCAATCTTTGCGGCGATGGTGCTCGATGGCATGGACGGACGCGTAGCGCGGCTGACGAACACGCAGAGTGCGTTCGGCGAGCAGTTCGATTCGCTGTCGGACATGACGTCCTTCGGCGTTGCCCCGGCCCTCGTGATGTACGAATGGGTACTGGGCGAGCTCGGCCGCTGGGGCTGGGCGGGCGCCTTCGTCTACTGCGCCGGTGCAGCCCTGCGCCTCGCGCGTTTCAACTCGAACATCGGCGTCGTCGATAAGCGCTTCTTCCAGGGCTTGCCGAGCCCGGCGGCGGCGGCACTGATCGCGGGCTTCGTCTGGCTCGCCATCGACAACAAGATTCCGGTGCGCGACAGTGTGATGCCCTGGGTTGCATTCGCGCTTACCGTATATGCCGGTCTGACCATGGTCTCGAGCGCACCGTTCTACAGCGGCAAGAGCTTCCATGTCGGGCGCAGCGTCCCGTTCTGGGTGATGGTTGTACTGATCATTGTGATCTTCGTCGTCAGTTCGGACCCGCCCATCGCACTGTTCACGCTGTTCTGCCTTTATGCCCTTTCGGGATATGCCTATTGGGGCTGGCGCTGGTTCCGCGGCGAGCCCAACCCGGCGAAGCCGGTCGCGCGCGACGCCGATCGCTCCGGCTAGCTTGTCGCAATCGGCGAATCGTCATATAGTCCGAGTCATGTCTTGCGCCTTCCTCATCGCGCCTCGCCTTACTGCCGACCTGCTAGGCCGGCTGCTTCTGCTGCGCCCCGCGCGCAGCTAACCCCCCACCCACAATCTGTGTAGTGCCGCTGCCAGCGCCCAGAGCCCGGCAGATGGAAACATTCGCCTGGAGCGACCATGACTGACCGACTCTTCATCTTCGACACCACGCTGCGTGACGGCGAGCAGAGCCCCGGCGCCTCGATGAACAAGGAGGAAAAGCTGCGCATTGCCATGCAGCTCGAGCGGCTGCGCGTCGATGTCATCGAGGCCGGCTTTGCGGCGTCGTCAAATGGCGATTTCGAGGCGGTACGCGCGATTGCCAACGCGGTCAAGGATTCGACGGTCTGCTCGCTTGCGCGCGCCAACGACCGCGACATCGGCCGCGCCGCCGAAGCCCTGCAGGGCGCACGTTCCAGGCGCATCCACACGTTCATCGCGACGTCGCCGCTGCACATGGAAAAAAAGCTGCGCATGACACCCGATCAGGTATTCGAGCAAGCCAAGCTCGCGGTGCGGTTCGCACGCCAGTTCACCGACAACGTCGAGTTCTCGCCCGAAGACGGCTACCGCTCGGAGCCGGATTTCCTGTGCCGCGTGCTGGAGGCCGTCATCGCCGAAGGGGCGACGACGATCAACATTCCGGACACGGTGGGCTATGCGATTCCGGAGCTCTATGGCCTGTTCCTGCGCGACCTGCGCGAGCGCATCCCCAATTCCGACAAGGCGGTCTGGAGCGTGCATTGCCACAACGACCTCGGCATGGCGGTCGCCAACTCGCTGGCGGGGGTGAAGATTGGCGGCGCACGGCAGGTCGAATGCACGGTCAACGGTCTCGGCGAGCGCGCTGGCAACTGTTCGCTCGAGGAGGTCGTGATGGCGGTGCGCACCCGTCGAGATTTCTTCGGCCTCGATGTCGGCGTCGACACAACTCAGATCGTGCCGGCGTCGAAACTGGTCTCCGGCATCACCGGTTTCCCGGTGCAGCCGAACAAGGCGGTCGTCGGGGCAAATGCGTTTGCACACGCATCCGGCATCCACCAGGATGGCGTGCTGAAGGCGCGCGACACCTACGAGATCATGCGCGCCGAGGATGTGGGCTGGTATGCCAACCGCATCGTGCTGGGCAAGCTCTCCGGTCGCAATGCCTTCAAGCAGCGCGTGCAGGAACTGGCGATCCCGATCGACAGCGAGACCGAACTGAATGCGGCATTCGCGCGCTTCAAAGAGCTCGCCGACCGCAAGTCCGACATCTACGACGAGGATATCCAGGCGCTGTTCTCCGACGAGACCGTCACGCCACACGACGAGCACTTCAAGTTGCTGTCACTGTCGCAACACTCGGAGACGGGCGAGCGTCCGCACGCCCGCGTCGTGCTGTCGATTGGGCAGAATGAGGTCGTCGCTGAATCGGATGGCAACGGGCCGGTCGATGCCTCGCTCAAGGCCATCGAGAGCCAGGTGAAGAGCGGCTCCGAACTGCTGCTCTATTCAGTCAATGCGATCACGACCGGCACCGAGTCACAGGGCGAAGTAACCGTGCGTCTGTCACGCTCGGGTCGGATCGTGAACGGCATTGGAGCGGACCCCGACATCATCGCGGCGTCGGCGAAGGCCTATCTGAACGCGCTGAACAAGCTCTACAGCGGCGTGGAGCGCCTGAATCCCCAGACGTCGCTCGCGCCATAGCGAGACGTCACGAGTGTACGCATCGGCTACGCCGATGCACGTGCACTCGCTCCGGTTACGTTTCGCGTTTCACGCGAAACGCTCAAGCCTAATCAGTCGGCTGCGCTCCCGAGCGCAGCCGACAAAGCAATGTTGAGCGGCGAAGCCGTAGCCGCCGCGAGCGCACGTGCGACCTGCAGGGTCGCGTACTTGGGCGGCGCTTGGTATACTCCCGCGCTTCACGGCACGGCCATCCTTCCGTGTCCGCGTGTTCACAAGCTTGATTCGAAAGGGAAAACATGGCGGTTGCAAACATCAACAAGACGGAAATCGTCGCCAAGTACCAGCGGGCCCAGGCTGACACGGGCTCGCCCGAAGTGCAGGTCGCGCTCCTCACGGCCCGCATCAATGAGCTGACAGACCACTTCAAGACCCACGTGAAGGACCACCATTCACGCCGTGGCCTTCTGAAGATGGTCAGCCGTCGGCGCAAGCTGCTCGACTACCTCAAGGGCAAGAACCCCGAGGCGTACAAGGGGCTGATCGACAGCCTTGGCCTGCGCAAGTAGTCAATGACCCGGATTCGATTGCAACCAGCCTGCGTGGAGTGATCCACGCAGGCTGCCTGCCGTTGTCCGGCCACATGCGCGCTGCGATATGGACGTAAGGGCGGTTCTCCCGCGCCGAGTCGTCGATACCGCGGCGTGCCGGGTCGCTGAGCATGGAAACTCGAGCGACCGCGTCCGAACAAGAATGAAAGGAACGCCAAGTGTTTGAAAAAGTCACGAAGAAATTCCCGTACGGCGCGCATACCGTGACGCTCGAGACGGGCGAGATCGCACGCCAGGCCGGTGGTGCCGTCGTCTGCTCGATGGACGACACGGTCGTGCTGGCCACCGTGGTTGCGCGCAAGGAAGCCAAGCCGGGCCAGGACTTCTTCCCGCTGACCGTCGATTACATTGAAAAGACCTACGCGGCTGGTCGTATCCCGGGCGGCTTCTTCAAGCGCGAAGGGCGACCGTCGGAAAAGGAAACTCTGACCTCGCGCCTGATCGATCGGCCGATCCGTCCGCTGTTTCCGGATGGCTTCTTCAACGAAGTCCAGGTCGTCATCCACGTGCTGTCGATTGATCCCGAGATTGATCCGGACATTCCGGCGATGATCGGGGCGTCGGCCGCGTTGTCACTGTCGGGCATCCCGTTCAAGGGACCGATCGGTGCCGCGCGGGTGGGTTACCTCGATGGCGAGTACATCATCAATCCTACGGCCACGCAGCTGAAGACCTCGAAGCTCAACCTCGTTGTCGCCGGCACCGAGCGCGCCGTGCTGATGGTCGAGTCGGAAGCCGACCAGCTTTCCGAGGAAGTGATGCTGGGCGCCGTGATGCACGGCCATGCCCAGATGCAGGCCGCGATCAACGCGATCCATGAACTGGTACGCGATGCGGGCAAGCCGGCCTGGGACTGGAAGCCGGCCGACCGCAACGAGGCGCTGATGGCCAAGCTGGTGCTGATCGCGGGGCCGGAGCTACGCGATGCCTACCTCACGCGCAACAAGCAGGCGCGCACGCACAAGATCAACGACGTCTACACACAGGTGTGGGCGAAGCTCGAGGAAGAGGCCGCGGCAACGGGTAATCCCAAGCCCGACGACAACGCGGTCGATGCCATCCTGTTCGACCTGCAGGCCAAGATCGTCCGCAGCCAGATCCTCGACGGCGAGCCGCGCATCGACGGTCGCGACACGCGGACGGTGCGTCCTATCGAGATCCGTCTGGGCGTGCTGCCGCGCACGCACGGCTCGGCGCTGTTCACGCGTGGCGAGACACAGGCGCTGGTCACGGCCACGCTCGGCACCAAGCAGGACGAACAGTTCGTCGACGCCCTGCAGGGCGAGTACCGCGACCGCTTCATGCTCCACTACAACATGCCGCCGTTCGCTACGGGCGAAACCGGCCGCGTCGGCACGCCCAAGCGCCGCGAGATCGGCCATGGCCGGCTTGCAAAGCGTTCGCTGCTGGCAGTGCTGCCGAGCTACGACGACTTCCAGTATTCGCTGCGGGTCGTTTCCGAGATCACCGAATCCAATGGTTCGTCGTCGATGGCCTCCGTGTGCGGCGGCTGTCTCGCGATGATGGATGCCGGCGTGCCGCTGAAGGCGCACGTGGCCGGCGTCGCGATGGGTCTGATCAAGGAAGGCAACAAGTTCGCGGTGCTGACCGACATCCTCGGAGACGAGGATCACCTCGGCGACATGGACTTCAAGGTGGCCGGTTCCGCCAATGGCATCACCGCGCTGCAGATGGACATCAAGATCGAGGGCATCACCCGCGAGATCATGCAGGTGGCACTCGCGCAGGCGAAGGAAGGTCGCATGCACATCCTGCAGAAGATGCAAGATGCGATTTCCGTGTCGCGCGGCGAGCTGTCGGCGTTTGCGCCGCGACTGATCAAGATGAAGATCAATCCCGAGAAGATCCGCGACGTGATCGGCAAGGGCGGCGCGGTGATCCGTGCGCTGACTGAGGAGACTGGCACGCAGATCGACATCGAAGACGACGGCACCGTCATCATCGCCAGCGTCGACCAGGAAAAAGGCAAGGAAGCCCAGCGCCGGATCCAGGAACTGACGGCCGAGGTCGAAGTGGGCAAGGTCTACGACGGTACCGTGCTGCGACTGCTCGACTTCGGCGCCATCGTCCAGTTGCTGCCTGGCAAGGACGGCCTGCTGCACATTTCCCAGATTGCCAACGAGCGCGTCAATGCGGTCGCGGACTATCTGAAGGAAGGCCAGGCCGTGAAGGTCAAGGTCATAGAGGCCGACGAGAAGGGCCGGGTGCGGCTGTCGATGAAGGCGGTCGAAGGTAACGCTCCGGCAGCGGCCCAGCAGCAGCAACAGCAACAGCAGTAACGAGAGCCGATGAAGGGGGCGCTTCGGCGCCCCCTTTGCTTTTGACCAGTTGGACACCAGCGCGTGATGAGACAGGCAATGATGCAGGCGGTCGAGATCAGCCAGCCAGGCGGCCCGGATCAGCTGCGCCCGGTTGAGCGCCCCCGACCTGTCGCCGGACCCGGTGAAGTGCTGATCCGCGTCCAGGCTGCCGGGGTCAACCGGCCGGACGTCCTGCAGCGCAAGGGCGCTTATGCGGCGCCGCCCGGAGCTTCCGATCTGCCGGGACTCGAAGTGGCCGGCACGGTCGAAGCCGGCGATGTCGAGGATGGGGGCTGGCGGCCCGGTGACCGTGTGTGCGCGCTGGTTGCCGGCGGTGGCTACGCCGAGTGGTGCGTCGCGCCGGTAGGCCAGTGCCTGCCGGTTCCGCGCGGCCTGTCGTTTATCGAGGCGGCGGCGCTGCCCGAGACCTACTTCACCGTCTGGAGCAACGTGTTCGATCGGGCGCGGCTCGCGCCCGGTGAGACGTTGCTGGTCCAGGGCGGCACCAGCGGCATCGGAGTGGCCGCGGTTCAACTGGCCGCGGCGCTCGGCCACACGGTCTACGCGACCGCGGGCTCTGACGAAAAGGCGCGTGCGTGCGAGGCACTCGGCGCACGTCGCGGCATCAACTATCACACCGAGGATTTTGTTGCCGTGGCAAAGGGCGAAACCGGCGGCCGCGGCGTCGACGTGGTTCTCGATATGGTTGCCGGCGACTATGTGCCGCGCGAGATCGCCTGCCTTGCCGATGATGGTCGGCTCGTGATCATCGCGCTGCTCGGGGGTGCCGAGGCGCGACTGGACCTCGCGGCCATCCTGCGTCGGCGGCTAACGGTCACCGGTTCGACCTTGCGGCCGCGCTCGGTCGCGTTCAAGGCCGCGATCGCTGCACGACTGCGCTCGGTCGTGTGGCCGCTGATCGAGGCGGGACGCATCAAGCCGATTGTGCATTCGATGTTTCCGCTGGCTGAGGCCGGGCAGTCCCACGCGCTGATGGAGTCGAGCGCCCACATCGGCAAGATCGTTCTCTCCGTGGGCCCCGACTCGGCGGGGCGCGCCCTGTGATCGACCAAGGTTCGCGTTTGGCCGGGCGTCGATCGCCTCGTACAATGACGGGCTTTTTCCAATCATGAACCACCGCACACCTCTCGTCGCAGCGAACTGGAAGATGAACGGTTCGCAGGCCGCCAACGCCGCGTGGCTGCATGTGTTCGCGTCGCGTCGTGCAGCGTTCACGTGCGACGTCGTGGTCTGTGCTCCGGCGGTGTACCTCGCGTCGCTCGTGCCGCTGGCGACGGATCATCTCGTCGCCATCGGCGCGCAGGATGTGTCCGAGCGTGCCCCGGGAGCGTTCACCGGCGACATCGCAGCGGCAATGCTGGTCGATGTCGGTTGTGGCTGGGTCATCGTGGGCCACTCGGAACGCCGCCAGTTGCACGGCGAGACCGACGACATCGTTGCGGCTAAGGCGGAAGCGGCACTCGCCGCAGGCCTGAAGCCGATCGTCTGTGTCGGCGAGTCGTTGGCCGAGCGCGAGGCTGGCTCAACGCTCGAGGTGGTCAGGCGGCAGCTCGATGCCGTGATCGAACGCATCGGGCCGGCTGGACTGGCCCGCGGCGCACTCGCCTACGAGCCCGTCTGGGCGATCGGTACCGGGCGAACGGCGACGCCGGCCCAGGCGCAGGAGGTGCATGCCGCGGTGCGTGCCCATGTTGCGGGCCGCGACGCTGCCAGCGCCGATGCCGTGCGCATCCTGTATGGCGGCAGCGTCAAACCCGCGAACGCGGCAGAGCTTTTCGGACAACCCGACATCGACGGAGGGTTGATCGGCGGAGCGTCGCTGGTCGCTGAAGATTTCGCGACGATCTGCGCCGCGGCCCGTTGACGTTGCATCACGTCTGCCGCACATGAACTGGCAGCGAACAAGGATTCACTGAAAGGCAAGTTATGACCTGGTTGACCACATTGCTGATCGTCGTGCAGGTTGTCTCGGCGATCGGGATCATCGTTCTGGTGTTGCTGCAGCATGGGAAGGGCGCAGACATGGGCGCGGCCTTTGGCGGCGGCGCGTCGGGAAGCCTGTTCGGCGCGACGGGCTCGGCCAATTTCCTTTCGCGGAGTACTGCAGCCGTCGCGACCGTGTTCTTCATTGCGACGCTGGGTCTTGCCTATGTCGGCACGGCGATCAAGCGGCCTGAGGGCGGCAGTGGTGGCGTGATGGATTCCGTCCCCGCACCCGCGAACACCGCGCCGAAGGACATCCCGGTACCAACGCCGCCGCAGGGGGCGATGCCCGCCCCGGTGCCACAAGGATCAGCTCCCGCCGCAGCACCAGCGCAGCCGACGCCGCCTGTGACGCCGGCCGCGCCGAAGCCGAGCGACGTGCCCAAGTAATGTCCCGCGTCGCGGGCGCGATGCGGAGCGCTTCGCTCGCAATGCGACCGCGGGTGACGATTGAATCGAGTAGAATCCCGCGGGTTTTACACCTTGCCGACGTGGTGGAATTGGTAGACACACCATCTTGAGGGGGTGGCGGCGAAAGCCGTGTGAGTTCGAGTCTCACCGTCGGCACCAGATCGGGCTTGGTCGCGCAGCGGCGGCTGAAAGCGGAGGCATCTCCCGGGTGTGCAGGAGCCCGCCGCGAGGTGGTCCCTTCGTTATCTGAGCCGGAACGCAGATCCACGTGAATCTCGACAGCTACCTCCCCGTCCTGCTCTTCATTGTGGTTGGCCTGGTCATCGGCGCGGCCCCGATGGCCCTTGGAGCGCTGCTCGGTCCACACAAGCCGGATCCCGAGAAGCTTTCTCCCTACGAGTGCGGTTTCGAAGCGTTCGAAGATGCGCGCATGAAATTCGATGTGCGCTATTACCTTGTGGCGATCCTCTTCATCCTGTTCGATCTCGAGATCGCGTTCCTGTTTCCCTGGGCCGTCGTGCTCGGCGATCTCGGCACCTGGAGCATTGGCTTCTGGGCCATGATGGGATTCCTTGCGATCCTTACCGTCGGCTTCATCTACGAATGGAAAAAGGGCGCGCTGGACTGGGAATAGCGGCTGGCGAAAAGCGATGGGCATCGAAGGGGTACTGAACGAAGGTTTCGTGACGACGAGCGTCGACAAGCTCGTCAACTGGTCGAAGACCGGCTCGCTGTGGCCGATGACCTTTGGCCTGGCCTGCTGCGCGGTGGAAATGATGCATGCCGGCGCCGCGCGCTACGACCTTGACCGCTTCGGCATCTTCTTTCGTCCGAGCCCGCGCCAGTCCGACGTGATGATCGTCGCCGGGACGCTCTGTAACAAGATGGCACCGGCGCTGCGCAAGGTCTACGATCAGATGGCTGAGCCGCGCTGGGTCATCAGCATGGGCTCGTGCGCCAACGGCGGCGGCTATTACCACTACAGCTATTCAGTCGTCCGCGGCTGTGACCGAATCGTGCCCGTCGACGTCTACGTGCCCGGCTGCCCACCGACAGCGGAAGCGCTGATCTACGGGATCATCCAGCTGCAGAACAAGATCCGCCGCACCAACACGATCGCCCGATGAATCGCACCGACTCACTGGCCGGCGCGCTGCGTGAAACGCTCGGCGACAAGCTGCAGGCTCTGAACGTCGCGCTGGACGAAGTGACGATCATCATCCATGGTGCCGACCAGCTCTCGGTCGCGCGCCAGCTCCGCGACGATGCGCGGCTGGCGTTCGAGCAGCTGATCGACCTCGCCGGCTTGGACTATTCGTCGTACGGCGAAGACACCTGGGACGGCCCGCGCTACGCCGTCGTGACGCACCTGTTGTCGTTGAAACACAACTGGCGGGTCCGCGTCCGCGGCGTGTGTGCCGACGATGAATTCCCTCTGATTGCCTCGGTGACCGAGGTGTGGAACTGCGCCAACTGGTACGAACGCGAGGCGTTCGATCTCTACGGCATCGTGTTCGAAGGCCATCCGGACCTGCGTCGCATCCTGACGGACTACGGCTTTATCGGCCATCCGTTCCGCAAGGATTTCCCGATCAGCGGGCACGTCGAGATGCGCTATGACCCGGAGCAGAAGCGGGTGATCTATCAGCCGGTGTCGATTGAGCCGCGAGAGATCGTGCCGCGGGTGATCCGCGAAGACAGCTACGGCCAGGGCAGATGATTCGGCCGCACGCTCAACTTTGTCTCCGGCCGCTGCGCTTTGCGCGGCTTAACTCGAGCTGCGCGCGAGTTAGCCTGCGACGAAATGCAAGGTGTAACTCGCGCTTGTGCGCGTCGCAGCCTGGGCGGCTTCATGGCTGACATCAAGAATTACACGTTGAATTTTGGCCCGCAGCATCCGGCGGCTCACGGGGTGTTGCGGCTGGTGCTCGAGCTCGACGGCGAGGTGATCCAGCGCGCGGATCCCCACATCGGGCTGCTGCATCGGGCCACGGAGAAGCTGGCGGAGACGCGCACTTACCTGCAATCGGTGCCGTACATGGACCGGCTCGACTATGTCTCGATGATGTGCAACGAGCACGCCTACGTCATGGCGATGGAGAAGCTGCTCGGCGTCGAGGTGCCGGTGCGCGCCCAGTACATCCGCGTGATGTTCGACGAGATCACGCGGCTGCTGAACCACCTGCTGTGGCTGGGAGCGCATGGCCTCGACGTTGGCGCGATGGCGGTGTTTCTGTACGCATTCCGCGAGCGCGAAGACCTGATGGACATGTACGAGGCGGTGTCGGGCGCGCGCATGCATGCGGCGTACTACCGTCCGGGCGGCGTCTATCGCGACCTGCCGGACGCGATGCCGCAGTTCAAGGCGAACAAGTACAAGAGTGAACTGGACACGCGGCGGCTGAACGAGAACCGTCAGGGTTCGTTGCTCGACTTCATCGAGGACTTCACGCGCAAGTTCCCGAAGTATGTCGACGAATACGAGACGCTGCTCACGGACAATCGCATCTGGAAGCAGCGGCTGGTCGGCATCGGCGTCGTCTCGCCGGAGCGCGCGCTGCAGATGGGCTTCACCGGCCCGATGCTGCGCGGTTCGGGTATCGAGTGGGACCTGCGTCGCAAGCAGCCGTATGAGGTCTATGACCGCCTGTCCTTTGACATCCCGATCGGCCGTAACGGCGACAGCTACGACCGCTACCTCGTTCGGGTCGAGGAGATGCGCCAGAGCAACCGCATCATCGAGCAGTGCATCGCGTGGCTGCGCACGAACCCTGGTCCGGTGATGACCGACAACCACAAGGTGGCGCCGCCGTCGCGCGTCGAAATGAAATCGAACATGGAGGAGCTGATCCATCACTTCAAGCTCTTCACGGAAGGCTTCCACGTGCCCCCCGGCGAGGCCTATGCCGCCGTCGAGCACCCGAAGGGCGAGTTCGGCATCTACCTCGTATCGGATGGCGCCAACAAGCCGTATCGCCTGAAGATCCGCGCACCAGGGTTCGCACACCTGCAGGGTCTCGACGAGATGGCGCGCGGCCACATGATTGCCGACGCCGTGGCGATCATCGGCACGCAGGACATCGTGTTTGGGGAGATCGACCGGTGAGCGCCGTTCCCGAGTCCCAGGTCCTGTTGTCCTCTGAGACGCTCCGCCGGATCGACCGCGAGGTTGCGAAGTATCCGACCGGGCACAAGCAGTCGGCGGTCATCGCAGCGCTGGCCATCGCGCAGGAGCAGATCGGCTGGTTGCTGCCCGAGGCGATCACCGAGGTAGCCGCCTACCTGGAGATGCCGCCGATCGCGGTATTCGAGGTCGCGTCGTTCTACAACATGTACAACCTGCGGCCACCGGGGCGCTGCAAGCTGACGATATGCACCAACCTGCCGTGCGCGCTGAGCGGCGCGAACCAGGCGGCAGAGCATCTGAAGCATCGACTCGGCATCGAGTTCGGGGAGACGACGGCCGACGGGGAGTTCACGCTTAGAGAAGGCGAATGCCTTGGCGCCTGCGGCGACGCGCCGGTGCTGCTGGTCAACAACAAGCGCATGGAAAGCTTCATGAGCAACGAGCGGCTCGACGCATTGCTCGACGAAATGAAGCAGGTGAAGTGAGATGACGGCTCAGACCTGCTTCCACGGCCGTCATATCCAGCCGATGATCCTGGCCGGACTGGATGGCAAGAACTGGCGCCTGAAGGACTATGAGGCGCGCGGCGGCTACAAGGCGCTGCGCAAGATCCTGAGCGAACACATTGCCCCCGATGCAGTGATCGCCGAGGTGAAGAAGTCGGCCCTGCGCGGACGTGGCGGCGCGGGCTTCCCGACGGGGCTGAAGTGGAGCTTCATGCCGCGGCAGTTTCCGGGACAGAAGTACGTCGTCTGCAATTCCGACGAAGGCGAGCCCGGCACGTTCAAGGACCGCGACATCCTGCGCTACAACCCGCACATGGTCATCGAGGGAATGGCGATTGCGGCCTACGCGATGGGCGCGAGCGTTGGCTACAACTACATTCACGGAGAGATCTGGGCGGACTACGAGCGCTTCGAGGAGGCGCTTGAGGAGGCGCGCGCGGCCGGCTATCTTGGCAAGGGTATTCTCGGCTCGTCTTTCAGTTTCGAGCTGCATGCGTCGCATGGCTACGGCGCCTACATATGCGGCGAGGAAACCGCGCTGCTCGAATCGCTCGAAGGCAAGAAGGGACAGCCACGCTTCAAGCCGCCGTTCCCGGCGAGCTACGGCCTGTACGGCAAGCCGACAACGATCAACAACACCGAAACGTTCGCCGCGGTGCCGTTCATCATCAACCATGGCGGCGACGAGTTTCTCGCGCTCGGCAGGCCGAACAACGGCGGCACGAAGATCTTTTCGGTGTCAGGCGACGTGGCCCACCCCGGCAACTACGAGGTCCCGCTCGGCACGCCGTTCGCGCAACTGCTCGAGCTGGCGGGTGGCATGCGCAACGGCAGGACGATCAAGGCGGTCATTCCCGGCGGCTCGTCGATGCCGGTGCTGCCGGGTGATCTGATGATGGCCACCGACATGGACTATGACTCGATTGCGAAGGCGGGTTCGATGCTCGGGTCCGGTGCGGTGATCGTCATGGACGAGACGCGCTGCATGGTCCGTTGCCTTGAACGCCTGTCGTATTTCTATTACGAGGAAAGCTGCGGCCAGTGCACGCCGTGCCGTGAGGGCACCGGCTGGCTTTACCGCGTGGTGCACCGGATCGAGCACGGCGAAGGTCGTCCGGAGGACCTGGACCTGCTGAACTCGGTCGCCGACAACATCCAGGGTCGCACCATCTGTGCACTGGGCGATGCCGCCGCCATGCCGGTGCGGGGCTTCATCAAGCACTTCCGCAGGGAGTTCGAGCATCACATCGAACACAAGCGCTGCGCCGTCCCGGAATACGCATGAGACGCGCTGACATGACCGAACGCCTTTGCGTGCCCTTGTGCAATGGGCGGGCGCCCGGCCGCCCGAAGCCTGCCCGTCTAACTAGTTGGAGCGAGTGCACGTGCGATGCGCGCACGCGCATCGCGTACACGAGCGACGCATGGTAGAAATCGAAATCGACGGCCGCAAGGTCGAGGTGCCGGCAGGCAGCATGGTGATGGAGGCCGCGAATCGCCTCGACATCTACGTGCCGCACTTCTGCTACCACAAGAAGCTGTCGATCGCCGCGAACTGCCGCATGTGCCTTGTGGAGGTCGAGAAGGCACCCAAGCCGCTGCCCGCCTGCGCGACGCCGGTCACGCCGGGCATGGTCGTCCGCACGCATTCGGAGCGGGCCAAGCAGGCGCAGAAATCGGTGATGGAGTTCCTGCTGATCAACCATCCGCTCGATTGCCCGATCTGCGATCAGGGCGGCGAGTGCCAGCTGCAGGACCTCGCGGTCGGGTACGGTGGCTCGTCCAGCCGCTATGCCGAGCCGAAGCGGGTGGTGTTCCACAAGAGCATGGGCCCGCTGATCTCTGCCGAGGAGATGACGCGCTGTATCCACTGCACGCGTTGCGTCCGCTTCGGGCAGGAGGTCGCCGGCATCATGGAGCTCGGCATGGCCGGGCGCGGCGAGCACTCCGAGATCATCACCTTCGTCGGCGGCACGGTTGATTCCGAGCTCTCCGGCAACATGATTGACCTGTGCCCGGTCGGGGCACTGACCAGCAAGCCGTTTCGCTACGAAGCGCGCTCCTGGGAACTGTCGCGGCGTCGCTCGATCAGCCCGCACGACGCGGTGGGCTCCAACCTGATCGTCCAGGTGAAGAACCAGCGGGTTCTGCGCGTTCTCCCGTTCGAGAACGAGGCGGTGAACGAATGCTGGCTGTCGGACCGCGACCGTTTCTCCTACGAGGGACTAACCGCCGCCGATCGCGTGACGCGTCCGCTGCTGAAGCAGGACGGCGCGTGGCGCGAAGTCGACTGGGCCGACGCGCTCGAATACGTCCGTCATGCGCTCGCGCGGATCCGGGCCGAGCATGGGGCCGAAGCGATCGGTGCGCTGGCCGCGCCGAGCAGCACGGTTGAGGAACTGCACCTGCTGGCGAAGCTCATCCGAGGCATCGGTTCCGACAACGTCGATTTCCGCCTGCGGCAGAGCGATTTTTCCGGCGATGGCATGGAGCAGCGTGCACCGTGGCTTGGGATGCCGGTTGCCGAGCTTGCGCGACTTGACCGCGCGCTGCTGATCGGCTCCTTCGTGCGCAAGGACCAGCCGTTGATCTCGACGCGCCTGCGCCATGCGACCAAGCACGGATGCAAGCTCTCGGTCGTGCACGCCGTGGACGACGACCTGCTGATGCGGGTTGCCCACAAGTCGATCCTGCGGCCGAGTGCCTGGGTGCGCGCGCTGGCCGAGATCGCCGCGGGCATCGCCCAGCAACGCAATGAACCTGCGCCGGTGCAGGGCGCGGTGGTGAGCGACACTGCCGCGGCGATCGCGGCATCGCTGATGTCGGGTGAGCGCAAGGCCGTGCTGCTCGGCAACGCGGCCGTCCAGCATCCGCAGGCGGCCCTGTTGCGTGCGTGGGCGCAATGGATTGCGCGCGCGACCGGCGCCAAGGTTGGCGTGCTGACGGACGGAGCCAACGCTGCCGGCGGCCATATCGTCGGCGCACGTCCGCTGCGTGGCGGGCTTGACGCCCGCGCGATGATCGAGCAGCCGCGCAAGGCCTATCTGCTGTGGAACGTCGAGCCCGAGTACGACACGGCCGACCCGGTGGCGACGACCAAGGCACTCGCAACCGCGGAGACCGTCATTGCGTTTTCTCCCTACCGCAACGGTGCTCTGGAGTACGCCGACGTCATCCTGCCGATCACGCCGTTTACCGAGACCGCAGGCACGTTCGTCAGCGCGGAGGGGCGCGTGCAGAGCTTCAACGGCACCGTGCGGCCGCTCGGCGAAGCGCGCCCGGGCTGGAAGGTCCTGCGCGTGCTGGGCAACCTCCTTGAACTCACGGGATTCGAGCAGGACACACCCGAAGCGGTGCGCGCCGAGACGTTGCTGTCGGACGTGTCAGCTCAACTGTCCAACGACACCAGTGTTGCACTGGAGGTGCCCGGGACGGCCGACGACGGCCTCGAGCGCATCGCGGATGTGCCGATCTATTTCAGCGACGCCATCGTGCGCCGCTCGCCGCCGCTGCAGGCGACGGACGATGCCCATCCTCCGCGCGCCCGCATGAACTCCGCCACGGCGGCGCGGCTCGGGCTCTCCGCGGGTGACAGGGTGCACCTGCGCCAGGGCGAGGGGGCGGCCGTGCTCGAACTTCATGTCGATGAACGTGTCGCCGACGGTGCGGTCCGGGTTGCGGCCGCTCATATGTCGACCGCGGCGCTCGGGCCGATGTTCGGGACCGTCCGCGTGGAGCGAGCCTGATGGACGCGATCACGACAGTGGGCAGCCAGACGCTCGGCGCCGCCTGGCCGGTGGTGTGGTCGCTGGCGAAGATCGTCGCGATCGTCGTTCCTATCCTTCTGATGGTTGCGTACCTCACCTACTGGGAGCGCAAGCTCATCGGTTGGATGCACATCCGCATCGGTCCCAACCGTGTCGGGCCGATGGGCCTGCTGCAACCGATCGCCGACGCGGTCAAGCTGATCTTCAAGGAAGTCATCACGCCATCGCAGGCGGACAAGTGGCTCTTCTTCGTCGCGCCGGTGATCGTGATCATGCCGGCACTGGCGGCCTGGGCGGTAATCCCGTTCGCACCGGGCCTGGTGCTTGCGAACGTCAACGCTGGGCTGCTGTACGTGATGGCGATCACTTCGGTGGGGGTGTACGGCGTCATCATCGCGGGCTGGGCGTCGAACTCCAAGTACTCCTTCCTCGGCGCGATGCGCGCAGCGGCGCAGATGGTGAGCTACGAACTGGCGATGGGATTTGTGCTGGTCGCCGTCCTGCTGGTGGCTGGCACCCTCAACATGACCGGCATTGTCGAGCGGCAGAACACCGGCATCTTTGCCGACCGGGGCCTGGCTTTCCTTTCGTGGAACTGGCTGCCGCTGCTGCCGCTTTTCGTCATCTACGTTGTGTCGAGCATCGCCGAGACGAATCGGCACCCCTTCGACGTCGTCGAGGGCGAGTCGGAGATCGTCGCCGGGCACATGGTCGAGTACTCGGGAATGACCTTCGCGATCTTCTTCCTCGGCGAATACGCGAACATGATCCTGCTGTCGACGATGGCGACGATCATGTTCCTCGGCGGCTGGGCCGCACCGGTGGATCTCGGACGCCTGCTTGGTACCGAGTTTCCGGCGTGGGCAGTGTCGCTGTCAGGATGGTTCTGGCTGTTCGCCAAGGTCTTTGTCGTCGTGTCGCTCTTCATCTGGTTCCGCGCCTCGTTTCCGCGCTATCGGTACGACCAGATCATGCGGCTCGGCTGGAAGGTGTTCATTCCAATCACGCTGGTGTGGCTGATCCTCATCGCGGTCTGGATGCAGACGCCGTGGAACATCTGGAAGTGAGCTGACCGAGCATGGGTGCGATTCGAGAGTTCTTCGACAGCCTGCTCCTGAAGGAGCTCATCAAGGGCCTGGCGCTGACCGGGCGCTATGCGTTCGCCCGCAAGATCACCATCCAGTTCCCGGAAGAGAAGACACCGCTCAGTGCTCGCTTCCGCGGCCTGCATGCGTTGCGCCGCTATCCGAACGGCGAGGAGCGCTGCATTGCGTGCAAGCTGTGCGAGGCGGTGTGCCCCGCGCTTGCCATCACTATCGAGTCCGACCGGCGGGCTGACGGGACGCGGCGCACGACGCGCTACGACATCGACCTGACGAAGTGCATCTTCTGCGGTTTCTGCGAGGAAAGCTGCCCGGTCGATTCAATTGTCGAGACCGATCTGCTCGAGTATCACGGCGAGAAGCGCGGCGACCTGTACTTCACGAAGCCGATGCTGCTCGCGGTCGGCGACAAGTACGAGCAGCAGATTGCCGCCAACCGCGAGGCTGACGCCAGGTACCGCTAGTTCATCCAGGCCAACAGGACAAGAAACCGACAACAACACAGCCCAGCCGCCGGCGGCCCGAGAGTCCCGCGCCGCGCGGACCACGACTACAAGAACAATGAACGCGCAAGTCGTCCTCTTCACCATCTTCGCCAGCATCCTGCTGCTGGCGGCGCTGCGCGTCATCACGGCCCGCAATCCGGTGCACGCGGTGCTCTTTCTGGTGCTGGCCTTCTTCTCGGCGGCGTGCCTCTGGATGCTGCTCCAGGCGGAGTTCCTGGCGATTACGCTGGTCCTCGTCTACGTCGGCGCGGTCATGGTGCTGTTCCTGTTTGTCGTGATGATGCTGGATATCAACATCGACCGGCTGCGCGAAGGCCTGTGGAGGAACCTGTGGGCGGGTGGCCTAGTCGCTGCGCTGATCGTGCTGCAGATGTGGTTGGTGCTGTCGCAGCCGCGCTGGCAGGGGCTGACCCAACCGGGGCCGGGTATCGCGAACGCCAACAACACCGAGGTGCTGGGGCGGCTGACTTTCACCGAGTACGTTTTCCCGCTGCAGATCGCCGGCGCGCTGCTGTTGGTGGCGATCATTGCGGCCATCGCACTGACTCTGCGCGGGCGCAAGGACTCCAAGCACCAGGATCCCTCGCAGCAGGTCAAGGTGACGCGCAGCGAGCGCGTGCGCCTGGTCAGCATGCGCAGCGACGATGCGGCACGCCAGACGGACCGGGCGTCGACGCGGCCACGAACCGAGCAGAGCCGGGCGGGGGAAACATGATTTCGCTGTCGTGGTACCTGGGCGTTGGAGCGCTGCTCTTCGCGATCAGCGTCGTGGGCATCTTCCTGAACCGGCGCAACCTGATCGTGCTGCTGATGGCGATCGAACTGATGCTGCTGGCGGTCAACATGAACTTCATCGCGTTTTCCCACTACCTCGGGGACTACCACGGCCAGGTTTTCGTCTTCTTCATCCTGACGGTGGCGGCCGCCGAGTCGGCTATTGGCCTGGCCATCCTGGTTGTGCTGTTCCGCAACCTCTCGACGATCAACGTCGAGGAACTCGACTCGCTGAAGGGCTAAGTCGATGTCGCCAATGCAGAAGATCTATCTGCTGGCAGTTGCCGCGCCGCTGATCGGAGCGGTGGTGGCCGGGTTCGGCGGACGCGTCATCGGCCGCGCCGGCGCACACACGGTCACGATCTTCGGCGTGCTCGTGTCGACCGTCTGCGCCTTCGTGATTCTTGGCGACGTGCTGAAGGGCAACAACTTCGACGGCGCTATTTATACGTGGGCGGTGGTCGGCGGGCTGAAGCTCGAGGTCGGCTTCCTGATCGACGCCCTGACGGCGACGATGATGGTCGTCGTCACCTTCGTGTCGCTGATGGTGCACGTCTACACCGTCGGCTACATGGCCGACGACCCGGGCTACCAGCGCTTCTTCGCCTACATATCGCTCTTTACCTTCAGCATGCTGATGCTGGTGATGAGCAACAATTTCCTGCAGCTCTTCTTCGGCTGGGAGGCGGTAGGCCTGGTGTCCTACCTGCTGATCGGCTTCTGGTTCAAGCGGCCCACGGCGATCGCCGCCAACCTGAAGGCGTTCCTCGTGAATCGCGTCGGCGACTTCGGCTTCGTGCTCGGCATCGGGCTGGTGTACGCGTTCTTCGGCACGATGCACTACGCCGATGTCTTTGCTGCGGCGCCGGCGCTCGCGGGCAAGACGATCGAACTCGTACCGGGAACGCCGTGGCTGCTGTTGACGGTGATCTGCATCTGCCTGTTCATCGGTGCGATGGGCAAGAGCGCGCAGTTTCCACTGCACGTGTGGCTGCCGGACTCGATGGAAGGCCCGACGCCGATCTCCGCGCTGATCCACGCGGCCACGATGGTGACGGCCGGCATCTTCATGGTCGCCCGCATGTCGCCGCTGTTCGAACTGTCGGACACCGCGCTGTCTTTCATCATCATCATCGGCGCGATCACGGCGTTCTTCATGGGCCTGCTCGGCATCGTGCAGAACGACATCAAGCGCGTGGTGGCCTATTCGACGCTGTCGCAGCTCGGCTACATGACCGTGGCGCTCGGCGCCTCGGCTTACGCGGCCGGGATCTTTCACCTGATGACGCACGCCTTTTTCAAGGCGCTGCTGTTCCTGGCCGCAGGCTCGGTCATCATCGGCATGCACCACGAACAGGACATCCGCAGGATGGGCGGGCTGTGGCGCAGGATGCCGGTGACCTGGATCACCTCGCTGATCGGGTCGCTGGCGCTGATTGGCGTGCCGTTCCTGTCTGGCTACTACTCGAAAGACTCGATCCTCATCGCAACCGGGGCTGCGGCCAAAGCAGGCCAGTGGGGAGCGACGGTTGCATTCTGGGCGCTGACCATCGGTGTCTTCATCACCGCGTTTTACTCGTTCCGGATGTTCTTCCTCGTTTTTCACGGCAAGCCGCGCTGGGACCAGCGTCCCCATGAAGGCGGGCGCGATGACGGGCATCATGGCCACGACCATCACGGCGATCACGGCGACGAGAACCACGGCGGCCCGCGCGAGTCGCCCAACGTGGTGACGGTGCCGCTGGTGCTGCTGGCGATTCCGTCGCTCGTCATCGGCTTCGTCACGCTGGAGCCGCTGCTGGGAAGCGACTTCTTCGCGGGATCGATCTTCGTCGACGCTAGCCGCCATCCCGCGATGGCACGGCTTGCCGAAGACGTGCGCAGCGCCGTCGGCATGGGACTGCACGGCTTTGCCAGCCCGCCGTCGTACCTGGCTCTCGCCGGTGTCCTGCTGGCGGCCTACCTTTATCTGAGGCGCCCGGACCTGGCGGCATCGCTGAAGCGTCGCTTCGGCGGCCTGCACCGTCTGCTCGAGAACAAGTACTACCTCGACCGCATCAACGAGGTCGTCTTCGCCGGCGGCGCTCGTGCGCTCGGCAATGTGCTGTGGAAGGTCGGCGACGTGCGGCTGATCGACGGCCTGGCGGTCAACGGCAGCGCCCGCGTGGTCGGCTGGGTGGCAGCGCTGTCGCGCGTCCTGCAGTCCGGCTACATCTACCACTATGCCTTCGGCATGATCATCGGACTGCTCGTCATGGTCACGCTGTTCGTCACGTTCAGCGACTAGGTCAGCGCAACCTCATGCAGACGACAGCAACTCCCTGGCTCAGCCTGGCGGTCTGGTTTCCGATCGCGTTCGGAGTGGTCTTGCTCGCCTTCGGCCGCGACCGCAGCGCCGCAGTCGTGCGGACGGTGGCTCTGGTGGGCAGCCTTGTCGGGCTGCTGGTGACACTGCCGCTGTACGCCGGCTTTGATGCCAGCAGCGCGACGCTGCAGTTCGTCGAGAAGGCCCCGTGGATCGAGCGCTTCAACGCTCACTACCACCTTGGAGTCGACGGTCTCTCGGTGTGGTTCGTGCTGCTCACGGCGTTCATCACCGTCATCGTCGTGCTCGCCGGATGGGACGTGATCCAGGAGCGGGTCGCCCAGTATTACGCCGCGTTCCTGATCCTTTCGGGACTGATGATCGGTGTGTTCTCGGCGGTGGACGGACTGCTGTTCTACGTGTTCTTCGAAGCGACGCTGATACCGATGTACATCATCATCGGCGTCTGGGGCGGGCCCAACCGCGTCTACGCAGCTTTCAAGTTCTTCCTGTACACGCTGCTCGGATCGCTGCTGATGCTGGTGGCGCTGGTGTACCTGTATTACGCCTCCGGCGGCAACTTCGGCATCTTCGACTGGCATGCGACGCGCATCAGCATGACCGCGCAGATCCTGCTGTTCCTGGCGTTCTTCTTGGCGTTCGCGGTCAAGGTGCCGATGTGGCCGGTCCACACCTGGCTGCCCGACGCCCACGTCGAGGCGCCGACCGGCGGATCGATCGTGCTGGCCGCCATCATGCTGAAGCTCGGTGCCTACGGCTTCCTGCGCTTTTCGCTGCCGATCGTGCCCGACGCCTCGCGTGAACTCGCCGGCTTCATCATCGTGCTGTCGCTGATTGCTGTCGTCTACATCGGTCTGGTCGCGCTGGTACAGACCGACATGAAGAAGCTCGTCGCGTACTCGTCGATCGCGCACATGGGCTTCGTCACGCTCGGCTTCTTCATCTTCAATGACGTCGGCATGGCCGGCGGCATCGTGCAGATGATTTCGCACGGTTTCGTATCCGGCGCGATGTTCTTCTGCATCGGGGTCATGTATGACCGGATGCACAGCCGCAACATCGCCGACTATGGCGGCGTGGTGAACACGATGCCGAAGTTTGCCGCGTTCTTCATGCTGTTCGCGATGGCGAATTCGGGACTGCCGGCCACCAGCGGCTTTGTCGGCGAGTTCATGGTCATCCTCGGTGCCGTCAAGTTCGACTTCTGGATTGCTCTGGTGGCGGCATCGACGCTGGTCCTTGGCGCCGCCTACTCGCTGTGGATGTACAAGCGCGTGGTGTTCGGAGAGGTCGCCAACCCGGCAGTGGCCGCTCTCGCGGACGTCAATGCGCGCGAGTTCCTGATTCTGCTGTTGCTGGCGGCGGCCGTCATGTGGATGGGCCTGTATCCGAAGCCCTTCACCGACCTGATGGATGCGTCGGTCACGAACCTGCTGCAGCACGCGTCGCAGTCGAAACTGCCCACGGGCATCGCCGCACACTAGGGCCCCGGCATGCAGAGTCTCAATTTCCTCGCCGCGCTCCCCGAGATCGTCCTGCTGGTGGCGACCTGCGTGCTGCTGGTGGCCGACCTTTTCGTTCCGGACACACGCCGGAACGTCACCTACGTGCTGACACTGGCCATCCTGGTGCTCACCGGTGCGGTCTGCTGGTGGCTGCTGTCCTCCGGCATCGTGACCTACGCCTTCGGTGGCATGTACGTGACCGACCCGATGGCAAACCTGCTGAAGCTGGTCGCGATCATCGCAGTCGCGCTGGTGCTGGTGTACGCCCAGTCGTACGCGCGCGATCGCGGCCTGTGGAAGGGAGAGCTCTTCACGCTGAGCCTGTTCTCGCTGCTCGGGATCATGCTGATGATCTCGGCGAACAACCTGCTCGTCATCTACCTGGGCCTCGAACTGCAGGCGCTTTCGCTCTACACCCTGGTCGCACTGCGGCGCGATGACGCGCGCTCGAGCGAAGCCGCAATGAAGTATTTCGTGCTGGGCGCGCTGGCCTCCGGGTTCCTGCTCTACGGCATGAGCATGCTGTACGGCGCGACCGGCACGCTCGATATCAACGAACTGGCAGACCGTATCGGCACGGGCCATGTGGCCAGCCGGCTGGCGCTGGTCTTCGGCACGGTGTTCATCGTCGCCGGGCTCGCCTTCAAGTTCGGCGCGGTGCCATTTCACATGTGGGTGCCGGACGTCTACCAGGGGGCTCCGACCCCGATCACGATGCTGATCGGATCGGCACCGAAGCTGGCGATCTTCGCGGTCGGCTTCCGCATCCTCGTCGAGGGGCTGCTGCCGATTGCCGTCGACTGGCAGCGCATGCTGATCCTGCTGGCGGTCGCTTCGCTCGTGCTCGGCAACCTGGCCGCGATTGCACAGAGCAACCTGAAGCGGATGCTGGCGTATTCGACGATCGCACAGATGGGGTTCGTGCTGCTGGCGATGCTCTCCGGTGTTGTCGATGGACGGGTCATGGCCGCTGTCAATTCCTACAGCGCCGGCATGTTCTACGTCATCACCTATGCGCTGACCACGCTGGGCACGTTTGGCATCATCCTGCTGCTCTCACGCCAGGGTTTCGAGGCGGAGGAGATCGCTGACCTGCGCGGCCTGAACCGGCGCAGCCCGTGGTACGCGTTCGTGATGCTGCTGCTGATGTTCTCGCTCGCCGGGATCCCGCCGACGGTCGGGTTCTACGCAAAGCTGGTCGTGCTGCAGTCGCTGCTCGGCGACAGCCTGCAGGGGCCGATGCTCTGGCTCGCCATCATCGCGGTCATGTTTTCGCTGGTCGGCGCGTTCTACTACCTGCGGGTGGTCAAGGTGATGTATTTCGACGAGCCGCTCGCCGGGAGTGCTGTGCCGATCGCCGCGACGACCGACATGCGGGTGGCCCTGTCGGTCAATGGCGTGCTGGTGCTTGTGCTGGGCATCCTGCCGCAGTACCTGCTCAAGCTATGCACTGACGCGATGCTGCGCACTCTCGGCGGCTAGTGGCGGAGCCGCGCGTGTCCATCGAAGACGATCCGCTGGCTGAGCAGACGCTCGACAGCCGCCTCGCATTCGAAGGCGTCTTCCTGCGGCTCTTTGTCGATCATGTGCGCGCTGCCGATGGCCACGAAGCCACGCGCGAGTATCTGCGGCATCCTGGTGCGGTCATGATGATCCCGCTGCTCGACGACGGACAGGTCGTGCTCGAGCGGCAGTTTCGCTATCCGCTGTCGCGCAATTTCATCGAGTTTCCGGCCGGAAAGATCGAGGCGGGAGAGCCGCTCCTGGCGTGCGCGCAGCGCGAACTGCTCGAGGAGACCGGCTACGTCGCGCGCGACTGGACCTATCTGGGCGGCTTCCACAACGCCATTGCCTACAGCGACGAGAAGATCGAGGTCTACCTCGCTCAGGGGCTGAGCTACCAGGGCACGAATGCCGACGACGGCGAAGTGCTGGAGGTATTCACCGCGCCCTGGCAGAACCTGCACGACTGGATCGCGGACGGCAGCGTCACCGATGTCAAGACGATTGTCGGTGTCTACTGGCTTGAACGCTTCCTGAAGAGCCGACAGGTCGCGTCTTCGGGCTGAGCTTCGGTACGCCGGTCGGCGTCAGGTTTGTCTCAGCGCGTTTTCCAGGTCTGCGATCAGGTCCTCCTCGTGTTCCAGGCCGATCGAGATGCGGATCAGGCCTTCCGTGACACCCACCTGCTCGCGCACTTCCACCGGAACGCCGGAGTGCGTCGTCGACGCCGGGTGACAGACCAGCGACTCGGTTCCTCCCAGGCTGACGGCAGACTTGAAGAGCGTCAGCGCGTTGATCAGGCGAAACGCCGCGGCACGGCCCCCGTCGATCACGAACGAGAAAGTCGACCCCGCGCCCGTGCACTGGCGGCGGTAGACACGCTGGTAAGTTTCGTCCGCAATCAGTTGCGGATGCAGCACCTTGACCGGCCTGATGGTGTTCTCCGCGAGCCAGTGGGCAACGCGGCTGCCCGTGGCGGCGGCGCGGCGCATGCGCAGCACCAGCGTCTCCATCGAGCGCGCGATCATCCAGGACGAGTGAGGATCGAGCTGCGAGCCGAACGCGCCGCGCAGCAGCCGCAGCCTCGCGACGAGGTCGCGTCGACCGGTAACGCCTCCGGCAACCAGGTCGCTGTGGCCGCCGACGTACTTCGTCAGCGAGTACACCGACAGGTCGATCCCCTCACGGATCGGGTGCTGGAAGATCGGCCCCAGCATCGTGTTGTCGCAGGCCGAGATCGGCCGATAGCCGTGCTTGCGCTCGAAGGCATCGATCGCGGCGACCACCGCCTTCAGGTCGATCAGCGCGTTGGTTGGATTCGCCGGGGTCTCTACGTAAAAGAGGCCCACGCGACCGCGCTTCGCGGCGGACTCCAGCGCGGATTCCATCTCCGGCAGGGACAGTCCGTCGATGAACGGTTCCCCGCCGATGCTCCACTCGCGCAGGACCTTACGGATCAGGGTCTCCGTGCCGCCGTAGAGCGGGGTGGAGTGCACGACCTGGTCACCCGGCCGCAGGAACGTCAGCAGGACCGTGCCGATGGCGGCCATGCCGCTCGACGTGACGATGGCATCCTCGGCGCCGTCCAGCAGCGCCAGGCGGTCCTCGACGATCTCGAGGTTCGGATGGTTGAAGCGGCTGTAGACCAGTCCAGCGCCGGTGTCGGCCGGCGCCGACTTGCGTCCGGCGACAACGTCGAAGAAGGCCGCACCGTCCTCGGCCGTCCTGAAGGCGAAGGTGGAGGTCAGGAACACCGGCGGCTTGACTGCCCCCTCAGACAGGAAGGGGTCGTAGCCGTACGACATCATCTGCGTTTCCGGGTGCAACTCGCGGCTGGAAATCGCGCGCTTGTGATAGCTCGAGTACGACATAAGCCCCCTTCGAGAACCGAGGTGGAACAACAGGGGACCATCGTCGGCCAAAAGAGGCCGACCGACAAGCGGGCGCGACAGTCGTTGCCGCGCCACTGCACTACATGTTCACGTAATTCGGACCGCCGCCGCCTTCCGGCGTGACCCAGACGATGTTCTGCGTCGGGTCCTTGATGTCGCAGGTCTTGCAGTGCACGCAGTTCTGGAAATTGATCTGGAGCCTGTCGGACCCGTCGTCGCTCTTGACGAACTCGTACACGCCGGCGGGGCAGTAGCGCTGCTCGGGGCCGGCGTAGCGAGCGAGGTTGACCTGCACCGGGACGGTCGCCTGCTTGAGCGTGAGGTGGGCGGGCTGGTCTTCCTCATGATTGGTGTTTGAGAGGAACACGGACGAGAGCTTGTCGAAGGTGATCGTGCCGTCGGGCTTCGGATAGACGATCGGAGTGCACTCGGACGCAGGCTTCAGCTTCTCGTGATCGGCCTTGTCTCGGTGCAGCGTCCATGGCGCCTTGCCGCGGAACACGAGTTGGTCGATGCCCCACAGAACGGCTCCCGCAACCAGCCCCTTGTCGAGGTACGGTTTGAAGTTGCGCGCGCGGTGCAACTCGTCGTGCAGCCAGCTCGACTCGAACGCCGCCGTGTAGGCCGCCAGTTCGTCGTGGCCGCGCCCGGCCGCCAGCGCGTCGAACGCCGCGTCGCCGGCCATCATTCCGCTCTTGATCGCGGCATGCGAACCCTTGATTCGCGGCGCATTGAGGAAACCGGCATCGCAGCCGATCAGTGCGCCGCCCGGGAACGCGAGCTTCGGAAGGCTTTGCAGGCCACTGGCGTTGATCGCGCGGGCTCCATAGGACAGGCGCTTGCCGCCCTCGAGAAACGTACGAATCGTCGGATGCGTCTTGTAGCGCTGGAACTCCTGGAACGGTTCCAGGTAGGGATTGGTGTAGCCCAGGCCCACCACCAGGCCGACGGACACGAGGTTGTTCTCGAAGTGGTAAAGGAATCCGCCGCCGTAAGTCGCGCTGTCGAGCGGCCAGCCGGCGCTGTGCACGACGAGCCCGGGCTGGTGGCGTGCTGGATCGATCTCCCAGACCTCCTTGATACCGATGCCCCAGGTCTGCGGATCGCGTCCTTCGAGCAGATTGAATTTGCCGAGAAGCTGCCTGCCCAGATTGCCGCGGGCACCTTCGGCGAACAGCGTGTACTTGCCGAGCAGTTCCACGCCCGGCTGGAAGTTCGCCGTGGGCTCCCCATCCTTGCCAATGCCCACGTTGCCGGTCGCGACACCGCGCACGGCGCCCGAGTCGTCGTACAAGACTTCCGCTGCGGCGAAGCCAGGAAAGATCTCAACGCCAACGGCCTCCGCCTGCTGGCCGAGCCAGCGCACGACATTGCCGAGGCTCACGACGTAGTAGCCGTCGTTGATGAAGCAGTCGGGCAGCAGCCAGTGCGGGTTGTAGATCGCCTTCGTTTCCGTGAGTATGTAGAAGCGGTCTTCGGTGACCGGTGTGTTCAGGGGGGCTCCGAGCTCCTTCCAGTTCGGGAGCAGTTCGTTCAGGGCGATCGGGTCCATCACGGCGCCGGACAGGATGTGGGCGCCGATCTCCGAGCCTTTTTCCACGACGCAGACCGAGACCTCGCGTCCTTCCTCAGCGGCCCGCTGTTTGAGCCGGATCGCGGCAGCGAGGCCAGCCGGGCCACCGCCTACCACGACAACGTCGTACTCCATCGCCTCGCGATCGATTGTGTGCGGCGTGTCAGCCATGAAATCCTCGTCGAAGTGCCATTGATCAATTCTCCGCAGATCGTCTAGAGGCCGCAATCGACTACGATCGATGCCTGGTAAGGACGGAGCCTATGCGGACCAATCTGAAGGAAAAAGTTGCTCTGGTGACGGGAGCCAGTAGTGGCCTCGGCGCCCGTTTTGCGAGGGTGCTGGCCGGCAACGGGGCGCTCACGGTGCTCGCGGCCAGACGCGTCGAGCGGCTGAAAGAGCTGCGCGCGGAAATCGAGGCGGCCGGGGGCGCCGCCCACGTCGTGCAGCTCGATGTCACGCATCGAGATTCGATTCGCGACGCGATCGAGCACACCGAGCGGGCGGTGGGACCGATCGACATTCTCGTCAACAATTCCGGCGTTTCGACGACGCAGCGGCTGACCGAAGCCACGGTGATTGACTTCGACCATGTGTTCGGCACCAACGTCAAGGGTGCGTTCTTTGTGGCTCAGGAGGTGGCGCAGCGCATGATCGCCCGTGCGAAGGGTGGCCCGGAATTTCACGGCCGCATCGTCAACATTGCTTCGGTCGCCGGGTTGCGCGTGCTGCCGCAGATTGGGCTCTACTGCATGAGCAAGGCGGCAGTGATCCAGATGACCAGGGCCCAGGCGCTGGAGTGGGGCCGTTATGGCATCAACGTCAACGCCATTTGTCCAGGTTACATCCGGACAGAGATCAACGACGAGTACTGGGACACAGACGGCGGACGCAAGCTCGTGCAGATGCTTCCGCGACGTCGCGTTGGCAGCCCGCAGGATCTCGACGGCACGTTGCTGCTGCTGGTCGCGGAAGAATCGCGGTTCATCAATGGTGCCGTCATCACCGCCGATGACGGTCTCTCGGTGTCCTAGGGCCGACGGATGAAGGAATACTTCCACGAACTGCCGTCGCACCGGGGTTGCGTGGACGCGAGGCGAAGGGTGAGCGCATGAGGGAATTCGTGCTCGAGGTGCCATTGCGCTGGGGCGACATGGACGCGATGGCTCACCTGAACAACGTCATGTACTTCCGGCTGATGGAAGAGGCGCGCATACAGTGGTTCCAGCGCTTCAACCTTCCGACACTGCCGACGGGCGAGGCCTGCATCCTGGCGCACGCAGCCTGTGACTTCGTCCGGGCCATGACCTACCCGGGCGTGGCCCTGGTGAGGCAGACAGTGACACGGGTCGGAAGGTCCAGTGTCGAAATGTCGATCGTCATCGAAAAGCAGGGCGAACCAGATGTCACTTACGCGACCGGACGGACCGTGCTGGTCTGGTACGACTACACGGCGGGCAAGTCGCTGCCGTGGCCGGAGCGCGTGCGTGAGGCGATCACTTAGAATCTCGCGCTTCAGAAGCGGAGGGCTGGATGAAAAAGGTGTTCCCCTCGGCCGCAGCGGCGCTGGCCGATGTGGTGAAGGACAACCAGACGATTGCCGTGGGCGGCTTCGGACTGTGCGGCATCCCTGAGGCATTGATCGCGGCGTTGCGCGACAGCGGCGTCAAGGGTCTGACCTGTGTCAGCAACAACGCGGGTGTCGACGGCTTCGGGCTGGGACTGCTGCTCACGACACGGCAGATCCGCAAGATGATCTCCTCGTATGTCGGCGAGAACAAGGAATTCGAGCGCCAGTATCTCTCCGGAGAGCTTGAGCTGGAGTTCACGCCGCAAGGGACGCTCGCCGAGCGCATGCGCGCGGGCGGCGCGGGGATCCCGGCGTTCTTCACCCGCACCGGGGTTGGCACCATCGTTGCTGAGGGTAAGCCGACGCAGGTGTTCGACGGCGTCTGGGGCGGCAAGGAATACGTGATGGAGCGCTCGATTCGCGCCGATGTCTCGCTGGTGAAGGCCTGGAAGGCGGACCCGCAGGGCAATCTGGTGTACCGCAAGACCGCGCGCAACTTCAATCCGGTGGTGGCGATGTGCGGCAAGGTCACGATTGCGGAGGTCGAGGAGATCGTCGACAACGGCGCCCTCGAAGCGGACAACGTGCATACGCCCGGCATCTTCGTGCAGCGCATCGTCCTTAACAGGACGCCCGAGAAACGCATCGAAAACCGCACCGTGCGCACGAAGTAGGAGAGAACATGCCCTGGACCCGTGAGGAAATGGCGGCGCGCGCCGCCCAGGAACTGCGCGACGGCTTTTACGTCAACCTCGGCATCGGCCTGCCGACGCTGGTGGCGAATTACATCCCGGCAGGCATGGACGTGATGCTGCAATCGGAAAATGGCCTGCTCGGCATTGGCCCGTTCCCGCTCGAAAGCGAAGTCGATGCCGACCTGATCAATGCCGGCAAGCAGTTGGTGACTGCATTGCCGGGCTCGAGCTTCTTCTCGAGCGCTGATTCGTTCGCGATGATCCGCGGTGGCCACATCAACCTGGCGATCCTCGGCGCGATGCAGGTGGCCGAGAACGGCGATCTGGCGAACTGGATGATCCCGGGCAAGCTGGTGAAGGGCATGGGCGGGGCGATGGACCTGGTCTCCGGCGTCGAACGCGTCATCGTGCTGATGGAGCACTGTGCGAAGAACGGCGAGCACAAGATCCTGCAGCGCTGCACCTTGCCATTGACCGGCCGGGGTGTGGTGAATCGAATCATCTCGGACCTCGGCGTCTTCGACGTCGGCTCCGACGGCCTCTCGGCAACGGAGCTTGCTCCAGGTGTCACCGGAGAGGAAGTCCGGCTGAAGACCGGTTGCCACGTGCACTTGTCGCGCCTCGCCACGACGGCCTGATCCGGGTCGTCGCCTGGCTCAGGTCGATGGGCTCAGCACATTCCCACCGCGAGACCGGCCAGCGCTTCGGCGAACACGCCGGCGGAGACAGCAGCCACACGCACCAGACGCGGCCGCACAGCGCGCGGCCGCTGGCGATCGCCGTCGCGCTGACGCTCGGCTTTGCGCTGGTCGAGCTGTTTGCCGGACTGTGGTCGGGTTCGCTCGCCCTGCTGGCCGATGCCGGTCACATGGCCACCGATTCGGCGGCACTGCTGTTTGCGCTCGCGGCGAACATCATCGCGCGCCGTGCGGTGACGGATCGCCACTCCTACGGGCTGGCGCGCGTCGAGGTCATCGCGGCCTTCGTCAACTCCCTTGCGATGCTGGGCGTGGTCGCCTGGATCTTCTACGAGGCGATTGAGCGGGTGACGTCGCCGGTGCCCGTCAAGGGTCTGGGCGTCTTCGTCGTTGCCGCCATCGGACTGCTCGTAAACCTGGCGGTCGCCTGGTCGCTGTCGCACGACCGGGACAACGTCAACACGCGCGCGGCACTGGTCCACGTGATGGGTGACTTGTTGGGGTCGATTGCCGCGATCGTCGCGGGCCTCGTCATCTACTTCGGTGGCCCGCTAATGGCCGACCCGCTGCTGTCGATGTTCGTCGCGGCTCTGATATTGCGATCGACGATCGGCGTACTGCGGGAGACCACGCTGGTGCTGCTGGACAGTGTGCCGCGGGGCGTTGATTACGTCGCCGTAGGGCAGGCCCTGGCCCGGGTCGAGGGCATCGTTTCCGTCCATGACCTGCATGTGTGGACGATGGTGCCTGGCCGCGCGGCACTCTCGGCGCATGTTCTCGTCGACGATATCGACAACTGGCCGGCGATCCTGCTGCGTGCGCGGCAGATGCTCGAGCGCGACTTCCACATCGATCACATCACGCTGCAGCCCGAATGGCTCCGCAAGGAAATTCCTTCTCGCGTCATTCCGGTGGGCGCGCGAAGCAGCTGAACGCATCACCCGCGAGGTGCCTGCGCCGTCGCCGTCAGAGGCCCATCTGTCGCGCCAGCCACAGGACCCCCATGAGGATCGGCTGGTGCAGCAAATACACCGTCAGCGCCCAGGTCCCCAGAAAGAGCAGTAGCTTTGGCGGCTTGTCGTTCAGGCGACGCAGTGCCGGCACGACTGACCACCCGCGCCGCTGCCACATCGCCGCGAGGCCCGCGCCGATCAGTACCACGCCGAACCACGGCAGCAGCGGCACATAGTCCTCGGTCTTCGGCTTTCGCGTGACCAGGCCGATGATGTTGGCCGGCGTGTCATTGAACATCGGATGGGAGTAAAGCAACCCCAGCGCGATCACGGCAATCCCGAGCAGTACGTTCCATGGGCCGAGACGCACCAGCGGTCGCGCGAGCACGAGAGCGGCGGCGACAAAGTGCAGGATGCCGAACCAGATGAAGCGTGGTCCGAACACCGCCGCGCTGCCCACGGAAACCAGCAGTGCCGCGCCAGCAATCTGCATCCAGCGCCGCCAGAAATCGGCCAGACCCGGCTTGAACGAGGTCCGCAGTACCAGGCCCACTCCTACCAGCAACAGAAACTGCGTAACGATGCCGGCGCGCCATCCGACCCACGGCTGGTCCGACAGCATGCGCAGGGTTATCCAACCAAAGTAGTTCAGGTCATAGATGAAGTGATAGACGATCATCTGTGCGACCGCGAAGCCACGCAGGACGTCGACAAGGGGCAATCGTGGTGCGGGGGCGCTCATCGTCGGAAGAATCGATCTGCGCTGATGCTACCGCGGCACCTGTATCCACGATCGAACGACGGCACTGACTCCAATTGAGTCGCCGGTGAAGGCGGACCCGGCTGCCTCACAACGCCGCCGGGCCGTGCTGCCTGCTAGCAGGATGCCTTACGATCGCGCGCTGCACGAAGTGCGCGACTGGGGCCCGCGGATGCGCGATGAGCGCCCTGGGCGGAGGTGAGAGTTCATGGAGCCTTCACGTGGGGGACACGCGATGCGCAGTATTTGGCTGGGAACTTTAGTGACACTAACGCTCCTCGGCTGCTCGAACGTGCCAAGCGCAGCTGAGGCGCCGGCGCTGGAAGGCACTTCCTGGATCCTGGTCTCCCTGGCTGGGCAGGCATCGATTGAAGGCCAGCCCGCGACCGTCCGCTTCGAAGGCGGGACAGTGCAGGGCAGCGACGGCTGCAACCGCTATTCCGCACCTTACAGCGTACGCGGCGCTTCCATCGAGGTCGGAGCGCGAGGTGTGTCGACGCAAATGGCGTGCGCACCCGAGGTGATGGCGCGGGCGAGCGCATTCACAGCGGCGCTGAGTGCATCCAGGAGTCACCGAGTCCGGGACGGTCGCCTCGAACTGCTCGGCAGCGATGGCGCCGTGCTGGCCACGTTGGCAGCGCAGCCGCAGGCCCTCGCCGGGACCGCATGGCGCGCCACAGGCATCAACAACGGCAGGGGCGGGCTCGTAAGCCCGGTGAGCGGCTCGATGGTGACGATGCGCTTCGAGGCTGACGGGCGGGTGGGAGGCTCGGCGGGATGCAACCGCTTCAATGCCCGCTACGTCGCGACCGGCCCGAACCTGCGGATCACGGCTCCGGCGACGACGCGGAAGATGTGTGAGGCGAGCCTGATGGAACAGGAGCAGGCGTTCCTCAAGGCACTGGAGTCCGTCGCGACCATGCGGTTCGAAGCGGACCGGCTCGAACTGCGTATCGAGGCCGGCGCCTTGGCGGTAACCCTGTTACGCGAGCCCGGGTCCTGACCACGGCTAAGCCAGCGTGCTGCCGGCCGCGTTCGCGCGGATTACAGGACCGTCATGCCCTGGCCGCCGCCCACCATCGCGAGTTGCTCGTCAGTAAGGTCGTCCAGGTCCGTTAGCAGGTCGGCTTCACTGGTCTCGAGGTCGCGCGTATGCAGGTCGTTCATGGTTTCTCTCCGCAAGTTGTCTGGTGTGTTGTACTTTGGCTACAGTACCGTCATGCCTTGGCCGCCGCCCACCATGGCGAGCTGCTCGTCAGTCAGGGTGTCGACGTCCAACAGATCCTCGACGCTGCGCTCGTCGGTGACCTCGAGAATGGTGATGGTTTCCATGGAACTCCTCCGCTTGTGTTTGTGAGACTTCGCTCTTCAGATCGGCGGTGTTTGACACCCGCACGTAGGTAGCCTAGCGTGAAAAAGTTTGAATCCGCGCTCCCCTGAATCTGTGAGCGAAATCCAGCGACTCCTTGATGCAACCGTGATCCCGGTCGAGGCCGAGGATCGATACGCGAACTCGGTAAATGAGATCGTCGCCCTCGTTCGCTCTGCGCTCGGGAACCCAGAGCAGGCGGACAGGGCTTTCCTGATCAAGGTGGCAGCGCGACTCCGGGATATTCCGCCGACGATTGCCACCGACGGGCAACTCGAGGCGTTGCAGGCGATTTGTCGGTTCTTTCTTTCCAGGGACCAGGACCTGCCGTTTGCGATGGAAGCGGCGGCCACGTTGACACGCATGGCACGTGCTACCGGCCGCAAGCACGAGCTTCTGAACGGTTTGGTGATGCAGGCGGTCGTGGCGTCCCAGCTCGATAATCACATCGAAGCCTTGGAAAGCTGTGCCTCGGCGCGCGAGGTGGCCATCGAGATCGGGTCGCCACTTGGCGAGTTGAAGGCAGTGATCAACGCCGCGGCGTTCCTTCTCAACGTCGGCCACTATCAGTATGCAATCGATCTGCTACGCAACGGACTGACTATTGTTGACCGCTGTCCTGAAGCCGAGAACATCCTGTGGATCGTGCTAGGCAACATCGCCCAGTGCTACCTTTTCCTGGGCGAGTACGAGGAAGCGTTGCAGGCTATCGGTGCGGCTCGGGCGATGGCGACAGAGCCGACCGATGCGCATGGGGCGGGCAATCGGGCGATCTTGGAGTACACGCACATTCGTACCCTGGTTGCGCTCAAGCGTGGCACCGAGGCGCGCCCTGTGCTGGAGACTATGGGAGCCTTCGCTGCCAAAGCCGGCACGGTACGCGCGCGGATTGACTACGCCTGTGCGCGCGGCATGCTTGAGGTCGTCGAGGGCCAACGGGACCTCGGCCTTTCGCGCATCGTCACTGCGCGCGAGAAGGCGAAGCTGGTCACCTCTACGCTTCCGGACGTGCTTACCGCCATGGCGGCGGTACAGGAGGCTGTCGGCGACAAGGACGCGGCAGCGAAGGTCCGGGACGAACTAAGGCAATTGCTGTCAGCCCGCCAGGAGACAAGCCGCCTGCGCGCCGCGCTGATGCTGGGGCCATCGGTTGGTGTCGCCGGACAGACCGAACGCAGCACCGAGTACGACCGCCGGCTCGATGCTGCGCGCGAGCGTCTGCTGCGCCACCAGACCTGAACGATTGTCGCGTTTCTTTGCAGAAGGCGTGTCGAACCCTCGACTGCCTGCATCCGCGTCGCAGGAAGAGGGGATGGACTCGCGTAAACAGCGCAGACGCGACGCGGAATGCGTCATGCTTGTCACGCAGCACTACCCCGCCGATCCCTAACACCATCAACCAGGCACTGCGCCAATGTTCAAGGGCGATATCGTCCGCCTCATGCGCCCGGTCTTCGTCAACGGCCGCGAAGTGCCAGCCGGCGTCGAGGGCAGGATCGTCGAACTCTTTGCTTGCCTGCCAAGTGCCGAGGTGGCAATTCGTCACGACAACGAGACTTTGGTGCTGCCGGTCACGTTGGCGCTACTCGAGCGGCTTCATCCGCGCAGCGAGAGGTAGGCGGGTGGCGCGGCTGTGCCGTGGAATGGAGGGTTCCGTTGGCTTTGTGATGGGTCCCCCAGCCGGCAACACATCAATTAGGCGCCAGTGAGCATCGGATGGGTCGTCGGGTCAACCGCCTTCTGTGCGGGACAGCACGGGTGCCCGGACTTGAGGGGCCGGGGGCGACCGGTGCGCGTATGACCCACAAAAATGACAAGGGCTTCCAATTGGAAGCCCTTGTTTCTTCTGGTTGCGGGGGAAGGTTATGAGGCGGTTCCTGGCGCAGAGGCCGGTGACCTGTTCGAGGAACAACCGCTACTCGTACTGAACGACGTGGGTGACGCGCCCCGACCGGTTGACCAGGTAGAGCGACCGCTGTCCGCGCCAGAAGCCGTCGGCATAGCCGTCGATGCACTCCTCGGTCTCGACGATGGCTGCGTCATGCTCCGGAAGACGGGCCCATCGGCCGCTGACGACCAGCGGGTCCAGGTGCGGAGACTGCAGAATGATCTTCGTCTTCACCACCTTGCCGCCGACCTGCTCCAGCAGCGCGTGGCGCTGGTCGTCGATCACCGCGTCGACGTCGGGCCGGTCAGCAGCCTGCGTCATGAAGAGCGGCGTCCCCGAAGCGGTCGCCACCACGCTGCCGATGAAGTCGGTGACGGACAGCGCAGCCACCGGCAGCAGCTTTTCATCGGCGTCGCTCACCCTGAGCTGGATCGAAGGCACCAGCAGCGGAAGGTCACCGCAGAAGGCGAGGCGCTGTTCAATGCTCGCCGCGGGGGCCCTGAAGACTGTGGCTAGGACCAGCTGGAGCGGGTTCGACAACATCGCCAGGTCGTCCCAGCGGGCCGCAGGAAGCTGGCCGACGAGTTCGAGGTGGTTGCGGGTCCCGTTCTGTGAAAGCTTCGCGTCGGCGTGAACGAGGCTCGCCATCGCGATCTGAAGTGAAAAGTCCATACATGTGCTCCCGACGCCGCCGCTAGGACGTCATTGAATTGGGAGATGTCGGAAATGGCTGCAGCAGATGTGCAGCACCGCGTCCGACGGCCGCAGGATCTCAGGCGATCGGACACCGGCCACGGCGGTCTGCGGCGGTGTGACGATCGCGAATGCTCGGGGGAAGGGCGGGCGCGCGTCGCGTGCGAAGGCGCGCAGACGGGCCAGCCGGTCTCAGGTTCGTTCAAAAAATTACGGGCGAACGAAACCATCGGGAGCCTGGTGCCGGAAAAAACAACGACGCACCAGACTCCGCTCTCCAGTCCGCGGCGATGCGCCGACGGACGCGGTCTGCTGTGCACGCGGCAAGCGGACCGACTCGATAAGCGCCATTTCAGGCGGCTGGCACCGATGAAGTGCCCTCGCATGTGGCAGGTAACGACTGCTACGGAACGGGCTGCATGGCACGCTCAAGCGCGCGTTAAGTCCGCCCGCGGGCAGGTGTCAAGGGCGACGTCCGGGTCATTGAGGTGGTGAAAGGCGCGTGGAAGGGTAGCGTTACGTAGCGTCGGTACTTTTCAATAAGTACAGACACTATGTAACATATCCCCCATGCCGAAGACTTCCAAACCGACACCCAAGCTGCCGACGACTCGCGGGCTTCTGCGCTCGCGGGAACTGGTGCAGGCCGGCATCTCGCGCGTGCGGATTTCACGCATGGTGGCTGCCGGCCAGCTGCAGCGCGTGGCGCGCGGCCTCTACGCGCCGGCAAACTACCAGCCGTCAGAGCATGCGACGTTGCTCGCGGTCAGCCGGCGCGCGCCCGACGCTGTCTTTTGCCTCCTGACCGCGCTGCGGCTGCACGACCTCACCGCACAGTCGCCGTTCGAAGTGTGGATCGCCGTCGGCAACAAGGCTCGCGCCCCGCGGATGGACTATCCGCCGCTGCGCATCGTGCGATTCTCGGATGCGACCCTGAACCAGGGAACCGAGAAACGGACAATAGACGGCGTGACGCTGCGGATGACGAACGTGGCGAAGACCGTGGTGGACTGCTTCAAGTTTCGCAACAAGATCGGCCTGGACGTCGCACTGGAAGCGCTGCGCGAGGTGCGCCGGGAGCGCCGTGCGACCAATGACGAACTTTGGCGGTACGCGAGGCTGTGCCGCGTGGCGACGATCATGCGCCCGTACCTCGAGGCAGTCGCGTGACTCGACCGCCGGCCCGTTTGCCATCCCCCGAGGCGGCAAGGGCCGCCTCAATCCATGCGCGACTGCTCAAGCGGGCAAAGGGCAAGGGCGAAGACTTCAACTTGATACTGACGCGGTATGCCACGGAGCGGTTCCTCTACCGCCTGTCGCAATCGCCGGCGCGCGACCAGTTCCTGCTGAAGGGCGCACTGCTCTTTGACCTGTGGTTCGACCAGCCACACCGGCCGACGCGGGACGCGGATTTCCTCGGGTTCGGGCCGATGGACGCCGAGGCGCTTGCAGCAACTGTCTGCTCGATCTGCGCGATCGACGTCGACGACGCCATGCGCTTCGACGCGGCCACGATCAGCGTCCAGGAGATCCGTGAAGAAGCGAACTACGGCGGCCTCCGTGTCAGGCTGCTTGGAACGCTGGGCAACGCGAGGTGCTCGCTGCAGCTCGACGTGGGCTACGGCGACGTTGTGACGCCTGATCCATCCGAAGTTGAGTTGCGGACACTGCTCGAAGGAATGCCCGCGCCGCGGCTGCGGATCTATCCCCGCGAAACCGTCGTCGCCGAGAAGCTCGAGGCGATCGCCAGTCTCGGGATGGCCAACAGTCGGATGAAGGACTACTTTGATTTGCGCGCGCTGCTGCGGGAGGGCGCCCTCGAAACGAAACTTCTGTCTGAAGCGATTGCGAGCACGTTCAGGCGGCGTCGCACTGCGCTGTCGAGCGACCTGCCAGTCGGACTGACTGGCCGAGTTTGCAACGGACGAGCTTAAGCAGAAGCAGTGGGTGGCATTCCTGCGCAAGAACGCGCTCACTGGCCCGGCGTTGGGGGAGGTAGTGGGTGAGGTGGCTTCCGGCCTCAGCAAGCCACTGGCGCATGCCGCGGACATCGCCGCAGGCAAAGCGTGATGGGACCAATGCGTGGCGCGGAGCGATCGAAGTGCCAAGGAGCTGGCTCAGCTTTGGAGCAGTGGGCTCGCGCATGGCGGTAGGCCGGTGCCCTTGGTCCCGGGTTACGCTTGCGCGACCGCAGACATCGTCAGGAAGGGTATGGTCATCTCGGGTAGGCAAGTGCGCTTCAGCAGATCAGAACGGGATAGCGCCCGATGTCTGGGGATCGACCTGACGTCGGTCCGCACGCTCGACCAGTACTCCGACGCAATTGCGCGACTGGTCAGTCTTCTCGAGGCCGAGCGACCTGAACTACTTGAAAAAATTGCGCTTGCGCTGGCCGAGAAGACCGGACGACCGATGCCTGCCAGGTTGCAGCGAGTTCGCTAGGCGGCCGGTCCGACACCGCGGGCAGGTGGTTCCGCCTCAGCGAGCACGAAGGTACATGACCTTGTGGGCCGACCCGGCGGACTGTCGTTCGTACTTCCACTGCAATCTGTCCACTTCGCCGGAGCGCATTCCCGTGAGCAGCGCACGAGCAGGTAGTCACGGTAGTCGGGCCGCACTGTCGACAACAGAAGTTGTACTTCCTCGAGCGATAAGGGCTGCACATCCGAGCGCCGTACCTTCAGACGCTTGAGCCTTGCCGCGGGCGACGCGAAGCGATGCTGAAGGGCCGCCTCATCAAGCGCTTGCTTGAGAATGGCAATGATGGAATTGATCCGTTTGTTCGACAGGCGCGAGCCCTCCTTGCGGCCGGACTTCTCAGCCAGCGCGCTGCGAAAGGCCAGGATCTCCTCGCGGGTGATCGCCCCGACCGGGCGATCACCGAAGGCCGACAGAAGGTGAGAGTCGACCGTGGATCGCAGCGTTCGCAGGTGCGAGCGCCGCCACTCGACTGCGTGGTGGCGAATCCACTGATCGATGAAGGCTCTGAAGGCAGGCGTCGCCGCACCGTCGATCGTCTCAGGCTGTGGTCGAGATGCGGCGGAAGCCTGTGGCCAGTCGGCAGAGGGACTAGTGTTCGGCTTTGCCGGCGGCGGAAACATCGCCTGGTAGTCGAACGTGCCTTCAGCGATCTGCTGCTCGATCCTCGTCAGGGCACGCTGCAAGCTTTGTCGATTGGCCGGTGTGTCGGGCAGGGCGGTGTACTCGCGGCAGCGCCGACCCTGATGGCGGAAGTCGAGGAAGAGGGTGCCGCGGGTGGAGTGCAGTCGGACGCTACCCATTGAGCACGCCTCCGTTGGCCATCGGGATGGCGACGGGATCGACTCGCGAGTGGTTGCCGATGTCGCGCGCAATGGCGGCCCAGACATAGAGAATCTTGCGGCGACCGAAGGGGCGGATGTAATGCACACCTTCCAGCAGCACGCTGTCCTTCAGGCGCTCGCGGATCGTTCGGGGGTCATACTTGATGCGGAGTGACAGTTCCTCGGTGGTCAGCAGTTCAGATGACATGAAGCCTCGTTCGGGTGGATTGGCCCGCAACTACACGGGGACAACTCACCGTACGAAATGACGCTCCGACTTCAAGTGCCTCCGCCGACAACCGCAATTACCTCGGCTTGCCTCTGCTCGCGCACATGCCGTCGTGCATTCAAGTGCGGCAATTGCGTCAGGGCCGCAGTGCGCGTGCTGCTCGCGGCGAATCAGGGCAAGCGATGCGACGCGGCGTTGGTGTCAAGTGATGTTGCGTGAAACCAGGCCACTACCGACTCGTCGATAGGTGCTGTCAACTGCATTCGCAAACGGATACCAGCAGAGGCAGCCATCGCGGGCCACGCTTGGGCCACAGATGGGCTACAAGTCAACTGCGGTTCGGCTCCGGGTTGGTCGGTTGGAAGAATTCACGCATGACTGGCGAGTGAAAACCCACTTCAACGCGCTTCAGGCCGACCCACGCTGATGGGGTGAAAGGTGACCTAAGGTCATGCGCGGCGACGGGGCTGGATGACCTTAAGTCGCAACGCCCGAAGGTCATCGCGGTTGGGCCACGCCGGAGTGAGACCTACGGTCATTTCTGTTGCATTGTGAAATTTGCTGCGCCGTCGTGGGCCACGGATGGGCCACATTTGGGCCACCGGTGGGCCACAACGCAAAAGAGCCGCTTCGTCAGCGGCTCTTTGCGATGCAACTACCTGATTTGATTGGTTGCGGGGGAAGGATTTGAACCTTCGACCTTCGGGTTATGAGAATTAGCGTTTTTGGTATGTATCAAACATTCCAAAATGGTTGAAATATGGATAAAGTGTTCTCCTCCAACAGGATGGCGCACATGCGATGCCGGCGTTGGCCAACTCACAAGTCCCTCCAGACCCCGATTCCCAACAATCGGAGTCCAATCGTGCAGGTGGACCGGAAGGCAAGATAGCTGGCGATTGGACGACCTTAGGTCACGCGCGCGTACAGCGCTTCCTGCGGTGGGCTGATGGAGCCGGCTGCCTGGTTGGGGCTTTGCGTCTGGCCGAAGCTTCGCTCTACGTCGACGACCCAAGGTTTCTAGGATCCATCGTCGCATTTGCCGCGCAGGGTGGTAATTGCAGCCTGCTGGAACTCTGGCGGGACGAGGTAGCGGGCGCCGGAGACGTGAGCGACACTGGCATGGCCGTGTGGGCCTCTTTAGAGTCGGACGCGCAGCTCCCACGAGTGGATCCGGCCGAGCGCGTAAGCCAGGCCATGCGTGGCCGCCTGCAGACAGCGTACCTCGCAGCCCTTTGCGCTGCGCGGCGCCCACCGGTCGCGGCAGATGTTGCAGGGCGGATTGAGGCAGTTCGCGTCTGGGTCCTTGCACGCGCGCTCGACTACGCGGCGGCGGGGAATCTTTCGGACTTTCATTTGCGCCGCGTAGCCTCCGCGCTGCGTCGCGCCTGCGACGAGCCTCGCTTCGAACGCATACTCAGCTGGTTTGGCCAGCTGCGAGTGGATCCGGAATCGTTCCTTCTGACGGCAGAGCACTTTGCTGACCAGACTGCTGCGTGGGCCAAATCCAAAGAAGGTTTGAAAGCGCCCAGCGGACTTCGCGCACTCGCGTCCTCCATGCTCGCCGTGGCCACGGCGCGCGAACAGCGGATCGAGCTCGCGCACGCACCAGTGATTCGGTTTCCCCGCGAGGTAGCGGGCAGTCTTCCAGAAATGCGCGTCGACTCGGTCTCGAGCGCCGACGACCGTGCGCAAGGCATCGAGGACGCCGAGTCCCGGGTCGAGTATGTCGAGGTTCTGGACGATCCGGAGGCCTCGCCGCCCCAGGCTACCAAGGCAGCACGGGCAGTGCTGCTCGCATCGACGGAGGACGCGCAGCAGCTTCCTTTCAGTTGGAACCGCCTGACGCGCGACGAAACGCGCAGCCTTGTGCCGCTGACGATCGATCTCGCATCATCAGCGGATGCTTCTCGGCGGCTCTTGGGATCGCTGATCGTATTGGCGTGGATCAGTGGTCGGTCCCTGCGAACGGTCTTGGCACTCGGGCTCGGAGGCGAAACTATCGACGAGTGGCGGGTAGACCTCGGCCGGGGCTGCCTGCATAGAACCCCAGCCCGACGACAGTCACGCTGGCGCGCGGATGAGGCGGCCATCGGCTGGATTCGTCCGCTGGCGGATCGGTGGCAGCTGCCACTGGCCGAGCAGGTGATTGCCCCTCTCCGAGAAGCTTTGGCGCGGGCGAATGGGGCGCCGGACCTCGGTGCGCTCTGGGCTGGCGTGAGCGACCAAAGTCCGGAAGCGCTGTTTCACAGCGTGTGCGAAGCCACACCGCTGCGGCGGGCGAGTTCCGGACTGTTGTCGCGATCGGCGGCGCAGCGCGCCTTCGAGCACCAACCCGACCTCAGCTTCGTGCGTCTGCTGACCTCCCAGCCTCGGTCCGCGCTACCGGGAGCCTGCGCCTACCCGTCTTGGACCTCGGCGCAGGTGCACGCTGGATGGATCAACGCCATCGCGCCGCAATGGACTCGATTGCCCACCGACAATACGGGCGTAGTCAACGCGCTGGGCAGCGAGCTCGACCCTTTGGACCAGCAACTGCGAGCGGCCATCGCTGAGTGCGCGTCGCGCCTGTCCGCAGCTGGGCGCGACCCGTCCGCGTGGGTCGAGCGGCATAACCTCACCACGACGTACTGCGCGGTTGCACTGCTGGCGGCGACCGGCGCACGCCCGGTCGAGTCGCCGTTCGAGTCGCCAGGGTTGATCGACTGGGAAGAACGCTTCATCGTCATCGATGACAAGTCGAGCGGCGCTGACCGTACCAGCCGAGCGGTGCCCTGATCACTGAGGCCGCCATTGCGCTGCTGCAGTCGGTTTACGTTCCGCACCTGGTGAACTTCGCGCGCGCCTTCCATGATGCGTTGTCGGAGTTCTCCTTGGAGGTTGAGCGGTTGGCGGCCGGAATCGCCAGCGATCGCCTGCCGTACTTCTTCTTCGTACGCGCGCAGCCGACGTTCGACTGGATGGCGGTCAGCGAAGCCTCGCTCAATGCGGTTGGCGGCATTCGGTGGCCGTTGCCGTGGAATTTGCTGCGCCATCGCCTCGCGACGCGCCTGCGCACTGAGGGGGTTGACGCGGAGATCATCGACTCGTTCCTGGGGCATGGTGAGGCCGGATCTGAGTCGCACTCACACATCTCGCCGCGCGTATGGCGAGACGACCGGACCAGCAGCGCGCTGGCACTGGCGCGGTCGTTCGAAGCGCTGGGTTTCGCCGCGCCCGCGGACGCGGGGGAACTCGCTCCTATATCGCTGGATCTCGCGCGCGACTACCGGGTGTTTGCCGAGGACGTCCGCTTCGGGATCGACGCGCGACGTACGCGGCGCGAGGAGGCGCATATGCGCGCGCGACGGGCGGCCGACGCGGAGATCACCGACGCGCTGGCCGGTCGAACCTTCGATGCGCTGTCGACTGATGAGCTCGAACGCCTTGGCTGGCAAATGTTGCTCAGCTCCAGTGGCATGCCCAGGACAAACGCCTCTTTGCGTTATGAGGTACTGGAAAGGCGCATCGAGGCGTCATGGCGCGAAACCGGCAGGAAGCCCCCGCGACGGCGGCGCATGGTGCCGACCGGCCCTCCGGAGAGCATCTTTACCCCGCAAGCAGTCGGTGCGATCCGGTGGCTGCGTGAAGCGCGGCAACTCCTGCCGACCGACCGCGCAGTCGATTCCGACCGAGAGGGTGCCAATCGCCTGGCCCTGCTGGCCGCGGTCGACATCTGCGTGCGCTCGCGTGTCTCGGATGAACGGCTGCTGCAAGATGTCGCCGCCCGGCGCGACGTCCGGCTTGTGATTTGCGCCAGACGTTTCTGGCTTGAGCATTGCGACGGCAGGGAGGAGTTTCCTGACCAGCCACGGCGGCGAACGCCGATCAGTCCACAAGCAGCGCGCTGGCTTGGCCGCGCGCTGCAGGCGCGCCGCGGCGGGACTGGAATCACGAAACTGCCGCAGTCTTTGGCGGCACTCGCGGCGCGGTTTGGACCAGCTGACCTGATGGGTGAGCCGCTGCAGCTACTGACGCGCATGGCGCCGGTCGTCGAACAGGCCAACGCGCTCGATTTGCCAGGCATCGTCACGGGCTACCTTCATGGACGAACGACGTCGTGGGGGCTCCCGCCCCTTGACTGGATCCGTGCGCTGACCGCCCGCGCCGCACGTGCGCCCGTCGACACCGAGGCAGCCGGGCTGACCGACGAGAGCATGGCAGATGAAGCGGAAGGAGCACCCGCAGCGGCGCTGCAGGATGTCATCAGCGTGAGGCCGCCCAGGCGCCAGGCGCGGCCATTCGATGAGCGACTGCCGCTGACGCGACAGTTCCTGGCGGACATCAACACCCTGCTGCGCGACTACGGAAGCCTGAGCGCCGTCACCAACACCGAGACCAAGGGCCGCCGGGAAACGCGCGCAGCCTTGAGGCAACTGGAACGCGACGCCGATCCGTCGGTTTCGCGCTCCGTGCGCTACCTCGCACTGTGGACCGAGCGGCTGCTCGTGCAGCGGGGCAAGCGATTTCTCGCTGTTTCCACCGTCCAGCGCTACCTCGCTGCTCTCGCAGGCCGCTTTCGCGACTTCGCGCACGACATAGACATCGCTGAGCTCGACGGCGACGAACTTACCGACCTGTATGCGTCCATGCTTTCCGAGACTTCGGTCGAAGCGGACGGGCAGGTCGATGCGATCGACGCACGCTACATTCTTGAGCGGCTCCGCGACTTCCAGCGCTTCGCCGAAAGCACGCTGGGACTCGCCGCACCTGACTGGTCCGAGATCGTGGCCGACGGTCCCGCGGCGCATGGGGCGCCCGGCCTGGTACTGGAAGCAGAGTATCTGCATGCGCTGCGCAGGCTCTGTCCGGAGGTGGCGACGGCCACTCGACGGCAGCTGTGCGATGCGATGGTCCTGCTGCTGACATTTCGCTTCGGGCTGCGCGAGAAGGAAGCGTGGGGGCTGCAGCGTGCCGACTGGGCGGATCACTTCGAGACGCTGGTCGTGCTGGTGCGAGTCAACCGGCTGCGCGGCCTGAAATGGCGTCCATCTTCTACTCGACAGGTGCCGTTGCTGTGCGAACTCTCGCGTCATGAACGTTCCGTCGTGGAGCGGGTTCTGGCGAGCTGGGATGTGCTGTCGGGCGGCGATCAGCGCGTGCCGCTGTTCGCGGAGGGCAAAGACGGCCGCATGTTCTCGCTGAGAGCGATGAGCACGCGACTCATCGATGCGCTGCGGCGGGCCACATTGAACCAGGACACAGTCCTTCATCACGCGCGGCACAGTTTTGCGTGCGAACTGTTCTTGGCCCTGGCCCTCGACGCGCGCTCGCTGAATCGGCTCGTCAGCTCGCCGCGCTGGATTGATAGCAAATACGCGAGACGACTACTGCTGGGTGGTACCGAGTCCACTCGACGTGCACTCTGGGCCTTGGCGCGAGCACTTGGTCATGCGCACCCGCGCACGAGCCTAAAGAGCTATGTCCACTTTGTGCCCGAATGGGTCGCCGCGCAGTTGCCGGAGCTGGGGCGCGTGAGCGAGGCTCGAGATGTCGAAGGCGCGGATGATCTGGACGGCTGGACCGACGATCCGCGCTACTTGCTTCCGGTCGCGGTGCCGCCGGTCACGACTTTGCGCCGGGCGCAGATGCGGGACCTTGTGACGGCACTGCAACTACTGGGACGGGGACTGACAAGCGACGCCATCGGAAGCGCGCTGGGCATCGATCACGTCCAGGTCGAGCGACTGGAAGACGTCGTTGAGCAGATCACATTACGCATGACCCGCAAGCGACGGCCGCCGTCGACGGCGAAGAAGTCGCAACTAAAGCGCGCCCGCACGTCCATGGAAGCGGCCCACCAGAAGTACGGAATGCGGTCGGATCCGAACGTGCTGCACCATATTGAGCAGCATCGGTGGGCGGCCTTGCTCACGATCGCATCCGCCAAGGCCCTTGAGAAGCGGGAGGAATCCTGGGGCGCTGCCATAGCGGTGGAAATGGTAGGCAAGACTCGCCAGTTGCTCATGTGGCGCGAGTCGCATTTCGCGATGCTCAAGCAGTTCGTCGACGATCTACAGCTCGAGCGCCATATCCGGGTGTTCGAGACGGAGGACCTGGATCCGGTGGTCGCACAATGGGCGCAGAGCGCGGGATTCGGCCAGCGTAAGAGCCAGCGCAATGCCGGTGGCACGAAGGGATTTCAGATCGATGGCGTTCGCGAGGGCCATCCGGCCCGGGTAGTTGTTCATCGCTGTGCCGTGACCCGGAGCAGCGACAGTGAGTGCCTGGAAACGGCGTACGAACTTCTGACGCTGTGGATCGCCTACGCTGTGCTGCGCTCAGCCTCACCGGACGCTGCGGCAGGTGCCCCCGGGTAGGGGGTTGCGACTTGTAGTCAAATATGACAACATTCGCCAGGAGTTCACGGTGACCAGAAACACTCGTCCGATATCGTGGGTCAGCGCCGCGCGCAAGGAATTCGACACCTTTCCGGAGGGGGCGCAGTCGATCTGCCTCGCGGCGCTGACGATCGCGGCGGAGGGCGGCAAGGCCGATATCGCCAAGCCTATGAAGGGTCTGGGGTCGGGCGTGCTGGAAATTGCCTTGCCCTACCGCGGCAACGCGTTCAGGGTGGTGTATGCGGTGCAGATCGGTTCGGATCTGTGGGTGGTGCACGCGTTTCAGAAGAAGTCGACGCAGGGAATCAAGACTCCGAAGCGAGAGATCGAACTGATAGCAGCGCGGATCAAGCGATTGAAGGAGATGATGCGATGAAGGATGATCTGTTCGAGGTGGTCCGTGGCACGGGCAATGTGTACCGCGACCTCGGTCAGGACAACGCCGACGTGAAGCAGTTCAAGGCGCTGCTCGCAGCTGAAATCATCAAGGCGCTTGATCGTGACGGCCTGACGGTGCGGGCGGCGCACGCGCGCACCGGCATTGCGGCCGCGGACTTTTCACGCATCCGCAACGCCGACCTCGCACGCTTCACGCTGGATCGTCTGGTCGGGATCATCAATCGGCTCGGCGCCCGGGTCGACATCCGACTAAAGGTGAGGCCGAATGAACGCGCGCGACCGGTGGCGCTGGCCTGACGTCCTCAGTGCGAGCGGGGCGACACTGCAATGAAACAGTGGCAGTCCAAATACTTGCACAGTCTTCCTGCGCCGCGCGTCGGACTACGTCGTTCCGCTCGATGTAGTGACGGACACAGCACCTTGAGCGAACAGATCCTCGTTTGACGAGGCCGCGGATTCAGGTGGGGCGTCGAGGAGAGCGATGTCGCGCAAGATGAGCACCTCGTGCCGGCCGCGCAAGCGGCGTTCGCAAGTGAAGCGGTAGCGCTCACGATGGTGCGGCCGGATTCGACTGCAGATCCTCTGCACCTCGTCGAAGTGGATCGACTGATCGTACGAGATGCCCCGCGGTTGCTTGCCACCGTCGATGTCGACGAAGTGAGTGCGTCCGTTGTAGGTATAGCCGTCGGGTGCGCCGATCAGAGTGACTTCACAGACTTCCTCTTCGGGGGCGGGCAAACGGTCGCACCGGCCCCGGAGCACCACCGTCAGCCGCTCACCGACGTCTACCTGCAAGGCCGGCCGAATGGTCTGTCCGCCGAACACCTCGAGAAATAGTTCACGCTGCGTATTGACGATCGACATGACCTCCTCTGGCACCACTTCGATCCTCTCCGACAAAATCGGCAGCGTCTTCTCCTCGAGAATGCCGACAAGAAACTCGCAGGCAGCCGCTGACACCAGGGGCGCCGTCTCCTGCAACGAAGTCCTGAATTCACGCCGAAGAAGCGGATATCCAACCGTTCCGATGAACCGAAGCGCCTCCTTTGGTCCTTCCTTCTTCTTCGTGCGGACGTTCAAGGCAGCACTGACGACCGCTTCGAGACCCAGAGCGATAGCATGAGCGGCCTTCCAATCAAGCCCTGAAAATTTGCCGTAGATGAGTGTTTCATTGTCGCGTGCCGTCTCGCGTTCGAGGCTTACCGGTCGCAGCAGTACGACATCCAATCTGAGTGCTGTAGTCATTGCAATCTCCAGGTGACGCTTTGCCCCAAGCGTCGCGCTTCACCAGGGATACGGTTTGCAACCGCGAGTTGAGCGGAGCACTGCGCCCGTTGCGCATAGGGGGAGGACGCGGCGCTTGGTGAACGAACGCGCGTCGGATAGGAAAGCGTCTGCAAGGGCGAGCAGCCGTTGGCGGGCGTCGCAAGGACGGCCGCACAGTCGCCAGAGCGGCGACACTAAAGTTGGATCGCGCTTTGCGCGATCGTGTAGACGACGGTGTGGGTCGCTACGGGAATGAGGCTGGGCTATCCGGCCAGCTCCGGTGCTCCATTGCGAGCATCAACTGTGGCAATCGTTGCACGCGTGAGCGACGTCCGCAAGGCCGCTTTGCGCCAATTTCGGCGCAGACAGCGCTGGTCACTAGGAAATTTGCACTATCAGGGAGATCGTCTCCGGTGGAGCGCCCGCACGCGAATGATGGAGCCTGCCGAGGTTGGGATGAGAAATCGAATCCCTACTGACCAGAACGGCTTAGCGCAGCTTCATAGCGCCTCACAAATGCCGGTAGCGTCGTATTCAGGGCGGCGCACCAGAGCCCGACCTCCACGAGGTCCAATCGCCGCACACCGCGTTCGCACTTGCTGATCCAGGACTGAGATTCGTGCAGTTTGCTTGCCAGTTCGACCTGGGTCACACCTTGCTCCAGACGAGTTGCTACCAGCGCCTGCAGGAACGCTCGATAGCGCCGCGAGTGAGTCGTCTTGTACATGCGTCGTCGTCAATCTCGACGCGTACTTGATCACCCAAACTCGACTATGCGAAAATAGACTATTGGTCGAACATCGACCGAAAGCCCCATGGGTCGCGGCGTGGCGAGCGGGTACTTCCGCCAACTTTGGGCATGTCGGAGGATTGCTTGTGGGCGCGAACGCGGTTCGCTTGCTGGAGCTCACGACAGTGCTTATCTGCACTGTCGCGGCAGGGGCACCGAGTCTTTGCCAGGCGCAGGCAAGTGCAGCGCCTCCGGACGCTTCGACCTCGAAAGCGTCGCTTGCAGGCCCGCTCAATGGTTGGTCGGTCCGCTGGTCCGGACCTGACTCTCCAAAGCCCGACTCGAGAGTGCATTCGGTATATCCGATCCAGAACGTGCAGGGACGCTGGGTGGCGCTGCCCCAACTCACGGCGCGCGACGCGGACGCCCAGGTCCGAAATGCCGACCTTGAGTTCGTCTGGCTGCGGCCGGCCGAGAAAGAGGTCCTGCTGCTGGCGCGACCCGGACCGAAGGTCGGACAGGAAACGGGCCTCAGCATGTGCAAGTTCGGGCGCGAATCCGACCGAACACAGGCCAATCGCCGCTCATACGGCTATACGCACTGCAATTCCGTCTTCAGCAAGTGCGATGGCCGCGCGAGCGACGCTTTGCTCGCCCCGCTCACCGTGCTGACGCTCACCAAGGTCTGCTTCGTCGTGCTCGACGAAGAACAGCTTGTTGCAGCTGTCAATCAGGCCGGCCTTGGTGAGCGACTCCGGCAAGATGCCGCCGAAATGCAGGCGCGGCGAGAGCAGGCCGTGGCTACGGAGCAGTTGCGCAAGGACAAAGCGGCCGCAGACGCCGAAGCGAGCCGCGCCCGCATCTATCGTGGGCAAGGGCTGGTCGGGGCGGGTGCTCCAGTCGAGGTCGCCTTAGTCGTCAATCCGTGGGGATTCAATAAGGGGGAGATTTCGATCTCGAGTTCGATACGCTTCCAGAACACGGGCCGGGCACCCGTTCGCGTCAGCGCCTTGCCGATTGAGACCGTGCGGACGAAGGACGGCCGTGTGTTCGCGATGCTCGTTCGGGAACCGGACCAGAAGAACTGGGGGACCTGTCAGCCGATCTCCGAGCAGGTAATCATCAATCCCGGCCAGACCTGTGAGTACTCCAGCAGGGCCAGCATTCCGGCGGCGCTCGCGCCCGACGACTTCGCGGCCACTGGCAGCGCTGCCATCGAGGCCGTGCGGGTCAACGGGGCGGACATCTCCTTGGTGAGCGCTTCGAACAAATAGCTCCCATCAGATCCCCCGCATCGATCTGCCCGCAACTGAGGATCAGTTGGCTCCGCGGCGCCGAGCAACTTCCGCCTCAAAGAGTTCGCCGATCTGTTGCAGGGCCTCCTCGTCGTTCAGCACTACGTAGTAAGCCAGGATCAGGTCCACCAGGTCGCCGCGCGGCATGGGGGACTGCAGATCGATAACGTGGCCGTCGACTTCGGTGAGCAGGCCTGCTGCCGCCCGGTACTCCCTCCGCTCAGTGTCCGTCAGCAGGACCCTGCCATCTTCCAGTTCGATTGGCATGGCTGATCCTTCAGGTGATGGGGAATCGGCATTCACTTGCGTTTGAGGCACTTGAGATATCGTCATTCGAAATGCACGTCATGGCGTCGCTTCTGCTGCGGCGGGCGCCGCCAGGCTCGACGCCAGCAGTCGTTCCATCGCCGAACCATCCTGCCGGGTCAGGTTGGGCACATATCGCGAGTACACCTTGAACAGCATCTCGGTGTTGGCATGTCCGAGTTGCCGTGCGATCCACTCCGGGTTCTCGCCCGCCGCCAGCCACAGCGTCGCGGCCGTGTGCCGCATCTGGTAAGGCCGACGCAGCTCGAGCCCGAGATGACGTAACAGCGGTTCCCAGACCCGGTCGACGAAGTTCTTGTTGTCGATCGGATTGCCTTCCCGGTTGCAGAACACGTACTTCGACAGCTTGCGGCTGGCCGCCTCCTGGCGGCGCAGGGCGTCGAAGACCACCCCCGACATCTGGATCTCGCGCTGCGAGCCGTCGGTCTTGGTGTATTCATCCTCACCCAGCACCCGGGTCTCGCGGATCAGGATCAGCCGCCGCTCGAAGTCGACGTACTTCCACTGCAGGCCATCGACTTCGCCGGAACGCATGCCGGTGAAGCAGCGTACCGTCAGGTAGTCGCGGTAGTCCGCCCGAACGGTGGACAGCATCAGCTGCACTTCGGCCAGGCTGAACGGCCGCACATCCGTGCGCCGCACCTTGAGCGGCTTGAGCGTGACGACCGGGGAGGGGAACCCGTAGCGCTCGGCGGCATCGTTGAGGATCTGCCGAAGGATCGCGATCACGGAGTTGATCCGCTTGGGACTCAGGGTGCTGCCGTCGCGGCGGCCGGGCAGGGCCGCGAGCTGGCTGCGGAAGGCGAGCACGTCCTCGCGCCGGATGGCTCCCACGGCAACCTCGCCGAAGCGCGGCAGCAGGTGACCGTCCACGGTTGATCGCAATGTGCGCAGGTGCGAGCGCCGCCACTCGACCGAGTGCTCGGCGATCCACTGCTCGGTGAAGGTGCGGAAGAGCGGAGTCTCGCCGCGCGCGATACGCGGCGCGTCGGAACCGGCGACCTCCGCCGCGTGGGCACCTGTTGGCTTCACTCGAGCCGGCGCAGCCACGATGGCGCTTCCCGGAAACGCCGCGGCATAGTCGAAGGCTCCGCTGGCGATCTGCTGCTCGATTTTCAGGAGCGCCTTCTGCAGGCGTTGCCGGTTGGCCGCGCTGTCCGGCAACGCGGTGTACTCGCGGCAGCGACGGCCCTGGTAGCGGAAGTCCAGGAACAGCGTGCCGCGCGCGTGAACGCGGACGCTACCCATGGAGGACACCTCCGTTGGCCATCGGGATCGCGAGCGGATCAGCGCGAGAGTGGTTCCCGATGTCTCGCGCGATGGTGTCCCACACGAACAGTATCTTGCGGCCGCCGAACGGGCGGATGTAGTGAACACCCTCGTGCAAGACGCTGTCCTTCAGTCGCTCGCGGATCGTGCGCACGTCATACTTGATGCGGTGGGAAAGCTCTTCGGTTGTCAGCAGTTCTGAACTCATTGGCGGTTCATCTCCGTTGGTTGACCTGCAAATGCGCAGGGACATGCCAACGTACGAAACGCGACTTCGAGTTCAACCCCTGCACGTGAGGCGCGGCGCAGCCGACGCAGCGCAGGTTCCTGTCAACCTGTGCACGGAGACAGGAGGTGCTCGGAGAGCGCAAGTTGTGTCAAGGGTGAGTGGCCGACGCAGCAATCCGTGCGCGTTCATCAACGGGCACATGGACCGGAAAGGTCAAGAGTCACCCGCGATCGCGCACGCCTTTATCTGGCCATCAGGCAGCGCGTTGCTAACTGCCTATTGAGGCAAAACTCGCGGCGCGCAATGTCTGCAACTGCGCTGCTCGAAGTTCTTCAAAGCAGCCAGGAGCACAGTTGATCTTGACCGCAGCTGTCGACCCTTAGCTGACCTGGCGCGCTCCGAAAAGCGGTCGCGAATTTCACGCCGATAGCGGTCGTTCAACGCCCCGGTTCAGCGGCGGCGCAATAGCGCCGTCCACTGGAACCGGTTGTTGGGCCGCTCGTCGAGCGCCGCGACCCATGCGCGCTGCTGCCGGGTTACGGCTGCAGCTCGATTTCGCCCGGCCGCCACGTCTTGTTGAACCACGGCTCCAGCGGACCGTAGAGGCGAAGGATCATGAACCAGCCCTTGCCTGGAATCGTCTGCACCCAGTTGTTCTCCATACCCGTCGGTGCTTTGGGTCCGAAGTAGACATCGACCGAGCCGTCCGCATTGATCTTGACCCCCTTGTTCTGGCTGCTGACGCTCGGGGCCTTCTGGTCGGTCTGCACCATCGAGCGGGTCTGGTTGTCGTAGACGATGACCGACCAGAAGTCCTTGACCGGGATGTTGGGCGGCAGGCGCAGCTTGTAGGTCTTGCCGCCATCGAAGGGATTGCCCTTCGCATCCTGCACCGACCAGGGGTACTGCGATCCCCGGCCCACCATCTTCTCCTCCATCGCCGGCGTGACGCCGGTGGCGAAGTAATAGTAGAAAGCCGCACCGTCCAGGTTGCTGACACCGGGCGACACCTCGAACTTGTAGCCGCCGAAGAACGGCAGGCGCCACGCACTGTCCGGATAGAAGTACGCCTCCTTCGAGCGGATCTTGAAGGCGATGGTCCGCGCCGTCACGGCGCCGATGTTCGCGGCGTCGGTCAGGATCTTCTTCATCCGCTCATCGGGATTGAAGGGCTGGCCCTTGACGATGCCGATCGAGGCGAACAGGCCCAGGGTGGTGGGATCGGAACCCTCCGGCGGCTCTTCCTGGATGACCTGGTTCAGCAGGCCCCAGAACGAATAGTCGCCCGGTGCGACGAAGTTCGCCGGAATCGCCCGAGGCGTTGACGAATTTCATTGGGCGGCGGGTTCGCGGCGTCGGCCAGGCGATAGATCCGCAGGTTCTTCTTGACCGACTCGACGCCGGGCCGGGTCGAACCGTCCACGAGAAAGGCGCGGAAGACGAGCCAGTTGCCGAAGGTGCTGGGCCGCACGACGTGATACCCCGGACGGGATGTCGCCCTTGTATCCGGGCGGCAGCAGGAGGTACTTGCCGCCCTCGCCCTTGTCGGCGCCGGTGATGCCGACGTCGGCCACCCACTTGTACCAGAAGTCGTTGACCAGCCCCAGCACCTTGGGCGGAATCTCGGCCACCAGCGGCCCCTTGCTGGTGTCGACCCAGATGAAGTTGTAGATCGTGTTGTCGTTGGCCGTCAGCTCGACGGTCCTCGGATCGACCAGGTCTTCCCAGATCACGTCGGTCTGGTTGTCGGGCCCGAACTTGCGGATCGAGTCGCGCATGCCCGCTTGATTGACGATGGGGATCGCCAGCAGATAGGCCTGCAGCGCCCGCGAGCGGTCCAGGTTGTCGTAGATCTTGTCGACGGTCTCGGCCGACGGGTAGCCGTAGTTCAGGTTCAACGTGCCGATCGAGGACTCGATCTTGTCGGGCACGGCGACGCCCGGCGCGAAAGGCGTCGTCATCTTGAAAGTCTGCGCGGAAGCCGTCGCGGTGAACGCGACGGCGAGAATCGCGCCCAGCAGCGCATGTCTCGTCATGTTCTGTCTCCCTTTTGCGCTATGAGTGCGCACCGTAACGGCGAAAGCCGGGCCGGGACGCTAACAGACCTTCAGGAATCGCATTTTGCAAATCCGGCCCTGCAATTGGCCCGATTGGAGAAGCCTCCACCTACAATGATCAGCTCCGATCTGACCCGTCGGAGCAGGAGCTTGCCGGATGGCTAGATCAACAGCAGCCCATCGCCGACAGGTCGTTTGCCAAGAGGCAGCGCCACGCGCGCGACCACGGCCGAGACGGCGCGGTCCCGGAGTCGGCCCCGCGCAGTCGCCTGTCCGCTACCGGCGACGGCGAAGTCAGGATCGGTCCTGTCGCCGCGATTCCAGACGTCTTGAGGAAGTTCGGGGTCGACCCGAGTCTCCCGTTCGTGCGGGCGGGCGTGCCGCTCTCGGGCCTTCAGGAATCCCGAGAACCGGATCGCCTTCGAGGCTCTTGGACGCTTGTTTGCCGAATGCTCAACGGCAACGTCCTGCGGCCACTTCGGCCTGCTCGTTGGCGAGTGCTTCGAACTGGATGGCCTCGGCGCCATCGGATACCTGATGCGCAACTCAGCCACCGTTGGCGACGCGCTGCGGGCCCTTCTTCTGCATCTCTACCTGCACGATCGCGGGGCCGTACCGATACTGCTCAACCTGGACGCTTCCTATGTGCTCCTCGGCTACTCCGTATATCGACACGGCACACCCGGCACCGCGCATCTTTACGACGCCGCCATTGCCATCGGGTACAGGATGCTGAAGGCGATCTGCGGCGCCGCCTGGAAGCCAGCGCACGTCCAGTTCGTCCCATGCTCGACCGAAGGATGCGCGTCCCTATCGTCGCCTTCTTGGTCCGAATGTTCGATTCGACGCCGAGGTGTCCGGCATCGTGTTCGCAGCATCGTGGCTCGACCGCGCCATCCCCGGCGCGGACTCCAACCTCCGCGAACTGGTCATGCAGGCCATCCAGCAGACCCGTGCAACAGCACGATGAGCTTCGCCGACGTCGTACGGGGCGCGCTTCACCAGATGGTACTTAGCGGCACGTCGTCGGCCGAGAGCGTGGCGCTACTGTTCGGCATACACGAGCGGACGCTGCGCAAGCGGCTGACCGCCGAGGGGACCAGCTTGCAACAGCTCGTCAGTCAAACGCGCTTCGAGCTGGCGAAGCAACTTCTGGAGAACACACAACTTCCAATGTCGGAGATCGCCGCGGCGCTGCACTTCGCAGACGCGGCGGTCTTTTCGCGGGCGTTCCGCAGCTGGTCAAAGACGAGCCCCAGGGAATGGCGCGCCCGATGTGACCGCAAGGCCGTTCCTCACGCCGATGAACCTAGAAAGCGGGCGAAGCAACGACCGGTTTGAAGCGAGTACGTCGACGGCCGCTCCTGGCCGACAGCGCTATATCCCGCCAAGGTAGTAGGTCAGGAGGCCATCGCTGCTGTCAATCCCGAGTATGTCCATGACATGCTCGAGTTCCATTACAAAGTGCTCGCGCGCCTCCGTGTCCTCTTGATCCATGCCCTCGAGAGCTCGCTGAAACTGCCTCATCACCCAACGTTTCGACGGATTACGCTTAACGTCTCGCAGCAGCACGTCCGCGAGGTCGTTCAGCTTGCGGGTGAGACGCGCTCGCTCGTCGGAGGTATCGACGCCGGGTAGCAGAGCAAGCTTCTTTTCACGCCGGAAATCGCGAAGCGCTTGCAGGGCGAGATCGTCGACGGTGAGCGACTCGTCCGCTACGGCAGCAAGCGGGTCCTTTGACATAGCTGCAACGTCTCCTTTGACACGATTCTGACGTCGGCTCCGAACTTCAGCAATTGGCCGGCCACTGTCTATTCGAGAGCTTCGGGCGCGAGCATTTCAGGTGGCCGCTTACGCGAATTCCAGTTGGCGGGTTCGGAGCATGCGTAAGGCGTGGCTGCAGCAGTATTGAACGAAGTCAAGCGCTTGACAGGCCGTGGCCCGGTTGGGCCACGCGTGGGCCACAGCTTGTGACGCAAGTCTCGACACCAATTGACGATTTTGACGGGCCGCCGGCGCAAAGCCGCCATCTGACCTTCGGGACGCCGATTAATGCGAACTTAAGGTCGTTGTGGCCCGATTTGCACCGAGGGTGACCTAAGGTCATCGGCGCGCGAACACTTCGCGACCGTCGGGAGTTTCGCCCGAAGGTCGTCGATTTTGGGCCACGCAGGGGTGAGACCTACGGTCATTTCTGTTGCATTGTGAAATTCGCGGTGCTGTCGTGGGCCACAGATGGGCCACATTTGGGCCAACGGTGGGCCACAACGCAAAAAAGCCGCTGTGTCAGCGGCTTTTGATTGCGTAACGACTTGATTTTATTGGTTGCGGGGGAAGGATTTGAACCTTCGACCTTCGGGTTATGAGCCCGACGAGCTGCCAGACTGCTCCACCCCGCGGCAACTTTTGTGAGTTGAAGATGATACACGATGTGAGGCGGCAAAGCGCTGATTGACTCTCTCCGCGGCCGTCAAGGACCTCACTCCTAGCCTTAGCGGTGGCACGGAAGGGCACCTCAGCGAATTGCCGGTGCCCGGCACTTGCTAGATTCCACGTTTCGCACATCGATTCGGCCCTACTTGACCCCTAGCTGGTACTCCATTCCGGGTGTCTGGACCTATGGGATCGCGGCACTGGCGTTCGCGTGGCTGGCCGTGCGACTGCTTGCGCAATGGCAGCCGGGTGGAAAGCCCGCCATGCTTCTCGCGCTGGCGGGTGCGACATCGATGGCCGCGGCGGCTGCAGTGGCGTTCGTCACCGCGCCTTCCGTGGGCACGTGGTGGAGCGCGTGGGCGCTCGATCTACTCAGGAGCGCGGCGACCCTCGGTTTCCTGCTGGCGTTTCTCGGCGTGCGCGACCGCGGCAAGGGCGCGCAGCGCGGCGGCAAAGGTTGGGCCTTGCTGGTGGCGCTGGGGCTGGTATTCCTGCTTGCGCAGCTCGTGCTTGGAGTCAGAGCCCCGAGCGTGCCCGACCTCGGTCAGGCAGTTCATCAACTGGGGTTTGGTTCCGGCCTGGCGATCGCGGTCTTCGGGCTAGTACTGGTCGAGCAATGCTATCGGCGCACGCCGGCCGCATCACGTTGGCACGTCCGGCCCCTGCTGCTGGGGCTTGCGGGCGTCCTGGCTTTCGACCTGGTCCTCTATTCGGATGCGCTGCTGTTCCGCCAACTCGACATTGACTTGTGGTCCGCCCGGGGACTTGCACAGGCAATCACCGTGCCGCTGATGCTGCTGACGCTGAAGCGTGCCCACGATTGGTCGTTCGAGTTGTCGGTATCACGTGGGGTTCTCGCCGGCTCGACGGCGCTGCTGGCAGCCGGTGCGTACCTGTTGCTGATATCCGGTGCCGGACTTCTGCTGCGACAGTTCGGAGGTTCCTGGGGCAGGGCACTCGAGTCGGCTCTGGTCTTTGCGGCGCTACTGCTGCTGGCGATGGTCGGCATGTCGGCCACGTTCCGGGCCAAGGTCCGCGTCCTGGTCGCCAAGAACTTCTTCACTTATCGCTACGACTACCGTGAAGAGTGGCTGCGTTTCACGAACACGCTGGCCAGCGGAGCCGCGGGGCAGCCTTGGATGGCCTGCGTGCGGGCGCTCGGCGACCTGGTCGAGAGTCCCGGCGGGGCCCTCTGGCTGAATGACGGTAAAGGGACACTTTTCCAGGTGGCGCACTCGACCTTGCCACGGGATCGCGCCGCAATCGCGGAGACCGATGCGCTGCCCGCCTTCCTCAAGCGCTCCGGCTGGGTGCTGGAAGTGAGCGACGTCATGTCGCAGTCGCCTAAGTACGAGAACCTGACACTGCCGGCGTCGATCACCGACGCACGCGAAGCCTGGTTGATCGTGCCCCTGCGGACCGCCGAGGAACTGGTCGGCTTCGTCGTTCTTTCCGAACCGCGCGTCCGCATCGAGCTGGACTGGGAAGTGCTCGACCTCCTGAAGACAGCGGGTCGACAGGCTGGCAGTTACCTCGCCTACGCGCAGGCTACCGAAGCGCTGCTGGAGGCGCGGAAGTTTGATGCCTTCCATCGCATGTCGACCTTCGTCGTGCACGATCTCAAGAACCTGATCGCGCAGCTACGGCTCCTGCTTTCGAATGTCGAGCGACACCGCGACAATCCGGACTTCCAGCGCGATATGCTGAAGACCATCGAGCATGTCGTCGGGCGCATGCACCAACTGACGCTGCAGTTGCGACCGGAAGGCAAGGTGACCGATCCTCCGCGGCCGGTCGATGTCCGCGCCGTAATCCGTCGGGTTCAGACGTTGCGCGCCCAGACTCGCACCGGACTGCGCGTGGAGGCCGGCGAAGGTATCCTCGCGTGGGCGCATGATGACCTGCTCGAGCGGGTCGTCTCGCATCTCGTGCAGAACGCCTTCGATGCGTCCGGTGCGCAACCTGACGTGCTGGTTCAAGGGCGGAAAGAGGGCAATGAAGTGATGGTGGAAGTCAGTGACACGGGCAAGGGCATGACCACAGAGTTCATCCGAGACCGACTGTTCCGTCCATTCCAGACCACCAAGGACACGGGCCTGGGCATCGGCGCGTTCGAGTGTCAGCAGTACATCCAGGGCATAGGTGGACGCATTGAAGTCGAAAGCGTCCCGGAGCAGGGGACGCGCATGCGTGTCCGGTTGCGGGCCGTGGAGCCTGCGCGACCTGCCGGGGAGGCGGCGTGACCGAGACGCGGCGCACCCTGCTGGTGGTCGAAGATGATCCGGCACTGCAGACACAGATGAAGTGGGCTTTCGACGCCTACGACGTGGCCGTGGCATCCGACAGGGAGGAAGCCATCGCCCAGGTGCGGCGCGTCGAGCCGGCGGTCGTCACGCTTGATCTGGGGTTGCCGCCGGAACCCAGCGGCGTGGGTGAGGGTCTTCGCACCCTCGAGAAAATCCTGGAACTGGCGCCGGACACCAGGGTGATCGTGGTTACCGGACAGCACGACAGCGCGAACGCGCGCCGGGCGGTCGCACTCGGAGCCTGCGATTTCTTCTCCAAGCCGTTCGACGCGGACGTCGTTTCGCTGATCATTGACCGCGCGTTCCACATGCACGAACTGCAGGCGGAAAATCGCCGGCTGATGACGGCGCGCACAGACGCTCCCGGCGGCATCATCAGCGGCGCCCCCGAGATGCTGGCGGTGTGCCGGATGATAGAAAAGGTCGCCGGCACCAACGCCACCGTGCTTCTGCTGGGCGAGTCGGGAACCGGCAAGGAGTTGCTCGCGAGGGCGCTGCACGATTCGTCCAGCCGCAGCAAGAAGCGCTTCGTCGCCATCAACTGCGCCGCCATCCCAGAGAACCTCCTGGAGAGCGAACTGTTCGGCTATGAGCGCGGGGCCTTCACTGGTGCGAACAAGCAGACCCCGGGGCGTATCGAGACGGCGCATCAGGGCACCTTGTTCCTCGACGAAATCGGCGACCTGCCGCTGCCACTGCAGGCCAAGCTGCTGCGCTTTCTGCAGGAGCGCACCGTGGAGCGTCTCGGCGGACGAGAGGAAATTCCGGTCGATGTGCGCATAGTGTGCGCCACGCATCAGAACCTGCGCGACCGCATCGCCACCGGACTGTTCAGGGAAGACCTGTTCTACCGCTTCGCGGAGATCGTCGTGACCGTTCCACCGCTGCGTGACAGGCCGGGGGATGCGGTCCTTCTGGCGCACGCGTTCGTGCGTCGCTTTGGCGACGAGCAGAAGCGCAGCCGGCTCAGCCTCAGCGACGACGCGCTGGCGGCAATCGAGCGTCACCGCTGGCCTGGCAACGTGCGCGAACTCGAGAACGTCATCAAGCGTGCGGTCATCCTTGCGGAGGGACCCGTGATCAAGGCAATCGACCTCGGGCTCGAGTCGACCTCCGCGGAGGATGAACCGCTCAACCTGCGTGAGGCCCGGGACGGTGCCGAGCGCCGGGAACTCGTGCGGGCGCTGGCGCGGGCAAACGGCAATCTGTCCAAGGCCGCTGACCTGCTCGGCGTCAGCCGACCGACGCTATACGATCTGCTGAATCGCTTTGGCATGCGCAAGCAGGATCAACAGGGGAGTTCGACATGACCGCGCTAGCACGCCGGCTTCTTCCATCGCTCGGCGGCCTCGGGCTGGCTTTGGTCATGCTGTTCCCGCTTTCAGCTTGCCAGAACGACAGCCCTGCGCGTCTGCTCGAATCGGCTCGCGCCTACCAGGAGAAAGGCGATCATCGGGCGGCCATCATCCAGTTGAAGAACGTGGTGCAGCAGCAGCCTGAGAACGGCGAAGCTCGCCTGCTGCTGGGTCAGTCGTCGCTGATCGTCGGCGATACGGCCAGCGCCGAGAAGGAGTTGCGCAAGGCGCTGGAGTTCAAGCAGGCGCCGGACAGCGTCTTGCCGCTGCTGGCCCAGGCACTGCTCGATCAGAACAAACCGAACAAGCTGATCGAGGAGTTCGGCGCTACCAAGCTCGCTGCACCACAGTCGGACGCGGAACTGCGAGCTCGCGTCGGCGAAGCCTACCTCCGCACTCGCGAGTTCAAGGAGGCGGGGAGCGCGTTCGACGCCGCTCTGGCATCCGATCCAGCGAATGTTCGCGCGCAGCTGGGGCAGGTGCGACTGACCGCGGTGCAGGGGGACCTCACGCAGGCTTCGGCGCTGGTGGCCAAAGTGGCAGCCGCCAACCCCAAGTCCGCGGAAGCACTGATGCTGCAGGGCGAGCTGAAGCTGTTCTCGGGAGACCGGGCGGGGGCGATCGCCTCCCTGGAGCAGGCAGTGGCCGCCAATCCTGCCTACACGAACGCGCGCTTTGAACTGATCTCGCTGCTGATTTCAGAGCGCAAGTTCGATCTGGCGAGCGCGCAGGTGGAGGCGGCGCGAGCAGCACACGGTTCCGACGTGCGCCTCGCCTACCTGGAGGCCCTGATCGCGGTGGGCAAGAAGGACTACGCGAGGGCGCGCGACCTGGCGCAGCAGGTGCTGAAACGGGCGCCGGAACACGTGCCGACACTTGTGCTGCTTGGAGGAGTGGAGCTGGAAGAAAAGCAGTACGCGAGCGGGGAGGCGACGCTGCAACGCGCGCTGGTGCTGGCGCCCCAGCATGCCGGAGCGCGTACCTTGCTTGCGCGCAGTTACCTGGCATCGAATCAGCCGGCGCGCGCGCTCGAAGCGGTTCAGCCATTCCTCGCGCGTGGTACGGTCGTCGATGGGCCAACCCTGATGGTGATCGCCGAGACGTACCTGGCCAACGGCGAACTCAAGCAGGCAGCCCAGTATTTCGATGCTGCGTCGAAGTTACCGCAGCAACAGGCGCTGGCTCAGGTCCGCCTCGGGCAGATCGCGATGGCAAGGGGCGACGTCGAAGGCGGAATCCGCTTGCTTGAAACGGCAACAGCGGGCGAGAAGGCGCCGATCCAGGCCGACCTTGCGCTGATCGCCGGTTACACGCGCAGCGGGGAAAGCGCCAAAGCTTTGCAGGTGGCGCAGGGCCTGGTGAACAAGCAACCGGACAGTCCGCTAGCCTATCAAGTGCTGGGGGCGGTGCAGGGTTCGCGCAAGGACTACGCCGCCGCCCGGGTCGCATTCGAGAAGTCGCTCGCCATCAACCCCGGCTACCTGCCGGCGGCGGCTGGGCTGGCGCGACTCGACATGGCGGAAGGCAAGCCGGCCAACGCGCGCGGGCGCTTCGAGGCGGTTGTCGCAAAGGACCCTAAGAACGAACAGGCACTGCTTGCCCTTGCAGATGTAATGGCACGGACGCAGGCGCCGGCCCCCGAGGTCGGCGCGGTACTGAAGCGGGCCGTGAGCGCCAAGCCTGATTCGGCAGCGGCCCGCGTTGCCCTCGTCAATTTCTATCTGCAGGGAAACAATTCGCGGGAGGCACTGGCGGCGGCGCAGGAAGCCTCCGCGGCGGTTGGTCAGGACCCGCGAGTGATGGACGCACTGGGCCGCGCGCAGCTGGCCGCGGGGGATACGAACCAGGCGATCGAGACCTTCAGCCGGCTCGTAACCGCGGAGCCCCAGTCGGCGATGCCGCTGATGCGTCTCGCATCGGCGCATTTCGCACGCAAGGACTTCGACAAGGCGATCGATGCCCTGCGGCGCGCGCAAAAGCTTGCGCCGAATGATCCGACGATTGCGCGTGACCTCGTGGTCTCTTACGTGATGGCCGAAAAGCCCGACGAGGCGCTCAAGCAGGCCAAGGCGTTCCAGCAAGCCCATCCAAAGTCCGCCACCGGCTACGTGCTTGAAGGAGACATCTATGCCTCGGGCAAACAGTGGGCGCCGGCGGAACGCGCCTACCGTGAAGGCCTCAAGGCTCAAGCGACGTCGGAAGGCCTGGCAGTGAAGCTTCATGGCGTGCTCGTTGCCTCCGGACGGAAGGCCGAGGCCGATGCGTTTGCCCGCAAGTGGCTGGTCGAGAACCCAGCGGACAACGGCTTCCGTGCCTACCTGGCGGAACAGGCGTTGCGCGCCCAGGATTTCAAGGGGGCCGCCGCGCTCTATCAGGTGCTCGTTGCGCAGCAGCCAACAAATCCGATTGCCTGGAACAACCTCGCTTGGACCGCGGGCCAGCTGGGCGATCCGAAAGCGTTGAGTTACGCCGAGCGGGCGCTGAAGCTTGCCCCGGACAGCCCGGCGGTCCTCGACACCATGGGGGTCGTACTGACCTCCAGAGGCGAGGCGGACAAGGCAATTGAGTACATGGCCCGCGCGGTGGCGCTTGCTCCCGAGCGCCACGATATCCGGCTGAACTACGCCAAGACGTTGCTCAAGGCTGGCCGGACCGAGGACGCGCGCAAGGAATTGCGGCAGTTGCAGGCGGTCAGCCAGGATTTCCCGGGGAAGTCGGAAATCTCCGCATTGCTGAAGTGACGAAGAAAGATCAACACAAGGGAAGGCCAGGTCGTGGAAGGCAAAGCATCAGTGGGGGTCGTCGGACTCGGGTATGTCGGATTGCCGCTCGCGGTCGAATTCGGGAAGAAGGTGCGCACGGTCGGCTTTGACCTGTCAACCGAGAAGGTGGCGGCCTATCGTGGACACGTTGATCCCACGGGTGAGGTGAGCACGGAGGACCTGAAGGCAGCAAGGATGCTGGAGGCGACCACAGACCCAACGCAGCTGCGCGAGGTCGACTTGGTCATCGTGGCGGTGCCGACGCCGATCGACGCGGCTCATCAGCCGGACTTTTCGCCGCTGGTCAGCGCGAGCATCACGGTAGGGCGCCACATGAAGAAAGGCGCGACCGTGGTCTATGAGTCGACTGTGTATCCCGGTGCCACCGAGGAGATCTGCATTCCGCTGCTTGAGCGCGAGTCGGGCCTGAAGTGGAAGCAGGACTTCTTCGTGGGGTATTCCCCCGAGCGCATCAATCCCGGCGATCGCGAGCATACTTTGACGCGCATCGTGAAGGTGGTCTCGGGCGACACGCCTGAGACGCTCGAGCGGGTGGCGCGAGCCTATGAGATGGTCGTGACGGCCGGGGTGCACCGGGCGTCCAGCATCAAGGTGGCGGAGGCCGCGAAGGTGATCGAGAACACCCAGCGTGACCTCAACATCGCGCTGATGAACGAGCTTGCGCTGATCTTCCACCGCATTGGCATCGACACGATGGAAGTGCTGCAGGCCGCCGGCACGAAGTGGAACTTCCTGCCATTCCGTCCCGGCCTGGTCGGCGGCCACTGCATCGGCGTCGACCCCTATTACCTGACCCACAAGGCCGACATGCTCGGTTACCACCCCCAGGTCATTCTCGCCGGACGGCGGATCAACGACGGCATGGGGCACTTCGTCGCCGAGCAGACGGTGAAGCAACTCATCCAGTCCGGAGTACACGTGAAGGACGCCGACGTCATCGTCCTCGGACTGACCTTCAAGGAAGACTGTCCCGACCTCCGCAATTCGCGGGTCATCGACATCATCCGCGAACTGCAATCGTACGGCGCCCGGGTCAGCGTGCACGATCCCCTGGCCGACGCTGGCGAAGCCGCGCATGAATATGGCGTGGCGCTGCGCGAGTGGGATGACCTGCCGCGCGCCAGCGCGATCGTTGCAGCCGTGGCGCACGACGCGTTCAGGCGGCGTCCGGTCGACGACTACGCCGCAAGACTTGTGCCGGGCGGGCTTTACGTCGATGTCAAGAGTCAGGCCGACGCTGCGCAACTCCGAGCCCGCGGCCTGAGGGTGTGGCGCCTCTAACGCGCGCGAGGATGACGGCAACCGCGGGTGACGCGGCGCGACTCACGCGCGCGCTGAGTGCCTTGGCCTGTCTGGTGCTCGGCGCCCTGACCCCCGGGCCCACGGGCGCCGAGGCGCCGCCGGCAATTGCCGCGGTCAAGTCGTCGATCGTGGCGATCGGTACCTTCCAGGCGACCCGGGTCCCCCAGTTTCGCTTCCTCGGCACCGGGTTCGTCGTGGGCGACGGAACCCTGGTGGCGACGAATGCCCATGTGTTGCCAGCCAGGCTCGACGTGGGCGCGGATCCTGAAGTGCTCGTCGCGGTGCTACCCGGGGAGGATCCCGCCCGACGTAGCGTGCGGAAGCTGACGCACCTGGCTGTGGACAACGAACACGACATTGCGGTGCTGAAGATGGAAGGGCAGCCGCTGCGTCCGTTGAAACTGCGCGATTCTGATTCGGTCGTCGAAGGCGAGAGCCTCCTATTCACCGGCTTTCCGATCGGCGGAGTGCTCGGCCTGTTTCCTGCAACGCACCGCGCAATGGTTGCGGCGATCGCGCCGATAGCGCTGCCGTCGGCAAGCAGCCGGCAACTCGATCCGAGGGTAATCCGCCGGCTCCGTGACTCGACTGCGTTCCCGGTGTTTCAGCTGGACGCAACGGCTTTCCCCGGCAACAGCGGCAGCCCCCTGTACGACCCGGCAACCGGCGAGGTGGTCGGGATTCTGAACATGGTTTTCGTCAAAGGGACCAAGGAATCCGCGCTGACGCAGCCTTCGGGCATCAGCTACGCGATCCCATCGCGTTTCTTGATCGACCTGCTCAGGAGCATTCAACGCTGACGGCGCGAAGGTCCGGGACAGGCGAACTTGGCCTTCGTCGGATCCGGCAGGCGACTTCACTCATGCTGGCAAGTGTCGTGCTTGAGACACTGCGCACGCACCCCGGTGCCCTTTGGTGCAGCTCCTGCAATAACCGACGAACAGCCGTTGCCGATCAGACCGGTCTTATATAGGCTATTCAGGCGTGCTTGCCGATAGTCCGGACACGGGAGGAGAGCCACACACAATCAGGGTTGCACGGAGTCGATGTCCCTCCGCCCGTCCCGTGGGCGCCGCGTTCGCGGTGCTCTTTCCGACTGCGAGTCAAGAGGAAAAAGCCACACCTTTCGAGCGACGGCTCGGCTGGTCAGGGCGGCGTTTCCCCCGCAGACTGTGCAGACGATGGTTCCGGGAGAGCAGGCGTCGAATGCCGCGCCCTTGTAGCACTGCTGAAACTTCGATCGTCCAGAGTACGACCACTCAAGACCCGCCCGTCGCTTAGGCGCGCAAGGGGGCCAAAAGGAAGGAACTGCTGTGATCACTGCATCGCGCCGGCCATTGCCGGTGGCTTCGTTCGCCGACATGGCGTTGTTTGCTGTGTTCTGCGTCGCCTCGATGCTGCTCGCGGTGTCAATCCAGCTCGGCCCCTACGGGAACTCGCCGCGCTCCGCCGTGCTGTTCGCGCTTGAGTTTGCGCTGGTCACGACTGCGATCGGGACGATGTTCGGCCTGTTCCGAACCGGCGAGCGCAAGACGCTCGCGGTGGTGTTCGCGCGAACGCTGCTGGCCCTGGCGGTCGGCGTTCCCATCTGCTACGTGCTCTTCGGGCTGGTGCCACAAGGCAGCGGACCGCGCGCGGTGCTGCCGTACGCGGCGCTTGTTCACGCTGGCTGCCGTCATCCTCGTCCGGCCGATCCTGGTCGCTGTGTTCGTCAGCAGCGTTGGCGCGCGTCGGACACTGATCATCGGCACCGGCGCCGATGCGCTGGCAGTTGAGGAGATGATTGAGAAATACGGATCGCGTGGCGCCGTGGTCGTCGGATTCTTCCCGACCGGGGCCGAGGTCGAGCACAGCGCGGAGGCTGGCCCCGGGCGCGCCCCCTTGTTCCCGCCCGGGCTCAAGCTGCAGGCCATCGTCGAGCGCTTCGGCGTCAACGAGGTGATCGTCGCGGTGCGCGAGCAGCGCGGCGGCGTGCTGCCGATGAATGACCTGCTCGAGTGCCGCGTCGGCGGTGTCCCGGTCTGCGACCTGTCTGCTTTCTACGAGCGCGTGCGCGGCGAGGTGCCGATCGAGTCGCTGAAGGCGAGCTGGCTGATCTACGGCGAAGGTTTCGTGCAGAGTCCCGCTGCGCCGGCTGACCAAGCGACTGATCGGACGTGGCGTCGGCGACCACGCTGCTGTTCCTCGCGCCTGCCGGTGCTGCTGCTGGCAGCGATGGCGATCGTCATCGAGAGCGGATTTCCGATCCTGTTCACGCAGGAGCGCGTCGGCCAGGGCGGTCGCGTCTTCAACGTGCTGAAGCTGCGCACGATGCGAACCGATGCCGAAGGCGATGGCGTCGCGCGCTGGGCTACGCGCCAACGATGCACGCGTGACGCGGGTCGGCCGCATCCTGCGCAAGCTGCGCATCGACGAGCTGCCGCAGCTGATCAACGTGCTGAGCGGCGACATGAGCCTGGTCGGCCCGCGTCCCGAGCGACCGGTGTTTGTCGATCAACTGCGCGAGCAGGTTCGCTTCTACGAGTGCGCCATAGCGTGAAGCCGGGCCTGACCGGCTGGGCACAGATCCGGTATCCGTACGGTGCCTCGGTCGACGATGCGCAACGGAAGCTGCAGTTCGACCTTTACTATGTGAAGAACAACTCACTCGTGCTCGACGCGCTGATCCTGGCCGAGACGGTGCGGGTGGTCCTGTTCGGGGAAGGGGCCCAGTAGCGCGCCGGTCCACCGGCCACCGCGTCCCCCGGTTCTACGGGCGGTACGGCCGGGCAGAATGCCAGTATTGCAATGCACCACCAGATTGCCGCCTGTACTAGACTGAACTTTTTGCGCGGTGCGTCCTCGGCGCGCCGCCTCGGACGCATTGACGGTCCCCCACTGGAGGGTTGAGGCCATGAGGCAACCAATCGACACCATTCGCATCCTGCTTGCTCTGGTAGCAGCCGTGCTGCTTGTCGCCTGTTCGTCGAACAAATACCCGCCCGCTCCCACGGCCGCGGCGACGTCGGACTACAAGTACGTGATCGGACCGCTGGACACCGTGAACATCGTCGTCTGGCGCAATCCTGAACTGTCGATGGCCGTGCCGGTGCGTCCGGACGGCCGCATCAGCACGCCGCTGGTCGAGGACGTCCCGGCGCTGGGCAAGAATCCCGGCGAACTGGCGCGTGACCTCGAGAAGGCACTGTCGAAGTACATCCGCGACCCGGTGGTCACGGTCATCGTCAACAACTTCAACGGTCCGTCTAACGAGCAGATCCGCATCATCGGCGAAGCCGCCAAGCCCCAGGCCGTGGCCTATCGCCAGAACATGACGGTGCTCGACGTGATGATCGCAGGTCGGCGGCCTGACGGACTTTGCGGACGGCAACAAGACCGTGCTGGTCCGCGGCTCGGAGCAGGGCAAGCAGTACAGCGTCCGGCTCGGCGACCTGGTGCGGCGCGGCGACATTTCGGCGAACGTCGACATGCGCCCGGGCGACGTGCTCATCATCCCGCAGAGCTGGTTCTAGTTGCAGCCGCACGGTATCGAGCGCGTGTTGAGCACTCAAGCAGTCTGACAGGTAGGCGATGGACGAGCTTTTGCACCAGGTAATGACGGCGCTGCGCGGCATGTGGCGCCGGCGCTGGATCGGACTGGCGGTGGCCTGGGCGGTGGCGCGTGATTGGCGCGATCGTGCTGCTGCGCATTCCGGACCGCTACGAGGCCACGGCGCGGGTCTACGTCGACACCCAGACGGTGCTCAAGCCGCTGATGTCAGGCCTGGCGGTGCAGCCCAATGTCGAGGAGCAGATCTCGATGCTCGCACGCACGTTGATTGCGCGGCCGAACATCGAGAAGATCGTGCGCAGCACGGACCTCGACATCACGGCGACGACGCAGATCGAGAAGGACCGTCTGGTCGACTCGGTGACACAGCGCATCAAGTTCGTCGGCGTCGGCCGCGAGAACATCTACAGCATTTCCTACCAGGACGTCAACGCCGACCGCGCCAAGCGCGTCGTGCAGGACCTGCTGTCGTTGTTCGTCGAGTCAGGGGTCGGCAACAAGCGTCGCGATTCCGAGGCGGCGCGACGCTTCATCGACGAGCAGATCAAGGGCTACGAGAAGAAGCTCGAGGAGGCCGAGAACCGCGTGAAGGACTACAAGATCAAGAACGTCGGCTTCACCGGCAACGCTGGCCAGGACTACTTCACGCGCATGAGCTGCTGTCGGAGGAGGTCTCAGAAGCAGCGCACTCGAGCTGCGCGCCGCCGAGCAGTCGCGCGACGCGCTGAAGCGCGAACTGGTCGGCGAGGACCCGGTGCTGCTGCCGGACACGGCGTGGTCGCCCGGTGCCGGACCAGACGAGCGAGCTACGACGCACGGATCGCCGACCAGAAGAAGCTGCTCGACGAGTTGCTGCGGCGTTACACCGACGAGCACCCTGACGTGGCGGCGACGCGCGCGACTGATCGCTCGCTCGAGGAACAGAAGAAGCAGGAAATCGACGCGCGCCGCAAGGCGGCGGCGGCGAACCCGAGCAAGTTCACGCGCGTCCGACCAACCCGGTATTCCAGCAGATCGAAGATTTCGCTCGCCGAGACGGAGGCGCAACGTGGCTGCTCTGCGCGCACGCGTCAGCGAAGGTGAGGCTCGGCTGGCGCAGCTCAAGGCCATTGCCGGACGGGCGCCACAGGTCGAGGCCGAGATGGCGCAGCTCGACGCGCGACTACGACGTGCTGCGCAAGAACTACGACCAGCTGGTGGCACGTCGCGAGTCGGCCTCGATTGCGGAGGACGTCGACAGCCTCGGCGCGCATGGCCGAGTTCCGCATCATCGACCCGCCGCGGATTTCGCCCAAGGCGGTCTTCCCGAACCGGCTGGCGCTGCTGCCGGTGGTGCTCGCGCTCGCGCTGGCGGCGGGCATGGCGGCGAGCGCTCGCGGTCTCGCAGATCCTGCCGACCTTCCACGACGCGCAGGCAGGTGCGCGCTGCCACCAAGCGCGCGGTGCTCGGGACCAGTCTCGCTGCAGCCGACGCAGCCGGTCATCCAGCGCAGCGCCGACGAGCCAACCTGGCGTTCGCGCGGGGGCGTTGCGAGCTTGGTGCTTGCTGTACGGTAGCTGGATTGACTGGGTCGCGCTGGCAGCGCGAGCCTGAGGAGGCAGAGCGTGAGCATCATTGAACAGGCCGCCAAGCGACTCGAGCAACTGCGGCAGTCCGGCGTCGAGGTCGACGCCGGCGCGGCCCAGGCCGACGCGGTGCCGGCCACCGGACCGGCACCCGAACGCGCGTGCCGCTGCGGGTGATCAAGGAACTCGAGGCACGACAGGCGCCGGTGATGCGGCGAGGTCGCCGGCGACGGCCGGTGACGCCGTCCGCCGGAAGCTGGCATCGCCGCCGCCGCGGCCCGGTGCCCTGGCGGCGCGGCCGCGGCCGATGCGCGGGCAGTCGAAATCGACCTCGCGCGACTGTCGGCCGAGCGGCTACATCACGCCGACAGGCGCCGCGCTCCCGGCTGGCCGAGGAGTTCCGCGTCATCAAGCGGCCGCTGCTCAACAACATCCGCGGCAAGTCGGCGGCGCCGGTGTCGCAATGCGAACCGCATCATGGTCACCAGTGCGGTGCCGGGCGAGGGCAAGACGTTCGTGTCGCTCAACCTCGCGATGAGCCTGGCGATGGAACTCGACACGGAAGTGCTGCTGGTCGACGCGGACGCCACAGCGTCCGGCGCGTGCTCGAGCGGCTCGGGCTGCCGCCCTCGAAGGGCCTGCTCGACTTGCTTGTCGAATCCGGACCTGTCGATCGACTCGGTCGTCCTGTCGACCAACGTCGATCGTCTGTCGGTCCTGCCGGCCGGGACGCCGCAGGCGCAGTCGACCGAACTGCTGGCCAGCGACGCGCATGAACCGCCTCGTCGACCGGCTGGACGTCGGACGACCCGCGACGGATCGTCCTGTTCGACACGCCGCCGCTGCTGGCGTGCCTCCGAATCCCGCGTGCTCGCGGCGCACATGGGCCAGGTCATCGTGGTCGATCGCGGCGGACGATACGCCGCAGGGAACGGTTGCCGAGGCGCTCGCGACCGTGGAGAACTGCCCCGTGGTGTTCACGCTGCTCAACCGGGTGTCGCCCGCCGACCGCGGCCACTACTACGGATCGTACGGCTCCTACGCCCACTGAGGGCTGGCGCCCAGCGTAATCCCCATGCGCCGTCCGCAGCCCAGGGACCGAGGCCGCCGAGCAAGCCTCGGGATCGCGGCGCCGGTTTACAGACTGGCCGCGCTCGCGATCGCGGGGTGCATGCAGCCCGCGGCGGCGCAGTCACTGCCGACTGGCGCGGAATACCAGATCGGACCTCCACTTTCGACGATTGCGGAGCCGCGGCGCGGAATCCAGGGATGGGCGACCGAGACGAGTTTTACCGCCCAGGCCACGCTGACCAACAATGCCAACTATGGTGACTCGAGCGGTCCGGCAGGGGGACCTCATCCTGGAATTCATCCCGGCGCTGAACTTCAACCGCGTAGGGCGGGCGCTTCCGCGTCGACGGTTTCGTCGCGCTCGACATGCTCGCCTACGTCGACGGCACCCAGGTGAGCAGCATCCTGCCTACGCGCCAATGTCCTGGCCAACCTGGAGGCGATCGACAACCTCTTCTTCATCGATGCCTCGCTCTCCGTCGACCAGTCGGTCGAGAATCCATTCCTGCCGAGCTCCGGCGTCGTCGACCAACAATCTCTACACCACCTCGACAGGTTCGGCTGGCGCCTTACTTCAAGGGCAACATCGGACCGAACGTGAGCTGGCTGGTCCGCAGCGACATGACCTACACGTGGACGTCGCAGTCGGATGCGCCGCTTGAGAACGCGTATTACGTGCGCAATCTGGCCGAGGTCGTGCGCACGCCGACTCCGTTCGGACTGACCCTGCGGCTGACCAACGACTTCACGCGCATCCAGGACCAGATACAGCCCGACCAGACGCTGAACACCGCCTTGGCGCATCTTCGACTACGCCGTATCGCCGCAGCTCAGTTCTGGTCGTGCGCGGCGGATACGAGAACGACGACCTATACGGCCGAAGAGACGTCCGGGCCGATTTACGGGGGCAACCTGTCGTGGCGGCCGTCGCCGCTGACGAGTCTGGTGGGCTACTGGGAGCAGCGCTTCTACGGGCCGAGCTACCAGTTCCAGGCGTCGCACCGCCAGCGTCGACTCGCGTCTTCCTTCAGTGGATACCGGACCATCACAACGTATCCGCAGGTGTTGTTCCAGATCCCGCCCACCTCGAGCGTGGCAGGGCTGCTCGATGCGATCCTGATCGCGCGTTTTCCGGATCCGGTCGAACGCGCTCAGGCGGCGCAGGACCTGATCACGCGCCAGGGTCTGCCGGAGTCGCTGCCTCAGGGCGCGTACGTGTATAACCAGAGCGCCAATATTCTGACGGGATACAACGCCAACTGGGCGCTCATCGGCACGCGCAACACGCTCGCGTTGAACCTGTATTACCTGAAGACCGAGTATCTGCCGGATGCCCGGGTCCCGCCAAGCTTCCTGGCGATCAACAACAACATCCAGCAGGGCGGTGCGTTGACGCTCAGCCACCTGCTTCACGCCAGTGGTCTCGCTCAACGGCACGCTCGGCACCCAATACACTCGCGGCTTCGGAGTGAACGAGGGGCTCAAGTCGCGGGAGAACCTGGCCAGCCTGCAGACCAACTGGCAGATGAGTCCGCGCAGTACCTTGTTCGTCGGTGCGCGCTACCAGGTCCAGTCCGACGCCAACGCGACGATTCCCGGTTACGAGTCCAGCGAATTCGCGGTGTTCGCCGGGCTCTTCCACCGGCTGTAGGAACCGACGCATGTACGAAGACTTCTACGGCCTGTCTGGCAAGCCCTTCCAGCTCAGCCCGGACCCGTCGTTCTACTTCGGCAGCAAGGGCCATTCGAGCGCCTACTCGTACCTCAAATACGGCGTCTACCAGGGCGAGGGCTTCCTCGTCATCACCGGCGAGGTTGGCGCCGGCAAGACCACGCTGGTGCGCGCGCTGCTCGAAGAACTCGACGCCAATGCCATCGTCGCGGCGCAGATCGTCAGCACGCAGCTCGACGCCGACGACCTGCTGCGTTCGGTGGCCAAGGCCTTCGGCATCCGCGTCGCGCAGGACGACAAGGCCAACGTGCTCGCGTCGATCGAGGCGTTCCTGCTGATGCTGTTCCAGCAGAAGCAAGCGTGCTCTGCTGGTGATCGACGAGGCGCAGAACCTGAATGCGCGGTGCGATCGAAGAACTGCGCATGCTGTCGAACTTCCAGTACGGCGACCATGCGCTGCTGCAGAGCTTCCTCGTTGGGCAGCCGGAACTGCGCACCTGATGCGCTCGCCGGCGATGGAACAGTTCCGGCAGCGCGTCATCGCTTCGTACCACCTCGGTCCGCTCGACGAGACGGAGACGCGCGGCTACATCGAGCATCGACTGAACCGTGTGGGGTGGAAGGGTGACCCGGCCTTCGAAGCGACGGCGATCCATGCGATCTTCGTCGCCGCCGGTGGCATACCCCGGCGCATCAACGCCATCTGCAACCGCCTGATGCTGGCGGGTTTTCTCGGCGGACAGCATGTATTTGGGGCGCCGGAGATCCGGGCCGTGGCCGAGGAGATCACCAACGAGCTCGGGCCGCAGGCCGTGGTCACGCCGGTGCGCGAGGCCCCTGCCACGGCCGTGCGCCAGGAGCGCAACCCTGACCTCGTGGGCAATGTTCGCAAGCTGCTGAACATGGCTGAACGCGTGGACAAGCTGGAGCGCGACGTCGGCGAATTGCTGACACTGGTTCGCGTTCTCGTCGAGCCGGAGCGTGCGCTCCCTGAGGAGCTGGCGCCACAGGAGTCGCCGCGGCGGCGGCGCAAGTCGTCGCCGACAACGCAATGACAACTCCCGCCGTAACCCGCGATGCGACTCTGCTGACCCGTGCCGGCGACGGAACGGGGCGCGATGCGTCGGCGATTAGCAGCCGTGTCGCGCGGGAAGACCGTTCACACGGCGCGCGCCAGATCGTCAATGTGCTGACGGTCGACGTCGAGGATTATTTCCAGGTGTCCGCCCTGGCGCCCCACATCGAGCGTCACCGCTGGGACTCGATGGAATGCCGAGTCGAGCGAAACATTGACCGGCTGCTGGGTCTGTTCGACGCCCGCGGTGCGAGCGCGACGTTCTTCACGCTGGGCTGGATCGCCGAGCGCTACCCGGCGATGGTGCGTCGAGTCGTCGAGCACGGCCACGAGCTGGCGAGTCACGGGCAATCGCACCTGCGTGCCAGCGACCAGTCGCATGCCGAGTTCCGTGCGGACGTCGAAGGCGCGAGGCGCAAGCTCGAGGACATCGCCGGTGTTGCCGTTCGCGGCTACCGCGCCCCGAGCTTTTCGATCGGCCGCGGCAACCTGTGGGCCTTCGACTGCCTCGCCGAGGCCGGCTACGCCTACAGCTCGAGCGTCTACCCGGTGCGGCACGACCACTACGGCATGCCCGAGGCGCCGCGCTTCGCCTTCCGTGCGCACAATGGCCTGCTCGAATTGCCGATCACGACGACGCGTGTGCTGTCACGCAATCTGCCAGCCGGCGGCGGCGGGTTCTTCCGCCTGCTTCCTTACCGTGCGTCGCGCTGGGCCATCGAGCGCGTGAACCGCGTTGACCGGCAGCCAGCGATCTTCTACTTCCACCCGTGGGAGATCGACCCGCAGCAGCCTCGCGTCAGCGGTGTCAGCGCCAGGACCCGCTTCCGTCACTACCTGAATCTCGACCGTACCGAAGCGCGCCTGAACCGGCTTCTGGCCGACTTCCGCTGGGACCGCATCGACCGGGTGTTCGAGATCGACGCGGCGTGAATCCGCGCGACCTTCCGATGGACGCTCAGTCGGCCGTCCAGGTGCGCCCTTATCGGGACGGTGACCGGGCGGTCTGGTCCGCATTCGTCGACGCCTGTCCGGAGGCGACGTTCTTCCACCGCATCGAGTGGCGCGACCTCATGCGAAGGCATCTTCAGGCATCGCACGCATTACCTCGTGGCCGAGCGGGGCGGGCAGGTTGCCGGCGTGCTGCCGCTGGCACGGGTCAAGAGCTGGCTCTTCGGCGACGCGCTCGTGTCACTGCCGTTTGCCGTCTACGGTGGCGCCGCCGTGACCGACGAGGCCGCGCGCGAGGCGCTGCACGCAGTCGCGGTCGAGCTCGCGCGTGAACTCGGCGTCCAGCATCTGGAGCTTCGCAACCGTCACGCGACCGAGCCGGAGTGGCCACGGCAGGACCTGTACGTCACGTTCCGCAAGCAACTGCAGCCCGAGACTGAGGCGAACCTGCTCGCGATACCGCGCAAGCAGCGCGCGATGGTGCGCAAGGGCATCGAACGCGGCCTGACGAGCGAAGTCGACGATCGCGTCGACCGATTCTTCGGTCTCTACGCCGACAACCAGCAGCGCCACGGCACGCCGCCGCATCCGCGCCGCTATTTCGAGGCGCTGCGCAACGCCTTCGGCAAGGACTGCGAGGTGCTCACCGTGATCGACGCCAACGGGCGCCCCGGTGTCGTCGGTGCTGTCGTTCTACTTCCGCGACGAGGTGCTGCCGTACTACGCCGGCGACGACGATCGCGCCCGCGCGCTGGCCGCCAACGACTTCAAGTACTGGGAGCTGATGCGCCGACGCCGCGGAGCGCGGGCTGCAGCGTGTTCGACTACGGCCGCATCGAAGCGTCGGCACGCGGCTCGTTCGGTTTCAAGAAGAACTGGGGCTTCGAGCCGCAGCCGCTCAGCTACGAGTACTGCCTGCTCCGGCGCGACGGCATTCCGCAGAACAATCCGTCCAACCCGAAGTACCGCGCGTTCATCGGAGTCTGGCGTCGCCTGCCGCGTCCCGTGGCCAACGCCCTCGGACCATCCATCGTCCGCAACCTTGGGTGAGGGCGACGATGGAGCCGCTGCTGTACCTGGTTCACCGCATCCCGTTTCCGCCGAACAAAGGCGACAAGATCCGGTCGTACCACCTGCTGCGGCATCTGGCCGAACGCTATGCCGTGCATCTGGGGACGTTTGTCGACAGCGCCGAGGATCTCGCGCATGTCGCCGCAGCTGCGACGTCGCTGTGCGCCTCGGTGCACGTCGAGACGCTCGATCCCCGCGCGGCCCGGCTGCGCAGCGTCTCCGGGTTCCTGACGGGCGAGGCGTTGACCCTGCCTTACTACCGGAATGCCGCGCTGCAGTCGTGGGTGACGCGGATCGTCGCGCAGCAGCGGATCCGCAAGGCCGTCGTGTTCTCGGCCGCGATGGCGCAGTACGTGTCGCGATCTGCCGGACTGCGGGTCGTGCTCGACTTCGTCGACGTCGATTCCGCGAAGTGGTGCGAGTATGCCGCAGCGGCACGCCTGGCCTTCGTCGTTCGTCTATCGGCGCGAGGGCGAGAAGCTGCTGGCGTTCGAACGGAGTGCCGCGAGCGCAGTGCGGCCAGCGTGTTCGTGACGCGGCCGAGGCGCGAGCTGTTCGCGCGCCTGGCCCCGGGGTTCGAGGGCCGCCTGCACGTCGTCGAGAACGGCGTCAACACCGATTACTTCGCGCCGCATGCCGAACGTGCATCGCCGTACGCCGAGAACGAAGCGCCCATCGTCTTCACCGGGGCGATGGACTACTGGCCTAACATCGATGCGGTGACTTGGTTCACATCCGAGGTCCTGCCGAGCATTCTCGCGGCGCGGCCGGACGCACGGTTCTACATCGTCGGCATGAACCCGGCGCCTGCTGTGACGGCTCTCGGATTGAGGTCTGGCGTGGTTGTGACAGGCACCGTGCCGGACGTGCGGCCCTACGTGCAACATGCGGCTGTCGTGGTGGCGCCGCTTCGAGTGGCTCGCGGCATTCAGAACAAGATCCTCGAGGCGATGGCAATGGGGCGGGCAGTCGTGGTCTCCACGGCGACGAGCCGTGGCATCAGCGGCGTTGCCGGCGACGACTTCGAGATGGCCGAGTCCGCCGAAGAATTCGCCGACAAGGTGCTGGCGCTGCTCGAGCCGGGGTCCGGTGCGCGAGTGGGACAGGCAGCGAGGGCCAGGATCGTGGCCGATTACTCGTGGGATCGTAATCTCGCGGCGTTCGACCGATTGCTCGAAGGCGAGCGGCGTTCGGTCGCTTCGGGCGTCGCGAAGTGACGATGGGCGTGCACGCCGGTTCCGGATTGCACGGAGTCTCCACTCGCGGCATGCAGCGGCCGGCCGCGGCGTTCTGCGCGGTCGCCGTTTGCGTGCTGTTGGTTCTGGCGATCTTCTGGCCGACAACCGCGTCGATGATCGACATCTGGTTCCGCTCGGAGACCTTCCAGCACTGCTTTGTCGTGATCCCGATTTCGCTGTGGCTGGTGTGGAGGGAGCGGTTCTTCCTCGCGGCCACTCCGGTCCGACCCTACTGGCCGGGGCTCGTCATCCTCGCGGGGCTGGGATTTGCGTGGCTGCTAGGTCTGCTTGCCGCGGCGCAGGTAGTGAGCCATTTCGCACTGATTGGCCTGGTCGGTGCAGTAGTGCTGACTACCTTCGGCCTGGGTTGGGCCCGCATACTCTGGTTTCCACTGCTGTTCCTCTTCTTTGCCGTGCCATTCGGCGAGGCCATCGTGCCGCGCCTGATGGATTGGACCGCGGACTTCACGGTGACAGCGCTGCGAATGACTGGTGTGCCGGTCTATCGCGAAGGCGTGCACTTCGTGATTCCCACGGGCCAGTGGTCGGTGATCGAGGCCTGCAGTGGCATCAAGTTCCTGATCGCTTCGAGCATGGCCGGGTCGCTGTACGCGTGGCTGATGTACCGCTCGGCTGGGCGGCGAATTGCCTTCGTTGCCGCATCGATCGTCGCGCCCATCCTCGCTAACTGGCTGCGAGCCTACTTGATCGTGATGATCGGCCACCTCAGCCATAACCGGCTGATGGCCAACGAGGATCACATCGTGTTTGGATGGATCCTGTTTGGCGTCGTCATGCTGCTGCTGTACTGGCTGGGTGCGCGATGGCGCGAGGACGAAGTTAACGGTCGACCTGCGGGTCCAGCGGCAATGTGGCCGGCCGCGGCGCGCATGATGGCGCCCGCGATTGCAGTCGTCGCGGCAGTCGTCGCATGGCCGGCCATAGCGCATGTCCTGATGCAGCCGGTCGGCGCGTCCGGGTCGGCGACCCTGCGCCCGCCCGAGCCCGCGCAGGGCTGGCTGCGCGATGTGGCCGTCCTGTCCGACTGGACGCCGGACCTCGAGGGAGCGCGCGACCGGCAGGCCTTCGTCTATCGCAAGGGAAGACAGCGTGTCGCAGTGCTCGTCGCAGCCTATCAACACCAGACGCAGGCAGCACAGGTGGGCAGCACGGCCAATCAACTGGCACGCACGACCAATCAGAAGTGGAAGCAGACATCCCGGGGCAGCGAGCGCGTGGCCAGCGTCATCGCCGATGCCGTGGCGAATCCCGTCCGAACGGCGGAACTGCGCGGGCCCATCCCGTCCGACCGACTGCTCGTGTGGCACTACTACTGGACCGCGTCCGGCCCGACCAGCAGCGCCGCGCGGACCAAACTCGAACTGGCGCGAGCGCGCTTGCTGAGGCAGCCGGACACCGCGCTTTGGATCGCCCTCTATGCGCCCGCGGACGAGAGCCGGGAGGCCGCCCAGCGTGCGCTGCAGGAATTCACTCGTGACATGGGACCGTCGCTGCAGCGCACGTTCTCCGAGGCGGTCGCACCATGACGGCGCGCGACGACCGCCTGCTGATTGCACACGTTCTGTACCGCTTCGATGTCGGCGGGCTCGAGAACGGGGTGGTGAACCTACTCAACGGCCTGCCCGGCGATCGCTTCCGGCACGCCGTGGTCGCGATGACCGAGGTGACGGACTTTAGACGGCGGGTGCAACGCGATGATGTCCAGTACATCTCCCTGCACAAGTCGCCGGGGCATGGGTTCAAGCTGTGGCCGGCGCTGTTTCGCGTGTTCCGTTCGCTGCGACCGGACATCGTGCACACGCGTAACCTCGCGCCATTGGAAGCCTGCGTGCCGGCATGGCTCGCCGGCGTGCCGGCGCGCGTGCATGGCGAGCATGGGTGGGATGTCGGCGACCTTGATGGCTCGAACCGTGCGCATCGATTCACGCGCCGCCTGTACCGGCCGTTCGTGACGCACTACATCGCGCTGTCCCGCCACATCGAGCACTACCTGCGGGGCGCTGCCGGAGTGCCGTCATCGGCGATTACGCAGATCTACAACGGCGTCGACACAAAGCGTTTCGCTGCGCCGGCCGCGTTGCGGCAGCCGATCGAAGGGTCCCCATTCAACTCGCCCGGTCTTTGGGTGTTCGGCAGCGTCGGCCGACTTGCGGCGGTGAAGGACCAGGCGGCGCTGGTCCGGTCGCTGGCGCGGCTGCACCGCGCTGGCGCAGCGGCCCGCGAGCGGATGCGACTCGCCATCGTCGGTGACGGTCCACTCGCCAGCGGTCTGCGCGAGCTTGCGACGAGTGAGGGGGTTGCGGACTCGGTGTGGATGCCCGGTGCGCGCAATGACATCGCGCAGGTGATGGCCGGACTCGACGTGTTTGCGCTGCCGTCGCTGGCCGAGGGCATTTCCAATACGCTGCTGGAGGCGATGTCGAGCGGGCGCGCGGTCGTGGCCAGCACAGTGGGTGGCAATGTCGAACTGATCGACGACGGTTCCAGCGGCACCTTGGTGCCGCCCAACGATCCTCGGGCAATGGATGCCGCGCTGTTGCGTTATTTCGACGATCCGGAGGGCGCACGGCGGCACGGTCTCGCGGCGCGGGCCGTGGTCGAGACGCGTTTCAGTCTCGATCGCATGGTTGCAGACTATGCGGCAGTGTACGAACGCGTAGCGGCGCGCGGCGAGGCGGACACGTCGGCCAAGCACGCCTCCCTCGAACCCAGGGGACATCACTGACATGTGCGGCATCACCGGCATCGTCGACCTGCGGGGCAAGCGCGTCATCGATCGCGCGGTGCTGCATCGCATGAACGAGAGCCAGCACCATCGAGGGCCCGACGAGGGCGATATGTATATCGCGCCCGGAATTGGCCTGGGGCATCGGCGCCTTTCGATCATCGACTTGGCGACCGGTCAGCAGCCGCTGTTCAACGAGGACCATACGGTTGCCGTCGTCTACAACGGCGAGATCTACAACTTCCAGGAACTGGTTCCCGAACTGACGGCGCTGGGTCACGTGTTCCGCACGCACAGCGACACCGAGGTGATCGTGCATGCGTGGGAGGCCTGGGGTGCGGACTGCGTCAAGCGCTTCCGAGGCATGTTTGCTTTCGCGCTGTGGGACGAACGGCAGCAGACACTGTTCCTCGCGCGCGACCGGCTCGGCGTCAAGCCGTTGTACTACGCCTTCCTGCCGGACGGCCAGTTGCTGTTCGGCTCGGAGCTGAAATCATTGCTGGCGCATGGCGCGCTCGATACGACAGTTGAGCCGCAGGCGGTCGAGGAGTATTTCGCGCTCGGCTACGTTCCGGAGCCGCGGACCATCTTCCGCGCGGCACTCAAGCTGCCGCCGGCCACCACGCTGGTTGCGCGGCGCGGCGCAACCGCTGCCCGCCCCGGTCGAGTACTGGGACGTGCGCTTCACGCTCGACTCGACGCTCACCGCCGAGCAGGCGCAGGCCGAGTTGCGCGAGCGGCTCACGGAGTCGGTGCGCCTGCGCCTGATCTCCGAGGTGCCGCTCGGTGCGTTCCTGTCCGGAGGCGTCGACTCGAGCGCGGTCGTGGCGACGATGGCCGGACTGTCGGCGGAGCCCGTCAACACCTGCTCGATCGCCTTCGCCGACCCGGCCTACGACGAATCCGCCTATGCGCTGCAGGTCGCGCAGCGGTACAGAACGCGGCATTTTGTCGACCGTGTCGAGAGCGACGACTTCGACTTGATCGACACACTGGCCCGGCTCTACGACGAGCCGTACGCCGACAGTTCCGCGATTCCGACCTACCGCGTCTGCCAGCTGGCGCGGAAGCACGTCACGGTGGCACTGTCGGGCGACGGCGGCGACGAGAACTTCGGCGGCTATCGCCGCTACCGGCTGCACATGATGGAAGAGCGCCTGCGCCAGCCGCTGCCGCTGGGCCGTGCGGCGGCCGATGTTCGGTCTGCTGGGCCGCGTCTATCCGAAGGCCGACTGGGCGCCGCGCGTGCTGCGCGGCAAGACCACGTTCCAGGCGCTCGCGCGCGACTCGGTCGAGGCCTACTTCCACAGCATGAGCCTGCTGCGCGATGCGGACCGGGCGTTGCTGTATTCCAACGGCTTCCGCGCGGAACTGGCGGGCTACAACGCGATCGAGGTGTTCAGGCGCCATGCGCGGCGCGCCAACCACGAGGACCCGCTCGCGCTGATCCAGTACCTCGACCTCAAGACCTACCTGGTCGGCGACATCAACACCAAGGTCGACCGCGCGAGCATGGCGCACTCGCTGGAGGTGCGCGAGCCGCTGATGGACCACCCGCTGGTCGAGTGGCTGGCGACGCTGCCGTCGTCACTGAAGCTGCGACGGCGGGGAGGGCAAGTGGCTGCTGAAGAAGGCGATGGAGCCGCATGCTGCCGCGGCGACATCCTGTACCGGCAGAAGATGGGGTTCGCGGTGCCGCTCGCGTCGCTGGTTCCGCGGGTCCGCTGAAGCAGCGCGTGCGCGACGCGGTGCTCGGCGAGCGCCTGGCCGACAGCGGGCTCTTCAATCCCGTCACGCTGCGGCGACTGGTCGACCAGCACCAGTCCGGCATGCGCGACCACAGCGCACCGCTGTGGAGCCTGCTGATGTTCGAGGCGTTCCTGCGCACCAGCGGTGTCAATGTCAGGCACGCTGCGCCGCGAGCGAGTGCATGAGCAGGGACGTGCGCCTACTGACCTTCACGTCGCTCTACCCGAGTGCGGCGCGGCCGCGTCACGGCATATTCGTGGAGTCGCGCCTGCAGCGATTGCTCGCGCGCGGTGGTGCAACGGCGGGGGTGATCGCGCCGGTGCCCTGGTTTCCGTTTTCCGGCCCGCGCTGGGGCGAGTACGGACGCATGGGCGCGACGCCGACGAAGGAGACCCGCAGCGGAATCGAGGTCCTGCACCCGCGCTACCTGATGATTCCGAGGGTGGGCATGTCGCTGCAGCCGGATTCGATGGGGCGCGCCGGGTGTGCGGCGGCCGCCGTCCTGCTGCGGCAGGGCGCGCAGTTCGATCTGGTCGATGCGCACTACCTCTATCCCGATGGCGTGGCCGCCGCGACGGTGGCGCGCTTCTTGCGCCTGCCGTACGTGCTGACGGCACGCGGGACCGACGTCAACGTCATCGCCCAGTTGCCGGGTCCGCGGGTCCGCATCCTGAACGCGATCGCGGGCTCGGCAGCCGTGATTGCCGTCTCCTCCGCACTCAAGGCGGCGCTGGTCGGCCTCGGCGTGTCGGCCGATCGCATCACGGTGCTGCGCAACGGCGTCGACGCTGACCTGTTCCGGCCCGAGGACCGCGCCGCTTCGCGCCGGCAACTCGGGTTGCCGGAGGGCGGAGTTCCGATCATCGCCAGCGTCGGCAACCTGGTTCCCGGCAAGCGCCACGATCTGACGCTGCAGGCGGCGGCGCAGAGTCGACGGCGCGCACGTCCTGTTTGTCGGGCGTGGCGGGGAGCGGCAGGGCCTGCAACGCCTCGCCCAGGATCTGGGAATGGCGCAGCGGGTTCACGTCTTCGACGAAATGCCACAGTCGCAATTGCGATTTGTCTACTCTGCTGCCGACGTGCTGTCCCTCGCCTCGGAACGCGAAGGCTGGCCGAATGTCCTGCTGGAGTCCGCCGCGTGCGGGACTCCCGTGGTGGCATTCAACATCGGCGCGGTCCCTGAAATCATGGCGGACAGAACGGTGGGCACGATCCTTCGCGCGGAGCACGCCCCTGCGCCGCTCGCTGCAGCCATCCGCGATTTGCTGCGCAGCCCGCCATCACGCGACGCGGTGCGCCAGGCGGCGGTGCGTTTCTCATGGGACCCGGTTCTCGATGCCCAGCTGGCGCTGTATCGGAGAGCACTACAGCCAGCGGCCGCCCCGCGTGGCGGGGAGGGGTTGCGCGAAGAGGCACGGGCATGAGCGTGGTCGCATCGCTTACCCGCGCGGCCTTGTCTGTCGCCTCGCGCGACCGACTCTCGGTGCTGATCTATCACCGCGTTCCCGCGCAAGCTGACGAACTGCTGCCGGGCGAACCTCATGCGGCGGAGTTCGAAGTCGCAATGCGCTGGGTAAAGTCCGTGTTCAACGTGATTCCGCTGGCCGACGGCGTACAGGGGATCAAGACGGGGAGACTGCCGTCGCGCGCACTGGCGATTACGTTCGATGACGGCTATGCCAACAACGCCACAGTGGCCGCTCCGATCCTGTCTCGGCTTGGGCTGCACGCGACGTTCTTCCTCGCGACGGGCTTTCTTGATGGCGGGCGAATGTTCAATGACACGGTGATCGAAGCGGTGCGCGGCTGTCGCGGCCCGGCGCTCGACCTCACCGCGCTGGACATGGGAGTGCATGCCGTCTCGACGCTGCCAGAGCGCCGGCGGGCCATCGATTCGATCCTCAAAGACATTAAGTACCGTCCGGAATCGGAGAGAGGCCGTCTGGCCGAATGTGTCGCCGAACGCGCCGGGGTCGTGCCACCCGTCGATCTGATGATGTCATCCGAGCAGGCGGCAGGGCTGGCTCGCAGTGGCTTCGAACTTGGTGGCCACACCGTGACACATCCGATTCTGGCGCAAGTGGGTCTCGCGACCGCGCGCGATGAGATCGAACGCGGCCGCGCGCGCGTTGAGGAACTGATGGGAAGGCGGGTGGGCCTGTTTGCGTACCCGAACGGCAAGCCAGAACGTGACTACGTCCCGGCCTCGACCGCCTTGGTACGGGACCTGGGTTTTGACGGCGCCGTGTCGACATCCGCCGGAGCGGCGCGGGCGGGTTCGGATCCGTTCCAGATCCCTCGGTTCACGCCGTGGGACATGCGCCCGACTCGATTCGCGACACAGATGGCGTCGAATCTGGGACGCGTTCAGGCAACGCTACGTTGCTGCCTGAGGACATGGAAGGCGGGGGAGGGAAAGTCGTGCCAGCGCGGACAGTCAGATCACGGTTCCGATCCAAGATTTGTGGAGTACTACTCGCGTGCGAGTCAGTCGGACGAGCCACGCTGCTCGACTTCGAGCGGATCATGGACAGGGCGCTTGCCCTGCTTCGGGAAGAGGGCTTCCTAGCAAGCCCGTGCTGGATGTGATCGACATCGGATGTGGCGCTGGGCGCGCAGGCGCTCTTTGGGCCCGTGGCGGTCACCAGGTCGTGGCCATCGACATCAACTGAGCCGCTGTTAGCGGTGCGCGAGCAAACGGGCCGGCGCAGACAGAACCTGTCAGTCGCGTTCAAAGTCGGGATCGGCGACGCGACTGCCGTTCAAGATCGGAGAGCGCGGACGTCGTGCTGCTGCCGCGAGTTGCTCGAGCACGTCGTCGAGTGGGAAGCGCTGCCTCGGAGGACGCTGCACGCGTCTTGCGGCCGGAGGATTGCTGTACCTCAGCACGTCGAATCGACTTGTCCACAGCAGCAGGAGTTCAACCTGCCCCTGCTACTCGCTGGTATCCAGGCCGGATGAAGCGCTGGTGCGAGCGGAAGGCGGTGACCTCCCGTCCACAGTGGGCCAACCACGCGCGCTATCCCGGCGATCCACTGGTTCTCCTATTACGAGCTGTGAGACGGTGGTTCATCAGCCGCGGCTTTCGACCTGGACCGATTCGACGTGCTCGCGCGGCGTCCGCTTTGCGCGGGCCAGAGCGCATTGCCATCGGAGGTGACTCAGAGCGATTCCTGCGATGAAGTTCCTCGCGCACGTGGTGACCGAGGGCACGATGGTCTGGGCGATCAAGGGCAGCGCAACGTGAGAGATTCTTTATCACCACAGAACCACCGCCCGCGACGGCAGTGCCGTTCACATCGAGGGTCTGATTGGCGCGCTGAAGCGAACTCGGCGTTGAGTTACAGGTCGTCGCGCCGTCGCTCACCGCGCCGGCGGTTGGAGCTCCCGCCAGCCGCTCCTGGATCGGCGCTGTTCGCAAGCGAGTTGCCGCGCGTTCGCACACGAACTCGGTGAACTGGCATTCAATGCAACGGAGGTTGGCAAGCTTGCAGCGCGCTGTCGATGCCTTCAGGCCGGACGTCATCTACCAGCGCTCGAACCTCTTCCTGCTTTCGGGTGCGTGGGTGGCGGCGCGCGCCGGCCTGCCGCTGATCGAGGAGGTCAATGCGCCCTACTTCCTCGAGCGCAGTCGCCATGGCGGAATTGCGATCCCAGCGCTGGCGAACTGGGCGGAGCGGCGCGCATGGTGCAGCGCAGATGCCGTGATCACCGTGACAGGCGTGCTGGCCGACATCGTTGCCGCGCAAGGCGTGCCGCGTGATCGATTGCACGTGATGCCGAACGGCATCGATCGTTCATTGCTGCGACCCGAAGCCGTTGATGCCGGCGCCAAGCAGCGCCTCGGTCTCGGCGCCTACACGGTCCTCGGCTTTACGGGCTTCGTGCGCGACTGGAATGGCCTCGATGGTGTGCTCGAGCAACTGGCGCGCCCCGAAGGGCGCAACTGGTTCCTACTGGTGGTGGGCGATGGCCCGGCACGCTCCGCACTTGAGCAGCGCGCGCGGCAGCTCGGTGTCACCGAACGTCTGCGTTTTACCGGTGTGGTCAGGCGCGCCGATGTTCCGGGTTACGTGTCCGCCTTCGACGTGGCCCTGCAGCCTGCCGCCAATCCGTATGCTTCGCCGCTCAAGCTCTTCGAGTACATGGTGCTGGGGCGCGCGATCGTCGCGCCGGACCAGCCGAACATTCGCGAGATACTGACAGCCGACCAGGACGCCGTGCTGTTCGATCCGGCGGACCCGGTGGCGCTGGGTGAGGCGGTACAACGCCTGGCCGGCGACGGCGCTCTTCGGACGCGCCTGGCGGCGACCGCTGCGGCGACCGTCCGTTCCCGCAACCTGACCTGGCGTCACAATGCGGAGCGCGTAGTCGCGCTGGCTTCGCGCCTGGCGGGCAAGCCAGGCACAAACGAGTCGCTGTCGCGGAGCGCGCAAGCGCGCCCCTAGCCACTGGAGGACTGGAAGATGGATCACGCTATTCCGCAAGGCCCACTGCTGCAGTGGACGCCGGAGCAGGGCGCAAAGTTCGGCATCGTGCCTCAATCGACCCGTCATCACGTGCATGAACTGCCGTGGTGGGACGACGACGGCCTGGTGCGGCTGATCGATGCGCAGCCGCGTACCCAGTTGCGAGTGTTCCAATCCGGCACGGATCCGCTGCACCGGCACCGCGACAACCAGCCCGTTGACACGGAAGGCGCAAGCGGCGCCGACATCCTGGAGGCGGTGAAGCGCGGCAAGCTGTGGGTCAACATGCAGCGCATCGACAGCGCGCAGCCGCGTTTCGACGAACTGGGCAAGAAGCTATACGCCGAGTTGCAGGCCGGCGCGCCGCACTTCCATCCGCTGTGGATCAATCGCGCCTTCCTGTTCGTTTCATCCCCGGGCGCAATGGTGTATCTGCACGCGGATTACCAACCGAACATTCTCTGGCACTTGCGTGGCAATAAGCGCATCTGGATCTACCCCGCCTACGACGAACGCATCTGTTCCCGCGAGAGACTTGAAGAAATCTGCGCCGGGGGCGAGGACGACATCGACTTTCGCCATGAGTTCGACCAGTTCGGCACGCCGTTCGACATCGGCCCCGGAGAAACAGTCAGCTGGCCGGCACGCGCGCCGCACCGCGTCATCAACGGCAGCACCCTCAACGTGTCGCTGTCGACGTTTCATGAGACGGTCGAAGACTACAACCGCGTGCTCGAGCACCGGTCGGACTACACGTTGCGCACGCGGATTCCTGCGGCGCGCGGCCTCATGCGCCTGGTCGGAGCGCCCGGCAAGCGTCTCGCGTATCGCGCGATGGAGCGGGTCGGCTGGGTGCAAGGACGACCGGTGAAGGAATACTGGGCCAGGCTGCGCATCGATCCGGACGCGCCGACGGGTGTGCGCGAGGTTCCCGGCGGTCCCGTGCTCACCGAACATTCGCGCTTAGTACAACGGGCGGGCGAACGTCGAGCGGCTTAGCTCGGCTTGCAGTGTCGCGAGACTCTGCGGCTCCCGGACTGCAGTGCAGGCCGAGCGTAGTAGTCCCTTGAAGCGAGTCCTCCTACCGCTCCGACTTCCGCTTCAGTACCGACAGAATGCACCCTTCCGGGTAGGGAAGTCCGATAGTGCGCGTCGCTCTCTGTAAAGACAGCTCAAGCCGGTTCAAGAGCCGATACGAATTCGTGATGCGGCAGTCGTCGAGTCGCGAGTAGTGGGCGAGAGACAGGCCCGCTGCAGCTTGCGTGACGCTCCAGGTCGGCGCGGGTGTTCAGTTTGTATTGAGTAGGAAAGGTGTCGCGAGCCTCGGTGCTCCACAGCAAGCGCTTGAGCGGATTGTGCAGGCCAAATGGCACAAGCATCGCCGCGATCGACATCGGCGCCCACTTGTACGGCGTGTAGATGATGGCGTGGCCCGAAGGCTTCAGCAGGCCTGCAACGCACTGCAGCGCAGGCGCCGGCTTTACGATGTGTTCGGCGACCATGCGCAGTGTGATCAGGTCGAATCGGTGCTCCGTCGGGCAATCTTCGACGAGACCCTGGAAGTAGCCGTTGACGAAACGGTTCTCCTTGACGTTGTCGTCCGGGTCGATGCCGTAGACATAGCCGCAGCGTGCGGCGTAGCGCTGCGCCAGGTCCGGGTTGTCGGGGAAGATGTTGCGGCCGCAGCCGACGTCGCACCAGTCCATGCCGGGCGCAAGCAGCTTGCCGACCAGCGCTTCGTAGTGGTCGTCCGGAGTGAAGTAGCCGAAATCCAGCCGCATCTGCGGGCCCCAGCCGAGCTTCTGCCGGCGGCCGTACTTCTGGCGGAAGACGGCAAGCAACTCTTCGCCGTTCGGTACGTACGCCATCTCGGACATCATCATCGTGTCTGAACGAAGGAAGCATTGGCCTGCGGCGCGGAAAGGGCGGTCGCGTCCAGACTGGCCATGGCTGATTCCGGTGCGGCGACCTGCTGCTGCCGCAAGGCGAAGCGCGCCACGGCGATCGCCACGAACAGGTAGTACGGCATGTCCCAGTACGCGAGGTTCTGGAAGGCACCGCCGACAAGGTAGGCGACCATGCTGACCTTGATCATCTGCGCCAGCCAGTAGGCCCATTCGTCCGTGGGCCTGTTCTCTGCTCATCCTCGCCACCTGGCTGCACATTCGCCATACCAGCCACCAGAAGAATAGAAACAGGCCCAGCGCGACAAATCCGTGTTCCCCAAGCACCTGGAAGTAGATGCTGTGCGCCGCGTGCGTCCCGCCGTAGCTCGGGTTGTACTTCTCGAAGATCCACTTCGAGTAGGTTTCGAAGCCGCCTCCGGTCAGCGGGCGGTCCTTCGCCAGGTTCCACAGCATCGTCCAGGTTTCCAGCCGCTGGTTCGCGGACTGCTCGGCGCGCGGGTCGGTGATGGTCTGGATGCGTTCCTCCCAGTGCTGTGGCATGAAGGCGAGGAAGACGATAAAGGCGATCGTCAGGACAGCGCCGGACAGCGAGCTTGTTCCTGCTCTTGTACCAAAGGAATAGTGCCATCGCGACGATTGCCACCACGGCGCCACGCGACTGCGCACCCAGCGCCGAAACCGCGGACAAAGCGACCGAACTGGCGATGAAGACCTTCACCCATGGCCGCGATCGGTATTGACCGTAGAGATAGGCCCACAAGCGGAATCGACATCACGGTTGCCAGGGCGAACGCGTTGTTGTCGGCGATGAAGCTGTCCTCCGGTCCCCAGACGCGATACTGGCCCAATGTAAAAAGCGTGAATACCCCGCCCTTGATGGCGTAAAAGCCGATCGACAGGACGATGACCCACACCAGTGCGACCACGTGGTCCCTGCGATACAGCAAAGTGAGAGCCATCAGCGTGCCAATCTGGACCTTGATGGCGCGCTCGAGCATCGGCCACGCCTTGTCAGGGACCAGCGCGATAGTCGTGGTGAAGATCATGTACCCGACGAACAGCAGCAGCACGAAAGTTGCCGTGCCGCCTTTGAGTCGCTTCGGTTCGCGCGAGAACAGCGCCCCGAGAGCGGTCACGACAAAGATGGCCTGAGCGAATGGGATGGTCTGGGCGAAGCCCCACGCGAGTCGGTGAGGATTCATGATGCCCCACCAGACCCAGGCCAGCGCGCCCCACGTCGGCCGCCACATCAGTAGCGGCAGCAGCCCGACCATGAACACCACAAGCAGTACGTCACGCATGGCTTGCTAGAGTCTCCAGGCGGTCGCGCGGGCTGAGAGCCACTGCTCCAGCATCATCAGGATCCATACCATTTCGCCGTAGTAGCCAGCGTGCTCTTCAAGGCGGCGGGAGAAGAGATCATCGACCAGCTCGGGTCGAATAATGCCGCGGTCGGCCAGCGCAGCGACGGAGTCGCGCGCGAGCGAGCGGAAGGCTGCATCACCTACCAGCCAGGCGCCTACCGGCATGCCGAACCCGTGCTTCTTCTTCGCAATGATCTCCGGCGGCAGGAAGCCCGTCAGGGATTGCTTGAAGAAGTGCCGCAGTCGCAATCCACGCACCTTGTCGCGCGGGGCGATGCGGGTCGACAGGTCGACCAGCGCATCGCTTAGCAGGGGGAAGCCCACCTCCACGCCTGAGAGCGCGGTTGCCAAGGTGACCTTGGGCAGGTCGTTGTCCGCCAGAGTGAAGCGCCAGTCATAGGCCAGCATGCGGTCGACGAAAGGTGCGCTGCGCTGCCGCTCGTAGATGCTGCGTTGTATCGCGGACGGCTCGGTCTCGATGACGTGGTCCAGGAAGCGGGGCGTCAGAACCGCAGTCGCGCCGAAGCGTTTGAGCAGGTTGTACGTTTCGAGCCGGGCAGGCATTGGAACGCTTGCCTGGTCGACGTAACTGGCGGCCTTGCGCGCCAGTGGCAGGCTGCGTGTCAGGCCATTTGCCAAGACTGGGGCGAGCAATGCGCGTAGGGCCTCGGGCAGCAGCCACCACGCTTCGAAGAGCTTCTGCTTTGCATAGCGCGAGTTGCCACCGAAAAGTTCGTCGCCGCCATCGCCGGCGAGCAGCCGCGTGACGCCGTGCTCGCGTGCCAGGCGCGCGCAGATGAAGGCCGGGACCACCGAAGAGTTGCCAAAGGGCTGGTCGCAATGGCTGGCCACCGTCGGGATCGCGGCAACCAGTTCTGCCGGCGTGACGTAGTGCTCGTGATGCTCGGTGCCGAAGTGGCGCGCGGCAATCCGCGCGTACTCCATTTCGTCGTAACCGCGCTGGTCGAATCCCATCGAGAAGGTTGCTGCCCGGCCCGTGACCTGCTTGAGCATGCCGGCGACGGTGGAACTGTCCGTCCCACCGGAAAGGAAACAGCCGACGGCTGCCTCGTCCGCTTCCTCGGCGACGGCGTCGCGGACCGTCGCGCGGAAATCCGACTGCAACTCGGCCAGCGTGCCGAGACGCCGGGTCCGGAAGTGCGGCTGCCAGGTGTGTCGAATCTCGACACCGCGGCCGTCCAGTCTGAGCCTGGATGCGGGCTCGAGGCGCGAAATACCCAGGAAGACCGTGCGCGGCGCCGGGATGACGTGAAAGTACACGTAATTGAAAAGCGCCTGCGTATCGAGCGCTGCGGGCTCCGTGCCGGGAACCCCGTCGGCGCGATCCGCGAAAGCGATGCGATGTCCGTCGATTCGCCAGCACAGCGGAAAAACACCAAAGCGGTCGGTCTGCAGCGAAACGGCACCGAGCCGACGATCCACCATCAACAGCGCGTAGCGGCCGCCCAGCAATTCCGGGCGAAAGGCCGCCTGGTCCATGGCTGCGGCGAGTTCCGCGGCCGACGTTCGCCGGCTGAGTACCGTGGGCTTGCCGACGACGATGACGATTGCATTCGCCGTCACCGCGCAGTCGCCGGCGACGGTGTCGACCTGGACCTGCATCCAGGGTGCAGCGACGGTCAGCGTGTTGCCGGCTCGCTCGAGCGTCGGAGCCGACGCCGCGCGTCAGCCCGGCAAGGTCGATCCAGCCTCGTAGCCGCGATTGGGCTGCGGCGGGCAGGAAGGACGCGGCTGGGACTCTGCAGGACGGCGTTCATAAGAGACGCTCTCAGCGCGCGACGCGCTGGAAAGCTCCGGGGGTGAGGGGAGTGAGCGGCGTCAGGCCGTCCAGCGGGCAACTCGAGGCCGGGTGCACGTACTCGCGCGCCGGCAGTTGCAGGGTGCCGTTCTGCCCGCGGAATCCCGCACGCCCGACCAGCGAAGACGACGCCCGCAGCCGGAAGTCGAACTTGTCGGCGTTTGCGAAGTCCTTGCGGGGGCCTTCAACGTTGCCGCGGGAATCGAGCGGAGCATCGATCGCCATCGTTCGCGGTGCCGACAAGCAGGTTGTTCACCAATGTCGCACGTTGCGCCCCCTTGGCCACCCGAACGAACGTGCCGCCGGCGCGCCGATCATTGACGATCGTGTTGAATGCCAGGTACAGCGTGTTGTCCGGCCAGCGGTAGCCCTCGGCCCCATACGGAGACGACGGTGGAATTCTCGGATGCCGGGCCCTGCTGGATCAGGTTTCCGATCACCGTGGTGCGACCGCCGTTCGGAAACTCCAGTTCGTAGCTTGAAGTGCCGTCTTCACACGTCAGGCGGCAGTAACGCACGTTGTTGACGCTGGCCCGGCTTTTCAGGAGGTGACCGACCCGCGACCGGGAAAACTGGCAGCCGGCGACGTCGAGCCGGCCAATCGTGCCGACATAGAGGTTGTGGGCGGAGCCGTCGGACTGGCCATTAGCTTCGAAGGAAGAGTGCTCAATGGCAATCTCGATCGTGTCGAGGTTGCCGGCAAGAATGCCGTTTTCGTTGTCGATGAACGTGGAGTTTGAAATAGTCAGCGGCCCGTTTTCCACACGGATTCCCGCGCCATTGCGGTCCCGGACACGCGCGCCGCGGAACTCCAGATTTTCGATGCGGACTCGCTTGCCTCGCAGCACCATGATGCCCTTGCCTTCGGCATCCTTGCCATCTGCAATCAGGCGAGGGCGTTCCCCTAGACCGCGGATCGTCAGGTCGCTCTGCGGCCAGACGGATACGTCACCGCGGTAATCGCCGGGTTCGACTTCAATGGTGTCGCCGTCTCGCGCTGCCCGAGCGGTCGCCGCGAGTGACATCAAGGGCTGGCTCGCAGAGACACGCAGCACGCGTCCGCTGGAACGCGGGAGAAGCGAGGCATCCGCCCCCTCAGGTTCGCAGGAAGCCAGGATGCTCCTCGACCATAACGAGGCGAACATTCCCGCGCCCGCCGCGAAGACGGCGCGGCGGGATGGCGACCGCACCGCTTGCCGTCCTACTGCTTCCACTGGCCCGCCTTCGCCAGCTTGTCGCGCAGGCCCGGGAGATTGAAGCCCTGGTCATACGCAATCTTGGCGTTGGCCATTGACTTGTCGTATTGCTTCAACTCAAAGTAGAGAAGGCCGACGTTGTAATGCAGGGTCGGGTTGCCCTGAGCGAGGTCCTCCGCAGCCCGCGTGTGCTCCAGTGCGGCAGCCGTCTGTTTCGAACGCAGTAATTCGAAGGCCCACAGTACCCGGACCTGCGCATCGTCCGGACGATAGGCAATCGCCCGATCGAACCAGCACAGCAGCGTATAGCGCATGTCCTTGGGCATGATGCCGCCGTTGCGTCGAGTAAGTTCCGAGGCGGAGCGCAGTGCCCGGGGATGATTCGGGAACACGTTCAGCGTGTAGGCGATGTCGCCTGCGACCGTTCCTTTCTCGCCCCGCACAAGCCGCTCGACGTGGTCGGGAAAATGCCGCACCTCGACGAAGTCGATCACATCGGGTGGGGTGGCCCTGTAGTCAAGCGGACCGAGCGCGCTTGCGCCATAGTTGAAGTCGCCGCAGCCGGGGCTCGGCTGGCCGGCCGGCGGATGCCTCGACACACTCGACTGGGCCCACGTCAGAGTCGCCGTGGCGGTAAAGCAGACGATTCCCAATGCCGCGCCAAACACCTTCATCTCGTTCCTCATTGTCTGCCTGGCAGTCAGTCTAGGTGCCCACCGTCGCGGGCCTTGAAGCCGTCGCGCCGCGCTTCTCGGCCGCATCCACCAGGAACCGCTCGAATTCTGCAGCCCGGCTGTTCCAAGAGTATTCACGTTCCGACCGTCTCGCGGCCATTCTGGCCGAGTTCGGAAGACAGGCGGTCATCATTCAGCAACTGCACGATAGCGCCCGCGAACGCCTCAGGCGACGAGCGAACCAGCAGGTTGACACCATCGCTGGCGGCAAGTCCGCCCAGGCTTTCCGGCGTGGCGACCACCGGCCGCGCCATGGCCCACGCCTGCAGGATCTTGTTCTTGATCCCGGATCCGAGCCGCATGGGGCACGCGAAAACCGCGGCGCGAGCCAGATACGGACGTACGTCGTCGACGGTTCCGGTCACCTCGACTCGCGCCGACGCGAGAGCGACGACTTCGCTGGCAGGATCGCGCCCGACGAGGCAGATCCTGGCCGCCGGCACGGACCGCTGCACGCGCGGCAGCACATCCTGTACCAGTCGTATGGCCGTGTCGATGTTCGGAGGGAAGTTCATGTTGCCCTCGAACACGATCAAGTCGGGCTCCGGCGCGGTTTGGCTGGGCGCGAAGTAGTCAATGTCCACCCCGTTCGGGACGACAGCCACGGTCCGGGAGGGAAAGAACCGCGTGTACGCGCGGGCATCAACGTCCGACACGTAGAGATTGATAGCTGCGCGTCCAAGCATCTGTCTCTCGTAGAGCCAGAACTGCCATGCCCGGTACAAGTGATGCGCGCGATCGCGCCAGCGTTCCGATCTGCATCGCTCTTGCCTCGCGCAGAAGGGGCTCGTCGATGGAATCGCACGACCAACGGGACGTCCAGCGGCAGACCGGGCAGGTTGGCAACCGTGTTGGCGGCAACGTCGAGCAAAAGATCGTAAGTGTGACCGCGAAGGGCCGCCTCTATAGCGCCGCGCATGGCGCCGCTCGTCGGCTTGAAGTCCCGAACTGTTGCGGATTTGACAAGCCTTCGCAGAAGAGGCGGGCGTCGGGGCTCCGGCGCCGGGACCAGCGTGACGTCATCGAACAGGCCCCGCACGTCAGCACTGAGTTGCTCTTCACTACGGGCGAAGCAGATCAGGTCAAAGGTGTGCCGTCCGAGCAGCGGCTTGAGCAATCCATAGACCCGCAGACCGTCTCCCGTGTTTTGTGACAACACCTTGTCGGAGAGCACTAGGATTCGCATGGAACAGTGGGGAGAAGCGGTGATCAACTGAAGAAGCGAAGAAGCGGACCGCCAGGCAACGGCGGGCATTCCCGAGGCGTAAGAATACCTTCTGCCGGCAGCGCAGCGCCCGTACGCGCGACCTGCGACAATGTGGAATGACAGACGGCATTTCGTCGACGACGGCGCGGGCGGCCCGTTTTCGACTGCAGGCACCGTCTCTGCTTCCAATAAAGCATGAGCGATTCGATCGGGATCATCGACAGCGATGAAGGGTTCAGGGCGTTGCGCGCGGAGTGGACCGCGCTCGCCGCACGCGCTGTCGATTCCAACACCTTCCTGACACACGACTGGCTGTACTCATGGTGGATGGCTTACCGGCCGGACGCACGGCTCGCCATTGTGACGGTTAGGCGGGCCGGTCAGCTGGTGGCAGTCGCGCCCATGATGTTGATGCGGCAGGGAACAATCGCGCGGTTACTTCGTCGTGTGCGTTTCATCGGTGATGGGACCTCGGAAACGGATCACATGAATTTCATCGTCGACGAGCAGGACCGTCAAGGCTTGATGGCGATTCTCCTCGACGCGCTGAACCGGCTTCCCTGGGATGTGGCCCACTTCAGTCAGTTGCCTGAAGTGTCGGCCAACTTGGCGCAACTGCTGGAGTACGCCGCGACGCACGGATGGCTGGTCAGTCGCGCGCAAGTCCCGTGCCCACGTCGAAGCCTGCCGTCGACCTTTGATGAACTGCTCCGCACCTTGCCGAGCCGACTCAGGACGGCGCTTCGTTCGAGCCGTCGGCAGTTGAATTCCCAATACACGGTCGATTTCGGCCAGGTGAAAAGAAGGGAAGAACTGCCCGCGGCGCTGGAGGCGCTCTATCGCAACCACACGGGTCGATGGCAGGCACGGGGCGAGGGTGGAGTCTTCGCCAGTCCGCAGAAGCGCGCGTTCTACGCGAGCCTGAGTGATCGACTCCTTGAGGCAGGAAGCCTGCGGTTCTTCTACTTGAAGCTCGACGGCCGGACGGTTGCCCAGCAGTACTGCTTCGAGCATCGCGGAACCGTGATGCTGCTCCAGGAAGGCTTCGATTTCGATTTCGCCAAACTCAACGTCGGCAACGTACTGAGGTCGATGGTGTTTGAGTGGATGATCGAAAACCGTCTGGGTGCGTACGACTTTCTGGCCGGAACGTCCCGCCACAAGCAGAGCTGGTCCGACAGCGTGCCCAACGACATCGACGTTCGCGCGTGCCGACCGACTTTCGTGGGTCGGGCCGCTCACACACTGCCTCGACTGCTTCGGCAGGCGAGATCGGCCACGAAGGCGCGCGACGCCGAACTTGTCGAATGAGCGGGGGCACGGCACCTGGCCGCGCGCCGGCGCGGCTGAGGGTGGACACGCCCGTCGTTGTGCTCAATACGCATCACTCCGGACTGGCCGTCGCGCGGGATCTCGGTCCGCTCGGCGTGCGGGTCATCGGCGTGACGGCTGTTGACGAGTTTCCAGGCAACCAGTCCCGCTGGCTCGAGTATCGCAAGGCGCCGGATTCACTGACCCAACCGCCCGAGCTGCTCGCGTTCCTGCTGCGTCTGTGTGACGAACTTGGGCGCCGGCCGGTGCTGCTGCCGACGCGTGACCACGACATCAATTTCATCGAAGGGCACCGGGCGGCGCTCGACGAGAGATTCCGCATCCCGATGCTTGATCCGTTGTCGCTGGATCGCATCCTGAACAAGGAAGTGCTGGCGGCAGACGCGTCCAGCGCGGGCATCCCCACTCCGCGGACGGTCATCATCCGGAAGCCCGGCGAGATGGTGAACGCCAGGGAGCTTCGATTCCCGTGCATCTGCAAGCCGGTGTACGCGAGCCAATGGCGCAAGGCGGGCATCTGGGAAGCGGTAGGCAGGCAAAAGGCGCTGCGCCTGGATACCTATGGCGCACTAGAGCGCTACTACTCGGCTTTCTGCGAGCTGGACCCGCTGGTAACGGTGCAGGAATGGATTGAGGGCAATGAGGAAGATCTGCTGATCTTCGGCTCGTACTGCGACTCGGATCATCGGGTCCTGGCAAGCTTTACCGCCCGCAAGCGGCTGCAGTACCCGCCGCTGGCCGGCACCGGCATCGTCGTCGAGGCCCTGCCGCTGCCGGAACTCATCGAGCCCTCAGTGGGCCTGCTCCGCCGCGTCCGCTTTCGCGGCATCTCCGAGATCGAGTACAAACGCGACCGGCGCGATGGCCGGATCTACCTGATTGAGATCAACCCGCGACACTGGGACCAGCACGGACTGGGGACAAGAGTCGGGGTCAATCTCTCCGAGGCGCTGTACCGGGACGTGACCGGGCAGGCGTCCGTCGCCATGCAACAGGATCCGCGATCGATGCTGTGGATCGCCGAGGCGGAGTACGCGCGCCATGTCGCTCGCTGCCTGGCGGGTCGTGCGCCGCTCCGCGACCTCTCATTGGGCTGCGGCGCCGGCCGCACCTGGGCGGTGTTTGATCGGGAGGACATGGGGCCTTTCTGGTCAATGCTGGGATGGAAAAGGCGGTAGGGTTCGCCTGCCCGTCGAAGTCAGGAAGCAGGCACTGATCGGCAAGGGCCGGGAAGGCCGATAAGAACAGACTCTTCATGTCGTCGTTGCGCAATCGCCTCGCATCCGGTGCGCGCTGGACCATCTCCATCCGCGTCGTCGAACGCCTGATTGGTTTTGTCAGCACTCTCATACTGGCGAGACTGCTGTCGCCTGCCGATTTCGGTGTCGTGGCAATGGGTACTGCGATACAGGGGATCCTGGCAGCAGTAACCCAGTTCGGTTTCACGCAGGCGTTGATCAGGATGCGCAGGCCAGAGCGCGATGCTTACTCGACCGCATTTACTCTCAGCGTCATTACCGGGGTGATCGTCGGAGCCGTCATGCTGGCGTTGATCCCGCTGGCAGAAAAGTGGTACGGCGACAGTCGGGTGGCGCCCGTCATCGTCACGCTCGCGGCGATCAGTCTGATTTCCGGCTTCCGTAATACGGGGCTTGCTCGCTACGAGAGGGCGCTCGACTTTCGGCCATTCTTCAAGATCGCACTGGCTCGCAAGGTCGCCTCATTCGGCATCGGGGCACTCTGCGCCCTCGCGTGGGGTGACTACCGGGCTCTGCTCGCCGGCATGCTGCTCGGCGCCATCGTCGAGATCGGCATGACGTATGTCCTCACAAAATTTCGGCCAGTCTTCACGATGGTGCGCGTCAGGGAATTGCTGGGATTTTCACTCTGGTGGCTGGCAACGCAGGCCACCGGAATCCTTGGCTCGCGCGCCCAGGATCTGATCATCGGGCAACAACTCGGTGCAGCGGTGCTTGGAAAGTATTCGGTGGCGCTCGATCTTGCGACGATGCCCACCGCAGAAATCGTGGCGCCAGTCATGCGCGCCGTTTACCCGGGCTACATGCAGATGAAGAATGATCCGGGACGACTCTATTCGGCGTTTTCGCGAGTCTGGGGAGTCATTGCTCTGCTGTCGATCCCGAGCGCCGTCGGCGTCGTGTGCATCGCTGATCTGGTTACGAGTGTTGTGCTCGGCCCAAAGTGGACTGAAGCAGCGCCGCTGATGGGGTTGTTGGCGGCGATAGGGGCGCTGCAGGCGATGAGCAGCTGCTACTGGCCCATGTTGCTGACGCGAGTGGGGCCGAGGACTGTGTTCCGGCTCTCGGCAGTAGGCATGGCCTTAACGCTGCCGGCGTTCGGGCTCGCGCTGGTATTCCGTGGACTAGAAGCAGCGATTCTGGCCTGGATCTGCTGCTCGGTCGTCATGCTCATTGTTGGAGCCCGGCTGTTGCTTGCCGACCTTGGGGGCAGCTGGGTTCCGTTAGTACGTGCCCTGGTGCGCCCGCTGCTTGGTGCGTTCGCGATGGCGGCCGCTCTTTCGGCGCTAGATGCGACGTTCCCTGTCTCCGAACGTTGGGCCTCCGAGGCGCTTTACCTCGTAGCCTCCATCGCCCTGGGTGCCATCATCTACACCGTCACCGTGGTTGGGCTTTGGTGGTTGGCCGGGCGGCCCCACGAGGCGGAGCGCGAACTGTTTTCGGTGGTCGTCTCGCGCTATCGTCCGGCGCCCTGACGCGGCACCGAGGCCCACGCAAGTGCGTCTAGGGCTTATAGAGCCAACCGCAGGCCCCGTTGGTCGCACTGTGAGACGGCATTTGTCCGGCTACGATCCAGAGGACACCGTATTCACCCGTTGTGTCCTTGTGCAGAGGGCACACGACGATGGGATGCGTATGGCCGGCGACTGCGAGATCGGACGGCATCTGCCGCACGCGGCTCCAGGAGGCGCCGTCGTTGTAGTAGAGGTAGCCGTCACTCGCGATGTAGTACCAGCCTGGCCCGGAAGGGTCTGCGGACAGGTGGGCGCCGTTCGGAGCCACCATCCGCTGCGGTGGCGTGCCTGCCGGCGTGATATCCAGCGTGTCCGTGCGTACTGCGTAAGCGCCAGTGCTGTTTCCACACAGCACGCCGCCGGTGCCTCCAAATGCCCGGGGATTGAACGACATGCACGAGGCGCCATTCGGCTGCGTCCCCAAGGAGGGGGAGTCGGCCAGGATTCGCCACGGGCCACCGGTCGCGAGGTCGTACTCGACGAGCCGGCTGTGATCGGTCGCCTTCGAGGTTGACAGCACCCATAAGGCAGCTTTCGTTCCGCGAGTGGGGATGACTTCCATCGCGCCGTCCCGGCCATAGGACGCCTCGAACGCGCCCGGTCCAGGGATCGTGTCGATCCACTGTCGGGTCTCGAGGTTGTAAACCATGATCTGGTCGGTGCGGAACTTCTTCTTGAAGAACCGGCGACCCGCTGCGTCGAGTGCGTTGTTGTGCAGCACATGAACGATGCAGTCCGGATCGCTGCCTTCGTTCGTGCCCTTGACGCCCCGATAGGCGGTCCAGGTGTTCGTAGCTTCGTCGTAGATGGAATGCGTGTTGTAGAGATGTGAGTAGATACGGACGCTTTTCCCGGCGGGATTCGCGCCGTTGCCCACCCACATGCCCTGTTTGGTTAGCGGGTCCCAGCACCATTTGCCGCCGTAGTCGATCATCGTGTGACCGACGTAGTTGGCCCCGTCTTCGGTCGGATTCGCCGGATAGAAATCCGGCGCGGCACCGCGTGGATCAGCGACGCGCGTCCAGAGCGACTTCTGATTAAACTCCAGGAAGGAACCGCTTCGCATGCTTGCGATTGCGGCCTTCAGGGCCATGCTTGGGGCAGCGACCGTTATGGTGGTCGCCTTGCTTGTAATCCGTGTAGCCATCTATCGGTTCCTCGGCCACCGGTTGAAGCGTGGCGCAGAGCGGAATCCTTTCCGCCAGATTTCCAGGTCGCTGATGCCGCCGTTTGTCACGACCTTGTCCCATGCCGCCGGCGCGCCGGCTACCCCGCGCTCCACTGCGGCACACAACGTCGCGAAGTACCACGACGGGTAGGTGTTGCCGCCAGACGACTCGGCAGCAAGCTTTCCCCAGTCGACGTCCTCCGGGTACAGGTTCAGCCAGGGCCCGGGCGAGTTCGGCGGTGTCCCGCTCGTCATTTCCTGACGCAGGATCGCGGCGAGATTCGGGGTCGATGTGGAGACGGTGTTTCCTTGCCGCGTTCCGATGGTGGGCTGATACGGAACGGCACGCCATTCATAGCCCGATGCGTCATTGATCCACCGCAGCGGGAAGACCGTCATGCGATCGGTCAGCTGATCCCACGCCTTGGCATCCGCCCCAGAGAGGACCTTCGCCCCGGAGATTGCATGGAACGACAGGACGCAGAAGTTGTGCATGAAAAACGAAGCCTGCTGGCCCGCGCGTTTCGTCGAGTGGTCGAACGGATCCTCGACACTGAGGTCGTACAGCACCTGGAAGACATTCCAGCTCTTGTCGAGGAAGGCGTTGACCACCCTCATGCTTGCCACCAGGCTGCTTCGATAGCCCGCCTTGCGCGCCGCATCGGCGTCGGGCGTCAGAAAAGTCGCGATGGCGTAGTTTCGCAGTCGCCACGCCCGCGAGCGCACCTGGTCGTAGGGATGGGAGCCGTCAATGCTGTTGAAGTTCGTATGGTTCCAAACGAATTCCTTCTGCGCGATCTCGATGAAGCACGGCGACGGATGACACAGGAACGGAATGAGTGTCGTCGCCGGAATGTGGGAGCCATCGTTGGTATTGCTTCCGCCCCAGCGAGGCTCGGTCTTGATCCGGGGCCACTTGCCGTTGGTCGTGTTCTTGCCCGCGACCTGAGCTTGCTTCGGTACCTGTCCGTCCAGGTGCCTCCAGTTAAAGTCCGCCGAAAGGCACGCGAGCCCTGACGCAATCACCGCGCGTCGGGCGGCCTTGCTGCCGCTCAGGAAGTAGTCCGTCTGACACTCGGTGAACAAACCGATCTCTTCGTCGTCGCCGGTTTCGTCCATGCCGGGCAGCCGCAACCGACAGGTGGCCCATGGGACATAGCTGTCGAATGCCTTCGAATACTTGGTGTCGAGGTTTTCGCCTGTGCTCTCAGCCGCCCTGAAGAGCCACGGGTGGCCCTGCAGTGAAGCCGAATCGTGGGTGACATCCAGCTTCGGATCACCCCCGACCCAGGTCGAGCAGTACCACGCGCGAAACGCCTCGTGTCCGCCGGAGTACTGCCCCCGACGGCGCGCATTCGGAATCGGCATTGCAGCCGCGGGACTGCTCACCGTGGCGATCGCGGCGCCGTTCACGCTGATCACTGCGTCGGTGTAGCTCACGGTCGCGGGCGCGACGCTGCTCGGCGAACTCGCGTCCAAGCGACCGTTTTCGATAACCACCTCGACCAGCGCGCGGTCCGATGCAAATGCGTGGATATCGACGACGGCTTCGAGCCCGGCGGACCCAATGCTCACCCGGTATCGAGCGCAGATCACGCGGTCGTTTGCCCACCAGACACGCTCGGGCGCGGCAAAGTCCGTCAACGCCGCCGAGCCCGCAGCTCCGAAGTCAAAGGCGATTGCGGAGACGAGTTGAACGATGCGCGCCGGGGTGAGCGCAGACGGCTGCTTCGCGCCTGGGCTGAGCGTAACCTGGCGCGATTGACCGGCGATCACGGCCGCTTCGCCCGCGACGATTACGACGGCTGCCGACCCGTCCGGCCAGCGCGACAGAACGGAAGCGCTCAGTGTCGGATCGTTCGCCGACAAAACCGTCTGTCCGGCCGGGACCGCGCCCTCGAGCGGATACGCCGTCGCGAGATAGGGGAACGTGCCCGTCTGTGTCGGGTGCAACGTGAGTGTCGGCAGCTTCGGACCGTTCGGACTCCACGGCGTACCCTGCGCCAGGCTGACCGCGGATTGAGCGGCAGCGACCGGTCCGGCCGCGGCAGTCGCACCCACACTGGTGGCCTCCGACGATCCGCCGCAACCCGAAAGTGTCAGGGCGAACGCCGAGGAGGCGCGAAACAGGAAATCGCGCCGCTTCATGACAACTCGTAGGTGAAGATCACTCCACTGACCGTGGCGATCGCGGCGGTTCCCACTGAAAGAATTCCAGCCGGGGTCAGCGTCATTCCTGCCGGAAGCGGCGCGCCGGCCGGATCAACTCCGAACCTGCCATTGCGAGAGATGCTCGCCGGCAGCGTCCGCGACAAGTCAAAAGAGGTACTCGACCCGACCAGGAGCGGGGGCACCGCCGGATCCCACGCGGCTGGCTCGGTCGACGATGTCGGCGCGGGCGTGGGCACCAGCGCGGAAGGAGTTTCCCCCGATGGAGGGGGTGCCCCAAGCGGCGCAGCTGCATCGCTCTCCCAGCGGCAACCCGCAAGTCCTGCAACAGTCGTTGCCAACGCCTGCTTCAGTAGCTGGCGTCGGCTTCGGTTCAGTGTCATTTAAGTCGGGTCCCCACTTCCACGTTGCGTTGCCGGACTGCGCGACGGGCCATATCGACGTGCGCCGCGATTTCCAGCTGTTGCCGATTCAATCATTCTTGGAGCGACTGCCGGCAAGATATTGACCCTCCTTGCGCCGTGGCGATCTGACGAGCGAAGCAGCGCTTTGGGTGCAATTCCGCGTTGCGCTGCAGAGGCGTGCGGCGGGATATACGCGCCGAGGCAGATTCGTATTTCGCATTCATCGTCACGCGGAGAATTTTCCATTAGTTCAAAGACTTCCTTTGTGGTGGGCTCGTCCGTTCGGCCTACTTAGCGCAGCCCGTTTGGGCGACCACTCCCCTGTTTCTGGTACCTTCCTCGCTGTTGCTTGCAAACACGCGCTGTACACCACGCGTGCCTCGAAGGCTGAACGACACGTCGTGGTCACTGCGGAGCCGGAGCGATCGTCCGTGGATGCGGGCAGTGAGGCTGCGCGAGCGGCCGATCTGACACTTGCCGATCACTGTCGCCTGAACGTGCTCTGGTTGCACGGGGTCTGGCCCTGCGATCGCGCGCTGTCCATCGACGTCCCGCAATACACCTTGGGTGACGCGCTTGAATCGTTCAGCCGACAGGTAGACCGGATGCCAGTGGGCCGGCTATCGGCTTCATTGAGCTTTCCGAAAGAACATTTCGACCTGGTCACACTGTATGGCCATGCTCCCGACCTTGCCGCGCTGGTTGAGCTACGCCGGCTCCTGCGGCCGGGTGGCCTGGCCTTGATTGCGGCTGACAACCGATGGTGGCTTGGGCGACTTCGCTTTAGGCAGTCGAAAGGGGCACGGCTGAACGGCCTCGGGGAACTCGCGCGGACGGTGCGTCGGGCCGGCTTTCGAGAAGGCTGCAGCTACTGGGTTGAACCTTCGCTGGCCGCGCCGCGTACCTTGATTCCAGACGAAGGCGATCGAGTCCGTGATGCGGAGGCGATGCGAGCCCGCGAGTGGGGACGTGATCGACTGAGATCAGCGGTGCTCGCGATGGGCCTGCCGAGCCTGCTGTTTCCAGCAGTTCTGGTTGTCGCAAAGGCCTAGTCTTGCCACAGTCTCGCCTGCTCGCACGTCTAGACTCGGAAGTGGGGGGCGGCCCACGCCGATGGTCCGACGTCCTCATCGTCCGCAATGTCGGTCCGCTGGCGGCTACCTCACCCATGCTAGGCGACCTGATTTCCAATCGCGGCTTCAATGCCCTTGTGTTCACGCCGAACGCAACGACAACGCACTTTTTAAAGGTGCGTCCGGCCAGCCACGAGGGCTTCCGGCGCGAGGCCGATTGGACTCGGCAACTGTGCCGGCACCCGGCATCGCGGCCATTCGTGCCTGAAGCGGCCGCGTTCGAGGAGGGACCTGCACGAATGCTTGTTCAGGAATTCGTTGATGGCACCGCGCTCGACGTTGTCATCAGGTCGCGAAAGTCGCCCTCATGGCACGCGGCAGCGGCGGCCGCATTGCGGTTGGCGCGACCGCTCTGGGATGCCATATCGGATCTCAGTCTGACTCCGCCGGGCAACCATGCAGACCTGCGGCCACTGCTTGATGACCTGCGCCTGCTTTGCGGGCTCGGACTACGCGCCGAAGTGGCAGCCAGCCTTTCCGCCATCCTGTCGCGCAACGTGCTGCCGTCGTTCCCACAACACGGGGATTTCTGGCCGCGCAATATCCTCGCAAGCTCGGATGGATGGCGGATCATTGACTTCGAAAGTTGCGGTCAGATTTGCCTGCCGTTATACGATGTCTTTCACATGGTGCGAGGCTGCGCCGAGGCCACGGGGCGCGGTGACCGGAGCTGGATTGCAATCTGGAACGAGGCGCGGTCCGGGGCCCGTCCGCTGGCAGATGCGGTGCTTCAGACAGCAGGTCAAGTGAGCCTCGAGCAGATCGAAGCAGCGCTGGTGGCCTATCAGGTCGACTTCGCCGCCCGGCTGCATCGCCGAGGCATTTCCCGTGAACGGACTCGCGGTCGCATCCGCGACCTTGACGGGCTTCCTGGAGTTATCGCCAGGGGTGAGGTAGGGCGCCTGCTCTCGTAGCGGGTGGCCGGACAGCAGGCGGACATCGCTCGAACGAACCGACGACGATGGACTATGGCAGCAGCATTGAGGGTGACTTCTGTCGCCGATCACCCGGGCTTCAGGCCGATTGAGTAAAGTTGCGCCAGCGTCACCTACAAGTGGCACGGTGCGCGCGTCCACGGGCACGGGCGCCGCAATGCCGACGCATCGCCAAGATGACGACCTCCTCCCTTCACTGCCGCTCTTGCCGAGTTCCTCTCCGCACGACGTTCGTCGATCTGGGCATGTCGCCCCTTTGCCAGACTCATATCGCGCCGGATCAGTTGCATCTAATGGAGCCGTTCTACCCGTTGCATGCCTATGTTTGTGACGCGTGCTTCCTCGTGCAGCTGCAGGAGTTCGTGGCCCCGGCTGAGATCTTCACCGAGTACGCCTACTTTTCCTCCTACTCCTCAAGCTGGGTCGAGCATGCCCGGCGCTACGCCGAGGCCATGTGCGCGCGGTTCGGACTTGGGTGCCAGGTCCAAGGTGATGGAGATCGCCAGCAACGATGGTTACCTGCTGCAGCACTTCGTTGCCAAGGGCGTTCCGGTGCTTGGCATCGAGCCGGCGGCTAACGTGGCGCGCGTTGCCGTGGAGAAGGGCATACCGACGACGGTGACGTTCTTCGGAACGCGGACCGCCGAGCACATCGCAGCCGAGCATGGGCGACCGGACCTTCTGCTGGGCAACAACGTGCTCGCTCACGTGCCGGACCTCAACGATTTTGTGGCGGGCATGAAGCGTCTGCTGGCGCCAGGCGGCGTGATCACGATGGAGTTCCCGCACCTTGCGCGGCTGATGGCCGAGAACCAGTTCGACACGATCTATCACGAGCACTTCAGCTACTTTTCCTTCGTCGCCGTCGAGCGCGTATTTGCCCGCCATGGCCTCGTCCTCTTCGATGTGGAGGAATTGCCGACCCATGGCGGATCGCTGCGCATCTATGCCAGGCACGCGGAGAACGCGGCTTTGCTCGTCGGAGAGCGCGTCACGTCCTTGCGCCAGCGGGAGGTCGACGACGGATTCGAGACCCTGGACCGCTATCGCGGGTTCAGCAGGAACGTGAACGCGGTCAAGCGGAAGCTGCTTTCGTTTCTCATCGATGCGAAGGAGCGGGGCAAGACGATCGTCGGCTACGGCGCTCCGGGGAAAGGCAACACGCTGCTCAACTACTGCGGCATCCGCACGGACTTCCTCGACTTCACGGTCGATGCCAATCCCTACAAGCAGGGCAAGTACACACCGGGCATGCGCATTCCGATTCTCGCCCCCGAGGCAATCTTGCAGGCCAGGCCCGATTACGTGCTCATCCTTCCGTGGAACCTCAGGGAAGAGATCAGCGTCCAGGCCGCATACATTCGGGAATGGGGCGGGAGGTTCGTCGTCCCGATCCCGCAGCTCGAAGTCTTCCCGCCTCCTGCGTGATGCGTGCGTGCGCTGGATGGCAGTAGGTGAGTCCTTGGTCAAGGAAGAGCACGTGTCCGGTCCGCTGGATGCGGACTCCTCGGCGCGTGATGAAAAGGAGGATCCGCTCAGTGCCGAGGCGCAGCGGCGCTTCTGGAACGCCTGGAACGCGACACATCGCGGTGCGGACATGCGACTGCCTGCGCCCAACGCACGGCAGGCTGCCACCATTCTGTCCTGGCTCCGCCAAACCGATCGCGGACCGCGCGACATCGTCGAGATCGGCTGTGGGTCGGGCTGGTTCAGCGCGCAACTCACGCCGTTCGGATCCGTTCGCGGCATCGACATCGCTGACGAGGCGATCGCAGCGGCCTGCGATCGCTATCCCGATGTCGCCTTCAGGGCCGGCGACTTCATGGCGATGGAAATCGAGCGCGGAAGCGCCGACGTTGTCGTGAGCCTCGAGGCGCTGGCCCATGTCGCCGACCCCGGCGACTTTCTGGTCCGGACCGCACGACTGCTGCGTGACGACGGACTGCTGATGCTCGCCACCCAGAACCGGTTTGTGATCGAACGTATGGACGGCGTGCCGCCGCCCGGTCCGGGCCGCTTCAGGAACTGGGTCAATGCCCGGGAATTGCGGGCGATGCTACATCCGCACTTCGATATCCTGCAGTTGAGCTCGCTGCATCCGGACGGACATCGGGGCGTGCTGCGACTCCTCAATTCCTCGAAGCTTAGAGCGACCTTCTCGATGGCGGGGTTGCAGTCAGGCTGGGAGGCGCTGAAAGAGCGGGCCCTATTGGGGCACACGCTGATGGTGCTGGCACGGAAACGGAAGGCTTCTTGAAGGCAACTTCGCGGTGAGCACTCCTCTGGTCAGCATCGGCCTGCCGGTCTACAACGGCGAGGCCTTCCTGCGCGAGACGCTGGCGTCGCTGCTGGGCCAGACGCTGGGCGACTTCGAACTCATCATCGCGGACAATTCCTCGACCGACCATACCGCGGAGATCTGCCGTGACGCCATGCAGAAGGATCCGCGGGTCCGGTACGTCAGGCAGCCCCGAAACATCGGTGCGCCGGAGAACTGGAACTTCGTCGTGCGCGAGGCGCGTGGGGAGTTCTTCAAGTGGTCGTCGGACAGCGACATATCGGCGCCGCTCTTCCTCGAGTCGTGCGTGCGCTGGCTCAAGGAGAACCCTGAGTTCGTCCTGTGCTTCGGGCAGACAGCCTACGTGGATGAGCACGGCAAGTCGGTGACGATGCCGCTGAACGACGTCGAAGCGCTCGACGCGCGTGCCAGCGATCGATTCAGGCATGTCTGCATGAACCTCTGCCTCAACAACGAGCAGTACGGAGTCATTCGGCGTGATGCGCTGCTGCAGACGCGACTCGACCGACCCTATCCTCACGGCGATCTGGTCCTGATGGCGGAACTGGCCCTGCTTGGAAAGTTCAAGGTCCTGCCCGAAACGCTGCTCATCCGACGTGCGGCGGTCGGTCACTGGACGGGCCTCATGTCGCCCGAACAGTTTGACTCGCTGTTCTGGCCGACCGCCAAGCCAAAGCATGCTGCAGTGTTCATTCGTCGGCATCTGGACTATCTCCGCGTCGCGCTGACATCACCCGTCATCTGGTCCGAGCGAGCGCGAGCCGCGGCGTTTGCGCTTCGCTTCGCCTACTGGCGAAAGACGGAAATAATGCGCGAGCTGATGCAGCCGGCACGCGGGCCGCGCGCTGACAAGCCCGATGCACCGGCCTAGAGAGCGATGAGGGCAGCGAACCGTCCAGCAACAATGGCACGGCGTCGACGCATCGGCCTTCTGGGTATGTTCACCAGTCGCAACCTTGGCGACGCGGCCATCGTGCGCGAGGTGATGTCCAACATCGCGTTGCGACGGCCCGACTGCGAGTTCGTCGCCATCAATCGGGATCCGGCAGATGCGGTGCAGCTGCTCGGCATTGCCGCATTCCCGTCGGAGGGCTACGGTCCCGCGTACCTCGCGGACGGAACCTCGTGGGAGGAGCTTGAGCACCCCGGCCCCAGGTGGCTAGACCGCGGTCTGGGGACGCGGCGCATCGTTGCCGTGCTGCGCACGCTCGATCTGCTCGTAATGTCCGGCGGCGGCCAGATCGAGGACTTCTTCGGCGGACCAGGCAGCCAGCCTCGGGTACTGCTCACCTGGACCGCATTGGCTCGCGTCTTTGGAGTGCCTGTCGCCTACTTCAGCGTCGGTGTCGACCAGATATTTTCCCGCGCGAGCCAGACCATGGCGGTCAACGCGGTGCGCCTGGCCCAGATGCGCAGCTTTCGCGACAGCGGCAGCATCGAGTTGCTGCGAGTCGCCGGAATGCGACGTCCCGGCCGGGTCGATCCCGATCCGGCGCTCGGGATGAATATGCCTCCAGTGCGCGAGCCGGGAATAGGGCTCGGCAACGTCATCGTCGTGAGTCCGATTTCCTTCCGAACCTGGACCACGGTCCGCGAGGCGACCTACGACCATTACCTTCGGGCCCTGGCGGCAGCCTGCGACCGATGGGCGGGCGCCGGCGCGTCCTTGCGGTTCGTCTGCTCGGATGTTTCAATGGACCCGAGTGCCGTCACGGAGGTACTGTCTCGTGTGACGGAGGCGACCCGCTCCCGCGGCGTGTTTGTCGAGGTCAGGACTGCGGAAGAGTTCCTGCAACAGGTGGCGGCGGCCCGATTTGTCGTTGCCTCCCGGCTGCATGGACTGGTTCTTTCCGTTGCGGCGGGAGTGCCGGTCATTGCCATATCTCCAGCGCGCAAGGTTCTCCAGTTCATGGGAGATTGCGACTTGGCCGAGTTCTGCATCGACATGTCAGCGGTGAGCGAGGAAGGCCTCGTCGCTATTGCAAACCGTGTCGAATCCGAACGGGATCAGCTTTGCCGCAAGGTTGCCGGAGTCACTGAGGCGAGTCGTGCAGGATTGGCCAGCGCTTATGACGAGTTGGTCGCGCTTCTTCCGGGGGGAAACGATGACCTGGCAGCATAAGGCGGGACAGATGCTGGCACCGCTCCGTCCTACCGAGGATGCGCGACGATGCCCGACATGATGCCGGCGGCGCGAGTCAGCGTCCTGATCTCGACCTACAACCGCGGCCCGTTGCTCGGGGAGTCCCTCGAGTCCGTGCTAGGACAAACGCTCGCGCCTCACCAGGTCATCGTCATCGATGACGGATCGACCGACGACACCGGAGCACTGGTGGCACGTTTCGGGGAGCGGATCTCGTACATGCGCCTTTCCAACGGCGGCAAGGCCCGCGCCCTCAACGCGGCGATGCCGCACGTGACGGGCGACTTCGTATGGGTATTCGATGACGATGACGTTGCACTGCCGACTTCGATTGCCGATCGGGTCGCAGCGTTCACGCCGGACGTGGGTGCGGTGTTCAGCAAGCACTACTGGGGTACGAGCGGAGCCAATGGCATCGAGGCCGGCGACCTGATCGAATGGCCGAAGGTCGACCGGTCGAACGTTGCGCTGACGATGATGCAGGGATGCTTCACAACCCTGCAGGGCGCCCTTGTCCGCACCCAGTGCTATCGCAGCATTGGTCCGTTCCGGGAAGATCTGCTGAGGTCACAGGACTACGACATGCTGATCCGGCTGGTTCGCAGCGTCCGCGTCGAACTGCTGCCAGTGCCGACTTTCATCTTTCGACGCCATCAGGGGCAGCGCGGAGCCGCTGCGGCCCGGCATGACGCGGCCGACCGGGAAAAGGTCTGGGCGCGCTACGACGCGATGGTCGGGCGAGCGCTCCGCAGCGATGCGGCCCTCGGAGAGTTTCTTGCGCCACCGGTCGCGGGGCCGCTGACTCCGGCCCAGCAGCGCGCAGCGACGCTCAATCGCCTCGTTGTGATGGCGGGCAAGGGAGTCGCCGATGCAATGGTGGAGGACGCGTTGCATCTGGCGGCCTGCATGCAGCGTGACAGGGCGGGGGAGTTGACGGCGGCTGAGCGCACGACACTGATCGGAGCCGCGCAGCAGAAATACTTCCTGGTCAGCGTCCTGGCTGATCCCGAGGATTTTTTCGAGCGTGCCCGGGGTCTCAACCGGTCACGGTCAGGGCAGACGCTGCTGCGGGTCATGGCCCGGGGCCTGGCCGGTGTCGCGTGGTGGGGCCTGAAGGATCGCCACGAGCGGATGCAAGCCCTGCGGCTGGCGGTCAGGCTGGTGGTCCTGAGCCTCCGCAACGGAACGGAAAATCGAGAGGCTCCCGCGACGCTGTGAGCCTGTGCCGCGCGGGCTGACACCCGGATGGACACTGGCTCCGCTCGCAGGTGACCGTCGGTCGGCCGAAGGGCCGAGGTCACTCCGGCGGCGAGAAGTTGACCCGGAACGTCTGCGAAAATGCCGCCCCGGAGTTGAGGGGGCCGGAACACTCTCCCAGAAGGGGCTTGGGCGACATTTGTATTACCGCGCCTGGGGGAGTTTCCCGGGCCGTTTTCAGGCGCCTGGGTCCGCTGGATGCATTAGGATTTACGGCTGAGGGCCAAGTGGGCGGCTGCTTTCTAGGCAGCGTGTAAAGCATTGATTTCAGAAGATAATCTTTGCAAAGCGGGTCTGGCGAATCTGGCGCGAGCCGCAATTGGGGCCGCGCTGCTTGCCGGTGCCATCGTTCTCGCTGGCTGCACCGGCGACGACACGGCCGCGGCGTCACCATCGGCGGCACCGCCAGCCGCTCCCGCACCGGCGCCGGCTCCCGGCCTAGCTCCTACCCCGACCCCGGCACCGCCGGCGGTGGATCTGTCGGTCGCACCGGACACGATCCAGCAGACCTCGGCGGCCATCCTCAACTGGTCGTCGTCCAACGCGTCCGCTTGCGAAGCGGCCGGGGGATGGAGTGGGCAGAGAGTCCTGGAGGGAAACGAATCGACCGGGCCGCTGCAATCGACGACTTCCTACACGCTGACGTGCAGCGGTTCGGGAGGCATCGCCGGGCAAACTGTCACGGCGAACGTCACGCAGTCAGCCTCGAATCCGCAGGGACCTTCGGTCACGTTGTCGGCGTCGCCATCGACGGTAAATTCGGGTGCAGCCACAACCTTGACTTGGTCGTCCACCGACGCGACGTCCTGCTTGGCGAGCGGCAACTGGAGCGGCAGCAAGCAGACGAGTGGCTCTGCGTCGAGCGGTCCGCTGACGAGTAACGCGTCGTTCGCGCTGACGTGCACCGGCGGAGGCGGATCAGCCACCCAGTCGGTCAATGTTACGGTCGTTCCAAAAACGGTAACGCCTCTGCCGACGGTGACCCTCACTGCTGCGCCGACGACGGTTGTCGCGGGCGGATCGACGACCCTGAGCTGGTCGACCTCGAACGCGACGAGTTGCACGGCTAGCGGCGGCTGGACCGGATCGCGCGCGCTCAGCGGAACGCAATCCCAGGCCGGACTGGCGTCGATTACGACCTACACCTTGACGTGTACTGGCGCGGGGGGCTCCAGATCGCAGTCCGTCACGGTGAACGTCACTCCCGTGGTTCCGCCGCCGACGCTCGCAATCAGCGCGAGCCCAAGCGCGATCATGCAGGGGAACGGTTCGACCCTCAGCTGGAGTTCAACCAACGCGACGTCGTGTGCGGCGTCTGGTGACTGGACGGGCAGCAAGGCGACCAACGGTTCCCAGTCGACTGGCCTCCTCAACTCGGTAAAGACGTACTCGTATACCTTGAGCTGCACGGGGGCCGGCGGCTCGATCACGCGGACCGCGACTGTCGCGGTCTCTGCGACCCCGCCGCCTCCGACCGTTACGTTGTCGGCCAATCCCGCCCAGGTTGCTCAAGGCGGAACATCGACGCTGTCCTGGACCTCCTCGAATGCAAGCTCCTGCGTCGCATCCGGAGGCTGGACAGGCGCTAAGACGACATCAGGATCACAGGCCACGGCTGCCCTCGGGCAGACGGTGACATTCACGATCGCCTGCACTGGTCCCGGAGGGACCGCGACGAAGAGCACGACGGTCACTGTGACTCCGGTCACGCCGGCGCCGACGCTCAGTCTCACCGCCACTCCATCATCGCTGAGCCAGGGTGGCTCGGCGACTCTCAGCTGGACGAGTACTAACGCGACGTCCTGCACGGCCAGCGGTGACTGGAACGGCGCGCGGGCCACAGCAGGCAGCCAATCCACCGGGGCCATGACCTCGGCTCGTACCTACACCTATACCCTCGCGTGCAGTGGGGCTGGTGGGTCCGCGACGCGGACGGCAACGGTGGCGGTCAGTGCCCTGCCGCGCCCGACGGTTTCGATCTCAGCGACACCCGGTCAGGTTGCCCAGGGTGGATCCGCCACGCTCAACTGGTCGTCGACCAACGCGACGTCGTGCACGGCGTCGGGTGGCTGGAGCGGCGCGAAGGCGACTGCAGGCGCGCAGGCCACGGCTGCGCTGTCCACAACGTCGACGTTCGTGCTGACGTGTTCGGGTGCGGGAGGTTCGGCGTCCGGGTCAGCGACTGTCTCGGTGACCGTGCCACCCACTTCGGCGTCCTTTCCGTTGAAGGTTTCGGCGGACAAGCGGCGGCTGGTGGATCAGGGTGACAGGCCGTTTTTGGTGGTGGGGGACACGCCGTGGTCGCTGTTTACGGGGATCACGAAGGCCGAGGCGGAGACGTATCTCGAGGATCGTCGTGTGCGGGGGTTCAACGCGATCATCGTCAACATCATTGAGCACTACTTCAATGGTCCGGTGAACCGTGAAGGGCAGGCGCCGTTTGCGAAGAGTGGCAGCGTGTATGACTTTTCGCGGCCGAACGAGGCGTACTTCGCGCATGTCGACTACGTGCTGAACCTGGCGCGCAGCAAGGGCTTCCTGGTGCTGATGACGCCGGCGTATCTCGGCTACCTTGGTGGGCAGGAGGGCTGGTGGCCGGAGATCAACAGCGCGGTGAACACCGAAGCGGTGATGGAGAACTACGGCCGCTATCTGGGCAACCGCTACCGCGGCTTCAACAACATCGTCTGGGTGATGGGCGGCGACTGGTACGTCGACGCGACGCTGGCGAAAACACGCGCGATCGTGCGCGGCATCCAGGCGACCGACCAGCCGCGGATCTTCACGGCGCACAACTTCCGCTACGAGTCCGGCGCGCTGTACTACAACGCCGAGCCGTGGTTCACGCTGAACACGACCTACTCGGACTGCTCGTCGACGCCGGCGCACTCGATTGCCGACTACCAGCGCTCGACGGTGCGGCCGTTCGTCTACTTCGAGGGCTACTACGAGAACGAGAACGGTGCGACCGCGCGCTGCCTGCGCAGCCAGGCCTACTGGCCGGTGCTGCTGGGCGCGACCGGCAGCTTCTTCGGCAACCGACCGATCTGGCTGTTCGACAGCGGCTGGCAGACCGCGCTGAACTCCGTCGGGGCGCGCAGCATGACGCTGTATCGGAAGCTGTTCCTGTCGCGGGCGTGGGAGCGGCTGGTGCCGGATTCGGGGATTCTGGCCAGCGGGGCGGGTGCGCTCGGACCCGACTATGCGGCGGCGGCGCGTGTGTCGGATGGTTCGAGCGTGATCGTCTACACGCCGATCCAGAAGAGCCTGACGGTGAACATGGCCAAGGTGGCGGGCACCACGGCGCGGGCCTGGTGGTTCGACCCGGTCGCGGGCACGGCCACGTCGATCGGTGAGTTCGCCACCACCGGCACGCGCGTGTTCACACCGCCCGCCACCCAGGACTGGGTGCTGGTCATCGATAACGCCAGCCTCAACCTGCCGGCACCGGGGCAGTAGCAGCTGGCGCGCGCCTACACTGCAGATGGTGTTCACTCGCGGTTGACGAAGTTCCGGTCCGGGCGATATGTCGGACGGACCCGCAGACGAGTGCCATGACAACGGGGCGAGCGCGAATGGAGCTGCTCTCGATACGGCTTTCGGCCGTGCTCGGCGCCTGCGTCGCTGCAGCCTCGATCGGCCTGGCCGGATGCTCGGGCGGCGGTGGATCCGATTCCCCGGCGGTAACGGTTCCGATAGCACCGCCGATAGCCCCTTCAGCGCCGGTAGTAAGCGTGGCGGCATCGCCGGCTGCTTTGGTGGAAGGCGGCTCGACGACACTCAGCTGGACATCGACCAATACAAGTTCCTGCGCTGCCAGTGGCGACTGGAGTGGCAGCAAGGCAACCGGGGGAAGCGAAGCGACGACCGCTCTTGCCACGCCGCGTACCTACACGTATGCGTTGACATGCAACGGCGCCGCGGGCTCGGCCAACGCCTCAGCAGCAGTACTGGTCACAGCGTCGTTGCCGACTCCGCCGTTGTCGCCGTCAGCAGCGTCCTTTCCGTTGAAGGTTTCGGCGGACAAGCGGCGGCTGGTGGATCAGGGTGACAGGCCGTTTTTGGTGGTGGGGGACACGCCGTGGTCGCTGTTTACGGGGATCACGAAGGCCGAGGCGGAGACGTATCTCGAGGATCGTCGTGTGCGGGGGTTCAACGCGATCATCGTCAACATCATTGAGCACTACTTCAATGGTCCGGTGAACCGTGAAGGGCAGGCGCCGTTTGCGAAGAGTGGCAGCGTGTATGACTTTTCGCGGCCGAACGAGGCGTACTTCGCGCATGTCGACTACGTGCTGAACCTGGCGCGCAGCAAGGGCTTCCTGGTGCTGATGACGCCGGCGTATCTCGGCTACCTTGGTGGGCAGGAGGGCTGGTGGCCGGAGATCAACAGCGCGGTGAACACCGAAGCGGTGATGGAGAACTACGGCCGCTATCTGGGCAACCGCTACCGCGGCTTCAACAACATCGTCTGGGTGATGGGCGGCGACTGGTACGTCGACGCGACGCTGGCGAAAACACGCGCGATCGTGCGCGGCATCCAGGCGACCGACCAGCCGCGGATCTTCACGGCGCACAACTTCCGCTACGAGTCCGGCGCGCTGTACTACAACGCCGAGCCGTGGTTCACGCTGAACACGACCTACTCGGACTGCTCGTCGACGCCGGCGCACTCGATTGCCGACTACCAGCGCTCGACGGTGCGGCCGTTCGTCTACTTCGAGGGCTACTACGAGAACGAGAACGGTGCGACCGCGCGCTGCCTGCGCAGCCAGGCCTACTGGCCGGTGCTGCTGGGCGCGACCGGCAGCTTCTTCGGCAACCGACCGATCTGGCTGTTCGACAGCGGCTGGCAGACCGCGCTGAACTCCGTCGGGGCGCGCAGCATGACGCTGTATCGGAAGCTGTTCCTGTCGCGGGCGTGGGAGCGGCTGGTGCCGGATTCGGGGATTCTGGCCAGCGGGGCGGGTGCGCTCGGACCCGACTATGCGGCGGCGGCGCGTGTGTCGGATGGTTCGAGCGTGATCGTCTACACGCCGATCCAGAAGAGCCTGACGGTGAACATGGCCAAGGTGGCGGGCACCACGGCGCGGGCCTGGTGGTTCGACCCGGTCGCGGGCACGGCCACGTCGATCGGTGAGTTCGCCACCACCGGCACGCGCGTGTTCACACCGCCCGCCACCCAGGACTGGGTGCTGGTCATCGATAACGCCAGCCTCAACCTCGCCGCACCTGGCGAATGACGAACGTCAACTGGCGTTCGCTCACCGTCGATCCAGTGAGGGAACGCAATCGGCGGTAGGACAGCGTGCGGTAAGCTTTCTGCAGATTTCCTTTTTGCCCAGTTGCAAGCCCGCAGTTCGGTAACTGTCTGATTCCGAGGCAAGTTCTCAAGTGTCGGCCTCCGTCATCGAGGTGCCCCCCACGCGTGCCGTCCCCCGGCGCGTGAGTGTCATCGTTCCGACCTTCAATCGTGCCGGGATGCTGGCGGAGTGCGTTGTGTCGCTGCTTGGCCAGACCGAGCCGCCGTTTGAAATCATCGTCGTCGACGACGGCTCGACCGACGGGACGGCGGCAGTGGCTCGTATGTTCCCGCCACTGGTCCGTTACTTTCACAAGCCCAACGAAGGCAAGGCGACTGCGTTGAACTTTGCGCTGACCCATGCGAGCGGCGACTGGGTCTGGTTTCTGGACGACGATGACGTGGCACTTCCGCGTTCGATAGAACAGCGCCTCGATGCGCTTGCTGCTGAGCCCGATGCCGCGCTGGTAATCAGCCGCTTTTTGTGGGGCTCGAGCGATTCGTCGGGCCGTGTGACGGCGGGCGAGGCACTTCAGTGGCCGGACTTCACTGCCGCGGATTTCTATCCGAAGTTCCTGCGTTCGTGTTTCGCGCACCTGAACGGTGCCTTGGTCAGGCGAACCCGAATTGCCGAAGTGGGTGGGTTCAGAACGGACATACTGACCTCGGAGGACTATGACTTCACGCTTCGCGTCGCGCGGGGCCAGCGGATCGCGATCTGCGATGCGCCGTCGTTCATCTTTCGCCAGCACCATGGAACGAGGGGACCGCAGGGCCAGCAGTATTTGGCCTCAGAGCGCCTGAGGAAGTTTGCCGACGGTGATGCGGAGATTGGCCGATGGATACGCGGGAATCATTCGCTCGGCGAGTACCTCGGACTCTCGCCCGAGCAGAAACTCGACGTGCGAGATGTTCGGGACGCGCTGCTGGCCCGGCTGCAGGTCATGGCGGGCAAGGGCCTGATTGCCGAGGTGGCCGAAGACGCCGTGGCGCTGTCGGCCGCCATGGACAGCGCCGGAGCCCGGCTCGACAGGGTAGCCGCCGACTCGATCAAGAGTGCGATCCAGGAGCGCTATCTGGCGATCCGCATGACCGAAGCTCCGGCCGAGGCCTTCAGGCTCTTCGCACCCTTGCGCCGCGGCCGGGCGGGGCGTTCGATGCTGGGCGTGATGGCAAGGGCAATTATCGGTCTGGCGTGGTGGCAGCAGACGAAGGCTGCCGAAAAGGTTCGTCTTGCTGGCTTGGCGCTTCGACTTAAGTGGCTGGTGCCCTCTGGCGCGCCTTGAAGCCATGGCGGGACAAACGGCGCCGCCCGTGAATTCCGGGGGGTGGAGTTGCGCCTAGTGGTTACCGGTACCGACGGGTACATCGGCTGTCGCCTCGCTCCGGTGCTGGCTGCCCGGGGTCATCATGTCACCGGGCTGGATACCGGCTTCTATCGCGACGGCTGGATGTATACGGATGCGGCGGCGCGAGGGCTGCAGATGTCGACAATGCGCAAGGACCTGCGCCAGCTCGGGCCATGCGACTTCGAAGGGGTGGACGCCGTACTGCACCTCGCTGAACTCTCGAACGATCCGCTGGGAGAGAACAAGCCCGAGGTCACGTACGAGATCAATCACATCGGATCGGTCCGCATCGCCGAACTGGCCAAGTCGGCCGGGGTCCGTCGCTTCGTCTACGCCTCCTCCTGTAGCGTCTACGGGGTAGGAACCGGCGACTTCCTCGACGAGACATCGGCGGTGAATCCGCAGACGGCCTACGCCCGCTGCAAGGTGATGGTCGAGCGCGACGTGGCACGGCTCGCAGACGACCGGTTCTGCGTCGTGTTCCTGCGCAATTCCACGGCCTACGGGCCGTCGCCGCGCATGCGCTTCGACATCGTTCTCAACGACCTGTGCGCGCGAGCTCACACGACTCAGCACATCGTGCTGACCAGTGACGGGACGCCGTGGCGCCCACTGGTTCATGTCGAGGACATCTGCCACGCCTTCGCGTGCGCGCTCGAGGCGCCGGCCGAGATGGTCAACCGGGAAGTCTTCAACGTCGGCTCGACGGCTGAGAATTACCGCGTCCGCGAACTGGCCGAAATCGTTGCCGACGAGTTTGCAGGATGCGATGTGAGCGTCGGCCCGAGTGGCGGAGACAATCGGAGCTATCGAGTGTCCTTTGACAAGATCGCGACCCGCCTGCCCGGGTTTGCGTGCCATTGGACGGCGCGGGCCGGGGCGGCCGAGCTGCATCGTTTGTTCAAGCGCATCGAGTTCGACGAAGCTACTCACCAGTTTCGTGCGTACACCCGCCTCAAGCAGCTGCGCTACCTGTCGCGGACCGGCCAGATCGACGACCGGTTCTTCTGGGTGGGTGAGCCTGCCGTATCGTCTGTAGCCTGAGACCCGCGCGTCCGGGCCTGTGCTGCAGCGACGAATCCGACGAGCCCATTCACGAGAAGCGATATCCGATGCGTTTCAGCGAATGCAGCCTTGCCGGTGTCTTCCGGGTGGAAGCCGAGCCACAGCTTGATGCCCGCGGCAGCTTCGCCCGACTGCATTGCGAGCGGGAGTTCGGGCAACAGGGCCTGGCCGCGCGCATGGTGCAGACGAGTCTTTCGCGATCGATGGCCCGGGGCACTGTCCGCGGCATGCATTTCCAGTGGCCGCCGGCGCGGGAGTGCAAGCTGGTGCGTTGTCTCCGCGGCCGCATCTTCGACGCTGTGATCGACCTGCGGCCCGCCTCAGCGACGTTCGGGCAGCACATCTTCATGGAACTGAGCGCGACCGAGCAGGCCGCCCTGTTCATCCCGCCCGGACTGGCGCACGGCTTCCAGACGCTCGAGGACGAGTGCGAGGTGCTCTATCAGATGACCGATTACTACGCGCAGGAACTGTCGGGGGGCGTGCGCTGGGACGATCCGGCATTCGGCATCGCCTGGCCCTTGCCGTGCAGTGCCGTCAATGAGCGCGACGCTGCGTTTGCGGATTTCAATGCGGCGCAGTTTGCCCGCGACGTCGCGGAACGTGGCGGTTGGGCGGGCGCATCGTGACGAGCCTGTTTGCGGAGCTGGGTTCTATCGAGGCGGCGTTGCCGCTGGCGCGGCGGACACTGGAACTGGTCGGTGAGATCTACCCGCTCTGCCGCAGTATCACGGGCAACGGTGTAAGGACCACCCTCGAGCGCATAGGGCGGACGCTGCCGCTCAAGGTCTCGGAGGTTCCTACTGGCACGTCCGTATTCGACTGGAATATCCCGCCGGAATGGAACATCCGCGACGCTTACATCGCCGACGCGACAGGGCGGCGGCTGGTTGATTTCCAGGCTCACGCGCTGCACGTGGTCGGCTATTCCGTGCCGGTGCGCGCCCGCATGTCGCTCCACGACCTGCGACCGCACCTGCACACGCTGCCGCAACGACCGGACTGGATTCCTTACCGCACCAGCTACTACCGCGAAACCTGGGGCTTCTGCCTGGCGCACCGTGAGCTGATGAGCTGGCCGGAGGCCGAGTACGAAGTAGTGATAGACGCGGACCTCAAGCCCGGCAGTCTGACCTACGCCGAATGCCTTGTGCGGGGCGAGAGCGACCGAGAGATCCTCGTTTACACACATACGTGCCACCCGGCGCTCGCCAACGACAATGCGAGCGGCATCGCGGTCGCCGCCATGCTGGCCGAGGAAGCCCTCAAATCTCGGCCGAATCTGTCGTATCGCTTCATCTTCGCGCCCGGCACAATCGGATCGATTGCCTGGCTTGCCCGCAACGAGTCTCGACTTCCGCGAGTGCGCGGCGGGCTGACGATCGGCCTGCTTGGTGACCGCGGGCCGCTGACATTCAAGCGCAGCCGGCGCAGCACGAGCGAGATCGACCTGATCGCCGCGCAGGCGGTGCGTGAACTGGAACCGAATGCGAAGGTGCTGGACTTCACGCCCTATGGCTACGACGAACGCCAGTTCTGTTCCCCGGGCATCGATCTGCCGGTGGGTCGACTCACGCGTTCACCGAACGGCGCGTATCCCGAATACCACACGTCCGCGGACAATCCTGGACTGCTCGACGAGGGCGCGCTGGCGCAGTCGATCCTTGCCATTGCCACGATCCTCAGTCGCCTCGACAGCAACCGCCTGTACCGCAACCGTAGCCCGAAGGGCGAGCCAAGGCTCGGAAAGCGCGGGCTGTTTCGCAGCATGGGCGGGGTCGGCCCGGGCGATTTCGAGCACGCAATGCTATGGTTGCTCAGCCTTGCCGATGGAGCGCACGGGTTACGGGATACTCAGGCCGCATCCGGCTTGCCAATCGAGCTGTTGCAGCGCGCGGCGCAAGCACTGGTCGAGGCGGACCTGCTCGAAGAAGTGCAGGCCTGAAGGGACGGGCCAAGGACATTGCCCGGGTGAGTCGGAGAACAACGGCGTGAGGGACGCCGGCGCGCAACGAGGAACATGAAGGTCGTACTTTTCTGCGGCGGCATGGGCACGCGCCTGCGCGAGCACTCGGACACGATTCCGAAGCCGCTCGTCAACGTCGGCCTGCGGCCGATCCTGTGGCACCTGATGCGCTACTACGCGCACTTCGGCCACAAGGACTTCATCCTCTGCCTCGGCTACCGGGGCGACCTGATCCGCGACTACTTTCTCAAGTACAACGAGTGCATGTCGAACGACTTCACGCTGAGCGAAGGCGGCCGGACGATCGAGCTGCACTCGACCGACATCCAGGACTGGCGCATTACGTTCGTGGACACGGGCCTGCATTCGAACATCGGGCAGCGCCTGCTGCGCGTTCGCGAGTACCTGAAGGGGGAGGATGTGTTCCTCGCCAACTACGCAGACGGTCTTTCGGACCTGCCCTTGGACGAGCACATCGCAGATTTTCGCCGTAAGGGTGCCGTGGCGAGCTTCGTAGCGGTTCGTTCCTGGCAATCGTTCCACACGGTCCACTCCAGCCCGGACGGCTATGCAACGGCGCTGGGGCCGATCGACAACGCCGATCTCCTCATCAACGGTGGTTTCTTCGTGATGAACGAGTCCGTCTTCGACGTGATAGAGGAAGGGGAGGAACTGGTCGAACAGCCGTTCCAGCGGCTGATCGAGCGGCGCCAACTAGGCGTCTACCGCTACCACGGGTTCTGGCGCTCGATGGACACCTTCAAGGACAAGATCACCCTCGACCGCATGGAGGCGCGGGGGGATTGCCCTTGGATGCTGTGGAACAAGCCGCGGGCGGAGTAGGCGGGAGCGGCGCATGCAATCCCTCGGCACGCTCACCGACGGCAGCAGGCCACTGCGGGTCCTCTGCCTGGGAGCGCACTGCGACGACATCGAGATTGGCTGCGGCGCCACGCTGCTGCGCCTGACCGGCGAACGTCCGATCGACGTCACCTGGGCGGTGCTGTGTTCGACCCCTCCGCGCGCGGCAGAAGTGCGCAGGAGTGCCGCCCGCTTCCTGCGCAAGGCGCGCGCGTACGAGGTCCTGGTCGAAGGGCTGCGCGACGGATACCTGCCAGCGCAGTGGGCACAGGCCAAAGACACCTTCGAGTCGCTCAAGCGGCTGCCGCGGCCGGACGTGGTCTTTACGCACGAAGGTGGCGACCGCCACCAGGATCACCGCGTGGTGTGCGAACTGACCTGGAACACATTCCGCGACCACACGATCCTTGAGTACGAAATCCCGAAGTACGACGGCGGACTGGGCCAGCCGAACTACTTTGTCCCGGTCAGCAAGGTCACGGCACGACGCAAGGCGAGCCTGCTGCTCGCGAGTTACCCGAGCCAGCGATCCAAGCGCTGGTTCGACGAAGATACCTTCCTTGCCCTGATGCGTCTGCGCGGAGTGGAATGCAATGCGACGCCTGGTTATGCCGAGGCCTTCCACGCTCGCAAGGTGGTGATGTGATGGCTGCCGGGAGCGCGGTCGTGAGGCCTGCTGCGGGCGATCCGGATGCTGCTGATGTTGCGCCTCTGTCAGCCGTAGATGAACTGCGTGCGCGCGCGCACCGCGCAATCCCCGGCGGTTGCCACACCTATGCCAAGGGTGACGACCAGTACCCGCGCAACGCGCCGGCGTTCATCGCGCGCGGGCACGGTTGCCGGGTCTGGGATACCGAGGGCCGAGAGTTCATCGAGTACGGCATGGGTCTGCGTGCCGTCACGCTCGGCCATGCCTACGCGCCCGTGGTAGACGCGGCAGTGCGTCAAATGCAGCTGGGCGCCAATTTCAACCGGCCGTCGCCGATCGAGGTCGAGTGCGCGGAGGCGCTGCTCGGCGTCGTGCCGCGCGCCGACATGGTCAAGTTTGCCAAGGACGGGTCAACTGTCGTCTCGGCAGCGTTGAAGCTCGCTCGGGCGCACACCGGCCGGGTAAAGGTGGCCATCTGCGGTGATCACCCATTCTTTTCCTACAACGACTGGTTCATGGTGACGACGGGAATCCCCGGCGGCATCCCGGCCAGCGTTTCGCGCGAGACGCTGAGCTTCCGCTACAACGACCTCGCCGGAGCCGCGCAGTTGTTTGCCGATCATCCGGACGAGATTGCCTGTGTAATGCTCGAGCCGGCCCGCACCGAAGAGCCGGCCGACGACTTTCTGCACAAATTGCGCGACCTGGCCCACCGGCACGGGGCGTTGTTCATCCTCGACGAGACGATTACCGGCTTCCGCTGGGCCATTGGCGGGGGCCAGGAGGCGTTCGGCGTCACGCCCGACCTTGCGGCGTTCGGCAAGGCGCTCGGCAATGGCTTCGCGGTCTCGGCGCTCACGGGCCGGCGCGAGATCATGGAACTGGGCGGGCTGCACCATTCCCGCGAGCGCGTGTTCCTGCTCTCGACGACGCACGGTGCGGAGACCCACAGCCTGGCCGCCGCGGCCAAGGTCATCGAGATCTATCGCTCGGAGGACGTCATAGGCACGCTGTACCGGCAGGGCGAGCGCCTGGCCCGAGGCATCCGGCAGGCGGTTGCCCACCTGCAACTCGAGAACCACTTCACGCTGGCAGGACGTCCCTGCGCGCTGCTGTACGGAACGCGCGATGCAGCCGGAGCGCCCTCGCAGCCGTTCCGCACGCTGTTTCTGCAAGAATTGATCAGGCGCGGCGTGCTTGCGCCGTCGTTCATGATCAGCTGTTCGCACGATGACGCGGCCATTGACCAGACGATAGAGTCGGTCGCTGGCGCCCTCGAGATCTATCGGCGCGGGCTCGACGATGGCATCGATCGGTACCTGGTCGGGCCAAGCGTTAAGCCCGTTTACCGCCGCTTCAACTGATGAACATGGATCCGCCGCGTTTCGAACCGGACACCCAGATCGGTGTCCTGGCTTCGTCCGGCAAGCAGGTGGCTGACGCAGGCGGGCGCAGCGCCAGGGGTCGCCACGGCCAGCTCCCGGTGGTTGTGCTATCAGGCGGCGTGACCGCGCTGGGAGTCATGCGTGCCTTCGGTCGCCGCGGTATTCCGACCTACGTTCATCCCGACACGAACGAGTACATCCGCCATTCCCGCTGGTACCGCCCGCTGCTGGCGGAGCAGCGGGAACAGCGCCGCGGCGCGCGCACCGCGGGCGCCTTGCGCGAGGCGCTGGAGCAGTCCGGACTGAAGCAGGCATTCCTATGCGCCTGCAGTGACGACTGGAACCGCGCCGTCGCCGACCTGGCGGAACTGGCGGGCCATCGATTCCTGAGCGTGGTGCCGACGCCGCGGGCACTCGACCGACTGCAGGACAAGGGGCGGCTCGCAGCGTTGCTGCAGCAACTGAAGGTGCCGATGCCGATGACTCGGATGGTGCAGGACGAGTCGGACGTGGCTGACCTGCCGCAATCATCAGAGACTTTCTACTTCCTGAAGCCGACCGATTCACAGCAGTTCCTGGCGCACTTCGGAACCAAGGGCATGCGCGTGCCGACCGCGGACGAAGCACGACGTCGCCTGCGCGAGATCGTGGCGGCGAAGATGAGCGTCGTCCTGCAGGAGTACATCCCGGGCTCGTTCACCGAGCACTACTTTGTCGACGGCTACGTTGACCGCGGCGGCGTCGTCAAGGCGCTCTTTGCGAGGCGGCGACTGCGCATCTATCCGCCGGATTTCGGCAACAGCACTGCCATGGTGAGTGTTCCCATCACTGAAGTGGCGCAAGCCGTCAACAGCGCCCGGCGCGTGCTCGACGCCGTGGGCTATCACGGCATCTTCTCCGCAGAGTTCAAGCACGATCCCCGCGACGGGCTCTTCAAGCTGCTGGAGATCAATACGCGGCCATGGTGGTTCGTCGACTTCGCGGTTCGTTGTGGTGTCGACGTCTGCCGCATGGCCTACGACGATGCGCAGGGTATGCCGGTTGCAGCGGTCAGCGACTACCGCATCGGCGCAACCTGCGTCTTTCCTTACTACGACTTCTTCGCCATGCAGCCAATGCTCAGCGACGGGACCATGTCATGGCAACGCTGGGTGCGCGAAATCGTGCCTGCGCTGCAGCCGGTCGGCTGCTGGGACGACCCTCTTCCGGGCGTGGTGGCGTTCACCCGGGTCATCAAGTCGGCCGTTCGCAACCGGCTGCACCGACCGACTCTGGCCTCACGCTGAATGGCCGCGTCCGCAGGAAAGGCGACGCGGGTAGCCACACGCGAGCTGTCGCCGTCCGACCATAACGAGTGGTCGGAACTGGTGACACAGTCAGAGCACGGCAGCGTGTATGCCTTGCCCGGCTACCTCGAAGCCCTGTGCCGGGCGACCGGCGCCAGCTTTCGCATCGTTGGCGTCTTCCTCGACGGAAGGCTGGTCGGGGGCGTGCCGCTCTATGAGCGTCGTGCACGCTCCGGAACCTACGTCGCCAACCGCTTGCTGCTGTACTACAACGGCATCGTGTTGCGCCTGCCGGAGAAGAAGTTTCCTTCCGACGCGACCTCCCAGGAACTCGGCGTGCTACAGGCGCTGGCGGAAGATCTCGGGCGCCGGCCGTACGTGCACCTGCTGCTGCACAACCGTTCGACTGTGCAGGATGTCCGGCCATTCCTCGCGAAGGGCTGGCAGGCGCGCCTGTCCTACACGTACGTGGTCCCGCTCGAGGATCACGCGGCGCAGTGGGATCGCATGGATCCGAACCTCAAGCGGCTGATCGTGCGCTGCGAACGTGACGGCGTCACGTACCGGGAGGACGACGACTTCGACGCCCTGTTCCGCCTGCACCTCGCCACCCACCAGCGCAAGGGTGCGCCGCTGTACCTGCCGGAAAAGGTCTTTGCCGCGTGGTACCGGGAGTTGAGCGCCGCCGGACTCGCTCGTCTGGGTCACGCAGTCTTCGACGGCAAGGTGATCGCATCGCAACTGATGCTGCTCGGGCCACGCGCTGCTGCGCACACGGTCTGCGCCGGAGCGGACGAGGAATACCTGCGCATGGGGGCGAGTGCATTGCTGCGCTGGCACAGCTGCCTGGCGTTGGCCAGGGCGGGCTACCGCGCGAATGACCTGACCGACGCGGCCTTGAACCCGGTCACGCGCTTCAAGAGCCAGCTGGGTGCCGCGCTGACGCCGACCTGGTCGCTGACGCGCGGCGACACGCTGATGTTCAGGCTCGAGTCGGCCGTGCAACGATGGCGCGCGGCCGCCAGCCGGGGCAGCAGGGCGGCTGCCGAGGATCCGGAGTGAACGGGGCTGATCGCATCGGAGCAACGCTGCGCGAACTCGGCGTAGAGGTCGTCTTCGGGCTGCCGGGTACGCAGAACATCGTGCTTTACGACGGCCTGCGGCGCTCGGGGCTGCGCACGGTCACAGCCTCGGACGAAGGGGCCGCGGCGTTCATGGCAGCCGGATATGCGCGCGCCAGCGGCCGTGTTGGTGTGTTGACGACGATCCCGGGCCCGGGATTCTTGTTTGCGCTGCCCGGCATCGCCGAGTCCCGCGATGACTCGGCCCCGGTCCTCTGGATCACGCTGCGGCAGGCCGACGATGGGATGGCCTTTCCGCTGCAAAGCATCGATCAGGCGGCATTGGCGGCGCCGGTCACAAAAGGTCGCCTGTTCGTCGACGACCCGGAGCAGTTGGCGGCCGTGTTGGCCGAGGCGCACCGACTCGCGGGCTCGGACGAACCGGGGCCGGTGCTGCTCGAGGTGGCGGCGCCGTTGCTGACGTCGAGCGCGCCGACCGCCGGGCCACAAGCGCTGGATTCTCCCTCTGCAGCGATACCGGCGGCGGCAATCGAACGCATCCGCGCCGCAATGCGCCCCCTGATCATCGCGGGGCAGGGCGCTCAGGGCGCAGCGGCCGACGTACGCGCGCTGGCAACGCGGTGGAATGCGCCGGTGCTCAGCACGAGCAGCGGGCGCGGCGTGGTCCCTGACGCGCACCCCAGCGCCGTCGTGGCGGACTGGTCCTTCGGCGTGCCGGATGTCGTCGAAGACCTCATCGACCGCGCGGACCTGATCCTGGTACTCGGCTGCAAGTTCACCCACAACGGCAGTGCCGGTGGCCGGCTGCGGCTTCCGCAGGACAAGCTGATGCGCGTTGACGCGTCAGCCGAAGTGCTCGCCGCCAACTATCCGGCGACTGTTGCGATCCGCGCCCGTTGTGAAGACGTCGTGGCGCGCTTTGCGTCCGAAGCCGGGCCGAGCGCGTGGTCGGAGGCCGAGGTATCAGCGCTTCGCGCGCGGTGTGCCAAACAGCGCTCGGAGCCGATTGACCACGAGCCTCGCCTCGCCGGAGCGTCATCGGTCGGCGTGAGCCAGCTTTTCGGGGCGATGGCGACTGCGTTCGGGCCGAATGTCGTCTACACAACGGACGCCGGGCTGCATCAGGCGCTGACGCGACGGTATGCAAATGTGTCCACTGCGCGCGGCCTGCTTTGCCCGAGCGACTTCCAGTCCATGGGATTCGGCCTGCCGGGAGCGATTGGGGCCGCACTCGCGCGGCCCGGCGAAACCGTGGTGGCCTGCGTTGGCGACGGCGCGCTGGCGCTCTCGATGGGCGACCTATTGACCGCGGTGCGCGAAGCGGTCGACCTGGTCGTCGTCGTGTTCAACGACGGCGGCTACGGCCTGATCCGCCGGCAGCAGCTGCTGACGCTCGGACATGCCGTCGCGACCGACTTGCCCGAGGTCGACTATCCTGCACTGGCGGACGCGACGGGATGCTCGTACTTCAGCGCCTCCGATGGGTTCGAGGAAACGCTTCGGGCGATGGCGCTGGCGAAAGGCGTGCGTCTGCTTGAGGTCCCGTTGGTCGAGGCTTCGTCGATGGCACGGATGGCGCTCAAGCGCGCGGTGCGGGAGAAGGTCGTGCGTGCCGCGCCGGACGGCGCACTACGCTGGATCAAGGGCTTGCTGCGTCGATGACCGGCGCCCGCTGAAAAAAGCAAGGGGCCCGCCAGTGCGGGCCCCTTGCAGGCAATCGAACGCCGGCTCAGCCGCGTCGACGCCGCCCCGCCACTCCCAACCCAGCCAGCGCAATGCCCAGCAGCGCCATCGAACCGGGCTCGGGCACCGAGTAGGTTGCCGACACATAATTCTGGTAGCCGGTTCGCGCATCCGAGCCCGGGACCGGGTTGACGAAGCGATACAGCGTCCACTTCGTGTAATCCGTTCCGCTATACGTCGCCACCTCATTTAGCAGAGCCTGGGCCGCCGTGCTGACTGCGGTCGAGGCACCGGTCCATTGAAACGTCCCGGCCGCAAGGTTCAGGTCCGTGTCGAAGAGGATGTTCCAGACCGCCACCTGAAATGCAGCAGCACTCGTAGCGTCGGCGAACACGCCAAAGCTGGTCTGACCGGCATTCCAGAAGTCGCCGGCCGCCTTGTTCGGGTAGGCGGCGTCGTAGAGCTTGCGCAGGTCGTCGTCGTTGATGGTGCTGGCTGCGTACGGATTGGGCCCGGAGTTAGCGACCTGACCCAGTTCGGCACAGAAGAACCGGAAAAACGAGTCGACGGGCTTGGTTCCGGTGTCCCAGAAGTTGCCGTTGAATTGGCCGCCCGTGCCGGTATACCCGGTGACGCTCACCGCGGCGAAGCCGGCGCCGCCGCCCGGATTGTTAACGCTGAGTGGGCCGTTGCCGGGAATGTAGGTCCAGAATTCCGCGGCGTTCGCGGATGCGGCGCTGACCAGGATGGCGACCGCAGCGAGTGCGTGCTTGAGCTTCAAGGTGACTTCACCCCTGAAAGAATTGCGGTCCCGCAAACAGGGGATGCAGTTAACGTGCCAGATAAGGCAAGTATCTGATTTTTAATACAAGTTTGGCTTGCCGAGACCGAGCGAGCCGCGTTCCGTAAGTTTCTTCGACAGATCGCGCGACGAATTCCCGCCTGGATTGCCGTCAGTCGGCGGCGCTCTGGACTCAGACGATCAGGCGGCCGCGCACCGCGCGCTCAAGGGGATCGCTGAAACGCCACACAAAGGGCTTGTGCGCCATCGAGCGCGCCAGCCGCAGCAGCGGCGCGATCCGTCGGCTGCGAGGAAAGCTGCGCTTGATGGCCTGCGCGACGTCCTGCCGCTGCCGCGACTGCGCCAGTTCGAGGACTTCAAGCATGAACGCCCGGTCGCTGTCATCGGCGGAGAACATATACGCAAGCTTTTCCGGATCGAAGCTGCCGGCAGCAAAGCGCGGGCAACGATCCAGCTTGGCCAGGAGATAAAGGGTCGCCATGGTGCGGTAGCACTTGCTGCATTTGCCGCAGTTCTGAAAGCGGTTGGATTCCCAGCACACCTGAAGCGAACCCATCGCCGCGGGCGAGTCAGCAATGAAGGAAGTTTTTTCAACGCGATTGAAACCGGCGCCGTCGTGAATGACCCTAAGCGTGCTGCTCGACATCAAATGGTCGGTGAGCGGGTGGGAGCCCCACGGAATGGGATCGTCGTAGCGATGAGTGGACGGAATCAGCAAGCGGGTGTACCGACCTTCCAGCGCGTGGGCGATGCTGGCAAGGGCGCAGCCGTGCGCTACCCGCCCCCAGTCCGCGAGCCGCCACCAGCGTGTCTGGTGCAGGTTCGTGGCGACGCCCACGAGAGATGCGCCGAAGCCGTCGATGGCATGCTCGAGTGTGTCGTACATCGCCCGAAACTCATCAGGGCGATCCAACGGGACGTCAAACCCCCACACGCAGACGAGATCATCGATCGGCCTCGCGCCAGGCAGTGCGGCGGGCCCATTGTTGGACAGCAAGGTGAACCACGCGTCCACACCACCTGAGAACATCGACGCCGTCGCGGCAGGCTGCGGCGCGGGCCGGAGCTGCACCGCTTCCGCCTCGATCGGGACCGGCTTGAGCTTGGGATACCAGCTACTCCAGACGCGCATGAGTTCCTGCACGTCTGCCAGCAATTCGCGATCGACCGGCCCAGGCAGCCTCAGGGCCTCGCCGACGTTGACTGCGAGCGGCGCCAGCAGGACCAGCCACGAATTGGCGGAGCCGGTGAGGTAGCTGGAATGACTGGCTGGCACGTCGAGCCAATAAGTCTCCGACGGGAAGGACCCAGCCTCGCTGATGACCTCGGCCCGCAGGCGCGCGCGATCGCCCCCGAGTTCGGAGCGCGTTAACTCAATGTTCCTGACAAACATGGCAGCCGAGGCGCGATCCGAGGTCCTGCCGGACGGGCTCACGTGACGGGATGAAGCCGAAGCGTCCCGACCCGATCGGCAGGATCACTCCACGCATCGCCTAGCACATCGAGTCCGCTAGCCTTCTAGAAATTCGAACTTAGCATCTTGATGACGAGTTCGAGATGCCCGGTTTGGGTGTCCTTGCGCCTGGGCAAAGGCCATTCATGTCATCGCCACAATCAGGGTACATCGCGCCGGACTGGTGGAACCTCTTGGTCAGGCCGTCTGCTGAGGCCTGTCCAGGGCATGCCGCTCGAGTTGTGTCGCCCACAGGATCCTTTCGGGATTGAACCAGAACACGGAATGGCGGGCGTCCGCATGGCCCAGAAGTCCCATCAATCGTGGCAGCACGGCCAGTCGATCCACCCATGAGTCGCGCCGCCGAACCAGGTAGGCGGCCATGTCCAGGGCCAGTCGCGCGTTGTAGCAACGCCTCGACAACTGCGACAACCTCGTTGCGCGCCGATCCGACTCCGCCAGCGCGTAAGGCAGGTGCGCCCATTGCGGATACCCCCTGGAGAGAGCATCGGTGTGAAACGTCTTGTCGACGAGCTCCTCACCGGGAATGGACGTCAGGTAGTCAAAGAGCTGGTGGTCGAGGAACGGCATGTACAGAAGGGTGTCTGTCCGAAACATGCAGCAGCTGTAGAGCGCGATCTCGCGCCTGGTCCGATTATCGAAGAAGAAGGACGCAACCGGACTGGGCTGCCTGCCGTATTTGGAGGCCGCTACCGCCGCCCGTGCTACGGCTCGCTCACGGGAAAAGCGCCGATGAGCCGGTGGCCGGAGCCAGCGCTGCAACTCGCTTTCCGCCGATGCGAAGAGGTCCGAGACGAATTGCTCGGCCTTTCCCGCGCGCAATGCCCTCAGCCGCTCCGGCGATGAAAAGAGACCCGCGGACAGTACGTCGCCGCCCAGCCCGTCATACACGGTTACCTTCCTTTTGTTCACCCAGTCACACATTGACATGGCCCAGGTGTGCTCATCGGAACAGAAGCTTGTAACCAGGTTCTTTCTGAGCGCTGCTGACACGAAGGACGGCTCCCGGGCAATGACCTCATGGCGCTGGCCCAAGGCTCGGCAAAGCGCTCCCGCGACCCGGACATCTTCGAGAGACTTCGACTCCGAGGTGACGCATCGCAGGGAATCGGCGTCCTGTGCGACGCCTGAGTGAACCAGCTCGAACAGAATGTGCCGGGAGTCTCTTCCGCCACTGAGCGGATGGACAACATCGCCCACCGGCGGACGGCACTGCATCGCTTGCCGGAAGAGGCTTACGAAATCGTCCAACCGGCCGCTCCGCGAAATGGCGCAACCGATGTGAGGGACGTAATTGCGATGATTTCTGAGCAATCCCTCCGGGGTCCAGCGCCAGTCCGCCGCGGGAGGCACAACCCGGATGCTTCGGAACGGTGTGTCGTCTTCGAGGAAGAAGCCGATGCGAAGGAAGACGGCGATGGCGTCGTCGTCGAAATCCTGAAGACCGACGCACTCGAGCAGTTCAACCAGGGAGGTGGAGACGCAGAACTCGCCTTCCCGGCAGTAGTAGAAGAGTGGGTAAAGGCCAAAGCGGCAATTCCTGATCTCGAGCGCAGTGCCGTCCCAGCGCCACGATGCATAGACGCCGTCCTGAACGGAGGCTGACTCGTCACCAAGTCGGTGGCCGACAATGAATTGAAGGTCGCCCTCCGGCCGCACTTCGCCGTCGATGACCTTCAGGTGCAGGCGAGGGGGCGTGCCGAAGTCAGGCGGATCAGTCATCTCGAGTCACCCGCCTGGCCATGTGGCGAGGTCCTCGTTCCAGAGCGCGGTTGCCTGCATTGACGAGAGCCTGATGGGAGCCAACTGTTTCAATCCGGAACCGTTTCGTAATGGCGGATGGCCCTCTCGAGTCGCTCTTGACTCATCGACTTGGGCGCGTCGAACACGGCGATCCGGCCGCCGACATGGTGCCCCATCGCCGCAAAGTCCTCGATTACCGCGTACTGCGGACGACCGACATAGTCATCGACGATGATCGACCATCCGCGCTCGTTCCAGAGCATGCGCAGTGCCTTGAGGGCACAGGCAACGCGGAACCGGCCGTCGACGAGGACCAGGTCAGGCAACGGTCCGCCTGCGAAACACTCGGGTGGAGGATCCGAGTAGCGGCGAAACCGTTCCAGCCTTCCTGCGGACATGCTCGATGTGCGAAGCGGATAGCCCCAGAAGCCGGTCAGTCCGATGTCGGCGTAATGGAAGGTTTGGCCGACGCCACTGGCGAACCCGTCCTGCCGGATCTTCTTCTGCACACTCTTCAGAAAGTACCGGTCCGAGTCGACAGCGATGAAGTTCACGCCCATTTGAGCCGCAACGTATGTAGTGCCGCCGGTGCCGTATTCGAGATATCTTCTGGAACCCCTGAGCTTCCCGGTGAACCACTCGGCTGCCTCCACGGAGTCGAAGTGTGGCGCCGTGGCTACGTCGAAACCGAACAGACGCTGCTTGACGAAGAACCTGAGCAGTTCGAGGTTGATCCCAGCGTCTTCCTTCAGCAGGGAACGGAAATCTCGTGGCACGCGGGGCTACCTTCGGGGTTCGGCTGTTCGAAGCACAGCGACATTTTCGCGCGGGCGCAAAGCCGACACCACGAGCGAACTCGACCTTCGGCGTCTCGGTCCGACTTGTCGCGTGACCCGGCTGGCTTTGGTCATGGCCCGATGATTCCATAACTCATCGACCGGCCGCGACTCGGAATTGGTTTCGTCGCTGCTAGGTCCTGCGTCGCGAAAGCGCCAAGAGGGTATGGCCCAGCATGAGCCGTTCCTTGGCGCGCGTCAGAGTTTCCCGGCTGACGACACGCTCAAGCATTGAGTTCAGTTTCACAGAATTGACCAGTCGAAGGACACCCTGATCGCCCATCGGAAGCATCGACGTCATTTCCAGGACTTCAAAGTGAGGAGACAGGAGGTCCTGCAGTGTTCTCGCATCCACCCACTGGCGCACCTGCCCCGGCTCGGGCATACCGACCCGGCTGCAGCGCTCCAGCACCGGCCTGTTCTGCGTGGCCAGCATCAGCATGCCCCGAGGGCGCAGAAGGTTGGCGGTGCGTGCGATGAAGGCGGATTGGTCGGTCACGTGAGACAGGACTTCGAGCGCCGTTGCGACGTCGAATCCGCAGGATGGAAACTCGAACTCCATGAAGTTTGCGCTGACGAAACTCACGTCGGGCATTCGCAATGCTGCACGATCGACGACGCGGTCCGCGAGGTCGACGCCGACGACTCGCCCGTAACTTCGCAACCTCTCGCAAAGCCAACCGGTGCCGCAACCGATGTCGATGATGTCGAGATCTTTCCGCCCGAGGCCTCGCAACCAGCGTTCGACAGCTTCCGCCTGTCGCAAGGAGACTTGCCCTATCGATTGTTCGCGAGTTGCGGCATTCCAGCGGTTCCACATCCGGCGCTGGTCCGGGATCGGAATGTCGAGACGAGAGGACTTGTCCATCGCGAACGTTCGCCGCACTCGGAGCCTTGGAGGACTGCACCGTCCGTCCAGCGGCCGCAGCTTGGGATCGGGCTTTGCGGATCGCCGCTTCGCGTCCCTAGCCCCTGACCGCGATGAGACTCCGGATCCTCGAGCAGGGCAATACTGCGCGGGTGGTGGCGGTGGCAGCGCAGAGCAATGACCGGACGTTGAAGGAGGATGAGGACGCGCCGGCTGCCATACCGCGATGGCGCCGCCTGCACGACGGCAGTCGCAGGCGTATTTGTGGCTGGCAACAGAAACTTGTAGCTCGCTTAAAGCAGGCTTACTCGAGCATCCCGACGGAGAGGCAATTCGTCAAAGGAAACAAGGGCCGTGTGCCGCACCGCGGCGTCGGCCCTCCCTCAAATTACGCTCGACGACGCCTGACCTTGGATGCGCCGAACATCGCAAGAAGACCAATCGCCAACAATAGAATCGTGCCGGGCTCGGGCACGGGTACCGGATCAGGGTCCGGATCGGGATCGGGGTCAGGATCAGGTACGAGAGATCCGAGTGGCTTGTAGAGGAAGACGTCCCCCGCGACGGGGTCGATCACGCCGAGATAGGCGTTGTATTCCTCCATGTAGAGCCACTTCCCGTATACGCCCGTGTAATCGCCTTTGATGGTGGGGATGTGAGGTCCGTCGCCAAGCACCTCGATCATCTCCAGAAACCATCCCGTCCCGACGTCAAGTATCCCGTCGTCGTTGGAGTCGAGATCGTCAGGTGGTGTCAGGCGCCAAAGGCTGCTGCTTCCATCCCACAGCAGAAACCCACCAAGATCGGGGTCATACTGAATCCCAAACCGGCTGAAATCAGGCGCGGTCATGCCGGCTTCGATTGTCGGGACTACTTTGATTTCCCGGTTCACGTCGGGACCGCCCGGGTGGTCCAAGTCCCAGAAGCCAAACGAGTTTGCGGCCAACCCGCGGAGATAGAGGTTGTTGACGGTGTCAATTGAGGCAGAACCATGTCCGGTCTCACCCGTAACCGGCCGTCGACCGATCTTTTCCCAAGTGTCAGTGGACGGGTCCAGCCCTTGCACCGTGTACCGCCAAAGGTTGCCTTCGGTGTCGGTCACATAGACAACATCCTTGCCGCCGATGTCGAGGTAGGCTGATGTCCCACGCAGATGATTCGTTCCGCCCACTGGCTGATTGTTTCGGTTCTGCCACATCTGTCCGCCGACAACATCGGGGAACGCAGCCGGATTGACCTGAGAACCCGTTAAACCCGAAACCTTGTTCGCGTCAGCCTTGGCCGGGTCCCAGAAATACGGGCCTGTGTAGAGACCATTCGAGGGATCTCGCCAGCTCTGGCCTTCGCGCGACACGCCAATGACAGCCATGCGATTGACGTTGTTCAGGAAGAGTACGTTGTCCCAGCTCTCGCCTGACAGCGGCGCGTTCATCACGCCATCAACGGTGTGTTCTATTCCACCGGTTGAAGTGATTTGACTTGGCAAGGAACCGCGACTCCAGAGGCCCGTCTTGCCACTGAAAATATAGACCTCGTTGCCCTCGTCGCCGCCGGGGTAGTGATCACCGCCCCAGATATACAGATTGCCTCGACCAGCGTCCCAGGCGGCGCCACTCCAAGCGGAAATGTTCGTTCCTGGGCTCACCGTCGTTGGCCGTTGCGCTAGCGGTGTCCACACGCTCTGGAACGAGTTGACGTTCAGCTTCTGCCAGCTGTTAACGGACATGCTGCTTAGCGCATCCTCAATGATTCCAGACGATGCTTGACCGGAAATCGAAAGAAGGCAAGCGCACAGTACGGTACCGACGGGGAGGGACGGGCGAGTCATTGATTGGGATTCCTCACTGTGGGAGCGACCGTCGTCGGCTTCGCAACTGGACGAGTGCGCAGGCCGTAACTTTCAGTGCAAGACAAAGTCGGGCTTTGTTGCCGGCAGGATCAGCCAAGCGTCTGGCTTTGCAAGATTCGCGCCGAGGAGAAACTGCTACGCAAATTCAATGGCTGTGCAGAGTTGATGTGATCTCGTCGGGAATAGTCAATGTAAGTAACGTCGACGGTTGCTCAAGGCAAAAAAATCCCAAGCCATTTGATAACTTGGGATTTGTTTTCTGGCTCCCCGACCTGGACTCGAACCAGGGACCTGCGGATTAACAGTCCGTCGCTCTACCGACTGAGCTATCGGGGAACACGAAGCCCACAAGTATAGCGACGCCGGGATGGCCCCGCAAAGTTCGCAGCGCTCTAAAGCACCTTGGCAATCGAGTCGGCGACGTAGTCGATGTTCTTGCTGTTCAGCGCTGCGACGCAGATGCGTCCTGTGGACACCGCGTAGATGCCGAACTCATCACGCAGCCGCTGCACCTGGTCCGCGGTCAAACCCGTATAGGAGAACATGCCGTTCTGGCGCTCTATGAAGGAGAAGTCGCGTTTCTTCGTGCGCGCGGCGAGTCCTTGTGCCAGGTGCCGCCGCATCGACTTGATGCGCGCCCGCATTTCGCCGAGTTCCGCTTCCCACGCCGCCCTCAGTTCTGGCGTGTTGAGGACGGTCACTACGACCATCCCGCCATGGGTGGGGGGCGTCGAATAGTTGGCACGGATCACTCGCTTGAGCTGGCTCAGCACGCGTGCCGATTCGTCCTGGCTCTGGTCGACGATCGTCAGTGCGCCAACGCGCTCGCCGTAGAGCGAGAAGCTCTTCGAGAACGAACTCGCCACGAGGAAAGTCAGGCCGGCATCGGCAAACAGCCGGACCGCGGCGCCGTCCGGTTCGATGCCCTCGCCGAAGCCCTGGTACGCAATGTCCAGGAACGGAACCAGGTCGCCCAGCTTGACGACATCGACGACCTGCCGCCACTGGTCCAGCGTGAGGTCGACGCCTGTCGGGTTGTGGCAGCAGGCATGCAGCGTCACGATCGTGCGGGCGGGCAGGGCGCGCAGGCCGTTCAGCATGCCGCTGAAATCCAAGCCCTGAGTGTCGGCGTTGTAATAGGGGTAGGTGACAACGGTGAAGCCCGCCGCCTCAAAAATGGCGCGGTGGTTCTCCCAGCTCGGTTCACTGATCGCCACCCGCGAGTCAGGCAGCACCCGGCGCAGCAGGTCAGCACCGATCCGCAGGGCACCTGTGCCTCCCAGTGCCTGCGCGGTGATCACGCGACCCTGCCCAATCAGCGGTGAATCGGCGCCGAGAATGAGCTTCTGCGTGGCCGAGTCATAGGCGGCGATCCCTTCTATCGGCAGGTAGCCGCGCGCGGCAGGTTCGGCGGCGCGGCGGCGCTCCGCGTCCGCAACCGCGCGCAATACGGGAATCCGGCCTTCCTCCGTGAAGTAGACCCCGACGCCGAGATTGACCTTTTGAGGGCGGGTGTCGTGGTTGAAGGCTTCGATGAGGCCAAGGATGGGATCGCGCGGAGCCGGCTCGACCCTAGCGAAGATGGAGGCTGTCACTTTGCTCTCCGGACGACGGCGCTCGCCGCCTGCTGCTTTGTTTTCATGGACCTAGGCGACTGTTTCAAGGTTGAATATCAATAAAATAGAAGCGGATGCCGCAGTGCGCGCCAGCACGTCGGTGATCCGCGGGGTACCGGTGCCTGGCGCTACGCCAGTCGAAACCTTGGAGTGCCTCTCAAAACTTGTGTAAGTACTTGATTTTTAGAGCTGGATCACGATCCGCGGGGAGATGAAAGGTATAGGCTTTTTTGCATCGCGATGCTAGCATTCGCGCTTCATTTCGCGTTATTGCAGTGCAAAAAACATCGTGTTTTTGACCTTTCCCAATAGTCCGTTCCAGCTTCACCAGCCGTTTGAACCGGCCGGTGACCAGCCGGAGGCTATCGAGAAGCTCTCGCAGGGACTGGGCGATGGACTCGTGTTCCAGACACTGCTGGGCGTCACGGGCTCAGGGAAGACGTTCACGATGGCCAACGTCATCGCACGTGCCGGGTGCCCCACTTTGGTGCTGGCACCCAACAAGACGTTGGCGGCGCAGCTCTATTCGGAAATGCGCGAGTTCTTTCCGAACAACGCGGTCGAGTATTTCGTTTCATATTACGACTACTACCAGCCTGAGGCCTACGTCCCGTCGCGCGATCTGTACATCGAAAAGGACTCGTCGATCAACGAGCACATCGAGCAGATGCGGTTGTCGGCGACCAAGTCGCTGCTGGAACGGCGCGACGTCGTCATCGTCGCCACCGTGTCGGCCATCTACGGCATTGGCGATCCCTCGGACTATCACTCGATGGTGCTGACGGTACGGCACAAGGATCGCCTGAGCCAGCGCGACATCATCGTGCGGCTCACGCAGATGCAGTACAAGCGCAGCGAACTCGAGTTCGCGCGGGGCACCTTTCGCGTCCGCGGCGACACGATCGACATCTTCCCGGCGGAGCACGCCGAACTCGCGGTGCGCGTCGAGTTGTTCGATGACGAGGTCGACTCGATCCAGCTGTTCGACCCGCTTACCGGCCGGGTACGGCAGAAGATCCCTCGTTTCACGCTCTATCCCTCGTCGCATTACGTGACGCCGCGCGACAACGTGCTGCGCGCAATCGAGGGCGTCAAGGCGGAACTGAAGGAGCGCATCGATTTCTTCGTCGCCAACGGCAAACTGGTCGAGGCGCAGCGCATCGAGCAGCGAACCCGGTTCGACATGGAGATGCTCAACGAGATCGGGTTCTGCAAGGGCATCGAGAACTACACGCGCCACATTTCGGGCGCGGCTCCTGGCGAACCGCCACCGACGCTGGTCGATTACCTGCCGGCCGACGCATTGCTGATCGTCGACGAGTCGCACGTCACCATCCCGCAGCTGGGTGGCATGTACCGCGGCGACCGTGCGCGCAAGGAGACACTGGTGGAATTCGGTTTCCGGTTGCCGTCAGCGCTCGACAACCGGCCGCTGCGGTTCGACGAGTTCGAGCGGAAGATGCGCCGCTGCATATTCTGCTCGGCCACGCCCGCCGACTACGAACTGCAGCACTCGTCGCAGATCGTGGAACAGGTGGTGCGCCCGACTGGCCTGGTGGATCCGGCCGTCGAGGTGCGACCGGCCCGTACGCAGGTCGACGACGTGCTGTCCGAGATCTCCCTGCGGGTGGCGCGCAGCGAGCGCGTGCTGATCACCACTCTGACCAAGCGCATGGCGGAGGACCTGACCGAGTTCCTTTCGGAGCACGGGACCAAGGTCCGCTACCTGCATTCCGATGTCGACACCGTTGAACGGGTTGAGATCATCCGCGACCTGCGCGCCGGCACGTTCGACGTCCTGGTCGGCATCAATCTGCTGCGTGAAGGCCTCGACCTTCCTGAAGTCTCGTTGGTGGCGATCCTCGACGCCGACAAGGAAGGTTTCCTGCGCTCCGAGCGCTCGCTGATCCAGACGATCGGCCGCGCCGCCCGGAACCTGAACGGAACGGCCATCCTTTACGCGGATACGGTCACCGATTCGATGCGGCGGGCGCTGGACGAGACGTCGCGCCGGCGCGGCCGGCAGGAGATCTTCAACACCAAGCACGGCATCGTGCCGCGCGGGGTGGTGAAGGAAGTGCGCGAAATGATCGACGGCGTCTACGACGCGTCGGTGCAGCGCGAGGAACGCAAGGCCGCGGCAGCAACAGCCGAGTACGAGGTGATGTCGGAGAAACAGGTCTCGAAGGAGATCAAGCGGCTCGAAAAGCTGATGTTCGAGCATGCGAAGAACCTGGAGTTCGAAAAGGCGGCGCGAGTGCGCGACCAGCTGGCGCTGCTGCGGGAGCAGGTGTTCGGAGGCGGATCGGGCAATGTCGTTGCCCTGATCCCGGGTGAGAAGGCGGCCTGACGGATTTGCGGACGGGTGCCCGCAACGGCGCGCGGATCGAGAACTTTTGTGGGTTTGGGCAGTCAGGTGGAAGCGGTGTCGTCCGGCCAGGGGGCATGGGCGTTGATGGGCAAGGGAAAGGATGTGTCCGCAGTCGGGGCACGCGTGCATAAGACCAGGGCGACATAACTGCCCAGACGGGGAAAGGTAAACGTGGAAATGACCAAGATCCTCTTTGTTTGCATGGGCAATATCTGCCGCTCGCCCACGGCCGAGGGCGTGTTCCGCAAGATGATCGGCGATGCCGGCCTGGAGGACAGCGTCCACATCGCCTCTGCAGGCACGCATGCCTATCACGTCGGCGAGCCGGCGGACGTGCGCGCGCAACAGGCGGCGCGCAAGCGTGGCTACGACATCGGCGAGTTCCGTGCACGCCAGATCAGCCAGGACGATTTCCGCGACTTCGACCTGATCCTTGCGATGGACTGGGAGAACCTCTCGCTGCTCCAGCAGCAGTGCCCGCGCGGCCACAAGCACAAGTTGCATCTGCTGATGCGCTTTGCCGGCGAGTTCGATGCCGCCACGGTCCCGGACCCGTACTACGGGGGCCCGGAAGGCTTCGGCACGGTCCTGGACTATGTCGAGGACGCCTGCCAGGGGCTGCTCGAGGTGGTGCGCAAGCGCGCCACGATGTACGCCGCCGCCTGAACACGACTTCCGTTTGCCCTTGAACGAGGCGCCCCGGCGCCTCGTTTTGTGTCTGCTCCGGCCGGTCACTCGGAGTCCTGCGGGGTAAGCTCGCCTGTCCATGGACTATCGCCGCGTGCTCGAGTTCTGGTTCGGCGCCGAGACCGATCGGCCGATCGAGCCGCGCGACTTCTGGTTCCGCAAGTCGGATGCCATCGACGACCAAATCCGCAAGGACTTCGGGCCGACGATCGAGGCAGCGCTTGCGGGCGACCTCGGCGACTGGGCGCTGACGACGGCGGGGACACGCGCGCTGATCCTCGTGCTCGATCAGTTCACGCGCAACGCCTTCCGCGCAACTCCGCGGTCGTTCGCCGGCGACGCCGCGGCCCTGGCACTGGCGCGCCGCCTGGTCACCGCCGGAGCCGACCGATCCTGCCAGCCGGTGGAGCGCTGGTTCATCTACATGCCGTTCGAACATTCGGAAAGCCTGGCCGACCAGACTGAGTCGCTGCGGCTGTTCGGCAGCCTCGCGGCAGACGGGCTCGAGGCGCCGCTGGAATGGGCGCAGAAACATTTCGAGGTCATCCAGCGCTTCGGGCGGTTCCCTCATCGCAACGAGATACTGGGCCGCGCCTCGACAGCGGAGGAGCTTGCGTTCCTGCAGCAGCCGGGATCACGGTTCTGAAGGCTGGCCGCGAAGCCGCGATCGCTAGAATCGCTGATCGCTTCAATTGCAACATCACCGCGTCGCTCCATGACTTCGCCCTGCATCCTCGCCCTGGATACGGCCACCGACGTGTGCTCGGTGGCGCTGCTGTCGGCGGGAGCGATTGCTGCACGCAGCGAACGCGTCGGCCAGCAGCACTCGGAGCGTGCCCTGCCGATGGTCGACGACGTGCTGCGCGACGCCGGGGTGGCGCTGACCGATGTCGATTTCATTGCGTTCGGCGCCGGCCCTGGCTCGTTTACCGGATTGCGAATCGCCTGTGGCCTCGCGCAGGGACTGGCGTGGGGCGCCGGCAAGCGCGTGGTCCCTGTGGGCAACCTGCACGCGCTGGCGGCTCGACTGTTCAGAGAGGCGCCGGGCGTTTCCGCGGTGCTCTGCGCGATCGATGCGCGCATGCACGAGGCCTACTGTGCCGCGTACCGGCGCGGTGCCGATCCTTTCGAAGTGATTGCGCCGTCACTGGCGCGTTCCGACCAGCTCGCTGAACTGGCACGTGAGGTCGATGCGGTGGCGGGCGACGCGTTGACGGTGTTTCCGGACGCGTGGGGCGGCGCCGCGTTCCAGCGCTTTCCGTCGCTACGAGCCGATGCGTCGGACATCGCACGGGTGGCAGCGACGCCGGCCGGGCTGGCTCGGGCGGTCGAGGCCGCGGCCGCCGCCCCGCTCTACGTCCGCGACCAGGTGGCACTGACGACCGCAGAACGGCGCGCCCGGGCCGCTGCATGAGTGCACAGCTGAGGCCGCAGGCCGAGACCTTCGTGCCGATGTCGGTCGCCGACCTCGACGATGTGGTGCGGGTCGAGGCCGGGATCTATCCGTTCCCCTGGACCCATGGCAACTTCGCCGACTCGCTGCGCTCGGGCTACAGCTGTTGGGTGCTGCGCGATGGCGCGGGCGCCCTTCAGGCCTATGCGATCGTGATGCTGGCGCTCGATGAAGCGCACCTGCTCAACCTCAGCGTTGCCAGCGAATTCCAGGGCTCCGGTCTGGGCTGGCGCACTCTCGAGTGGATGGCGCAGGTGTCGCGCGGACACGGAGCACGCACGATGCTGCTGGAGGTCCGGCCGAGCAACCCGTCTGCGATACGGCTTTACGAGCGCTACGGGTTCCAGCGCATCGGTGTACGCCGCAACTACTACCCTGCCGCTGATGGGCGGGAGGATGCGATCGTCATGCGGGTGTCGCTGTGACGCTGGAGCCCCGTAGAGCGCGCCTCTGGTCAGCGATGGGGCTGGGTCCGGTGTGGTCACTGCGCGGGTCCGTCGACAGCCCGGTCGAGCTCACCCGTGCCGATCGCATCGCCCAGATGGACTGGGACGCACTCGAGCGCGCAGTCGCGGCGTGCACAGCCTGTGAGCTCAGCAGGACGCGACACCGCACGGTCTTCGGCGTCGGCCACCGTGGCTCCGAGTGGATGCTCGTCGGCGAGGCGCCGGGCGCCGAGGAGGATGCGCGGGGCGAGCCGTTCGTGGGGCAGGCCGGCCGCCTGCTCGACAACATGCTCGACGCGGTTGGACTCACACGCAGTGGCACCACGCCGCGGTCGGTCTACATCGCCAACGTGCTGAAGTGCCGACCTCCGGGAAACCGCAATCCGGAGCCGGGCGAGGTCGCGCAATGCGAACCGTTCCTGAAACGCCAGATCGAGCTCATCAATCCGAAGGTCGTGCTGGTGATGGGCCGGTTCGCCGCGCAGTCGCTGCTGGGAACCGACGCCAGCATCGCCAGCCTGCGCGGCAAGGTGCACCGCATCGATGTCGCGGGGCGCAGCGTGGCTGTTGTCGTGACGTATCACCCGGCCTATCTGCTGCGCAACCTGGCAGACAAGGCGAAGTCCTGGGCGGACCTCTGCCTGGCACGCGACGTGGTTGCCGCCGCTTAGTGCGCCGACTCGCCGATCAGCGCCACGGAATCGAACTGGCGCTGGTTGTAGCGATGGCGCAGCATCACCAGCACCATCGACAGGGCGACGAACAGCCCGAACAGCAGCATCACCGCCTGGATCGACAGGTTCATCCAGATCAGAAGGGCGTAGACGCCGAGCATCACCAGGATGCTCAGGTTCTCGTTGAAGTTCTGCACGGCGATCGAGTGCCCGGCAGACAAAAGCACGTGCCCGCGATGCTGCAGCAGCGCGTTCATCGGCACGACGAAGTAACCCGCCAGCGCGCCGATCAGCACGAGAATGGCGCAGGCAATGATCAGGAAGTAGCTCACCGACACCGGACCGATCGCCACGGATCCATCCGGCGCGATCGCACGGCTGTAGAACGCGGAAAGGGCGACGATGGTTCCCATGGCAACGCCGACCGGCAGGACGCCGAGTGAACGCTTGAGCGAGACGCTAGCGGCGGCATAGACCGCGCCCACCGCGATGCCGATCGCCACGATCGCCTGCAGGATCGCGGCCCGGCTGAGGTCGAGACCCAGTACCTGCTCGGCCCACTTCAGCACGATGAACTGGAGTGTCGCCCCGGCGCCCCAGAAGAGCGTGGTGACCGCGAGCGAGATCTGGCCGAGCTTGTCGCGCCACAGCACGCTGCAGCAGTGAGCGAAGCCGACCAGAAGTTTCCACGGGTGCACATGCTGCTTGGCGTAGCGCGCGCCGGTGTCCGGAATCAGGATGTTGACCAGCGCGGCGCAGAGGTAGATGGCTGCGATCACGGCGATCGCCGACTCGGCCGGGTGGTCGACTTCCATGTCGACCAGCGGCATGTCGAACGCCAGCAGCCACGCCGAAACGTGGGGGCTGATCAGCACACCGCCGAGCAGGAAGCCGAGGATGATCGAGGTGACCGTCAGGCCCTCGATCCAGCCGTTGGCGACGACAAGCTTTTCCGGCGGCAGCAACTCGGTCACGATGCCGTACTTAGCCGGGGAGTACGCCGCGGCGCCGAATCCGACGACCGCGTAGGCGAGCAGCGGGTGCACGCCGAAGAACATCAGCAGGCAGCCGCCGATCTTGATTGTGTTCGTGACCAGCATGACCCGGCCCTTGGGGAAGGAATCCGCGAAGGCGCCGACAAACGCCGCGAGGGCAACGTAGGAGATGACGAAGAACAGCTTCAGCATCGGCGTCATCCAGCTTGCCGCACCCATTTCGCGCAGCAGGGCGATGGCACAGATGAGCAGCGCGTTATCGGCAAGCGACGACAGGAACTGCGCCGCCATGATCGTGTAGAAGCCGCGTTTCATCGGCCGGGGCGGGCGAGCTGGGCGGAAAGGGGGAGCAAGACGCGGAGGCGGAGGGGGCGCGCGGCGTTATAGCACGCGATGTTGAGAGGTACGCGACCCGGTGCTCGCTATGCTACGTCTCCCTGACCCCTCCGTCATCGCGTGCCCCGTCCGATCCATGCGCGCATCGACCTCGCGGCGATGCGCCACAACCTTGAAGCGGCCCGCCTTCGAGCAGCCGGTCGCCGTGTCTGGGCCGTCATCAAGGCCAACGCGTACGGCCATGGCATCGAGCGCGCAGTGCACGGCTTCAACGCCGCCGACGGGATCGCACTCATCGATTTCGAAGAAGCCCGCCGCGTGCGCGGGGCCGGATGGAGCAAACCCCTGATGCTGCTCGAGGGTTTCTTCGAGCCGCGCGACCTTGATACCTGTCGCGACCTCGCGCTTAGCGTGGTCGTGCACAACGAGACGCAACTGCGGATGCTCGAGGCGGCACCCTCCGGCTCGCCGATCGGGGTGTACGTCAAGGCGAATACCGGCATGAACCGCCTCGGCTTCGATCCGCATGAGGTGGGCGGGGCGCATGCGCGTCTCGCGTCGCTGCCTGGCGTCCGGATCGACGGCATGTCGATGCATTTTGCGAATTCCGACCGCGGCGATGCGGACGAGGGACCGGTGTCGATCAGCGAACAGCTGGCGCGGTTCGACGAGGCGTGCGGCGGCATCGAGGCTCCGCGAAGCATTTCGAACTCGGCGGCGCTGTTCCTGCATCCGCCGCTGGCGGAGGCCTGGGTGCGGCCCGGCATCGCGCTGTACGGCGCCACACCCGATGCCGCGCATTCAGCCACCAGCCTCGGGCTGCGCGCTGTCATGACCCTGGCGACCGAACTGATCGCGGTGCGAACCGTGGCGCCCGGCGAGGCCGTCGGGTACGGATCGCGTTTCGTGGCGCGGCGGGCGACACGCATCGGCGTCGTCGCGTGCGGCTACGCCGATGGCTATCCGCGCCATGCCCCGGACGGCACGCCAGTAGCGGTGGGCGGCGTGGTCGTTCCGATGGCCGGGCGCGTGTCGATGGACATGATCACGGTGGACCTGACCACCGCGCCGGATGCGACCGTCGGAACTCCGGTAGAACTCTGGGGCGCGCAGGTGCCCATCGATGAGGTGGCCGGTCTTTCCGGGACGGTGGGCTACGAGCTGATGTGCGCGCTGGCGCCGCGCGTGCCGGTCGTCGCGGTGAACTGAGATGGCGAAAGCGCGCACCCAGTATGTCTGTGCCGAGTGCGGTGGCGCCAGCCCGAAGTGGCAGGGCCAGTGCCCACATTGCAATGCCTGGAACACGCTGTCCGAGAGCCGCGTCGAGCCGGCGAGCGAGCATCGCTATGCCGCGCTGGCGCCGACCGCGCCGGTGCAGTCGCTCGGCGAGGTGCAGGCGCGCGAGACGCCGCGCCTGTCGAGCGGTGTCGAGGAGTTCGACCGTGTGCTGGGCGGCGGCTTTGTCGAAGGCGGGGTCGTGCTGATCGGCGGTGATCCGGGCATCGGCAAGTCGACCTTGCTGCTGCAGTCCCTGGCGGCGCTGTCGTCACGGACCCCGGTGCTATATGTCAGCGGCGAAGAATCGCCGGCGCAGGTGGCGCTGCGCGCACGCCGGCTCGGCGTCGACGCCAGCAAGGTGCGACTGCTCTCCGAGATCGCACTGGATCGCGTCGTCGCGACGATCCGCGACGAAAAGCCGGCGGTCGCGGTCATCGATTCGATCCAGACGCTCTACACGAGCGACCTGACGTCTGCGCCCGGATCCGTGTCGCAGGTGCGCGAGTGCGCGGCGCACCTGACGCGGCTGGCGAAGCAACTGGGGTTCATCCTGATAATGATCGGCCATGTGACCAAGGAGGGGGCGCTGGCCGGGCCACGGGTCCTCGAGCACATCGTCGACACCGTGCTGTACTTCGAAGGCGACACGCACTCGTCGTTCCGCCTGATCCGGGCCTTCAAGAACCGCTTCGGCGCGGTCAACGAACTGGGCGTTTTCGCGATGACCGATCGCGGACTCAAGGGCGTCAGCAACCCGTCGGCGCTGTTTCTCTCACAGCACGGTCCGGACGGTCACGGCGGCGACGTCCCTGGTTCCTGCGTGCTCGTGACGCAGGAGGGCACGCGGCCGCTGCTGGTGGAGATCCAGGCGCTGGTCGATACCGCGCACGTGCCCAACCCGCGCCGCCTGAGCGTCGGCCTCGATCCGCAGCGCTTGGCAATGCTGCTCGCGGTACTGCATCGGCATGCGGGCATCGCGGCGTTCGACCAGGACGTGTTCGTCAATGCCGTGGGCGGCGTGCGCATCGCTGAGCCCGCGGCCGATCTTGCGGTTCTGCTGGCGATCGTCTCGTCGATGCGCAACCGGCCGCTGCCACGCGGCCTGGTCGCATTTGGCGAAGTCGGGCTGGCCGGGGAGATCCGCCCGGCTCCGCGCGGGCAGGAGCGGCTGCGCGAGGCAGCGAAACTCGGTTTCTCGCTCGCGCTGATTCCGCGTGCCAACGCCCCGAAGCACGCGATCGAGGGACTCGAAGTCGTCGCGGTCGACCGCCTGGTGCAGGCGCTGGAACGAGTGCGCGGCTGACGTCATTGGGCAGCGGGGCTGGTGACCCAGCGCGCGGCCGCTATGCCGGAGCGCACGGCCGACTCGAGCGTGCAGGGATACTCGGACGCGGTCCAGTCGCCGGCGAAAGCCAGCCGCCTCAGGCCGGTCGCCTGCGCTGGCCGCTCGAGATCCGGCACGCAGGCCAGAGTGGCGCGACGCTCGACGATGGCACGCGCGTCCAGTGGGTCCGGCAGGCCGTAGACGTCGCTCATCTGCCGTGCCGCCGCAGCACACAGGGCATCTAGCGTCGGCTCGTCGTGAATGCCACCCGTGCTGATCACGACGGCGAGCACGCCGCGGTTCGCACCATCGAGCGCACCGCGATTGAAGGCCCACTGCCCGTGGTGACGGCGCGCCGGGTTCTCCAGGAGCGCGTGAAACAGCGGCGGCAGGCGCGTTTCGTCCCTGGCGTACTTCAGGTAGATCGTCGTGATCGGCTCATGGCGAAAGCGCTCGATCATGCGCAGCTGCGGCGTCAGGATTTCGGAGTGCAGTCCGAGGATGCGTTGCAGCTGCGCCGGTGGCGCGGCATAGACGACGGCGTCGACCTCCAGTGTCGAATGGTCACCGCCGCTGCGGATGGCGAGTGTCCAGCCGTCTTCGGTGCAGCGAGCCAGGTCGACGCGATGATTGCGCCTCACTTCGCTGCCGGCGGCCGTCAGCCGCCGCTGCACGGCTTCGGGCAGCGCCGCCGAGAGGTCCGAGCGGGGCAGCCACATCTCCGAGGCGGCGGCCCCGGCGCCCAGGCTGTCACGCAGCACTGTCGCCAGCGTCTGCGCGGAGGCCTGCTCGATCGGTGTGTTCAGTGCTGCGAGCGTCAGCGGTCGCCACACCCGCTCGATCAGGCGCGGAGTCTGTCCCTGTTCGCGCAGCCAGTCGCCCGCGGGCCGGTCGGGCCCCACGATCCACCCGCCTGCACGCAGCCGCGGCATCAGCGCGACGAGCGCCACGCGGTCGGACCACGAAAACCCTCGAGCCGTCAACAGCGCGGCGGCGAGGTGCCACGGTGCCGGAAGCCGGGCCGCGCGCAGGGCCGTGCCGTCGGGGTAGACCAGCTGGAACGGACGGCGATCGAAGGCCTGGTCCAGTGACACGCCGAGCTCATCGAGCAGTGTCGCCGTCGCCGTGTACGCCCCGATCAGCAGGTGCTGGCCGTTGTCCAGCGTGTGCGGCTGTGCGCCCAGGTCAAGCACGAGACGGCGCGCGCGGCCGCCCAGCTCGCTGCTGGCTTCCAGCAGGAACACGTGATGGCCGTCGCGCACGCAGGCGCTGGCCGCCGCACAGCCCGCCCATCCCGCTCCGATGACGGCGACGCGCAGCCCGGGCGTCACGAGGACACCCAGGTCTTCCAGGCGATCCAGAGCTTGCGCACCGGTGTCAGCGCGATCCTCTGGTGCAGGACACGGAACTCCTCGCGCTCGACCTCGTCGAGAAGCGTCGCGTAGATCGCGCCCATGATGAGCCCGGTCCGCTGCGCGCGACGATCCTCGGCGGGAAGAAGTGCGATGGCTTCTCGATACACGGCACGCGCGCGCTCGGCCTGGAAGCGCATCAGTGGCACGAAGCCGTCGACGTAGCGCGCGTTCAGCAGGTCCGCTGCCTTCACGCCGAAGCGTTGCATCTCGTCGAGCGGCAGGTAGATGCGTCCGCGCCGGGCGTCGTCGCCGACATCCCGGATGACGTTGATCAGCTGCAAGGCCAGTCCGAGTCGTGCCGCGTATTCAAGCGTCGCGGGCTGTCGGTAGCCGAAGATCGACGCAGCCATCTCGCCGACGACGCCCGCGACGAGATGCGCATAGCGCTGCAATGCCGGAAAGTCGAGATACCGGTTCTGCCGCAGGTCCATCTCCATGCCGTCGAGGACCGCGGCGAGCCGCTCGCGCGTGATGCCGAGCGGCATCTGCAGGAACGGCTGCAGGGCCTGCGTGACCGGATGGGTCGGCGCGCCACGGAACAGCGCGTCCACTTCGCCCCGCCACCAGCCAAGCTTCGCCTGGGCTACCGACGAATCGCTCACCTCGTCGACGACGTCATCGACTTCCCGGCAATAGGCGTACACGGCCGTGATCGCCCGGCGCCGGTCCGGCGGGAGAAACAGGAACGCGTAGTAAAAGCTCGAGCCGCTGGCAGCCGCTTCCTTCTGGCAGTACTCGTCCGGCGTCATGGCGGTTCAGCCGCTTGCAGCAGGTGCGGTCGGCACGCCGTGGAGGCTGCGCCAGCTCATCAGCACCCAGTCGCGCGCTCCCAGCAGGGGTCGGCGTCGGTACACATCGCCGGCACAGGCGTCGATGCGTTCGAGGATGCGCAGTCCGCCGTGTACAACGAGACGAAGCTCGAGGCCGATGCGGCCCGGCAGTGATCGCGTCAACGGCGCACCGAAGTGCAGGGACTGCCGCGCCCGCTCGACCTCGAAGCGCAGCAGTGCGGTCCATGCAGCATCCACGCGACCCGTGGCAACCTGGGCCTCGCTGACGCCGAACCGCTCCAGGTCCTCGCGCGGCAGGTAGATCCGGCCCTTGGTCCAGTCGAGTGCAATGTCCTGCCAGAAGTTGGTGAGCTGCAGCCCGGTGCAGATGGCGTCGGACTGCGCGGTCGAACCCGGATCGGTCTGGCCGTACAGGCACAGAAGCAGGCGTCCGATCGGATCGGCGGAACGGCGGCAGTAGTCACGCAGGTCGGTGTACGTTTCATAGCGCGTCGTGACGACGTCCTGCTCGAATGCCGAGAGCAGATCGCGGAACAGGCCGATCGGCAAGTCATGCGCAGTCACGGCAGCGGCCAGATCGGACCACTCGCCGGCCTTGCCGGCCGCGACACCGTCGAGCACCTTCCGCAATTGCCCGAGATCGCGCAACCTTTCCTCGGGAGTCGCGCTGCCCTCGTCGGCAATGTCATCGGCCGTGCGGGCAAAGCGGTAGATGGCGCGGATCGCGGGTCGCAGGCGCGCCGGAGCCAGCAGCGATGCAACCGGGAAGTTTTCGTAGTGGCCCACGCCCATGCGATCGACGCTAGCACAGCGATCGTCGGCGGTTGCGCGCAGCCGTTCCGCTAGAATTCGTTCCTCGTTCCGCGCCGGGTTGCCGTGCGGCCGCGGCGCGAAGGTGGCGAAATTGGTAGACGCACCAGGTTTAGGTCCTGACGCCTTCACCGGCGTGGGGGTTCGAGTCCCCCCCTTCGCACCAACTGAATCTGACCCGCCGCGTTCCCGCGGCTCTCGATAAGAAAACAGACCATGCAGCAGACGATGGACACCACGGGCGCGCTGGAGCGCAAGATCGACCTGACCGTGCCGGCGGCGGCGATCGAAAAGGAAGTGCAGACACGGCTTGCCAAACTGGCGCGCAACGTGAAGATGCCTGGCTTCCGGCCGGGCAAGGTGCCGATGAAGATGATTGCGGCGACCTACGGCGCCCAGGTGCAGAGCGAAGTCCTGAACGACAAGATCGGCGAGGCATTCAACTCGGCCGTAAGCGCGGGCAAGCTGCGGGTGGCCGGATCGCCGAAGCTCGAGCCGCGCACGGTCGAGGGATCGAACGATCTCGCCTTCTCGGCGACGTTCGAAGTCTTTCCGGAGATCACTGTCGGCGACCTTTCCGGTGTCGAGGTTCAGCGCGCAGTGTGCCCGGTCGGTGACGGTGAGATCGACAGCACGCTCGAGATCATGCGCAAGCAGCGGGCCACCTATGAAGACGTGGCGCGCGGCGCAACCGAGGGCGACGTGGTCGTCGTCGACTTCAAGGGCTCGATCGACGGTGTGCCTTTCGACGGCGGGACCGCGAACGACTTCGCCTTCACGGTTGGCCAAGGGCGCATGCTGCCGGAGTTCGAGGCCGCGGTCGTCGGCATGACGACCGGATCGACAAAGACGTTCCCGCTGACGTTCCCGGCCGATTACACGTCCACCAGCCTCGCCGGCAAGGCCGCCGAATTCGCGGTCACCGTGAAGAAAGTGCAGCAGCCGGTATTGCCGGCGCTGGATTCGGCGTTCGCGAAGTCACTCGGTGTCGCCGATGGCGATCTGGGCAAGATGCGGGCCGAAGTGAAGGCCAATCTCGAGCGCGAAGTGGCCTCGCGGCTGAAGTCGCGGACGCGCGACAGCGCGATGACGGCACTGCTCGGCGCAACGAGCTTCGAGGTGCCGAAGTCGCTGGTCGATGAGGAGACGCAGCGCCTTTCCGAGCAGGCCCGCCGCGACCTGACGGCGCGCGGGGTCGATACTGACAAGGCGCCCGCGCTGCCGCTGGATCTGTTTGCACCCCAGGCGGAACGCCGGGTTCGGCTGGGTCTGCTGATCGGCGAAGTGGTACGGGCACATGGGCTGCAGCCGCGTCCGGACCAGATCCGCAAGCTGGTGGAGGAACTGGCGCAGAGCTACGAGAGGCCGCAGGAGGTCATCAACTGGTACCTCTCGGACCGCAAGCGCCTCAGCGAACTGGAGGGAACCGCGCTGGAAGAGAACGTGACGCGCTGGGTCCTGGAGAAGGCCAAGGTGGTCGACACGCCGGTCGCCTTTGACGAACTGATGGGACACACGCAGCGCTGACGCGCTGCCTTGAGGAGACAGGATGAAAAGCCACGCCAGCGCGCAAGCGATGGAACCACAAGCCCTCGGCATGGTGCCGATCGTCATCGAGCAGAGCGGCCGCGGCGAGCGCGCCTACGATATCTACTCGCGGCTGCTGCGCGACCGGGTGGTGTTCCTGGTCGGCCCTGTCAACGACCAGACCGCCAACCTCGTTGTCGCCCAGATGCTGTTCCTGGAGTCCGAGAACCCTGACAAGGACATCTCGCTCTATATCAACTCGCCGGGCGGCTCGGTCTATGCCGGTCTGGCGATCTACGACACGATGCAGTTCATCAAGCCGGATGTCTCGACGATCTGTGTTGGCATGGCGGCAAGCATGGGGGCATTCCTGCTGGCCTCCGGCGCGAAGGGCAAGCGCTTCTCGCTGCCCAACTCCCGCATCATGATCCACCAGCCCTCCGGCGGCGCGCAGGGGCAGGCAAGCGACATCGAGATCCACGCCCAGGAGATCCTGAAGACGCGCGAGCGGCTGAACAAGATCCTGGCCGACCGGACCGGCCAGCCCATTGAAAAGATTGCCAAAGACACGGATCGCGATAACTTCATGTCGGCGGACGATGCAGTAAGCTATGGATTGATCGACAAGATTTTCGTCAAGCGCGGCGAGCAGACTTAGCCTGCGGCCAGCGGAGGGATATCCCAGCGATATGTCGGAAAAGAAGGGTTCCAGCGAGAAGCTCCTGTACTGCTCCTTCTGCGGGAAGAGCCAGCACGAGGTCAAGAAGCTGATCGCCGGCCCGTCGGTGTTCATCTGCGACGAGTGCATCGACCTCTGCAACGACATCATCCGTGACGAGACAACGTCGGACCCCGGCGCGGCCGGTGCCAAGTCCGACTTGCCGACCCCGCGCGAGATCGGCGCGATTCTCGACCAGTACGTCATCGGACAGGACAAGGCCAAGCGCATCCTGTCGGTCGCCGTCTACAACCATTACAAGCGGCTCAAGCATCTCGGAAGCAAGGACGACATCGAGCTCGCCAAGAGCAACATCCTGCTGATCGGGCCGACCGGCTCGGGCAAGACCCTGCTGGCGCAGACGCTCGCGCGGCTGCTGAACGTTCCGTTCGTGATCGCCGATGCCACCACGCTGACGGAAGCGGGTTACGTCGGCGAGGATGTCGAAAACATCATCCAGAAGCTGCTGCAGAACTGCAATTACGAAGTCGAGAAGGCGCAGAAGGGCATTGTCTACATAGACGAGATCGACAAGATCTCGCGCAAGAGCGACAACCCGTCGATCACGCGCGATGTTTCGGGTGAGGGCGTGCAGCAGGCGCTGCTGAAGCTGATCGAGGGCACGATCGCTTCGGTGCCGCCGCAGGGTGGGCGCAAGCATCCGAACCAGGACTTCGTGCAGATCGACACCACCAACATCCTGTTCGTCTGCGGCGGTGCCTTCGACGGTCTCGAGAAGATCGTCCGCAGTCGCTCGGAAAAGAGCGGCATCGGCTTTGGCGCGACGGTCACGAGCGCCAGCGAGCGCGCGGTTGGCGACCTGCTGCGCGACGTGGAGCCCGAGGACCTGATCAAGTTCGGCCTGATCCCCGAACTGATCGGCCGCCTGCCGGTCCTGGCGACGCTGGACGAACTCTCCGAAGACGCGCTCGTCGAAATCCTTGTCGCACCGAAGAATGCGCTGATCAAGCAGTTCCAGCGGCTTTTCCACATGGAGGGCGTCGAACTCGAAGTCCGGCCCGACGCGCTCAAGTCGATTGCCCGCAAGGCGATCAAGCGCAAGACCGGTGCGCGCGGCCTGCGCTCCATCGTCGAGGGCATCCTGCTCGATGTCATGTACGACCTGCCGAGCACCAAGAATGTCGTCAAGGTCGTGGTCGACGAGAACACCATCACCGGCGACAAGCCGCTGCTGATGTACGCCGACCAGCCGAAGGTTGCGGGCGCGCCACGCTAGGCGGGCGCCGTCGGGCGCCCTGCGGGCCGCGACAAGGCTCGTCGCGTGCTAGATTGAATTCCATCGAAGATTCGCCAGGCTTGCTTTACCCCTGCGCGGACCCATATGCCCCGCTGAATCTTCCTTTTTGAGGGACCTTTCCGTATGTCGACCCAGATCCTGCCCCCGGAAAGCACCACGCTACCGCTGCTTCCCTTGCGCGATGTCGTTGTCTTTCCGCACATGGTCATTCCGCTGTTCGTCGGCCGCCCGAAGTCGATCAAGGCGCTCGAAATCCGCGATGGAGGCGGGCAAGAACATCCTGCTTGTCGCTCAGAAGAACCGCGGCCAAGGACGAACCCTAGCGCCGACGATCTCTACGACATCGGCTGTGTCGCCAACATCCTGCAAATGCTCAAGCTGCCCGACGGCACCGTCAAGGTGCTGGTCGAAGGCACCCAGCGCGCGCGCATCGAGCCATCGAGGACAGTCGCAAGCCACTTCATGGCGACGTCGTGCCGATCTGCCCAACCTGAAGTCGACGACCGAGATCGAGGCGCTGCGCCGCGCCGTGGTCGGCCCAGTTCGACCAGTACGTCAAGCTGAACAAGAAGATTCCGCCCGAGATGCTGACCTCGATCGCCGGCATCGACGAGGCCGGTCGCCTGGCGGACACCATTGCCGCGCACCTGCCGCTCAAGCTCGAGCAGAAGCAGGAAGATTCTGGAGATGGAGAGGTTGAACGATCGTCTCGACCATCTGCTGTCGCAGCTCGAGATCGGAAATCGACATCCTGCAGGTCGAAAAGCGCATCCGCGGCCGCGTCAAGCGCCAGATGGAAAAGAGCCAGCGCGAGTATTACCTGAACGAGCAGGTCAAGGCGATCCAGAAGGAACTCGGCGAAGGCGAAGAAGGCGCGGACCTCGAGGAACTGGACAAGAAGATCAAGGCGGCCGGCATGCCCAAGGAAGCGCGCTGACCAAGGCCTAGTGGGAGCTGAAGAAGCTGCAAGCCTGATGTCGCCGATGTCGGCCGAGGCCACCGTCGTGCGCAATTTTATCGAAACCCTGGTCGGCCTGCCGTGGAAGAAGACGCAGTCGGATCAGCAACGATCTGCGCAGTGCCGAGAAAGTGCTTGATACGACGATCACTATGGTCTCGACAAGGTCAAGGAACGCATCGTCGAATACCTTGCGGTGCAGCAGCGCGTCGACAAGGTCAAGGCGCCGATTCTGTGCCTGGTCGGCCCTCCGGGCGTTGGCAAGACCTCGCTCGGCCAGTCGATCGCCAAGGCGACGAACCGCAAGTTCATCCGCATGGCACTCGGCGGGGTGCGCGACGAAGCCGAAATTCGCGGCCACCGCCGTACCTACATCGGTTCGATGCCGGGCAAGATTCTGCAGAGCCTGACCAAGGCCGGCGTGCGCAATCCGCTGTTCCTGCTTGACGAGGTCGACAAGATGGGCCAGGACTTCCGTGGCGACCCCTCCTCGGCGCTGCTCGAAGTGCTCGATCCGGAGCAGAACCATACCTTCCAGGATCACTACGTCGAAGTCGATTTCGATCTGTCCGATGTGATGTTCGTGGCGACCGCCAACACGATGAACATCCCGGCGCCACTGCTCGACCGGATGGAAGTGATTCGTCTGTCGGGTTATACGGAAGACGAAAAGATCAATATCGCGCATGCGCTATCTGCTGCCCAAGCAGATCAAGAACAACGGCCTCAAGACAGGGAGCTGGATGTTGCCGACAGCGCTATTCGCGACATCGTTCGTTACTACACGCGCGAAGCCGGTGTCCGTGCGCTCGAACGCGAGATCAGAAGATCTGCCGCAAGGTGGTCAAGACGCTGGTCTGCTGAAGAAGCAGGAGCACAAAGATCGCGGTCGACGCCGAAGAACCTCGATAAATTCCTTGGCGTGCGGCGCTACACGCTTCGGCGTTGCCGAAAAGGAAAACCAGGTGGGCCAGGTCACCGGTCTGGCATGGACCGAAGTCGGTGGTGAACTGCTTACGATCGAAGTGCGCCAACATGCCGGGCAAGGGCAATATGCAGCGCACGGGCTCACTGGGCGACGTCATGAAGGAATCGGTCGAGGCGGCCCGTTCGGTCGTGCGGGCGCGGGCTCGCCACCTGGGCATCACGGACGAAGTCTTCGAGAAGACCGACATCCACATCCACTTCCCGGAAGGTGCCACGCCCAAGGATGGACCGTCGGCGGGCATTGCCATGACGACCGCGATCGGTTTCGGCCTATACCGGGAATTCCGGTTCGCTGCCGACGTCTGCGATGACGGGCGAGATCACGCTGCGCGGCGAAGTCCTGGCCATCGGCGGTCTCAAGGAAAAACTGCTGGCCGCCGCATCGGGGCGGCATCAAGACGGTGCTGATCCCGTAGGAAAACGTCAAGGATCTCACCGAGATCCCGGACAACATCAAGAACAAGCTCGAAATCGTCCCGGTCAAGTGGATCGACCAGGTTCTTGAAGTGGCGCTCGAGCGCCAACCGGTGCCGCTCACCGACGAGGATGCTGCTGCCGCCCCGCCGAAGGCGGCGGACGCTCCTGCAACCGCGGAAGTCGTCAAGCACTGATCCCGTTGCAAGGCTTGCGCCCGCATGGGGCGCAAGCCTTGCATCGACTCTTGATCAGAGAACAAAAAATCATCCGCTTGCGCTTGACACTGCCATAGCTGCGCGGTTGAATAGCCCTCCAACTTCCGAAGCGCTCCCTGGTCGACAAAAAGAAGACTTTCGTGCGACGGCCGCCGCGCGCTGATCTCCAAGGCGAATTTGAAAGAGGGGGTTTACGTGAACAAGACAGAGTTGATCGACCACATCGCCAAACAAGCGGACATCTCCAAAGCCGCGGCGGGTCGGGCCCTCGAAGCGATTGTCGGCGGCATACGGGGAACCCTTCGCAAGGGCAATGCAGTGACACTGGTCGGATTCGGCACCTTCTCGGTCGGCAAGCGTGCCGCGCGCACGGGCCGCAATCCCCGCACCAACGAGCCGATCAAGATCAAGGCTGCGAAGGTCGTGAAGTTCCGTCCTGGCAAGGCCTTGAAAGATTCGTTAAACTAACGGGCTTCGCAGCCAAGTAGCCGCTGCGGTCGGCACGGGCGATTTGGCCCGCACCGTCTGCGACGCACGGGTGCTTAGCTCAGCTGGTAGAGCGGCGCCCTTACAAGGCGTAGGTCGGGAGTTCGAGCCTCTCAGCACCCACCAACGAGCGACTTGGCGAGCCAGCGCAGCATTGGCTGTTCCGCGGGGAGTGGTAGTTCAGTTGGTTAGAATACCGGCCTGTCACGCCGGGGGTCGCGGGTTCGAGTCCCGTCCACTCCGCCATACGATGAAGGCGAACGCGAGTTCGCCTTTTTTCTTGTTCCTGCCCATGACGATCGAGAGCCACCATGTTTGAATCGATCCGCTCACATCGCCGCTGGCTGATGTTCTTCATGCTGGTCCTGATCTTCCCCTCGTTTGTCTTCTTCGGCATCCAGGGCTACAACAGCTTTGTTTCCGGTGAAGGTGCGCTGGCAACGGTCGACGGCGTCCCGATCACCCAGCAGGAATTCGACTTCGCCCAGCGCGAGCGAGTCGAGCGCCTGCGACAGCAGTTCGGACCCGAGTTCGATCCGAAGATGCTGGACACCCAGGACGGCCGCGCGGCGATCCTCGACAGCCTGATCATCGATCGAGCACTGTCGCGGGAAGTGGAACGGGGCAACCTCACTGTCACGAACGACCAGCTGCGCCGCGTGCTCGCCAATGTCCCGGCGTTTCAGGAAGACAACAAGTTCAGCCTGGAGCGCTATCGCGCGTACGTGGCGGCACAGGGCCTGAGCGAACAGCAGTTCGAGGAGCGCGTGCGCGCCGACCTGCGCAAGCAGATGCTGGTGCAGGCCGTACTGGACTCAGCGATCGTTCCGACCCAGGTGGCCGAGCGCATCGACCGTGTGCTGCTAGAGCAACGCGAAGTGCGGATCCTGCCGCTCCGCGCCGAGCAGTACCTGTCCAAGGTATCGGTCACGGATGCACAGGTCAGTGCGTTCTACGACGACCACAAGAGCGATTTCGAGACGCCGGAAAATGTCAAGGTCGAATACCTCGTTCTCAGCGCCGATTCATTGGCCGGGCAGGCGGCCGTTTCGGAGGCGGACGTAAAGGCCGTTTATGAGCAGAACAAGGGCCGTTACGGTGTCGAGGAGCAGCGACGCGCAAGTCACATCCTGATTGCGCCCGAGGGTGGCGACAAGGCGGCGGCGCGCAAGAAGGCGGACGGTATTTTGACCGCTCTGAAGGCGAATCCGGGCGAATTCGCAAAGATCGCCAAGGAGCAGTCCAAGGACCCGGGGTCCGCGGCGCAGGGAGGCGACCTGGGCTTCTTCGGCAAGGGCATGATGGTCAAGCCGTTCGAGGACACCGCGTTCAAGCTAAAGGTCGGCGAGACCAGCGATGTCGTCGAGACCGACTTCGGTTTCCACATCATCCGCGTCACCGAGATCAAGGCGGCTGAGGCCAAGCCGCTCGCCGAAGTGCGCGCCGAGATCGAGAAAGACCTGCGCACCCAGCAGGCACTGAAGCGCTATGCCGAGGCGGCCGAGCAGTTCACGAACCTCGTGTACGAGCAATCCGACTCACTGCAGCCAGCGGCCGACAAGCTCGGACTCAAGATCGCCACTCAAGACAACGTCACCCGTAACGTGCCGCCGGCAGCGCCCGGTCAGCCGCAGGTGCTGAACCAGCGGGTCGTTGAAGCCCTGTTCACCGACGATGCCGTAAGGAGTCGCCGCAACACGCAGGCGATCGAAGTCGCCCCCAACACCTTGGTCGCGGCGCGGGTCGTCGATCACCGGCCGGCCGCGGTGCGTCCGCTGGACGAAGTCAAGGCCGCGATTCGCCAGCGGCTGGAGCGGGATGAAGCCGCCAAGCTGGCACGCGCCGCGGGCGAAGAGAAGCTCGCCGAATTGCGCAAGCAAGCGAACGAGGCCGGGTTCTCGCCGCCGATCACGGTGTCGCGTCGTGCCCCACAGGGCTTGCCGCAGAACCTGCTGAACGAGGTGTTGCTCACTCGCGCCGACAAGCTGCCGACCTACGTCGGTGCCGAGGTCGAGGGTGCGGGCTTCCTGATCGCCAACGTCGTGTCGGCCAAGGAGGCCGCGGCGCAATTGCCGGCCCAGCGCGAGGCCGAACGGAATGCCCTGCAGCGGCAGGCTGCTGCCGCTGACGAGGTGGCGTACGCGGAAGGCCTGCGCGCCCGGCACAAGGCCACCGTGCTCAAGCCGGAGTTCAGGCGCGAGCCAGCGAAGGCGCCGGCGGCCGACGACAAAGCATCGGCGAAGTGATCGCGATCGGTTGATCTGACGGATCAGTCGAGCAGTTCGCGTGCTGCCGCCGCGTAGTCCGGCAGCGCGTCTGACGCGATGGAGATGATCCGGGCATCGGCGGCCTGCCTGAAGTTGCGGGCAATCGACCTGGAATACGCCGGGTCGTAGTGCTCGACCAGCAGTTGCTCGACCATCTTGTCCCACGACCGGGCCTCGACCAGCGCCTTCCACTGGTTGATCCGTTCGTGGCCGTGCAGCGGCACGAGGCATTCAAGTTGCGTCATCAACGACGCCGGATCGCGCTCGAAGTGTGCGTACTCGTCGCGCAGCAGGCGAACGCGCACGTCGAGCTGGACGTCCAGTCGCACGCACGGTGACTCGCGCATGCACGCGAGCAAGGCGTCAGGCACGCGCAGGCTGCCGACCTTGCGGCTTTCCGACTCCACATAGACGGGCCTCGTTGCGTCGAAACGACGCAGCCGGTCCCAGACCAGCGACTCGAAATACTTCTGTCCGGGTTGGGGCTGGGAAGGCAGGCCGCCGAGCACGGAGCCGCGATGGCAGGCCAGCCCTTCGAGGTCGAGCACCTGCACTCCGGCCTCGGCCAGTTGCTGCAGCAGGCGGCTCTTGCCGCTGCCCGTAGCACCGCAGATCACGCGGAACTGCAGGCGGCCCGGGAGAACATCGAGCTGCTGGATCACCGCGCGGCGGTAGGCCCGATAGCCACCGCGCAACTGAACCGCCTTCCACCCGACGCGGTCGAGGATGTGCGTCATGGCACCGCTGCGATTGCCGCCGCGCCAGCAGTAGACGAGTGGGTGCCAGTCACGTGGCTTGTCGGCGAATGTGGTTTCCAGATGGTGCGCGATGTTGCGCGCCACGAGCGCCGCTCCGCGCCGCCGCGCCTCGAACGATGACTGCTGCCGGTCCATCGTGCCGACCTCGCTGCGCTCTGCGTCACGGAGCACCGGACAGCTGATGGCGCCGGGCACGTGGTCCTCGGCGTACTCGCCCTCGCTGCGCACGTCGATCACGGTGTCATAGGCGTCGAGGTCCTGCAGCGCCTCGGTAGCCTCGACCTCGTCGCGATCGGGTCTCATCGCGCCTTGGCCGCGCCGTCGCGAAGCAGGGGCTTCAGGTGTGGCCAGACGTTGTCCAGCATGCGCGGCTGCGCGGTCTCGTTCGGATGGATGCGGTCGGCCTGGAAGTACGTGAGGGACTCGGCGAAGCCGTTGAGCAGGAAGGGCGCCAGAGGAATGCGCAACTCGCGCGCCACGCTGGCGAAAGACTCGAAGAACTTGTCCGAGTAGTCGCGTCCGTAGTTGGGCGGCACGCGCACCCCGACCAGCAGCACGCGTGCGCCGGCGGCCAGGCTGGCTTTCGCCATCGCCGCGAGATTGTCGCGCAGGGTGTTCAACGGCAGTCCGCGCAAGCCGTCATTGGCACCGAGTTCGAGGATCACAACGGCCGGACGGTGCTGCTTCAGCAATGCGGGTAAACGAGTGCGCCCGCCACTCGTGGTTTCACCGCTGATGCTCGCATTGACGACCGTATAATCGAGTCGATTGCTGCGCAGGCGATCGCCCAGCAACTGCACCCATCCCGTCCCGCGTGGCAGTCCGTACTCCGCTGACAGGCTGTCTCCCACGACCAGTATCACCGGACGTGCCGATGCGAGATCCGGCGCGGGTGCCGCTTGCGCACCGGCAGGCCCCGCGTGACGGGCGAGGGCGAGTGCCGGGATCAGCGAGCAGACGGAATGAATGAAGGTCCTGCGCGAGGCAGAGGAACGGGTGACGAACATCGCGGTGGAGGCGCAAGGCCTCGGCAAGGTCGTGCAGGATGCCACAGGCAGCCTGACGATTCTCGATGATATCAACCTCGCGATCGCCGCCGGGGAAACAGCGGCAATCGTCGGTGCCTCGGGCTCGGGCAAGTCCACGCTGCTCGGACTGCTTGCGGGTCTCGATGTTCCGACGTCGGGCCAGGTGAAGATCTTCGGCGAGTCGATGTTCGCCCTCGACGAGGATGGACGCGCGGCGCTACGGGCACGCTCGATCGGCTTTGTATTCCAGTCGTTCCAGTTGCTGCCGCACCTGACGGCGCTCGAGAACGTTCTGCTGCCGCTAGAACTCACCGGGCGAACGCCCGAGGGCGAGGATCCGGTGGCCGCCGCGCGCGCGTTGCTTGCCCGCGTCGGCCTTGGTGAACGCCTGTCACACTATCCCAAGTACCTGAGCGGTGGAGAGCAGCAGCGTGTTGCACTGGCGCGGGCGTTCGTGCTGCGTCCGCCGCTGCTGCTCGCGGACGAGCCGACAGGCAGCCTCGATGCCCGCACCGGCGAGGCGGTCATCGACCTGATGTTCGAACTGAATCGCGAACGCGGATCGACGCTGGTGCTGGTCACGCACGACGCGGGCATCGCGAGTCGCTGCGCGCGCAGCATCGAGCTCGCCGCCGGTCGCGTAGTCAGGCAGTAAGCCCGGCACGCAGACGTCCGAGCACCTCGGCCGCGCGCGGCGCGACCTCACCGGCCACCAGACCGATATCCGGTCCGTCTTCGGCCGCACGCCCGTGCAGCCACGTGGCCGCTATGGCGGCGTCCCACGCATCGAAGCCCTGCGCCAGGAACGCGCCCAGCATGCCAGCCAGTACATCCCCGGTTCCTGCCGTGGCGAGGGCGGGTGAGCCGGTCGGGTTGAGGGCATAGGCGCCGTCCGGGCGCGCCAGCACGCTGCCAGCGCCTTTCAGGATGACGATTGCGTTGAAGCGTGCTGCGAGCTGCCGCGCAGCCGCGATGCGATCCTGCTGCACGTCGGTGGCGCTGCACCCGAGCAGGCGTGCCGCTTCGAGCGGGTGAGGGGTGAGGATGGTCGCTGCCGGATGGTGACGCAGGCGCTCCTGCAGTGACACGTCGGCGGCGATCAGGTTGAGCGCGTCGGCATCGATGACAAGTGCGACACGGCGTTCCAGCGCCGCGGCGAGCGCGGTGCGCGCGTCGTCACCCATGCCCAGCCCGCAGCCGACGACGATGGCCTGCAACTCGTTCAGTTCCGAAAGGCTGCGGAACATCAACTCCGGTTGGGCAGGATCGACGCGGAAGTCGGGCGCGCCGATCGCGTCGACGTAGACGCGTCCCGCGCCGAGCCGCAGTGCGGCGCGCCCGCCGAGCAGCGCGGCACCCACCATGCCGCGGCCGCCGCCGAGTACCAGCACGTTGCCGAACGTGCCCTTGTGCGAATCGCGGCGGCGCCGCTGCACGACCGGAGTCAGGTCAGATGCGTCCAGCAGCACGCCATGACCAGGTGTCGCGTGGGTGCCGATCGGTTCCACGACGACGGTGCCGGCGGCATCGACTCCAGCGGCGGTATGCAGGCCGGGCTTGTCGCCGATGAACGTGATCGTTGCCGATGCGATCACGCCTGCCACGCCGCCCACCCAGGCTCCGGTGTCGGCATCGAGGCCGCTCGGCACGTCGATCGCGACGACCGGCGCGTGCCGGTTGAGCCATTCGCTCGCCACCAGGAAGTCGCCGGACAGAGGTCGCGCCAGGCCGATGCCGAACATCGCGTCGATGACCGCCTCGAACCGTGCCTCGGTCGGCAATGAGGACAGCACGCGACCGCCGCTCGCGATCCATCGGGCGTGGGCCTCACGTGCATCGTCAGCTGTCGGACGGTCGGCGCCGAGCAGCACGCAGACGACTTCGTGGCCGCGCTCGCGCAACGCGCTCGCGATGACAAAGCCATCGCCGCCGTTGTTGCCCGGGCCGCAGGCGACGCAGAACGATCGCGCGCCGTGTCCGTGATGCTCGGCAATCCAGTCGGCCGCAGCACGTCCCGCCCGCGCCATCAGGGTGCCGGCAGCCAATTGCGCCTGCGCAGCGCGCTCGATCGCACGCAATTCATCGACGCGGTAGAGGCAGCGACCCATGAGTCAAGGCTAGGCGGCCGCGCCGCCCAGGTACCTGTCCAGCGTCAAGCCTTCGAGGTCAATGGCTGGCTCGCGGCCGGCGATCAAGTCGGCGAGGATGCGCCCGGAACCGGTGGCCATGACCCAACCGCTCGAGCCGTGACCGATGTTGAGGAACAGGTTGCCGACCGGTGTGCAGCCCAGCACCGGCGGGCCGTCCGGAAGCATCGGCCGCGCGCCGACCCAGAACTTCCCCTGCCGGTAACTTGCGGCATACGGAAACCAGTCGCTCGCAACCTTGAACAGCGTTCGCAACGCGCTCTCGCGCAGCTCGGTGCCCCGCGTGTCGAGCTCCGCCGTGCCGGCGACGCGCATCCGGTTACCCATGCGCGTGATCGCGACCTTGTAGGTCTCGTCCATCACGCTGAGGAACGGCGCATGTTCGAACGCGGTGATGGACGCCGTCGCCGAGTAGCCCTTGACGGCCAGCAGCGGCACGCGAATCCCGACGCGGGCCAGCAACTGTGCGCTGTCGACGCCGCCGGCGAGGACGTAGGTGTCGGCGCGCAACAGGCCGGCGGACGTCGCCAGCGCATCGATGCGGCCGAGCGCCATCTCGAAGCCGCTCACTTCGACGCCGAAACGGAACTCGACGCCGTCGCGAATCGCGATGTCCTTCAGCTGGTGCGCGAAGTAGGCGCAGTTGCCGGTCTCGTCGTCAGGCAGGTGCACGCCGCCAGCCAGCACCGTCGCGGGGTGCAGTGCCGGCTCGAGCGCGCGGCACTGCCCGGCGTCGAGCAGCATGTGCCGCACGCCGAGCTCGGCCAGCAGAGCGCGTGCGGCCGCCGACGCCTCCAGTTCCGTTTCCGTGCGAAAGAGCTGCAGGTAACCGGTGGCCTGTTCGTAGTCGAGCGCATGCGCCGTTCGCAACACGCGGAGTTCGGCCTGGCTGTAGAACGCCAGCCGCTGCATGCGCGCTCGGTTGCGCCGATAGCGCTCGAGGTCGCACTCGCGCAGCCAGCGACGCAGCCAGCGCCACAGGGCCGGGTCAAGCGAAGGCCGGAAGATGACGGGTGCCTCGGGCCGCAGGAGGTAGGAAAGCACCTTCTTCGGCATGCCGGGCGAAGCCCAGGGGCCGACATAGCCAGGGGCCATGACGCCGGCATTGGCGAAACTGCCTTCCTGGGCGACGCCGGAGCGGCGTTCCAGCACCGTGACGTCGAAGCCTGCGCGACGAAGGGCATAAGCAGTGCAGACGCCGATGATGCCGGCACCCACCACGACAACGCGCATGAATCTTCTTCTGTGAAATCCGGGCGGCGCGGATTGTAGCCGCGCGCCGGCGCATCCCCGCCTAGAGCTTCATCTGCGAAGGCAGCGCGGTGACGAGCTGCGGGAAGAACCAGATCAGCAGCACCGCAATGAACATCATCACGAAGTAAGGGAAGGCGGCCACCGCGATCGTGTTGATCTGTCGCCGGGTCATGCCCTGCAGCACGAAGAGGTTGAAGCCGACCGGCGGCGTGATCTGCGCCATTTCGACGACGACGACGATGAAGACGCCGAACCACAGCAGGTCGATGCTGGCCGTCTGCAGCGTCGGCAGCAGCACCGCCATCGTGAGCACCACCATCGAGATACCGTCGAGGAAGCAGCCGAGCACGATGAAGAACACCATCAGCAGCATGATCAGCCCGAACGGCGAGAGCTGCAGTGCGCCGATCATCTCGGCGAGCTGCCGGGGCAGCCCGATGAAGCCCATCGACAGAGACAGGAACGCCGAGCCGGCGAGGATCAGCGCAATCATGCAGTACAGCCGCGTCGCTGCCATCAGTGAGTCACGGAACGTCGGCCAGGTGAGCGTCCGCTGCGCGGCCGACAGGATCAGGGCGCCGACGACGCCGAGCGCCGCCGCTTCAGTGGCGGTGGCGATGCCGAGGTAGATCGATCCGAGCACCACGACGATCAGCAGCACGACCGGGATCAGGTGGCGCGATTCGGCGAGCTTCTGCGCGAAGTTCATGCGGATGTCCGCCGGCGGTACCAGGTCTCGGTTACGCAGTGCCCAGACGATCGTGTACCCCATGAACAGGGTGGCGATCATCAGGCCCGGGATGACGCCGGCGATGAAGAGCTTGCCGATCGAAACGTCCGCAGCGACGCCATAGACGATCATGATGATCGACGGCGGGATCAGCAGGCCGAGCGTGCCGGCGCCGGCGAGCGAACCGATCGAGATCTGCTCGGGGTAGCCGCGCTTCTTCAGTTCCGGCAGGGTGATCTTGCCGACTGTCGCGCAGGTCGCCGCCGACGAGCCCGATACCGCCGCGAAAATGGTGCAGCCGATGATGTTGGTATGCAGCAGCCGTCCCGGCAGCCATTGCAGCCAGGGCGCCAGGCCGCGGAACATGCCTTCCGACAGGCGCGTCTTCAGCAGGATCTCGCCCATCCAGATGAACAGCGGCAGCGCGGTCAGCGTCCAGCTCGACAGCGATCCCCACACCGTCAGCGCCAGCGCATCGCCGCCGGGCCGCGTCGTGAAGAGCTCCATGCCGAGCCACGCCACCCCCAGCACCGCAATGCCGATCCAGACGCCTGCGCCGAGGATGACGAAAAGCGCGATGATCAACAGAAGGGCAGTGACGGTTCCCACGGCGGTTACTCGACGTTGGCCGCCTCTTCAGCCTGTGGCGGAAGCTTCCGGTACCACAGCACATAGACCAGCTGCTCGATGAATGCCAGCGCAAGGCCGGCCAGGCCGATGGCCATCGCGAGTTGCGGAATCCACAACGGCGTCGCATCGACGTTCTGCGAGACGTCGTTGAACGAATACGAGCCCCAGACCAGCCGCGCCGCGAACCACGCGAAATAGCAGGACAGCAGCGTGGCGACGACGAGGCAGAGGACCTCCATCCACCAGCGCGCGCGGCCGTCCAGCCGCTGCAGGATCAGGGAGACGCGGATGTGGTCACCCTGCCGCAGCGCATAGCCCATCGCCAGAAACGAGCCGGCCGCGAGGAAGTACCCGGCATAGGCGTCCATGCCGGCCATCGAGAACCCGACATGGCGACCGACGATGTTGACCACCTCGATCGCCAGCGTCGCAAAGATGAAGAACGCAGCCAGACCGCCCAGCAGCCTGAACAGCGGATCGAGGAATGAGCGCACCGGTTCCTAGGCAGAAGGAGGGCCGCCTCGCGGGCGGCCCGGACTCGTCTACTTGCGGAACGTCGTGATGATGGCCTGGCCGTCGGGACCGGCCTTGGCGAGCCACTCGGTCAGCATCGTATCGCCGAGCTTGTTCAGTTCGGCCTTGAACGCCGAGTTCGGCTCGTACACGGTCATCTTGTTCGCCTTCAGCGTCGTCAGGGACTCTCCGGTGTACTCGCGCATACGCTTCCAGCCACGTTCCTCGGCAGTCTTGGCAGCCGCGAGCACGGCGTCCTGGGTCGCCTTGTCGAGCTTGTCGAATTCCTTCTGGTTGACGATCACCATGTTCTTCGGCAGCCAGGCATCGGCGGTCGCGAAGTGCGTCAGGCTTTCCCACACTTTCGAGTCCACGCCGGTGGCGCCGGACGACATGAACGAGTCAACCACACCCGTGGCAAGCGCCTGCGACAGCTCGGCCGCCTGGATCGTCAAAGGCTGCGCACCGACCATCGCGGCGATGCGCGTCGTCGCCGGGTTGTAGGCGCGCCACTTCAGGCCCTTCATGTCGGCGACCGAATTGAGCTGCTTCTTCGTGTAGATGCCCTGCGGCGGCCAGGCCACCGCGTACAGCACCTTGATGCCCTGCGCGCTCAGGATCTTTTCGACCGCGGGGCGCTGCGCTTGCCAGAGCTTGAAGGAGGCGTCGAAGCCGGTCGCCACGAACGGCACCGCATCGGCGCCGAACACCGGATTCTCGTTTTCCAGCAGGCTCATCAACACTTCGCCGATCTGCGCCTGTCCCGTCTGCACCGCGCGCTTGATCTCCGGCGCCTTGAAGAGCGAGCCGCCGGCGTGCACGGTGATGTTGAGCTTGCCGCCCGTCGCCTTGGCGACGTCGGCCGCGAACTGGTTGAGGTTTTGCGTGTGCGGGTTGCCGGCGGGATACCCGGCAGGCAGGTCCCACTTGGTCTGCGCAAGCGCGGGCAGGCTGAAGCCGAGCGCGGCGGCTGCGACGGCGGTACCGATGAACAGAGAGCGTCGTTTCATAGTCTCCTCATGATTGGTCGATGCGGCGGGGCGCAATCGGGTGTGCCAACATATCCGGCCACCCGCCGGCAGCGCCTACTGTCCGGAAGATTCCATTCGCCGCGCGCCGCAGAGCATACAAGCAGCGGCGCCGATTCGGAGAGCCGCATGAGTGCAGTGCCGCAGCCAGGATCCTGGGAGTTCTGGATCGACCGCGGCGGCACGTTCACGGACATCGTCGCGCGACGGCCCGACGGTGCGCTCGTCGCCCACAAGCTGCTCTCGGACAACCCGGAGCAGTACCGCGACGCGGCGGTCGCCGGCATCCGCCATCTGCTGGCAGTGGCATCGGGCGCGCCGATCCCGGTCGAGCGCATCGCGTCGGTCAAGATGGGAACGACGGTCGCGACCAACGCACTGCTTGAGCGCAAGGGCGAGCCGACGGTACTGGTCATCACGCGCGGCTTCCGGGACGCGCTGCGCATCGCCTACCAGAACCGGCCGCGCCTGTTCGAACGACGGATAGTTCTGCCGGAACTGCTCTATGCGCGCGTCATCGAAGCGGACGAGCGCATCGGTGCGCATGGTGATGTCGTGCGGCCGCTCGACGAGGCCGTGCTGAGGACCGCGTTGCGAACCGCGTTCGACGCCGGGCTGCGTTCGTGCGCGATCGTGCTGATGCACGGCTATCGCTACGCGATGCACGAGGAAGCCGCCGCGCGGATCGCGCGCGAGCTCGGTTTCCCGCAGGTGTCCGTGTCGCACGAGGTGAGCCCGCTGATGAAGCTGGTCGCCCGTGGCGACACGACGGTGGTCGACGCCTACCTGTCGCCGATCCTGCGCCGCTACGTCGGGCAGGTGGCTTCCGATCTGCCGGGCGCGCGGCTGCTCTTCATGCAAAGCAACGGCGGGCTGACCGACGCCTGGCGCTTCCAGGGCAAGGACGCCATCCTCTCGGGTCCCGCCGGCGGCATCGTCGGCATGGCGCGCGCCAGCCGCCACGCCGGGTTCGACCGTGTCATCGGATTCGACATGGGGGGCACGTCCACTGACGTGTCCCACTATGCCGGTGACTACGAACGCGAGTTCGAAACGCTGGTGGCCGGGGTGCGGATGCGCGCGCCGATGATGAGCATCCACACGGTCGCCGCCGGGGGTGGTTCGATCCTGCACTTCGACGGTGCCCGCCTGCGCGTCGGACCCGACTCGGCCGGCGCCAACCCCGGCCCGGCCTGCTACCGGCGCGGCGGGCCGCTCGCCGTCACCGACGCGAACGTCATGCTGGGCCGGGTGCAGCCCGAGTTCTTCCCGCCTGTCTTTGGCCCGCACGGCAATGAACCGCTCGATCGCGCGGTCGTCGTGAAGCGCTTCAGCGAACTGGCGCAGCGCATCGAGCAGGCGACCGGCCGACGCCAGACGCCGGAGCAGGTGGCGTCCGGATTCATCGAGATCGCGGTCGGCAACATGGCCGAGGCCATCAAGCGCATCTCGGTGCAGCGCGGCCACGACGTCACCCGATACACGCTGACGGTCTTTGGGGGTGCCGGCGGGCAACACGCCTGCGCGGTCGCGGATGCGCTCGCGATGTCGACGGTGTTCGCGCACCCGCTGGCCGGCGTGCTGTCGGCGTACGGCATGGGGCTCGCTGACCAGACCGCGATGCGCGAGATGACGATCGAGCAGCCGCTGGGCGATGACGCGCTGCCCGCCTTGAAAACCGCTCTCGAGACGCTGTCGGCGCAGGCCACGGCCTCGCTCCGGGAGCAGGGTGTGACGAGCGAGCGGATCCGCTTGGTGCCGCGGGCGCACCTGAAATACGAGGGCACCGATACGGCGCTCGCCGTCGGATTCGGGGATCTCCTGTCGATGCGCGAACAGTTCGACGCGGCCTACCGGCAGCGCTTCTCGTTCCTTATGGCGGATCGCCGGCTGATCGTGGAAACGCTGTCGGTCGAGGCGATAGCTAGCGGTGAGGCGGTGATCGCGGCAGCGACCGAGCGGCCCGCGCGCACCGATGACCTGTCGCCGGCATCACGGGTCCAGGCGTACTTCGACGGCCGCTGGCATGACACGCCGCTCTACCGTCGTGACGACACGCGGCCCGGCGACTACATCGACGGCCCTGCGGTCGTTGCCGAGGCGAACGCCACGACCGTCGTCGAACCCGGCTGGCAGGCGCAGGTGACGGCGCTCGACCACCTCGTGCTCAAGCGCATCGCGCCGCGCCCCACTCGCCGCGCGATCGGCACGACGGTCGATCCAGTGATGCTCGAGATCTTCAACAACCTCTTCATGTCGATCGCCGAGCAGATGGGCCTGCGGCTGCAGAACACGGCGTACTCGGTCAACATCAAGGAGCGCCTCGATTTCTCGTGTGCGCTCTTCGATGCCGAGGGCAACCTGATTGCCAACGCCCCGCACATGCCGGTGCACCTCGGCAGCATGAGCGAGTCGATCAAGACGGTGATGCGCGAGAACGCCGGGCGCATGGTTCCTGGCGACGCCTACGTGATCAACGATCCGTACCACGGCGGCACGCACCTGCCGGATGTGACGGTGATCACGCCGGTGTTCGACCGTGGCGGCCGCGAGATCCTGTTCTATGTCGGTTCGCGCGGGCACCATGCCGACATCGGCGGCATCACGCCGGGCTCGATGCCGCCGTTTTCGCGCAGCCTCGACGAGGAGGGCGTCCGCTTCATCAATTTCCGTCTGATTGAGGGGCAGGGGGTCGATCGTCCGGGGCGCTTCCGCGAGGACGAGCTGATGGCGCTGCTGACGGGCGGTGCGCATCCGGCGCGCAACCCGGCGCAGAACGTCGCCGACCTGCGCGCGCAGATCGCGGCTAACGAGAAAGGCCGCGAGGAACTGCTACGCATGGTCGACCAGTTCGGCCTCGACGTCGTGCAGGCGTACATGAAGCACGTTCAGGACAACGCCGAGGAGTCGGTCAGGCGGGTCATCACCCGCCTGACCGATGGGCACTTCGAGTACCGGCTCGACAACGGGGCAGTGATCCGGATACGCGTCACGGTGGACCGCGAGCGGCGGGCGGCCACGATCGACTTCACCGGTACGTCCCCGCAGCTGCCCAACAACTTCAACGCACCGAGCGCGGTGTGCGTTGCGGCGGTCCTGTACGTGTTCCGCACACTGGTCGACGACGTGATCCCGCTTAACGCGGGCTGCCTGAAACCACTGGACATCGTGATTCCGCCAGGATCGATGCTGAACCCCGACTACCCGGCCGCCGTCGTCGCCGGAAACGTCGAGACGTCGTCGTGCATCACCAACGCGCTCTACGGCGCACTCGGTGTCATGGCCTCCGCGCAGGGCACGATGAACAACTTCACGTTCGGCAACGAGCGTTACCAGTACTACGAGACCATCTCCGGCGGGTCGGGCGCCGGCGTCGCGGATCCGCGAGATCCCAACAGCGGCTTCGACGGCACCGACGTCGTGCAGACGCACATGACGAACTCGCGGCTGACGGACCCCGAGGTGCTGGAGTTCCGCTATCCCGTGCTGCTGGAGAGCTATGCGATCCGGCCGGGGTCCGGCGGGGGCGGGCGCTGGCACGGGGGCAGCGGGGGCACGCGTCGCGTGCGCTTCCTCGAGAAGATGACGGCGTCCATCCTGGCGAACAACCGCGCCATTGCCCCGTTCGGCATGGCAGGCGGCGCACCAGGAGAAACAGGCCGCAACTGGGTCGAGCGGGGCGACGGATCACGCGAGGAACTGCCGCACATCGGCTCGGCCGAGATGGCGCCGGGCGACGTCTTCGTGATTGCGACGCCGGGCGGCGGCGGTTACGGCACGGCGTCGTGAAACTTGAGCCCCAAATGGCGTGACCGGGGCCGCGATATCGCCCCAAGGACAGGGGATGCACTCCGCATAATCGATGCAGCTGATTGGCCCGGAAGGTCCGCTGCACGATGAACGCCCCCGAACGCCTGGGATTGCCTGACGCGCTTGCGACGTTGTCGATCTGCTATGCACCGCTGATCGACAAGCACCGCCGGGCCATCGGCACACGCCTGACGATGCTGTCGGCCCGGGCTCCCGGCTACCTGCCGGTGGGCCACATCCTCGAGCAACTGAACGAAATCTGGCCCGAGTCCGATGCGTCGGTGCTGATCGCGCCATTGGACGCCACCTTCGATGATTCGCTGCTGACGTGGTCGGCACCGGCCAACGCACTGCTCGAGATACCGACCGTCGCGCTGCGCGATCCGGAGATGCAGCAACTGGTGCAGCGCGCCTTCCGCCGCGGACTCCGCATGGTGCTGCGCGGCCGCCCCGATGTACCGCTGCCGCCGGCGCTGACTTCCTGCTTCGAGTATTCGCTGATCCACGTGTCTGAGGACCGGCGTCGCCTGAAGGACGGCCGCATGCGGCCCGCGCCCCCGAACGCGGTGCGGCGGATGCCGTTCGTCACGACCGGGGTGCGCCGCGTTGTCGACCTCGACGAGGCGTATCAGCGCGGTGCGATGGCGAGTGTCGGCTGGCCCATTGATGACACCGAGCAACGCCCGAACTGCCGGTTGCGGCCCGACCAGGGCAACCTGATGGACCTGCTGCGCGTGGCTAGCGAACGGCCGGACACCGCCGTGATCGCCAGCCGCATCCGCCGCGACCCGGTGCTCGCATTCAAGCTGCTGCGCATGGTTAACTCCGGCGCGTTTGAAGCGGGCGCCCCGGTGGCGTCGATCAAGCGCGCGATCGAGGTGCTGGGGCGCGAGAAGACACTGCGCTGGCTGTCGCTCGCGCTGGAATCGTCCGGCGAGCACATCAATGCCCTGCCGCTGATGCGTGCCGCCACCCTGCGCGGACTGTTCCTCGAGAACCTGGCGGGCCAGCAGCCGGAGTTCGACGCCGATGCGCGCGATGAACTCTTCGTCACCGGAGCGTTCTCGCTCCTCGACCGCATCACCGGTGCGACGATCCAGCGGCTGATGGGCCCGGTGGCCATGGGCAGCAACCTCACCGAGGCGATCGTTCACAAGCGCGGGGCGTACGCGCCGTACCTTGCGCTCATCGAGGCAATCGAGCGCAGCGACCCGATGGCGATCCGCCGCCACACCGAAACGCTGTCCATCGAGATCTACGACTGCAACCGGGCGCTGCTGCGCGCGCTGGCGACGACGCAGAAGATCGACGCCGAACAGGACGAACGTGCCGAGGAGATGGAGTTCGCGCCGGTATAATCCGCGCGCCGATCACGCCTGACGCGCGCGTCCTGCGCGTCCCTCCTCGTCGATGACCCCACACGGTAGGACCTACTCGCTCGCCGGGCCGGGCGCGCTGTCCGCTTTTCGTGCCGCCCGCTTGCTGCAGCGCCTGCAGACCGTCGACCCGAATGTCGACTCGGTGTCGGCACAGTACGTGCACTTCGTGCACGCGACACGCGCGCTGGACGCCGGCGAGGAGGCGCGTCTCAAGGCGCTGCTCGACTACGGCGATCCCGCCGCACTCGCGCCCGATGGCGTGCACTTCCTGGTGGTTCCCCGCCTGGCGACGATCTCGCCGTGGGCCAGCAAGGCGACGGACATCGCACACAACACCGGCCTCGCCGCCGTTCATCGCATCGAGCGCGGCACGCGCTATACAGTGGTGCTGAAGCAGGGTCTGTTCGGCCGCAGCGCCAGCGCCGACCTGCGGGACCGCCTCGCCGCCGTACTGCATGACCGCATGACCGAGAGCGTCATCGATCCGGCCGCGGACCCGTCGCAACTCTTCGTGGAACTGGACGGCAGGCCGGTGCAGACGGTTGCCGTGCTGGCTCACGGGCGCAGCGCCCTCGAGCAGTCCAACCGCAACCTGGGTCTGGCGCTGTCGGACGACGAAATCGACTACCTCGTCGACGCGTTCACACAACTGGCGCGCGACCCGACCGACGTCGAGCTGATGATGTTCGCGCAGGCCAACTCGGAGCACTGTCGCCACAAGATATTCAATGCGCACTGGACCATCGACGGCGTGGACCAGGCCGACACGCTGTTCGGCATGATCCGGGCGACGCATGCGGCGGCGCCGCGCGGCACCGTGGTCGCCTACAGCGACAATGCGGCCGTACTCGAGGGAACGCGCGTTTCGCGCTTCTATCCGCGCAGTGACTACCGCGGCGCCGGCGGCGCCGGCGCAATCGGGGTGAACTACGCCCCGGCCGAGGAACTGACGCACACGCTGTTCAAAGTCGAGACCCATAACCACCCGACCGCGATCTCGCCATTCCCCGGCGCGGCGACAGGTGCCGGCGGGGAGATCCGCGACGAGGGGGCGACTGGCCGCGGCGCGAAGCCGAAGGCGGGCCTGTGCGGGTTTTCGGTGTCGAATCTGCGCATTCCCGGGCTGCCGCTCGCCTGGGAGAACGATCGCGACGTGACGCAGGCGGATGCGGCGTCGGAGGGCGACTTCGGTTTTCCCGGCCGCATCGCCGATGCGCTGGAGATCATGATCGAGGGTCCGATCGGCGCGGCCGCGTTCAACAACGAGTTCGGCCGTCCGAACCTGCTGGGCTACTTCCGCGCCTACGAACAGAACGTCGGCGGCCGTCGCTACGGCTATCACAAGCCGATCATGATCGCGGGCGGCATCGGCAACATCCGCGACGACCAGGTCATCAAGCTCGATCTGCCCCCGGGAACGCTGCTGGTCCAGCTCGGAGGGCCAGGAATGCGCATCGGTCTCGGCGGAGGCGCGGCCTCGAGCATGGGTGCGGGCACGAACACGGAGTCGCTTGATTTCGACTCGGTGCAGCGGGGCAATCCTGAAATGCAGCGCCGCGCACAGGAAGTCATCGACCGCTGCTGGGCACTGGGCGAAGGCAGCCCGGTGCTGTCAATCCATGACGTCGGTGCCGGCGGACTTTCCAACGCACTGCCCGAACTGGCCGACCAGTCGCGTCGCGGCGCGCGCATTGATCTGGCGAAGATCCCGATCGAGGAGAGCGGCATGAGCCCTCTCGAGATCTGGTGCAACGAATCGCAGGAACGCTATGCGCTGGCGGTCGCCCCCGACCTGCTGCCGGCCTTCGACTGGATCTGCCGGCGCGAGCGCGCGCCCTATGCGGTCGTGGGCGAGATCGCCGACGACGGAAATCTCGTCGTCGCGCGGGACGGCGTGGCCGCCGTGCAGATGCCGATGAGCGTGCTGCTGGGCAAGCCGCCGCGCATGCACCGCAACGTGCAGCGCCATCCTGCCGCGCTGCCGCCTTTCGAGAGCGCCGGGCTGTCGCTCGAGACCTGCGCTCTCGACGTGCTGCGTCATCCCACGGTCGCCAGCAAAGCCTTCCTGGTCACGATCGGCGACCGCACCGTCGGCGGCATGAACTCGCGCGATCCGATGGTCGGTCCTTGGCAGGTCCCGGTGGCCGACTGCGCCGTGACGATGATGAGTTTCGAGGGCTACGCCGGTGAGGCAATGGCGATCGGCGAACGCACTCCGCTGGCCGTCATCGATGCGGCGGCGGCTTCGCGTGTGGCGATCGGCGAGGCCATCACCAACATCGTGGCAGCCGACGTCGAACTCGCCGACGTGAAGCTCTCGTGCAACTGGATGGCAGCGTGCGGCCTGCCCGGCGAGGATGCGCGGCTGTTCGATGCGGTGCGCGCGGCGAGCGAACTGTGCCAGCAGCTTGGCATCAGCGTCCCGGTGGGCAAGGATTCCCTGTCGATGAAGACGGCGTGGCGCGACGGCACGGTCGACAAACTGGTCGCCGCTCCGGTCTCGCTGATCGCCAGTGCCGCGGCGCCGGTGGCCGATGTACGGCGGTCGCTGACGCCGCAACTGGCCGCCGACCTCGGCTCACTGCTGGTGCTGGTGGACCTCGGCGCCGGCCGCAACCGCATGGGTGGATCCATTATTGCGCAGGTGACGCAACAGATCGGCAACGTTGCCCCGGACGTGGATGATCCGGCGCGCCTTGCCGCGTTCGTGGGTGTCGTGCGCGAGCTGCAGCGCGCCGACCGCCTGCTGGCCTATCACGACCGCTCGGATGGCGGACTCTTCGCGACGCTGGCCGAAATGGCGTTTGCCGGCCACTGCGGCATCACGGTCAACCTCGATGTGCTGGCGATCGACCCGGTGGCGGCGGATTGGGGCGACTTCAAGATCCGTGCCGAGCAGGTGAGCGTCCGCCGCAACGAAATGATGCTGCAGGCGCTGTTTGCCGAGGAACTCGGCGCGGTGCTCCAGATCCGCGGCGCAGACAAGGCCGCCGTCATGGACGCGCTGCGGGGCGCCGGGCTCGGGGCGGTGAGCCAGATCATCGGCAAACCCAACGAGAAGGACGTCGTCGAATTCTGGTGCGATGCGAAGCCGGTGTTCAAACGGCCCCGCGCCGAACTGCAGAAGCTGTGGAGCGAAACCTCGTGGCGCATCGCGCGGCTGCGCGACAACCCGGACTGCGCTGACGCGGAGTTCGCGCGCGCGACGGACGCCGAGGATCGCGGCCTCGGCATGGCGATGTCGTTCGATCCAGCCGAGGACATCGCTGCGCCGTTCATCGCCCCCGGCGCGCGGCCCCGCATCGCCATCCTGCGCGAACAGGGCGTCAACAGCCAGACCGAGATGGCCTATGCGTTCCATCGGGCCGGCTTCGCGCCGGTCGATGTCCACATGACCGACCTCATCGAGGGCCGCCAGTCACTCGCGGACTTCAAGGGCGTTGTGGCCTGCGGCGGATTCTCGTATGGCGATGTGCTGGGGGCGGGTGGCGGCTGGGCCAAGACAATCCTGCACAACCCGCGGCTGGCGGAGATGTTCATCTCGTTCTTCAACCGCATGGACAGCTTTGCGCTCGGCGTCTGCAACGGCTGCCAGATGATGAGTCACCTGCGTTCGGTGATCCCGGGAGCACAGGATTGGCCGCGTTTTGAACGCAACGCCTCGGAGCAGTTCGAAGGCCGACTGGTGCAGGTGGAGATTCCGGAGTCGCCGTCGATCTTCTTCGCCGGCATGGCCGGGAGCCGTGCGCCGATTGCCAATGCGCATGGTGAGGGCCGTGCGGTATTCGCCTCGGACGAGCAGCGAAGCGCGGCCCTCGTGGCGATGCGCTATGTCGATTCGCAGGGCCAGGCGACGGAGCGGTATCCGTACAACCCGAACGGCTCTGTGGCAGGCATCACCGGACTGACGACCGCGGATGGCCGGTTCACGATCGTGATGCCGCACCCGGAGCGCGTCTTCCGTACGGTGCAGATGTCGTGGCAGCCACCCGGACTCGGCGAGGATTCGCCGTGGATGCGGATGTTCCGCAACGCACGGCGTTGGGTCGGCTGACTGCGGTGGCGGCAGGCCACGCGCGTTGGTGTGCGATCAGCGCGGCGCGGCGGGTGCGGCCTTGGCGGCGGACGGCGGGGGCGGCGAAAGCGTACGGCCCGGCTTGGTGACCTCGGCCATCACTTCACTGGTGATCTCGTACGCCGGGTCGGAGTAGACCAGCGAGCCGCGGTCGTAGACGAGGGTCCCGCCCTTGCGGCGCGCGACTTCACCCGCGACCTTGGCGATGTCCTGCAGGATCTGACCGCGCGACGCCTGGACCCGCTGCTGCAGCTCGCCCTGGGTCTTTGAAAGCAGCTGCTGCCCTTCGGCCTGCTTGGCCTGCAGCGCCTGGAGCGTCTTCTGTCCTTCCGCGCGGATGGCGTCCTTCTGGGATGCCGCCAGCGTCGGGTCGTCGAACTTCGATTGCTGCTCCTTCAGCTTGTCATTGAGCGCGCGTGCTTCGCCTTCGAGCTTCTTCAGCTGCTCGGAGGCCTTCTGTTCCTCCGCGCGAAGTGCAGCCTGCTGCTGCTTGGTCTGCGGATGGGCCTCGAAGACCTTGACCATGTCGACGGTGAACACCTTGGGCGCCGGCTGGGCGACGGCAAACATCGGAACGCAACACGCGGTCGCGAGCAGGAGACGGTACAGCGGCATCATTGGATTCCCGGTTCAGACAAAACGTAAGCGTACCGCTTTCGAGTGCGGGGCGCGGCGGCGCGTACCGCCTGTTGCCGCGTGCCGGATTGCGAGGTACGTGGCCCGCACAGCGTGATTCGAACGGCCTGCGGCTACGGCGCGGCCGTCGGCCTGGTACACCGAAACACAAAAGGGGTGGCGACCGCTGCAGCGGGAATTGCAGCGCGCTTCAGTGCGCCGTCTGGCCGTGATGAGTCACGACGTCGGTCACGCGGTGAACCATGCCGCGTACATGACTCTCGACCCACTCCGTCGCCGAATGCAGGACCTCGCCCACGATCTCGTTGCGGTGAATGTGAGCCTGGAGTTCAAGCTCGAAGCGATCCGGGAGGGCACTGTGGTCGATGCGGTTCATCGTCTCGTCCCTGTGAAAGTAGATTGATGGCGGTACAGTATCTTCGACTAGATCAGCCCACAATCCGCCGCTAAGGAACGATATTCATGACAAAATGGAATAAATAGAGCCCCGCAAGGAGAGAGAAACGGAATCCGGAATCGCGATGCTGGCGTTCGTGCGCGCTGTGGAGTGCAACAGCTTCACGCGCGCGGCGCACGACCTGGGAGTCACGCCGTCCGCGGTATCGAAACTGGTGACGCGACTCGAGTCTCGGCTCGGGGTGCGACTTCTGCAACGATCGACCCGCAAGCTGACGCTGACCGCCGAAGGCGAGATCTACTTCGAGCGGGTGCAGCGGATCGTCGGCGAGATCTCCGACCTCGAGTCCGACGTGATGCGGTTCGCGCGCCAGCCGCGCGGACGGGTGCGCATGCGGGTCGGCACGGCGTTCGCCACGTATGCGGTGGTGCCGGCGCTGCCGGATTTCACGAGCCGGTACCCGGACATCTCGCTGGACCTCGTCATCAGTGAGTACGAAGTCGATCTCGTCGAGGCCGGAATCGACGTCGCGATCCGGGTGGGCCCGCTGGGCGAGGCGAACCTTGCCGCGCGCCGCGTCGGCGAACTCGAGCGCGTCATCACGGCTGCACCGTCGTACCTTGCGCAACACGGCGCGCCGCGTAAGCCTGAGGATCTCGCCCTTCACAACTGCCTGACGGTGACGGGCGTCCCGGGGCAGAGTGAATGGCCGTTTCGCGCTGCTGACGGCCTGCGCCTGATTCCCGTGAGAGGCAACATCACGGTCAACAACGCCGAGACCCTATACGAGCTCGCGCTGCAGGGCCTCGGCATCATTCGACTGTCGGACCTGATCGTTGGACCGGCGATCCGCGATGGCCGCCTGGTGCCACTGCTCGTCGATGCACACCAACCGGAACCGTTGCCGCTGCACGCGGTGTACACCGCCGGCCGGCGTCGGCCGCCCAAGCTGGACGCGGTGATCCAGTTCCTGGGCGAGAAGTTCGCGGCCTCGCCGTGGAAGATGACAGGCCAGCCGCCGCGCGCGGCGTCCGTCCCACGTATTGCGGGAAAGCGACCCGCCAGGAAGACCTGACAAGTCAGTCGGATCGAGTCGCGCCGCGATGTGCCTCCGCGACGTCGCGCGTCAGGGAACCCTGCCGCGGACGGCCCAGACCCGGGCATTCAATGCAACCGGTTCGCCCGCCTCCGCGGTCAGTCGGCCGTGCAGGCGCCGCCTGATGCGCTCAACCGTGTCGTCTTCCAGCGACGCCAGATAGGCGGGGGCAGGGCCGGTCCTGCCGAGGAACGGCCTCCAGTAATCATCGAACGTCTGAAAGACGGTCGGGACATCGATGGACTCCACTGCAACCGACTGCAGCCCAGCGGAGCTGAAGAGTTTGCGCAGCGGCTCGGGCCGACAGATCGGGAATCGACGGGCTTCGTCCAGTGCAGCGGCGGAGGCGTCCTCGGCGGCGGCCGCTTCCCAGAACAGGCGGAGCATCTCCATGCCGTCGGCGTAGTCCCAGACATAAAGCGCCACCGTTCCGCCACGTCGCGTGACGCGCGCCATCTCGCGCACCATGGCCGCGGGGTCAGGGACGAAGTTGAGTACGAGCCCCGAGACGCAGACGTCGAACCGATCGACGTCCCAGGGTAACTGGACGGCATTGCCGCATTCGAAGCGGACCCGCGCATCGTCAATGAGCTCGCGCGCGCGGTCGACGAAGGCCTCGGACGCATCAAGCGCGCGGATGGACGCAGGCCGGTGACGTGCGAGGATCGCCGCGGTCAGCGCTCCCGTCCCGCATCCGACGTCGGCCCATGCAAGACCATGCAGCGCATCCAGCGAATCTAGAAATTTGACAGCGACCCGTCTACTCCAGCGCCCGACGTACTCTTCGTACGCAGCCCCGGAGTCCCACCCATCGTCTTCCACGCTCTTGATTTCCATTGCCGGCGGCCGGCGCGAAGCGCGATGTGCAGGCGCCGCCCGCTGCATGGTGCCCCCGGGACTGAACCCTGCGCCATCACTCAATCTGGGGTCCGAGGCCACGGACCGTCCGCGTTGCGACGACGGTTGCGAAGGGCCGTCTCGCGAATGATGTCCTGCCTGCCCAGCATGTGACAGTGAACGACATGTGAGTCAGTAGCGCGATCGCAGCCCACCGGCCGCGACCGGAAGAAAAAGGGGGCGACACGTCGCCCCCTTTTTTTGCACTCCGGCGTACCTGCCGGCGTGTCAGGTGTTACTGCACCTTGGCGTTCTTCGTCAGGTTCTGGACGAACGCCTGCGCCTTCTGCTGCTGCATCGACTCGCGAATCTGCGGCGCCACCTGCTCGAGCGGCGGGAATTGCGTGTCACGCACGTCGTCGAGGCGGATCACGTGCCAGCCGAACTGCGTCTGCACCGGGGTTTCGGTCATCTCGCCCTTCTTCAGCTTCTGCATCGCGTCGGAAAACGGCTTGACGTAGGCGTCGGGAGCGGCCCAGTCCAGGTCACCGCCATTGGCTGCGGAGCCGGTGTCCTTCGACTTCTTGGCCAGTTCCTCGAACTTGGCACCCTTCTTCAGCTGGTCGACGATCGCGGTCGCCTCGGCCTCGTTCTCCACGAGGATGTGGCGCGCGCGGAACTCCTTGCTGCCCACCATCGACTTCTGCTTGTCGTACTCGGCCTGCACTTCGGCATCGGTCACCGGGTGCTTGGTCATCTCGTCGCGCAGCAGGGCCTGGATCAGGGTGTTCTGGCGCTGGATGTCGAGCATGAACTTGACGTCGGCCTGCTCCGGGATGCCGCGCTTGGTCGCTTCCTGCAGCAGCACCTCGTTCTGGATCAGGCGCTCCTTCACCATCTTGCGCAGCTCGGGCGTGTCCTTCTGGCCCTGCTTCGTGAGCTCCTTGACCCAGGCATCCTCGCGCGCCTTCGGGATGGGCTTGTTGTTGACGACGGCGACGTTCTGGGCGAGTGCGAGTCCGCTGGCAAGGACCAGGGCCGCGAACAGGGCGGTGCGTTGCATGAAGATCAATGTCCGGAAGGGTGGGAAAGTGAAGGCGCCGAGCCGGGGCGGGTCTCGCCGGGCGCCAGTAACGTCATCGCGAGGGCATGGATCTCGCGGTGCATCATTTCGGCCAAGGAATCATACACAAGGCGATGACGGGCCACGCGCGGCTGACCCGCGAATGCGGCACTGACGAGGATCATCCGGTAGTGACCGCCGCCGGCCGCGGCGCCCGCGTGCCCCGCGTGCAGGGCGCTCTCGTCCTCGATCGCGAGTTCGAGCGGATCCAGCGCCGCCAGCCGGCGCTTCATCTCCGCGACGGTCGCCTCAGGCATCCGGGGCCTCCTTCATATGGCGCGCCAGGTAGATACCGATGCCGAGCGTGAACACCAGCGTCAGTCCGAACAGGCCGAACAGCTTGAAGCTGACCCAGGTATCTGTCGGCACGGAATAGGCAACGGCGAGATTGACAATGCCCAGCGTCAGGAAGAAGGCTATCCACGACCACAGTAGCCGTCCCCACACCGGTGGCGGCACGTCCAGCTGGGTACCGAGCAGCGACTGCAGCAGGTTCTTCTTCCAGAAAACCTGACCGGCCAGCAGGGCGCCGCCGAACAGCCAGTACAGGATGCTGGGTTTCCACTTAATGAAGGTCTCGTCGTGGAACCAGATCGTCGCGCCACCGAAGACCACGATCACGACGAGGCTGACCCAGAGCATCGAGTCGACCTTGCGGCCGCGCGCCAGCAGCGAGCCAACCTGCAGCAGCGAAGCGATGATCGCCACGGCGGTGGCGAGGAGGATAGGCGCCTGGTCCGGCGGCACGGTGCCGTCGCCCACCATCCAGCCGAGCGTGCTGCCAGCCAGTGCGAGCGACTGCTGCGGATACGCTCCCGCCACCTTGTAGGTGGCGAAGAAGAGGATGACCGGGAGCAGGTCGAACAGCAGTTTCATCATGGGGCGCCGGCTCCCTTCGCCGGCTCGAACGTCAGTGCGGCCGAGTTGATGCAGTAGCGCAGCCCGGTGGGCGGAGGGCCGTCCGGAAACACGTGGCCGAGATGCGAGTCACACACATTGCAGAGGATTTCGGTGCGGGTCATTCCATGAGCCGTGTCGCGCTCCTCGCGCACGTTCGCCGGATCCAGCGCCCGGAAGTAGCTCGGCCAGCCGCAGCCGGAATCGAACTTCGTATCCGACGCGAAGAGCGGCGTGCCGCAGGCCACACAGCGGTAGATGCCGTGCTCGTGGTGATCCCAGTAGCGCCCGGTGAATGCGCGTTCAGTTGCTTTCTCGCGCGTCACCGCGTACTCCATCGGCGCCAGCTGCGCACGCCATTCCGACTCGGTCTTCGTGACTTTCTTCATGCGCGCCTCAGGATGAACACGACAGGTGCAGCGACTGCGACCACTCCGGTGGCTCGCCGGCGTACGCCTCGTGCTCGGGTTGCTCGTCGAACGGACGCGAGAGGATCGCCAGCAGGCGCGCGATCTCGCTGAAGTCGCGCGGACCCTCTTCGCCGCGCGCCAGGCGGATGGCCGTCTCTGCAAGGTGGTTGCGTAGGATGTACTTCGGGTTGACGCGGTTCATGCGTGCGGCGCGTTCGGCATCCATGCTGGCCTCCTGGACAAGTCTGGCGCGATAGGACGCCGCCCAGGCATCGAAGGCCGCGCGGTCGACGACGAGGTCACGAACTGCCGCATCGTCCTGCGGCACCGCGGCGTCCGTCCGCAGTGTTGCGAGCCGCCGCCAGAACAGCGTCCAGTCGGTGCGGTTGGCATTCAGCAATTCGATGGCGCCGTTGATCAGCGCCTCGTCCCCCGGTTGCAGCGTCGTGAAACCGAGCTTGGCTCGGTACACCTCGTCGATGGCCTGCGAGTACTCCTCGAGGTAGGTGTCGATCGCCGCCTTGGTCGCATCGACGTCATCGGTGAGCGGTACCAGCGCCTGGCCCAGTGCGTACAGGTTCCAGTGGCCGATCTGCGGCTGCATGTTGTACGCATAGCGGCCGTGCTCGTCGCTGTGGTTGCAGACGTGCCCGGCGTCGAAGCCGTCGATGAACCCGTAGGGGCCGTAGTCGATTGTCAGTCCGAGGATCGACATGTTGTCGGTATTGAGCACGCCGTGGCAGAAACCGACCCCCTGCCATTGAGCCACGAGGCGTGCGGTGCGGCGCGCGACCTGCTCGAGGAGCGCCAGGTAGGGCTGCGCCGTAGCGCGTGCCTCGGGATAGAAGCGGTCGATGATGAAATCCGCCAGCTGCTTGAGTGCATCGTGCTGTTCGGTCCAGTAGAAGTACTCGAACGATCCGAAGCGCACGAAGCTCGGGGCGAGACGGGTCACCACTGCCGCGGTTTCGACCGTCTCGCGCACCACGGGATAGTCGGACCCCGTCACCGCCAGCGCCCGCGTCGTCGGGATGCCGAGGCCGTGCATCGCTTCGGAGGCGAGGAATTCGCGGATCGACGAGCGCAGCACCGCGCGGCCGTCGCCCATGCGCGAGTACGGCGTCTTGCCGGCGCCCTTCAGCTGCATCTCCCAGCGCTCGCCGCCCGGCCCGACGACCTCGCCGAGCAGCAGCGCGCGGCCGTCGCCGAGGCGCGGGACGTAGACGCCGAACTGATGCCCGGAATACACGGCGGCGAGCGGATCTGCTCCGGCGAGCGGCTTGCTTCCGGTCAGCGCCGCGACGAAGTCAGTGTCGTCGAAGCGCGTGGGCACCAGTCCAAGGCGCGCCGCAGCGGCGTCTGATTTGGCGACCAGGTAAGGGTCGGGTAGCGGGGTTGGAGCGACGCGCGCGTAGAAGACGCCGGGCAGGCGGGCAAAGGTGTTGTCGAAGACCAGCCCAGACTCCGCCGGGCGCGTCGCGCCGGCAGACTCAGGCGCGGCAGCGGCGGGTGAATGTACGCGGGCGTCCAATGGGTTCTCCGGGGACGGATTCTACGGGGCCAGGTTGCCTGGCCTCGCGCTTCGCGGACTGCGACTTGACTCGGTGCGGGCAACTCTTGAGCATGTGGGGCTGCCGCTGCCGATCCCAAGTCGAATCAAGCTGCCGCGGCCGTCCGAAGCGAACGAAGGGAAGGAGAGACACCATGCTGCAGGGCCTGATGATGCGCACGCCGTTGCTGATCTCGTCGCTGATCACGCACGCGGACCGCCATCATGGTGACGTGGAAATCGTCTCGCGTCGCGTCGAAGGCGACATCCATCGCACCACGTACCGCGAACTGCATCGTCGCTCGCGCCAGCTCGCCAACGCGCTCGACGGCCTGGCGTTGCGGGCGAGTGACCGCGTGGCAACGCTGGCGTGGAACGGCTACCGGCACATGGAGCTGTACTTCGCGGTATCCGGATCGGGTGCCGTGCTGCATACGATCAACCCGCGCCTGCATCCGGAGCAGATCGCCTGGATCGTCAACCATGCGGAGGACCGCGCGCTGTTCTTCGACCTGACATTCCTGCCGCTGATCGAGGCGATCGCGCCTCACTGCAAGACCGTGCAGCACTGGGTGGCGATGACCGACCGTGAACACATGCCGGCCGCCTCGAAGGTCGACCTGAAATGCTACGAGGACGTCCTCGGCAGCCATTCGGACCAGTACCAGTGGCCGGAGTTCGACGAGAACGCTGCGTCGTCGATGTGCTACACGTCGGGGACGACGGGCAACCCGAAAGGCGTGCTGTACAGCCACCGTTCAACGGTGCTGCACACGCTCGCCGCGGCGCTTCCGGACGCGCTCAACGTCTCGGCGCGCGACGTCATCCTGCCGGTGGTGCCGATGTTCCACGTCAATGCCTGGGGACTGCCATACGTGGCGCCGATGGTCGGCTGCAAGATCGTCTTCCCGGGGCCCCACCTCGACGGCAAGTCGCTCCACGAACTGTTCGAGACGGAGAAGGTGACCTGCTCGGCCGGCGTGCCCACCGTCTGGCAAGGGCTGCTGACCTACACCGAAGCCAACGGGCTGCGCTTTTCGACCATGAACCGCACGGTGATCGGCGGCTCGGCCTGCCCCCCGGCGATGATCAAGCTGTTCCAGGACAAGTACGGAGTCCGCGTGCTGCACGCCTGGGGCATGACCGAGATGAGCCCGCTGGGTACCGCGTGCACGTTCAAGGCGAAGCACCTGGACCGGCCGGCCGAGGAGCGGTTGAAGCTCCAGTACAAGCAGGGGCGGGTCCTCTATGGCGTCGACATGAAGATCGTCGGGGACGACGGTGGCGACCTCCCATGGGACGGCACATCCTTCGGCGACCTGCTGGTGCGCGGCCCGTGGGTGATGCGCGAGTACTACAAGGACGGCGGCGGCAATCCGCTGAAGAAGGACCCGGGTGGCCTGGACTGGTTTCCTACCGGTGACGTTGCGACCATCGATGCCGATGGCTACATGCACATCACCGATCGGAGCAAGGACGTGATCAAGTCGGGCGGTGAATGGATCAGCTCGATCGAGATTGAGAACGTCGCGGTGTCGCATCCCGCGGTCGCGATGGCGGCCTGCATCGCCGCCAGGCACCCCAAGTGGGACGAGCGACCGCTGCTCGTCGTCATGAAGAAGCCGAACGCGGAGGTGACCAGGGAAGAGTTGCTGGCCCACTACGAAGGCAAAGTGGCCAAGTGGCAGGTGCCGGACGACGTGGTCTTTGTCGAAGCGATTCCGCTGGGAGCTACCGGGAAGATGCTGAAGACCAGGCTGCGCGACCAGTTCGCAGGCTACAAGCTTCCGACCGCCTAGCCGGGACGCGTAAACCCGGATCGCGGTGCGGCTTTACCGGCCGGGGGGCGGCCAGTATTCTTCGCCGCCAAGTCGCCCCGTTCAGTGGCAACGCACCAAGGAGCTGAAGATGATTCGACGTCAGGCTATTGCGTGGGTCGCGGCCGCCACATTCGCGGCTGCGGGCAGCAATGCGTTCGCGCAAGGCAAGGCCGCTCCGGCGCAGGCGGTGGCCGCCCAGACGGTCAAGATCGCCTATGTCGACCCACTGTCCGGGCCGTTTGCCGGCGTCGGGACCAACCTGCTGCGGCACTTCCAGTTCATGGCGGAACAGCTGAACGCGCAGCAGGTGGCCGGGCCGGGCGTGAAGTTCGAGATCGTGCCGTTCGACAACAAGGCCTCGCCCCAGGAAACGCTGACGCAGCTCAAGCAGGTCGTCGACCAGGGCATCCGTTATGTCGTGCAGGGGCAGGGATCCGGCGCGGCGCTGGCGCTGATCGATGCGATCGAGAAGCACAACGAGCGCAATCCGGACCAGGCCATCGTGTTCCTCAACTTCGCGGCGGTCGATCCGGACCTCACCAACAGCAAATGCAGCTTCTGGCACTTCCGCTTCGACGCCAATACCGACATGAAGATGGAAGCCCTGACGACTTTCATCAAGGATCGTCCGGAGGTGAAGAACGTCTTCCTGATCAACCAGAACTACTCGCACGGCCAGCAGGTATCGCGCGTCGCCAAGGACCTGCTCGGCAAGAAGCGTCCGGACGTGAAGATCGCCGGCGACGACCTGCACCCGCTGGGCCAGGTGCGTGATTTCTCGCCGTACATCGCGAAGATGCGCGCCGCCAACGCGGACACGGTCATTACCGGCAACTGGGGCCCGGACCTCGCGCTGCTGGTGCGCGCCGCCCGCGACGCGGGCCTGAATGCCAACTTCTACACCTACTACGCTGGCGTACTGGGTACGCCGACCGCGATTGGCGCCGCGGGAGAGAACCGAATGCGCCAGGTGTCGTACTGGCATCCGAACATCGCCCCGGGCTATCCCTACCAGCAGGTCGCGCAGGACTTCAAGAAGCGGTTCAACGAGGAGTGGTACGCGGTCTCGACCTACACCTCCCTCGTGACGCTGGCCGAAGGCATCAAGCGGGCGAAGTCGACGGACCCTCTGCGCGTCGCCTATGCGATGGAAGGCGTGAAGATGAGCGCCCCGCACGGCGAGATCGAGATGCGCGCGACCGACCACCAGCTGCTGCAGCCGCTGTGGATCTCGTCGTGGACCAAGGTCGGTGGGCCGAACAAGCATGACGTCGAGAAGACCGGATACACCTGGAAGACCGAAGTCGCGTATCCGACCTACGTCGCGTCGCAGCCGACCAGCTGCCAGATGAAGCGGCCGGCGCGCCCGCAGTAGGCGCGCCTGCTCCCTGAGCCGCGACCGGCCCGGACCCCCGGGCCGGTTTTCTTTGTCCCGCCCCGATGCTCGAAGCGACACTCAGCCAGGCCCTTTACGGCGTGAGCTACGGCCTGCTGCTGTTCATGCTGGCGGCGGGGCTCACGCTCATCTTCTCGATGATGGGCGTCCTCAACTTTGCGCACGCGAGCTTCTACATGCTCGGCGCCTACATCGCCTACCAGTTCTCCACGTGGTTCGGCTTCTGGATCGCCCTCGTGGCGGCGCCGCTGATGCTCTTCCTCCTCGGGGTCCTGGTGGAGCGCTGGGGCCTGCGGCGCGTTCACAAGTGGGGCCACGTGCCCGAGTTGCTCTTCACCTTCGGCCTTTCGTACATCATCGTCGAGCTGGTGCAGGTGATCTGGGGCCGGGCCGCCGTGCCGTACCGCGTCCCACCCGAGCTCGACGGCCCGGTGGCGTGGCTGCAGGCAAGCGGCATCACCTTCCCGCAGTACCGCATGTTCATGATGGCAGTGGCAGTCGGCATGTTGGTGGCGATCTGGTTGCTGCTGACGCGCACGCGCATCGGCCTCGTGATCCAGGCCGCGCTGACACACCCGCAACAGGTGGAAGCGCTCGGCCACAACGTGCCGCGCGTGTTCATGCTGGTCTTCGGTGGCGGTTCGGCGCTCGCGGGCCTGGCCGGCGTGGTCGGCGGCAATGCCTTCGTCACCGAGCCGGCGATGGCCGGAACCGTCGGTGCGATCGTCTTCGTCGTCATCGTCGTCGGCGGCATGGGATCGCTGGCCGGCGCCTTCATCGCCGCGCTGCTGATCGGCCTGCTGGAGACCTTCGGCAAGGTGTCCGACCTCTCCATCGTGAAGCTGCTAGCTTCGCTCGGAATGCCGCTCGCGACCGACGCGGCGCTCTATCCGGTTCTGACGTTGACGTTGTCGCAGGTCGCGCCGGTGTTGCCTTACCTGGTACTGGTGCTGATCCTGATCGTGCGGCCCAAGGGTCTGCTCGGTACGCGCGAGGACTAGGCCTTGGCTGAGCCGCGCGTCATCTCGTTCCGGCCGCTCAACTTCGGGCGCTGGGTGATCTGGGGCTTCACGGCCCTGCTGTTCGCGCTGTTGCCGGCGTTCTTCAGCAAAGGCTTCGCGCTGACCCTGATGTCGCAGATGGGCATCATGATCGTGTTCGCGCTGAGCTACAACATGCTGCTCGGCCAGAGCGGCATGCTGTCCTTCGGTCACGCGGTGTACTCCGGCCTGGGCGCTTTCTTCGCGATGCACGCGATGAACCGCATCGCTGCGGGCAGCCTCGACTGGCCCGTCTCGCTCTTGCCGCTGATCGCCGGTCTCGCGGGCGGGCTCTTTGGCGTCATCTTCGGCTACCTGACGACGCGCAAGGCCGGCACGCCATTCGCGATGATCACGCTGGGTATCGGTGAGATGGTATTCGCCGCCTCGCTGATGTTCCCGGGCTTCTTCGGCGGCGAAGGGGGCATCACCGGCAACCGCACCGCGGGGCCGCCGCTGTTCGGCGTCGCGTCGCTGACCTTCGGGCCGCAGCTGCAGGTCTACTACCTGATTGCCGTCTGGTGCATCGCCTGCATGGTGGCGATGTTCGCGCTGACGCACACACCGCTCGGGCGCATCGCCAACGCGGTGCGCGACAACCCGGAGCGCGCCGAGTTCATCGGCTACAACACGCAGCGTGTGCGCTGGCTGATGCTGATCCTGTCGAGTTTCTTCGCCGGCATCGCCGGAGGGCTGACCGCCATCAACTTCGAGATCGTCAGCGCCGAGAATGTCAGCGCCGTGCGTTCGGGCGGCGTGCTGCTCGCTGCGTTCATCGGTGGCGCCAGTTTCTTCTTCGGGCCGATTCTCGGTGCGATCGTTTTCATCTTCTTCTCGGTGGCGCTCTCCGAGTACACGAAGGCCTGGCAGCTCTACCTCGGCGTGTTCTTCGTGGCGCTCGTCATGTTCGCTCCGGGCGGCCTGGCCAGCCTGCTGCTGATGAACCTGCGGGTGATGAAGTTCGGCAAGTTCAAGCGCCTGCGCGACCCGTACGTCGGCGTCATCCTGACCGCGCTGACGATGGCGCTCGGGACGGTGATGCTGATCGAACTGACCTACCACGTCACGCTGGACACCGGGCAGGGTCCCGTGATGCGGCTGTTCGGCATTCCGCTGGATACCAGCGAGCCCGGGCCCTGGGTGCTCGCTGGCTTCGTTCTGACGTGCGGCGCGCTCGCCTTCGAGTATTACCGGCGCCACTTTGCAGAGCGCTGGAGCGAGATCCAGATCGAGATCGAGGACTGGATCCGGGACAATCCCACATGAACGCCCTTGAACTGAACGGGGTCTGCAAGAGCTTCGGCAGGACGGAAGTCATCCGCAGCATCGATCTCGCCATCCCCAGCGGCGAGCGGCACGCGATCATCGGACCCAACGGGGCCGGCAAGTCGACGCTGTTCAACCTGATCAGCGGCCGCTTTGACGTCTCGTCGGGGACGATCCGGCTGAACGGACAACCGATCACCAACCGCAAGCCGTTCGAGATCAACCGGCTCGGGCTTGCGCGCAGCTTCCAGATCACCAACATCTTCCATCGCCTGTCGGTTTTCGAGAACCTGCGCTGCGCGGTGCTGTGGTCGCTCGGTCACCGCTATGCGTTCTGGAAGAACCTGAACAAGCTCAAGGATGCGGAGGACCGCGCGGAGGAGCTGCTGCGTCGCGTGGGGCTCAAGCGCCGGCGTGACACGCTGGCCGGGCTGCTGACCTACGCCGAGCAGCGCGCGCTCGAGATCGGTATCACGATCGCCGGGGGTGCCAGCGTCATCCTGCTCGACGAACCGACGGCCGGCATGAGCCGGGCTGAAAGCCGGCGCGCGGTCGACATGATTCGCGACGTGACGCAGGGCCGCACGCTGGTCATGGTCGAGCACGACATGGGCGTCGTGTTCGGTCTTGCAGACCGCATCTCGGTCGTCGTCTATGGACAGGTGATCGCCTCGGGAACGCCGGCCGAGATCCGCGCGAACGCCGCGGTCAAGGAGGCCTACCTCGGCCAGCATGCGGAGGCAACGTGAGTGCCGAGCCGCTGCTGCGGGTGGAGAACCTGCAGGCCTACTACGGGAAGAGTCACGTACTGCACGGCGTGGACCTTACTGTCGGGACCGGCGAGATCGTCAGCCTGCTGGGCCGCAACGGGGTGGGGCGGTCGACAACGGCCAAGGCGATCATGGGCCTGGTCGATGCCACTGGCACGATCGAGTTCAAGTCGCACGACCTGACACGACTCAAGACCTTCGAGATTGCACATCTCGGCATCGGCTATGTGCCGGAAAATCGTGACATCTTCCCGACGCTGACGGTGGAAGAGAACCTTCGCCTCGGCGTCAAACGTGGGCACGCCACGGGCTGGAGCTTTGCCGACGTCTACCGGCTGTTTCCGCGGCTGCAGGCCCGTGCTCGGACCCAGGCCGGCGTCCTGTCGGGGGGCGAACAGCAGATGCTGACGCTGGCGCGTACCATGATGGGTGATCCTCAGCTCGTCATCATCGATGAACCGACCGAAGGGCTGGCGCCGATGATCGTCGAGCTCGTGGGCACCTTCCTGCGCGAGCTGCGCGACCGCGGCGTTTCCATCCTTCTGATCGAGCAGAAACTGACGATCGCGATGCAGATCTCGCAGCGGGTATACGTGATGGGTCACGGGCACATGGTGTTCCATGGCACGCCTGACGACCTCAAGGCCAACAAGCTGATCCGCCAGGAGTGGCTGGAAGTCTGAGCGATCGGCGTCATCCTCCGGAGCAAGCGCAATGACCACGCACTACGAGCGCCGCGGCGACGTCGCCGTGCTGCAGATCGACAATCCCCCCATCAATGGGCTGGGACATGCCACCCGCAAGGCGATGATCGACGGCCTCGAGCGTGCGCTGGACGACAGTGCGGTGAAGGTCATCGTCATCACCGGGACGGATCGCGTCTATTCCGGCGGCGCCGACATCCGCGAGTTCAACACGCCCGCTGCACTGGCCGAGCCCAACCTGCTGCAGCTGATCGACGCGGTCGAGCGGTCGCCCAAGCCGGTGGTCGCGGCCATCAATGGCGTCTGCATGGGCGGGGGTCTCGAACTCTCACTCGGCTGCAACTATCGCATTGCGACGCCGGATGCGACGCTCGGGCTGCCCGAAGTGAAGATCGGGTTGCTTCCCGGTGCGGGTGGAACCCAGCGGCTGCCGCGCGCGGTCGGCGCGGAAAAAGGCCTGCGGATGATCGTCAGCGGCGAACCGATTCCGGCGAGCGACGCGCTGACCCACGGACTGGTCGAGCGCATCGTGCCGCGCGACTCGTTCGATGGAGTGCTGCAGTTCGCCGCGGAAGTGGCCCGGCGCAGCGAGCATCCGCGGCTGTGTGACCGTGCCACTGCCTTGCCCGCCGGTGCATCCGCCGAGGCGTTCTTCGGCGCGGCACGCGCCGAGGTCGCGAAGCAGGCGCGGGGCCTGCCGGCGCCGCTCAAGTGCGTCGATTCCGTCGAGGCCTCGGTCACTCTGCCGTTCGACAAAGGCCTGGCGCGCGAGCGTGGCTACTTCATCGAGCTCGTGCAGTCGCCGGAGTCGCGGGCGCTGCGCCATGCGTTCTTCGCCGAGCGGGCCGCCGCCAAGATCCCGGACGTGCCGGAGAGCACGCCGACGCGCCCGATTCGTTCGGCGGCCGTGCTCGGCTTCGGCACGATGGGCGGTGGGATAGCGATGAGCTTCGCCAATGCCGGCATTGCGGTGACGGTCTACGAAAAGGACCGGGCCGCGCTCGACCGCGGTCTTGCCACGTGCCGGCGCAACTGGGAAGCGACCGCGAAGAAGGGGCGCATGACCGCGGAACAGGTCGAGCAGAGGGTCGCTCTGCTGACCCCGACGCTGGACTTCAACGCCGTCGGCAGCGCCGACATCGTCGTCGAGGCGGTCTACGAGGACATGGTGGTGAAGCAGGGCATATTCGCGCGGCTCGACGCCGTGATGAAGCGGGGCGCGATCCTCGCGACCAACACCTCGACGCTCGACGTCGACCAGATCGCGTCGGCCACGACGCGCCCTCACGACGTCATCGGCACGCACTTCTTCAGCCCGGCCCATGTCATGCGCCTGCTCGAAATCGTTCGCGGGAAGAAGACCGGCAAGGACGTGCTCGCCACCGTCATGCAGCTTGCGAAGCGCCTGAAGAAGGTCGGCGTCGTCTCGGGCGTCTGCGACGGATTCATCGGCAATCGCATGCTGGAGCAGTACATCCGCCAGTCGCTGTTCCTGATCGACGAGGGCGCTTCGCCGCAGCAGGTCGATGCCGCACTGACCCGGTTCGGGATGGCGATGGGCCCTTTCGCGATGTACGACATGGCCGGCATGGACATCGGCTACGCGATCCGCCAGCGCCGCTATGCCGAAAAGCCGCACCTCACGTACAGCCGCATCGGCGATCGCGTGGTCGAGCTCGGACGCCTGGGGCAGAAGACCGGCAAGGGCTGGTACCGCTACGAAGCCGATGGCCGTACGCCATTGCCGGATCCGGAGATCGATGCCCTGATCGAACGCTATCGCGACGAGATCGGCATCGTGCCGCGTTCGATCGGCGACGAGGAAATCGTGCAGCGCTGCGTCTATGCACTGGTGAACGAGGGCGCACGCCTCCTCGAGGAGGGCATTGCGCTGCGCGCCAGCGACATCGATGTCGTCTACCTCGCCGGCTACGGTTTTCCGGTGTCCAGGGGAGGCCCGATGTTTCATGCGCAGGCGGTCGGGCTGGATAAGGTCGTCGGCGCAATGAAGCGCTTCACTGGCAACCGCCACGCGGACCCGGCGTTCTGGCAGCCTGCACCGCTGCTGGTCGAGGCCGCCGCGAACGGGCGCTGGCCGGGTTAAGGCACCATGGAACGTATCGTTTCACGGCGGGACCTGGCATTCCTGCTGTATGAGTGGCTCGCGGTCGAAGGGCTGACCCAGCGGCCGCGCTACGCCGCCCACGCCCGAGAAACCTTCGAGGCGGCGCTCGATACCGCCGAGCAGATCGCCACCGAGCTCTTTGCACCGCATGCCCGCAAGAGCGACTCCAACGAGCCGCACTTCGACGGCACGCGCTTGCACCTGATCCCGGAGATCGGGCAGGCGCTCGAGGCCTTTGTCAGCGCCGGCCTGATGGCCGCCGAGCAGGGCGAGGAGTTCGGCGGCATGCAATTGCCCGTCACTGTCGCCAAGGCGTTGTCTGCCTATTTCAAGGGCGCCAACGTCGCGACGGCGAGCTACGCACTGCTGACCATCGGCAACGCCAATCTCCTGCTGGCGCACGGTTCACCAGCACAGATCGACGCCTTCGTGCGGCCGCAGCTCGACGGGCGCTTCTTTGGCACGATGTGCCTGTCGGAGCCGCAGGCCGGGTCGTCACTGTCGGATGTGGCAACGCGCGCGGAGTTCGAGCACGATTCGCCGCTCGGACCGCAGTACCGCCTGAGCGGGAACAAGATGTGGATCTCGGCGGGCGAGCACGAACTCTCCGAGAACATCGTCCACCTCGTGCTGGCGAAGGTTCCGGGACCGGACGGCAAGCCGGTTCCTGGCACGAAAGGGATCTCGCTGTTCGTCGTGCCGAAATACCTCGTGAGCGTTGCAGGCAGTGGTTCCGGATCGCGGGTGACCGTCGGCGAGCGCAACGACATCGCCCTCGCGGGACTCAACCACAAGATGGGTTACCGCGGAACCACCAACTGCCTGCTCAACTTCGGCGAAGGGCGGTTCAACCCCGGCGGTCGCGGCGGCGCCATCGGCTACCTGGTGGGCCAACCCGGCCGCGGGCTGGCCGCAATGTTCCACATGATGAATGAGGCGCGCATCGGCGTTGGACTCGGTGCGACGATGCTGGGCTACACCGCGTACCTGCATGCGCTCGATTACGCGCGATCACGTCCGCAGGGCCGGCCGATCGGACCCGCTGGCAAGGACCCAGCGCAGCCGCAGGTTCCGATCATCCAGCACGCCGACGTCAAGCGCATGCTGCTGGCGCAGAAGGCTTATGCCGAGGGAGCGCTGGCGCTGAACCTGTACTGCGCACGCCTGATCGACGAGGAGCGCACCGCCCAAAGCGAGGCCGAGCGTGCGGAAGCCACGCTGCTGCTCGACATCCTGACGCCAATCGCGAAGAGCTGGCCGTCGCAGTGGTGCCTGGAAGGCAACGCGCTGGCGATCCAGGTGCACGGCGGCTACGGGTACACCCGCGACTATCCCGTCGAGCAGTTCTATCGCGACAACCGGCTCAATTCGATCCATGAAGGCACACACGGCATCCAGGCGCTGGACCTGCTTGGGCGCAAGGTCGTGATGAACGACGGTGCGGCGTTCAAGTTGCTGGGCGCGCGCGTCGAGGCGACGATCCGGCGTGCATCGCAGGCACGCCATCCGGACACGCAGCGCTGGGCCGCGATGCTGCAGGACCGCGTACGCCGCGTGGCGCGTACGACACAGCGGGTCTGGGCGGCCGGCGATGCGGCGAAGACGCTGGCGAACGCCACGCCCTACCTCGAGGCCTTCGGCCATGTCGTGCTCGCCTGGATCTGGCTCGAGCAATCGCTGGCCGCCTCGACGCATTATCAGCGCAGCGACGGCGACTTCTACCACGGCAAGTGGCAGGCGTGCCGTTTCTTCTTCCTCTACGAATTGCCGAAGGTGGATTCGATGCTCGACCTGGTCGAGTCGCTGGACACGACCACGCTCGACATGGAGGACGCCTGGTTCTGAGGCGCGCCATGATCAAGCACATCGTCATGTGGAAGCTGAAGGCTCATGCCGAAGGCTCGGACAAGGCGGGCAACGCGCGCCGCATGAAGCAACTGCTCGAGTCCTGCGCCGGGCTCCCCGGCGTGCTTGAGTTCGAGGTCGCTCTGGCGCAGCCGGGTCTGGAGGCCACCTACGACGTCGTGCTGTACTCCGTCTTCCGGGACAAGGCGGCACTCGACGCCTACCAGGACCACCCGACGCATGCCGCGATCAAGCCGTTCATCGGGGCGGTGCGGCTCGAACGGCAGTGCATGGACTACGAGACCTGAGGCTGTCATGTCACTGAAGCAGTTGCTGGACCTGACAGGGAAGACGGCGTTGATCACCGGCGGTTCGCGCGGACTCGGCCTGCAGATCTCAGCCGGATATGGCGAAATGGGCGCGCGCGTGGTGATCTCCGCGCGCAAGCCCGACGAGCTGGAGGCGGCCTGCACGCAACTGCGGGCCGCAGGAGTCGACGCGAGCTGGATCGCGGCGGATGCCGCGAGCGAAGCCGACATCGGCCGGCTCGCGCAGGAGGCCGTCACGCGCCTCGGACACGTCGACATCCTCGTCAACAACGCCGGCGCCACCTGGGGTTCGCCCGCCGAGGAGCACCCACTCGAGGCCTGGGACAAGGTGATGAACCTCAACATCCGCGGCGTGTTCCTGCTGACCCAGGCCATCGGACGCGCCAGCATGATCCCGCGGCGCTATGGCCGCATCGTCAATGTCGCTTCTATCGCGGGCCTGTTCGGCAATCCGCCCGATGTGATGAGCACGATCGCCTACAACACCAGCAAGGGCGCCCTGGTCAATTTCACGCGCGCGCTGGCGACCGAGTGGGGCCGGCACAGCATCACGGTCAACGCGCTGGCCCCGGGCTTCTTCCCGTCGAAGATGACGAAAGGCGTCATCGCGCACTACGGGGCGGACACCCTGGCACGATTCGCACCGTTGAAGCGCATCGGTGACGACGAGGACCTTAAGGGCGCCGCGCTGCTCTTTGCGTCCGACGCGGGCAAGCACATCACCGGCCAGATCCTCGCTGTCGACGGCGGCGTGTCAGCGTACTGATTGCCGCATCACTGGAGTTCACATGACTACCTACCGACGCATCGTTCTTGCAAGCCGCCCTGCGGCGGCTGCAAGTACCTCGAATTTCCGCATGGAAGAGGCGCAGACGCCGACGCTGCAGCCGGGACAGTTTCTCGTCCGCAATGAGTGGCTGTCGCTCGATCCGTACATGCGCGGTCGCATGAACGAGGGCAAGTCCTACGCCGCGGCCCAGGCGATCGGGGAAGTGATGGTCGGCGGGACCGCCGGTACTGTCGCCGAGTCGCGCAATCCGCAGTTCAAAGTGGGCGACAAGGTTGTCGGCTATCTCGGCTGGCAGGAGTACGGAGTGTCGGATGGCAGCGGAATCTACAAGGTCGATACGCGCGTCATTCCGCTTTCGGCCTACCTCGGCCCGGTCGGCATGCCCGGCGTTACGGCCTGGTACGGCCTGAAGAAGATCATCGAACCGAAGGAGGGCGAGACGATCCTGGTCTCGGCGGCCACGGGCGCGGTAGGCAGCGTTGTCGGCCAGCTCGCCAAGCTTGCGGGCTGCCGTGCCGTCGGCATCGCCGGCGGGGCGGAGAAGTGCAGCTATGCCGTGGTGCAGCTCGGGTTCGACGCCTGCATCGACTACAAGGCGCAGGACGTGAATCGCGCGCTGAAGGACGCGGCGCCGCAGGGCGTCGATGGGTACTTCGAAAACGTCGGTGGCGCCATCATGGACGCGGTGCTGCCGCGCATGAACGCCTTTGGCCGCATCGCATTATGTGGACTCATCGCCGGATATGACGGCCAGCCGATCCCGATCGCCAACCCCGCGTGGTTCCTGATCAGTCGCCTCAAGCTGCAGGGCTTCATCGTCAGCGAGCACATGAACCTCTGGCCCCAGGCGCTGAAGGAACTCGGCACGCAGGTCGCAACCGGCGGCGTGAAGTACCGCGAGTCGATCGCGCACGGGCTCGAAAATGCACCGCAGGCGTTCCTTGGCATGCTGCGTGGCGCGAACTTCGGCAAGCAACTGGTGAAGCTGGTCTGACGACGCGCGCGGGATGCAAGCCAAACATCCGGCAGCAACGCCGGTCAACGCGCGGCGGTCTTCGCAGTGAGCTTGCTGCGCAGCTCGACAAGCTTCAGTTTCATGCGCTGCTGCTGATCAGGTCCAAGCCGGATCATCATCTTCTGGCCGGCGGACAGCGCCTCCAGTGATGGATCGGCAAACTCATAACGCAGCCACGGCGTGGTCGACGGGATCGGCCCCTTGACCTCGGTGAGTTTGAGTTCGACCGGTCCGGCAGGCACCGGCGCGGCAATCAGCTGGTCGAGGACTTCGACCGCGCGGTCGTTGAAGTAACGGCCGGGGTAGCCCAGTTCCTCGTAGGCCTGCTGGAACCACGGGTACCAGCGCTTGTAGAGCGATACCGCACGACCGCTGTCGATGCCCTCGACGAGGGAAACGAATGCGGCGTACCGCTCCGCGTTCCCCGGGGAAACGACCAGTGCATCTCCGCGTTGTACGACACCGAATCGTCCCGGCGCCGGATTGACGGGCCACAGTCGCGGGGCCGCGTGCGAGCGCCCGAGGTTGTCGACCGTCGCGACGGTGTGGCGCACGAAGTCGTCGAGTTGCAGGAGCGACGCGACCTTGTCCTTGCCGAGCCACTCCACCAGGGCAGACCGCACCGACTCGTCGGAACGCGCCAGCGGCGGCAGGGCAGTCTGGGACGGCACCTCAGCCGGCAGGCTCTCCACCGGATAGCGGATCGGCGGGGTCGCCGGTCCGGTAGAGGCCGCCGGGGCCGAGGGCTCGATCTTGGTCACGGCCGGCACGGGTTCGGCGGGCTGTCCCCCCTGGCGTTCCCACAGATAGAACGCCGCGGCCCCCGCGAGCAGCACGCCCGCGAGGATGATCAAAGTGGGTCGGTTCATCTGTAGTCCATCCGATCATGAGTACTATTCCTTGAGAGACACCGCGGATCGCAAAAGTTCAGTCATTCGGCGAACGAATCCAGGGTACCCGGCGCGCTGGGGGTTGCTTCCGTTGACGCATTCGCACCGTAAAGTGGTGTGTCCACCGATGGCGCCAGCTACGGCCGACCGGGCGCGTCACGCTCAGCTATCCTGCGCCTCCACTATTTTGCCTTCGAGACAGATGGAATCCCTGGACGACAAGGTCGCGGTCATCACTGGTGCCGGCAGCGGCCTCGGCCGCGAGTTCGCCCGACTCGGCGCGCAGTCGCGCATGAAACTCGTGCTCGCCGACGTGCAGCACGAGGCCTTGCAGGACACCGTGCGCGAGCTGCAGCAGCAGCACGGAGTACAGGTGATCGCCGAAGTGGTCGACGTCGCGTCGAGCCGCCAGGTCGCGCAACTCGCCGACCGCGCCTTCGGCGAATTCGGAGCGGTGCACCTGCTTATGAACAACGCCGGCGTGGCCTGCGGCGGCTATCTCTGGGAGAACAGCGACAAAGACTGGCAGTGGGTTCTGGGCGTGAACCTGATGGGAGTGGTGCACGGCGTGCAGCACTTCGTGCCGCGCATGCTTGACGCGAACGCCCGTGGCGAACCCGGCCACATCGTCAACACGGCGTCGATGGCGGGCTGGCTCACGGCGCCGCTGATGGGTGTGTACAACGTGTCCAAGCACGCGGTCGTCGCGCTGTCGGAAACCCTGCACCACGATCTCAGACTCGCGCAGTCGACGATCGGCGTCACCGTGCTCAATCCGGCGTTCGTGCCGACCGGTATCGCCCACTCGTATCGCGTGCGTCCCTCCGGGCTTGCCAATGCCGGCGGCCCGACACGCTCGCAGCAGATTGCGCAGGCGAACTCCGAGAAGGCCGTGACGGGCGGGCGCATCAGTGCGGCCGACGTGGCCGGCATGACCTTCGAAGCCGTGCGCGCGAACCGCTTCTACGTGTTCACGCATCCACAGATCATGCCGACAGTCCAGGCGCGCTTTGACGCCGTGCTGAAGGGCGCTCCGCCCGCCGATCCCTATGCGACCCGGCCGACCATCCGGCCTTCGTCGCCCGCATGATCCGGACGGGCCAGTACGCCGAGCTCGCCAACGGCATCCGCCTGCACTACGCGAGTGTCGGCGCGCCGGGTGCCCGCCCGATCCTGTTCCTGCACGGATTCCCGGAATACTGGGGTGCGTGGGAAGACGTACTGCCGTACTTCGCCGACGGATGGCATGCCGTAGCCCCGGACCTGCGCGGCTTCAACCTCTCGACCCAGCCGACCGACGTGGCAGCTTACCGCGCGCGCGAACTTATCGGCGACTTCGAACAGTTCAGCGAGTTGATGCAATGGCAGCGGCTGACCGTAGTCGCGCATGACTGGGGCGGCGCGGCCGCCTGGCAATGGGCGATCGCGCGCCCCGAGCGCGTTGAACATCTGGTGATCCTCAACTCGCCGCATCCGATTCCGTTCGCACGCGACCTGGCGCGCGATCCGGCACAGCAGTCGGCGTCGGCGTACATGAACTGGCTGCGCGCGCCCGGCGCCGAGGGTGCCCTGATGAAGCACGATTGCAGGGCGCTGGAAAGTTTCTTCCTCGCGATGCAGCGACCGGACCGCCCCTGGTACACGCCCGAGCGGGCCGCGCGCTACCGCGAGGTGTGGGCCCGGGGACTCGCCGGCGCGCTCAACTATTACCGCGCTTCGCCGCTCTACCCGCCGGAACCGGGCGGCACCCCGTTGCCACGGCTCGACCCGGCGCAGTTCCGCGTCCGCGTGCCGACGCTCGTTCTGTGGGGCGAGGCCGACCGGGCGCTGCCGGTGCGGCTGCTCGAAGGACTCGATGAACTTATCGATGAGCTGACGATCGAACGGCTCCCGGACGCGACTCACTGGCTCGCGCACGAGGAACCGCAGCGCGTCGCCTCGGCCATTCGTGCCTTCTGTGGCGTCTCCTGAGCGCCCGGCACGGTGCTTCATCGCACCGGTCCGGGCGGTGACCGCTGCGCTGGCAGAATTGCCGCAACCCTTGGATGGAGTCCTGATGATGAAGGTAGTCCTGCGCGCCATGCTCGTCGCGCTCGCGTTCTTGATGCCCGTGTCTGCCAGCCTGGCCCAGGCGCCGGCGGCGTTGTCCCTGCCGGCAGGCGTCACGCGCGGCCCGACCATTGAGGGCATCACCGAGTACCGGCTGGCCAATGGCCTTCGCTTCATCCTGTTTCCAGACCCGTCCAAGCCGACCGCCACCGTCAACATCACGTACCTCGTCGGCTCGCGCCACGAAAACTACGGCGAGACCGGCATGGCACACCTGCTTGAACATCTGATCTTCAAGGGCTCGACGAACCATCCCGCTCCCGACGTCGAGTTCAACAAGCGCGGCTTTCAGAACAACGGCACCACCTGGCTCGATCGCACCAATTACTACTCCAGCTTCCAGGCCAGCGACGACAACCTCAAGTGGGCGATCGACTGGTCGGCCGATGCGATGGTCAACTCGTTCATCGCGAAGAAGGACCTCGACTCCGAGATGACCGTCGTGCGCAACGAGTTCGAGATGGGCAAGACGAATCCGTCGCGCCTGATGTTAGAGCGCAACCAGGCGCTGCTGTACGACTGGCACAGCTACGGCAAGTCGTCGATCGGCGCCCGCTCAGACATTGAGAACGTGCGCATCGAGAACCTGCAGGCGTTTTATCGTGCGTATTACCAGCCAGACAATGCGGTGCTCATCGTCGCCGGCAAGTTCGACGAGGCTAAGGCAATGCGCTGGATCGTCGACGCCTTCGGCGGGATTCCGGCGCCCAAGCGAACGTTGCCAGTGCACTGGACGGAGGAGCCGACGCACGACGGCGAGCGGCAGTTCACGATCCGTCGCAAGGGCGAAATCCAACTGGTCACAGTCGCGTACCGGCTGCCGAGCGCGCTGCATCCGGACACGATGGCCGCCGATTTCGCGGCCGAGATCCTCGGCGACACGCCGAACGGCCGCCTGCACAAGGCGCTGGTCGAAACCGGCAAGGCCGCGCAGGTGTTCGGCTACACGCTGGCGACACGCGACCCGGGTTTCGTCATCTTCGGTGCGGTGGTGAAGAAGGGTGAAGCGCTGGAGCCGATTGCGCAGACGATGATCGAGGTGATCGAGGGCTCGTTCGCGAAGCAACCCGCCTCCGACGCCGAGATGCAGCGCACGTTGCAGGAGGAGACGACCGCCTACGAACGCATCCTGGCGAATCCGCAGTCGTTCGGCGTCGGCCTTTCCGAGTTCGTCGCGTTGGGCGACTGGCGGCTGTTCTTCTACACGCGGGATCAGCTGCAGAAAGTGAAAGCGAAGGACGTAGACCAGGCCGCCGCGCGATATTTTCTCCGCGACAATCGTGTCGTGGGCTACTACATCCCTGAAGATAGCCCACAGCGAGCAGAGATCCCGGCGGCTCCGGCCGCGGCCGCGCTCCTTGCGCAGTATCGACCTTCGGAGCAAGGGCAGAGCGCCGAGGCGTTCGAGCCGACGCAGGAGAACATCGACAAACGCACGCGCATCCTGACGTTCGGCGAACTGAAGGTCGCGCTGCTGCCGAAGAAGAACCGTGGCGAAACCGTCAACGTGCGCACCAACTTCCGCTGGGGCGATGCCGGCACTTTGTCCGGGCGGACGATCGAGGGTGAACTGGCCGGCGCAATGCTCGCCCGCGGTACCGACAAGATGACCCGCCAGCAGATCGCCGACGAGATGACGCGCCTGCAGATGACCGGCGGCCTGCTCGGATTCCAGACCACCCGCACCCATCTGCCGGGATCGCTGCGCCTGTTGGCGGATGTGGTGCGCAACGCGAACTTCCCGGCGCCGGAGTACCAGCAACTGCAGCGCGAGGCGGTCACCGGAATGTCCTCGCAGCTCGACAATCCGGAAGCGCTGTCGCGCGATGTGCTCGCGACGCACTTCAATACATATCCGCCGGGCGATCCGCGCTATCACACGCCGCTGAAGCAACGCATCGATGCAGTCGGCAAGGTGCCGCTGGAAGCGGTGAAGAAGTACCACGGCGATTTCTATGGCACCGCGCGGGGGGAGATCTCGATCGTGGGCGATTTCGACGACAAGGCGATCGAGCCGCTGCTGAAGGAACTGTTCGCCGGCTGGACGTCGAAGGCGCCGTATGCGCTGGTCGAGCGCGAATATCGGGAAGTGAAGCCCGCGCGCCTGGTCATCGACACGCCGGACAAGGAGAACGCCGTGTTTCGCGCGCGGCAGGAATTTCCGTTGCGCGATGACGATCCCGATGCGCCGCCGCTGATGATCGCCGTCGAGATCCTCGGTGGAGGTTCCGGGTTGTCGAACCGGTTGATCACGCGACTGCGACAGAAAGACGGACTGAGCTACGGCGTCGGCGCCGGACTTGGCCTCGGTTCACGCGAGCGCCTCGCGGCGTTCTCGATCGGCGGCATCGCCGCGCCCCAGAACGTCAACCGCGCCGAGCAGGCGCTGCGTGAAGAACTCGAGCGGGCGCGCCGGGACGGCTTCACCGCCACTGAAGTCGAAGACGCAAAGAAAGGGCTGCTGCAGTCGCGCTTGATGAACCGTTCCCAGGATCCGGTGGTGGCCTCTGCCTGGATCAGCTACCTGGACCTCGACCGGACGTTTGCGTTCTCGAAGCAGTTCGAGGAGCGGTTACTGGCAGTCACGCCCGAGCAGGCGAGCGCCGCATTCCGCAAGCACATCGATCCCGAGAGGATGACCTTCGTCATCGCCGGCGATGCGAAGAAGGGCGCGAAATAGTGGCCTACGGGGACTTCCGCCTGCGCCTGCCGCTGCGCGTGCGGTGGGCGGAGGTTGACCTGCAGGGCGTGGTCTTCAATGGCCACTACCTGACGTACTGCGATGTTTGCGTCACCGAGTACTGGCGCGCGATCGGCATGCCGTATCCGACGGCGTTCTTCGCGATCGGCTCGGACCTCTATGTCCGCAGGGCCACGCTGGAGTACCACGCGGCCGCAGTGTTCGATGACGAGCTCGACCTGTGCGGCCGGACTACCCAGCTGGGCAAGACCAGCCTGACCTTCAAAGTCGAAATGTTCCGGCGCGGTGAGCCCGGGTCGCCGCTGATCGAAGGCGAACTGGTGTACGTCAACACCGATCCAGCGACGCGGACGCCGCGTCCGCTGCCGCAGCGACTTCGGGAACGTGTACGGGCGTTCGAAACGACCGCCTCCGCTGAGCAGGGCGCAGATGCTGCGGGTTGAGCTGGGCGACTGGGAGACGATGCGGCCGTATGCGGCACCGATCCGCTTTGCGGTCTTTGTCGACGAGCAGAAGGTGCCGGCCGACTTGGAAGTCGACGACTGGGACCCGCAGTGCGTGCATGCGGTCGCGTTCGATGCGCATGACAGCGCGATCGGGACCGGCCGGTTGCTCCCCGACGGCCATATCGGGCGAATGGCGGTCACTGCCAGGGCGCGGGGGAGCGGCGTGGGCAGCGACTTGCTGCAGCACCTGATGGACGAGGCGCGCCGCCGCGGTCATGCCGCCGCAGTGCTGAGCGCACAGACGCATGCCATTCCGTTCTACCAACGGCATGGCTTCGAAGTGATTGGTGCCGAGTACCTGGACTGCGGCATCCCGCATGTCGACATGCATCGTGCGTTGTAACGCATGGCGGTCCACGCCGTTCCGAGTTGCGTGATGCGGATCACGCCGGCGCTGTCGACCACCTACGGCAACGGGCCGATGCGCGAAAGCAGGGAACGCCGATTTCGCGCTGCGCTGACCAGCGCGTCAATGCCGAGCCAGCCGACGAGGGCCGCGGTGGCAAAAGCGCCGATCGGCTGATCGCTCGCAGTGGTATAGACGATCGCTATGGCGATGCCGACAAACATCAAGCCGAACGCCGCGGTGATCCAGCGTCCCGAACTCTTTCCGGTCTCGGTCGGTTTGCTCATGAAGGGGTCGTTCTCGTCTGTGCAATACGATTCTCGCCCGAGACGGTGGCATCTGCCATCGGCTGCGAGTCGACGGCGCAATGACGGTTTTCATTCGAACGTCTTCTAAGATCCATTGCCAGGGCCTCTCTCACGGACTTTACGATGAATTCGCTTCTTCTCCGCCTGCTGGCCTGCGCACTCTCGCTACTCGGCGTCGGCAACCCGCTGGCGCAGACGCCGCACACGCACCAGCACAGTTTCTCGGGTGCTGACGGCTGGGCCAAGGTATTCGACGACCCGGAACGCGACCGCTGGCAGAAGCCGCACGAGGTGATCAGGGCGCTCGAGCTGGCATCAAGTTCGGTGATCGCTGACATTGGTGCCGGCACGGGCTACTTCGCAGCGCGGCTCGCTCACATGACGCCGGGAGGACATGTTTACGCCGTGGACCTGGAGCCTGACATGGTCAAGTACCTCGGGGAGCGAGCGAAGCGCGAAGGCCTGAAGAATCTGGTGGCGGTGCAAGCCAAGCCCGACAGTCCCGCGCTACCGGACAAGGTAGACCGGATACTCCTCGTCGACACCTACCACCACATCAGTGACCGGAGCGCCTACTTCAAGCGCCTGCGAGACGCCCTCAAGCCGGGTGGACGAGTCGCAATCATCGACTTCACCGCAGAGTCACCCGTCGGGCCGCCAAAGAGCGCGCGGATCTCCGCGCGGAAGGTCACCGAGGAGATGACCCTCGCCGGCTATGCGCAAGTCACACAGCACGCATTCCTTCCCTACCAGTTCTTCCTGGTATTCGAACCCAGACGGTGATTCCGCTTGCATGTGTCTCCGGAAACATCGTCCTGCAGACGGTTGGAACCAACGACTTGCAGTTTGTCCCTATCGCTGATTGGTCTTATGCGTCGCACCGGAACAATAATTCTGCAGCTTGTACGAGCGCGCCTCGGAGAGGCGCGTCTAGATTGGGTCTCGGACCGAGTTCGACCCGGAGAGGGAGGACCGTAGTCGTTAAGGGTTGTCCGACGTCTGCCCGATGAGCCGACGTACTTGCCATGCCCGAAAGCGGCCCTGACGTCCTACAAGTAATCGTCCTCGCGCTGGTGGCGGACGGCAAGAATCGTGACGACGTCGCTGCCCTCAATCTCGAAGAGTGCGACATACCCAGCGGAGTCGAACGGGATGACGAGTTCGCGCAGGAAAGGGCTGCCACCACCGCTGGCCTTCCGATAGCTGAACGGGGACTGCTCAAGACCGGATAGGGCGTGACGGATGGCTTCCAGCGCGCGCTCAGCCAGCTCCCAGTCCGTCGCATCGCGGCGGAGGATGAACTCATACAGCCGGACCAGGTCGTTCTCGGCCTCACGGGTGAAGCGGACGCGAAATGTCACTTCGCAGCTGCAGTCCGCTTGGCTTTCTGCAACATGCCCTCCAGGCGTCCCAGCACTTTGCCTGCGGGCACGTAGTCCTGGTTCCGCATTGCCGCACTCCTCGATTTGAGGCCCCTGGCGATGAACTCACGCTGAGCCTGGCGACGCTGCACGCCGTCCCGGATCGACTGCTCCACGAAGCTGGACAGAGATTCGCCTTCTTCAAGAACGTCTTCGGCGGCAGTCCTGAGTTCGGGCTCGACCCGGAGGGAAGGAATGGTGGCGGTCTTCATCGAAACTCCATGCGTCGCATTTGCAACGCATTCTCAGGCAAATCCGCGACGTCCGCAAGTGCACCGGCCCGAATCGAATGGAGACGGCCGTTCGTGGCCGGACACGGCCATCATCGAAGTCGCGATGCATCACTATGAGCCACCACGGCGGTGGAAGCATAGTTTTGCAGTCTCCTCATTGGAATCATGACTTTTCAGTAACTGCAAAAGTTCGGTTCCAGACACAGCATGGACGGCCTTTCACTGCCGGGACCCCTGAGCAATCACGAATATTCACGCACAAATGTGATTGATGCCCAGTCAGCATCGGCATACGATCTTCTCGCCGGCAATTCCGCCGGCAATGGTGAAAGTTCAGAGATGAGCGACGCGATCGGCACACTACAGTCCAGGGAGCGACCCCAGTTCGCTTTCGTGGGCATGTGTCGGCAGGCTGATAGGCCTGTCGAGACCGCGTCGCTGGCCGGCGCGTGGTCAAGCCTTTCTATGCAGGCCCATGATCCGGGCGGAGGTCCAGGCGTGTAGCTGGACCAGGCTGCCTCCAAGCCCGGATCGCGTCGAACGCCTCCGGGCTTTTTGTTGGCTGCAGCCACCCGTCAGGAGAGTGTCATGCAACGCAAGCATGTGGCGAAGAACGACTTCTTCTATGCCTTCGTGATGTTCGCGATGTTTGCGGTGGTGGTCTTCAACGTCGCCGCCGAATTCTTCGACAGCCATCCCGAGGCATTCCTCGTGGACTTCAACGAGGCCGTCGAGCCTCGCGTGATGACCGCGGAAGCCGACGCGCATGCCTTTGTGGCCATGCGCGCGGCATAGAGGTCGAGGTGAAGCCGAGACGTCCGACCAGCCGTGTGCACATGGCATCGCTGGTCGGAGTACGGCCCAGCCTATCGATCAGGTCAGCGCGGACTTCGTGGAGCAGCACGTGTGTGCGGCATCAGTGGCAATGGTTGATGGACCGCATCCGTCCGTCGAGTTCATGACGGACCTTGCGGCACAAGCACGAGCCGTGGATCACGAGACCTCCTGTCACGTCAGTGCGTTGCGCACCGCCGACGCGACCGATTGCAGCGCCGACCGCTCGGGCAGTATCCCGAAGTCCGGTCCATAGCGCAGTCCGAAACCGTCCCCATCGAAGCGCGGCACCACGTGCAGATGCGCATGGAAGACTTCCTGTCCTGCCACCTCACCGTCCGCGAGGAAGAAATTGACGCCCTCGCACTTCACTCCGCTGCGACGAAGCGCCGCAGCCAGGCGTTGTCCAACTTCGAACATCCGCCCGCCAGCGATGGCATCAAGCTCCGCCAGGTGAGCCGCGTGCCGGACCGGAATGACAAGGAGGTGCCCCGGGTTGACCGGACGGATGTCCATGAAGGCGCAGACCAGTTCGTCGCGGTAGACAATGCTGGCCAGTGCACGGCCGGCGACGATGTCACAGAAAGCGCAGGATGTGGTTTCCATCGTTGGTCAATCGAATGCGGTCAAGCGGACACCCCGGCCGTGTCAGTGCGCTGAAGCGTGGGTCGGGGCGGAGTCAACGTCTACGCTGAAGGTGGGCGACGATCCTTTCGCAGCGCTGTCGATCGCGCTCGGCGGCCACCCCGGGCAGTGCGCACCACTTGAGCAGCAACGCCGAAGCACCGCCCGCGCTGTCCGACGCCGTGCGCTTGAATCGATCACGTAACTGTTTGACCTGTACCGCCAGTCGCTGCGGCTGCAAGTCGGCCGGGCTGTCGATGCCCAGCACAAGTTCGGCTTCGAGCAACGCGTCGCGACGCGCCGCCGCGGAGTCCTCGATCTGCTCAGCGTGGTCGAAGCGTGCGTCCGAGTCCGCCAGTGCACGCAGGGCCGCGTCTCGTCGCGCGAGCATCCTCGGCTCCCACTCGGGCGCAAGCGGCGGCAGTGCGGACCAGCGTTCCTGTACAGATTCCGCGGCCATCGGGTCCGGATCCCCTTCAGGGATCGCGAGGGCGTCCAGTTCGTCACACAGCCGTTCCTTGGCGAGCAGCGCCTGCCACACGGCCGCTTCGTTCGCGCGGCTGCGTCCACGCAGCATCTCCTCAACGCTTGTGCGCGCAGTCCGGAAACGTGTCTCGATCGGCGCCGGTGCCGGCCCGCCTTCGGTGATGGCCTTGTGCCACTGCTCCTGCAACTCGTGCTGGACGCGGCGCACCTCGGCCTTGTCCGCGTTGCCCGATTGCGCCAGCTGCTCCAGCTGTTCGCACAGCGCCTCGAGGGTGCGACGCTGCAGGCGCTTCTGCTCCTCCGCCTCCTTGCGGGAGCCGGTGCGCGCATCGAAAACGGCATTGCAGGCGGTGCGAAACCGTTCCCACAGTGTCCGCTCGTCGCGCTGCGCGAGGACGATCGACTTCGCGTGTGCCTGCCAGCCTGCCTGCAGTTCCTTGACGCGCGAGGGCGTGTCGCGCTCCACTGCCCTGCCGATCAGCGCTTCGGCCTCGCCAATCAGCGCCTCGCGCTCCTGCCGGGCCTGCTCGCGCGCCGCCGACAGGGCGCCGTGCAGGGGTGCCAGCGCGGCCTTCAGGCGCGCATCGAGCTTCTTCCACGCGGCCGGCTCGACACTGCCGAGGCTCGTGCCTCGCCAGGTCGAGTCGGTGTCCCGCAGCCACTTTTCGATCGCGCGCCAGTCGGGCGACTCGCCGAGCAAGGTCGGCGCGTGCGCACCTGCAGCGGCGATGAAGTCCTCGCGCTGCTTGCGGGCCTGCTTGTGCTGGGCGGCCTGTTCGGCAAAGTGGCGCGCTGCCGGCGCGTAAGCCTTCTCGCAGGCGCCATCGAAGCGCTCCCACAGTGGCTTCGGCACGCCTGCGTGCTGCTCGTCCAGCTTCTTCCATTCGGAGCGCAGTTGCTGCACTTCGCGTGCGAGCGCCACGGGAGCGAGCGATTTCTGCACCAGACCTTCCGCGCGTTCGCACAACTGAACCCGGGCGTTCTGCTGGCCGAACTCCTGCCAGCGCTCGAGTTCGACCAGTTGCTGCACGACGCGACTCAGACGCTGCACGGTGGGCTTCGGCAACAGGCCCGCGTGCGGCTTCAGCGCCCGGGCCCGATCGGCGGCAGCACGGGCCTCATGCAACTGACCGGACGCGAGCGCCTGCTCGGCCTCGTGCAGCACCGCGTGCAGCTGCTGCCGTGCCGCCCCCTGTTCCTGCTGTGTCGCGCGGACCACCGCGAGGCGGCGCTGCTCGATGATGAGCAAGGCGGCTTCGAAGCGCCGCGTCAGAGCCGGCGTACGCGCCGCCAGATCCAGCGACTGCCAGCGGGCGGGCAGTTGCGCGTCGTCAATCGGTGTTCCGGTGGCAAGCTGCTCGGCCTCGACCACCAAGGCCTCAGCGGCAGCGAGTGCCGGCGCGACCCGCTCCCACTCCGCAATCTGCTGTTCGGCCCGCTCCAGCCGTGCCAGGGCAGGAGCGTCGTTGCCCGCCACAGCTTCGCCGCGCAGTGCCGTCAACTCGTTGCGCAGCACCGGCAGTTCTGCGGTTTCGGCGGGCGGCTTGAGCGCGGCCAGCCAGTGGTTGAGCCGCTGCTCGAACTGCATGTGGACGCGTTGCTCCCGGAGCTCGCGGTCGAAGCGCTGCTGCATCCGTCGCCCGATGTCTTCCCAGCGGGCGCGCCGCTCGACGTCGTCGCCAAGGACCAACGCCTTCCAGCGTCGGTCGAGTTCGACAGCAGCCGTCAGGATCGGGCCGGGTTGGGCGACGAGGGCCTCGGCCTCCGTCAGGAGGACATCGGCCGCCTGCGCGTTCTCGGCGCGCTGGCTGATCGCATCGAGACGTTCGCGCGCCAGGCGCGCCACGCCGCGGTCCTTGTCGCGAGCTCCCTTGACCAGCCGGCGCAGTGCCTCAGGCGCATGGACGCGTTCGGCAGCGGCTAGCCGCACCGAAGCGTGTTCGGCGCCGAGCGCCACGTCCACCAGCATGTCCTCGTCGCCTATCCCATTGATCGCAATGCAGCGGCGCTCGTCGTCCTTCGAATGCAGCGCCACCCGTGCCCGGACGGCATCGACGCACTCGGGGGCGGAGAGCATGGTTCGCACGATGCCGTCATCCGCCGTGGCCGCGAGCAACTTTCCCAGCGAATCGGCGATGGCCGCACGCACCTGAGGATCCATTTCCGTCTTGAGCGCGGTCGCGAGGGTCGCCGGATCGCTGCAGCGTGTGGCGGCGGCGGTGCGGACCTCGGGCGAAGGATCGGAGGCGAGCAGCTGTGCGATCACTTTTGAATCGGGCGGCAGCGCCGCAATGCCGGCGACGCGTTGCGTCGGGTCGGTATGTTCATGCGGCGCGGGGCCAAAAAAAAGCTTGTCGAGCACAGGATGACTGCCGTGAAGGTGCGGGCCAAGCGGGGCGTTTGGCGCGTGAGTGGGGATGGTACCGGGATGCAGACATCAACCCTGGCGGCCGGCCGCGCCGCGCCAGAGGGTCAGTTCGAGCCGGGCGCCTTCAGCCGCGCCGGCCGGGATGCGGTGTCGATCATGAATTCGAAGTGCCGGTCCGACCAGTGCTCCGGGTCGCTCACGTCGAAGCTGCGCTCGACCAGGGTAACCAGGCCGTCGGCACGGACCGTCAGGGCCGTTGTCGCACGCGTGCCGTAGCCGTTCGCCCGGATCTGGATCGACGACAGCTGACGCTCCCAGTCGAGCGGCACTCCGGTGGAGGGCAGCTCGATGTCGCGCGCGAGTTCCCGGTCGCCCATCAACGCGAGCAGGTCGTCCATCCGCACGCGATTTGCGATCGAGCAGGCGAACTGCGCGACCGCGCGCGTGACTTTCGGCCACGGCGTGTCCAGGAATGCGTTCGATAGTCCATAGACACCGGGAGCCAATGCGCGGGTTGGCGTGTCCAGACGGTTGCTGTAGTAATGCAGCGCGCCGGCCGGCTCGGATTCGGTCGGCATGATGTCGCCCGCCAACAGATTGAAACCATTGAACAGTGGCGTTCGCTGGGAATGGCGTTCGATCCAGCGATCGACCCGCTCTTGCGTCTGCAGCGCGGCTAGCACCAGCGCTCCGCGTGACGGCGCGTGCGGATTGCGCTCACTCGGCGCGCGGACATTGGTCAGCGCCGCCAGCCGTCCCCGCCGTGTGATGCCGAACCAGGTTCCGCCGGCTTCCTCATCACGGCCGGCGAGCAGCGAAACCGCCTGGCCCCACCACGCAGCCGGGCGCGTGCGACGCGTATAGAACTCGTCGCGGTTGCCCGCCAGGACCAGCGGGTAGTCCGGATGCGCATGCCAGGCGAAAACGAGGAGGCACATGGCACTAGAGGCGCCGGAAGCGCTCGACGTGGCGGGCGAGGGTGTGCTCGGCCAGGCCGGTCGCAACCACCGCCGTCTGCAGGTTCGCCGCGAATTCTTCAGGGTCGGTCACGCCTTCGTAGACCTCCATCCAGGTGGCCGCGCTGCCACTGTCCACGCGTTCTTCGACGCGCGCCGAGATGCCGTTGCTCGCCGTCAGCTGGGCTTGCATTGCACGAAGCAAGGGCAGTGCCGATCCCGGCGACGTGGGCGCCGGGTAGTAGACGTACCAGTTTTCGCGCAGCGGGCTCATGCCGTGGGGTCGAACAGCGGATACGGCAGTTGGCGGACTTCCACGCGCGGCCCGTCGCTGGACTCGAGGTGCAGCGTTCCGGATTCGAGCCGATCGACCGGCAACTCGATCAGCAAGTCAACACCGCTGCGCGGTGCTGATGCCGACATGACCACCGTCCCGACCGCTTCAGCCTGCGCCGAATGAAACACATCGGCGCCGGCCGCTGGCAGATTCGGCTCCCGGGTATGCCCGACCTGCATGCGACGCTTAAGCTTCCCGAGGTACTGGCTGCGCGCGACGATTTCCTGGCCGGGATAGCAACCCTTCTTGAAGTTCACGCCACCAAGAACCTCGAAATTGATCATCTGCGGCACGAACTTTTCCTGGGTGCTTGCGAAGACCGTCGGCACGGCAGCCGCCACTTCGCTCCACCACCAGGTAGCACTCGTGGCTCGCGTAGCCGGCAGCCGGTCGAGGAGGGCGCGGGCGTCGCTCGCCAGCGTCAGAAGGAAACGCTCGTCGACGTCCGGCGCCGCCGGCATCCGGCTGACGCGCAAACCGCCGGACTCGGTGGAACTCCACGTGGAGTCAGGAACGTCGAATCCGGCGGCGCGCAGCGTGGCCGCGGCGCCGGGGCCAAGCAGGGCACAGGTGGCGTGCATCGCGCTGGCATCCGAGAGCCTGGCCTTCGAACGCAGCACGAACATCGACAGGCGCTTCATCACCGGCCCCAGAAGTTCGGAGGGCAACTGGAGCATGACTGCGTCGCCATCGCGCCACTGGTGGAAGGTCGCGAGCAGGCGACCCTTCGGCGTGCAATAGCCACTGAGCTGCAACGAGGCAGCCTCCTGGTGCGCGACATCGCTGGTCAGTTGCGCTTGCAGGAACGGCAACGCATCCGGGCCGTCGACGCGAATCCGGCCGAGCTCGTGGAGCGGCGCGAGCACCGGTCCGTGCAGCACCGCACCCAGCTCCAGGGTCGGGGCGGCAAACGCGCCGAGGGGAGCCGTCTTGTCCAGGGTGTCCAGCATGAGTTCCAGATGGGGTCGAGACGCCGATTATCATAGGTGCGGTTCCTCGTAATGTCTCCCGGGATGGCGAAAAGCTGGCGCAAGAGGGTCTTGACCCTTGCTGCGGTATTGGTGCTTGCGCTGGTGGCCGCCGCTTACGGCGGTCGCTGGTATGTTGTCGAGCGTCCGCTGCCGATGCGGGACGACAAGGCGGAGTTCCGGGTAAAGCCTGGCGCTTCCGCCCGCGGTGTTGCGTTGGCCGTGCGGGAGGCCGGCGTCGATGTCAATGGGCTGGCCTTCGAAGCGTTGTCGCGCACGACCGGTGTTGCCCAGTCCCTGCGCGCAGGCCGCTACACGATAGAGCGCGGCACGACGCTGGCGCAGCTGGTCGCCAAGTTGCGAGCCGGCGACGTCACGCTAGAGCGCCTGACGATCGTCGAAGGCATCACGTTTCGGGAAATGCGCGCACTGCTGGCGGCCACGAGTGAGCTGCGGCAAGACAGCCGCGACATGACCCCCGCGCAACTGCTGCAGGCGATCGGCGCCAGCGAAACCCATCCCGAAGGCCTGTTTGCGCCGGACACCTACCTGTACGACCCGGGCAGCAGCGACCTCGAGATCTGGCGTCGGGCCTATCGCGCCCAGATGAATGCCTTGCAGGAAGTGTGGAACAGCCGTGCGTCCGGCCTGCCCTACGCCTCGCCTTATGAGGCCCTGATCATGGCGTCGATCGTCGAGAAGGAGACCGGACAGCCGTCGGAACGCGGACTCATCGCGGGAGTCTTCGTCAACCGCCTGAAACGCGGCATGCTGCTGCAGACGGACCCGACGGTGATCTACGGGCTGGGCGAGCGCTTCGACGGCAATCTGCGCAAGCGCGATCTGATCACCGACACGCCGTACAACTCGTACACGCGCACCGGCCTGCCGCCGACGCCGATTGCGCTGCCGGGCCGTGCGGCCATAGGCGCTGCGATGAATCCGGATCGCACCGACGCGCTTTACTTTGTGGCGCGCGGCGACGGCACGTCGCAGTTCTCGACAACGCTCGAGGCGCACAATCGCGCAGTGGACAAGTACCAGCGAGGCGGCGCCCGATGACCGAGCGCGGACGCTTCATCACGTTCGAAGGCATCGACGGTGCAGGCAAGAGCACGCAGATCGATGCGGTCGCCGGGGCCCTGCGCTCGCGCGGCCTGCCCATTGTGCTCACGCGCGAGCCCGGCGGCACAGCGCTGGGCGAAGCCTTGCGGGACCTGATCCTCAGCCAGCCAATGACGGCCGAAACCGAGACGCTCCTGCTGTTCGCTGCACGCGCGGAACACCTCGCGCGGGTGATCCGCCCCGCGCTGGCGGCCGGGCAATGGGTGCTGTGCGATCGCTTCACCGACGCGACCTACGCTTACCAGGCAGGGGGGCGCGGCGTTGCGCAGGAACGCATCGCCGCGCTTGAACGCTGGGTTCATGCCGATCTGCAGCCCGATCTCACACTGCTCTTCGACGTGCCGCCGGACGTGGCCGCAGGACGGCTGGCGCGCACGCGCGCGGCCGACCGGTTCGAAGCCGAGGAAGTCGACTTCTTCCAGGCCGTGCGTCGCGAGTACCTCGCGCGCGCCGGGCGGGAACCGGCACGATTCTTCGTCGTTGACGGCACGCGCCCCCCGGAGGCGCTGCGGCTGCAACTCACCGAGCTGATGCAGCGATGGAGCGGCTGACGCCGTTGCCCTGGCAGGGGCCGCTCTGGCAGCGGGTGATGAGCGCACCCGAGCGCCTGCCCCACGCGTTGTTGCTGCACGGCGCCCGCGGCATCGGCAAGCGGCATTTCGCGCGCACCCTTGCGCAGGCACTGCTCTGCGAAACCCCGGACGCCGAGCGACGCGCGTGCGGTACGTGTGCCGGCTGCCTGCTGGTCGCTTCGGACAATCATCCCGATTTGCGCTGGCTGGTTCCCGAGGCCGATCAGCCAGTGCGTGATGACGCCGAGGGGTCCGATGATGGCATGGCAACTCCATCAGCGAAGACGACCCGCGCCAGCCGCGCGATCCTGATCGATCAGGTGCGTGATATCGGCGAGTTCCTCTCGCTCGCGGCGCACCGGGGCGGGCGGCGCGTCGTGTTGCTGGCACCGGCCGAAGCCTTGAACGGGCCGGCGGCGAACGCGTTGCTGAAGCTGCTCGAAGAGCCGCCGGCCGGCGCGATTTTCATCGGAGTGACGGACGAACTCGATGCCGTCCTGCCCACGGTGCGCTCGCGCTGTGTTCTGCTGCGGGCGCCGGTCCCACGACCTGAAATCGCGCTGGACTGGCTGAAAGCGCAGGGGCTGGAAGACGCCGATACCAGGCTCGCCGAAGCCGGGGGCGCGCCGGTGGGGCTCGATGCCGAGGAGGATGACGGCCGCAGGCTGGCGCCAGAGCTCAAGGCGCGCCTGCTCGAACTGCTGGCACGAGGCGGCCGCCTGACGCTGGCCGAGGTCACGAGTGCCGTGCCGAAGGATGTCCCCGTTTCGGGGGCGATCCGTCTGTTTCAGCGCTGGGGATGGGACTTATTGGTGGAAAGGGAAGCGCAGCGCGTTCGTTATTATCCTCTCCAGGAGCGCGCCATCGCCGCCGTTGCGCAAACGTGCGGACGGGAGCGGCTGCTTGGCTGGTTGACGCAACTGACTGAAGCGCAGGCCACGGCGGCGCATCCGCTGAATGCCAAGCTGGCCGTCGAAAGTGCGCTGATCGGCTACATGGACGCAACGCGTCCCGCGCGTTAGGGAACAAGGGGCAGCAGGCCTGATGAATGACGCAGCAGTGAAGGGGCCGGCGAACGGCCAGCCAGCGGGAGCCCGTCCGGCGGTCCTGTCCTTGTCGATCAAGGAGAAGGCGGCGCTCTATGCCGCCTACATGCCTTATCTGAAGAACGGCGGCATCTTCGTTCCCACGACGCGGCCCTACCAGCTGGGTGACGACGTCTACCTGATCCTTACGCTGCTTGATGACACCACCCGCATTCCGGTGGCCGGCAAGGTCGTCTGGGTCAGCCCGGCGGCCGGCGGCAACAAGACACCGGGCATTGGCGTTCATTTCCCGGCCGACGAATCCGGAATCGCGGCGCGCAAGCGCATTGAAGACGCCCTGGGCGCTGCCTTGAAGTCCGCGCGCCCAACCCACACCCTGTAGCCTTCGCAGGCGTCTTGGACCTGCGGCGCGCTTTCGCGCCGGCGGCATCGCAATGTTTGTCGATTCGCACTGCCACCTCTCGTTTCCCGAGCTTGCCGGCGATCTGGCCGGGGTGCTCGCACGCATGCAAGCGGCGCGGGTCGAGGCCGCGCTGAACGTCTGCACGACGCTGGAGGAGTTTCCGCGGGTGCTGGCCGCCGCCGACTCCGCGCCCAACCTGTATGCCTCGGCCGGGGTCCATCCGGACACCACGGGGACAGCGGAACCCTCTGTCGCCGATCTGCTTCGGCTGGCGGAGCATCCGAAGGTGGTCGCGATCGGAGAGACGGGGCTGGATTACTACCGCCTCCCCGAACCCCTGGACTGGCAACGCGAGCGTTTCCGCGTGCATATCCGCGCCGCGCGTGCGTGCGGCAAGCCGCTGATCATCCATACCCGGGCGGCCGCTGCCGACACGCTGCGCCTGATGCGGGAGGAGGGTGCCGATCAGGTCGGTGGTGTCATGCACTGCTTCACCGAAACGGTGGAAGTCGCACGCCAGGCGATGGACCTGGGCTTCCACATCTCGTTTTCCGGCATCGTCACGTTCAAGAATGCACGGGAGTTGCAGTCGGCCGCACTGACCGTCCCGCTCGACCGGCTGTTGATCGAGACCGACGCGCCCTACCTGGCCCCCGTGCCTCACCGTGGCAAGCAGAACGAGCCGTCGTTCGTGCCCCACGTCGCCGCCAAGCTGGCGGAACTCCACGGACTCGACGTGGGCGAGATCGCAACACAATCGACAGAAAATTTCTATCGATTATTCAATATATTAGAACACTAACGTAATGTGAATTATTAAGTCTGCCAGTCGCTTGCTTTGGCCGCCCAACGCTCAGGCGAAATTCGCGGCCGGCAGTCGATACAGCACATGGGCACGCAAAGGATGGCCCGGCGCAATGCGCGGGTGATCGAAGTCATCCTCCGGCTTGCGGCGCATGCCGAGCCGCTCCATCACGCGACGCGAGCGCCAGTTCGTGACCGTCGTGAACGAGACGATCTCGGAAAAACCGAGTCGACGGAAACCGAAGTCGACTGCAAGCCGCGCCGCCTCGGTCGCATACCCCTGACCCCAGAAGCGCGTCGCCATGCGCCACCCGACCTCGACGCACGGCGTGAAGTGGGCCTCGAACGACGGCATCGACAGGCCTACGAACCCGGCACAGGTCGACTCGATCTCGAGGCACCACCATCCCCACCCGCGCTCCTCCAGACCGGCCTGGGCGCGCCCGATCATCGCGTCACTGTCGGCACGCGAGAGCGGCGCCGGGAAGTACTCCATCGCGACCGGATCGGCATTCAGTGCTGCGAAAGGCTCGGCATCACCCGGCTGCCAGCCGCGCAGCAGTACCCGTGAACCGCGCAGCTCCACGATCTGCATCAGACCAGCACTCCGACAATCGCCGCTGTCGCGCAGGTGGCGAGCAGGCCTGCCAGCACCGACTTCATTCCCAGTTCCGCGAGTTCGGCACGCCGCTCCGCGGGCAACAGGGCCGACATGCCGCCGAGCATGATGCCCAGGCTGCCGAAGTTCGCGAAGCCGCACAGCGCGTAAGTCAGCAGCAGCCGGCTGCGCTCCGAAAGCGCATCGGCCGGCAGGCGGGCGAGATCCAGGTAGGCGATGAACTCGTTCAGCACGGTCTTCTTCCCCAGCAATGCGCCCGCGGTGAGCGACTCCGACGCAGGGATACCGACCAGCCAGGCCAGCGGCGCGAACAGCCAGCCGAACAGCCGCTCCAGCGTCAGCGGCGCCCCATCGACGTCGGGCAGTGCACCGAGCAGCGCGTTGGCGAGTGCGACCAATGCGACGAACACCAGCAGCATCGCGACAATGTTGAGCAGCAATTGCAGTCCTTCGAGCGTGCCGCGTGTCAGTGCGGCCACGGCATTCGCATCCTGCCGCCCGAACTCCACACGTGCATCGTCGGTCAGTTGCGGCGGCACCATGATTGCTGCGACGACGATGGCGAGTGGCGTGGCGACGATCGAGGCAACCAGCAGGTGGCCCAGTGCATTGGGAACGACGGGACCGAGGAAGGTCGCATAAAGCACCAGCACGGTGCCCGCAATCGTCGCCATGCCGCAGTTCATCACGATGAAGAGCTCGCCGCGCGACAGGCGGGCGAGATAAGGTGCGATCACGAGGGGCGCCTCGACCATGCCGACGAAGACGTTGGCGGCGGCAGAAACGCCGACCGAACCACCGATGCCCATGGTCCGCTTCAGCATCCAGGCGAACGCGCGCACCAGCAGTGGCAACACGCCCCAGTGGAACAGCAATGCAGACAGTGCTGCGACCAGCAGGACCAGCGGCAGCGCACGAAACGCCAGCACGAAGTTGGCCGAAGCATTCGTCACTTCAAATGGGGCAGGACCGCCGCCGAGATAGCCGAACACGAACCCCGTGCCCGCCTGCAATGCACCCTCAAGCAGTGCCAGCGCGGTATTGAGGCCGGCCAGCGCCGTCGCCAGGTAGGGAATCCTGAGAAAGGCTCCGGCCAGGATGAAGGCGAGCATCAGCCCGCTCGCCACGAGGCGCCATGGAACCGCGCGGCGGCGCTCGGACAACGCCCAGGCCAGCGCCAGCAGCGCGACCAGACCGAACCCGCTTTGCAGGGTCTGCATTCCGCTCCCTCCCCGGAGCGCCGACATTGGAGCACAGGCTCGACGGCAGCGCAGTAAGCTGAAGAAATTCTTGCAGTGCCTATCGTCATGACACCTTCCGAGATCCCCGCAACGCTGCACAGTGCGTTTGAACTGCAGCGCGCGAGTTACGACATGGCCCCGTTTCCGGAGTGGGACGTCCGCCGTGATCGGCTCGAGCGCATGCGGTCGTTGATCCAGGAAAACGAAGAGGCCATCGAGGCGGCTATCGACGCCGACTTTGGAGGCCGTCCGCGAATCGAGACGCAGATCGCCGAGGTGTTTCCCAGCCTGGCGGAGCTGCGTGGCGCACTGCGGCGCGGCGCAAGTTGGATGAAGCCGCGCGGCGCCTGGGTGTCGAAATGGTTCATGCCGGCGCGTGCGCACATCATGCCGCGGCCGCTCGGCGTCGTCGGCATCATCGTGCCGTGGAACTACCCGCTGTTCATGGCCATCGGGCCGCTGGCCGGCGCTCTAGCCGCCGGCAATCGTGCCATGGTGAAGATGTCGGAGTTCACGCCGTCGTTCTCGCAACTCTTCGCCGACCTCGTCGCGCGCTCATTCAAGCCCTACGAACTGACAGTGATCACCGGCGGAGCGGACGTCGCCGCGCAGTTCTCGGCGCTGCCGTTCGATCATCTGCTGTTCACCGGATCGACGGCCGTCGGGCGCCATGTGATGGGCTCGGCGGCCCGGAACCTCACGCCGGTCACGCTCGAACTCGGCGGCAAGTCACCGGCTGTCGTCGCGCCCGGCTACCCGATCGAGCGCGCGGCGCAGCGCATCCTCGCAGGCAAGCTGCTGAACGCCGGACAGACCTGCATCGCGCCAGACTACGTGCTGGTGCCGCGGGAGCAGGTGGCTGAATTCGTGGCGGCCACGCGGACACAGGCACAACGCATGTACCCGCGGGGTATCCAGGACCCGGACTACTGCAGCGTGGTCAACCAGCGTCACTACGGCCGCCTGGTCGGGTACCTCGAGCAGGCTGCGGCCGCCGGCATCGCGGTGCAGCCGCTGTTCGATGGACCGGACCGCAACGACGAGGCGCATCGGCTGGGTCCGGCGGTCGTGGTCAATCCGCCGGTCTCGCTCGATGTGATGCGCCAGGAAATCTTCGGTCCGCTGCTTCCGGTCCTCGCCTACGACGACGCCGAGCAGGCGATCGCGTTCGTCAACGCGCAGCCGCGGCCCCTCGCCCTTTACTGGTTCGACAACGACACCGCGCGCACCGAACGCGCACTGAAGCAGACCCATGTTGGCGGCGTCTGCGTCAATGAGACCCTGGTGCACGTTGCGCAGGAGGAACTGCCGTTTGGCGGCGTCGGGTCGTCCGGCATGGGGCACTACCACGGGCGCTGGGGCTTCGACACCTTCAGCAAGCTGACGCCCGTCTTCAGGCAGTCGCGCCTGAACGGCATGAGCCTTTTCATGCCGCCGTATCGGCCTGTCGTGACCCGGGTGCTGCGACTGATGAAGCGCTTCTAGCTCAGGGCAGAGTGGCCAGCGGAATCGCGTCGACCAGATCCCCGGCGGCCGTGTCGGCGTCGGGCCCGATGGCGATCAGCGCGTCGGCCTCGCTGAGCGTACGCAGCATCGAAGAGCCCTGCTGCTGCAGGGGCTCCACGGCGATACCGCCGTAGCGCCGCACGAAGCGTCCGCGACGCCAGTCGACCCGACCTGGCCGTGTACGGGCGTCGACGGCCAGCGGCACCTGCAGTGTCAATGGCGGCTCGACGCCGGCACCGGCGAGATGCGCGAGCAGGGGCGCCACGACCAGCTGGAAGATCACGTACGACGCGACGCTGTTGCCCGGCAGACCGAACAGCCAGAACGCATGGCCGTCCATCTCGATTCGACCCCAGGCGAGGCCGCGACCGGGTCGCAATGCCAGAGGCAGGAACTGCAGCGCGGGAAACCGTCGGACGATGTCGGCATCGCCCTGCGCGACACCGCCGGTTGATACGACGGCGTCAAGGCGCTGCGCAACGGCCGTTCTGATGGCCCCGACCAGCGTCTCGTCGCGATCGGCCACGATGCCGAGGTCATGGGTCCGGTAGCCGGCCCGCTGGAGTGCGGCAAGCAGCATCGGGCGGTTGCCGTCATATTGGCCGGCAAGGCTGACGGGCTGCGGCGGATCGTGCAGTTCGTCTCCGGTCGACAGCACGCCGACATGCAGCGCGCGCATCACCGTTAGCCCCGTGGCGCCCGCCGCCGCGGCCAGCCCGAGGTCATGGCTGCGCAGTCGGCGGCCGCTCTTCAGCACGGCGGTTCCGGCGCGAACGTGGTCGCCGCGCGGCCGGATGTTGAGTCCAGTGTGCGGCACCTTCGCGACAAAGACCCGACCGCCTTCGGTCCGGGTGTCCTCCTGCATGACGACGGCGTCCGCGCCCGGGGGAACCGCGGCACCGGTCATGATGCGCACGGCATGGCCCGGCGCGAGCGGAGCGGTCCACGGGTGGCCGGCGAGGGCGCGCCCGGCCACCTCGAGTCCAGTCGCACTTGTACAGTCGGCTGCGCGCACCGCGTACCCGTCCATGGCAGCGTTATCGAAGCCCGGCAGGTCGAGGGCCGCGACAACATCTGCGCCCGTCACGCGGTTGGCCGAGGCCCCGAGCGCGCACCGTTCGCGCTCGGCGATTGGGGTCATCACCGCGCTGAGCCGAGCGACGGCGGTCGTCGCGTCGAGTTCCTGTGCCGTCATCGCAGTCCGCCAGCCAGCGCGTCGGCCGTGGTGATGTCGCGGAATCCGAAGCCGTCGTCGAAATCGACGACGATCGCGCCAACTTCAGCGAGCCAGGCATGGGCGGCGCGTCCGCCGCGCTGCAGATGCGCCTGCAACGCTGGCCGCAGGGAGGTCGAGAGAAGACAGAACACCGACTGCAGCCGGCCATCGGCGCGCGCACAGGCCGCGGGCGCGCCCCGGCTGTTGATCGCATCGGCGAGGCGGCTTACGAGCGCTCGTGGCAGTTGCGGGGCATCGCACGGAACGACCGCAATCCACGCCGTCGGTGCGTGAGCGAGACCCGCATGGATTCCCGCGAGCGGCCCGCGAAAACGCTCGGCCGACGGCGCATCACTCAGTACGCGGGGCACGAGGGCGCGATAGCGGTCGAGATTGCGATTCGCGCTGATCATCACGCTGCTCACCTGCGGCGCCAGGCGCCCCAGCACATGCTCCACCAGAGGCAGCCCATGGAGCTCGAGCAGGCCCTTGTCGGCACCGCCCATGCGGACTCCCTGGCCGCCGGCGAGGATGAGTCCGGTGATACTGTCGAGGACGGCCAGCGGCATCGGCGTCAGCCGCCGATATAGGACATCTCGACCTTCGGGCGCGGGCCGGTGGCTTCGGAGCGGACTTCGGAATAGCGGTCGGCCCGCTGGCTCCAGACCCGTGCAACGGCCGTCGCCAGTGCCGCGTTGTCGACGCCAGGGAGCTCTGCACCGCCGCGCAGCAGTCGACGCAGGTCGTAGCCGCTGTCGGCGAACAGGCACAGGTAAAGCATCCCCTCGGTGGACAGCCGCGCCCGCGTACAGCTGTGGCAGAACGCCTGCGTCACGCTCGAAATAACACCGACTTCGCCGCTGCCATCGCGATAACGCCAGCGCTCGGCGACTTCGCCGGCGTAATTGGGATCGATGGCGACCAGCGGTGCAACGTCGTGGTCAAGGCGCTCGACGATCTGCGCCGATGGCACGACGTCATCCATGCGCCAGCCGTTGGAGCTGCCGACATCCATGAACTCGATGAAGCGGACGATATGGCCGGTGCCGCGGAAATGCCGCGCCATCGCCACGACCTCGTGGTCATTGACGCCGCGCTTGACGACCATGTTGATCTTCACCGGACCGAGGCCGGCCTCCGCCGCGGCGTCGATACCGGCGAGCACGTCCGAGACCGGAAAGTCGACATCGTTCATGCGCTTGAATACCGCGTCGTCCAGTCCATCGAGCGACACCGTGACCCGCCGCAGTCCCGCCGCTGCGAGATCGCGCGCCCGGCGGGCAAGCAGCGACCCGTTGGTTGTCAGTGCCAGGTCGAGCGGCTGGCCCTGCAGCGTCGTGAGCCGCGACAGCATCTCGATCAGCTTGTGCAGGTCCTTGCGCAGCAGGGGTTCACCGCCGGTCAGCCGGATCTTCTCCACGCCGTTGGCGATGAAGGCGCCTGCCAGGCGCGTGATCTCCTCGAAACTCAGCAGTTCGGCATGGGGAAGGAAGCGATAGTCGCGATCGAAGACTTCCTTCGGCATGCAGTAGGTACAGCGGAAGTTGCAGCGATCGGTCACGGAGATGCGCAGGTCACGCAGCGGGCGGCCGCGGCGATCCGCAACGTGCCCGTCGACCGCGGCTGAATCAACGGCGTCTGGCACCGGCAGACGCGCGGTGCGAAGGTCCAGCAACTGGATGATGCGATCGGTCACTGTCGGATGTTAGCCGCGCACCTGGGTGCCGCAAGGGGCGGCGCGGCACGTTGAAGCAACGTGCCGCGCGTGGGTACTACGTCGCGTCCTGCGCGGTCCTGCGTGTCTCGACCTGCACCAGCGGTCGCGTATCGAGCGGCGGAAGCGGCGGGCGCTCGCGCGCAACCCGCGCCGGCTTTGGTTCACCTGCCATGCGGCTTCGCGCCTCGCGGAGCTTCGTCTCCTCGGTTTGCACCAGCGTCAGTCCGGCCAGTTCGAGCACCGATTGCAGCTGTTCGACCGGCATTGGCGAGGGCTGGGCAAGCGGCAGCGAGAACGTCGGAGGCACGACGATCATGTGCGGCGAGACGACCGTCACGTTGTGCTGCAAAGGCGCACTGCCATTTCCTGAAGCGGCGGCTGGCGCCGGCGCTTGCGGCGCCGGTTCAACCCTCACTTCGACCGGCGCGGCGTCCTCCTCGATCTCGTCATCGAGTTCGCCAGCGGTGGCCTCCGCTCCTGGCGCGGCCTCAGCCTCACCACTGCGGCCACCGCGACCGCGGCGGCGTCGACGACGGCGTCCACGGCGCTCTTCCGATGCCGCGTCGGTGGCCCCTGCATCCGGGGACACCAGAGAGGCAGGCGCGGGCGTCGCGATCACATCATTTGCGGCATCGATCGCAGCGATCGGCGCCACGGCCTCGTCCACCGGAGCCGCACGTTCCTTGCGCTCGCCGCGACGCTCCTGCGGTTTGCGTCCCTCGCGCTCGCCTTCGGGGCGTTCCTGCGTGCCGCCCTGCCGGGCCGCGCGCTGTTCGCGCTCGGGACGGCCAGCTTCGGCAGGCTGGCGCTCGGGGCGCTTCTCACCACGGCGGCCCTCCTTACGGTCGTCACGGCGATCGCCGCGCTTGTCCTCGCGCTTTTCGTCACGCTTCTCGTCGCGGCGACCCTCACGGCGATCACGGTCGTGACCGCGCTTGCGATCGCCGCGGTGCTCCGCGTCGCGCGCGGAGCGCGACGGAACCGGTGCCGGCAGCGCCGCCGCCGGTGCAGTGATGGGAGCCGGCTCGCCGGTGAAGAAGGCAACGATGCGGCTCCACAGCCCGCGCGATGCAGGGGCAGCGAGGACCGGAGCGGGGACGGCCACGGGCGCCGGGGGGGCGGCCATCGGAGCCGGTGTCTCGGGAACGATGCCCTTGACGACGGCTTCCTGCTTCGGCCGGGCCCGTTCTTCCTCGGCCTTGGCGCGCGTGTACGGGGTATCGGTGCTCGGTGCAAGTTCGGCAGCGCGCTCGAAGCTCGCCTTGACGTCGTCGAGTCGCGGATCGTCGTGGCGCAGGCGCTCGACGTGGTAGTGCGGCGTGTCGAGGAACTTGTTGGGGATCAGCACGATCGAGACGCGCAGCCGCGCCTCCAGCTTGGCGATGTCGCCCCGCTTCTCGTTGAGCAGGAACGAGGCCACTTCGACCGGCACCTGCGCGTGTACCGCGGCGGTGCTCTCCTTCATCGCTTCTTCCTGCAGGATGCGCAGAATGTGCAGCGCGGAGCTTTCGGTGTCGCGGATGACGCCGACGCCGTTGCAGCGCGGACAGGTGACGTGGCTGCCCTCGTTGAGCGCGGGCCGCAGCCGCTGGCGCGACAGTTCCATCAGGCCGAAGCGCGAGATCTTGCCCATCTGCACGCGCGCCCGGTCATAGTGCAGCGCGTCCTTCAGACGGTTCTCGACCGCCTTCTGGTTCTTCGACTCCTCCATGTCGATGAAGTCGATGACGATCAGTCCGCCGAGGTCGCGCAGCCGCAGCTGCCGCGCGACTTCGTCAGCCGCCTCGAGGTTGGTGCGGGTGGCCGTCTCTTCGATGTCGGAGCCCTTGGTGGCGCGTGCCGAGTTCACATCGACAGCGACCAGCGCCTCGGTGTGGTCGACGACGATCGAGCCGCCTGAGGGCAGGGGAACCTGCCGCGAATACGCGGTCTCGATCTGGTGCTCGATCTGGAACCGTGAGAACAGCGGGACGTCGTCCTTGTAGCGCTTCACGCGGGCCACGTTGTCCGGCATCACGTGCGCCATGAACTGGCTTGCCTGCTCGTAGATGTCGTCGGTGTCGACGAGAATCTCGCCGATCTCCGGATGGAAGTAATCGCGGATCGCGCGGATGACGAGGTTGGATTCCTCGACGATCAGGAATGGCGCCGGATTGGCGCGCTTAAGGCGCTGGCCGTCGGGTCCGGTGCCGCTGTCGACATACTTGGTCCTGGCCTTGCCTGGGTTCTCGGGGTCATCCAGCGTCAGCTCGAACTGCGGCTTGGCGGCGCCTTCGACCGCATGCCAGAGTTTCAGCAGGTAATTGAGGTCCCATTGGAGCTCCTCGGCGTTGCGGCCGATGCCGGCCGTGCGCGCGATGATCGACATGCCGGAGGGCAACTCCAGCTGATCCATGGTCTCGCGCAGTTCCTGACGGTCCTCGCCCTCGATGCGCCGGGAGACGCCACCGCCGCGCGGGTTGTTCGGCATCAGGACGAGGTAGCGTCCGGCCAGTGAAATGAAGGTAGTCAGCGCCGCTCCCTTGTTGCCGCGCTCTTCCTTTTCCACCTGGACCAGCAGCTCCTGGCCTTCGCGCAGTGCTTCCTTGATGCTGGCGCTGCGAACGTCCACACCCTCGCGGAAGTAAGTCCGGGAAACCTCCTTGAACGGCAGGAAGCCGTGGCGCTCCTCACCGTAGTCGACAAAGCACGCTTCGAGGCTCGGCTCGACCCGTGTGATGACGCCCTTGTAGATGTTGGATTTCCGCTGCTCGCGGCCAGCGGTTTCGATATCGATGTCGATCAGCTTCTGGCCGTCGACGATCGCCACGCGCAGTTCCTCTGCATGCGTGGCATTGAACAGCATGCGTTTCATCAGCACTCCTTGCGCCTTCTGAGGGGCGCTTCAAGGTGCCGGAACGAACAGGCGGATCCGCGAGAATCAGGCAGGACGGTCGACCGGGCGACACGCAGTCGCACCAGGCCGGCACACGGTTCCTCGACCGGCCGCGCGCGATGCCCCGGAGCGCCCGCACACGGGCGCTCCGGAGTGGAGCGGCAGAACAGTCGGTGTCACTTCAGGAACCCCTGCGTCGATCTCTTGGCATTGCGGCGCGCTGGCCGCGTTGTTTCCACTCGTTCATTTCGGCGGGACCCGCCCATCGCGGATCCACGCAGTCGGCGGGAATCGCCGCAACCGCCTCGCGGCGGCCTCACTGCGAATTCAAAGAGGCGCAGCACGCCTCGAAAACCCGTGCCTCAACCGCTGGCGCGGGCGCCATTGCTATGAATTGCGACCCGGCCGTCCGCTCGGCGGAGGCGGCAAGGGCTACAATTCCTCGCGTGTGAGGTTCACCGGTCAGCGATCTGGAACCGCCTCGCATACTCCCAGGCGCGCCTCATCGGCGCCCGCCGGAGCCGCAGCGGCCCCGGGGTTCTCCGGGAGCCCCGAAAAACCTCGACCGCTCAAGTATATGCAAGATGGGCGCGGCCCGTAAAACTGGAAAGCGGCAGGAACCGGCGCCAGCCTCGTCTGACCCCGGCGGCGGCGGCGTCGCGCCCGACCGTGTCACCCATGTCGAGGTCGGGCCCGAGCACGCCGGCCAGCGCCTCGACAATTTCCTGATCCGGCTGGCGAAGGGCGTGCCGAAAAGCCATGTCTACCGCATCGTGCGCAGCGGCGAGGTGCGCGTGAATCGGGGGCGCGTGGCGGCGGACTACCGCGTGCAGCCAGGCGACGACATCCGGGTGCCCCCGTTGCGTACGGCGCGGCCGGCCGGCAGCACGCACGGGGCGCCCGTGCCGCCGCTGATGCCGCCCATTCTTTATGAGGACGACGACCTCGTCATCGTCGACAAGCCCGCCGGCCTGGCGGCGCATGGCGGGAGCGGAGTGGCCCACGGCATCATCGAACGCGTCCGTGCCGCGCGGCCTCGACAGACATTCCTGGAACTCGCCCACCGGCTCGACCGAGAAACCTCCGGCATCCTGATGCTGGCGAAGTCACGACGCGCCCTGCAGTCGCTGCACGAGCAGCTGAGGGAAGGCGAGGTGGACAAGCGTTACCTGCTGCTGGTGGCGGGCGACTGGGTCAACGACCGCCAGCACGTGCGGCTCGCACTGACCAAGTTCGTCAACCGCACAGGCGAACGGCGGGTCGCCGTGGATCCGGAAGGCGCCGCGTCGCACACGATCTTCACGCTGAAGCAGCGGCTCGGTGGATTCTCGTTGCTGGAGGCGGAACTCAAGACCGGGCGTACGCATCAGATCCGCGTTCATGTGGCGCACCTGGGATTTCCCATTGTCGGCGACGACAAGTACGGCGATTTCAATCTGAACCGGCGCTTCGCCCGGGGTGAGTTCGGTCCGCGCTTCGGACGCATGTTTCTGCATGCCTGCTCGACGCGGCTGGCGCATCCGGTGAGCGGTGATCCGCTGGCGCTCGTCAGTGCACTGCCGGAAGACTGCTCTGCGATCATCAAGGCCCTTGCGGCGCGCGAACATGCCCCGTCCGTTTGACCTCGTCGTCTTCGACTGGGACGGCACCGTCGTCGACTCGACCGCGATGATCGCGCGGTGCATCCAGAAGGCCGCCGCCGATCTCGGCCTTACGGTACCGACGCTCGAGCAGGCGAACCATGTCATCGGCCTCGGGCTTCAGGACGCACTGGCTGGCGCGGTGCCGGAGCTGACCGCTGACCGCGTCGAGGCCTTCAGCGCACGCTACCGACATCACTACTTTGCGGTCGAACCGGACATCGTGCTCTTCGACGGCATTCGCGCGCTGCTGGTCGAGCTTGCCGAAAGCGGCGCGCACCTCGCGGTGGCCACCGGCAAGAGCCGCCGAGGACTCGATCGTGCCTTCGCCGCCACCGGGCTCGGCGTGTTCTTCTCGTCTTCGCGCTGTGCCGACGAAACCCATCCGAAACCGCATCCGGCGATGCTCACCGAGCTCACCGAAGAACTCGACGTTCCGTCGCAGCGGACCGTGATGATCGGCGACACCACGCACGACCTCGCGATGGCGCGGTCGGCGGGAACGGCGTCCATCGGCGTGACCTATGGAGCTCACCCCCGCGACCAGCTTGAAACGCTCGGACCGCTCGCGCTCGTCGAGAACGTGGCCGGACTGCGCCCATGGCTGCTGAAGGTGCGCTGATTCCGCTGTGCCCGTCGGACGAACTGGCGGACGGCGGCAGGGGCGTGCGATTTTCTGTCCTCTTCAGGGGCGAGAGGGTACCGGCCTTCGCGATCCGACATGGGGGACAGGCGTTCGCCTACCTGAATCGTTGCGCCCACGTCGCAATGGAACTCGACTGGCAGCCGGGAGAGTTCTTCGAACCCGAGGCCGAGTTCCTGATCTGTGCAACGCACGGTGCACTGTACGACCCGGCCACTGGCGGGTGCCGCGGCGGGGCCTGCGCCGGTCATGGTGGACTGCGGCCGATCGCATTGATCGAGGCCGAGCAGCGTGTCTGGTGGCTGCCCGATGCGCAGACACAGCCTTTGCCCGACGGGCTTTCGCCGAGCGACGCTTCCTAAGCGAGCAGTGAGAAGACCACTGGGCGACGGTCGATGGGCGGGGGCCCAACGACGGCGCGCCACTCGGCGATCGACTTCGTCATCACGTACTCGGACACGCCGGTGAGATCAGCGGCCACGGCGAGGCGCGTACCGGCCGCACACGTCGCGACGATCGCGTCGAACATCGCGCTGCTGCGATAGGGCGTCTCGATGAAGATCTGCGTCTCGCCCGAGCGCGAGTCGCGTTCCAGTGCCTGCAGTCGCTGGGCGCGTTGCGCCGCCGGCACCGGCAGATAGCCATGAAAGCGGAAGCTCTGGCCGTTCAGGCCGGAGCCCATCAGCGCGAGCAGCAGGGCCGAAGGTCCGACCAGGGGCCGCACGCGGATCCCCATGCGATGTGCAGCGGCGACCAGTGTCGCGCCCGGGTCGGCGACAGCAGGGCAGCCGGCTTCCGAGACCAGCGCGCCATCGCGTCCACCGCACACTGGCGTCAGCCAGTCATTGATGGCGCGGCCATCCGGCGCGTGTCCGATCTCGACGATGTCGAGTTCTCGCATCGGCCGCGGGTGCTCGATGTCCTTCAGGAACGCGCGTGTCGTCTTCGCATTCTCCGCGAGGAAGTACGTCAGCCCCCGTGCGATCGCCACGACTTCCGCCGGCAGCACCGCGTCGCGCGTTCCGTGGGCAATCGGACAGGGCAGCAGGAACAGGATGCCGGCCATGTCAATGCGTAGGCGGAACCTCGACGCCGGCAGCCGCTAGCATCGACACGAGCCGGATCAGCGGCAATCCGATGAGGGCGGTGGGGTCGTCGGACTGCACGCGATCCACCAGCGCGATCCCGAGCGACTCGATCTTCGCGGCACCGGCGCAGTCGTACGGCTGATCCAGACGGAGGTAACGCTCCAGTGCCGCACGCGGCAGCGACCGCATGTGGACGGTCGTCGGAACCGAGTCGACCTGCACTTGCGACGCGGCAGGACCAATGACGGCCAGTGCGGTGTGAAAGACAACCTGCTTGCCCTGCATGCGTTCGAGCTGCTCCAGCGCAGCGGCATGCTCCAGCGGCTTGCCGATTGCTGCACCATCGAGTTCGGCCACCTGGTCCGACCCGACGACTATGCACTGCGGCCGCTGGGCATGGACTGCCTGAGCCTTGGCGACCGCCAGGCGCCATGCCGTGTCATGAGGAGCTTCGCCACTAAGCGCCGCTTCGTCGACCTCCGGAGCATGAACCTCGAATCCGAGGCGCAGCCGCTGCAGCAGTTCGCGACGGTAGCGCGAGGTGGAGGCGAGTACGATCCGAGGCGGACTCATGGCGCGCGCAGTGTAGCGGCGCCGAACCACGTTCTCGCGACCCCGTGCCCTCCGTCACGCCGCAACTGGTGGATGTCTACGAACTGGCCCGCGAACGGCGGACCATTGAGGGCGACCTTGCGCTTGCCGACCTCAAACGACTGGCCGCGTCGCTGCTGCGAACCGAAGGATCCCTGCGGTACCGGATCCGCGGTGATATCGACGAGCCGGGGCGACCGGGCGCTGAGATGAACGTGTCGGCCACTTTGCTTCTTGAGTGCCAGCGCTGCAACCAGGAGCTGGAGTTTCCGTTGCGGCGGAACGCACACTTCCGCTTCGTCACCAGCGAAGAGGAGTTGAACGCTTTGCCGATCGATGACGATGACGTCGACGAGGTTGTCGGCTCCCGGCACATGGACATTGCCGCCTGGATCGAGGACGAGGCGATTCTGTCGCTGCCGCTCGTGCCGCGGCATGACCACTGCCGCCCGGCGGTTCCGCTGGTCGGCGCCCAGGAAGGGGACGGCGAGGAAGAGAAACCCCCGAACCCGTTCGCGGCGCTCGCCAGCCTCAAGGCCGGACGCAAGCCCGGCTGAGTTCACGGGGTTCCGTTCGCCGGCCAGCTCAGGTACAATTTTTCGTTTTCTTTTCACGGGGTTAGCCATGGCTGTCCAACAGAACAAGAAGTCGGCGTCGAAGCGCGGAACGCATCGCGCGCACGACTTCCTCAGCAACCCGCCGACGGCGATCGAGCCGACGACGGGTGAAGTGCATCGCCGCCACCACATCAGCCCGAATGGTGTCTATCGCGGCAAGAAGGTCCTGCAGACCAAGAACGACGAGTAAGCTTCTTCGATCAGCTTCCTGATCGGTCGAGCCCTCGTGCGCGTACGCTCGCGCGTCGAATTTCAACCCTGTATTGACTGTCCACGGCGCAGTTCCTGCGCCGTGAGTCTTTCTTCACGGTGACCGTGCGCATCGCCATCGATTGCATGGGCGGGGATCACGGTGTCTCCGTCACGGTGCCGGCTGCGCTGCGTCTTGCCGCCGAGGCGGCGGACGTCTCGCTTCTGCTGGTCGGCCGCGCCAAAGAAGTCGAAGCTGCGGTGGGCAAGGCCACGCAGCGCGTCGAGGTCGTGCATGCCGAGGAAGTCGTGGAAATGCACGATCCCCCGGCAATCGCGCTGCGCACCAAGCGCAATTCGTCGATGCGGGTCGCGATCAACCTGGCCAAGGAAGCACGGGCCGATGTCGTGGTCAGTGCGGGCAACACCGGCGCGCTGATGGCGATGTCGCGCTTCGTGCTGAAGACGCTGGAAGGCATCGACCGGCCGGCCATCGCGGGAGTGATCCCGAACCAGACAGGCCGCGGCACGACGATGCTCGATCTCGGGGCCAACGTCGACTGCGGTCCGGACCATCTGCTTCAGTTCGCCGTGCTGGGCTCGGCTCTCGTTGCCGCGATCGAGGAGCGCGACCGTCCGACCGTCGGCCTGCTCAACATCGGCGAGGAGATGATCAAGGGTAACGAGATCGTCAAGCAGACGGCAGACCTGCTGCGCGCCAGCCCGCTCAATTTCCACGGCAATGTCGAAGGCAATGACATCTACAAGGGCACGACCGACGTCGTTGTCTGCGACGGCTTCGTCGGCAACGTCGCGCTTAAGACGTCGGAGGGCCTGGCACAGATGCTTGGCGGCTTCGTGCGCGAGGAATTCAAGCGTGACCCACTGTCCCGCGTGATGGCGCTCGCGGCCTATCCGGTCCTTGCCCGCTTTCGCCGTCGGGTCGATCCGCGCCGCTACAACGGAGCAAGCCTGCTCGGACTGCGCGGACTGGTCGTCAAGAGCCACGGTTCGGCTGACCAGGTTGCCTTTGGCGTGGCGCTGCGGCGCGGTTACGAAGAAGCGCGCCACCGAGTGCTGGAGCGCACGATCGCGGCGATGCAGCCCTTCGTGGCGCAACTCGACCAGATGCACAAGCGCCGACCGGAAGCTGCCGAGCAGGACGCATGAAGCGCCGTCACGCGCGCGTCGTCGCCACCGGTTCGGCACTGCCCGGACGCGTGGTCAGCAACGATGAGCTGGCTCGCGAGCTCGCCGGCCGTGGCATCGAAACGTCGGATGAGTGGATTGTCGCGCGGACGGGGATCCGGCAACGGTATATCGCCGAACCGGGGGTCGGCTCTGCCGAGCTCGGCGCACGCGCGGCGCAGACGGCGCTGCAATCGGCCGGATTGACGGTCGACAGTGTCGATCTCATCGTCGTGGCCACCTCGACGCCCGACCAGATTTTCCCGAGCTGCGCCTGCCTGATTCAGGCGCGTCTCGGTCATCCGGGTTGTGCCGCGTTCGATGTGCAGGCGGTGTGCAGCGGCTTCGTCTACGCGCTCGCCATCGCCGAGTCGATGATCGTCGCTGGCAAGCACCGAAGGGCGCTGGTTGTCGGCACCGAAGTGTTCTCGCGCATCCTCGACTGGAACGACCGCTCGACCTGCGTGCTGTTCGGCGACGGTGCAGGCGCGGTTGTGATTGAAGTCTCGGACCAGCCGGGCATCGTGGCAAGTGAATTGCGCGCCGACGGCAGCCAGGCCGGCATCCTGTGTGCCGCGGGACGCATCAGCCACGGCGCCATTGAAGGGACGCCGTATCTTGCGATGGATGGCCAAGCCGTCTTCAAACTCGCGGTATCCGCCCTTGGAGCCTCCGCGCTCGATGTCCTGGCACAGGCGCACGTCAAGACAGCCGAGCTCGACTGGTTCATTCCGCACCAGGCCAACATACGCATCATGAACGCCATCGCGCGACGGCTCGGACTGCCCGACTCGAAGGTCGTTGCCACGGTCGACCGGCACGGCAATACGTCGGCGGCATCGGTGCCACTTGCGCTCGACGTCGCCGTTCGCGACGGCCGCATTCGCACCGGCGACCTGGTGATGCTCCAGGGGGTCGGGGGCGGATTCACATGGGGATCTGTACTGCTCAGGTGGTGATCAATTGAAGATTGCTTTCGTCTTCCCAGGCCAGGGTTCGCAGTCCGTTGGCATGCTGGCCAGCTTCACCGGCAATCAGGCGGTGGAGTCCGTGCTGCATCGAGCCTCGGCCGCACTTGGCCAGGACTTGCGTTCTCTCATTGCGGATGGGCCCGCCGAGGACCTGAACCTCACCGTCAATACGCAGCCAGCCATGCTGGTGGCGGCCTTCGCGATGTATGAGGCGTGGCGTGCCGCGTGCGGCGCCGAGCCCGTGCTAGTGGCAGGACACAGTCTCGGTGAATACACGGCGCTGACGGCCGCCGGCGCGCTCACGCTCGAGGATGCGGTGCGGCTCGTGCGATTTCGCGCGACCGCGATGCAGGAGGCGGTGCCGGTCGGCGTTGGCGCCATGGCGGCGGTGATGGGTCTCGCCGACGATGTCGTGCGCCTCGCCTGCCAGGAGGCGGCCGGTGGCGAAGTGGTGCAGGCGGTGAACTTCAACGCGCCGTCGCAGGTGGTTATCGCGGGGCACAAGGGGGCCGTCGAGCGAGCCTGTGCGGCCGCCAAGCAACGGGGAGCGAAGCGCGCATTGATGCTGCCCGTGTCGGCACCGTTTCACTCCTCGCTGATGCAGCCCGCGGCCGATCATCTGCGGCAATACCTCGCTTCGGTGCCGATCGCCGCGCCAGCCATGCCCGTGATCAACAATGTCGATGTCCAGACCGAGTCGTCGGCGGATCGCATCATCGATGCTCTGTCGCGCCAGGCAGCGAGCCCGGTGCGCTGGGTGGAGACTGTGCAGCGGCTGGCACGCGAAGGCGTGACGCATGTCGTCGAGTGCGGCCCGGGCCGGGTACTGTCCGGGCTCACGAAGCGGATCGAACCCACGCTCGAGAGCCTGTCGGTAAACGATGCTGACAGCCTGGATGCCGCGCTTGACGCACTCACGCCTCCCGGAGCCAGTGCATCATGAATGTGTTCCAGCCCCAATGTCTGCAGGACGAGGTGGCGCTCGTCACGGGTGCGTCGCGAGGCATCGGACGTGCCATCGCCGAGCAACTCGCGCGCGCCGGTGCAACCGTGATCGGAACAGCCACCACGGCGGCGGGTGCAGATGCGATTTCCGCGCGGCTCTCGGAACTCGGTGCGCGCGGCAAGGGCCTGGTTTTCGACGTCCGTGACGGCGCGCAGACCGATGGCCTGATCGACGGCATCGCGAGGGACCACGGCAAGCTGTCGGTGCTCGTTAACAACGCCGGCATCACGCGCGACACGCTGGCGATGCGCATGAAGGATGACGACTGGACCGCGGTGATCGACACCAACCTGTCGGGAGTCTTCCGGCTGAGCAGGGCTGTCATGCGCGGAATGATGAAGGCGAAACACGGCCGCATCATCAACATCACGTCGGTCGTCGGCTCGAGCGGAAACGCCGGCCAGGCCAACTACGCGGCGGCCAAGGCCGGAGTGGCCGGACTGACGAAGGCCCTCGCGCGCGAAGTCGGCAGCCGCGGTATAACCGTCAACTGCATCGCACCGGGCTTCATCGACACCGACATGACGCGCGCGCTGAACGAGCAGCAGACCCAGGCTCTGTTGGGCCAGATTCCGCTCGGCCGGCTTGGCCAGGCCGAGGACATCGGCGCGGCCGTGGTGTTCCTGGCCTCGCCGGCTGCGGCCTACATCACCGGCGCGACACTTCACGTCAACGGCGGGATGTTCATGAGTTGATGCTTCAAGCGATGCAGGGGCGCGACGAGTCGCCTCTGTTAGAATCCGCGCGCTTTTTTCGCCGGCCAAGAACATGGCGGTGCGCACCGGCGGCAGTACTTGCGCACATCGCGGCGCACCGCGAACACAGACGAGGCAGGAGAGGAGTCCATGGAGAACATTGAGCAACGGGTCAAGAAGATCGTCGCCGAGCAACTCGGCGTCAACGAGGCCGACATCAAGAATGAATCGGCCTTCGTGGAGGACCTCGGAGCCGACTCGCTCGACACCGTCGAGCTCGTGATGGCGCTGGAAGACGAATTCGAGTGTGAGATTCCGGACGAGGAAGCCGAGAAGATCCGCACGGTCCAGCAGGCCGTCGATTACATCAACGCTCACCTGAAGAAGGCCTGACGGCCGAGAAAGCAGCTGCCAGGAGTTCGATGTCAGGCAAACGGCGAGTTGTTGTCACCGGCCTCGGGGTCATCAGTCCGCTTGGCAACGATGTACCCAGCACCTGGGCCGCGCTGCTCGCCGGGCGCTCGGGCATCGGTCCGATCACGCGGTTCGACGCCTCCGCCCTGAACTGCCGCATCGCCGGTGAAGTCAAGGGCTTCGACGTCACGACAGTGATGTCGACCAAGGAGGCGCGCCATGTCGACACGTTCATCCACTACGGCGTCGCCGCGTCCGCCGAAGCGCTGAAGGACAGCGGCCTTGAGGTCAGTGATTCGAACCGGGATCGCATCGGTTGCGTGATCGGTTCCGGCATCGGCGGACTGCCGATGATCGAGGACAACCACTCGCAGTTGCTGAACCGTGGCGCGCGGCGCGTTTCGCCGTTCTTCGTACCGGGCTCGATCATCAACATGATCGCCGGCAGCGTGTCGATCCGCTACGGCCTGCGCGGGCCCAATCTCGCAATCGTCACCGCCTGCACGACTGGCCTGCATTCGGTCGGAGAGGCCGGTCGCCTGATCGAATACGGGGATGCCGACGCGATGATTGCCGGCGGTGCCGAAGCATCGACTTCGTCGCTCGGCGTGGCGGGCTTCGACGCGATGAAGGCGATGTCTGCGCGCAATGACGATCCTGCGACCGCGAGCCGGCCGTTCGACAGGGACCGCGACGGCTTCGTGCTGGCCGAGGGTGCCGGCATACTGGTGCTCGAGGAATACGAGCATGCGCGCCGCAGGGGCGCACGGATCTATTCTGAGCTGATCGGCTTTGGCATGAGCGCGGACGCACATCACATGACGGCGCCCGACATGGATGGCCCGCGACGCTGCATGCTGGCGGCGCTGCGCAACGCCGGCGCCAACGCGGACGAAATCGACTACCTCAACGCCCACGGGACATCGACACCCCTAGGCGACATCAACGAGACCAAGGCGATCAAGGCAGCGCTCGGCGACCACGCGCGTTCGCTCGTCGTCAACTCGACCAAGTCGATGACGGGCCACCTGCTTGGCGGAGCGGGCGGCATCGAGTCGGTGTTCACGGTGCTTGCGGTCCATCACCAGGTCTCGCCACCGACGATCAATATCTTCAACCAGGATCCGGAGTGCGATCTCGACTACTGCGCCAACACCGCGCGTGACCTGAAGATCGGTGTCGCACTCAAGAACTCGTTCGGTTTCGGCGGAACGAACGGCACCCTGGTGTTCAAGCGGATCTGAGTGATACTCGGCTGGACCGTCCTGCAGCCTTCGGCGCGGGAACGGCGGCTCCGGCTGGCAGCCATCGCGGCCGCCGCCACGGTTGCCGCGGTGCTGGCGATCGCGGCGGTCGCCCTGGATCCACGCCATCCAGTGCGCGTTTGGGTCGCGGCCGGCTGGGGGGTGCGCGGGGCGTGCCAGGCGGCTGGGCGCCGCACGGAGGTGTCAATTGCATCCGATGGGGCGGTGCAGGCGCGGCCGCTGAACGGGAGGGGCTACGCCCTCGAAGCCGCAGTCCGTTGTGTCTTCGTCGCCCCATGGTTGATAACCTTGAAGTCCGGTGCCATGTTGGTTCCGGTCTGGCCAGATGCCCTGTCACCGGACGCATTACGGCGCCTGCACGCCTGTGCCCGCTGGGCCGGAACCGGCGGGCCGGCAGGGGCCAACAAGGACAAACGAACTGGAAACCACAATGACACGGCGCGCTGACGCCCAGCGCTGCACCTCGCAAACGACTCCGGGCGACCGGGGCTGCTGCAGTCCTGCGGCGGGGCCGGCGCATGTCTGAGCGCGATGTCGACCAGCAGCTGGTACAGCGCGTGCAACGCGGCGAAAAGGCGGCGTTCGATCTGCTGGTCATCAAGTACCAGCGCAAGATCTTCCGGCTGCTGTCGCGGCTGATACGCGACCCGGCAGAGGTCGAGGACGTGGCGCAGGAAGCCTTCATCAAGGCCTACCGGGCGCTGCCGAATTTCCGTGGCGACAGCGCCTTCTATACGTGGCTGTACCGGATCGCGATAAATACCGCCAAGAACTGGCTGGTATCCCAGGGCCGGCGTGCCCCGACCTCGACCGAGGCAGATATCGAAGAAGCTGAAACTTTTGACGACGGCGAGCAACTAAGGGATCTGAACACGCCGGATGCGATGCTGCTGACCAAGCAGGTCGCCAATGCGGTGAACCGGGCGATCGACCAGCTTCCCGAGGATCTCAAGACCGCCATCGTGCTGCGCGAACTGGAGGGACTTAGCTATGAGGAAATCGCCGAGACGATGAATTGTCCGATCGGAACGGTGCGTTCGCGTATCTTCCGGGCGCGGGAAGCGATCGCCGAGGAGTTGCGGCCGGTGCTCAATACAACGAAGGATCAGCGGTGGTAGGTGGTGAGATGAACAAGGCCCCTGTAGTGGCAGCCGTGCGCCCCGAATGTGAACTGCTGTCGAGCCTGATGGACGGTGAATTGAGTCCGGACGAAGCGAGCCGGCTGCTCGAATCGCTAGGCGCAGACACTCAATTGCGCAACCAGTGGATGGCGTATCACGTTGTGGGCGACGCGCTGCGGTCCAACGAAGTCGCGGCCGAGCATTCGACCGCCTTCTGCTCGCGCGTCGCGGATGCGATAACTCGAGAGCCCACGGTGCTGGCGCCGCGCGCGACCACCCCCGTCGCGCCGCTGCGTCGTTATCTGGTGCCTGGCCTCGCCATGGCGGCCTCGGTCGCCGTCATTGGCTTTGTCGCCGTCCCATTGATGCAGACCTCCGCACCGACGTCGCCGGTGCAGCAGGCCACGGTGCAGCCCTCGATCACTCCGCCAACGGCAGAGGAAGGGGCCCGTCGTGCGGCAGCCACGGTAGCCAACGCGCGCGCGATGCAGGCGTATCTCGCGGCGCATCGCGAATTGACGACTGGAGTGGCACTGCCGCGCGCCACCCCGTACCTGCGGACTACGACCGAACAAGCCGAAGCCCGTTGATGCAGCACTTCCTTCTCGTACCGCGCCCTTCGGAGGCACTGAATCGCTGGCTGGCTGTGCTGATCTTCATCAGCGCTGCCGCGACGTCGTATGGCGCCCTAGCGCAGGACCGCAGCCGCATGCAGAGCGCCGCACCGGCCCGCTCCTCGCTGCAGTGGGTTCAGTCGATCCAGCAGGCGGCCGTGCGCGTGAACTACAGCGGCACGATCGTCTACCAGGCCGGCGGCGAGATGCGAACCTCGCGCATCACCCATCTTTTCGACGGCGCACATTCGCACGAGCGCATCCAGACGATGGATGGCAAGCCGCGCGAGTACATCCGCCTGCGCACCGAGAACGACGATGAGGTGCGCTGCCTGATCCCGGAGTCGCGCCGCGTCATCGTCGAGCATCGGGCGGTCGAGGAGCCGTTTCCCGGCCTGATCGGCGCACCGGCCGAGGCGATACTCGAGCGCTACGAGCTCAAGAGCGGCGAGGTGGAGCGGGTGGCCGGTGTCGAGTGCCAGGTCCTCGTGCTCGAACCTCGCGACCAGTTGCGCTACGGCTATCGGCTGTGCGTCGACCGCGCTACCGGCCTGCTATTGAAGGCGCAGACAGTGGGCGAGCGGCATGAAGTGCTGGAACAGGTCGCGTTCACCGACATCCGCATCGGCGAGCGCATCGATCGGTCGCGACTGAAGCCGGCGTGGGCGACCGAAGGCTGGACCGTTGAGAGGAGCGATTACCGACGCGCCGACCCCGAGAAGGCCGGTTGGCTCGTCCCGGCGCCGGACGGTTTCCTCCGGACCAAGGAAGTACTGCGGCGGATGGGCACGGCCGACGCAATGCAGGTCGTCTTCAGTGACGGCCTGGCGACGATGTCGGTATTCATTGAGCCCTCGTCCGCGGGCACGCCGGTGGTCGACGAAGTGCAGATGATGGGACCGACGGCGGCCTATGCCCGCCGCCTCGGCGATGCCCTGGTCACGGTCATTGGCGAGGTGCCCCCGTCCGCGGTGCGGACGCTTGCAAAGTCGGTGGAGTTTCGTGGCCCGCGGTAGGCGGGCCGATCATGCTCGTTGAGGAAGACAAAAGAATGCTCAGAAGATTTGCTGCTGCCTTGTTTGCCCCTTTGCTGGTGCTGGCGACCCCGCTGCTTGCGCCGACCGCGCAGGCGCAGGCGACCCAGGTATTGCCTGACTTTGCCGACCTCGCCGAACGGGCAGGTCCCGCGGTCGTGAACATCCGCACCACCGCCCGCGTCGCGGCCAACGCTGGTGCGCTGCCGTTCCCGGACATCGACGAGAACGACCCGATGTACGAGTTCTTCCGGCGTTTCTTTCCGAATCCCCCGCAGCAAGGGCCGCGGCAGGGGCCCAACCAGGGGCCACGCCGTGATGTGCCGCGCGGGCTTGGATCAGGCTTCATCATTTCCGCCGACGGCTATGTGCTGACGAACGCGCACGTGGTGGAAGGCGCCGACGACATCACGGTCACGCTCGCCGACCGCCGGGAGTTCAAGGGCAAGGTGATGGGGGCGGACCGCCGCACTGACGTTGCACTCGTGAAAATCGAGGCGACCGGCCTGCCTAGCATCAAGATCGGCGATCCCAACAAGGTACGCGTTGGCGAATGGGTCGCCGCCATCGGCTCCCCCTTTGGCCTTGAGAACACGGTGACGGCCGGCATCGTCAGCGCGAAGGCTCGCGAAACCGGGGAATTTCTGCCATTCATCCAGACCGACGTCGCCGTGAACCCCGGCAATTCCGGCGGACCGCTGCTCAACATGCGGGGCGAAGTCATCGGCATCAACTCGCAGATCTTTACGACGTCGGGGGGCTACAACGGAATTTCCTTTGCCATTCCGATTGACGAGGCGATGAGCGTGCAGCAGCAGTTGCGCGCCGGTGGCCGCGTGATCCGCGGGCGCATCGGCGTGGGGATCGAAGGCGTGTCGCGCGAGGTTGCGGAGGCGATCGGTCTCGGCGCACCGCCGCGCGGCGCCATGGTGAACTCGGTGGAGAAGGACGGGCCTGCCGCCAAGGCCGGCCTGGAACCCGGTGACGTCATCCTGCGCTTCGATGGTCGGGCGATCGAGCGGTCGAGCGACCTGCCGCGCATCGTGGGCGGCACCAAGCCCGGCACCAATTCGACGGTGACCGTGTTCCGCAAGGGCGCGCAACGCGACCTCAAGGTGCAGGTGGCCGAGATGCCGCAGGACCGTCCACGCAACGCGCGCACGACGGAGACTCCGAAGCCGGCGGCGCCGGCAAATGCCCTCGGACTGGGAGTGTCCGACGTGTCGGCCGAGAAAATGAAAGAACTCGGCATCAATGGGGGCATCCAGGTCGACGCGGTCGACGGACTCGCGGCGTCGGCGGGACTGCGACCGGGCGACATCATCACTCAGATGAACAGTACCGACGTACAGAACGCGCGCCAGTTCAACGAGGCCGTCGCCAAGCTCGATCCGAAGAAGGATGTTGCGGTGCTCGTGCGTCGTGGCGAGGCGTCGCGGTACGTGATCATCCGCCGCTGACAAGGCCATGACGCGGTCGCGGTAAAATCCGCGACCGTACCGACAGTAGGGGGTGTGCCTTGCGGTCACCCCCTTTTCTTTGCCCTCGACTGGGGCTGCCCGCAACCGGCCCCTCGGAAGGGCCCCTTGGACCACCTGACTGCTCGGTTCAGCGCACAACGCATGCAGCACATCCGCAATTTTTCCATCATCGCGCACATCGACCACGGCAAGTCGACGCTCGCGGATCGCCTGATCCAGCGCTGCGGCGGCCTGTCCGATCGCGAGATGGAGGCGCAGGTGCTGGACTCGATGGATCTCGAGCGCGAGCGCGGCATAACGATCAAGGCGCAGACCGCCGCGCTCGAATACACCGCGGCCAACGGGCAGAAGTACAACCTGAACCTGATCGATACGCCAGGACACGTCGACTTCAGCTACGAAGTCAGCCGGTCGCTGTCGGCCTGCGAAGGCGCGCTGCTCGTCGTCGACGCCTCTCAGGGCGTCGAAGCACAGACGGTTGCCAACTGCTACACCGCCATCGAGCTCGGTGTCGAGGTGCTGCCGATCCTCAACAAGATGGACCTGGCGTCGGCCAACGCCGAAGAAGCGCGCGCCGAGATCGAGGACGTGATCGGCCTCGACGCCCATGACGCCATTCTCGCCAGTGCCAAGACCGGCATGGGCCTCGAGGACATCCTCGAACGCATCATCGAGCGCGTTCCGCCACCGAAAGGCGATCCGACCGCGCCGCTGCAGGCGCTGATCATCGACTCTTGGTTCGACAACTACGTTGGCGTCGTGATGCTGGTCCGGGTCATCAACGGGGTGATCAGGCCGAAGGACAAGATCCTGCTGATGGCCAGCGGCGCCACCCACCTGGTCGAACAGGTCGGCGTGTTCACGCCGAAGTCGCGCGGCCGTGAACTGCTGTCGGCGGGCGAGGTCGGCTTCGTGATCTCGGGCATCAAGGAACTGCGCGACGCGCATGTGGGCGACACGGTGACGCATGCAGGCAAGCCCGCCAGCGAACCGCTACCCGGCTTCAAGGAAGTGAAGTCACAGGTGTTCGCGGGACTGTTCCCGGTCGAGTCCAATCAGTACGAGGCGTTGCGCGACGCACTGACCAAGCTGCAGCTGAACGACGCCTCGCTGCACTTCGAGCCCGAGGTATCGCAGGCGCTCGGCTTCGGCTTCCGCTGCGGCTTCCTCGGGCTGCTGCACATGGACATCGTGCAGGAGCGGCTGGAGCGCGAATACGACATGGACCTCATCACCACCGCGCCGTCGGTGGTCTATGAGGTCCTGCTGCGCGACGGTACCGTCGTGTCGGTCGAGAACCCATCGAAGATGCCCGACCCGGCCCGGATCGAGGAGATCCGCGAGCCTATCGTCGACGTCACGATCTTCGTGCCGCAGGAGTTTGTTGGCCAGGTAATCACGCTATGCATCGGCAAGCGGGGCGTTCAGACCGACCTCACGTATCACAGCCGCCACGTGATCCTGAAGTACGAGTTGCCGCTGGCCGAGATCGTGATGGACTTCTTCGACAAGCTGAAGTCGGTGTCGCGCGGCTATGCGTCGATGGATTACGAGTTCAAGGAATACCGCGCGGCCGACGTCGTCAAGGTCGACATGCTGATCAATGGTGACCGCGTCGACGCGCTGTCCGTCATCGTGCACCGCGCCAACGCGACCTACCGCGGCCGGGAAGTGACCGCCAAGATGCGCAAACTGATCCCGCGGCAGATGTACGACGTAGCGATCCAGGCGTCGATCGGCGCCAACATCATCGCGCGCGAGGACGTCAAGGCGCTGCGCAAGAACGTGCTGGCCAAGTGCTATGGCGGCGACATCACGCGCAAGAAAAAGCTGCTTGAGAAGCAGAAGGCCGGCAAGAAGCGCATGAAACAGGTCGGCACGGTCGAAATCCCGCAGGAAGCCTTCCTCGCGATATTGCAGGTAGAAGACAAATGAACTTTGCGTTGATCCTGTTCGTCCTCACCATATTCACCGGCGTGCTCTGGGTGGCGGACAAGCTGGTGTTCGCCAGGCAACGGCGCGAGAAGGCGGCGCGCCTGCTGGCGGATTTCGACCAGCGCAACGCGGCTGCACTGACGCGCAAGGAGCCGATCGTCGAGCAGGAGCGCCGCAGCCTCGAAGAGGGGGCGACGCGCCAGCCAGCCTGGCTCGAATACACCGCGAGCTTCTTCCCGGTCATCCTGCTGGTCTTCATGCTGCGGTCGTTCCTGTACGAGCCGTTCCGCATCCCATCAGGATCGATGCTGCCGACGCTGGAGGTGGGCGATCTCATCCTGGTCAACAAGTACCAGTACGGCATCCGCCTGCCGGTCATCAACAAGAAGGTGATCGAGATCGGGCAGCCGAAGCGCGGCGACGTGATGGTGTTCCGCTTCCCGCTCAATCCGTCGCAGGACTACATCAAGCGGGTGGTCGGGCTGCCGGGGGACCGCATCGAATACATCAACAAGCGCCTGACGATCAATGGCAAGGAAGTGCCGCTCGGGAAGCTCGACAGTTACTACGATCCGGACCGGCTGCAGTATTACCTGCAGTTCCAGGAGCAGCTCGGCGAGGTCCAGCACCGGATCATCGTCCACGAGTCGGCGCCGGCCGGCCTCGGCGGCGGATTTCCGAACACTCACCCCGGCGCCTGTCAATACAGCGGTAGCGGAATCGTGTGTACCGTGCCGGCCGGGCACTATTTCATGATGGGTGACAATCGCGATAACAGCGAGGACAGCCGGTTCTGGGGGTTCGTCCCTGACGAAAACATTGTCGGCCGAGCCTTCCTCATCTGGATGAACTTTGGCAATATCGGGCGGATCGGCGGTTTCAATTAGTGCCGGATCAGCTCAAGTCACTGAAAAGAAAGGAAAAATGAAAAATCGACGAACTCCCCGTCGGCAGCGCGGACTCAGCATCATCGGCCTCATCTTCATCGGGCTGATCGTGGTGGGCCTGCTGGCAATCGGTTTCCGGATCGTGCCCTCGGTGATCGAGTACATCGCCATCGAGCGCGCGGTCCAGAAGATCAAGAACGAAGGACGCACAGTCCCCGAGATCCGGGCGGCATTCGGTCGACATGCGACGATCGACGACATCACGTCGATCAACGAGGCGGACCTGGACATCACGAAGGAGGGTGACCAGGTCGTGATCAGCTACGCGTACCAGAAGAAGATCCCGATCATGGACAACGTGTCCATTGTGATCGACTACGCCGGTACGACACGCGACCGCCAGCAGCGCCGCGCGGTGCCGTGATCGGCCCGCCGAGGACCGGGACCCATGGAACTGCTGGCGCTTGAAGAGCGCCTCGGCTACACCTTCGTTCAGCACACGCTGCTCGAGCAGGCGGTCACGCATCGCAGCCACGGCGCGATCCACAACGAGCGCCTCGAGTTTCTTGGCGACGCGGTGCTGAACTGCGCGATCGCGCAGATCCTGTTCCAGAAGTACGTGCGGCTCGACGAGGGCGATTTATCGCGACTGCGTGCCAACCTGGTCAAGCAGCAATCGCTGGCCGACATAGCGGAGCGCGTCGTGCTGTCCGACTTCCTGCGGCTGGGCGAAGGCGAGATGAAGAGCGGCGGCTTCCGCCGGCCCTCGATCCTGGCTGACACGATGGAAGCGATCTTTGGCGCCATTTTCCTGGACAGCGGGTTCGACGCGGCACGCAACGTCATCGGCAAGCTGTTCGACCCGGTGCTGAAGACGGTCGATCCGAAAACGCTGGGCAAAGACAGCAAGACACTGCTGCAGGAGTACCTGCAGGGCAAGCGCATCGCTTTGCCCGTCTACACCGTGGTCGAGACGCGCGGCGCCGCGCACAACCAGGAATTCGAGGTCGAGTGCTCGATCCCGAAGCTGGAAATCAGCGTGCGCGGTACCGGCCGGAGCCGCCGTGCGGCAGAACAGTCCGCCGCCAAGCACGCGTTCGAAGCGGCCCAGCATGCGATCCACCTCGGACGCCGCACTCGCAAGAAGCCGGCTGCCGCACCCAACGCGCGCGAGCCGGGTTCGGAACCCAAGACGCCGCAGGCCGCACCGGATACGGTTACGACCAGCGATCCGGCCTGATGAGCAACGCGCTGTGCCGGGTCGGCATGGTGGCCGTCATCGGGCGCCCCAACGTCGGCAAGTCCACCCTGATCAACGCCCTCGTCGGCGAGCGCGTCAGCATCACCTCGCGCAAGCCTCAGACGACCCGTGACCGCGTCCTCGGCGTGCGCACGACCACGGACGCGCAATACATCTTCGTCGACACGCCGGGGTTCCAGCGACGCCATCGCAGTGCGCTGAACAAGCGCATGAACCAGAACGTGACGGGCGCCCTGGCCGACGTCGATGCGGTGATCCTCGTGATCGACGCCGCCGGCTGGACTGCCGCCGATGAGCAGGTTCTGCAGCTGCTCCCCAAAGATTCGGGACAGGTGATCCTCGCGCTGAACAAGATCGACCTGCTGGCCGACCGCGAGAAGCTGCTGCCGCTGATGGCGGCATCGATGCAGCGCCATCCGTTCCACGCGATTGTTCCAGTCAGCGCGGAGAAGGGCCGCCAGCTGGAGGAGCTGCTTGCCGAAGTGCGCTCCCTGCTGCCCGAAGGCATGCCACTCTTCGACGCCGAGCAGTACACCGATCGCAGCGCGCGCTACCTCGCGGCGGAGACGATCCGCGAGAAAGCCTATCGACTGCTGGGCGACGAGCTGCCTTACGGAATCGCGGTCACCATCGATCGCTGGGAAGAGGAAGAGGGCGGAGCGCGGATCGCGGCCACTCTGGTGGTCGAGCGCGAGGCCCACAAGGGCATAGTCATCGGCAAGGAGGGCGCCAAGCTGCGGGAGATCTCTCGCCTGGCGCGGGCCGACATCCAGGAGATGCTCGGCAAGCCGGTGCACCTCGAAGTGTGGGTGCGCGTGAAGAAGGGCTGGAGCGACGACCCCGCGGCCATGCGCAAGCTGGGCTATGGCTGAAGGCGCTACCGACAACGTGCTTTCCGCAGGCAAGCCACGGCGTCGCGGCACCGACGCCCGCGTCGATCACCAGCCCGGTGTGGTCCTGCACTCGACGCCCTGGCGCGAAACGAGCCTCATCGTCGAGGCTTTCACTCGCGACTACGGCCGCGTCGGCCTTGTTGCGCGGGGGGCGAAACGGCCGACGTCGCAGTTCCGAGGCCTGCTCGCGCCGTTTGCGCCGCTGGCACTGTCGTGGAGCGGGCGCAACGAGGTCAAGAATCTGGTCCGCGTCGAGTGGATCGGTGGCCTGACCCCGCTGCGTGGCAACGCGCTGCTCGCCGCGTTCTACGCCAACGAACTCGTGGTGCGCCTGCTTGCCCGGGCCGATCCGCACGAGCGCCTGTTCGAAAACTACCTGGAAATGCTGCGTGGCCTGGCGGCTGCGCGTCAAGACATCACCTTGCGCCTGTTCGAGATGCAACTGCTGCGTGAGGTGGGCTATGAAGTTTCGCTCGATCAGTGCACGAGTGGCGAGCCGATCGACGTGTTGGCACGCTATCGGTTCCGGCCAGAGGCCGGCGCCCAACGGCTGGAGGCGGGCGAGCGCGACGACGAAGGGGCCTCGGTATCGGGCGCCACACTGCTCGCGATGGCACGCGGTGAATTTGCCGATGCGCGCGTCGCCTCCGAAGCGAAGACGATGCTGCGCCAGCTGATTCGCTACCATCTCGATGGCAAACCGCTCAACACCCGCCGCATCCTGCTCGACCTGCACCAGCTTTAGACCCGACGTAAGAGCGCCCGATGGATCGCGTTGCCCAACAGAAGAGGGTGGAGGCAAGGCGGCTGGCACCCGACAGTCGCCGGGCGCGCGGCCGAAGCGAACAGCACGTTCGACTCCCGCGGTCGTCGCGCCAGAGCTCTTGCGTTGAAGGTTGTGTCCTCTCATGACCGCGCTCAGCGTCAATCTCAACAAGGTGGCCTTGCTGCGCAATACGCGCACCATCGGCATACCCAGCGTCAGGCGCGCCGCGGTGATCTGCCTGGAAGCCGGCGCGGACGGCATCACCGTGCATCCCCGTCCCGATGGTCGACATGTGCGTGCCCCGGACGTCGCCGAGCTTTCCGAGTTGCTTCGCGCCTGGCCGGCGTGTGAGTTCAATATCGAAGGCAATCCGTTCCACGGCCTGATCGATTTCGTCGCGCAGGTTCGCCCGCACCAGTGCACCTTCGTTCCGGATGAAACCGGCGCCTTCACATCCGATCACGGCTGGAACCTGCCGGCGGACGCGGAGCGGCTGGCGCCGGTGATCCGCCAGGCGCGTGATCTCGGCGTCCGAGTGAGCCTCTTCATGGACCCGGTGCCCGAGGCGATGGCGGCCGCGGCAGCACTCGGCGCGCATCGAGTCGAGCTCTACACCGAACCGTACGCACAGGTCTTCGGCACACCGGATCAGGCCCCCATGCTGGCGCGCTATGCGGCAGCTGCAACGGCAGCGCATGCGGCGGGACTTGGAGTCAACGCGGGCCACGACCTCAACCTGCAGAACCTCGCCACTTTCCTGCGCGCCGTTCCCGGTGTCGACGAAGTGTCAATCGGCCACGCTCTGATCGCCGACGCGCTGGAGCACGGACTGTCAGCCACCGTGCGCATGTATCTGGCCGAAATCGTCAGGGCGGGCGGTCCGGCATGATCTTCGGCGTCGGCACCGACATCATCGAGATCGACCGCATCCAGGCGGCCGATACGCGGTTTGGCGCTCGTTTCGCCGAGCGCATTCTGGGTCCGCGTGAAATGGAGCGCTACAAGTGGCGGCGCGAGCGGTCCGAAGAGCGCGGGATTCGGTATCTGGCAACACGCTTCGCGGCCAAGGAAGCGGTCTCGAAGGCGCTGGGACTCGGGATGCGCCAGCCGATGTCCTGGCGCGCCGTCGAAATCGTCAACGACCCGTCCGGACGCCCGGTCGCGTTCATCAGCAGTCCCGAGTTGCGGCACTTCGCCGAGCGCAGGCGCCTGCGCGTGCATGTTTCCGTGAGTGACGAGAAAAGCGTGGCGATGGCCTACGCCGTTGCCGAGGCCGAGGAGGGCGCATGGCGGTAGGACCGGTGGTCGTCGGCCTCGAAGGCACTGTTGAACTTGCTGACGCGGACCGGGACCGGTTGGCCCATCCGCTGGTCGGCATGGTGATCCTGTTCGCGCGGAATTTCGAGTCTCCGCAGCAGCTGCGCCAGCTCACGGACGAAATCCACTCCCTCCGCGATCCGCCGCTGCTGATCGCCGTCGATCACGAAGGTGGACGCGTTCAGCGGTTCCGCGAAGGATTCACGCGCCTGCCGCCGATGCGGCGGCTCGGAGACCTGTGGGACGAGGATGTGCTGGTTGCATGCCGCGTCGCCGCGTCCCTCGGCTTCGTGCTCGCTTCCGAGTTGCGTGCCCACGGGGTTGACTTCAGCTTCACGCCGGTCCTCGACGTGGACTGGGGTCGCAGCGGAGTGATCGGTGACCGCGCCTTCCATTCCGACCCCCGTGTCGTCACCTTGCTGGCCTCCCATCTGTGCCATGGCCTGGCGCTGGCCGGCATGGCGAACTGCGGCAAGCACTATCCCGGGCATGGCTGGGCCATCGCGGATTCGCATGTCGCCATCCCGCACGACAGCCGCACGCTGGAAGAAATCACGACCGCGGACGCCGCGCCATACCGATGGCTTGGGCCGCAGCTCGACCGCCGTGATGCCGGCCCACGTGATCTACGAACAGGTGGACTCGGCGCCGGCGGGATTCTCGTCGCGCTGGATTCGGAAGCTGCGGGGGGAGTTCGGCTTCGCCGGTGCGGCGTTCACGGACGACCTGCTGATGGAAGGCGCGAGAACCCAGGGCTCGATCGTCGAGCGCGCCACCGCCGGCCTAGCGGCCGGTTGTGACCTCGTCCTCGTCTGCAACGACACGGCGGCGATGGATGCCGTGCTGCAGCGCCTGCAGTGGCAGCGATCGGCCGCGTTCGACCAGCGCTTCGCGCGTCTACGCCCGAGGGGTGCAGCGCTCCCAATGTCGGAACTCGGTCGTACCGAGCTTTACAGGCGTGCGCTGGAAGACCTGAAAGCCTTGGTACCGGCGAGCTGAAGCCCCGTTTTGTCCGGGCAGCCGCGCCGTAGTCAACTACGCATAATGTGTATTATGTCAAATGAACAAAGCGCCTTAGCTTTCCGTTGCAACCCTCTGTTCCAGCTGCGTAAATGCCCTGCCGGATCGGTCTGACGGAGTGCCCCATTCGACGCGGCCGCCCGGACACCACCATCATGTCCTTCGATTGAGCGTCCAGCCGCGGACGGCCAATCAACGATCCGCGGTGACGTCGCGTCGTCGCTTCGAGCGTCGACCGGCACGTTAAACAAAGAACGCGGCCTGGACACGGCAGCCGTGTCCTTCGATCGGCGGTCCATCCGCGGACGTCCAATGGTGAAGTTCGCACCGAATCCTTCGTCACGCGTGCGACGCGTGGCGCAATGCGCATCGGGCCGTGCGTCGATCTTCGCGCCCAGCGCGCGGGCCATTGACGCGAAGAAATCTGCGGCCTCACCGCGCTAAGCGGCAAAAACCGCCCCTTAGCGCGGTTGACGACAGCACTGCGCCGGCGCAAGAATAGTTGCAGTCGGCAAAGGCAGCAGTCAGTGCCCTCGCCGCGCGGCAACTGTACCGTCCCTTCCGGGAAAATAGAGTCCCATTGAGGGCGTCCGGCCGCAAGTTGCTCCGGACGCCGGGCCGAGTGCAGAGCGAGACGCTTTGCGGATCGGCGAGAAGCAGTGCGCCGCCACCGTGCGGCGCCATAGCGGAGCGAGATCACTTCGCTTCCGCAGGCAGCGCGGTCGGTCGCGTGGCATTTCGCGCGCGCGTGGCTGGCTCAGTGGCCGTCTCTCCGGAGCGCGGCCACCGATGCGTATCGCCCCAAGCCCTACGACGCTTCATGGCGCTCTGACGGCAAAGGCAACGCGCCCTTATCCGAGACCCTTGGTCGCGTCGCGCGTCTGCGCGCGTCTGCCGACCTTCTGAGCCTTCCCGCGCCTAGCGCGGGCGGAGTCTTTTTGTGCGCCCGCTTTCGTCGCCTCGTGGGTTTCGCACGCCATCCGAATTCGGTCGCAAGCGACCCACGTCCCACGAGGCGACAACAGTGTCACTGGAGCACTCATGAACCCAAAACCGGGCACAGGCGCCGCCCGTTCCGAAGGCGCCCCGCTGATTCCGATGTCCTTTCACCGGCGGCGCGCCGAGCGCGCCCTGCGCCAGACCGGCCCCTCGCTTCCCGCAATGCTGGAGCGCGTTGCCGCACTCGCCGAGCGCGTCAACGAATCGGGCGCCGCGTTACCCGTGGACGAGGTGCGGGAAATCGCTGCGCACGCGGAAGAAGTATGGGGAGGCCTCGTCGAGTCGAATGCCGAGCCGGCCCCTTCGCGCGTGGCGCTGCAGCTGACCGCCCTCATCGCCGACCTCGAGTCGGTGCTGCTTCCGGACCCGCTCTTCGCCCGCATCGTCGGCGCGTTGGTGTCGTCGATCCTGACGGGCACGCCAATCGATGCGGTGGCGTTCGATGGAATGCGTGCGATGCTCGAGCCTGCACGCGACGACGCGCGGCGCGCCACGGACATCGCGGGCGGCTCCCTGCGGACACTGGTTCGCGGCGCCTATCGGTTCCGTGCGACCGCGGCACGGCGTCCACCCAAGGGACCGGCGGTCCGGTCGCTGCGACGGGCGCTCGAAGTCCTCGCGCAGGTCGCGCAGGAGAAGGGCCTCGGGCTGAGTCGGCTGTCGCCCTCGGCGGACACCGAGCCGCCCGACTTCCTCGAGCGCCGCAGGATCGAGGGCGCGACGGCGAGCTGGAAGCAGCGCTGTGGCCTTTCCACCCTGGGCGGTGGCCTCTCGCGGCCCGAGGCGGAGATTCTGCTGAGTCGCATCGCGAGCGAGCTCTGCGACCCGGATCCTACGGTTGCGCACAACGCCCTCCTGGCGGCAACCGTTTTCTCGACCCAGTTGGAACTGTATGAGCTGGCGGACATCCCGATCGGTCGTCGAGAGGGTGACTCCGCGTGGGTCACGAGCAACCTGCGGCAGTTCCGCATCGACCTGACCGGCCTGCGGCGACGTCCTGAACGCCCTGTCGACCTGAGCCTGTTCCTTCCGACGACTCCGCTTATCGGAATCTCCTGCGCGAAGGAACTCGCCGATGGTCTCGCGCGTCGGCGCGAGCTGTGCCCCGACGCGCAGACGATGGGCGAGCTGCTTGGCTTCGACGAGAAGAGTGCACGGAATCTTCTCGCCTACCTGCGCGAGCGGGCGCCCTCCTCCCGGCCGATCACGATCCGGCGGCTGGCGCGGTCCCTGTCGCGGCTGCTGCTCGACCTGTGCCACGACGAAGCCGTCGCGGCGTCGTTCACTGCCGACTTCACGCTGCTGGCACCGAGCGTGTTCCATTACGCCTTCCTGTCGGCGGCAGGTCGCAACTTCGTCCTGTCGGAGGGCTACCGGGCGGTCGGGTTCAGCGGTGAACTGGCCGAGCCGCTGGAGAGCGACTTCTCGCTCAATCCCCATCCCACCGATCGGGCGGTGGCCCGCTTCGTTGAACAGAACTTCCGAGCGTTCATTGAGGCGATCGGACGGCTTCCGCCGCGCTCGCGCCCCTCGTCGCTCCTGCAACGGTTCAACCGGGCGACCAGGCACCTCGTCGCCCTGCTCGTCGCCCTTGCATCGCTGCGCCCGCAGGAGTGCGAGACGCTGAGCCTGAACGCCTTGTCGATCGACGGCGGCTGGGCCCTCCGTTACGACAAGGTGTCGTCCGAGTACTGGATGTTCCGCGTCGTGGCGCTGCCGGATCCGCTGCCAGCCATTCTGCGCCTCTATTGCCAGCGCCTGGCTGAACTGGCAGCGCGCTGCGCGCCGACGCTGCCCGCGCTCGCCGCCGACATCCTCGATCGGCTGCGAAGCGACAGCGGCGCGGCACTGCTCATGCGCTTCGTCGATGGCCAGGCGAAACCGATCAGGTCGTGCGACTACGCCGATTGCTTCATCGTCGACGGCGTGCCGCTGGCGAGCAACTTCGGACGTCGGCTCGTCGAGCGCGTGGCCCGGGAAGCAGGACTAACGAGCGTCGAGGTCGGGGCCCAGACCGGGCACGGGGCCGAAGGCCAGGAGCCGTTCTCGCGCACCTCGGGCCTGCGCGTGCGCTCCGTCATCGACTCCATGCGCGAGGCCTGGCGCCGCAAGGCTCCGGCGCTGGGGCTTGCAGAGGCCGCCCGGCAGATTCCCGGGTCGACCTGGAGGCCCCGTCCCGCGCTGACCCTGACCGAGCCCGATCGGCCCGCGTCCGCGGAGGAGTTCACCGAGCCGTGTCCCTTCCCACGCGACCTCGCACACGCCTCGCGCATCGACCATCAGCTCTCGCGTGCTGTGCGAACCCGGCCCGCGGCGGACCCGCGCGTGCTGCTCATCGAGTGTCTCGTCTACCGCGATGGCATCTGCAACCTGCTCGAACTGCGCGCCGTCCTGGAAAGCATCGCCACCGATGGCATCTTCGCCCACGCGGACCCGTTCCTTGCCTTCGTCGACTGCACGGTCAAAGGCGCCGGACGGCGCCGCGTCAGGCTGTCGGCTGCGACCGTCCTAGCGGCGTCGCGACTCGGCGCTGATCCGCTCGACGCGACAGAGGCCGTGCGCCAGTTCGGCGCTGCGGTCGTGCGACGCCTCGGGGTTCATGGCTCGAATCCCGCCCGCGCCGTGCGCGTGGCGCTGGCCGGGGCCGCGGCGTGGCAGACCCTCAACTGGCCCGGGCTGGCGCGCTCGCACTCCGCGCTGCTGTACAACAGCCGCACCGCACATCCGCAGGTGCTCGCCCGCGAGGTCGGGCTCGACCTCGTCACCCTTCCCCGCGGCCGCATCAGCCGCTCGGTCCTCTCGTCCGATGACCCTGTCACCCCGCTCGTCGGCGAACTGGACCAGGTGCGCGATGCGTTCCGGAAAATCATCGCGGAGGAAAAGCACCCCGCCGCCTGGCGCGACCCCTGGGCGCTGGCGTTCCACATGGACCTTGCGCTGGCCGCGATGGACGAGCTGAGCCGCGCCTATTTTGCGGTACTGCATCGCCTGTTCGCGCTCGAACCAGTCCGCGACACCACCCTCCTTCCCTACATCTCCGTCGTCCATCCATTCATGGTCTGGCTGGCGCGAGATGCGGAGACACCTCTGGAAGAGCGCGACCTGCGCGCGGAACGCCGGGAGTGGGAACGGACCTGCCTCGATCCGCAGGCCAAGGACAGCAGCAACCGCAATGCCATGTTCGGCCACCTGCAGCAGCTGCTGGGGCAGGATCCGGTTGGCCGTCGCCGACGGCCTCCTGCCGACAACTACGTGCACGCGGTCCGGCGCGACGACGTGACGTCCGCCATCGCGCTTCTGCGAAGCGCGGACAACGCTGCGCTCGAAATCCTCAATCTTGCCGAAGGCGTGCTCGCCGTCTCCGCGCTGACCCCGTTGCGCCCCAGCGAGGCCGTTCACCCAAGGTTCATCGACTTCGTGCTAGGACGATGGCCCGGTCTCGTCGTCACCCGGGCGGCGGGCGGCCACACCAAGAGCGCGAGCGGAGAGCGGCTGGCGCTCGTGCCCGCCGCCGAGTTCGTACGCGACGTGATGCCCTTCCTACGGCGCAGGGCCGCGGGCATCAGCGATGCCTCCGCTCACATCTTCGCCGACCCGGCGGAACCGCAGGCTGTCGAGCGGCTGCAGCGGGCAACGCGCACGGCGCGCGCTGCCCTGCAGCTTGCCTGCGGCTCGCCACAGGTGCGGCGCTATGACCTGCGCGGCATGGTGATCTCGGAACGACTCGTCGTCCGGCAGCTCGATCCGGCGGACGCGGGCCTCGCCAGCAGCCACGAGCAGCGCAACGTCGGCGCCCTCGGCGCTGCGGAGAACGGCCATGCCCACCCAATCGTGGGGCCGTGCCTGTACTTCCATCGCGCCGACGAGGTTCGGCGATCGCTGATGGACCGGGCCCTCGCCGACCCCGACAACGCCATGACCGTGCCGCTTGCGGCGGCCCTCTCCGGCAAGTCGGACGAGGCGATGCGCAAGTGGCACGAGCGCCATGACACGACGGCCGCGGCCCTCGACGAGCACCTGAGGCAGCTTGCCGGACGTCTCGTCGGATCCGGCCGCATCAAGCCGTTCGACCAGATTCCGGACCTGGTGCCGGACACGATGGCCGTGCGCAGCACACCGGAGGCGCCGCGGCAGCTGCCGCCTCCGCGCGAGTTGGCTGCGGTCGTGCTGAAGCGGCTCGATGGCGTGACACCGCACGTCGCCGCAGCCGGCACGTCGCTCGCCGCCTGGCACCTGGACGGCATCGACGAAGCGATCGCGTTCTGGACGCTCCGATTGGGGGCGGGCGCCGCGCCGCAGGTGCGACGGCTGCTCGAACGACCGGAGTGGCTGGAGGCCGCACTGTCGTGCTCGGAGGCGGCGCTGCAGCATGCCTTCACGGACCTGGAGGCGCACACGCTGGCAGGTTTGATCGCGCTCGCGGACCGGCCGTGGGGTCTAGCCAATCTGGAAGACCTCGAACGCCTCGATGTGGTGAAGCGTCTGTGCGATCGCGTCGTGCCACGTCTGCACGTTCCGCCGCGCCAGGTGACCGAGGCCGTGCGCAAGGCGGTCCGTCTCCGCGGCATCGAGCTGGCCAGGAAGCCGGCCGCCCTGCCCCCGCAGGCGGCGGCGCTGCTCGACTTCAAGCCGCTCGTACCGCGGCGAGCGCCCGCGTGCCTCGTCGCCTCCTCGGCGACTTTCATTGCGTTGGTAGGTCACTACCTCAGGAGGAACGCCCGATGAACGACCTGGATGTAACTGCGCTGCTGCGTTCGCTCGCGACGGGCGAAGCAGAGCTTGCGCCGGTGCTGGAGGTCCGCGCCGACAAGAGCATCGAGGGCGACTTCCTCGCACTCAGCAAGACGCTGAATCCGATTGCCCAGCTCCTTGCGCGCGCCCTGGGCACGGACCGCAGCTGGGTGCCGCTGGTGCTCGGCGCGGTGAGCGGCAAGGCCCTGTTCCGGGCGATGCTCGTCGCGGTCGATCGGCAGCTGGACCTCGACCTGGGCCATCCTGCGTATCCGGGCGAACCGGCGGCAACCCGGGCGCTACGCGAGACAGCGCAGGTGCTCGGCCAGCACCTGCTGCAGACGGCCGAGCAGATGCGCTACATCGTGCGCGATGCCCTGGCCGGGAGGGACGTGCTTGAAAGGCTGGCGCATGTGCGCCGCCGCGATCGGCTGCGCGCGGGGCAACTCGCGCTGCTCGAACTCTGGCGGCTGCGTGACATCGTCGTGTTCAATGACGAGTTGTCCGTCGGGGGCCTGTATTCCGCGCCGGACAGCGTCACGTTCGTCCAGACGCTGCACTGCGCGCGAGTTCTCCGCGCCGCCAAGACCCCGAACCGATTCGTGGTGACGGGCAGCTGGACCTCGAAAGCGACCGAGCGTGGCGAGCGGAACTTCAACAGCGGCGGCTCCGGGAACATCACGGTCAAGGCGCCGAACGATCGCCTGGCGGACAAGCTTGTCGTCGCCTGGAAGACCCGGCAGGTGGTTACGATGAAGATCGAGACGTCCTGGGCGCTGGGAACCGCCGCCGACCGCTACTGTCTCGTGGGCCTCGGACTTCCGGAGGGCATCTGGGACGACGCGGACCGGTGGGTAGACGACCTGCGTACCGGGCGCCGCCCGCGCAGGTCTTCGTTCAATCCGCGTACGCCGGGGGCGCAGCTGTCATGGGACTTCGACGACGCGGGGACCGGCGACCTTGCGCAGTAAACGGTCCATCGACATCCGGACGGCTTCGAGTTCCGCCGCCAGCTCGGCTGCGTTCAGCAGGCGGCGGAGCTCGCCATTCTCGTGCTCCAGCGCCTTGACCTTTGCGGCAAGCGATGCGCTGCGTTCGTCGATGAGGCCGCGGCGGCGCTGGAGCTCCGCGACGACGGCGTCGCGCTCCGCGGCGACCGCGCGCAGTTCGTTCTCCGTGTCGAGGAGGGCTTCCGCCCGCCCGTCCGGGCCGGCGTACCACAGCAGTCGAAGCGCCATCAAGGGCGCTCCGTCGTTCCGTTCCCAGTCGAGGAGAGTTTCAGGGGTGACGTCTAGGAGTCGCGCCGCCTGCTTGGCGCCGCCCACGCGACAAGTGAGCTCGGCAAGGTCGGAAGGCGTCAGTTTGGGCGGACCGTACATGCTTTGTCTTCTCCCCTAGAGGATGGAGAAAACGTAGCCTGCTTCGATGCGGCATCAAGTCCATCGTCGCTACCGCAAAGCAACTGGGCACGGCGGATGAGGAATGCCGAGATTCAGCAGCCTCAACCAGCATGAGCTAGCGTCTTGCGACTTGGCGGAGAAGGACTCTGTGCAGGGCCGCGCAGGGCCCACGCGTCACACTCAAGCGGGCGTTGCGCTGGAGATCCCTATTGAGGCCAAGTCGCTGACGTGAACTTCAGTCTCGCAACGATGAGAGATCCATCATCATCAACATTGCGTCAATGGGCGACTCCACGAAGCCGAAGTGCTCGTAGAAGTGCTTGGCATTCAGCGATATTGCGTGGCATAGAAGTGCGCGTGCACCAATTTCCTTCGAGACGTTGACAGCCCTCAAGACCGCATCCTTGAGCAAACCGCGACCTATGCCCTTTCCTTCCCAGCCGGAATGAACTGCGAGGCGTCCGACGAGAATGACCGGGATCGGCTCAGGCATGTTGCGCTTGAGGGAGCCGGGAACAGACTCGTGGAGCACCGAGCCGGCACTGAGGCAGTAGTAGCCAATGACCCGCGCTTCATTGCAGACGACGAATGTCCGCGAGGCGCCCTTGCGCTCGTTCGAGAGTGCACGCTGCTTGAGCCACCGCTCAAGTGAGGCCTCTGCACAAACGAAGTCTGCGAATTGGTGATGCTCGGCGATCGGTTCCGGCGGGGAGAGAACGCCTCGGTTCTCTACTCCCAAGGCGCCCTCGTCGACAGTAGCCGCAAGAGCTGTGCGCTAGGGCGCGGCGCAGCCTCCAGCGCGGCTTGAAATCGACTAAACCTCGTCGCATCCAGGACGAAGATTGTTTGGTCCAACAAGACTTGTTCCGCCTTCTCGCATGCGGCTTCCAGCATGAATTGCGAACGTGTCTTTCGCTGAGTCGCCGCCGCTCGGTCGATCAGATCGCGCTGAGCGCCTTCGGCGCGAAGATTGATGGTCGTGTCACGACCCGATAGAACATTTGCCATTGGTTCCTCAAACAAGCGGCTTGAAGGCATCAGTGTACTTACGACGTATGTACAAGGCAACAAAGACATCAGAGGATTCATACGAATCAAAGGGTTACGGTACGCTCACTTTGAAGTTGACCCATTTTCGTGGACACCTCATTGTTGTGGAAGGAGGAGTTCACTATGGGCAAGACACGGGCGCCGTATCCGGCGGTGTTTCGGCAGCAGCTGATTGAACTGGTCGAGGCGGGCCGCACGCCGGCGGAGCTGTCTCGCGAGTTTGGTGTCACCGCGCAGACCATCGCCAACTGGGTTGGCCAAGCCGCGATCGACAAGGGCAAGCCGCTGCGCGGCAAGGAAGGCCTGACCACGGCCGAGCGTGAAGAGCTCAGCCGTTTGCGGCGCGAGAACCGCAGGCTGCAGACGGAGCGCGACATCCTGGCAAAGGCTACGGCCTGGTTTGCCGCCAGAGGAGAGAAGACATCCACGCCGTCTTCGAACTCGTGAACGCGAACCAGGCCGACCTTTCTGTGCATACGATGTGCCGCGTCCTGCAGGTGTCCGCCAGTGGCTACTACGCCTGGCGCGATCGTGTGCCGTCGGCGCGGTGTCTGCAATGCGGTGATGACTGAACGCATCCGGCGCATCCATGTTGAGAGCGACAGCACCTATGGCATGCCGCGGATACGGGCCGAGTTGATCGATCAGGGCGAGCGCATCGCGCGCACCCGGGTCGCGCGGCTGATGCGCCACGCCGGCTTGCGCGGCGTCAGTCGCCGCCGCGGCTTCGTGGTCACCACGCGGCGCGATCGCGACCAGCGACCTGCTCCGGATCTGGTCAACCGGCGCTTTGTGGCCGAACGCCCCGATCAGCTGTGGGTGGCCGACATGACCTACATCCCGACCTGGGCCGGCTTCATCTACCTGGCGGTCGTACTCGATGCCTGGAGTCGGCGCGTCGTCGGCTGGAGTCTGGGCGAGCGCATGACGTCGGAGCTGGTGCTGGCCGCGCTGAACATGGCACTCGAACAGCGCCGCCCCGACAGCGTGATCCATCCAGTGACCAAGGCTGCCAGTACACCAGCGTCGCCTTCGGCAATCGCTGCAACGAGATGGGCGTGCGGCCGTCGATGGGCAGTGTGGGTGACGCCTACGACAACGCCATGGCCGAGAGTTTCTTCGCCAGCCTCGAATGCGAACTGATCGATCGGCGCAGCTTCCGGAGCAAGGCCGAGGCGCGACTGGCAGTCTTCACCTGGATCGAGGCCTGGTACAACCCGCGGCGACGGCACTCGGCACTCGAGTACCTGTCGCCGGTCAACTACGAAAGGAAGCACACCACCATCGCTAACGAACCCGGGTTGCCCACCGCGCCGCTCGCCTCCGGCCTCTTACGGGCCGGCGGCGGCACCGTGGACAACCCTGCAGTGCAGATCATGGAGACTTGAGAATCAAATCCCAACCCGTCCACGGGACTGGGTCAACTTCAACTTCAGCCCTGGTCCAGGCGCCGGGCTTTCTTTAGGCGCCATGAAGTCGGGCAGCTGGAGCTGATCGGCAGGACGGTGCAATCGCGCTAACAGCCTGCCCCACTCCTCGACGGTTTCGCTGCTACGCACGTTCAGTAGGCCCGCGACGGCGCTCGTGAGGCTGCTGTCTTGCTCGACATGCTGCTCGTGCCAGGTTCGAAACTGATCCGCCTTGATCACCATGCTGGTGTCGAGCGCTTTGTTCGATGGGCGGTTGATCGTTGCCTTTGGAGGCTGCCGCCTTCCCGCTAAGGACGGCTTGTGGCCGAAGTGCGAAGTCTGCCGCCGTCAGGCGCCGGGCGCGCTGGCCAAGTCCTCCGGCCGGCACTGCGACAGCACCCGCAGGTTCACGGCGAGTTCGCGCAGCGCAGTTCGCAGGCCTTCCTCCAACACCGGGTGATAGAACGGCATCGACAGCGCCGTCTGGACCGTCATCCGACTCTGCACCGCCCAGGCCAGCAGATGCGCCATGTGCTCCATGCCGGGACCAAACATTTCAGCGCCCAGCAGCCGGCAATTTCGGGAATCGCCATAGATGCGCACAAGCCCGCGGTTGCGGCCAGCGACGCGCGCCCGGCCCTGGTCATCGAACGACACTGCACCGATGGCGTGCTGTCCCGCGACGAGGTCCGCATGGCGCGCGCCGACCAACGCCATCTGCGGATCGGTGAAGGCGATCGCTAGCGGCAGGCGCCGCTCGCGCTGCTCCACTTCCGGCCACAACATCGCGTTCGCGCCGGCGATCCGACCTTCGTCCGCCGCTTCGTGCAGCAGCGGCAGATGGCCCTCGGCGTCGCCGGCTACGAAGATCGGCGCGTCGTCGCACTGGGTCGTCAGCGGATCGATCCGTGGCCGGCCCTTGGCGTCGAGCAAGAGCCCGGTCGACTCAAGGCCAAGTCCGGCGAGATTGGGGCGGCGACCAGCGGCGACCAGGACGTGTTCGAACACTTCTTCACACGCCGTGCCACCCGGTTCCTGCCACCGCAGGCGGATTCCGCCGCCGACGGCCGCGGCGTCAACCACCTGCACGCCAAGCCGAAGATCGAGCTCGCTCGCCAGCTCGCGTGCGACCACGCGCTTCACTTCTGGGTCGGTGAACGGACTGAGCTCGTCGAACGGGTTGAAAAATGCCACCCGCACGCCGAGCCGCTGCATCGCCTGGCCGAGCTCAAGGGCAATGACGCCGGTGCCGATCACCGCCAGGCTCGCCGGTAGTGCCGGCAGTTCGAAGATGTCGTCGCTCGTCAGCACTTTTTCGCGGATAGCGTCGAACGGCGGCGGCACGAACGGTTGGCTGCCGGTAGCAATGACGACCGCGCGCGCCTCGACGCGCAGCTCATCGCCCACCATCAGCGTGGTCTTGCTCGTGAAACGCGCATGTCCGGTCGCCTTCTGCGATTCCGGGATCCTGTCGACGTCGGCCTCGACGAAGCCTACGAAGCGGTCACGCTCGCGGCGGACCCGCGCCATTACCGCGTGCCCGTCGATCCGTCTTGTACCGGCATGCACACCGAACTGCGGCGCCTGCTCCAGCAGGTGCGCCATGTCGGCCGCGGCGACCAGCAGCTTCGACGGCATGCAGCCCACCCGCGCGCAGGTCGTCCCGTGCGGGCCGCGCTCAATCATCAGGGGCATGCCGCCACGTTTCTCGACCTCGCGGCGCGCGTTTTGTCCCGCGGTTCCCGCGCCAATCACAGCCACGTCGACATTCAAGGTGTCCATGCGCGTTGCGCTGGTGTCAGCGCTTCTCCTCTATACCGCAACCAAGGCGCTGCAACGCTCTCGACTCATCCGCACACTTAATAAGGGCGTTGTCGGTCGAGGCGCTGCACGACATGATCGCGAAGGACCGGCGCCCGCTAATCGTCGACGTTCCGCTGGTTTGGCAACGCGTTTGGCTCACGTTCGTCACTGCTTTCGGGGAAGCGGACAATGACCGGCAATGTCCGGAGTTGGCCGACCTCCGCCGGTCGACTCGCTCGCTTCGGCCCTCGCGTTAGCGTTTCTAGACTCTATCGAGGCCCTTCGATCTTTCGCGAGCTGCCGGTAGAGAACTGCATCGCGGTATCCCACTGCGCCTCGAGGCGAGTGATTCGACGGTCGTGATCGCGAACTTCCTTGGTGAGTTCCAGCGTTGCATCGGCAGTGCGCTTGACCTTGTCTGCCAGCAGCAGTGCTTCGCGCACCGCCTTCAGCGCCTCGCTGACGGTACTCATGCGGCCCGCTTCCGTGCCGGCGCCCGTCGTTTCTGGCGCAACTCGAGCAGGATCGCCTCCACCTCGGCCAAGCTATGTTCGGCGCTTTTCTGCGCCTGCTCGACTGCGCTGCGCAACTGTGCCGTCAGTTCGACAAGCGTGGCTTCATCCTCGTTGGCGGCGGGCTGGACCCGGCGCCGCACCAGCTCGGCCACGCTGATGCCTTCCCGTTTGGCTTCTTTCCCTACATACGTCTTGAAAGCGGGCGTGGTCAGCAGCACGAGTCTTTCAGTTTTCATCTACGAACCCCTTAATGCACATGCACATGTGCATGTTATCGGAGACCTGCCCCAATTGCAAGAGAAAGGTCCGCTCTAAGCCCACTCCTGACATCGCGTTCGCCGGATAGCTGACGTGATTTCAGCGCCCGAAAGCTGCCTCGGCACTGAATGGCCGCTTCGGAGGAGTCGCCTTTCGGCAGATCGCGACCCCTTGCTGCCATTCGGGTCTCCCGGAAGCTGCCCTCGATTTCACGCCGAAAGCCGACATCAGCCTGATCGGCAGAACGCGACCAAGTGCAGCCGCCACGAAAGGCAGTAACCCGACATCTTGGTCGGCATATCAGCGGACCTCGCACGGATCCATGCAACCTGGCAATGGGCGGACATCGGAAGTGACCAACGGTGGACCGCAATCGGCAACCCAGGCCGATGCACTCAGAAGCCGGCGACGCGCTCGACGAACCAGAAGCTCGCGATCGCACCAATCGCATAGGGCGGTACCCGCCGCCACCAGTCGGGCTGACGCGATCCGAAGCTTCGTAACGCCAGACGCCCGGCCGCGATCACGACCAGAATCGCTGCGATGAACAGCAGTTGACCGATCTCGACACCGATGTTGAAGAACAGAAGTGCGAGCGGTATCGATAGCTGGGGCAAGCCGACTTCGGCCAGCGCGCCGGCGAAGCCAAGCCCGTGGAGCAGCCCGAAGGTAAATGCCACCAACCACGGGTAACGCTGGGTCAGACCGAGCTTGCCTTGCTGCGCGTGGACGATTTCGCTCGCAACGAAGACGATAGAGAGCGCGGTCGCTGCTTCGACCGGCGGGCCTGGAACATGCACCCACCCGAGCGTCGCCGCGAACAGCGTGAGGCTGTGCGCGACAGTAAACGCGGTGACGGTCGCGATCAGGCGGCCCGTTCCTTTGACCAGAAGCAGCAGCGCCAGCACGAACAGCAGATGGTCGACGCCCAACAGGATGTGTTCGACGCCCAGCAGCGTGTAGGTCTGCGCGACCTCAAAAGTGCCGGGACTGTCAGTGAAGACAAAGCGCGGCTCGAGCGCTAGCACGCGGCCCAGTTGCGCGGTGCCGTCGCTGCGCGCGAGCCGCACCAGCACGTCGATGCGGTTCTTTGAAAGATCGGGGAACTCGACTGCCCGGCCGGCGAGTCCGCCCTCGACCGAGATGCGCCAGCGCTGCACTGCTGTGCCTGCCGCGAAACTGCTGTACACGGAAGTCAGCGTGCGGGTCCCCGTCGGAAACTGCGGGCGCAGCTTGAACGTGGTCAATTCGTCCAGCGCCGGCAACTTCCATAGCACGTCATAGATAGTCGCGTCGATCTGCGTCAATTGCAGGTAGGCCGGCCGAAACTCGTCGGCCGTTGCGGGCAGCGCGCCGCAAGCGAGCAGCAGACCAACGAACATGCGGCGCAGCCACCGATTCATGGCTGGGTTGCGACTCTCGGCGGCAGCTTCGGTTCGATCACCACGGTGTAACTTTCGCGCAACCTGCGATAGCTCTCGGTGCGCGAACGCTCACGCCGTTCGTTCTCCCACTCGCGGGCCACCTGCTGGTGCACCTCGTCCAGCGGCGGCAATGCGGCCGGTGTGCGCGCCGAGACACGCGCCAGATGCGCGCCAAAGCTGGAGGCCACCGGCCCGGTCCATTCGCCGATCGGCAGTTCGGTCAGTTGTTGCCCAGATTCGCCGCCGAAGTCGCGCGCGACCAGTTCTGCCGAGACCGCCACTGCGCCCCTCGGCAGCAGAGTCCGCTGGCCAAGCCTTGCGGGATCGCCGCCCCGCGCGAGGGCAGCCTTCGCCGCGGCGACCTCGCGCTCGACCTCGGCCACCGGTCGTGTGCTGTCAAAGAAGATCTGCTCGAAGTTCACCGTCGCCGGCCGCATGAAGCGGGCGGCGTTCTGCTTCATGTAGGCAGTCAGATCCGCATCGGTCGGCGCAGCGCCCGCGATTTGTTCTTCGGACATCAGGTCGAGCTTCTGCCGAACGCGCCGCTTGATCACCGGGTCGTCGCGATCGAGCCCGAGCGCCACGCCCTCGCGGAACAGGATCTCGTCGCGTACGTGCGCTTCAATCAGGTTGGACAACTCCTGCTCGTTCGCCGGCCGCATCCAGCGCGCTTGATACTGGCGCGCAAGGTCGTCAACGATCGCCTGGGTGACGACGATGCGCTCGCCCGCGTTGCCGGACGGATTCATCCAGCCATACACCACGAACAGCGCCACGCCGATCAGCGCAAAGTGCAGCAGCGGCTCGCGCCACCAGCGTGTCGCTTGCATGCGGAGGTGCCTTCAGCCCGGCGTGTACCAGATCGGCGAGGTGTAGGCGCGCTCCTGGATGCTCGCCGGCACGTCGGCCGGCAGCTTGACGCCGAACACCTTGGCATCGAAGGTGGTCCAGCGCGGCGTCGGGATTTCCAGCACGCGCACGTAGTAGAACGCGCGCTGCTTGGCATCGAAGGCCGGGTCCTTCCAATGCGCGGTGAGGTACGGCGCGCCGATGGCGTTGGTGTAGCTCGCTTCCTTCACGTTCACCGTATTGCCTACCGGCGGCAGCTTGCCGTCCTTGCCCGGCTTGCGGCTGCCTGACCAAGCCACGTCGTAGACCTTCTCGTGCGTCTTGCCGGCGGCGTCGAGCCAGCCCTTGATGACCTGCACACGGTCGAGGTTGGCGCCGTCGGCGTCGCGCATCGCGCGGATCAGCATCGTCGGGGCCTTGCCTGCCGGCGCGGCCTTCAAGTCGCCCCCCATCGGCACGCCGCGCTGGTAGCCGGCTTCAGCGAAGTCGGAGCGCTCCAGATCCTTGGCTGTGAAGTCGAAGCCGCCGAACACCCGCACCTGCAGGCGCGTGCCGGTGGTGGCGTAGACCTCCTTGCGCGCCATCGCGTCCCACAGCGCCTCGCGCGTGTTGTCGCGCGCCCAGACGGCCGCCAGGCCCGAGGCGCTGGTCTCGCGGGCGAGGTGCTGGTTGCTGCGCGCGCGGTCGGCCGGCACCCGGCCGACGATCACTTCATCGAAGCGGATCGGGTCGGCGGAGGGTTCCAGCACCGCCACCTTGCCGAAGAAGTTGTCCTCGGTGGTGGTAACCAGACCGGTGTGCATGTCGGTCGAACCGACAAGGCCGAACTTGAACGGGTTGACGCCGAGCTTGGCTTCATAGGCCAGCCCGCGCTTGAACGCCTCGCGGGTGTATTCGCGCCGCAGCATGTCGGGCGTCTTGAGCACCGGTCCGAAGCTGCCTCTGTCCCAGCGTTCGAAGTTCGCGAACTCGTCGTTGCGCGACAGCGCCGGGTGCGTCTCGCCGTCGCCCTTGGGCTGGGTGGTTTCGTAGATCGGCTCCCAGCGCATGCGGCGCTCGGCGTAATCGCGGTCGAGCGGCTTCTTCGTGGTCAGCGTCACGTCATCGAACATCAACCCGTTCGACAGGTTGCCGTTGTGCGCGATCGCCAACATCTTGCCGCCGGTCTTCTTCTCGTAGTCGGCCATCCATTTCCAGAGGTCCTCGGGATCCCCGGTGTCGTAGTAGGACAGCGGGATGATCTGGTCGGCCTTGTCCTTGCCGTCGCGGAACAACACGTTGCGGTGCAGGTTGTTGCCGTCCGGCCCCGAGGTCCACTCGAAGCCGATGATGGCGGTGAAGCGCCCGGGCTCGTTGTACTTCTCTGCCGCCGCCGTGAGGCGCTTCCAGGCCGGCCGGGCCATGGTTTCTTCCTGGCCCTTGAACGGGTCTTTGAGCGCCTGCATGGCGGCGATCCACATGTTGAAGGCGGCGCCCTGTCCTTCGATGGTGCCGGTCTTGGCCAGGTCGTGGACCTTCTTGCCCCATTCCGACTTGAGCAGCGCGGGGTCGGATTCCGCGATCATCGGCGCGAGGCCGAGGTTTTCGGCGTGGTCGGCAATCACCAGAAAGTCGAGCGGTCGCGACAGCTTGACGGGCAGGCCGCTGTTCGACTTCACCTCTTCGCCACGAGCGAACCGATAGGCCTCCTCGGGTCCGACGATGGCGCCGGCCATGCCGGCATCGGCGGAGTACGAGGTATGCAGGTGCGTGTCGCCGAAGTACACGCGATTGGGAAAAGTCTTCGCCGGATAGGGCGAGTAGGTGACCTTCTTGTTCGCCGGTCCCGGGGCGTCCTGCGCAAACGCCTGCGGGCTGCCTGCCAACAGGATGGCGCTTGCCACCGCGGCCATTCGGTGCCTGGTTTGTCTGTGCATGCTTTGGACTCCTTCGTTCAGTCGACTGCTGAATGTCAGGGCGGGATATGCCACATGGGTCAGGGCGAAGGGGCCCGCGCCTGCGCTCCGGGAACCAGACTCAGCAACAGCAGCGGAAACAGCCACCCACTGAAACGGCGTCGCCAGGACAAGCTATTCGCCTCGCATATTGCGCTCCAGGATCAGCTCCGACACGGACTCGAAAGCGCGACACGCGCCACCGATCGCCGCATCGACCCAGGCCAGAACCACCGCGGCAAGCTACTTGCCCGCCAGGCCGGCCTCGATCGTCTTCTGGATCTTGTCCAGATTGAAGGAGCCCGGCGTCGCGCTCGGCGGGTAGTCCTTCATGCTGAGCAGGAAGTTGCCAGCGATGGCATTCAGCGGCGCCAGGATGAATACCCGGTCGAGCAGCCAGTCGTCGTAGACATTGGCGTTGTGCTGTGCGCGCTCGAAGGGATCGCGACGCAGATTGAACAGCAGTGGCACGCGCAACTCGACGAAGGGCTCGCGCCACACGCCGAAGGCCTGGCCGCGGTTCTCCAGGAACACCGACTTCCAGTCCTGGTAGCGCAGGGCCACCACCTGGCCGTCGTCGTTGACGTAGATGAACTCGTTGCGAGGCGAGACCTTGCTCTTGCCCGTCAGGTAGTCGAGCTGGTTGTAGCCGTCCAGGTGGGCGCGGTAGCTGCGCCCGTTGATGGTGGCGCCCTTGAGCAACCTCTCCTTGACGTTTGTGTCGCCAGCAATGGCGGCGAAGGTGGGCAGCCAATCCTCGTGCGCGACGATGCCGTTCAGCGTCACGCCCGCCGGGAACTTGCCGGGCCAGCGCACGAAGGCGGGCACGCGGTAGGCGCCTTCCCAGTTACTGTTCTTCTCGCTGCGAAACGGCGTGTTGCCGGCGTCGGGCCAGGTGTTGAAATGCGGCCCGTTGTCGGTGGAGTACATCACCACGGTGTCGTTGGCGATGCCCAGCTCGTCCAGCTTCTTCAGCAGCTCGCCGACCATGGCATCGTGTTCCACCATGCCGTCGCTGTACTCGTCCTGACCGGACTTGCCGCGGTTCTCCGCCTTCACGTGGGTGCGAAAGTGCATGCGCGTGGCGTTCCACCACACGAAGAAGGGCTTGCCGGCCTTGTGCTGCTGCTCGATGAAGTCCATCGCTGCCTTCGATGTTTCCTCATCGATGGTCTCCATGCGCTTCTTCGTCAGCGGCCCGGTGTCCTCGATCTTCTGGCCGCCCTTGCCGTCAGCCCACGAATGGATCACGCCACGCGGCCCGAACCTCTTGCGGAACTCGGGGTTCTTCGGATAGTCCTCGTTCTCGGGCTCCTCCTCGGCATTGAGGTGGTAGAGATTGCCGAAGAACTCGTCGAAGCCGTGCATCGTCGGTAGGTGCTCGTCGCGGTCGCCCTGATGGTTCTTGCCGAACTGGCCGGTGGCATAGCCTTGGCCCTTGAGCACTGTCGCCATGGTGACGTCGACCTTTTTCCAGCCCTCCTTGGCGCCGGGAATGCCAACCTTGGTCATGCCGCTGCGCACCGGCACCGAGCCGCCGATGAACGCGGCGCGCCCGGCGGTACAACTCTGCTGCGCGTAGTAGTCGGTGAAGCCCACGCCTTCCCTGGCGATGCGGTCGATGTTGGGCGTCTGGTATCCCATCATGCCGCGGCTGTTGTGGCTGATGTTCCAGGTGCCGATGTCGTCACCCCAGATCACGAGGATGTTGGGTCGCTTGGCAGTCTGAGCTGAAGCAGTACTTGTGAGCAGGACCGCAGCAAGGCAGAAACAAGTGGCCAGAAACGTCATTGCGCGAAGTGGGGTCATGGGAATAGCAGTCCTGTCTTTGGCTCACGCGCTTGGCGTTGGGCGGAGTGGGAGCGGAAAAGACGCGCAGTGTCTGACTGCTGATTCGATCTGTCCAATGTCGCACATGGGCCGTCGTGATACGATTTTTGTATCGTGAACGATCTCCGGCTCATTCGGCTCGCGATAGCACTCGGGCGCCACGGTAACTTCGCGCGGGCGGCCGAGGAGATGAAAATCTCACAGCCGAGCCTGACCCGTGGCATAGCCGAGCTGGAGCGCTCGCTCGGTGTGCTGCTGTTCGATCGCACTCGCAGAGGTGCGCTACCGACAGCGTTTGGCCGCGTATTGCTCGAACGCGGCGAATCAATGCTGAAAAGCAACGCAGATCTGAGGCGGGAGCTTCAGCTCCTCGCCGGGCTCGAAGCAGGATCGCTCGCGATCGGTGCGGGTCCGTTCGCAGGCGAAATCTCTGTCGCCAAAGCAATCGCCCGTGTCGTCAGCGCCCATCCGCGGCTGCAGATCAAGTTCACCGTTGCCGAACCGGAGCAAGTTGCTGAGGACGTACTGGCCGGACGCATTGACGTCGGTGTCGCTTCGACCGTCGGGCTCGAAGGGGACGTTCGACTTGTGGCTGAGTCCCTGCCACCACTGCCGGTCTATCTTGCATGCAGGCCTGGGCACCCGCTGACCAGGGAGACTCGACCGACGCTGGCGCAGGCGCTCGAGTACCCGTTGGCGACGACTTCGCTTCGCGGCGCGCAAGCGCGGCTTGCCTCCAGCGCGGGGGCTGCAAAACTTCGTGACGGCCCTGGCGTCACAAGTTTCGTTCCGCAGATCCTGGTCAATTCGCTGGCACATGCCCGGCTGATTGCACGTGACAGCGACGCCCTGTTCGCGGGCACCGCCACGCTGCTGGCCGAGGACGTTGCTGCGGAGCGCCTCGTCAAGTTGGACTGCCGTGTGCCGGAAATGCGGACGACTTACGGCGTGCTCTATCTTCGTGGCCGGACGCTGGCGCCAGCCGCGAAGTTGTTCATCGAGATCTTGCGCGCCGTCGAGCTCGAGTCGGCGCGGGCCGATGTCGCCTTGTCTGCGGCAGCAAAGGCAGCGACAAACCTTCCTCGACGCCGCACTGGCACCCGCCGCTGAACCCTCCCGGCTCGACGTCGCGCCAGCCGTTGACGGGATCAGAGGACCCAGCGCTACTGCCGGCACTGGCCGCGAGGAGTCCAACGATACCGCGCGATGAAGAGCCCAGCCTTAACGCGCTTCTTGGCCGCCTAAACGCCCTATCCACTTGATGAGAAAGATGCAGCCAACCAGAAGTACCGCCGCCGCAGAGACCGCGGCCGCCGGGCGGACCGACAGTGGCTCGGTTGGCAAGGCGTCAAGAAACGTTGCCGGCGGTCTCGCGCGCAGAGGTCCGCTACCGGGCGATTCTGGCAATGCTGTTGAACTTCCGCAATTGGCCGACCTGCGCCGATCTGACGACAGCCTGGGATTGACGATGACCGGACGTCACGAGCTTCGAGAGTGGCGCGTTACGTACTTACGAAGCACGCCGTCCATTCGAGATTGCCAGCCCTCCCCCGTGGACTTGAAGTACGCAACGACCTCCGGGCTATAACGCACGGATACGAGTAGCTTCTTGTTCGCCGACTTTGGCCGACCGCGCAGAGCACGGATAGGAACCATGGCCTTCAGTTGCCTCGGCGTGAGTGGCTGGGCGTCCGGATCCTTCCTGGCCGCCGCAGTGATGGCCTTGTCCTCCTGCACCGTCGGCATCAGCACAGTAGGACGCTTAGCAGTTTTCGACATAGTGCTTCACCTCGCGACGATTGGCGCGGCGCAGGCTGATGATTCTGCGCACTTCGCCTCGATCCACAAATGCAACGCAATACAGAATGTTGACTCTCGGGGCGAGAGCAATCATCCGAGTCTCGCCGTACTCAAATCTTTCGTCGACCCACACTAACGCCGCTTCCCAGTCGAGCTCGACTGCAACAGACAAAGACGCGCCGTGCTTCGCTTGGTTTGTCGAGTCCTTGGCGGGATCGAACTCGATTCGCATACATTATTGTAGCTACAATAAAATAACTGTCAACCAGCATTGGCGCACTGCACGTTGGACCAATCGCGGCCGCTGTCGGGCGCAAATTACCTGTCTCAGGCGACCGCTTTCGGGCGGATCAGGGAGCACTGTGGAATGGCGGCTCGTGGCCGCGTGACGCCTATCAGACCGTCTCGACGCCGATGACGAGACGCTGTCCCAGCAGGCTGATTGCCTTGGCAATGCGCGGCAGCTTGGATCCGTAGTGCGGGTCCAGCAGCCGACGGACTTCCTTCTCGTCGACGCCGAGCCGCTTAGCTAACTGCACCTTACTGATGCCCGCCTGGCGCATAGCAACGTACAGAGCTGCCTTTGCCACGGTTTCGGCCGGCGGCGCAACCCAATGCTCTCGGCGCTTGGCCTTGCTCGGCTGCGGAAAGTCGACACCCTCCGTCAAGTATGTCGCGAATACCTCGTCCATCGCGTCGGCGGCCTGCTCCAGCGCGTCTTCGACGGTCTCGCCTTGAGTCACAAGCTCCGGCAGGTCGCGGCAGGTCACGACGTAGCCGCCTTCCTCGGCGGGTGTGAGAAGCACTGGGTACTGAAAGCGGTTCATACAACTCCTCTACAAATCCTTGACCCTGATTCCCAGCTGGGAGCACATCGCGTGCAAGGTTCCCGTCTTCAACTCGTCCTTGAGGTTACGAACGACCGTGAACGTGCTTCCAAAGTAAAGGGTCTGGTGGCTACCCTTTCCGCGCGCCGCGTTCAGAACGACCGGGACACCTCGAGCACGGCCGAGGGCCTTCACCTTACGGACGAACTCATTGCCGGTCACGCATCATTGTCGGACGAAAACGTCCGAGTGTAAAGAGGTTCGATTTGCAGGGAAAACCGTCCGCTCTTGGGCACTTCAGGGTCGGCGACCCTACGACCGGATTTGGCCGACTTCCGCCGGCGCGCTTCGCCTAAAGATTCTCGCCGACAAGGACCGCCAGCATAGCGAGCCAAGCAAGTAGAGTCAGGATCCACGTCGTCCGACCCCAGCGGTGCAGAGATCTCATCGAGGCAGGGAGGTGTCCCGCTTCAGGACTGCTACTCCACTCCCTGTAGCGCCGGTTCACCAGCCCCGGTGGAAACAGCAACTCCCATTGACGCGGCGCGCCCGCATTGGCGTATTCACTTGGAAACTCCACCCTCAGTCGTTCTATGAAGCGCGACTGAATTATCAGCGTGGCTATACCGAGCGCGAAGAACGCAACAAAGCCGACCGCCCAAAGTACGTTCACGCTCAGGGTCTTAAGGAGTCAGGTTTCAGGCGATTCTCGACGAGGTGTCGAAGGGCCGCAACTGGCCGCGTCAGGACGAAGATGACCTACCTGGGGCCGACGTACGGCTCGGACCTCGGCTCAACCACGCTGCCATCAAACAGAATGACCGCGACGAACCTTCCGCCCCAAAGTCGCTGCCCGGCGACGACGGGCTGATACTCCAACCGGTAAAACCAGCCATCGGCGACTTCTGATCCGAAGGAAGCCTGCGGTCGAAGCGCTATCGAGCTGATCGCAAACTGCTTCACGTCCGGGTGTCGCTTCCGAAGCCAGGCCTCACCAAGCGCGGCGGCCTTCGCAATTTCAAGCGGCGGCGGGCCAGCAGAGGCAGGTGTCCATTTCGGCTGGGCTTCCCACTTCTGTCGACTGACTTCCCAATTCAGTGTGGTCTTGGCATCGCCTTCCGCAAGAAGAAGAACCCCGGTTCGGGGCTGAGCGCCCACCACGACCGAGACGATGGCCATCAGAAACGCAGCTGCACGCGCGACATTCATCGACTTCCCCGGATCGCCCCCAAGTCCGCTTTAGCGCGATTTTCGCGGACCTTCGACAAGTCGGCTACTGGCCGGACGAGGACTACCGTCCGGGCGACGACACGGATTCACGTTCTTCGCGTTGTTCACTTTCTGTACGTTCTGCTTTTAGTTGGGCCTCTATTGTTTGTTCACCACTTTTCGCCGCCAGTGCATCAGGATCAAAGCCACACGCCTCCGTGGGCGTGCCAGTAAACGCTGAGAGGATGCTGTTGGCAAACATATAGTCGAACTCGCGCGCTCGTTTCCAACGCTCCGGTGTATTGGTAATTTGAAGACTCAGCCTTCCAAATGCACGGCCCTCCTGCATTTCGACGGTTTCGAGAGCGGATGTGCAAGCAATCCTTCGTGAGCCCTCCGGCCCGAGCTTGCGGGTTTCCTCCTTGCCGAGATTGTCGCCGTAATGCACGTCACGCAGACGGCCTTGTGCCGCTAGTGTTAGGGCTTTCACTGCGATCTCTGAGTGCCCCCACTCCGTTGCGATCCAGCGCTGCACGTCATCGCGCATGCCATCTTTGTCGCTGTCTATGCCATCGATGGTGAGCTTGCCCTCCGGGCCTGGATCGGGGGGCAGGTTCGCAAGGTGCTGCGGGATGCAGTCAACCGGCGCGGCGACCTTCGGACTCACCTGGTAGTCGCAGATCGGCTTCTTCTTCGCGGCTGCGGCGGGCGGCGTGGTTAAACCTACTGCGGCGCTCACGGCTCCGCGTCGTTCCGGGTCGAGCGCAAGCCATACCGCTCCGACTGCCACAGCACCCAGTGGGATCAGCAACCAGCTCTTCATCGGAGGATGCCGCTGCGGTCAACGCGTCGACTGACCCGCTTCAACGATGTCTCCAACTAGCCGCCCCCGAATGAGTGTCGCGCTTTACCGGCAGGTACCCTGTTTGGCCCATTGCTACGTCCGCTTCAAGGCGATTCTCGTACTTCGTCCTGCTGTCGGCTACTGGCCGACCTGAGACGAGTGGTCGCTATTGCGACGGGCGCTTACGGTCCAGTTGAAGCGATCGGCTAAGCCGCGACCGTTACGAGTTCAATGGATGACGTCGGCGGAGGCACAGGCAGTCCGTCCTCCCGGAGCCCTTCCAAGTGAAACTCAATGGCCTCACGGATGAGGCGCATTGCTTCTTCGCGCGTTTCGCCAACCGCGACGCAACCAGGAAGGTCTGGAACATAGGCGCCGTAGGAGGTTTCGCCCTTTTCAACAATTACAACGTAATTCATAGGAGCCTCACTTCTTCAACCCTGCCTGGCGCAACGCGCTGTTCAAGGTGCCGATAGGCACCTCGACGCTGGGCTTGCCCGACACAGTGACGGTACCCGGTTTGGTTGGATGGTGGTACTGGCGGTGGCTGCCTTTGGTCCGCACCAAGAACCAGCCTGAAGTTGACCCATTTTCGTGGACACCTCATTGTTGTGGAAGGAGGAGTTCACTATGGGCAAGACACGGGCGCCGTATCCGGCGGTGTTTCGGCAGCAGCTGATTGAACTGGTCGAGGCGGGCCGCACGCCGGCGGAGCTGTCTCGCGAGTTTGGTGTCACCGCGCAGACCATCGCCAACTGGGTTGGCCAAGCCGCGATCGACAAGGGCAAGCCGCTGCCCGGCAAGGAAGGCCTGACCACGGCCGAGCGTGAAGAGCTCAGCCGTTTGCGGCGCGAGAACCGCAGGCTGCAGACGGAGCGCGACATCCTGGCAAAGGCTACGGCCTGGTTTGCCGCCAGAGGAGAGAAGACATCCACGCCGTCTTCGAACTCGTGAACGCGAACCAGGCCGACCTTTCTGTGCATACGATGTGCCGCGTCCTGCAGGTGTCCGCCAGTGGCTACTACGCCTGGCGCGATCGTGTGCCGTCGGCGCGCCGTGTCTGCAATGCGGTGATGACTGAACGCATCCGGCGCATCCATGTTGAGAGCGACAGCACCTATGGCATGCCGCGGATACGGGCCGAGTTGATCGATCAGGGCGAGCGCATCGCGCGCACCCGGGTCGCGCGGCTGATGCGCCACGCCGGCTTGCGCGGCGTCAGTCGCCGCCGCGGCTTCGTGGTCACCACCCGGCGCGATCGCGACCAGCGACCTGCTCCGGATCTGGTCAACCGGCGCTTTGTGGCCGAACGCCCCGATCAGCTGTGGGTGGCCGACATGACCTACATCCCGACCTGGGCCGGCTTCATCTACCTGGCGGTCGTACTCGATGCCTGGAGTCGGCGCGTCGTCGGCTGGAGTCTGGGCGAGCGCATGACGTCGGAGCTGGTGCTGGCCGCGCTGAACATGGCACTCGAACAGCGCCGCCCCGACAGCGTGATCCATCACAGTGACCAAGGCTGCCAGTACACCAGCGTCGCCTTCGGCAATCGCTGCAACGAGATGGGCGTGCGGCCGTCGATGGGCAGTGTGGGTGACGCCTACGACAACGCCATGGCCGAGAGTTTCTTCGCCAGCCTCGAATGCGAACTGATCGATCGGCGCAGCTTCCGGAGCAAGGCCGAGGCGCGACTGGCAGTCTTCACCTGGATCGAGGCCTGGTACAACCCGCGGCGACGGCACTCGGCACTCGAGTACCTGTCGCCGGTCAACTACGAAAGGAAGCACACCACCATCGCTAACGAACCCGGGTTGCCCACCGCGCCGCTCGCCTCCGGCCTCTTACGGGCCGGCGGCGGCACCGTGGACAACCCTGCAGTGCAGATCATGGAGACTTGAGAATCAAATCCCAACCCGTCCACGGGACTGGGTCAACTTCAACTTCAACTTCACTCCAGGCTCCGGAAGTCCGCTTTCTAGCTGATTGGGGTCGTACTGCCTAGGGCCGCTTCTGGCCGTGTTCACCCGTTTTTGTCATTGGGTCGGCATGAGCTCCGCGCTTGCCGAGAATCTGGGCGTGTTTCACATATCGCGGTTCAAGAGGTCGGGCCGAAGGATCGTGATGTAGACAAGCCCATCCGTATCGACAACCGTGCAGCCGACAACATAGGGCTGGGGAAAACCTACCGTGAACTCGTAGGTACGGCGGTCCGGAACGAACTGATGCGTACTCGTTGGCACGCCCATAACGGACAGGACCTCCAGGATGCTCATGCCCGGCCTCAATGGAAGACCGACTGCGCTGAGGAAACGCCGACTGCAGTCGTCTGATAGCTCCTGAAAGGAAACCTCTAAGCCGCCGGTGTTGTCCGGAGCGCTCGCGTGACGAGAAAAGCTTGTAAAGCCGATACCCTCGTTGAGCCAGTAGGAGCCCATCCACTCCCAATCGGATGTCTCAGTGATGACCGCGCCGTCCGGGACAAAGTCGCGAAGACGAAGCTTGGCGAATTGATCGTAGGAAATTAGCCGCATCGCTCGGGAGCCACACAATTCCTACTTAAAGCAAAAGCGTGCCCGGGAGATGATCTACGGGTCGCAGTGAGAGGAGACGTCCGCTCTTAGGCGATTCTTACTCGACCGTGAGAAGACCGCAATTGGCCGTCACTCGACTACGTCTGCCGGGATTCACGGCTGAGAGCCACCACGGCGGCGTATTCCTCGGCATCGATCAAAACGATGCCCGATTGGAAGCCTGCGGCGTTACCTTGAACCTTCGGGTTTGACGCTGTCGGATCGATCCGGTGAACGGCGACATCGAGCGGCACAGGATGTGTCCATTCCTCGACATCCACCAATGCCACGCCGCCGGAGGGGCCCTCCAGGGACGCCTCGGTCTCCAAAGCTGTCCAGTCACTAAAAGTGGTCGCAAGTTCGGCCCGGCCGATGAACTCGCGCCGGGGCTCGGCGACATGAATCAGGACGCGATCGCCGGGAGCAAGCGCATCGCAATGTCGTTCGTCCCGTCCGAGCGGCCACCTTCTCGCGCGAAGGAGCGATGCAGCTTGTTCTCGGCTCTTGTCGGAGAGGTTAAAGATGAAGTACTTCATGCACCCAGCCCATCAGGCAGCCCGAAAGTCCGTAGCTCGAGCTATGTCCGCTTTTGTGAACTCTAATGGAACGCTGGCCACGGCGGCTCTTGGCCGAGGGTGTGTGGAAACGCATTTGCGGATTGCGTTGTAGCGGTTGATGGCCACGCCGTGGCGCGTTGTCGTCGATTGAGTGTCGCCGGAGGCGTGTTGAGCGCCGTGGTTGCGCCGTTTGAGCGATATATGAGCGCCCTCAGGCGCCCAGCAGTCGCATCGCCTGCAGCGTTTTCGGCATCCCGAGCAGCTTGATCACCCGCTTCAGGTTGTAGGCCAGCACGTACAGGCTCATCTCCGTGCTGACGTGAGGCAGCCCGCGCGTCAGGAAGTGCGTGGCGCCCATCCAGTGCTTGAGCGTGCCGAACACGTGCTCGATGGTGCGTCGGCGCAGCAGCATCGCCTCTGGCTTGCGATCCAACCGACGTTGCATTGCTTCGAGGATGTGTTCGTGCTGCCAGCGGCGGATGCGCCGGTAGTTCGACGTGGTGCACTGTTTGCGCATCGGGCAGCCCGGGCAGGCGCTGCTCCAGTAGATGCGCACCAGCAAGCCACCTTCCTCCCGGCTGAAGCGGTGGATGGCGCGCTCGCCGGCCGGACACTGATACTCGTCGACTTTCTTCAGGTAGATGAAGTCGCCCTTGCTGAACCGACCTTCGGCCTTGGCGTTGGAGGTCATCGGCTTCGGTACCAGCGGGGTGATACCCGCTTCGGTGCAGGCTTTGATCTCGTTGCTATTGAAGTAGCCGCGGTCGGCGATGGCTTCCATCTTGGTCTTGCCCATCTCCTCTTGGGCCACCGTCGCCATCTTGCTGAGTTGCGCCCGGTCGTTGCCCTCGTTGGTCACCTCGTGGGTGACGATCAGGTGGTGCTTCGCATCGACGGCCGCCTGCACGTTGTAGCCGACCACGCCCGTGCCCTTGGCCTGGGAGATCATCGAGCGGGCGTCCGGGTCGGTCTCGGAGATCTGCTCGTCGGGCGTGGTCTTCAGTTGCTCGCGGATGGCATCCATACGCCGCATCTGACCACGCAGCGTCTCGATCTTCTCGCGCAGCCGCTCGGTCTTGGCTTCCACTTCGACCGGCTGGGTGCGGTCGGCGGTCTCGAGCGCCTCCAGGTAACGACGGATGCTCTCCTCGATCTGCTGCTGGCGGCGGTCGACCTTGTTGGGGGTGAAGTTGCGGTCGCGGCTGTTGACGGCCTTGAACTTGCTGCTGTCGATGGCGACGATCGCCTGGGTGAAGAGCCTGAGCTCCCGGCACAGCTGCACGAAGCGGCGGCAGACCGCTCGGATACCTTCACCGTTGGCGCGGCGGAAGTCGGCGATGGTCTTGAAGTCGGGCACCAGCCGACCGGTGAGCCACATCAGTTCGACGTTGCGCTGGGCCTCGCGCTCTAGCCGTCGGCTGGACGGCACGCGGTTCAGATACCCGTAGATGTAGAGCTTGAGCAAAACAGCCGGGTGGTACGAGGGGCGTCCGGTAACCGCGGGATCGGCACCGGCGAAGCCGAGGGCCTTTAGGTCCAACTCTTCGACGAAAGCATCGACGGCTCGGACCGGATTGTCCTCGGCGATGTAGTCATCCAGGCACGCCGGCAGCAACGTCGACTGGCTGCGGTCTTCCCCTTCGATGAATCGCTTCATGCGGCACCCGCCTCACAACGCGTTGCCGTACTCTACGAGAGATCAGAGAGTTTTCACACACCCTCGGCCGGTACCCGGCATCGCTACGTGACTGGGGTCACGGTTCCCTGATGGAAAACCATTTGCCATTTGCCGTTCGATCTCCGCCACAACGAGGATCGAAGGGTATCGACGACAGGGTCGGAATGTCTACGGATCTTGTAGGTCAGGAGCGCGACGTCCGGTGCCAACGTCACCAACTGAAATCCGGAGGTCGTTTGCACCACTGGTGACTCAGCCTGAAGCACAGCGACGAGGTCGTCCCTGGTGTAGACACGTCCCGAACTGCCGAACTCGATGAACTCGTCAGCGAGAAGTTCCACAAGTTGCGTCGACTTCCTGATGTCCGGGTCAAGCAGCGACTCCTCGAGCCCTTTCAATTCCGCTTCAAGAGCCTGTTGAGGCGTCACGGTACGCTCCTCGGGTCCGGTTTCGGCGAATTCTCACGGGTAACGGAATCGGCTGCAAAGTCAGGGCTTCGCTGCACGCAAGTCGCCGCTCTAATGGCCAGCGCGAGCAGAGTCTTCTTCGACTAGCCGTCGCACCCAGCCTTCGAACTCGGCGTCTTCGAAGTCGTAGCGCCGCGGCTCGCTTTGCACTAGCACACCTTCCGAGACAAGTCGTCGAATCGCCGTCTGAACTGCGGGAATCGTGGCGATGCCCGCGCCCGTTGCAGCGCCGGCTGCCTTGCGGGCCTCTTCGGTGAACGCAGCACGGCTTTCCGTGATTGCCAGCCAGCGCACGACGGCGCGCTCCATCGGCTTCAATCCGGTCCAGAGCTGCGGATAGCCGAGCTCAGCGGCCAACTGCGTCCGCATGCGGGCCATGCCGGAAGCGAGATCATCGCCGGGATTGAGGACGAGGGTTTCGATCAGCTTGCGGAAGAAAAACGGCGAACGATCGAGGGATCCGAACAAATCGAGCGCTTCCCGCAGGGGAAGCGTGCGACGGGTGATCTGTTTGAACACGTCGATCTGGTGCTCGACGAAACCGTCGTTCAGACGCGGCAAGTCGATCTGACTGGCGAAGTGGAAGAACGGCGCCTCCTTGTCGGAGAACATTTGCATCAGGCCGGTTCGCGAACTTCCTGTGAAGACAGTGCTGACCCGCCGGCCGAGCTTGTCGAGCGACGTCCGCAGTCCTGCCACAAGCGGACCGTTCTCGCGGCTTGCCCGCAGCTGCTGCACCTCATCCAGCAGCAATAGCAGCCGCTTCCTCTTCGAGAGCCGCCCGAGCAGGTCATCCAGATAAAGCAGCAAATCGGCGGGGGCCCTCTTCGGCACATCGCTCACGTCGACTTTGGCCTCACCCTTGAGCGGCCCCAGCGTGCCAGACAGCGTTACGTGCTCCACCGGACTCGTCAGCAGCGCACCGGCGCGCTCCGCGAACGATCGCTTCGACCAGCTGTCCTCGAGGGCGTAGAGCAAGGCGGCCGCGGGGGCCAAAGGTGACTGCCAGAAACTCGCATAAACGACCCGGTAGCCACTGGCTTCCGCTGCGGGCCCCAGATCGTGCAGCAGGAACTCGGTTTTGCCGCGTCGCCGTGGCGCGAACAGCACGAGTGCAGGAGCAACCCCGGTGTCAAAGAACCGAAGGTACTGCTCGGCCAGTTCGGTCCGTGGGTAATGCCACGCGTCTGTCATGTAGCGAAGAATAGCACGACTTACCTATATAGCAATGCACTGCTATGGATTGCTACACAGAGTCCGGGCGCAGCCATTCAGGGCTCGGCGCCGATTGGTCCAGTCATTCGTGCGCGCCGAGACGATCCTAGCGTTGCTACCGCTCGATCTGCGTCAGCTATGCGGAGAGAAACAAGGACCGCTATCGGGGCGGTTGGTAAGAGCGGTTGGATGGCAGGTCTTGGCCGCCAGCTGCGGTCGTCAGTCCGTACCCCGTAAGGCTTGGTACGCGGCCTGCGCCGTCCGCATCATCGAAGGGTGAAGGCTTCCCAGCTTCGGGTTCTGGCCGTGTGGTGCCTGCGCAGGCACCGCGAAAAAGCTTTCATTCCAAGGAAGTTCTACCAACTGCCTGAAGTCGAACTTGGTGTCGAACGAGAGTCCGGCGCCGCCGTACGCGGCTGGGTTACCGTGCTTCGTGATCGCGAACTCGCCCTTGTGGAGTCGGTTCAGGTTTTGAGAGGTGCCGTACGCGACAGTCACCGAAACCCCGTCCTCCCGCTCCGTGATGCCGCACACCAGCGCGGGCCGCGGCTTCGGACCGGGGTTGCGCTGCGGAAGGTTCGGGAAACGGCACCAGACAATGTCGCCCGGCGCCGGGGGCTTCCACCGGGCCGCCATCAAAACAGCGATTGCTTCTTCACGACCCGGCCCTTGGGCAACGCCGCGCCGGCAATCTTTCCAAGCGCCTTGACATCCCGCGCCGACAGCGGCCCATCATCGGCTTCGTACGCCGGCAACTCCTCTTTGGCCATGCGCGACAGTGCCATGTGCACGATCTCCGTCTCCGAGAGGTCGAAGCGCGCAGCCATGGCTTTCACGGTCTGGCGAGTCACGCCGAACTGCGTGTCGCGTGTTCGGAACTTCAGCAACAGGCTGGAGGGGGTCGCTGGCATGGTGGCTCCAATACGTATATGTAAAGTATATACACAGAAACCAAAACCAGCAACTGTCTGTCGCCAGACCGCGCGCCGCGCTGTGCACCCAATCGAAGAGGCTGATCACACGCGCCTGAAAGTCCCGCTCAGATCATCCCGAACTACGCACTAAGTGCCAAATGAGTCCGCTGTTGGGCAGATCGTGCCGTGCAACTGAATGGCAGCAGATGGCCGACCAGAGTCGGCGCATCAAGCGGCGTGCAACTCCTCACGAAGAATCTTACGTAACGCCGCTGCAGTCAGCGGCTTCTCGCCAGCCAACTTTCCCTTCGTCCCCGCGGCCGCCTCGCGCAGGGCAGCGTTGATCATCGTTTGATAGCCCATGCCCTCCGCCTCGGCGCGCGCACGAAAGTGCTCAAGGATGTCGTCGTCGAGCATGATCGTGATTCTGGTCTTGCCTTTCGAAGAGACAACCGCGCCGCGTCGCCCCTTGCTGAAGTCGTACTCTTTACGCATGGTATTGCTCCACTTCGCCTTTGCTGGCCTTCCTTGCTGAGATGAGACGCACTCGGTCGCCCCGGGCAGTGTGGACAACGACCAATACTCGCCCCAGGGTGTCCATCCCTAGGGTGACGAAGCGTTGCTCGCCTTCGGCGTCGGGATCGTCGATTGTTGTGGCAAACGGATCTCGTAGCGCCTGTTCCGCGTCCGCGAAGCTGACGCCGTGCTTGCGTAGATTTGCCCGCGCCTTTGCCGGATCGAACTCGATGTCCACATCGCTATTATGCATATGCTATGCATATAGTCAAGGACCGGTTTCGGGCACATCATGGGGCATCAAAGCGGCCGCTTTAGGGCGAAATTGGCGCTGGCTCCTCGCGACAGCTCCCGGCCGCACTCCGCCTAGAGCTTGAAACTGGGCTCCGCACGGCTGGGCCGCAGATCTTCCACCCCGCTGTCCATCGAACTCGCCTCAATTGCCTTGACCGAGCGCCTGATGTCCACGAGTACAAGTAGCGGCCCCACAATGACACAGGCAACTAGAAAGGTCACGGCGACACAGAGCATCGCCCCGCCGACCCTCAATCCGACTTCATTCGCGAGGACCCAGCCGGCTGACTTCGCAGCCGGCACCGCGGCGACGTAGCCGACGAGGCCCGCTATCAGAAGCACCAGCCACAGCGTTATCTCGATGAGTCCGACGTAGATTGCAGGTATCAGCCTTGTCAGCATTTGTGCTCCCTCTGGCCTGTAGGTGAGTTACCCCTTGCAGGATGCAAGCTAAGCCACAGAACAAGGCCTCGCAACTGTCGCTCAGGTTCAGCGGCCCTCGGGCTACAGATCGGTCACGGCCATCGCAAGGCTCCTAAAAGTGGCAGCTCTTGAGCAATTCAGGCGCGCGCCTCTGATGGCGGCTGTTGGCCGTAAGTGCGCAAGTCCTAAGGAGCCTTTGACGCTCGAAATGCCGCCTGGACGGCACGCACCAGCGAAGGATGGAGGGTGCCGAGCTTCGGGAGCTGACCATGGGGGGCGGCCGGTGGCACCGTGAACCATTCGTTTGTGTATGGCAGATCGAGGGTCTTTCCAAGATCGAATTTCGTGTCGTAGCTGAGGCCCGCAGCCTCATAAGCGGCAGGATTGCGGTCGCGCAGAATCGCGAACTCGCCCCGATGCAAAGTCGTGGTGCGCTGGCTGGTGCCGTATGCGACACGGACCGTGAACTGCGGAGCATCGTCATCGAAAACGATCAGAATCAAAGCCGGTCGCGGCTTGGGCCGTGGGTTGATGTCATCGGGAAAGTGGCACCACACGATCTCACCGGCGGTGGGTTCGGCCCACCATTGCAGGATCATGCAGACTTCACATCGAACAGGCTGGTTCGGACCGAGCGCTTCTTGCCTTGCGGAACGCGCTTCCTGATCTGGCGCACTTGAGCCGCCGTCAGCGGACCCGCGTCAGCCTCATACTGCGGCAGCAGTCGCACCGCCAAGTTGTGCAAGGCGAGGTGGATGGCTTGCGTCTCGTCGACACCCAGGCGTTGCGCCAAGCGCTTGGCTGTGTCGCGCTGAGGTCGAGTGGCACTATCGGTGGGGCGATAGCGGGAACGCGATCTGGTCGGCGGTGTTGCGAGTAGCCATGGGTGACATCCTAGAATTGGATATCTTGAAGATATCCAACTTGATCGCCAAGGTCAAGGCCCGCGCGCGCGGTCGTGTGGAATACCCGGCGTTGCGGGCGGCACCGTAACGACCGCTTTCAGGCGAACTGAAGGCCCCGGCGCCAGGACCGCTGCTGGCCGAGTTGAGCCTTGCGATCCATCACGCTGCTTCAGCGTGGAGCTTCACGCCAAGCGCCTTCGCGACCTTCAGTACGGTGGCGAAGCTGGGGTTGCCCTCGGCGCTGAGGGCGCGATAGAGGCTCTCACGACTTAGTCCGGCATCCTTGGCAACCTGCGTCATTCCTTTGGCACGGGCGATGTTCCCCGAGTGCTCCCGCGATGCCGGCTGCGTCGTCTGGGGCTTCCTCGAGCCAGGCGTCAAGATAAGCAGCCATCTCTTCCGGCGTGCGCAAGTGCTCGGCAACATCGTACGGAGTCGTCTTTGTCTTGTTTGCCTTCTTGGCTACGGCCCTGCGCATGTCTGTCTACTCCTGAAAATTCTTTCGCCAACACTATCGCCTTGGAAATATCCTTCTGCTGCGTTGACTTGTCACCGCCTGCCAGCAACAGCAGCAGCCGCGTCCCGCGCTGCGTGTAGTACACGCGGT